>NZ_BAABJM010000002.1:759697-1186123 GCF_039543305.1 Nocardia callitridis | reverse complement strand
GGCATCGTAATGGCTTTTCGGCACGGCGGTTACCCATCCTCGGCGGCCAATTCCAGCAGGAGTCGGTCCGCACCGAAAGGGGGGTCGGCGAGGGCGGGCCATGCGGAGCGATGTCGGTGGGGTCGTGACCCGCCGTTAGCATCAGAGTATGAGCGATGCGCTTTCCTACCCACGGCAATCCGCGCGAACCCAACGTTTTCTGCTCGGCACGCCGCGCGGATTCACCGTCGCACCGGACGGTGAGCGCATCGTCTTCCTGCGCGCCAGGTCGGGCACCGACACCACGAATCTGCTGTGGGTGCGCGATATTCCGACCGGCGCCGACCGACTCGTCGCCGATCCCGACGGGCTGCTGAACGTCGACGACGAGAACGACTCACCGCAGGAGCGTGCCCGGCGCGAGCGTGCCCGTGAGGCCGGAACCGGCGTCGTCGGCTATTCGACCGACGATGCGGTGACCACGGCGGCTTTCGTGCTGTCGGGCCGGTTGTTCGTCGCGGACCTGCGCTCGGGTGCGGTGGTCGAGCACGAGGTTCGCCAGCCGGTGTTCGATCCCAGGATTTCCGGGGACGGCCGCCGCGTCGCCTACGTATCCGATCGTCAGGTCCGGGTGCTGGAGCTCGACGGCGGCACCGACCGTGCCGTGATCGGGGCCGACGACGGTGAGGTGCGCTACGGCATCGCCGAATTCATCGCCGCCGAGGAAATGGGCCGAGGGCGTGGCTTCTGGTGGTCGCCGGACGGTGACCGGCTGCTGATCGCCGCCGTCGACGAATCGCCGGTGCGTCGCTGGTGGATCGCCGCGCCGTCGGACCCCGAGCGCGCACCCGCCGAGATCGCCTACCCCGCGGCGGGCACCCCGAACGCGGAGGTCACGCTGCTGCTGGTCGGGTTGGATGGTGCGACGACGGCGGTCGAGTGGGATCGCGGCGCCTACCCGTATTTGGCGAGAGTGCAGTGGGGCGCGGGTAATTCGCCGCTGTTGCTGGTGCAGGCGCGCGATCAGCGCGAGCAGCGTTATCTCACGGTGCACGTGGAGACCGGTGTCACCGAGGTGATCGCCGAGGACGTCGGCGAGCCGTGGATCGAATTGTTCGGCGGTGTGCCCACCCGCACCGCCGAGGGGCGGCTCGTGCGCATCGTCGACAAGGGTGACGCACGGCTGCTGGTATCCGGCCCCGACGAGCTGACGGATTCGAGCCTGCGTGTGCGTGGGGTGCTCGACGTCGACACCGACAGTGTGCTGTTCAGCGCGGTCGACACCGAGGCGGCGACGAGCACCGAGATCGGTGAGGTCCACGTCTATCGTGCCGACCGCTCCGGGGTGCGCAGGGTGTCGGATCGGCCGGGCGTGCACACAGCGGTTCGGGCGGGTGCTATCACCGTGCTGACGTCGAATTCCCTTGCGACACCTCGTGCTTCGGTGCGAGTGTTCGACGGTGACGCCGTCGTCGGTGAGATCGAGGCGCGCACCGCCACTCCCGCGCTCACCGCGCGGCCGCGACTGCTCGCCGTCGGCGAAGACCGGATACCCACCGCGGTACTGCTGCCGGAGGGTTACACCGGTGACGCTCGGTTGCCCGTGCTGCTCGACCCCTACGGCGGCCCGCACGGTCAGCGCGTTGTGCACGATCAGCGCGCCTATCTCGAGGCGCAGTGGTTCGCGAATCAGGGCTTGGCCGTGGTGATCGCGGACGGACGAGGCACCGCCAACCAGAGCGCGGACGGGCAGAAGGCGGTTGCCGGTGACCTGGCGAGCACCCTGGACGATCAGGTGGCGGCGCTGGCCGGACTTGTCGAGGAGTTCCCGCTCGACGTGGATCGGGTGGCTATCCGTGGGTGGTCGTTCGGCGGCTACCTGGCCGCGCTCGCCGTGCTGCGGCGTCCCGATGTGTTCCACGCGGCCGTCGCGGGTGCGCCGGTCACCGACTGGCAGCTCTACGACACGCATTACACCGAGCGGTATCTCGGGCACCCCGAGAAGAATCCCGAGGCTTACGAACAGAGCTCGTTGGTCACCGCGGCCGGGTTGTCGGCGGCGCGGGAACCGGTCCGGCCGCTGCTGCTGATCCACGGTCTCGCCGACGACAATGTGGTGGTCGCGCACACGCTGCGCTTGTCGACGGCGCTGTTGGAGGCGGGTCGCCCACATGAGGTGCTGCCGTTGTCGGGTGTCACGCACCGGACCACCCAGGAGGAAGTCGCGGAGAACCTCCTGCTGTTGCAGGTGGAGTTCATCAAACGCGCGTTGTCCTTGGACTGAACGCCACGGGCGTGGTGGCCGATGGCCGTGGCAGGGCGCGGGCTGTCCGGGTGTGGGCGTGCCCGGTCGATACCATGGTCGGATGGCACAGACCGGGGATACTTCGGACAACGGTCATGATCTGGCCACTTACTCCGCGCGGGTGCTGCACTTGCTCTGGTCGTACGCACCCGACGCCGCGATCGAGGTCGGTCGGTTGCCGCCCGTGCTGTGGGAAGACCCGCGCCGAGGCAATCGGGACGCGCTGCGCGAGCGCGCCGCCGAGCTGGCCGACGCGGTGTCCGAGATCCGGGGCGGGTCCGACGATTTCGTGGCGGCGGCGCGATACCACCTGGAATGCGCCGCAAGCACCATGGCCCACAGCGATATCGGTGAGCTGAACCATATGACCGGCCCGGTCTCGCGGCTTTCCTGGGCGTCGCGGTCGTGGCCGAGAGCCGAGGACCCTCGCTTCGCGCGGTATGTGGAACGGCTGCGAGCCTTTCCCGAGTACGCGAGCCGCCTTATCGGCGAGATCGAGCAGGCGGGGACGCGTGGCTCGACACCGGTGTTGCGTGCGTTCGTCGAACAGGTCGACACGCTGGTGGCCGAGCGGGAAACCGGACCCGATCCGCTGCTGTTCGATCTGGAAGCCGCACGCGCCGAAGATGATTCAGTGGTTACGCCGCCACAGCCGGTGCTCGATGATGTCTACGTCGCGTTGGCCGACCTGCGGATGGTCGCCGTCGCGGCGCAACGGGACGCGGACGAGACCTCACCCCTGGCGGATTCGGCGGCTGGCGCCTCGCGCTACCGCGACGCGATCCTGCGCGGCACGAGCGTGTCGATCACCCCGGAACGTGTCGAAGCCTTGGGGAGGAACACATTACGCGCGACCGACGCTGAATTCGCCGCACTCGCCGAGCGTGCCACCGCGCACGATTCGCTTGTCTCGGCAGCGGAGATCCTGTCCCGATTCCGCCGGGCCCACGCCATGCTGGACGCGAAAAGCCGTGTGCTCGTAGAACACTGGCCGCACACCCCGTGCGAGGTGATCGCCATGCCCGACACCAATGCCGCCACCGGCCCCGCGGCGTTCTACGGCCCGTCCTCGCACCGCAACAACCGGCCCGGCTCGCTCTACGTGAATCTGACCGTACCCTCGGTGACCAGGCCGTGGGAGGTGCTGCCGCTGGCCATGCACGAGGGGGTGCCCGGTCACCATCTGCAACTCGCGCTGCTCGATGAGAACGACGAGCTCCCGGACCTGCTGCGGCTGCTGCCGGTGAATTCGTTCACCGAGGGGTGGGCGGTGTACTCCGAGACCCTCGCGTCGACGATCGGCGCGGTCGCCGACACCGACGACCTCGACCGGCTCGGGTTACTCGCGCATCAGCGATGGCGCGCCGCCCGCCTCGTCGTCGACGTCGGGTTGCACGTGCACGGTTGGAGTGTCGAGCGCGCCGTGGAATTCATGGTCGAGCAGACGCGATTGGACGCCGCTCAGGTACGCAAAGAAGTCATCCGCTACCTGGCCTGGCCGGGACAGGCACTCGGTTACGCCCTTGGCGCACAGGTCATCTCGGAGTGGGTGCGCGAGCAACTCGACGCGGGAAAATCACTCGCGGCCGCACACACTGCTCTGCTAGCTCGCGGCTCACTGCCCTTGCGTGCGCTCGCGACAGATCGGGAGACCGGCTGAGGATCGTGCGTGAGCTCGGCCCGCGATCGGCTCGCGTGCGTGTCCAGCGACGCGTGTTGTCCGAACACCGTGATCGGTGTTTTGTTGTTGCGCGTGCAGCACCGTTCTCCGGTCGGGTTGCGCCTCGGCGGCCCCGCGCCACCGCAGTCGACCCCTGTGTCGGCATCCGACTGACGCGGTCCGTGCGGGTTCGTTGGTTCGGGCAAATCTCCGCCCGGCAAGTTTTGGCGGCCGCGTCTTCTCGGTGCGAGTTCGATCGATTCCCTGTGGCCTGCTTGGTGCACCCCGGTGTGCTTGCGGCGGGGTAGAAGTAGACGATGAGCGGCGTTACTGCCAGAGCAAGGGGACCATGCCGAGTGCGTCGCCGATGAAAAGGGCGCTCCCGGGCAGCGAGACGGCCGTGAACTTGCCGTGTCGGTCTCGCCCGGACGTTCGGAACGAGGTGTTTCGGCGGCCAGCGGTCGGGCGGGTTTTCGTTGCGGCGGTCGTGTCGGTTGTGTGGGGATCGCCGGGTGGCCTGCCGGGAATCGATGCCCGCCCGTGCCGTTCGGTTCTGTCACGGTACGGCTCGGGGTTATGGTGGAACGCATGATTGCTTGGGTGGTGCGGGCCACACTCCTCGGCGCGCTGGTAGTTCTCCTGCGTGTCGCGTTGGGGTTCGGAATGATGTACTGGCCCACCCAGGGTGGATTGATGCGCATCGGTTGCCTCGTGGTGTTGCTCGTGGCGATCGTCGCGTGGGGTTTCTACGACGGCCACCACGACCGGGTGCACAACCCCGAACCGGAATCCGGCACGGACCTGACCCTGCGGTGGTTGAAGGCCGGAGTGCTCGCCGGACTCGGCAGCGGACTGGTGGCCTGGGTGCTGGATTACATCCCGCGCGTCGACCTCGGCGAGAACGGCGTCCTGTTCGAACTCACCGCGGGCGCGTCGTTCATCGTCCTGCTGGTCTTCATCCCCGCCCTCATCGGCGTCGGCATCGGCCGCGTGGTCGCCGACCGAGGCAACAACAAGGAGACCGCCTCGGCTCCCGACGACACCGTCGCGGCCAGCCCGGCCTGACCCACCCGTCCGACGCTCGACATCGTGGATTGTGGCCGTCAACTCCCCGCTTGACGGAGACTGATCCGATTGCCGTCGGGATCGCTGAGGACAGCGAACACGCCGCCGGGTTGTCGGCTCGGCGGGCTGGTGAAGACGACGCCGCGTTCGGTGAGGGTCCTGTGTTCCTGCTCGAGGTCGTCGCAGTCGATGACCAATCCGCGCAACGACCCCGGCGCCATCTCGTCGAACCAGGTCACCAGTGTCAGACTGGTTTCGGCACCCGGAATTCCGACCTGAATCCAGCGCAGACCATCGCCGAAGGTGGATTCGGCGATGAGGTGAAAGCCGAGCTTGTCCAGGTAGAAGCTCTTGGCACGGTCTTGGTCGCCGACCGGAACCGAAACGACGGAGATAAACTGCACGGCCGCTACCCTAGTGCCCTATCGACCACGGCCGAAGTGCCCTATCGACCACGGCCGATCCCATAGGTAGGGGCGCCCTGGCGGAACGATCCCGAGGCGCTGGGTTCAGCGGATGTGATCGGGACCGAGTGCGCACCTGAGGGTTACAGCAGGATCGGTCCTCCTGGCGCGGCGTCTTCGCGGGCTACGGCGGAGTATGCGGCGGCCAAGAGGGCGGGGTCGGGGCCTTCCAGGCGGCCTGGTTTGGCCAGGCCGTCGAGGACGACGAAGCGAAGTACGCCGGAGCGGGACTTCTTGTCGGTCTGCATCGTCTCGAGCAGGTGCGGTAGCGCGTCGGCGTCGTAGCCGGTGGGCAGGCCGACGGCGGCGAGGATGCTGCGGTGGCGGTCTGCGGTGGCGTCGTCCAAGCGACCGGCGAGGCGGCCGAGTTCGGCGGCGAACACCAGGCCGACCGAGACGGCGGCGCCGTGGCGCCAGCGGTAGCGCTCCCTGCGTTCGATGGCGTGGCCCAACGTGTGGCCGTAATTGAGGATCTCCCGGAGATCCGATTCCTTCAGGTCGGCGGCTACCACGTCGGCTTTCACCTGGATCGCGCGCCGAATCAGTTCCGGCAGGACGGCACCCGTGGGATCGAGTGCGGCTTCGGGGTCGCGCTCGATCAGGTCGAGAATCACCGGGTCGGCGATGAAACCGGCCTTGATGATTTCGGCCATGCCCGCCACGATCTCGTTGCGCGGCACCGTTTCCAAGGTGACAAGGTCGACCAGCACGGCGGTCGGCTCGTGGAAGGCGCCGACCAGATTCTTCCCCGCCTCGGTATTGATGCCGGTCTTGCCACCGACGGCGGCGTCGACCATCGCGAGCAAGGTGGTGGGTACGTTCACCACGCGCACGCCGCGCATCCAGGTGGCGGCGACAAATCCGGTCAGGTCGGTGGCCGCGCCACCGCCAAGGCCGACGATCACGTCGTTGCGGGTCAGGCCGATCCGGCCGAGGACCTCCCAGCAGAACCCGGCCACGGCCAATTCCTTGCCGTCCTCCGCATCCGGGATCTCGATGCGATGGGCGTCGACACCGGTGTCGGCCAGTGCCTTTCGGACCACCTCCGCGGTCTCGGTCAGTGGCGGCTGGTGAAAGATCGCGACCGTGCGCACCCCGCCGGTCGCCCCGGTGACCGAGTCGACGAGTTCACCGAGCAGCCCGCGGCCGATGATCACCGGGTACGGGGCAGCGGTGCGGACCTGGAGATGGGTCGGCTCCTCGGTGGGCGCTGCCGTCGGTTCGCCTCGGGTGTCCTCGGTCATGTCTGCTCCGATCCTGTGGGTTTCGTGGGTTTGCGTGCGCGGGACCTGCGTGGACGACGTCGCGGGGTCCGACCGCTCGGCGCTGCCGCATCGGCATCGGTTCCGGGAGCCGGTGCTGCTGCGGTGCTCGACGGCTTCGCCGGCTGCGAGTGTCCTGCCTGTCCCTTCTGTGGTGTGCCGGATTCCTCGGCTGCCGCGCGGCGAGCCGCCGCACGGGCGCGCGCACGACGGCGGGCTCTGGATCGACCGCTGCCCGAGGGCTTGGCGGGTGTGGCGTCGGCCGCCACGGTGTCGGCGGACGGCTCGGTGTCGGCGACCGGTGCGGACTCCAGCGACAACTTGTCCATGACCATGCGCACCACTCGACCGGGACTGCGCCCGTCGGTACGCAACTTGACCGTTGCCACCTCCCGGTACAACGGACGACGTTTGCGCATCAGCTCGCGGTACTTGGCATCCGGGTCGCCCCCGTTGAGCAGCGGCCGCGCGGTGCTCGCGCCGGTGCGGCGAAGTCCTTCCGCCACACTGATTTCCAGGTACACGACGGTCCGGTCCCGCAGCAATGCCCTGGTGTGAGCGGAAAGCACCGCGCCGCCGCCCAGCGAGACGACACCGGGTTCGGTGCGAAGGGCGCGGCGCACCACACGCTCCTCGATCGCGCGGAATTCCGGCTCCCCGTCGGTGGCGAAGATGTCGGCGATACTGCGTCCGGTGTCGCGCTCGATCGCGGCGTCGGTGTCGTACAACTCCACGCCGAGTTCTTTGGCGAGCTTGCGGCCGATCGTGGATTTCCCCGCGCCCGGCGGTCCGACCAGTACCACGCACGGAACGCGCGGGTCGGTCTGCACGATCATCGTGACCGGCTGTCCGCGCCTGTCGGATCGACGTTCGTCGCGGTGCTGTGCTGGTGATCCTGCTCGTTCGTACCCGAGGCGACGTGGCTGGCCTCGCGGGTGAGGTAGCCGGTGATGTTCGCCGCGGTCTCGGCCAGCGAGTCGCCGCCGAACTTCTCCAGCGCGGCCTGCGCCACGACCAGCGCCACCATGGACTCGGCGACCACGCCCGCGGCGGGCACGGCACAGACGTCCGAGCGCTGGTGGATGGCGACGGCTTCCTCGCCGGTGGCCATGTCCACGGTGGCGAGCGCGCGTGGGACCGTGGAGATCGGCTTCATCGCCGCGCGCACGCGCAGCGCCTCGCCATTGGTCATGCCGCCTTCCACGCCACCCGCGCGATTGGTGGAGCGCAAAACGCCGTCCGCGCTCGGCCGCATCTCGTCGTGTGCCTGGCTGCCGCGGCGGCGTGCGGTCTCGAATCCGTCGCCGACCTCGACACCCTTGATCGCCTGGATGCCCATGAGCGCACCGGCGAGCCGAGCGTCGAGGCGACTCTCGCCGCTGGTGAAGGAGCCGAGTCCGACGGGGAGACCGTCGATCACCACTTCCACCACGCCACCCAGTGTGTCGCCGTCCTTCTTGGCCGCCTCGATCTCGGCGATCATCGCGGCTTCCGCGTCGGCGTCGAAGGCACGCACCGGGCTCGCGTCGATCGCCGCCAGATCCGCGCCGGTCGGCGCTACTCCCGTGGTATTGGCCGCGGTGCCGATCGAGACGACGTGCGAGACCACCTCGACACCGAAGGCCTGCCGCAGGAAGTTCCTGGCCACGGTGCCAGCGGCGACACGGGCCGCGGTCTCGCGCGCGCTGGCGCGCTCGAGCACATTGCGTGCGTCGTCGAAGCCGAATTTGCGCATGCCGGAGTAATCGGCGTGGCCGGGTCGCGGTCGGGTGAGCGGCGCGTTGCGCGCCAGATCGGCGAGCTCGGCAGGGTCGACGGGATCCGAGGACATGACCGTCGTCCATTTCGGCCACTCGGAGTTCGCGACCTCGATCGCCACCGGCCCGCCCATGGTGCGACCGTGCCGGACACCACCGACGACGGTGACCTTGTCGGCCTCGAACTTCATTCGCGCCCCTCGGCCGTAGCCGAGCCTGCGGCGCGCCAACTGGGTGGAGATCTCTTCCGAGGTCACCTCGACACCGGCCACCATGCCCTCGAGGATGGCGACGAGAGCAGGACCGTGGGATTCTCCGGCAGTTATCCAGCGCAGCACGTCGTCCATCTTCCCATGTCGGCGCCGCTGCCATTCGCACCGGTCGGCCGGTCAACTCGCCACCACCAATGCCGAAACCGTGGCCAGGCACATCGCGGGGCCGTGCGGCACAGTGCCACTGGGGTTTCCGCCCGCCTCGTGGCCGCGGGGGCGAGCTCGCCGGGTGGCGAAGATCATCACGATCGCGGCGCCCGCCGTCAGTATCGGGGCGAGCAGCGCCGCCGAAACCCACGCGGCCGATCCGCCGAGCGCGGCGGCACCTCCGAGACCGACGGCCAGTTTCGCATCGCCGGCGCCGAGGGCTCTCGGCATGACCAGGTGCACGAGTAGGTACGGCGCGGCCAACATCGCGGCACCGGCCGCCGCCGTGGCGAATTGGGTGGTGTACAGCGCGTATCCGAGGACGCCGAACGCGCCCGCGACCGTGAGTGTGTTCGGTAGACGGTGCTGGCGCAGGTCGATGACGCTCAGTGCGACACACCAGGTGAGGAAGGCGGCGAACGCGACAAGGGGCATACCGATGAGCCTTCCGCCCGAGTCGACCGGGAACAACGGGGCGAACCGCAATGTGGACAACTCGTCGAAATGTGAACAACGTATGTTCACAACGGTCGCCGACGGAGCGGACGTGTGTCTCGATGTGGTTGCCGGGCAACGGCATTGCCCTGCCCGATCCGCGGCGCCCGCCCCCACCGCGCGACCGGCGGCGCGCGGGACTCGTGTTTGGTGGCCGCGATACCGGGTGTCGGCGGTAGCTTTGACGCATGTGCCCTGATCAGCCAGGTCGTGAGCCGGGCAGCGCCGCGCGGGAATCCGCCGCGCGAGTGCCGGATCACGCGGGTCGACGGGCGACGCTACGCAGCATTCTGATGGAGCACGGAGTCGACGGATTACTCGTCACCGACCCGGCGAACGTCCGATACCTCACCGGTTTCACCGGGGTCTGTGCGGCGCTGCTGGTCTGCACCTGGGACACCCGCACCGCCGAGGACCGCACCGTCTTGGCCACCGACGGCAGGTATCGCGACCGGATTCGCGCGCAGTCGCCGGATCTCACCGCCGAGATCGCCGGTGCGGTCGACCGTCGGCTGGTGGAGCTCGCGGGCGAATGGAAGCTCGGCAGAATCGGCTACGAGAGCCACGTCGTCACTGTCGACCAGCATCGAGGCTTCCTCGACCAGCACACCGGCCTGGATTTCGTCGCCACACCGGGACTGGTCGAGCAACTGCGCGTGGTGAAGGAGCCCTACGAGTTGGCGCGGCTGCGCGCAGCGGGCGTGGCGGCGGACGGTGTGCTCGCCACACTGCTTGCGCGACAGGCGCTGCGGCCGGGGCGCACCGAACGTGCGGTCGGCATGGATGTGGCCGCGGCGGTATTCGAACACGGCGCCGATGTGGGCGCGCGCGAGATCGTGGTCGCGGCGGGCAGGAACTCCGCCGCGCCGCAGCACCGGCCCTCGGAGGCGGTCCTCGCGCGAGGTGACCTGGTTCGGGTGGACTTCGCGGTGACGGTCGCCGGTTATCACGTCAACCTGGCGCGTACCTTCGTGCTCGGCCCACCCACCGACTGGCAGCGTGCCGCGCACGCACTGGTCGAGCGGTCGAGGGCGGCGGGCATGGCGGTGCTGCACGCCGGCGCGGTGGCCGCGGAGGTGGATGCGGCGGCGCGTGCGGTGGTGGCCGAATCGGGGCACGCGAAGCTGTTCGTGCACCCGTTCGGGCACGGGGTGGGGCTGCGCATTCAGGAAGCGCCCGGAATCGCGAAAACGGCAACCGGTACACTGCTGGCTGGCGTGGCGGTGGCCGTCGAACCAGGTGTGTACTGGCCCGACCGTGGCGGAGTCCGTATCGCGGACACGCTCGTGGTGCGCTGTGTCGAGGCCGGGGGCCTGGAACCGCTCACCAACGCCAGCACGGAACTGATCGTCGTCGGCTGACGCCGTCCGAACGGTTTCCGCGCACACCAACGACCATGTGGCAGAACGACCATGTTGTAGAACGAGGAGATCCGAAGACAGTGGCGGACACCAGCGACTTCAAGAACGGCCTTGTGCTGAAAATCGACGGTCAGCTCCAGCAGATCACCGAGTTCCAGCATGTGAAGCCGGGCAAGGGCCCCGCCTTCGTACGGACCAAGCTGAAGAATGTGCTGTCCGGCAAGGTCGTCGACAAGACCTTCAACGCGGGCGTGAAGGTGGAGACCGCCACCGTCGACCGGCGTGACATGACCTACCTGTACCACGACGGCACGGATTACGTGTTCATGGACGGCGACACCTTCGATCAGATCTCCATCGGCGAGCAGACCATCGGTCCCGCGCATCGCTTCCTGCTGGAGAACATGTCCGTGCAGGTCGCCACCCACGAGGGTGAGCCGCTGTATGTCGAGCTCCCGGTGACGGTCGAGCTCGTCGTCAAGCACACCGACATCGGCCTGCAAGGCGATCGTTCCACCGGTGGCACCAAGCCCGCGACCCTGGAGACCGGCGCTGAGGTATCGGTTCCGCTGTTCATCAACACCGGTGACAAGCTGCGCATCGATTCGCGCGACGGCAACTACCTCGGCCGCGTCAATGCTTGATGTCCTGTTCGGTCGCCGCATGGCGATCGGGAGGGTGTGACCGTGGCTGAGCAGTCAGGGGACAAGAAGTCCTCCTTCAAGAAGCTCGGTGCTCGGCACAAGGCGCGCCGTCGCGCCGTCGATCTGCTGTTCGAGGCGGAAGCCAGGGACGTGGACGTGGCGGATCTGCTCGGTGAGCGCGTCGAGTTGGCCGAACGCGATCAAGCGGTCGCGCCGGTAGCGCCCTACACGAACATTTTGGTCGAGGGTGTCGCCGACGACCTGGATCGCGTCGACGGCACCATCGAGTCGTATTTGCAGGACTGGACGCTGGAGCGACTGCCTGCGGTGGACCGTGCGATTCTGCGCATCGCGGTGTGGGAGTTGTTCCACGCCAACGATGTTCCCCCGGTCGTCGCGGTGGACGAGGCCGTAGAGCTGGCCAAGGAGTTGTCCACCGACGACTCGCCGTCGTTCGTCAACGGTGTGCTCGGCCAGGTCGTGAGTCTGGCACCGCAGGTGCGCGCCGCGGCGGCCGCGACCAGGGCCTCGGACCGGGATCACGAGGCGTGAGCAGCTACCTGGTTTTGGCGTTGCGCACGCCGCGTTTCGATGCCACGGTCGTCGAGCCGCACCGCGATTTTCTGCGGCACCTGTTCGACGGAGGCCAGCTGCGCGAAAGCGGTTCGTTCACCGACGGGACCGGCGGGGCCTACGTCATCGAGGCCGAGAGTCTCGATGCGGCAACCGAACTCGCGCACGCCGATCCGTTGCACACCACCGGTGCGTCGGAACTCGTTGTGCGCGAGTGGGATATCACCCTGTCGCGCTGAGCGACGCCCGACTGTCCGGTCAACCGGTACCGCTCGACCTACCGACCGCGAGGATTGCTTCGCGGTCGGTTTTCGTTGTCCCGGACGACCATCCGTCGCGCGTGTGCCCGCGCGAATGTCACCACCGATCGAGTGTGACCCGTACGCACCCGCCGGGGGTGTACGGGAACCGGCGGGTGCGCGACGCCGTGCGCGAAGGCACGGTGGCGGGGGTCGCGCGGAGTTCGTCCGCCGACCGATTCCGATCCTGCTACCTCAACCGCACTCGAGGTCAAATGCGCGAAACGTGCGGTGGGCCATGGTCTTCGCCTACGGTATGTCCAGCGGCATTGCGGCGCACGACTTCCGAATTCGATAGCGGCGGCCACCGGGCTGGCCCTATTCTGGAAGGAATACGCCAGGGGAGGACGAATTTTGCATACGGCACGATGGCTGATCTGGTTGCGCAACAACGTCGACGGCCTCGTCGCGCTGTTGCTCGCCTTCACCGTCGGCGTGCTCGCCGTCGTCGATGTGATCAACGACGATGCCTTGAACGAGGCGATCCTGCTGGTCCTCGGTCTGCTCGCCACCACCTTGTTGCGGGATCGGCACCTGTCGGCCAAGGCGATGCGCGATGCGTCCTCGGTGCGGCTGCTCAACGGTCCCGAGATCGGGCACGCGCTCGCGATGGCCCGCCGTGGCACCGAGCAGTGGGTGTTCAAGGGCGGCACCGGCACCTACATGCGCGCGGTCACGCTCCGTGAATGTGTCGAGAACGCGCGCCGCGAGCAGCGGCCCTTGCGGATCCAGATCGAGGTGATCGATCCGAGCAACGAACAGCTCTGCAAGACCTATGCGCAATTCCGTTCGTCGCTGGCGCCGGAGACGAGCGGTTCGATCGAACCGTGGACCACCGAACGGACCCGGCGCGAAGCGTTCGCGACGATCTTCGCCGCCTGCTGGTATCAGCAGCGATTCACCTTCCTGACCATCGACGTCGGCCTTTCCGCCGTGATGACGACCTTTCGCTGGGACCTGTCGTCGTCGTGTGTGATCGTGACCCAGGACAATCCGAACACGCCCGCGATGTTGTTCGAGCGCGACAAGCCGTACTACCGCGATTACCACCGCGAACTGGTGTCGAGCTTCAATCAGACCAGGCAGGTCGAGTTGAGTCGCGGTCTGGATTCGCCGCTGTCGGACGAGCCGACCGTCGATCAGTCGCGCACCTTGTTCGACCTGCTCGGCTTGCCGCTACCCACCTCGTTCACCGACCGCGACGTCGCCGACATCGTTCGTCGCGCGTTGCAACCGAGGAACCCGTACTGATGGACGAGTACGACCGCCTGCATGCCCTGGTTGCCGCCACCTCCGGCCGCGCGGTCCGGGCGTGGGCGCGCGACTTCCTGACCGAGGTGTTCGAGGGGCGTCGGGATCTGGTCGCGATCCGCCACCCGCTGGGATTCCTGTGCTTCCCCGCGTGGCGCGGCGGCGGGCGTGGTGTGTGCATCCATGTGTGGACCGAGGGCGTGCGCGCGGATTCGACCACGTCCGCGATGCACGCGCACAGCTGGGATCTGCTGAGTATCGTGCTGTACGGGACGGTCGGCAATCAGATTCTCGATGTCGACGATGCGGACGACGACACGGCGTTCGCGCCGACCCACCGATTGTTCGAAGTGCACAGTGGTTCCGAGGGTGACCTGGTCCGTGCGACCCCCCGCGCGGTCGGCTACCGGACGCGTTCGACCGAGCACTTCCGTGCCGGCCAGGTCTATACGCTGCGTAACGGTGCTTTTCACCGTTCTGATGTGCGCGGCGAGGCGGCCACCGTGGTGCTCGGCACCGATCGAGTCGGCACGGCGGATCTGTCGTTGGGCACGTTCGGTACCGGCGACCATCGGGTGCGCCGAACACCGTGCACCAGGTCGGAAACCCGCGGTGCCGCGCGAACTGTTCTGACACACTTGTCCGAGCGCGTGTCGCCGAACCGACTGGAGGACCGATGCGAGTGGACGTGACGAACGCGGCGCCGCCGGACACCGTCATCGATAGGGCGGCGCGGGTGGCCGTCGCGGCGGCGGCCGAGGCGGGCGCGGCGATCCGCGCGGGCTTGGCGGGTGCGTTGTCGGTGCGTACGAAGGACGAGAGTGGCGATCTGGTCACCGACCTGGATCTGCGTGCTGAACGAATCATCCTGGGGCATATCCGTCGCGCTTTTCCCGAGCATCGCATCCTTGCCGAGGAGGCGGGTTTGCTCGACAGCATGGATGACGCGTGGTGCTGGGTGGTCGATCCGCTGGACGGCACCAACAATGTGGCCGTGGGTCTTCCGGTGTGCACGGTCGGTATCGCGCTGTGCCACAACGGTGTTCCCGTCGTGGGGGTGGTGCACGAACCGATTCCCGACCGAACCTGGTCGGCGGTGCGGGATCGGGGCGCGATCGGGCCGAACGGTCTGCTGTGGCGCCCGGAGCACCGACCGACGAAGGCGCCCACTTTGGCCTGGCTACAAGGCTATCCGGTCACCCGCACCGACACCGCCGCGCGCGCTTTACGATTGACGCTCGAGGCGTCCTCCCGCCGGTTGATCCAACTCTGGTCGCCGTTGCTGTGCTGGGTAATGCTGAGCCGAGGCGACATCGACGGCTTCGTCGGTTACCGCGCCGGACTGGTCGACCTCCCGGCCGGCGCCCTGCTGGCCCGCGAATCCGGCATCCACGTCACCGATTTCGACGGCGCCCCGCTCAACGACTTCTTCGACCCCGAGGGCGCGGAGGTCGATTTCATCGCCACCAGACCAGAATTGGTCTCCGAGCTGACCCTCCTGGTGAAATCCGCCGCCGACGTCACGGTCACCGGTTTGCCCGGCTGAACGCTTTCCGCGCCGAAATTCATGCCGGGCGCTCGCGTCCGAAGGCTTTCCACCGCGAGCCTCGGCTGGCCCGGTGGCAGAACGGATCACGCACGACCGCGCGCACGGCCCAACCGCCGACCAGCTGCGGCCGATTCTCCCTGTTGCCCGGTGGTGCCGGCACGACGGCGGTCTTTGTGCTTCCGAGTCATGTCGGTCACGCTGCGTTCGGTGATACTGCCGTGTCCCACGAAGATGTCGGATCGTCGGCTCGATCAGTACTCGAGGTCGGACCAGTCGATAGTGATCGGGAACGGGAATTCGATCCGCACCCCGTGCTCGTCGGCAGGTGTCCATTCGCCTGCCACGAGGTAGTTCGCCGGGTGCGGTGGGCGTACCCCGACGGGTAGCTGAGCATGGCCGGTCTCGAGCGCGTAAGCGCGTACCACAGCGATCGCGCTGGTGTGACGAGCCAGGATGACTTCCCAGTACCAGGGGATTCCGGCGCCCGCGTAGCGACACTTCTTGGCTTCCATGTCCGACCGCGTATTCGAGGGGGAGTGCACCTCGCCGACCAGTAGGGTATCGGCGGCTCTGACATCCTGGTAGGCGGATTCCAGGCAGCGGTGTATCAGGAAATCGGGGGTGAGGAAGTCGGATTTACCGTTGTCGCCGAGAAAGACGTTGGTTTCCACGTTCACGCGCCAACGGGTGTCGGAATTATCCGATGTGGACTTCCGTGCGCAGCTTTCCATCGCGTTGCGCATGCGGACGGTGAACATCTGATGTTCGGCCGGCCCGCGGCGCGCCCACACCACGCGACCGCCCCAGAGTTCGATCTGCTGGGCGATATTCTCCGGCAGTTGTTCGAGCTCGTCCCAGGTCATGCACTCGGGGAGGTCGGGTTCGTCGATCCGTGGCACGGGCATGCGGCCACGGTATGCGGTGTCGGTGCGTCTCACGAGCGGGCTTGTCGCCTATCCCGTCAGCAACAGCGCACCCACCGCCCCCGCGGTGGCGATCACGGCGAGACCGAGTCCGGTGAGTACGAAACGGGTCATCGGTATGCGCAGGCCGTGGGTTCGGCAGAATTCCAGGCACAGCAGGGTGGCCAGGGAGCCCCAGGGGGTGACGATCGGGGCGAGGTTGGTGCCGATCAGGAGGGCGAGGAGTTGGTTGTGGTGCTCCACCGGGACGACTGCCTCGCCCGCGGTGTAGGCGGGGAGGTTGTTGGCGACGTTCGACAGTGCGGCACCGGCGCCGGCCGCACGGAACGCGCCGGCCGCGCCCGAGTCGTCGCCGATGAGCGTGTGCATGAGGTCCGAGAGTCCCAGTCGCCCGAGGGTCGGAACCACGAGAAACAGTCCGACGACGAAGACGAGCAGTTGCCACGGGAACAGCGACCAGCGCAGGGACTCGCGGTCGAATATCGCGAACGCGAGCACGGCCAGGACCGCCGCGAGGGCCGCGGCGACGCCGATGCTGTCGCCGACGACGGGAATCGCCAGGATGAACAGCACACAGGCGCCCGCGGTGGTGTAGAAGAGCACGCGTTCGGAACCCGAGCGCGGTCGGATCGGTTCGGGCGGGGTGTAGTGGTCGTCGTCGCGCCGACCGCGCCGCCAATACCAGACCCACAGGCACAGCATGCTGGCCAGTAGTGAAACCAGTTGCGGCGCCCACATTCTGGCCGCGAACCCGGTGGCATCGAGCGCGACCCGATCGGCGGCGAGCAGGTTGGTGAGGTTCGACACCGGCAACAACAGGCTCGCGGTATTGGCCAGCCACAGCGTGGTCATCGCCAGCGGCAGCGCGGGGATACGGGCGGGCACGGCGAGCGCGAGCATCACCGGCGTGATGAGTACGGCGGTGGTGTCGAGATTGAGCAGAATGGTGGTCGCCGCGGCGAACAGCACGCACAGCAGGAACAACGCGGGATAGTTGCCGCGTCCCAGGATCGCCAAGCGATGGGCGATCACATCGAAAACCTTGGCTTGCCTGGTGAGTTCGGCGAGCACGATGACGCTGCCGAGGAAGAGCAGCAGCGGGCCGATCCGCCGCAGATTGGCCTCGGCCTCTTCGCGGGGGAGCAGCCCGGTGAGCACACACAACACTCCGGCGACGAGCAACCCCACACGCACCCAGTCGAGCACGGTCAACCCCCACCGGGTGGTGGGTGTGGCGGCGTCGTCGAGCGTGCGTTGTGCGGAGGAATCGACCTGTTCGGGCACGCCTGCCATCATGACAGGATTTGTCCTGAGCCCCTTACCTGTTCGACGCGCTCGACGCGAAACGAAGCGTCGTGCCCGGTGGTCGCCGCCACACTGGAGGCGACATACTGGAGGTGTGATGGAGCGGGACGCACGGCCACGGGATTTCTTCATCAGTTACTCCCCGGCCGACGAGCGATGGGCTACCTGGCTGGCTTGGCAGCTGGAGACCGCTGGCTATCGAACCCTCATCCAGGCCTGGGATTTCGTGCCCGGCACCAACTTCATCGATTTCATGGATCGCGGCGTGCGCGACTCGGCCGTGGTGCTGGCCGTGCTGTCGGACAATTACCTCGGATCGCGCTACGGCACCATGGAATGGCAGGCCGCCTTCCGCACCGATCCCGGCAAATTGTTGCCGGTACGCATCGCGGATTGTCAGCTCGACGGATTGCTCGCGACCATCACCTACCTGGATCTGCTCGGCGTGTCGAACGCGGAACGGGCACGCGGGATCCTGCTGGAACGAGTGCGTCATCTGCTGGCCGGTCGTGCGAAACCGTGGGACGAACCGGGGTTTCCGCAGGACGCGCTCGCAAGCCCGGAAGTGGTCGACGAGGAGGGTGTCGACCCGGCGGCGATCGAATCTTCGCTCGGTAGAAGGACTCCGGTCGCGGCTCCGAAGTTTCCCGGCGACTCCGCCGACCGCGCCGACCACCCCGGCATCGCCATTCTGCATGTGGCCGGTCCTCGATTCGGTCGCGGCTTGATCGCGCAGGACGAGCCGAGTACGGCACAGGAATTGCAGTCCCACATCTGGGCGAATGTCACCTCGATGGTCGACAATGGCGCGCCGCGGCCGGATCTGATCGTGGTCACCGGTGACTTGACCGAATCGGGCAGGCCACGCGAAATCGATGAGGCGCTGGCGTTTCTCACCGGTCTGCGGGTGCTGCTCGGGTTGGAGCCGAACCGGCTGATCGTGGTGCCTGGCAATCACGATATTTCCAGGCCCGCCTGTCACGCCTATTTTCTGAACTGCGAATCGCGCGAACACGAGCCGAAACCACCGTACTTTCCGAAGCTGGGCCATTTCGTGCGCTTGTTCGGCGAGCTGTATCAGGGTTTGGACGATTTGGTGTTCGACATCGGGCAGCCGTGGACGTTGTTCCCGATTCCCGAATTGCGGGTGGTGGTCGCGGGTTTGAACTCGACTATGGCGGCGACCCACCTGCCCGAGGACGATTACGGCAGCATCGGCGAACCACAGGCGGCGTGGTTCGCCGAACGTCTGCGCGCCTTCGAGGACAGCGGGTGGTTGCGCATCGGCGTGGTCCGTCACGATCCGCTGCCGGGAACGGCTGCCGCGCCGAACGATCCCGCTTTGCTGCGCGATGTCGATGTGCTGTCCAGGATGCTCGGGCGGCGGCTGAATCTGCTGCTGCATGGGCCAGGGCCCGGCGGGGTGCACATGGACCGGCTGGACGATCGACTGCCCGTCGTGCCGGCGAGCGCGCCGGGGCGCGAGGAGATCGTGCACATCACCGCCGACGGGTTGGAGCGGTACTTCGCGGCCTCCACCTCGGGTCGGTCGGGAACGCCGACCGCGCACGCCGAGCTCACCTGGGTCGGCGCCGACTCGGCGCTCGCGCCGAGCGTCGTCGCCGAACTCACCGGTGGCGCACCCGAGCAGGAACCAGGGCCACCCGATCCGATCGACCCGCACGGCAAGCTGCTGGAGCGGGTGGTCGAGGTGTGCCATACCCGGTACCCGGGTGTCACGGTGCGCCGCGTCGAGGTCGGTCTCGCGCACCTGTTGGTCACTCAGCAACGCGACGAGGTCACCGCGCAGTGGCGGATCGGCGCGCATGTCGGCGACATGACCAGGCAGGTGATCGAGGAATTCCTCGCGCTCGACCCGGAATACGGCTCCGAGCTGGTCTATCGGGGTGCTGCGCCGCCGCGCTCGTTGCGGGAGGAGGCGGCAAGTCACGGGTTGCGAGTGCGTAGCTTCCTGGAGTTCCAGGGCCTGCTGGATCTGGACGGTTACCTGGCCGGTCAGGTCGAGCGGTTGCGTACCGACCGCCGCTATCCACCGGAACTGTATGTGCCGCAGCGTTTCAGGGAATTCGAGCACGGTGAGCAGTCGATCCGCGACGACCTGGTCGCGGAGCTACTGCACTTGCTTTCGACCGATCACGGGCGTTTCGTGCTCGTTCTCGGTGATTTCGGCAGGGGCAAGACGTTCGCGCTGCGCGAGCTCGCGCGCAGGATCACCGAGACGATGCCCGCGCTCATCCCGATCCTGATCGAATTGCGCACCCTGGACAAGACACACTCGGTGGACGCGTTGGTCGCCGCGCACCTGGCCAATCACGGCGAGGAACGCATCGACCTCAAGGCGCTGCGCTACATGCTGCGCGAGGGCCGCGTGGTGCTGTTGTTCGACGGTTTCGACGAGCTGGTGACCCGGATCAGCTACGAGTTCGCCGCGGAGCACCTGGAAACCTTGCTGCAAGCCGCCGTGGGCAAGGCGAAGATCGTGGTGGCCAGTCGCACACAACATTTCGAGTCCCGTGCCCAGGTGCTGACCGCGCTCGGTGAGCGCGTCGGTCAGCTGGCCGACCGGCAGATCCTCAATATCGAGGAGTTCGCCCCCGCCCAGGTGCACGCCTTCCTCACCAATCGCTACGGTGGCGATGTGGAGCGCGCCGACGCGCGGATGGGTTTGATCACCGGCATCGAGGATCTGCTCGGGCTCGCGCAGAACCCGAGGATGCTGAGCTTCATCGCCGACTTGGACGAGGGGCGATTGCGTGCGGCGGAGGGTGCCAAGCAGACCGTAGGCGCCGCGGGACTGTATCGGGAGATCCTGGAGTCCTGGTTGGCCTTCGAGGTGAATCGCACCGCGTCGATCGAGGGCGCGCTGCCGGGACTGCGGTTGACCGAATTGTGGCTGGCGGTCACGGCGTTCGCGTTGCGGATATGGGAATCGGGTCAACCGTATCTGCGTGCGGGCGAATTGACCGAGGTGGCACAGGGTTTGGTCGAACTGACCGGGACGAACCGGATGTCGATTCCGCAGTCCGCGCACGCGATCGGATCGGGCAGCCTGTTGGTGCGCACCGAGGAAAACCTTTTCGGCTTCATCCACGCTTCGGTGACCGAATGGTTGGTCGCCAACCACATCGCCGACCAGTTCGCCGCGGGTGTCGAGGCGCCCGTCGAATTGGCGAAGGCGCCGCTGTCCACGCTGACAGTGGATTTTCTCTGCGACCTCGCCGACATCAGGACGGTGCGCGCATGGGCCGACGCGGTGCTCTCGGGTGGCGACGGTGCGGGGCCTTCGGACGAGACCACCGAGGACATCGCACGGGCCAACGCGATTCGCGTGGTCACTCGTCTGCGCACCGCACCGGATGCCGACCTGCGCGGAGCCATCCTGGTGGGCGAGGACCTCTCCTACCGTGACATGCACGAGGTCGATCTGACCGGCGCCGATCTGACCGGCGCGCGGCTGGTGGGGGTCGAACTGGACGGCGCGGTCCTGCGTGGTGCCCGCTTGGTCGGCGCGCGATTGGACGAGGCGAGCCTGATCGGCGCCGATCTGACCGACGCCGACCTGCGGGGCGCCCGGCTCGCCCGGACGGATCTGACCGGTGTGCGCGCGCACGGCAGCCGCTGGAATCGCGCGGCACTGCTCGAGGTGGTCGGTGACACCCCCGAGGGCGCCGACCTGCGTGGTGCCGCGATCGTGCCGGGCATGCGGGTGCGCACGGAATTCGCACCGGCGGCGGTGGGTGTTCGCCACGGCTTCCACGCGCGCCACGGCAGGTTGCCGCAACCGTTGGCCTACAGCCCCGACGGGGCGACACTCGCGATCGGCAGCGACGACGGTGGTGTGCTGATCTGCGACAGCGAGACCGGACTTCCCGTGCGCACGTTGCAGGGTCATCGCGACCGGAGTTTCGCGGTCGCCTACACCGACGGCGTGCTGGTGAGCGGTTCCGGTGACGGCACCGTCGACCTGCGTGACGCGCACACCGGCCGTCTGCTGCGCATTCTGCGCGGGCACAAGGAGTGGCCGTGGCCGGTGGTTTTGAGCCCGACGGGTGACGTGCTCGCGACCGGCGACGCGGACGGGATGCTGCGGTTGTGGGGGCTGCCCGACGGCGAATTGCGCCACGAATGCGTTCCCTCGGACGGCAAGCGGGAGCTGATCTTCAGCCTGGCGTTCCACGGCACGCTGCTTGCCGCGTCCTATCGCAGCGGGTTGGTGCGGTTGTGGGACGTGGAAACCGGCCGTGAGCTCGGTGAGTTCGTGGGTGCGTCGGGTTCGGTGTTCCGCATTATGTTCGACCGGACCGGGGAACTGCTCGCGGTGGGTGGGATCAACGGGACGCTCACGCTCTGGAATCCGCGCACACGCACCAAGGTTCGTGAACTCAGCGGGCACACCGGGCGGGTGTACACGCTCGCGTTCCACCCGAGTCGTCCGTTGCTTGCCAGCGGCGACACCGACGGCGGTGTGTATCTGTGGGACGTCGAGTCCGGTGCCGCGGTGCACGAGATCGCCGAGCACAGGGCATCGATCTACTGGTTGAGCTTCGATCCCTCGGGTGAGTTGCTCGCCTCGGGCGACAGTGCGGGGTTGCTCTGCCTGCACGACACCGCGACCGCGCAACCCCGCCACCGTTTCACCGCGCACACGGGATCGATCTGGCCGTTCGCCTTCCGCCCGGACGGCGCGCAACTCGCGGTCACCGACGATCAGTTCACCACCCGGTTGTGGGATCCGGTCACCGGCGCCTGCAAGCAGGTGCTCACCGGGCACGGGCGCCAGGTACGCACGGTGACCTTCAACGCCGACGGCACCATGCTGGCCACCTGCGGCAACGACGGCATCGTCCGGTTGTGGGATCCGGTGGCGGGCACACTGATTCGGCAGGTGGCCGGCAGCGAGGATCGGCTGTTCACCTTCGAGTCGGCCTTGTTCAACGCCGCACAGCCCCAGCAGTTGGCGACGGTGGGCAACGACGGACGCCTGAGCTTGCTCGACCTGTCGACCGATCTGTTCCAGCGCCACATCAGTGTCGAGGCCGCGCCGGTGTGGACATTCGCCTTCGACCCCAACGACGTCTATCTCGCCACCGCCAACGACGACGACACCGTGGTGCTCTGGGTGCGTACCACCGGCGGATTGCACGCGGTGTGTGCCGAACACCATGGTCGGGTGCGGTCGATCGCGTTCAGCGGCGACGGCAGCGTGATGGCGACCGGTTGTGACGATTCGGTGGTGCGCCTGTGGAATGTCGCCAACGGACGGCTGCGGCGTGAACTGCGCGGGCATCGGGATCGGGTGTACGCGGTGGCTTTCCACGAAGACCGCCTGGCGAGCGTGTCGTGGGATCACACCATTCGGATCTGGGACGTGGGCTCGGGTGCCTGTCTGCACGAGTTCGACCAGCACAGCGGACGGTTGTGGGCCGCGGCGATCGACCGGCACAGCGGGATCCTCGCCACGGGCGGCGACGATCTGGTGATTCGGTTGTGGGACATGGCTTCCGGGCGTCACCTGCACACCTTGGAGGGGCACACGCGCAGGGTGTGGTCGTTGGCGTTCGATCCGGTGCATGGCCATCTGGCCAGTGGTAGCGACGACGGAAGCACGATTCTGTGGAGCGTGCCCGGTGCGGGTCGCGACCCGAATCCCGCCGAGGAACCGGCCATCAGGACGCAGCTGCTCGGGCTGCCGGAGGGGTGGGCTTCGGTGGCGCCCGACGGTCGCTACAAGGCGGAAGGCAATACGGCGGGACAGTTCTGGCATGTCATCGGGATGTCGCGGTTCGAGTCCGGCGAATTGGACCGTTTCGTGCCCGAGGTGCGGCGGTTGGCACCCGAGACGCCGTTCTGAGCTACTCGTCATCGTTGGTCGGCCCGCGAGTATGCGCCGTCGATGAGAGATAGATAGAGTGCGGGTCGCACCGTCGCCACCCCAGAAGGAGCCGGACATGGTCGAGAACGACAACGCCGCGCCATTCGCCGGTTATCGCACTCGCGAAGAGGCCGAGGCTCTGTTCGACGGCCTGCCCGCCGTGCGCGCCGAGGAGATCACCACCGGACGCTGGCGCGGCTATGAAGTGGACACCGGGCACCCGATGGGCGGCACGCTGTCGGCATCCGGTTGGTACGGCAAGCAATTCGACGATGTGAACACCGTGCACCCGTTGCTGTTCGCTTCCGGCAGCAAGATTTTCCCGATCGACCCGCGCCGTGTGCCGTTGGGTTTGGCCGACCGTATCCCGCTGGGCGCGTTGCGTGCGGTTCGGCGTGGCTTGCCGGTGTTCGGACCCGCGTTGCGCACTCGCAAGCCGACAGCGCGGTTGCGCGACATCGAGTTCCGTGGTGCCACCAGCGCCGCCATGGTCTACGACCACCTGCCGATCATCGATCATTTCCGTCGAGCGGACGAGCGCACGCTGCTCGGCTTGATGGATCTGCGCGGTATGTCGCAGCCGTACTTCTTCGCTTTGCGTCGCGACGACGCCTGAATCAGTCTGTCGCTCTGCGGTATCCGGCGCGTCGGCTGCCAGGTCGCGAGCTGCGAGTGGTCGAGACCGTCGAGTTGAAGACCCGGCTGGTTGGGCGGGACGCCGGGTCGGGGCGATTCGCGCGGATCAGCTCCTGGCGCAGTAGTCCGGCGTCGGGTGGATTACCGAAATCCGAGGAGACCAGAACTCAGCGATCGCCGAATTCAACCCGCGTGCTCGAGTTGGCGGGCGCGTGGTCGAGGCCCGCGCGTTCGGTGTGGAACGTTCCCCGCGGTGGTCACGTGCACTTGCGCTGGGAATTCTGGCTTGTCGGCGGAGGACTTCGGTGAGCGTCGGCGGCACGGTGTTCGCGACTCGGCAGACGACTGTGCGTCTCGCCCCAGCGGTAGCGACCGCGCTGTCGGAACGCTGACGAGTTCGGGGTCCGGGTACGCGTATGTCGGTACGCGGCACGTGATGTCGGCCCCGCAGTAGGATCGTTGGATGGAGCGCACCGGGTGTGTGATCGCGGGTGGCGGTCCGGCGGGAATCATGCTCGGACTGTTACTGGCGCGCGCCGGTGTTCAGGTCACGGTGCTCGAGAAGCACGGCGACTTCCTGCGCGATTTCCGTGGCGACACCGTGCATCCCACCACCCTGGACCTCCTCGACGAACTCGGCCTCGGTGACGAATTCGCGAAACTTCCCGCGCGCGTACTGAATCAGGTGCAACTGCCGGTCCGCAACGGGTTGCAGACCCTGGTCTCGCTGCGCAATCTGCCTGGCAAACACAAGTACATCGCGATGGTCCCGCAGTGGGACCTGCTGAATTTGCTGGCCCGAGCCGCGCAGCGGGAACCGAACTTTCGGCTGCGGATGAACACCGAAGCCGTCGGTCTGATCCTGGGCGAAGGCGCGGTGCGTGGGTGTGTGTACCGCACGTCCGAGGGGGAGCGCGGCGAGATCCACGCCGAGCTGACCGTCGCCTGCGACGGCAGGAACTCGGTGTTGCGCGCCGAGGCGAACCTGCCGGTTCGGGAATGGTCGACCCCGATGGACGCGTGGTGGTTTCGCCTGCCGCGCACCGAGATCGACCCCGCCGGTGCCATTCCGGTCGCCACCGCACGTCGGGTCGCCGTGCTGCTGGACCGTGGCGATTACTGGCAGTGCGCGAGCATCATCGCCAAAGGTAGTGACGCCGTGGCCCGGCAGGGACCGGTGGCCGAGGTCGTTCGACCGCTGGCGGAGGCGGTGCCGTGGTTACGCGATCGCGTCGACGTACTCACCGAATGGGACCAGGTTCAGTTGTTGAATGTGCGCCTGGACCGCCTACGCCGCTGGTACAGCGAGGGCTTCCTGTGTCTCGGCGACGCCGCACACGCCATGTCGCCGGTCGCGGGAGTGGGCATCAACCTCGCGATCCAAGACGCGGTCGCCGCCGCGAGAACCCTTGCCCCACCGCTGCTTTCCGGCCGAGTACGGCTCCGCGACCTAGCCCGCGTGCAACGCCGCCGCACCTTTCCCACCGCCGTCACCCAGGGCATCCAGCGACTGGTGCATGCCCGAGTGATCGGCCCCGCGCTGTCCGGCCGCCTGGATATCGCCAACGCCGACCGCGCTCCGCTGACCGTGCGGGTGTTCGCTCGAATCCCGTACGTCCGCGGCATTCCGCCGTACCTCATCGCTCGAGGGATACGCCCCGAGCACGCGCCGGGGTTCGCGCGCCGAATTTGACGGGCGGGCGCCGTCTGAGCACCGGACCAAATGAAGATCGTCAACGAGTCCGGGTTGTAGACCTGATCTTGTCGAGCCGCCTTAGGCGGTTGTCCTAGCGTCTGACGGCCGCTCGATCACTCGCCCTGAGGTGAGCCACAGCTCAAACCCCGGAACATGCGTCGACTGCCGTTGTATCAGCTCTCGCGCGGTCGCCTCGATGTACTGCGTGTCATCGACCAGTCTCGAACAACCGAACGTGGGTACGAACACAACCCACGCCGGACCGCAGCAATGAACACGAACCTCGTAGTGCACGACACACCCCTTTCGGCTGTTGGTTCACTCCCCGGTGCCAGGACTCGACACCAGCACCGGGGGCTTGCTCAGGGACGCTACGAACCGGTTTACGGCTGGTCCATGAGTTTGCACAGGTATGCAAAGATCTGACAGGCCTATGGCGTGTTTCATGCCGTTGAGGGAGCATCAATACATGCACTGCAAACTGCTGCATACGGTCGGACGAAGGGTGGGACGATGAGATTACGCTTTCTCGGCAAGGGTGGCTCCGACGCCAACGGGTGTCCGTCGCTGTACGCCACCGACCATGACAGTTACCTGGTCCAGGGTTGGGTAACAGCGACCACAGGAACCGTGGAAATACCGCACCTGCTTACCGGGTTCGCGGAGCCCGATACGTTTATCGGCGCAACCTTGACCGACACCGGGCGAGGAACGTTCCGGCTGACGGGTAATCCTGTCGCTGACACGGCGACGGTCGAACAGCTCGACCTCGCACCCGATGAGACAGTAATCGAGGTACCTAGGATGGAAAGGGCTTACTACGGTGGAGTATCGGACCGTTGATCACTGGGAGAACCTGTTCAGGCAGTGCCAGCGGGAAGCGTTCCACCTCGAAACACGAGATTCGTACCGTGAACTGAATGAAGCTGAGCGGCTGCAAAAATTCCTTAACGGAGAATTTCCCCCGGATCCAAATACGCCGTGGCAGGCACTGATGCGAGAAATCACGGGCCGGGGCGTAGTCGTATCCAGGGTTCGAGTCGTGACAGAGCCGCACTCGGATTACCAACGATGGTTGTTGTCGGTGACGGTTCACAACATCAACGCGGGGGAAGACATCCGGTACGTGCCTCGGGATTCAGTGGGGGACGTACCGTCCGATGATTGGTGGTTACTCGACGGGGAACAAGTCGGGTACAACCTGTGGGACGCGGACGGTAACCCGGTCGGTATCGGTTTAACCACAGATCCCGGAATAGTCGAGTACTGCCAACGTGCGCGGGAACGTCTCTGGGTTTTGGCGACACCGTACGCGGAGTACTCAGCACAGTGACCGATATTCATGATGCGCGGGAAGCTCTCGGGGCTCAGCTTCGGGAGCTTCGCCGTACGGCGGGTCTCACCGGGCGACGGCTTGCCCAGCTATCCGGCTGGCACGAAACCAAAGTGTCGAAAATAGAATATGCCAGGATCAGCCCATCCGATGCGGATATCCGAGCTTATTGCGAGCACACCGGGGCACAAGACCGGCTAGAAGACTTGTTAGCCACACGGCACAACATTGATGCCGCGTACCTCGAGTGGCGGAAAGTCCTCGGTGGAGGATACAAGCGTCGGCAACAGAAATCGGTGAAGCTAGAAGCGGAAGCAAAGCTACTCAGAGCGTACCAAACACAGATAATCCCTGGACTACTCCAAACCGCAGAATACGCGACAGCGTTCCTGCGGCGGCTGATTGAATTTTACCGGATGGCTAACGACCTGGAAGCAGGGGTGTCCGCTCGTATGGAACGCCAACGGGTTCTGTACCAGCGCGACCACAAGTTTAGTTTTCTGCTTGCCGAGCAAGCGTTGTATTCAACCGTGGGAAATGACGACGTGATGATCGGTCAACTCGACCGGTTGTCAACTCTTGCGGGAATGCCACGGGTGACAATAGGGATCATTCCGTTTGATTCAGAAGTGCGGATTGTGTCGACTAGTTTCGTTTTGTTTGATAACCGTATGGTGATGGTCGAAGGCACAGCCGCAGAGCTGACGATTACCCAACCACGTGAAATAGCGTTGTATGGCCGAGCGTTCGATACGCTCGCCGGTCAATCAGTGACCGGGGAAGCGGCGCGTGGCTTGATCCGTAGGGCCCTTGAAGCACGAACCAAGGGCTAGTTGGGTCGCAGTGTCGCCGGTTTGTGTCGATCTCGCCGCTTGCTGGCCACGGTCAATTATTTGGCCGGACTCGAGCCGATCGGATTGGTAGAGCTGTTGCGGCACTGAGCAGTCGACGTCTACCGCACGCCCCGCGGCCGGTACTGAATACTGATGCGCGGCCCAGTAGGTTTGCGCGACTTGGGAATCGCGTGTTCCCAGGTGCGTTGGCAGGAGCCGCCCATGACGAGCAGGTCACCGTGGCCGACCTGGAATCGGACGCTCGGCCCACCGCCACGGGGGCGCAGGAGCAGGGCGCGCGGTGCGCCGATGGACACGATCGCCACCATGGTGTCGTGTGTCGCGCCGGGCCCGATGGTGTCGCCGTGCCAGGCGACGCTGTCGCGGCCGTCGCGGTAATAGCAGAGCCCCGCGGTGCGGAAGGATTCGCCGAGTTCGGTGCGGTAATGGTCGCTGAGCTCCCGGCGCGCGTCGCCGAGGACGGGGTCGGGGAGTGGCTCGTGTTCGGCGTAGAACCGGGTGAGTCGAGGCACCTCCACTACTCGGTCGTACATGGGCCGTCGCTCCGCCTTCCACGGAACATCGTCGACCAGGCGGTCGAACAAGGCGTCGGCGCCGGACAACCAGCCGGGCAGCACGTCAACCCAGGCCCCGCGATCGAGCACGGTCCGGCGCGCATGCCCCAGCGGGCTGAACTGGGTATCCCCGAACCCGTCGAGCAGCGAACCCTGTAGTGGTGTCGACATGCGTCCGAATCTACCCGCAATCGAACATATGTACTAGTCGATTTATGTGTGTCGCGCGTTCTCTGTTCTGGCGAGCCGACGTCAAGGGCAGGCGCTGTCACGGCATCCGGGCAATTCGAGCGACGAATCCGCCCCCGGCCTCCAGTTTCTCGTCAGCGATCGGCAACAGTTGCGGCATGCGCTCGCCGGGCGGCTTCCGTCACGTCCGGTGGTGTTGGCGATGAGTTTCAGTGCGCTCGATCCTTCGATAGTGAATCTAGCATCGCTAGACAATCGAGCGACTGAATGTTAACTTTGCTCTAGTTTCTAGCAACGATAGAAACATGGGAGAGGGAAGTCTGAAATGCTCACTGTCATCGGCCAGATCATTGCCGCTGTCGCTGTTCTCGCCAACGCCGTCGTCTACGGCACCGATGTGTGTTGTGCACTGGTCACCCGGTCGGTGAACCGCAAGCTCGATGATGCGACCATGACCATCAACGCCGGGTGGGGGCACTTCTACGCCGACAAGCGTATGCCCGCGTTCGGTGCGGGCGGTGTGGTCGCCGCCGTTTTGACGGCCCTGCTCGCGCTGGTCACGGGGCAGGTCGGTGCCGCTGTCGCGGCGGGGATCACGGTGGCGGCGCTGCTCACCTGGGTCGCCTTCTACGTTCGTATCGCCAAGCCGATCAATTCCCTGCAGACCGCCGCCGCGCAGAGCGGTGTTATTCCGGCGAATGCCCGTGCGCTACAGGACGAGTGGGACAGCATCCTGAAGTACCGGGTGCCCCTGCAAACCGTTGCCATCACCGGACTGTGCGTCGCGCTGATCTTGTTCTGAATCTGGGCGCGCGGCGCCACCAATGCTCCCGGCTGATCGCCGGGGACCATCCGACATCGAATTCACCCAGGAGAAGCGCCATGACCTTCACCAGCAATGAACAGCAGTTCCTCGCCGAAGCCGGAATCGGTCGGCTGGCCACCGTGGCACCCGACGGCGTGGTGCAGAACAACCCGACCAACTATCGGGTGAACGCCGACGGCACGATCGACATCGGCGGCATGCGGATGCGTACCAGCCGCAAGTACCGCAACGTCGAAGCGGGCAGTCGGGTGTCCTTCGTCGTCGACCAACAGGTTTCCTTGGAGCCCTACGTGATTCGTGGCATCGAGGTGCGCGGCACGGCCGAGGTGCTCGACGACGCGGAGCCGCCGTTCCCGCCCCAGGAACGGGCCGTGATCCGCATTCACCCCGAGCGGATCATCTCCTGGGGCATCGACGGCGGCTCGTTCGACTTCACCAGCCGAGGCGGCGAGTAGTCGGCGATCCTGGCCGTCGCGGTGTGGTGGGGCGGATGCGTCGTTCAGCGGAGTTCCTCGACCAGTCCGATGAGAATGCCTTCGGGTCCACGGATGTAGCAGTACCGGTAGATGTCCTCGTATCGCGCGACCGTGCCAACGAGTTCGGCGCCGTGGGGTCGGAGGCGGCCGACGAGGTCCTCGATGTCGTCGGCGACGAACGTCAGGCGGGGGATTCCCGGCGTGTTCACCGCAGCCCTCGGTGCGGTGCTGGTGGTCGTCGGCGAGCGGAAAGTCGAGAGCTCGACCCGGCCGTTGCCGTCGGGGGTCCGTACGACGGCGATGTCGGCTCGAACGCCTGCCAACCCGAGCAATTCGTCGGCCCACGGCCCACCGACCTGCGCTTCGCCTTCCAGTTCCAGGCCGAGTTCGAGGAAGAACGCGACGGCAGCCGCGAGGTCCTCGACCACAATGCCGACGTGGTCCATTCGGTGGATCGTCATGGGGTTCTCCTCAGAGTTGTCGCGGCCCATTCTGGCCGAGTCGATCGGTGCAGATGCGTTGACGCTCAGCCCGTCGCAGATCAGCAAGTCGACCGGCGAGAGGTCGGAGGTCATCGGGGTGTGCTTCGGTTGTTGTTGTCCCTGGGACGGAGCCGCCGGAGCATTATCGACAGCCAAGCCAAGCCAAGCCACGACGGCTCGCGTGCCGAACGGATTGGCGCCGGACTCGGGGGAGTGACTCCACAGCACGGCTGGCGGACCGAATTTCGCAGCATCGACGCTCTAGCAGCATCGACGCTCTGGTAGCCACGGCGGGGTTGTCGGACGCGCGGCCACCTCGGACTTCGGCAGCGTGCTCGCGGTGCGGAGTAACCGAGCGACGACGCCCGTTCGGTTGCGCTGAGCGTGTTCTCGGCCAACGCCTGGTCAGGCAGGCGGGAGTAGTCCGCAGTGGTGAGGAAGTGGTCTTCGGACCACCACATCCACTCCGCAATGGATTGTGGCGCTTCGTTGTTCACGATGCGGCCTCGTCCCGGCGGGGCACTGCGGCGGGGGAGTCCGCCACGCCGGGACGGTTCCAGCGGCGCCGGGCTCGTGTGTCCAGGAGAAGCCGGGATCGCTGAAAGTGGCGGTGACAACGTTGGTGCTCGGTGCCGTCCTCGTCGCCGCGTGGTGCCGCTCACAGTGCGGATATGCCTGGTGGAGGCCGTGTCGTGGGCGCTGTTAGGCTGCTGCCCGTAAGACATCCTTTAACGGACCGTCCGGTGAGGCGGGGAAGGAGGTCGGCGTGGCTGTGCCCACAGAACGGGACGGCGCGTCCGGGCCCGAAGAACGGGACGGCAAGTCCGGCTCAGAGAAATCGGAGCACTCGGAGACATCACAGCGGCACGCCCCGGAATGGGTGGCCGGTGGGCGGGAGCTGTTGTCCCCCTCCGATGTCGGTCGCACCATCGCGCGCATCGCGCACCAGATCATCGAGAAGACCGCGTTGGATTCCGGCGACGAGACCGCACCGCGGGTCGTGCTGATCGGTATCCCCACTCGCGGTACCACCTTGGCCGCGCGGCTCACCGACAAGATCGAGGAATTCGGTGGGATCCGGCCTGCTCTCGGTTCGCTGGACATCACGCTCTATCGCGATGACCTGCGCAGTCGCCCACACCGCCCGCTGGAACGCACCTCGGTGCCCGACGGCGGCATCGACGACGCGCTGGTCGTACTGGTCGACGACGTGCTGTTCTCCGGCCGCACCGTGCGCTCGGCGCTGGACGGTCTGCGCGATCTCGGTAGGCCGCGCGCCGTGCAACTGGCGGTCCTGGTCGATCGTGGCCACCGCGAGCTGCCGATTCGCGCCGATTACGTCGGCAAGAACGTGCCGACCGCGCGCAGCGAGGACATCTCGGTGCTGCTGGCCGAGCACGACGGCCGCGACGGCGTGTATTTGCACCAAGAGGTGGCCGAATGAGGCACCTGCTCTCGGTGGCCGACCTGGATCGCGCGACCGCGACCGAATTGCTCGACGAGGCGCAGCGATTCGAGCAGGCGCTGCTCGGTCGCGAGGTACGCAAGCTCCCCACGCTGCGCGGACGCACCGTGATGACCGCGTTCTTCGAGAACTCCACCCGCACCAGGGTGTCGTTCGAAGTGGCGGGCAAGTGGATGAGCGCCGACGTGATCAATGTGAGCGCCAGCAGCTCCTCGGTAGCCAAGGGTGAATCGTTACGTGACACGGCGCTGACACTGCACGCGGCGGGCGCGGACGCGTTGATCGTGCGCCATCCCGCCTCCGGCGCCGCCCATCAGATCGCGCGCTGGTTCGCGGAATTGGATGCCAAGGGGGTGGCCGCCTCCGGGTACGCGGGCCACGGTCCCGCGGTGATCAATGCCGGTGACGGCACCCACGAGCACCCCACCCAGGCGTTGCTCGACGCGCTGACGCTGCGTCAGCGGCTCGGCGACATCGAAGGCAAGCGCGTCGTGGTCGTCGGCGACATCCTGCACAGCAGGGTCGCGCGGTCGAATGTCTTCCTGCTGGCGACCCTGGGTGCCGAGGTCGTGTTGGTGGCCCCACGCACGCTGCTGCCGGTGGGTGTCGAGGCATGGCCCGCGCGCGTCGCACACGCGCTGGACGCCGAATTGGTCGGCGCCGACGCGGTATTGATGCTTCGGGTGCAGGCCGAGCGAATGAACGGCGGATATTTTCCTTCGGCCCGCGAGTACGCCATCGGCTACGGCCTGTCCGAACGCAGGATGGGCTTGCTCGACGAGCACGCGGTGGTGCTGCATCCCGGCCCGATGTTGCGTGGCATGGAAATCGCGTCCTCGGTCGCGGATTCGCCGAAGGCGGCGGTGCTGCAGCAGGTGACCAACGGGGTGCATATGCGCATGGCGGTGCTGTTTCGGCTGCTCGTCGGCACGCAGGAGGCGCTCGCGTGAACTCGATCGAACCCGCACTACAGCGAAAGGTGATGCGGCATGGGTGAATTGCTGATCAAGGGCGCCCGGCCGTACGGCGAGGGCGAGCCGGTGGACGTGCTGACGCGCGACGGTGTGATCATCGAGATCGGCACGGGTCTCGCGGCCGATGCGGCCGAGGTGCTCCCGGCGAACGGGCAGATTCTGCTGCCGGGTTTCGTCGACCTGCACACCCACCTGCGTGAGCCCGGTCGTGAAGACACCGAAACCATCGAATCCGGTTCCGCCGCAGCGGCGTTGGGCGGCTACACCGCCGTGTTCGCGATGGCGAACACCGATCCGGTGGCCGACTCGGTGGTCGTCACCGACCATGTGTGGCGACGCGGGCAAGAGGTCGGCCTGGTCGATGTGTATCCGGTGGGCGCGGTCAGTGTCGGACTGGCCGGTAAGCAACTCGCCGAGATGGGCACCATGGCATCCGGTGTCGGTGCGGTACGAATGTTCTCCGACGACGGACACTGCGTCGACGACCCGCTGCTCATGCGTCGCGCCTTGGAGTACGCGAACACGTTGGGCGTCCTGATCGCCCAGCACGCGGAGGAACCGAGGCTCACTCGGGGCGCGGTGGCCCACGAGGGTCCGAACGCCGCGCGGCTCGGCCTCACCGGCTGGCCGCGCGCCGCCGAGGAATCCATTGTGGCCAGGGACGCACTGTTGGCCCGCGACGCGGGTGCGCGCGTGCACATCTGCCACGCCTCCACGGCCGGCACTGTCGAGTTGGTGAAATGGGCGAAGTCCCAGGGAATCTCGATCACCGCCGAGGTCACACCGCACCACTTGCTGCTGGATGATTCGCGGCTGGCGACCTACGACGCGGTGAACAAGGTCAATCCGCCGTTGCGCGAGAGCTCCGACGCCGAAGCGCTGCGACGCGCGTTGGCCGAGGGCATCATCGACTGTGTCGCCACCGACCACGCCCCGCACGCCGAGCAGGACAAGTGCTGCGAATTCGCGGTCGCCCGCCCCGGCATGCTCGGCCTGCAGACGGCGCTGTCGATCATCGTGCGCACCATGGTCGAGCCCGGGCTGCTGGATTGGCGCGGGGTGGCCAAGGTGCTGAGCGAGCGTCCCGCCGAGATCGTCGGACTAGACGAGCACGGCAGGCCGATCGCGGTCGGCGAACCCGCCACCCTCACCCTGGTCGACCCCGAGGCGAGTTGGACGGTGCGATCGTCGGAGCTGGCCAGTATTTCGCGCAATTCCCCGTTCGAGGCGATGGCCATGCCCGGCGCGGTGACCGCGACGATCTTGCGGGGCCGGATCACCGCACGCGCGGGCAGTGTTGTCGCACGTGCGGGTAACTCCGCGAGCGTGGCAGCACAAGATCGAGGAGGTCGTTGAGTGGAGAGAACACTCTGGGTGGTCGGGCTGCTCGCGCTGTTCCTGGCATGCCTGTGGCTGATGTATCGCAGCTGGCGTGCGCGCGAGCGACGTCAAGCCGACCGGGTGGGTGAATTGCCGACGGTTCCCGCCGAACTGGGAGTCGAGCAGCTACCGTCCACCACCGGCGTCTATCTCGGCAGCACCTTCGCGCCGAGCTGGCAGGACCGGATCGTGGTGGGCGACCTCGGTTTTCGCGCCACCACGACACTGACCGGCTACGCCGAGGGAATCCTGCTCGACCGTGCCGGTGCGACGCCGCTGTGGATTCCGCGCTCCTCGGTGACGGTGATCCGCACCGAACGCGGGCATGCGGGCAAGGTGATGACCGCGGGTGGGGTGCTGGTCGTTCGATGGACACTGCCGAACGGAACCGAGGTCGACACCGGGTTCCGCGGCGACGACAAGACCGTGTACTCGGCATGGGTCACGGATTCGGACGGGTCGAAAGACGCGTCCGAGCAGACGGGAGACGACGAGGGATGACAGGTAGCTCACAATATTCGAACCAGCCGGCGGCACTTGTTCTCGAAGACGGTCGTGTCTTTCGAGGTAGCGCATACGGCGCCGTCGGCGCAACACTCGGCGAGGCCGTCTTCTGCACCGCGATGACCGGGTATCAGGAGACCCTGACCGACCCCAGTTACCACCGGCAGATCGTCGTGGCCACGGCCCCGCAGATCGGCAACACCGGCTGGAACACCGAAGACGACGAATCCGAGAAGATCTGGGTCGCGGGTTATGTGGTGCGCGACCCCGCCCGGCGCGCGTCCAACTGGCGCGCGAGCACGACCCTGCCCGAGGAGCTCGACCGGCAGGACGTCGTCGGCATCGCGGGTGTGGACACCCGGGCGTTGGTGCGCCACTTGCGCACTCGCGGCTCGATGAAGGCGGGCATCTTTTCCGGCGATGCCCTTGCCGCCGACGCCGAGTTGCTGCGCAGGGTCAACGACCAGCAAGCCATGCTCGGTGCCGACCTGGCCGACGAGGTGAGTACGGACTCGATGTACACCATCGAGCCGATCGGCGAACATCGCTACACGGTGGTCGCCGTCGACCTCGGGATCAAGACCAATACGCCGCGCATGTTCGCGCAGCGCGGTATCCGGGTGCACGTCGTCGGGTCGAACACCGGGTTCGACCAGATCACCGAGCTGAAGCCGGACGGGGTGTTCCTCTCCAACGGCCCTGGCGACCCCGCGACGCAAGACGGTGCGGTGGAGCTCACGAAATCGATTCTCGGCCAGGGTATTCCGCTGTTCGGCATCTGCTTCGGTAATCAGATCCTCGGTCGTGCGCTCGGTCGTAAGACCTACAAGATGGCCTTCGGCCACCGCGGCATCAATATTCCGGTCATCGAGCACGAGACCGGTCGTATCTCGATCACCGCGCAGAACCACGGCTTCGCGCTGGAGGGGGAGCGCGGCGAGCGCTTCGACACGCCGTTCGGTCCCGCCGAGGTCAGCCACGTCTGCGCCAACGACGGCACCGTCGAGGGCGTGCGCCTGCTGGACGGCCGCGCGTTCTCGGTGCAGTACCACCCCGAGGCCGCCGCGGGTCCGCACGACGCCGCCTACCTCTTCGACCGTTTCGCCGACCTGATGGCAGGCGGCCCCGCCGCGCAGCGGAAGGAAGCTCACACCGATGCCACGTCGTAACGATCTGCACCACATCCTGGTGATCGGCTCCGGGCCGATCGTCATCGGCCAGGCCTGCGAATTCGACTACTCCGGCACCCAGGCGTGCCGGGTATTGCGCGCCGAGGGCTTGCGCGTCTCGCTGGTGAACTCCAACCCCGCGACGATCATGACCGACCCGGAATTCGCCGATTCCACCTACGTGGAACCGATTTCGGCGGAGTTCGTCGAGAAGGTGCTGGCCCGCGAAGCGGAGCAAGGCAACCCGATCGACGCCGTGCTCGCCACGCTCGGCGGCCAGACCGCGCTCAACACCGCCGTCGCCTTGCACGAGGGCGGGGTGCTGGAGAAGTACGGCGTCGAGCTCATCGGCGCCGACTTCGAAGCCATCCAGCGCGGCGAGGACCGGCAGAAGTTCAAGGACATCGTGGCCAGCGTCGGCGGCGAAAGTGCCCGCTCGCGTGTGTGTTACACGATGGACGAGGTGCACGACACCGTCGCCGAACTCGGTTTCCCCGTCGTGGTACGCCCGTCGTTCACGATGGGTGGCCTCGGCTCCGGCATGGCCTACAACGACGCCGACCTCGACCGCATCGCCGGTGGTGGCCTCGCTGCCTCGCCGACGGCGAACGTGCTGATCGAGGAATCGATCCTCGGGTGGAAGGAATTCGAACTCGAGCTCATGCGCGACGGCCGCGACAACGTCGTGATCGTCTGCTCGATCGAGAACGTCGATCCGATGGGCGTGCACACCGGTGATTCGGTCACCGTCGCCCCCGCGATGACGCTCACCGACCGCGAATACCAGAAGATGCGTGACCTCGGCATCGACATCCTGCGTGAGGTGGGCGTCGACACCGGCGGCTGCAATATCCAGTTCGCGGTGGATCCGTCCGACGGTCGACTGGTCGTCATCGAGATGAACCCTCGGGTGTCGCGCTCCTCGGCGCTGGCCTCCAAGGCGACCGGGTTCCCGATCGCCAAGATCGCCGCCAAACTGGCCATCGGCTACACCCTCGACGAAATCGTCAACGACATCACCAAGGAAACCCCGGCGTGCTTCGAGCCGACGCTGGACTACGTGGTGGTGAAGGCGCCGAGGTTCGCGTTCGAGAAGTTCCCCGGTGCGGACGCGACCCTGACCACGACCATGAAGTCGGTCGGCGAGGCGATGTCGCTCGGTCGCAATTTCGCCGAGGCACTCGGCAAGGTGCTGCGTTCGCTGGAGACCAAGTCCACCGGTTTCTGGACGACCGACGACGGCGCCTGGACCGATGTCGAGGCGATCCTGGAAGACCTGCGCACCCCCACCGAGGGTCGCATCTACCAGGTGGAGCGCGCGCTGCGACTGGGCGCCGATCTCGAAAGCGTCAGTGCCGCTTCCGGAATCGACCCGTGGTTCGTCGCCGAGATAGCCGGACTCGTCGAGTTGCGCACCGAGGTGCTCGACGCCGCAGTCCTGGACGAGCCGCTGCTGCGGCGTGCCAAGCACTACGGGCTCTCGGACCGTCAGCTCGCCGCGTTGCGTCCTGAGTTGGCGGGCGAGACCGGCGTGCGTTCGCTGCGTCACCGGCTCGGTGTGCGGCCGGTCTACAAGACCGTCGACACCTGCGCCGCGGAATTCGAGGCCAAGACCCCGTATCACTACTCGACCTATGAACTCGACCCCGGCGCAGAATCCGAGGTCGCGCCGCAGCGCGAACGCGGCAAGGTGATCATCCTCGGCTCCGGTCCCAACCGGATCGGCCAGGGCATCGAGTTCGACTATTCGTGTGTGCACGCGGCACAGACCCTGACCCAGGCCGGATACGAGACGGTCATGGTCAACTGCAACCCGGAGACGGTCTCCACCGATTACGACACTGCCGACCGGCTCTACTTCGAACCGCTCACCTTCGAGGACGTGCTCGAGGTGTATCACGCTGAGCGCGAATCGGGCACGGTCGTCGGGGTGATCGTGCAGTTGGGCGGCCAGACCCCGCTCGGTCTGGCACAGCGACTCACCGACGCGGGGGTGCCGGTGGTCGGCACCAGCGCCGCCGCCATCGACCTCGCCGAGGACCGTGGCGAATTCGGCGACGTGCTCGTCGCCGCGGGACTACCCGCGCCGAAATACGGCACCGCGACCACGTTCGCGCAGGCCAAGAAGATCGCCGCGGGGATCGGATACCCGGTGCTGGTGCGCCCGTCCTACGTGCTCGGCGGCCGAGGCATGGAGATCGTCTACGACGAGCAGTCGCTCGAGGGCTACATCTCGCGTGCGACCGAATTGAGCCCCGAGCATCCGGTGCTCGTGGACCGGTTCCTGGAGGACGCCATCGAGATCGACGTCGACGCGCTGTGCGACGGCGACGAGGTCTACCTGGGTGGCGTGATGGAGCACATCGAGGAGGCGGGCATCCACTCCGGTGACTCCGCCTGCGCGCTGCCGCCGATCACGCTGGGGCGCAGCGACATCGAGGCGGTCCGTCGCTCGACCGCGGCATTGGCACACGGAATCGGTGTGCGCGGCCTGCTGAACGTGCAGTACGCGCTGAAAGACGACGTGCTCTACGTGCTGGAGGCCAATCCGCGTGCCAGCAGGACGGTGCCGTTCGTCTCGAAGGCCACCGCGGTTGCGTTGGCGAAGGCCGCCTCGCGAGTCATGTTGGGCGCGACCATCGCCGAACTGCGCAAGGAAGGCCTGCTGCCCAGCGAAGGCGACGGCGGACACGTGCCGCCGGAGGCGCCGGTGGCGGTCAAGGAGGCGGTGCTTCCGTTCCATCGCTTCCGGAAAACCGATGGCACCGGCGTGGATTCGCTGCTTTCGCCGGAGATGAAGTCCACCGGCGAGGTGATGGGTATCGACGCCGATTTCGGTACGGCCTTCGCCAAGAGCCAGGCCGCGGCCTACGGTTCGCTGCCGACCGAGGGGACGGTGTTCGTCTCGATCGCCAACCGTGACAAGCGCGCGATGGTGTTCCCGGTGAAGCGCCTGCACGACCTCGGGTTCCGGGTCCTGGCCACCGAAGGAACCGCGGAGATGTTGCGTCGCAACGGTATTCCCTGCGAGGAGGTGCGCAAGCACTCCGCGCCGGACGGTGCGGTGAGCACCGACGATTCCGGTGCGCCGCGCCCGACCATCGTCGACCAGATCCGTGACGGCGAGGTGGACATGGTGTTCAACACCCCGTACGGCAACTCGGGTCCTCGGGTCGACGGCTACGAGATCCGCAGTGCCGCGGTGGGTGTCAACATTCCGTGCATCACCACCGTCCAGGGTGCCGCGGCGGCGGTGCAGGGCATCGAGGCGGCCATCAACGGCGGCATCGGTGTGCGGTCGCTGCAAGAATTGCACTCGGCCGCGTGGCGCAGCAGGCGTGAGACGGAGACGGTGCGATGAGCACCTTCGGTGTTCGTTTGCGTGCGGCTATGGCCCGATTGGGCCCGCTGTGCGTCGGTATCGACCCGCACCCGCAGTTGTTGCGGGACTGGGGGTTGACCGAGGACGTCGACGGTCTGGAGCGTTTCGCCGAGATCTGTGTGGAAGCCTTCGACGGGCGGGTGGCGTTGATCAAGCCGCAGGTCGCGTTCTTCGAGCCGTACGGGTCGGGCGGAATCGCGGTGTTGGAGCGCACGATCGAGGTGTTGCGTGGCTCGGGCACGTTGGTGCTCGCCGATGCCAAGCGCGGTGATATCGGGTCGACGATGGCGGCCTACGCGCGGGCATGGCTCACCGATGGGCCGCTCGGCTCGGACGCGGTGACGGTATCGCCCTATCTCGGGTTCGGTTCGCTCGCACCGGCTTTCGAGGCGGCACGTGAGCACGGCCGCGGCGTGTTCGTCCTCGCCGCCACCTCGAATCCCGAAGGGCCGCAGGTACAGGCGGCGGCAGCCGTTGACGGCGGCACGGTCGCGCAGGCGATGGTCGACGAGGTCGCCGCGCGCAATCGCGGCGCCGAGTTCGGGTCGGTGGGTGTGGTACTCGGCTCGACGCTGAGCGCCGCGCCGGAGCTGGTCGAACTCAACGGTCCGATTCTGCTGCCCGGCGTGGGTGCGCAAGGCGGCGGAGCGGACTCCGTGCGCGCCCTGCTGCCCACGCACCTGTTGTCGGCCGCGGTGCCAGCGGCCTCGCGTGAGGTGCTGCGCGCGGGCCCCGATATCTCGGCACTGCGTGCCAAGGCGGAGGCGCTGGGCGACGACTTCGCGTTCCTGCAGCGCTGACGAACGCATTGCCACGGACACCCGAGCCGGAGGTCACCGCCCGCGGAGTGTGCGGCGGCCCGCTGTGCTCGGGTGGTTTGCTGCGTCCGTACTCGGGTGTGCCGGTGTGTGCCCGGCAGCCGGCGATTGTTGGGCCCTGAGCCTGCCGCTGCACGCAGTTTTCGCTGGGCGGATGCTTGATGGAGGCACAGGGGCACTCGATGCCGCACAGGCGAGATTTCGGGTGTGCTGGTGCGACGACACGCGGAAAAGCAACACGACACGCGGATAATTTCGAGAAAGTTCCTGGTAGCGCGGGTGTCCGATTGCCAGGTGCCCGACAAGGCGTGTAGCAACCTCCAGGCAAATGGCACTGGAGTTCGAAAAACAGCAGTTGACGGGCCATTTTGTGGTTTGCGAGCCAGTTATCACGGCATCGCGAAATCGCATGGCGTATCACCGTGGCATGCGGTGGTTCGGGCTCGGTCGGCGGTCGGAATCATGCGCTGACCTGGGGGGTGGGTTCGCAATCGGCGGACGTCGTGGGTACGGTCGCTTGGACTGTCGGGTTACCGGCAGGAGTTAATGCAATGAACGACGAGACGGAGGAACCGTGGCCCTTCCCCAGCTGACTGACGAGCAGCGCGCCGCTGCTTTGGAGAAGGCGGCTGCCGCTCGCCGCGCTCGGGCGGAGCTCAAGGAGCGCCTGAAGCGTGGCGGCACCAACCTGAAGCAGGTTCTCAGCGACGCAGAGTCCGATGAGATTCTCGGCAAGATGAAGGTGTCGGCGCTGTTGGAAGCCCTGCCGAAGGTGGGCAAGGTCAAGGCGGCGGAAATCATGAGCGAGCTGGAGATCGCGCCAACCCGCCGGCTGCGCGGACTGGGTGATCGGCAGCGCAAAGCGCTGCTCGCCCGGTTCGACTTCGACTCCTGATAACGAGGGTGGTCGAACACACGCGGAAGGGTCGACTGGTTGTACTGGTCGGCCCCTCGGCCGTGGGTAAATCCACCGTGGTCCGCTGCGTCCGCGAACGATTGCCCCACCTGGTTTTCAGCGTCTCGGCGACCACCAGGTCCCCACGACCCGGTGAGATCGACGGACTCGACTACCGATTCGTATCCCGCGAGGACTTCGACGCCATGATCGCGGCGGACGAATTGCTCGAATGGGCCGATATCCACGGCGGGTTACAGCGCTCGGGTACACCGGCCGGTCCGGTGCGCGACGCACTGGCGGCGGGCTTGCCGGTTCTGCTGGAAGTGGACCTCGCCGGCGCGCGCTCCGTGCGTAGCGCGATCCCCGAGGCGACCTTGGTTTTTCTGGCTCCGCCCAGCTGGGAGGAGTTGGTCGCGCGGTTGACCTCGCGCGGTACCGAATCGCCGGAAGTGATCGAACGCAGGCTGGAGACCGCGAGGACCGAATTGGCGGCCTGTGACGAGTTCGACATCGTTATCGTGAACGACGAGGTGACCGGCGCCTGTGAGCAGTTGGTATCGTTGTTCGTTAGCACAAATTCGAGTTCGTGACCCCCAATGACCTCAAACGCGCAGGAGCACCCCTAGTGAGCAGTACGGACATCAATGTCGTTCCGGCATACGACACCCCGATCGGCCTGACCAACCCCCCGATCGATGAGCTGCTGGAACGTGCGTCGTCCAAGTACGCGCTGGTCATCTACGCCGCCAAGCGTGCGCGGCAGATCAACGACTACTACAACCAGCTCGGTGACGGCATCCTCGAATACGTCGGCCCGCTCGTCGAGCCCGGTCTGCAGGAGAAGCCGCTCTCGGTCGCGATGCGCGAGATCCACTCCGACCTGCTCGAGCACACCGAAGGCGAGTAAGAACGCCGGTTCGGCCAACGGAGGCGCAGTGACCACACGGATCGTTGTCGGTGTCAGTGGCGGGATCGCCGCCTACAAGGCTTGTTCACTGGTGCGGCGTTTCACCGAGACCGGTCATCAGGTCAGGGTGATCCCCACCGAGTCGGCACTGAACTTCGTCGGCGCGGCCACCTTCGAGGCATTGTCCGGAAACCCGGTGCACAGCGGGGTTTTCACGGACGTGCCCGAGGTGCCGCACGTTCGGCTCGGCCAGGAGGCGGACCTCATCGTCATCGCCCCGGCCACCGCCGACCTCATGGCGCGTGCCGCCAGCGGGCGCGCCGATGATCTACTCACCGCCACGTTGTTGACGGCCCGATGTCCGATCCTGTTCGCCCCCGCGATGCACACCGAGATGTGGGAGCACCCCGCGACCGTCGCGAATGTCGCGACGCTGCGCAGCCGGGGTGCCATCGTGATGGAGCCTGCGGCAGGACGGCTCACCGGCGCCGATACCGGCCCCGGTCGGCTACCGGAGCCGGAAGAGATCTTCGGCCTCGCCTCGCTACTCCAAGAGCGCCAGGACGCGATCCCGCGCGACCTCGAGGGTCGGCGCGTGGTCATTACCGCTGGTGGCACGAGGGAACCGCTGGATCCGGTGCGTTTCCTCGGTAACCGCAGCTCGGGCAAGCAGGGATATGCCCTGGCCCGTGTCGCGGCGCAACGCGGCGCGACGGTGACCCTGATCGCGGGCAACACGATCGAGATAGCCGCTCCCGCCGCCGTCGACCTGGTGCACATCACCACCGCCGAACAGTTGAAGACGGCTGTGGAGAAGCACTCGGTGGGCGCGGACGCGGTGATCATGGCGGCGGCGGTGGCCGATTTCCGGCCGACCAACGTGGCTGCCGCCAAGATCAAGAAGGGTGCGAACGAGCCCGACACCATCGAACTGACCAAGACCGACGACATCCTCGCCGGATTGGTGCAGTCGCGACGCGAAGGTCAGCTCTCCGACACCGTGATCGTCGGTTTCGCCGCCGAGACGGGTGACGAGCAGGGCGACGTGCTCACCCACGCGCGATCGAAGCTCGCGCGCAAGGGGTGCGATCTGTTGGTCGTGAATGCGGTCGGCGACGGCAAGGCGTTCGAGGTGGACACCAACGACGGGTGGTTACTCGGCGCCGACGGTACCGAGCAGGCACTCGATCACGGTTCGAAAGCACTGCTGGCCAGTCGCGTTCTCGACGCGCTCGGGCCGTTGCTTCGCTGAGTTCGTCGGCCGTTGGCGGGTATTGCCCTCGCGGTCCGTCAGCCGGGTCGAACGTTCGATCATCGCGTCGGCCTCGGCACGTGTTCGGTGACATTCGTTGCGGGACATGTGGAATCGACATTGCCAGCAGGCACAGGGCCGGTGACGCGAGGGTGACATCTGCCACGCGCGTCAGCTCGCCACCGCCACCGATGTCAGTGGTTTGGAATAGTCTGAGAAGAAGGGTTGCGCAGCCGCGCCACGGCTTTACAGTCGCAGGGGGCTACTGTCGCAAGCCGATACGAGTAACCCGTTGAGGGAGAGGGAAATACTGTGAGCAGTCGGCTATTCACCAGTGAGTCCGTGACCGAGGGTCATCCCGACAAGATCTGTGATGCCATCAGCGACTCCATCCTCGACGCGTTGATCGCGGAAGACCCGCGCAGCCGGGTCGCGGTCGAGACCCTCGTCACCACCGGTCAGGTGCATGTCGCGGGCGAGGTCACGACCACCGCATACGCCGACATCCCGAAGATCGTGCGGGAGAAGGTCCTGGAAATCGGATACGACTCCTCCGCAAAGGGATTCGACGGAAACTCCTGCGGTGTGAACATCGCCATCGGCGCGCAGTCGCCGGACATCGCCCAGGGGGTCGACACCTCGCACGAAGCGCGCGTCGGCGGCTCCGATGACGAGATCGAGCAGCAGGGTGCCGGCGACCAGGGCCTGATGTTCGGCTACGCCAACACCGATACCCCCGAGCTCATGCCGTTGCCGATCGCGCTGGCGCATCGGCTGTCGCGCAGGCTCACCGAGGTCCGCAAGTCCGGCGTGCTGCCCTACCTGCGTCCGGATGGCAAGACCCAGGTCACCATCGAATACGACGGCGACCGCGCGGTCCGGCTCGACACGGTGGTGCTGTCCACCCAGCACGCCGCCGATATCGATCTCGACAACCTGCTCGCACCCGACATCAAGGAGAAGGTGGTCGACTCGGTCCTCGCCGACCTCGATCTTCCTTCCCTGGACACCTCGAACATCCGACTGTTGGTGAACCCCACCGGCAAGTTCGTGCTCGGTGGTCCGATGGGTGACGCGGGCCTGACCGGTCGCAAGATCATCGTCGACACCTACGGCGGCATGGCCCGCCACGGCGGCGGCGCGTTCTCCGGCAAGGACCCGTCGAAGGTCGACCGCTCGGCCGCCTACGCGATGCGCTGGGTCGCCAAGAACGTTGTCGCGGCCGAACTTGCCGACCGGGTCGAGGTCCAGGTGGCCTACGCCATCGGCAAGTCCGCGCCGGTCGGCCTGTTCGTGGAGACCTTCGGGACCGAGAAGGTGGATCCCGCCAAGATCTCGACCGCCATCGCCGAGGTCTTCGACCTGCGGCCGGGCGCGATCATTCGTGATCTGGATCTGTTGCGCCCGATCTACGCGCCGACCGCCGCCTACGGCCACTTCGGTCGCACCGACGTCGACCTGCCGTGGGAGCGCACCGACCGCGCGGACAAGCTGCGCGCCGCCGTCGGCGTGTAGTGCCGACCTGGTCGGAGTGAACGAACCCGCGACGAACGTCCCCGAGAGCGGGGACGACAGTTCGTCTTCGGGTGGGCCGCAAGGTCCCACAGCAGTGGAGCACCCCATCGCGCGGGTGCTCCCACTGCTGTCACCCGCACACCTGGATCGCGACTTCGATTACCTGGTACCCCCCGAGCTGGATGCTATTGCCCAGCCGGGGGTTCGGGTGCGGGTCCGGTTCGCCGGTCGTCTCGTCGACGGATATCTACTCGCCCGCCTCGCACACACCGAACACACCGGCAAACTCGTTGCCCTGCACCGTGTGGTGTCCGCCGAGCGGGTGCTCACTCCTGAAATCCTGAAGCTGGCCACCCTGGTGGCCGCGCGCTACGCGGGCACCCGCGCTGATGTGCTCCGCCTGGCCATCCCGCCCCGCCACGCGCGTACGGAGACGGGTGGTGCGAAGAAATCCGCGGCTCCGTCTGCGGCACAACAGGATTCCGGCGAGCTGGACCATGCGGTCACCGACGAGACGCCGGTATCGCCGTCGAGTGCACCGGATAGTACTGCGGCCGTGAGCGATTCGACTATCAGCAGGTCGACCACGTCGCCTACCTTGCGTCTCGACTCAGGTCGCAGCGGTGCTGCCCCGCATGTGTCGACAGAATCCGTGAACGCTACCTCGGATCAGGACCGGGCCGAGAGTTCTACTGCCACAGTTGGTTCGGTGCCGAGAAAGGCTGAGCCTGTCTCGGAGGAGGAGACCGGCGGTACCGCGCTTGGGGAAGATCCGGCTCGGGTAGCGCTGCGGGATGATGAAATCGCCGTACTCGAAACAGGTGGGCCGACGGCCGAGGACGTTGCCACGAGACGGACGGTAAGTGATCCCGGCGCGGCCGATTCGCACGCCCGCGACGGCGAGTCGGCCGGTCGCGATGCGCCGTCGAACGCGACGAGGTCGACAGGAGGACAACCGCCGAGCCGTGATGCCGCAGCGGAAGGCAGGGGGGCTTCCGGGCTCGGCGATGCGACGGAAGCCGTGGGCGCAGCGGCCGAATTCGAGGCCGCCGGCCGCGAGTCCGGGAATCGGCGTAGTGCGGCGTCCACGATCGGGGCGGCTACGGGAGCGGGGCCGAGTGACGAGAACGCGGCCGAGGAGCGTTCCGCTGTCGACTCCGCGCCGTGGGAGCGGTATGTGCACGGCGGGGCGTTCTTGACCGCGTTGCGGGAAGGGCGGGGGCCTCGGGCGGCGTGGCAGGCGCTGCCGGGTGAGCAGTGGGCATGTCGGTTGGCGGAGCTGGCCGCGACGGTGGTCGAGCGGGGTCGCAGCGCGGTGCTGGTGGTTCCCGATCAGCGTGACTTGGATCGTGTGCTGCTCGAATGTCAACGGCTGGTGGGGGATTCGGCGGTAGGGCTGTCGGCGGGGCTCGGGCCCGCCGCGCGTTACCGGCGCTGGCTGGCCGTGCTGCGTGGTACGGCGCGGGTGGTGGTCGGCACGCGCAGCGCGGTGTTCGCGCCCGCCGATCGGCTCGGTCTGCTTGTGATCTGGGACGACGGTGACGACACCTATGCCGAGCCGAGGTCGCCGTATCCGCATGCGCGTGAGGTGGGAATGTTGCGCGCGCACGAGAGCGGTGCGGCGTTCGTGGCGGCGGGTTTCGCGCGGACCGCCGAGATTCAAGCGGTGGTCGATTCCGGTTGGGCACACGACCTTGTCGCCGACCGTGACGTCTTACGCAAGGCCGCTGCGCGGATCAGCGCTCCCGGTGACAGCGATATCGCGTTGGAGCGTGACCCGATGGCGCGGGCGGTACGCATTCCCGCCGTGGCGTTCGCCGCCGCCCGTTCGGCGTTGAAGGAAGGCGCGCCGGTGCTCGTGCAGGTGCCTCGGCGCGGATACATGCCGTCGCTGGCGTGTGCGAAGTGTCGAACGCCCGCGCGCTGTCGGCGTTGCCACGGTCCGCTGGCGTTGCCGGAAGATCGTGGGGCGCAGTCGTCTTCCTCTGGTGAGGCACGCAGTCCGAGTTGTCGTTGGTGCGGCATCACCGAGGCGGCGTTTCGTTGCTCGGCCTGCGGGTCGCGTGCGTTGCGCGCTACGGTGATCGGCGCGGCGCGCACGGCCGAAGAACTCGGTCGTGCCTTTCCCGGTGTTCCGATCCGTGGCTCCGGTGGCTCCGATGTTCTCGACAGTGTGGCGCCGGGCGCGCAGGTGGTGGTGTCGACCGTCGGTGCCGAACCCGTGGTTCCCGGTGGGTACGGGGTGGCGCTGCTGCTCGACGGCTGGGCGCTGCTCGGTCGCGCCGACCTGCGTGCCGCCGAGGACGCATTGCGCCGTTGGATGTCGGCGGCGGCCCTGGTGCGTGCGCACGGGCAGGTCATCGTCATGGCCGATCCTTCGATCCCCACGGTGCAGGCCCTGGTGCGATGGGATCCCGTCGGTCACGCCGCAGCCGAGCTCGCCGCACGCACCGAGGTGGGTTTTCCGCCCTCGGTGCGCATGGCGGCGGTCGACGGTACCGCCGAATCGATCGCCGAGTTGATCTCCGCCGCAACACTTCCCGACGACGTCGACGTCCTGGGCCCGGTGCCGTTGCCGGTGGGTGCCCGCAAACCGTTCTCCGCCGAGGAATCACCCGCCGAGGTGGAACGCATGCTCCTGCGCGTGCACCGCCGCCACGGCTCACACCTGGCTCGCGCCCTCACCGCCGCCCAGGCGGTTCGCAGCACCCACCGCTCGGATGCTCCGCTGCGAGTACAGATCGACCCCGTCGACATCGGCTGACGCGAGCCGTCTCGGTGGCGGTTTCGTGCTCATCGCCCGCCACGTCGTCCGGTCCGAGCTCGACGAAGAATTACTCGCGCTCGGTGTTGATGTGCGAAACCGTCAGGGCGAGCAGCGGATTCGGGTATTCGACCGAATGAACCGCAGGTGTTCTTCGTGATCAGCAGGCTGTGTGCGGACGATGGCGGGCTGTCGTGATCGGCGGTGCGGGGAAGCAAACCCTTGCGCTCGATAGATTGACGATATATCGTCGATAACATGACATGAACCCGAGAGCCCGAGGAGGCTGACATGGAATACCAAGAGAATCGAGGATTCGGACGTCCCGGTCGCTGGCAGAAGCCAGGCGAGGAGGAGTTCAACGCTCGGCGCGAATTTCGGCGAGGTGGGCGGCACGGTCACGGTCGCCCGCACGACTTCGGGCCGGGGTTCGGCCCTGGCTTCGGCCCGCAATTCGGTCGCGGACGTGGACGCGGCGGGCGTGGGCGACGCGGCGATGTGCGTGCCGCCGTCCTGCTGCTGCTCACCGAGGGGCCGATGCACGGATATCAGCTGATCCAGAAGATCAAGGAACGCAGCGACGACATTTGGCGGCCGAGCCCCGGCTCGATCTACCCCGCGCTCGCGCAACTGGAGGACGAGGGCCTCATCCTGATCGAGAAGGTCGCCGGTCGCAAGACCGCCGAGCTCACCGCCGCGGGGACCGAGTACGTCACCGAACACCGTGACGAACTGGGCGACCCGTGGGCCGAGGTCAAGGAGGACGTCGGCGCCCAGGCGATTGACCTACGCGGTGTGGTGGGGCAATTGATGGGCGCGGTCACGCAGGTCGCTTCGGCGGGCACCGCCGAGCAGGCGAAACGTGCCGCCGAGCTGCTCACCGAGACCAGAAAGTCGCTGTACCGCATCCTTTCCGAGGACGCACCCGAGAAGTAGACGGTGAATCACCAGGTGCGGGAACTCGTTTCAGCACGGTCGGGTGCATGATTGGGTTATGGCCCAGTGGAATGGTGCTCGGAATTGGTGTTTTTCACAGTGGCGGCAGGCCGCGTTGATTGTCGGCGCGGTCGCCGCCACCGCGTGGAGTTCCGGCGTGGCCGGTGCTGTTCCGGTGGGTTACCGCCCGCCGGAGATGCCCGCCGCGTCCGCGCCCGCGCAGCAGACTCGGCAAGACGCGTCGACCTATCTGCGGTCGCACGATGATGCGGTCCCGTTGGGTGCCAACGACATCGGCTGTGTACCCGGTGTGCGACATCCACGGCCGGTGGTCCTCGCGCACGGCACCGACTCCAGTGCCTACGCCGACTGGGCGGCGATCGCGCCAGACCTCGCCGCCGACGGATTCTGCGTCTTCGCGCTGAACTACGGCGGCCGCCCCGGCGCGGAACGCTTCGGCACCGAGGACGTGGTGCTCAGTGCATATCAGGTCGGCGAGTTCGTCGACCAGGTCCTGGCGTGGACCGGCGCGCAGAAGGTCGACCTGGTCGGATTCTCGCAGGGCGCCACGGTGACTCGCTACTACGTCAACAAACTCGGCGGCGCCGGGAATGTCGACCTGTGGGTCGGCTTGGCGTCGCCGAGTTACGGCGGAGACATGTACGGACTCGTGCCGATCGCGGAGTCCATCCCCGGGGCATTGCAGGCGTTCGCCGCGGTCACCTCGGTGGCGGTGGTGCAACAAGCGCAGGGCTCACCGGTGATCACGGACCTGAACGCGGGCGGCGACACCGTGCCCGGCGTGCGCTATGTGACGGTGGGCAGCCGCGTCGACGAGATGATCCAACCCTTCGGCAACATCGCCTTGCGCGGCGAGGGCGCACGCAATATCGCCGTGCAGGATCGCTGCCCCGAGGACCTCACCGGGCACTTCCAGATGGTTTACGACCCCTACGTGCGGGGCCTGCTGCGCCACCTACTCGACCCCACGATCCCCGAACCCGCCTGTCACACAGTCGATCTCGGAACCGGAATCCCGGAAGTGATCATCGGCGCGCACTCCTGATCGCCACCGATTCGGCCGCTTTCGCGAGTCGGGTCGGCGCGAGGAACCAGTCGGAGTACGCGCAGAATCCGGGTCCGTGCGCGATCGCGGGACGCCCGCGGGTGTCGGTCTTGCCGAGCCGTGGTGACCTAGGCAAGTGCGCGGTGACCGAGGCGATGGGCGCCGAGTGCGCAGCGGGGTCGGTTCCGGGCGGCCGGGCGGAGGTGGCGACACCCCGCCCGGACCGCACTCGAGTTCTACCAGGTCAGGACGGGTTGGTCGGGGACATCCTGGCGGCTCTCTAGAATACGAAGACCGTGTACGTCCGTCTTCGGGAGCCTGCCGTGACCATTCAGCCTGTTCGCCTGTTCGGCGACCCCATTCTGCGTGCCCGCGCGGCGGAGGTCACCGCATTCGATCGCGAGCTTCAGCAGCTGGTGTCCGACCTGACCGACACCATGTACGACGACGGCGGCGTGGGGATGGCCGCGCCGCAGATCGGTGTCGGACTGCGCGTGTTCGTCTACGACACCGGCGATGCGAAGGGGCACCTGATCAATCCCGAATGGCAGGTGGACGGCGACGAAGAGCAGGTCGGGCCCGAGGGCTGTCTGTCGATTCCTGGCCTGCGATACGACACGCGTCGCGCGTTGCGGGTGCGCGCCACCGGCGTCGACATGCGTGGCGCGCCGGTCGAATTCGCGGCCGAGGGGTTGCTCGCGCGCTGCGTGCAGCACGAGACCGACCACCTGGACGGAGTACTGTTCATCGACCGACTCGACCCTGCCGCACGAAAGGACGCCATGCGCACGATCCGCGAATCCGACTGGTTCGTCGCCGGAGTGACGGTGCGAGCTTCGCGCGCGGTAGACGGCGCGGGACAAGCCGGTCCGTTCGGGCGCAACCGCTGATGCGGGTCATCTTCGCGGGGACACCCGAGCCCGCGGTGGCCTCGCTGCGGCGACTCGTCGAGTCCGAGCGTCACCAGGTTGTCGGTGTGGTGACCAGGCCGGACGCGGTCGCGGGTCGTGGACGCAAGGTGACGCGCTCGCCGGTCGGCAAGGTGGCCGACGAGCACGGGATCCCGGTGTTCACCCCGCGGCGGCCCGCTGAGCCGGAATTCATCGAACAGCTCACCGACCTGGCGCCCGACTGCTGCCCGGTGGTCGCCTACGGCGCGCTGTTGCCGCGTGCGGTGCTGGATATCCCGAAGTTCGGCTGGATCAACCTGCATTTCTCGCTGCTGCCCGCGTGGCGTGGCGCCGCGCCGGTGCAGGCCGCGATCAACGCGGGCGACGAGCTCACCGGTGCGTGCACCTTCCAGATCGAGGAAGGTCTCGATACCGGCCCGGTGTTCGGCACGGTGACCGAGCCGATCGCGGTCACCGACACCGCGGGCGTATTGCTCGCGCGTCTCGCCGAGAGTGGTGCGCGGCTGCTCGATGCGACGATGGACGGCGTGGAAGACGGTACGTTGCAAGCGATTCCGCAATCCACCGACGGTGTTTCCTACGCGCCCAAGGTCGGTGTCGAGGCCGGACACATCCGCTGGGATCTGCCCGCGCTCGCTATCAATCGGCGAGTACGCGCGGTAACTCCCTCGCCGGGCGCATGGACCGAGGTGAACGGCACCAGGGTGAAGATCGGGCCCGTGGAAATGGTCGAGGAGACCTTGCCGGAGCGCGCCATCGAGGTACGCAAATCCGGCGTGTTCGTCGGCACCGCCACCACCGCCGTGCGCCTCGATCAGGTACAGCCACAGGGTAAGCGCATGATGCCGGCGCTGGACTGGGCACGCGGCGCAAGGTTGGGCGCCGACGCGGTGCTCGAGTGAAGACGCGGCAGGACATAGGACGGCAGCGGAGTCGAACACTGCGCGAACCTCGACAGGCAGGCGGGCGATGAACGCGGCGGATCAGGGATCTGGCAGCTCCAAGAAGGGACGCGAGGGCAAAGAGCGCCCGCGTGCGAGCCGGTCGGAAGCCGACTCGAAGCAGGGCGGGTCTCGCAACCGTGGTGAAACGAACCCTGCCGTGCGTTCGGAGGGTGGCTCGCAAGCAGGAGCGCGGCGGCCCGAGGCGAACCGTGGCGAGGGTCGGCGGTCCGAGGGGCGGCAACGGCCGCGTACACGTACGGACGATCGTGCGGCCGCGGGCGGGACTCGGCCCGATCGGTCCGACAAAAGTGCGGCGCCCAGCAATGCGGCGCGCGGTGGCGGACCCAAGAGCCGGGATCATCACGGTTCCCCGCCGAAAGGCAATGCGGCGCAGCGGGGCACCGGAAACAGGGGTGGGTCGCAGGGCAAGCGGCGTCCCGACGCTGCGCGGGGAAAAGAGAAGAACACCTCCGGACGATCGGAACGCGCGGCGACCGCGCACACTGTCATCGATGCGCCGAGGGAAGTCGCCCGCGACGTGCTGCGTGCCGTTCGTGAACGCGACGCCTACGCGAATCTCGAGCTGCCAGGACTGCTTCGGGAACGGCGAGTGTCCGGTCGAGACGCGGCACTGGCCACCGAACTCGCCTACGGCGCGTGCCGTTCGCGGGGTTTGCTCGACGCGGTGATCGCCGATGGCGCGGGACGGGAGATCGAAAACATCGACGGCCCGCTGCTGGACGTGCTGCGGCTCGGCGTGTACCAGCTGTTGCGCACCAGAATTGGCGCGCACGCGGCGGTGAACACCTCGGTAGCCTTGGCGCGCGCCGAATTCGGCACGGGCAAAGCCGGTTTCGTCAACGCTGTGCTGCGGCGGGCGGGGGAGAAGTCGGCCGACGAGTGGGTGGCCGCGCTCGCGCCGCGTGACCCGGTGGGACGGTTGGCCTTCGAGTACGCCCACCCCGTGTGGATCGCACAGGCCTTCGCCGATGCTTTGGGAGCGCACGCGGACGAACTTTCCGACGCACTCGCGGCCGACGACGCACGCCCCTCGGTGCATCTCGTCGCCCGCCCCGGCGACATTACCGCGCTGGAACTGGCGCTGGTAACCGGTGGTGAAGAGGGTCGCTGGTCGCCGTATGCCGTGTACCTGGACGGCGGCGACCCCGGCAAGCTCGAGCCGGTGCGCGAGGGTATGGCTGCCGTGCAGGACGAGGGCAGCCAACTGGTCGCGCTCGCGCTGACGCGAGCTGAACTGTCGGGACCCGACACCGGCCGCTGGCTGGACCTGTGCGCGGGACCGGGCGGAAAGGCCGCACTGCTCGGTGCGTTGGCCGCCATCGACGGCTTCCGGATCGACGCTGTCGAACCCGCCGAACACCGCGCCGAGCTGGTGCGCAAGGCGGTCGCCGACCTCCCCGTCGACGTGCATGTGGCCGACGGTCGCAGCAGCGGACTCGAGCCGGGGTATGACCGCATCCTCGTCGACGCACCGTGCACCGGGCTCGGTGCGCTGCGCAGGCGTCCCGAGGCGCGCTGGCGCCGCACTCCCGCCGACGTCGGCGATCTGGTGCCGTTGCAACGCCAATTGCTCGCCGCCGCATGGGATCTGCTACGTCCAGGCGGGGTGGTGGTCTACTCCACGTGTTCACCGCACCTCCCCGAAACGGCGGCCGTCATCGCGGACGCGGTACGGCGTACCGGTGCCGAGCAGCTGGACACGCGCGAGCTGCTACCCGGCGTTGCCGATCTGGGTGCGGGGCCGTCGGTGCAGCTGTGGCCGCATCGGCACGGTACGGATGCGATGTTTGTCGCTGCGCTGCGTAAGCCGAGTTAGATGTTGTCGGGGGCGTTGGGCTGCGGGTTTGCCGTGTTTGGTGTGAGGTTGGGTCCGGTCGTGTTCGCGTTATGAGCGGTGGTGCGGGGTGATATGCGGGGCTAGGAATCAGCACCGCGTATGGCGCGGGGTGGTGGGGCGTGGTGTGGTGTGGGGTCAGCGCCTCATAGGGGGGTGATGTGCGGGGAGTGGAACCTTATCGCGGTTCGATCGGGTGCACGCCTCGTCAGGAAAGACGGTGGTTGATGGGGAACCGATTGTTTACCAAGTTATTTCGTGAACCGGTTGATCAGCAACGTCGCGCGATGGGGCGTGCGGCAACTCGCGCCGGCAGCTAGGCCGCCGAGTTTCGCGGGGACGCACGTGGTGTGAGACAGACCTGGAACCGGCGCGCCGTTGAGCCGATTCGCTGCGGGGCAGCCTATTCCCGGCTGGACTGTTCGCGCAGGCGCGCAAGGGTTTTCGCGAGGATGCGGGAGACGTGCATCTGCGAGATACCCATCTGCTGGGCGATCTGGGTCTGGGTCATGGATTCGAAGAACCGCATGGTGAGGATGCGGCGTTCGCGCTCGGGCAGGCCGGCCAAGAGCGGTCGGATCGCCACATACTCTTCCACCCGGTCGAATTGGGACTCTTCCTCGCCGAGTGTGTCCAGCAGGGAGGCATCGGTATCGCGGCCGAGCGCGGCGGCGTCGATCGAGCTCGGTTGGTAGGCATTGCCCGCGATGACGGCCTGGGTTACCTCGTCGGGGTCGACGTCGAGCTCTGCGGCGATCTCCTTGGCGGTGGGGGAGCGGCCCAACGACTGTGACAACGAATCGATGGCCGCGCCGATGCGCAGGTGAGTTTCCTTGACGCGGCGGGGGACTCGCATCGCCCACGTATTATCGCGGAAGTACCTGCGGACCTCACCCATGATGGTCGGCACGGCGAAGGACAGGAAGTTGGAGCCGCGTTCGACATCGAAACGGTCGACGGCGTGCACCAACCCCACCCTGGCGACCTGGGTCAGGTCGTCGAAAGGTTCACCGCGGCCACTGAATTTGCGCGCGATGTGATCGGCGAGCGGAATGCACCGGTTGATCAGTTCGGCGCGCAACGCGATGTGCTGCGGCTTGCCGGCCTCGGTGGCGGCCAACTGCTCGAACAGTAACCCCACGTCGTCGTACCCGGAGACAGTGCTGGCCGCCGCCAGGGTTTCTGTCTCTTCGTCGGTCTCGTCGGCGGATTCGCCCTGGTCGGTTTCGGCGCGTGCGCCATCGGCTTGTGCGTCGTCGGTGGGCGTGCCGGTGCCCGCGGTGGTCTGATCCGGCCCGTCAGGGCCGGAGGTGGCGCTGGTTTCCTCGGTACCGCCGTTGTCGGCGTCGTCTCGATGGGAGTCGAACACGGTATCTTCGTCCGTCACTACGCTTTCCCCCGGGACCGACGGAACTCGACCGTCGTCGGATATCCGGAAGCCGTCGAATCGAACGAATCCTGGTTCGCCTCCACCGCATCGGTGAGGGTGCGCAGCACGTGCCAGCCGAAACTGCGCTCGTCGGGCAGACCCGCCTTGCCCGCGATCGCGCTGACCCGAACGAACAACTCGTTCTCGCCGACGGTGAAGCGACAGTGCAAGCTGGTGTCCGGTGCGGCGACCGCGATGAGATTCGAGCACACCTCGTCCACTGCCAGCCGAATGTCGGCCACCTCGTCGAGAGTGAAATCGCTGAGCAGCACCAAGGTTTCGGCGAGCCCGCGCACGATCGGCAGCTGCGACACCGCCGCCGCCACCCGAATCTCCACCGGGGTGCTGTAGAGCCCCTGTTCCGCCGAAATATTGATCACGCTGTGCAGGCTACCCACTCTTCCCCGGCACATTCCAACCTATGGATAGACTCCCGCCTTGTGTCCAACCCGACTTACGCCCGCCCGGTTGCCCCGATGATCGCCCCGTCTATCCTCTCCGCGGACTTCGCCCACCTCGCCGACGAGGCGAAAGCGGTGGCGGGCGCGGACTGGTTGCACGTCGATGTGATGGACGCGCACTTCGTGCCGAACCTGACCCTGGGTCTTCCGGTGGTGGAGAGCCTGCTGAAAGCGACGGATGTTCCGCTCGACTGCCACCTCATGATCGAGAACCCCGGTCGCTGGGCACCGCCGTACGCCGAGGCGGGCGCGCACAACGTCACCTTCCATGCCGAAGCGACCGACGACCCGGTCGCGGTGGCCCGTGATATTCGCGCCGCGGGTGCCAAAGCGGGACTCTCGGTGAAGCCGAACACGCCGATCGAGCCGTATCTGGAGATCCTGCGCGATTTCGACACCCTGCTGGTGATGAGCGTCGAGCCGGGCTTCGGTGGACAGTCGTTCATCGCCAGCGTGCTGGACAAGGCGCGCACGGTGCGCAGGCTGGTCGACTCCGGTGAACTGCGTCTGCTCGTCGAGATCGACGGCGGCATCAACGCCGACACCATCGAGGCGGCGGCGGAGGCCGGTATCGACTGCTTCGTGGCGGGCTCGGCCGTGTACAACACCGACGACCCCGCGGCGACGGTGCAGGCTTTGCGCCGACAGGCGGCCGCTTACCGCGCGGAGTGATCGCGACGACCCGGTCGCGGTAGTCGACCGGGCGTTGCTTCGGGAACGTCGGAGCGAGAAGGCTTCAGTGCGTGCGAGATTCGCCCGTGCCGGGGCCGCCTGCCGCTCGGGTCGCCGCGATGACGGCGGCCAGCGGCGGACGGACCGCGCCCGTGTCCGGTGGCTGTACCCATGTGCGGTACCCGGTGTGCTCATCCTCCGGTGAGGGCAACACGACCTGGCTTCCGGTGCTCGCCGTGGTCACGTACAGCCGAAACAGCGCCGCGGAGTCCGCGGGGGACAGCGGGGACGATCCCGTGGTGCCGTAGCCGGTGTGTCCGGTGAGGAAGGTCCAGCGGCGTGCGCGTGCGTGTTCGATGATCGGCGCGGACCCGACTCGGTCACGCACCCGCTCCCCGAGTTCGACAGGCATGGTGATCGCGCCGCACAGCGTGCCGATATGCAGCATGATGTGGCGCGAACTCGCGTCGATCGACGCGGGCAGACGACAATCGTGCGCATACTGTGCGCAGCGAATTTCCAGGGTCGGGCCGAGCAAACCGGTCATGTCATTACCTCGCGCGCGAGTACGGCGCGTCGATCTGACGACAGAGTGTGGACCACGGTCGTTTCCCGTCCTTCGAATGGTGTGCTTCTCGGATCGAAATCCCTTGGTGGACAAGGTTGCCGGCGCAGTGGGTGTGGTGTGGTTCCGCACGAGATCGGGTGCGGAGAGGAAAATCGAGCCGGTCACTCGAGAATATGGCGAGGGCGGCTCGTTACCGGCAAGTTCTCGGTGAATTCATGTTGCGGGTGCGTAAAAGCTTTTCGCGGGAGAACTGGACGGTCGTGATTTTGTCTGGTGTCGGAAATTTTGTCTGGTGTCGGAAACAGCGTCACTGTATTTTTTCTCGGGACGGGCTGGCGGTCCGAGCGTCCGCGAGTCGGCGACGCGGTCTCGGCGAATTCGTCCGCGCGCCCGGAGTGTGTCGCCGAGTCCCGCAGGAGGGCAACGGGAGGCTACGACCGTGCGTCGTTACGCTGACTCGGTACCGGTCGACGGGAATATCGGTCGGTGTCTCGGCGGTTTCGCACTCCGGGAGCCGAGCACGGGAACGAAGCGAACAGGGAGCCAACGGATGTTCACAGGCATCGTCGAGGAATTGGGCGAGATCGTCGCCACCGAGCGACTCACCGACGCCGCGCGCTTCACCATCCGCGGCAAACTGGTGACTTCCGATGCGGGTCACGGCGATTCGATCGCCGTCAACGGGGTCTGCCTGACCGTGGTCGACGTGGTCGACGGCGACTCGTTCACCGTCGATGTGATGGGCGAGACATTGGCGCATTCCAGCCTCGGTGACCTCGAGTCCGGCGCGCGGGTCAATCTCGAACGCGCCGCCGCCCTGAACAGCCGCCTCGGCGGACACCTCGTGCAAGGACACGTCGACGGCACCGGCGCCGTGCTGGCCCGCACGCCCTCGGAGAACTGGGAAGTGGTGCGAATCTCACTTCCCGACGAGATCGCCCGCTACGTGGTGCACAAGGGCTCGATCACCGTCGACGGGATCTCGTTGACCGTGTCGGATCTCGGCCGTGACGAGGCGGGCCAGGATTGGTTCGAGGTCTCCCTCATTCCCACCACGCTCACCCTCACCAACCTCGCCTCGGCCACCGTCGGGACGACCGTGAACCTCGAGGTCGACGTGATCGCCAAATACGTCGAGCGGTTGCAACAGCGAAGTTGAGCCCGACCGCGGCCGAATGGCGCCGAGCACACCGCTCGCCGCGTGTCGGCGATGTCGCCGACACGCTGCGCCGACGGCAGCTGGCTCGCGACACAGTAGTGTTGAGTGGCACCTATTTCGAGATGGAGCAAAGCAGACGTGACCAGGTTCGACAGCATCGAGCGCGCAGTCGCCGACATCGCCGCGGGTAAGGCCGTCGTCGTCGTCGACGACGAGGACCGCGAGAACGAGGGCGACCTCATCTTCGCCGCGGAGAAGGCCACCCCCGAGTTGGTCGCCTTCATGATCCGCTACACCTCCGGTTACATCTGTGTGCCGCTCACCGGCGAGGACTGCGATCGGCTCGGCCTGCCGCCGATGTACGCGATGAATCAGGACAAGCACGGCACGGCTTACACCGTCTCGGTGGATGCCCGCGAGGGCGTGACCACCGGCATCTCCGGTGCCGATCGCGCGACCACCATGCGTTTGCTCGCCGACGCCGGCGCCAAGACCGATGACTTCACCCGGCCGGGCCATGTCGTGCCGTTGCGGGCCAAGGACGGCGGTGTGCTGCGTCGACCAGGGCACACCGAGGCTGCCGTCGACCTGTCCAGGATGGCCGGGCTGCGAGCGGCCGGGGTGATCTGCGAGATCGTCAGCCAGAAGGACGAGGGCCACATGGCCCGTACCGACGAGCTCCGTGTTTTCGCCGACGAACACGAACTGGCCATGATCTCGATCGCCGACATGATCGCGTGGCGGCGCAAGCACGAGAAGCACGTGATTCGGGTCGCCGAGGCCCGCATTCCCACCGCGCACGGTGAGTTCATCGCCGTCGGTTACCAGAGCATCTACGACGAGGTCGAGCACGTCGCGCTGGTGCGCGGCGACCTGGCCGAAGGCGAGGACGTCCTGGTGCGGGTGCACTCGGAATGCCTGACCGGCGACGTGTTCGGCTCGCTGCGCTGCGATTGCGGCCCGCAGTTGGACGCCGCGCTGGAGATGGTCGCGGCCGAAGGGCGCGGCGTGGTGCTGTACATGCGTGGCCACGAGGGGCGCGGCATCGGACTGCTGCACAAGTTGCAGGCCTACCAGTTGCAGGATTCCGGACACGACACCGTCGACGCGAACCTCCAGCTCGGCTTGCCCGCCGATTCCCGCGACTACGGCACCGGCGCCCAGATCCTGGTCGACCTCGGCGTGCGCTCCATGCGCCTGCTCACCAATAACCCGGCCAAGCGTGTCGGCCTCGACGGTTACGGATTGCGGATCACCGAACGCGTGTCGATGCCGTTGCGCGCGAACGCCGAGAACCTGCGGTATCTGCGGACCAAGCGTGACCGGATGGGCCACGACCTGGTCGGGCTCGACGAGTTCGATCTCGGCGAGACGGCGCGGTGACCGTGCGCGAAGCGGCATCAGGACCTCTGCGGAAGGGCGAACAACGATGAGCGGCACGGGAGTTCCGAGTTTCGCGCTCGCGGATGCCAAGGACATCAAGCTCGGCATCGTCGCTTCACGCTGGCACACCAGGATCTGCGACACGCTGGTGGCCAATGCGGAGAAGGTGGCTGCCGAATCCGGCGTCGCACACGTGACCGTTGTGCGGTGCGCGGGTGCGATGGAGCTGCCGGTGGTGGCGCAGGAACTGGCTCGAACGCACGATGCCGTGGTCGCGCTCGGGGTGGTTATCCGGGGCGGCACACCACATTTCGAGTACGTCTGCGACGCGGTGACCGCTGGCCTTACCAGGGTTTCGCTGGACGCCGGCACCCCGGTGACCAACGGGGTGCTCACCACCAACGACGAGGAGCAGGCGCTCGATCGGGCCGGGTTGCCCGGTTCGGCGGAGAACAAGGGCGAACAGGCGGCCGCGGCCGCCCTCGACGCCGCGCTCACCCTGCGTTCCCTGCGGTCGGCGTAACCGATGCCTGTCGAGCGGATCTTTCGACGTGCCGACCACTCGGCGGAGGTGGCGGGCGCCGAGGGGTCCGCATGGGACCTGGTGGTGCGGCCCAAGCGTGCGGTGCGCAACTCGTGGATCGTGGCGACGGTATTGTTCGCGATCTTCACCGTGGGTGGTATCTGGTTGCGTACCGGCTCGACCGGTGTGCACTTCCGTGTCGCCGATCAGGTCGCGATGATTCTGTTCGGCGCGTTCCTCGCGGGTGCGGTGCTGATGCTCACCCGGCCCCGGCTTCGGGTGGGACCCAGCGGCGTATCGGTACGCAATGTCTTGGGCGACAGCGATTTTCCCTGGGAGTACATCCGAGGGGTTTCGTTCGCCGACCGCAAGGCATGGGCGCGCCTGGAACTGCTCGACGACGAATATGTTCCCCTGCTGGCTCTGCGTTCGAACGACAAGGAGCGTACGGCGCACGCAATGGAGCAGTTCCGCGAATTAGGTGCTAGGTACACCGAATCGAGCAACTGAGCAAGACCGACCCTGCTCGGCAGCGTGCACCAGCCGGGCTTTCTTCGTGGTCTGGACCTGCGGCTTACGCACGCCTGCTGGCATTCGATCGTGTCGCCTTGCGGTCCGCCGACTACTGCTGAGCGGTCCGTGCTCGGTCGCCGCTCCCGCCCCGTTCGGCCGCAGCCCATTGACGCACGAGATCCGTCGGCCCGCTTCCGCGGCAATGACACGTCTAGCGCACCGGCCCGTGACGAGACCCGGGCGAGCGGCCCCTTTCGCCTGCGCTGAGGACAGGCGGGCGCGAAGGTCGCACGCGGTCGGCGATCCCGGTGTCGCCGCGGGTTGGGCGTCGCCGCGATCGAGTGGGCCGCACGCCTCATTCGGTGTCGCCGAGCACCGCGCCCTCTCTGCGCGGATCGGCGCCGCCGACCCAGCCGTCGTCGGTGCGCACGAGTGCGCTCAGGCCGCTGGTTTGCGGGGCCACCGAGACCTGGTGGCCGAGTTCGCGTAGTCGGCGCACCAAGGGATCGTGGTCACCGTTGTCGGTGGCATCGATCGCGGGATGCTCGCCGCCGATGCCCGTTTCCGGGGTGTTGGCGGCGCCGAAAGCCACCGCGGAGACCGCCTGCTGCGGGTCCAACCCCCAATCCAGCAGGTTCACCAGGGTTTTCACGACGAACTGGATGATCACCGACCCGCCGGGGGAGCCGAGGACGTCGGTGAGCTCGCCGCGCGTACCGTCTTCCGCGCGGTCGAAGACCAGCGTCGGGCTCATCGAACTGCGCGGTCGTTTGCCCGGCTGCACCCGGTTGGCCACCGGTTGGCCGTCGGTGCCGATCGGTTCGGCGGCGAAATCGGTGAGCTGGTTGTTCAGGACGAAGCCGTCGGCCATGTGGAACGAGCCGAACGCCGACTCCACCGTGGTGGTCATGGACGCGGCGTTGCCGTAACTGTCGACCACCGAGATCTGACTGGTGCCGTGTTCGGGGGTCTGCGGGCCGACACCGACCGGCGCGGGGCCGAAGTTGCCCGGCTGTGCACTGCCCATGCTGTGGTTCGGGTCGATGAGCGCGGCCCGCTGCTTCAGGTACGCGTCGTCGAGCAGTGTTTGCGGCGAATTGCCGGGCAGCGGAACGAAATCGGGATCGGCCACGTATTTGTCGCGGTCGGCGTAGGCGAGCCTTTCGGCCTCGGCGATCAAGTGCACGGCCTGTGCGTCGGGTCGGCCACCGTCGGCGTTCACGGCGTCGGGGCGCATGGTGTCCAACGGGAAGGCGCGGAGCATGCCGAGTGTGGCCGCCACGGTGATGCCGCCGGACGACGGCTCCGGCATGCCACAGATTTCGCTCGCACGGTACTCGGTGCACAGCGCGGTGCGCTTCTTCGGCTGATACGCGGCGAGATCCCCGGTGGTGAGCGCGCTCGGGGTGCGGCCGCCGGAAGCATCGGTGGCCGCGTCGACCACATCCTCGGCGATCGCGCCGGTGTAGAGGGCGTCGGCGCCGTCGGAGGCGATGGCGTGCAGCGTCTTGACCATCGCGGGGTTGGTGAGCACCGTGTTCACCGGCTTCGGCGCGCCGTCGGGCAGGAGGAAGTATTCCTTGGCCGCCGGATCCACCGCGAGGTCCTTCGCGGACTCCGCGATCTGACCGGCAAGGCGCGGGCTGATCGGGAACCCGCGGTCGGCGAGATCGATCGCGGGGGTGAACAATTCGTTCCAACCGGTCTTGCCGTGGTCTCGGTGCGCCATCTCCAGCATGCGTAACGCGCCGGGAACTCCGATGGAGCGACCGCTGGCGCGTGCGCTGGGCTTCGGTTCGGTGCGGTCGGTATCGCTGACCCACCGCAGGTAGTTCTCCGTGGCCGCCGCCGGTGCTACCTCACGACCGTCGTAGGCGTCGACCGACTTGCTCGCCGCGTCGTAGTACAGCAGGAACGACCCGCCACCGAGGCCGGAGGCCTGTGGTTCCACCAGACCGAGCACCGTCTGTGCGGCGATGAGCGCGTCCGCCGCGGTGCCGCCTTCGCGCAGCACCGCGCACGCCGCCTCGGTGGAGGTGGGGTTGGCCGTCGACACGGCGTAGGAGTGCGTGCGCACCGGCCGCATGTCGGTGCGGTATCCCGAGCCGATCTCCGGGTTGGTGCTGATGTCCTGCGTGGCCCCCGCCGCGCGGGACACGGGCGCCGCGGTGAGCAGCGTGCCGTTCGGTGTGGTCGTGCAGCTGCCTTGTGCACCTTGCTCTTCGGACGAGCATGCCGTGACCAACCCGGTGATGAGCACCAGTGCCGTCGCGATCCCGACCCCGGTTCCCCGCGTGCGCCTCATGAGGGGAGACTATCGCCGATCACCGACATCCGGCCGGTTTTTGCTCCCGGCAGCGGGAGCACGCAGGCACGCACGCGGTGCGATTGTGCGCGAAATGCCTGTTGCGCCGCCGTGATCCGGTGGCGTCCGCGTCGGCGGGTGAGTGCGACGGCGGTCGTCGGTACGCTGGCGCTGTGACGATCTCGGCGGTGCTCTTCGACTTCTCCGGCACGTTGTTTCGGCTGGAAGAGGACCAGTCGTGGTTCGACGAAATCACCGGTACCGACGGCAAAGCCTGGCAGGTGCACGAGAAGGTCGAGCTGATGCGCAGGATGACCGCGCCGGTCGAGCAGGTCGTCGAATTCGACGCCGAACAGCGGTACGCCTGGGAGAACCGGGATCTCGATCCGAGGATGCATCGCATCGCCATGCTCGCGGTGCTGCGTGGCTCCGGTGTCCCGACCACCGAGCAGGCCGAAGGGCTGTATGGGCGACTGCTCGATCCGATGCAGTGGACGCCGTACCCCGACTGCGGTGCGGCGCTGAAACAGCTTGCGGCGCGCGGTATCCCGGTGGGTGTGGTGAGCAATATCCCGTTCGATATCCGCCCCGCGTTCGCGGCGCGGGGCTGGGACGAGTTCGTGGCCGCGCAGGTGTTGTCGTTCGAGGTGGGCGCGATCAAGCCGGAACCGAAGATCTTTCGGGTCGCCGTCGACCGACTCGGTGCCGATGCCGCCTCGACACTGATGGTCGGAGACAGCGCGGAGGCCGACGGCGGCGCCACCGCACTCGGCTGCCGCTTCGCCCTCGTCGACCCCTTACCGACCGGTCAGCGTCCGACCGGTCTGCTCGACGCGCTGCGCGCGGCGGGTGTGCTCGCGGGCCCCGATCACCCCGATGAGGCTGTCGGACCTGCTCGATAGGCTTGATGGGTGGCAGACCCAGCGACCTATCGCCCGAAACCGGGCACCATTCCCGTCGAACCCGGCGTGTACAAATTCCGGGACGCCCATCGTCGGGTCATCTATGTCGGCAAGGCCAAGAGCCTGCGCAGCAGGTTGAACTCCTACTTCGCCGACGTCGCCTCGCTGCATCCGAGGACGCGACAGATGGTCACCACGGCGGCGAGCGTGGAATGGACGGTCGTCTCCACCGAGGTCGAAGCGCTCCAACTGGAATACAACTGGATCAAGGAGTTCGATCCTCGGTTCAACGTTCGATACCGCGACGACAAGTCCTACCCGGTGCTCGCGGTGACATTGAACGAGGAGTACCCGCGCCTGTTCGTCTACCGCGGCGCGCGGCGCAAGGGCGTGCGCTACTTCGGGCCGTACGCGCACGCGTGGGCGATCAGGGAGACCCTCGACCTGCTGCTTCGGGTTTTCCCCGCGCGCACCTGCTCGAACGGAGTCTTCAAGCGGCACAGCCAGATCGGGCGGCCCTGCTTGCTCGGCTACATCGACAAGTGCTCCGCGCCGTGTGTGGGCAGGGTGGACGCCGCCGAGCACCGGCGCATCGTCGAGGACTTCTGCGACTTCCTGGCGGGCCGTACCGACCGCATGGTGCGCGAGCTGGAACGGCGCATGCAATCGGCCGCCGAGGATCTCGATTTCGAGACCGCGGCCCGCCTGCGCGACGACGTGCAGGCGCTGCGCAGGGCGTTGGAGAAGCAGGCGGTGGTTCTCGGCACGGGCACCGACGCCGACGTGATCGCCTTCGCCTCCGACGAACTCGAGGTCGCGGTGCAGATCTTCCACGTGCGTGACGGCAGGGTGCGTGGCCAGCGCGGATGGGTGGTCGACAAGTCCGGTGACGCCGTCGACACGGTGGAGGCCGAGAGCGCGCAGGCCGCGCTGGTCGAGCAGTTCCTCACCCAGTTCTACGGCGAACAGGTGGCGGTGGCCGAGCACAGTGCCGTGCTGCGTGCGGACGAGACCGACGGGATGTCGGCCGCGACCGTGGTCCCCCGCGAGGTACTCGTCCCACAGCTTCCCGACGACGCCGAGCAGATCCAGCAGTGGCTTTCGCAGCTGCGCGGGTCGGCGGTGCAGGTGCGGGTGCCGCAACGCGGCGACAAGAAGGCGCTCGCCGAGACGGTGCAGCGCAACGCGACCGAGGCGTTGCAGCAGCACAAGCTCAAGCGCGCCGGCGACCTGACCTCCAGATCCCAGGCATTGCAAGACATTCAAGACGCACTGGAACTCGACAGCGCGCCGCTGCGGATCGAGTGCGTCGATATCAGCCACGTGCAGGGCACCGACGTGGTCGCGTCGCTGGTGGTGTTCGAGGACGGCTTGGCGCGCAAGTCCGAGTACCGGCATTACGCGATCAAGGAGGCGGCGGGCGACGGCCGTTCCGACGACGTCGGCAGCATCGCGGAGGTGACCAGACGCCGGTTCCTCAAACTGCGGCGCGACCGCGAGGACATGGAGCAGGCGGATCTCGCCGCCGCGGCCGAGCCGAACACGGTGGGCGGCACCGGGGAGCTCAACGTCGGGGAACCCACCGCGGGGGAGTTCGACACAGGGGAGTCCGGCACCGGCCCTGTGGGCCTCGACGCCGCCGAAATAGACGCGGCCGCATTGGATCTCACCGTCAAACCGGGAATCGACCCGACCACCGGCCGTCCGCGTAAGTTCGCGTACCCACCCAATCTGTACGTGGTGGACGGTGGCGCCCCACAGGTCGCCGCCGCGGCCGAGGTGCTCGATGAGCTCGGCATCACGGATGTGGCCGTGATCGGGCTGGCCAAGCGTTTGGAGGAGGTGTGGGTGCCGGGCGAGAGCGACCCGGTGATCATGCCCCGCAACAGCGAGGCGCTGTTCCTGCTGCAACGCGTGCGCGACGAGGCGCACCGCTTCGCGATCACCTTCCATCGCAGCAAGCGCTCGCGTCGAATGACGGCGTCGGCGTTGGATTCGGTGCCCGGCCTCGGCGCGACGCGCCGGACGGCGCTGGTCACTCACTTCGGCTCGGTGGCCAAGCTGAAACAGGCCACCGTGGACGAGATAGTCGAGGTGCCGGGCATCGGCATGGCCACGGCGAAGGCGGTGCAGGCCGCGTTGCGGCCGGACGGGTGATCGCAAGCCGGTACGACGGACGCTGCGCTTTCGCGTACGTTATGTGTCGGTGCCCGATGCCGGGACCGGTGGCGGGATGATTCGAGAGGTACCCGAGAGACGGATTCCGGACATGACGAGCGTCGAATCGAACAACAATGCGGGTGGCATACGGTCGAACGCGCAACGGGGCGGGCGGTCGGAAGCGAGTGCACCGGTCGAAGTGGTCATGGTGACCGGTTTGTCGGGAGCGGGTCGAGGAACGGCCGCGCGGGTGCTCGAAGATCTCGGCTGGTACGTCGCCGACAATCTGCCCCCCGAACTGATCGCGAGAATGGTCGAGCTCGGTGCGTCCGCCGACCCGCCGATTCGGCGACTCGCGTTGGTCATGGATGTGCGCAGTCGGTTCTTCACCGGTGACCTTTCGGTGGTCACCGAGCAACTGCGCGGGCAGGGCCTGCGGACCAGGGTGCTTTTTCTCGAGGCTTCCGACGATGTGCTGATCCGGCGTTACGGCTTCGCGCGCCGACGGCATCCGTTGCAGAGCGAGAGCGAGGACGGCACCCTCTCGGCGGGAATCGCCGCGGAACGGGTGCGCCTTTCGGCCGCGCGCGCTGCCGCCGACCTGGTGATCGATACCACCGAATTATCGATCCACCAGCTGCACCGCAGGCTGGAGGAGGCATACGGCGGCGGTGCGCCGGCCGCCTTGCAACTGACGGTGCAATCGTTCGGATTCAAGCACGGAGTACCGCTCGACGCGGACATGGTGTTGGATGTGCGTTTTCTCCCGAACCCACATTGGATCCCGGAGTTGCGCGAACATACCGGACAGGAATCGGTGGTCAGCGAGTACGTTCTCTCGCGCCCCGGCGCCGACGACTATCTGCGGACCTGCCACCACCTCGTCGACCTGACGACGAGTGGCTACCGCCAAGAGGGGAAGCGATACATGACGGTCGCAGTGGGCTGCACCGGAGGAAGACACCGCAGCGTCGCGGTCGCCGAGGCGCTGGGTGAGTTGATGCGCGAAGCCGACGCGGCGGGCGAGGGCCACGCCGACGTAGTACGGGTTGTGCACCGAGATCTGGGGCGCGAATGACCGACGCCGCGCCCGAACCCCATGTGGTCGCGCTCGGCGGCGGACACGGCCTCTACGCGACATTGACCGCGGTGCGCCGATTGACCGGGCGGATCTGCGCGGTCGTGACGGTCGCCGACGACGGCGGTTCCTCCGGCCGACTACGCGCGGAGCTGGGCATGTTGCCGCCGGGCGATCTGCGGATGGCGCTCGCCGCGCTCGCCGAGGACCAGGACGGGGTGTGGACGCGCACCGTCCAGCACCGTTTCGGCGGCACCGGCGCGTTGGCCGGGCATTCGGTCGGCAATCTGGTGTTGGCCGGATTGACCGAGGTGCTCGGTGACCCGGTCGCCGCACTGGAAGAGGCGGGGCGTCTGCTGGGCATCACCGGGCGCGTGCTGCCGATGTCGCCGACCGCGCTGGCCATCGAGGCGGATGTCTCGGGGCTGGAGGCGGATCCGCGAGTGAGCCGATGCATTCGTGGACAGGTGGCGATCGCGACTACCCCTGGCAAGGTGCGCAGGGTGCGGTTGCTCCCGTCGGATCCGCCCGCCGCGCCGGACGCACTCGCGGCCGTCGAGCGCGCGGATGTGGTGGTGCTCGGCCCTGGTTCCTGGTTCACCAGTGTGATTCCGCACGTGCTCGTGCCGGATTTGCGCGATGCGTTGTTACGCACCGAGGCGCGTAAAGTCCTGGTGCTGAATCTCGCCGCGGAGCCCGGCGAGACGGCTGGGTTCTCCGCCGAGCGGCACCTCCATGTATTGTCCCAGCACGCACCGGAATTCGTGGTCGACGAAGTACTGGTCGATTCCGGGTCTGTGCCGGAAGGTCGCGAAAGAGAACACGTGGCCAGGGCTGCCGAACAGTTGCGCGCGCGAGTAACCTTCTGCGATGTCGCCGAAGCGGGAACGGACCGGCATCACCCCGGAAAACTTGCCGCCGCACTGGATCAAGTGATCCGGCAACCACGGTCACACATGGCAGGGCTTCGAGTCGAGGGACGGCACATGGGTCAGGATGTGCGTTCCGGGTTGGGTGGAAAGGAGCGCGTCTCGTGGCGATGACAGCCGATGTGAAGGATGAGCTGAGCCGACTGACGGTGTCGCAGGTGAGTTCCCGCAAGGCGGAACTCTCCGCGTTGCTGCGGTTCGCCGGTGGCCTGCACATCGTGGCAGGGAGGGTGATCGTCGAAGCCGAGGTGGACATGGGATCCATCGCGCGCAGGTTACGTCGGGAGATCTTCGAGCTATACGGTTACGGCTCCGATGTGCACGTGCTCGGTGCGGGCGGGTTACGCAAGACCTCCCGTTACGTGGTGCGGGTGTCCAAGGAAGGCGAGGCGTTGGCCAGGCAGACCGGCCTGCTCGACGTCCGTGGTCGCCCGGTGCGCGGGTTGCCCGCGCAGGTGGTCGGCGGCAGTGTCGCCGATTCCGAGGCGGCATGGCGTGGCGCGTTTCTCGCGCACGGCTCGCTGACCGAACCGGGTCGTTCTTCGGCGCTCGAGGTGAGTTGCCCTGGCCCGGAGGCCGCGCTGGCGTTGGTCGGTGCGGCGCGGCGGCTCGGGATCGCGGCCAAGGCTCGTGAGGTGCGCGGGACCGACCGGGTGGTGGTGCGTGATGGTGAGGCCATCGGCGCATTGCTGACCAGGATGGGCGCGCACGGCACCCGAATGGTGTGGGAGGAGCGGCGTTTGCGCCGCGAGGTCCGCGCGACAGCCAATCGGTTGGCGAATTTCGATGACGCGAATTTGCGTCGCTCGGCGCGTGCCGCGGTTGCCGCGGCCGCGCGGGTGGAGCGTGCGTTGGAGATTCTCGCCGACGAGGTGCCCGATCATCTCGCCGCGGCGGGCCAGCTCCGGGTGCAGCATCGGCAGGCGTCGCTGGAGGAGTTGGGCCAATTGGCCGATCCGCCGATGACGAAAGATGCTGTGGCGGGGCGGATTCGACGCTTGTTGTCGATGGCCGATCGGCGGGCGAAGGAACTGGGTATCCCGGATACCGAGTCCGCGGTTACCGCGGAGCTGCTCGACGACGCCTGAATCGGTACGCATGTATCGAGCATCGAGCATCGAGCATCGAGCATCGAGCGTCCTGCGGGGCGGTTCGTCATCCTCGAGATCAGTCCGGCGGTACTGATATTCGCCGGGTTGTTTGCCCGTGTGTCGAAGTCTGGCACACGGGCATTTATCTCTTTGGGTGGTCGGAGGGCGTCCGGGTGGTCGACGTCCGCTGCGGTGTTTCCGCAGCGTGACACGCGCGATGAAACGAACGTACCGGTCGGTTATCGCGGTGGTGTCCGATCATGGTTGTCTGTCGGTGTGTCGCGGACGCACCCCGTTTTCGCCGACACGCACCGCGACAACCCGGGTCCCACGGGCAGATGGCCAGCTCACCAAGGGTAGGTATGTGTGGAGCCGGTGATCGGGGGCACTACTGTGAACCGAGAAAACAACTGATCCGCTTGAAAGTTGAGGAGCGATAACGTGACTGTCCGGGTAGGCATCAACGGCTTCGGTCGTATCGGACGTAACTTCTTCCGGGCGGTGGAGGCGCAGAAGGCGCTGGGCACCACCGACATCGAGATCGTCGCCGTCAACGACCTGACCGACAACGCGACGCTCGCCACCCTGCTCAAGTACGACTCGATCCTGGGTCGGCTGCCGCAGGATGTCTCGCTCGACGGCGACTTCATCGTGGTCGGGGACCAGCGGATCAAGGCGCTGGCGATCAAGGAAGGTCCCGCCGCGCTGCCGTGGGGCGACCTCGGCGTCGACGTGGTGGTCGAGTCCACCGGTATCTTCACCGACGCGACCAAGGCGAAGGGCCACCTCGCCGCTGGTGCCAAGAAGGTCATCATCTCCGCGCCCGCCAAGGGCGAGGACCTCACCGTGGTGCTCGGCGTCAACGACGACAAGTACGACGGCAGCCAGAACATCATCTCCAACGCCTCGTGCACCACGAACTGCCTCGGCCCGCTGGCGAAGGTGCTCAACGACAGCTTCGGCATCGAGCGCGGTCTGATGACCACGATCCACGCCTACACCGCGGATCAGAACCTGCAGGACGGCCCGCACAAGGACCTGCGTCGCGCCCGCGGTGCCGCGCAGAACGTGGTGCCGACCGGCACCGGCGCCGCGAAGGCGATCGGACTCGTGCTGCCCGAACTCCAGGGCAAGCTCGACGGTTACGCGTTGCGCGTGCCGATCCCCACGGGCTCGGTCACCGACCTCACCGCGACCCTGCGCACCTCGGCGTCGGTCGAGGAGATCAACGCCGCGTACTCCGAGGCCGCCGAGGGGCCGCTGAAGGGCATCCTGAAGTACAACGTCGACCCGATCGTCTCCAGCGACATCGTCACCGACCCCGCGTCCTCGATCTTCGACGCGCCGCTGACCAAGGTGATCGACGACCAGGTCAAGGTCGTCGCCTGGTACGACAACGAGTGGGGCTACTCCAACCGCCTCGCCGACCTCGTCGGTCTCGTCGGCAAGTCGCTCTGAGGCCATGGCAGTCAAGAATCTCGCCACTCTGCTCGAGGAAGGCGTCGAGGGCCGCGGCGTGCTCGTGCGCTCGGACCTGAACGTTCCGCTCGACGACGATGGCCGGATCACCGACGCGGGTCGTATCACCGCGTCGGTGCCGACCATCAAGGCGCTCGTCGAGGCGGGCGCCAAGGTCGTCGTCGCCGCGCACCTCGGACGCCCGAAGGGTGAGCCGGACCAGAAGCTGTCGCTGGCGCCCGTGGCCACCGTGCTCGCCGAGCAGTTGGGCCGCAATGTCCAACTCGCCGGTGACGTGGTCGGTCAAGATGCCCTGGCCAGGTCCGAGGGCCTGACCGACGGCGATGTGCTGCTGCTGGAGAACATCCGTTTCGATCCGCGCGAGACCAGCAAGGACGACGCGCAGCGGGCCAAGCTCGCCGCCGCGTTGGTCGAGCTGGTCGGCGACGACGGCGCGTTCGTCTCCGACGGATTCGGCGTGGTGCATCGCAAGCAGGCGTCGGTCTACGACGTGGCGCAGGTGTTGCCGCATTACGCGGGCACGCTGGTCGCGGCGGAGATCGAGGTGCTGGCCAAGTTGACCGAAGAGACCAAGCGGCCCTACGCCGTTGTACTCGGCGGGTCGAAGGTCTCCGACAAGCTCGCGGTGATCGAGGCACTCGCGCCGAAGGTCGACACCCTGGTGATCGGCGGCGGCATGTGCTTCACCTTCCTTGCCGCGCAAGGGTTCTCGGTGGGCTCCTCGCTGTTGCAGGAGGAGATGATCGAGACCTGCAAGCAGTTGCTCGATCGGTACGCCGACGTCATCCATCTGCCGAGGGACATCGTGGCCGCGGACAAGTTCGCCGCCGACGCCACCTCGACGGTGGTGGACGCGAACGCGATTCCGGACGGCACGATCGGCCTCGACATCGGTCCTTCGTCCACCGAACGGTTCGCCGCGCTGCTCACCGAGGCCGAGACGATCTTCTGGAACGGGCCGATGGGGGTGTTCGAGTTCGAGAAGTTCTCGGCGGGCACCCGTGGCGTGGCCGAGGCGATCGCGAAGGCGACCGGTAAGGGCGCGTTCACCGTGGTCGGCGGCGGCGATTCGGCCGCGGCGGTGCGTGCGCTCGGTCTGCCCGACGACGGTTTCTCGCACATCTCCACCGGTGGCGGCGCGTCACTGGAATACCTGGAGGGCAAGGAACTTCCCGGAATCAGTGTTTTGGAAGGTGCGTAGCGTAGATGGCACGAAAGCCGCTGATCGCGGGCAACTGGAAGCTGAACCTCAATCATCTCGAGGCCATCTCCCTGGTGCAGAAGATCGCGTTCGCCCTGCCGGAGAAGTACTTCGACAAGGTCGACGTGTCGGTGATCCCGCCGTTCACCGATATCCGCAGCGTGCAGACGCTCGTGGAGGGTGACAAACTGCTGGTTACCTATGGCGCGCAGGATGTTTCGGTGCATGATTCCGGTGCGTACACCGGCGAGATCAGTGCCGGAATGCTCGCGAAACTCGGCTGTAGCTTCGTGGTGGTCGGGCACTCCGAGCGGCGTCAGTACCACAACGAGGACGACGCCACCGTGCTCGCCAAGGCCAAGCAGGCGCTGAAGCACGAGATCACGCCGATCGTCTGCATCGGCGAAGGGCTCAATGTCCGTGAGGCGGGTACGCACGTCGAGTACAACCTCGAGCAGTTGCGTGGTTCGCTGAAAAAGCTGACGGCCGAACAGATCTCGAAGGTCGTCATCGCCTACGAGCCGGTGTGGGCCATCGGCACCGGCAAGGTCGCCACTCCGGCGGATGCGCAGGAGGTGTGTGGCGCGATCCGTAAGGAGCTGGAGCAGTTGGCCTCGCCGGAGGTCGCCGCCGGTGTGCGGGTGCTCTACGGCGGCTCGGTGAACGCGAAGAATGTCGGTGAACTGGTCGCGCAGTCGGATATCGACGGTGCGTTGGTCGGCGGTGCCTCGCTCAAGGGCGAGGAGTTCGCCACCCTCTCGGCTATTGCCGCGGGTGGCCCACTGCCGTAACGGGTTCTCCTGGAACGAGCCGGACATCGCACTGCGGTGTCCGGCTCGCGGCGTTCGTGGCTAGCCGCATTAGCGAAACAGGTGTGGCCGCGCCGCCGAATCTTCGGGACAGGCTTTTCGGTGCTGGCCTCGACGCCGAGATCTCGTCGAAGCCTTGGGCGTCACCCGCTACGGCGGCAGGTCCGGCTCACGAGGCCCTTGTCGAACGTGTCTGCGCCATCGACAGACCGCAGGCGTCAAGGCGTCACTGAGCTACATGTGGGCGGGCGTGCAGAGCTGCGAACGCTGTGGGCGGAACTCAGGTCGTGGAACCGAAGTGGGGGTGCGGGGATGGGGATTCGAGGCACAGCACAGCTCGGTACTCAGCTGGCGCGCAGGGTGAGTCCGTTGCCGTTGTCGTTGCGCAGGGTGAGGACTTCCGCGTCGACGGTGGCCGTGGTCTTGCCGTCGAGTGCTCGCAGCACCGAACGTTCCACTTCCATGACCTCCGGTGAACACATCATCTTGGTGGTCGCGACGTGGAAGGTGACGGTGTTGTCCGACATGTCCGCCTTGCCGGTGAGACGATTACAGCCCGCTTTCCCGGAGACGGCGCCGTCCTCGGCGATCGTGAGCGTCGGTTGCGCCTCATCGATGGTGCGGGAACGGATTTGGGCGTCCGGCGTGATCAATCCGGTGACCGTCCACGGGCTGCCGCGCAGCGGCCTGTCCGGCTGGGCGACCTTCTTGTCGAGCATGGTGACGACGGTGCGGCCGTCGTTGCCGGTGAGGGTGAGTCGGGCGTCATCGAGATGCCATCCGGGGTCGGCGTTGAGCAGGCCGCTGAGCCACTCGTCGGCGCCCTCGCGGTCGCCAGGACATGCCATCAATGTGCTCGCCAGTCCGCTCACCCGAAGCTTGTGGTCGTCGAGGGTGACCATGCCGGAATGCTTGTTGCATCCCGCGTCGGCGGTCACCCGGTCGGCGGTGAAGGTCAGCGTCAACGGACCGCCGCCGGGGATGGGCGCGCCGTCGACCTCGGTCGAGACGAAGGTGCGTCCGACGGGAGTTTCCTTGTCGGGGTGGGAAGACGAGTGCCCTGATCCGCACCCGGCGATGGCCGAGAGCGCGAGCAGAACGATCGGGCCGAACCGCAAGAAGTGAGCCGACATGGGCGCGATACTAGCTGTGTTTTTCGGCGGCTGGGTTCTCGGGTTCGCGGCTGCTCGAAAGGTTTCGCCGCGTGGCTGCGGGAGTGTGCGTCTGCGAGATCACCAGGGTCTGAGTGTGGAAATTGCCGGGGTTGGGCACGGGGTGTCCTGGTGGTTGGCTCAGGCAGTGTGCTGGGGACCGGAGGCTGGGATCGCTTGTGCGGGAGGGCGGGGATACGATCGCTTCGTGCACCGCAACCCCATCGTCTCTCCGCCGACCGCCTCCTGAGCGAGGTGTAGTAGCGCGCGCCGCCGTGGGGTGAGCGCGCGGTTTTCGGTATTCGTTCGGCTGTGCTCGATCACCGTGCACCTCGCGTCCGCGACCCATTCCTCTCGTCGCAGGAGCGCGAATTCTTCATGTCCATTTCTTTGTCCAGCATGGGCCGTCGTGGCCTTTTCTCCCTCGTTGGTGCCGGAATGCTTTGGGGCACAGGTGGTTTGCTTGGGACCTTGCTGAGTCGAGCCACCGGGCTCTCGCCGATCGCCGTCGCTACCTTCCGTCTGGCGGTCGGTGGGCTGCTGCTCGTCGCGGTGTGCGCGGCGGCACGGCAGCCGTGGCCGCGCGGCCGATCGGCGTGGCGCCGGATCGGCGCGGTCGCCGGGCTCGCGGCGATCTTCCAGGCGAGTTACTTCGCCGCTGTCGCCGCGTCTTCACTGGGGGTGGCGACTCTGATCACTATCGGGGCCTCGCCGGTGATGGTTGCCGTGCTCGAACACTGCACCGGTAGACATGCGCTCGACCGGCATCGGGCGGTGACGATCGGGCTGGCGCTCACCGGACTCACCATGCTGGTCGGAACGCCGTCCGGGAACGCGAGTGTCGCAGCGACATTCGGGGGCGCGGCATTGGCTCTGCTCGCGGCCGCGGCGTTCGCTACGGTCACGGTGATCAGCGCGAACCCCGTCGCGGGCCTGGACACCATGACGAGTACCGGTATCGGATTCACCGGCGGGGCATTGCTGCTCGCACCGCTGGCAGCGTCGATTTCGACCGGGCTCGTCTTCGAATTGCGGCCGAGCAGTGTCGCATTGCTGCTCGCCTTGGGTCTGGCACCGACGGCCGTGGCCTACACGTTGTATTTCCGAGGTCTCCCGCAGGTGGGCCCCGGCACGGCGGCGGTTCTCGCGTTGCTTGAACCGTTGACGGGCACCGCGCTCGCGGCGGTCGTGCTCGGCGAGCGTCTCACGCCGAGTGGACTCGCGGGCGCTGCGCTGCTGATCGCGGCGTTGTTGCTGGCGGGCCGACGATCCGGCGTCGAGACGGCACGGGCGGAGGTCGCGGTGAACGGGCGGTCACACACGCCCGACTAGGCTTCGGTGAGTGACTTCCGTTGCCACCACCAGCTCCACGTGGGCGCCGATGCGCATCAGGATCTATCGGGCGCTGTGGATCGCGCAGCTCGTCTCCAACATGGGCACGTGGATGCAGACGGTCGGAGCCCAGTGGATTCTGGTCGACGAGCCGAACGCGCCGACGCTGGTGTCGCTGGTGCAGACCGCGATCACCTTGCCGGTGATGTTGCTGTCGATTCCCTCCGGTGTGCTCGCGGACCTGATGGACCGACGCAGGCTGCTGCTCGGCGCCCAGTCGACGATGGCGGTGCTCGCGACGGTGCTCGCGGTGTCGACGGCCACCGGTAACACCACGCCGGGCGTCTTGCTGACGTTGCTGTTCCTGCTCGGGTGCGGTCAGGCGATGACAGCGCCCGCATGGCAGGCGATCCAACCGGAACTCGTTCCGCGTGAACAGATTCCGTCGGCCGCGGCACTGGGCAGCATGAACGTCAATATCGGTCGCGCGGTGGGTCCCGCGATCGCGGGCGTGCTCGTCTCCCTGTCGGGTCCGACGTTGGTTTTCGCGTTGAACGCCGTGTCCTTCGGCGGGATCGTCGCGGTGCTCGTGGTGTGGCGCAGGCCCGCGGCCGACCGCACGCTGCCCAGCGAGCGACCGCTGGCGGCGTTACAAGCGGGCACCCGCTTCATCCGCGCGGCACCGGGCATTCGGCGGGTGCTGTTGCGTTCGATCCTGTTCATCGGACCGGCGAGCGCGGTGTGGGCGTTGTTGCCGGTGATCGCGCGCGATCGGCTCGGGCTCTCGTCGGCCGGATACGGTCTGATGCTCGCGGCACTGGGGGTGGGTGCGGTGCTCGGCGCGGCGGGTTTGTCGCGGATGCGTACCTTGCTCACACCGACCCAGCGCCTCACGACGGCGGCGGTGTTGTTCGGCGTCGCGTCGGCGGGTACCGCGCTGGTGCGGGTGCTCCCGGTGGTGCTGATCCTGTTGGTGTTCGCCGGACTGGCCTGGTTGCTGGCGATGTCGACGATGAATTCGACCATGCAGCTGTTGTTGCCCGCGTGGGTGCGCGCGCGGGGTTTGTCGGTGTATCTGCTGGTGTTCATGGGTGGGCAGGCGATCGGCTCGTTGGTGTGGGGTGTGGTCGCAGGTGCTGCGGGAGCAGTGACCGCGCTACTGGCCGCGGCGGTGCTGCTGGCGTGTTGCGCGATCAGCACGATCTGGCTGCCGATTCGCCACGATGCCGAGAAGCTCGATATGTCGCCGTCGGCGTTCTGGCCGGAGCCGCAATTGGTGGTGGAGCCCGATCCCACGGAGGGGCCGGTGCTGGTGTTGCGCACCTACGACGTGCCTGAGGAATCGGTGCAGGAGTTCCTGGCCGCGATGGTGTTCGTCGGCAGGTCCAGGCAACGCACCGGCGCGATGGAATGGCGGCTCTACCGCGATGTCGGGGCGCTGGATCGCTACGTCGAGGCGTTCGTGGTGCGCTCCTGGGCCGAGCACATGCACCAGCATTCCCGGCTCACCGCCCAGGACCGCATCCGCGAGCAGGCGGTGCTGAGCTTCAGTGACGGTGACGACCGGATCACCCACCTGGTGGCGGTCACACCGCGCTGACGAGCGGTGCACCGGCACCTGATTCGTTGCCGAGGGCACCTGGCGCATACACTGTCGGCCATGCGGATGTTCCTGGATATCCTCCTTATCGTCACCAGCCTGCTGCTGGTGCTGTTGGTGCTGCTGCATCGCGCCAAGGGTGGGGGTCTTTCCAGCCTTTTCGGTGGCGGTGTGCAGTCCAGCCTGTCCGGCTCGACCGTCGTGGAGAAGAACCTCGACCGCGTCACCATCTTCACCGGCGTCGTCTGGTTGATCGCTATCCTCGGGATCGGCTTGGAGATCAAGTTCTCCTGATCTTTCGTGCCGTCGCCAGCGCGGCCACGGTAGCCACCGCGAGCACGATCGTGGCGATGACGAACGCGACCGGGTAACTGTCGCTGATGACCGGTGCCACCACCAACGGCCCGACAATCTGCCCGGCGCCGTAGACGGCGGTGAGCGGCGCTGCGGCACCCGAGTCGGTGAGTTCGGTGCCGATGCGCATGGTGAGCATCACGATTCCCAGGAAGGTCGCGCCGAAAAGCGCCGCCGAAAGCGCGGTGGGCACGATATGCCCCGACACCACCGGCAAGATCGCCGAAACGCATTGCGCGAGTAGGGCGATCGGGAGTGCTACGGCGGGTCGCCAGCGACGCGTGAGGATTCCCCACAGCACGGTGGCGGGCGCGGCGACCGCACCGACGATCACCCACATCGAGGCGCCGAGTACCGGCCCGTGTTGTTCGCTCACCGCGGCGACCAGGAAGGTGCCGATGACGATGTAGCCGACGCCTTCGAGAAAGTACGCGACCAGCAGGGCCCGCCACGCGTAGCCGGTGCGTTTGGTCGACGTGCCGCCGCGTGTGCCTGGCCGAATGTCGAGACTCAGTGCGGGAATCACCAGGATCAGCGTGCACAGACCGGAGACCAACCACAACGACTGCCAGGAGAGCACGGGCCGTAACCCGAGCACGAGCAAGCCGGTGACCGCGATCCCGAATCCGACCCCGCCGAACGCGATGCCCGAGCCGAATTTGTGGCTGCCCGGTCGTGCGGCGACGGCGGCGCACCCGACGAAGATCACCGCGCTGGCCACGCCCGCGACCAGCCGCGCCGCAGCGGGCAGTATGGCGGGGCCGGGCAGCATCATGACGGCTTCGCTGACGATCAGCGCTCCGGCGGAGACGCGAAAGACGGTGCGGTTGTTCAGGTCCGGACGCCAGGTCAGGAGCAACGCGCCGAGCAGGTATCCGACGTAATTGGCCGTCGCGATGAGTGCCCCGGCATCGGCGTCGAACCGGTGCGCGTCGACCATCACCGGCAGCAGCGGCGTGTAGACGAAGCGTCCGATGCCCATGGCGGCGGCGAGACCGGAGGCCGCCGCGAGGGCGGTGCCGAGTTCGGAGCGCGAGGTTGGTCGCCGTGCGATGGTGGGGATCGTTCGAGTCACGTCTTTCGACGTTACGGTTCGGATGATGGCGTGTGAAATGCGTCCTACGCGGTATGTATACGCTCGACGTATGGACATCGAGCTACGGCACCTGCGTGCCTACGTCGTCCTGTGCGACGAGGCGAATTACACGCGCGCCGCCGCCCGGCTGCATCTGACCCAGCCGTCGCTGACTCGAACGATCCAACAACTGGAACGCATTGTCGAGGTGGCCCTGGTCGACCGCACTTCGCGGCGCTTCGCGCTCACCGAGGACGGTGTGCGGCTGCGCGAGCATGCCATGCGGATCGTCGCCGACGCCGACGCCGCGGTGGCGCAGCTGCGGGCGCGCGCCGCGCTGGACGTGGGTTTTTCCTGGCTGCTTCCCGATGCGTGGTTCGCGTCGGCGCGCCGTGCCTACGCGGAGACGGGCGGGCGGCTGGTGTTGCACCGGGTCGATGACCCGTTGGCCGCGTTGGAATCTCGGGTCATCGATGTCGCCGTGTACCGCAGGGAAGGTCGGCTTCCTCGGCAGCTGCGCGCCCGCAGAATCGCGACCGAGCGGCGGGTCATCGCGGTGGCCGCGAGTTCACCGCTGGCCGAGGCCGCCGATCTGCGCTGGGCCGATCTCGGCAGCCATCCCTTGGTGGTGAACCCCGTGACCGGCACCACCGACGCCGGATCGTGGCATCCGAGGGACCCGAATCGTCGCGTCGTGCTCTGCGCGAACTTCGACGAATGGCTCGAATTGATCGCCGCCGATGTCGGGATCGGCGGTGTCCCCGAGTTGGCACGCGACCGCGCACCGCATCCGGGGGTGGTGTATCGCGGTGTTCCCGATGCGCCGGAGTCGCACGTGTATCTCCTCTGGCGAGCCGATCCGCCGCCCGCTGTTCGGCGGTTTCTCGAGCTCGCCTGAGGACGATCATTCGGTGCGCGGCAGGCGTCCGTCCACATCGGTGAAACCGTAGTGCTCGGCGAGATCGGCGACGCGCCACGCGCGTCCGGTGCGGTCGCGGCGAGCCTCGTCGGTGGCGAGGGCGACTACGGCGCGGCCGGGGAACCGCGGCGTCTCGGCCTCATCGAGGTCGAAGGTGCCTTCGCCCGGCAGGGTGACCAGACGCTTGCCCTCGGCGTTCGCCGGAACCATTTGCAGTAGTTCGGTATTCACGATGCCTGGCCAGATCGACACCACGGTCACCTCGGTCGCGGTCAGGTCGTGCGCGAGGTCGGCGGTGAGCCGGTCGACCGCGGCTTTGGCGACGCCGTACACGGCGTTGTGCGTGTAGCGCTGCGCGCCGGGGGAGGAGATATTGACGATCAATCCGCCGGACTCGATCAGCAGGGGCGCGGCGTAAACGGCCGCCGCGTAATGGGATCGGACGCCGATATCGAAGCTCTCGTCCCACGCGCTCGGCGGCACCTCCCAGAATGGTTTGCCGAGCCAGCGCGCCGAGGCCGGTGAGTTGTAGACGTTGTTCACCAGTACGTCGAGTCGGCCGTGATCGGTGCGGACACGCTCGAACAGGCCCGCGACGGCGTCGTCGTCGCGGTGGTCGCACGCGAAGGGAATGCCGGTGCCGCCCGCCGCGTCGATCTGCTCGGCGGTCTCGTGCACGGTGCCGGGCAGTCGGCCCGCGGTGTTCGATCGCCCGGTGACGTACACCGTCGCCCCCGCCGTGCCGAGTTCGACGGCGATGCCTTTGCCGATGCCGCGGCTGGCGCCGGTGACCACGGCGACCCGGCCGGATAATCCCTTGGCTATTCCACTCACGGTCGCTGGACATTACCTTGAAATAAGAACACGTTCTAGATTTTGAGGAGACGCCCGTGTCGACCCACCGATTCGTGACCACCGACGAGGTTCGGATGCACGTCGCCGAGCAGGGCGCGGGGGAGCCGGTGATCTTCTGCCACGGCTTCCCGCACACCGGGTACATGTGGCATCGCCAGCTACCCGCCGTCGCCGAGGCAGGATTCCACGCGCTCGCGCCCGACCTGCGCGGCTACGGTCGCACCGAAGTACGCGCGAGCGCCGATGCCTACACCAATCGCGCGGTCATCGGTGACCTGCTCGCCCTGCTCGATGACCTCGACGCGGAGAAGGCGGTGTTCGTCGGCATCGATTTCGGGGCCCAGTTGGTGTGGGAGTTGGCTTTACGCGCGCCCGAGCGCGTGCATGGCGTGATCGTGCTGAACAACCCCTTCGCGCCGCGCCCACCCGCCGCACCGTCTCGGCTGTGGGCCAAGGCCGCCGCCCGGCATTTCCTGCACCTGGACTACTTTCAGAAACCGGGTGTCGCCGATGCCGAACTGGCCGCTTGCCCAAGGGAATTCCTTACCCGGGTGTATTACTCGTTGAGCGCCGACTACCACTACCTCGATACCTGGAAGTTTCCGGCAGAAGGCACCGGGTATCTGGATGTGCTGCCGGAAGCCCCCGCCCTGCCGTGGTCGTGGCTCTCGGACCACGAATTCGACACGCTGGCTGCTGATTTCGAACGTACCGGCTTCACCGGCGGCCTCGAGTGGTACCGCGCGCTCGACCGCAACTGGGAGCTCACCGCCGAATACGCGGACGCGCGGGTTGGTGTGCCCGCCTACTTCCTCTACGGCGCGAAAGACCCCGATATGGAGGGCTTCAGCGGCCGCGACCCGCTGACGACGCTGCGCGAAAACGTGCCCGACCTGCGTGCGGTGACCGAGGTCGCCGGAGCGGGGCACCTGGTGCAACTGGAGCGCACCGCCGAGGTGAACACACTGATCACCACGCATCTGCGTGAGCTGCGCGGCGCGCCCGTCGAGCACGGGAACTGAGGTCCGCACCGGATTCGCGGCGAAAGATCCTCCGCCCGAGCGACGTTCGACATCGCGGTGACGCCCCGGTGAACGCGATCTGTCGGAGGCTGCCGATACCGTCAACGGTATGAGTTACTGCCTGAGCGTCTACGTCGTCGAACTGGATACCGTGCGCGCCGCCATCGGATCTCGAGACGATCGGCTCGGGCGGATGATCGCCGACCGATTCAAGGCTCAACTCGCCCACGACGACGACTGGTTCGCCGACGAGATCGCCCACGGCGCGCCGAGCCGCTACGACGCGGTGCGCGCCGTGATCGACGGCGGGCCGTTCGTCCCGTCCTACGGCTTCCAATACGGCTACGCCTATCAGACGATCTGCCAGTTCTACGGCAGGTTCCTCGACAACAGGTACTTCGGGACGTTCCGTGGTCGCTGGCTCGAACACGTCGACGACGCGATGGCGGCCCTCGGTATCAAGGCGATCAGCGTGCAGGAGTTCATGTATCTCGCACTGCCCTCGGCGCTCCCACAACCCGACGAGCTGCCCGGCTACGGTGAGTGGAGTCCCGAACGGTGCGCTGAAGCCTTGGTGCAATGGGAATCGACCACGCCCGACCAGCGCGGCGGGATCGACCATGAGCTGCTCGCGGCGATCGAATCGTGCATGGCGTGGGTGCGGGAAGCGCAGGCGCGCCCTGGACGGGGGATCGCCGGGTTCTTCTACTGACCTTCGGGCTACCGGGCGCCCGATACCAGGCGCAGCGCGGCTTCTTCGATCATGGTTTCGTTCAGCAGCACCGCCGTGGCCGCCGGTCCGAGGGGAACGAAACTGTCCGCGCTGGTGACCCGCGCGATGCGGCCGGCGAACCCGGTGTCGATCATGGCGGTGCACACGGCCTCGGACACGCCGCCGCTGCGCCGGGTCTCGTCCGCGACGAGTACTCGACCGGTGGCCTCGGCGTGCTCGCGCAGATCGTCGATCGGCAGCGGGGCCAGCCAGCGTAGGTCGAGCACCCGGACTCGCACCCCGCGTGCGGAAAGCCGTTGGGCCACACGCAGACTCATCGGCACACCATTGGCGAAGCTGACGATCGTCAGATCCGTGCCCGCGCCGTAGACGCGGGCGCGGCCGAGCTCGACATGCTCGGTGTCGGTGGCGGCCAGCCACCCTTCGTCGCCGTCTTCATGCAGGTCACGGGTGTGGTAAAGGGCGATCGGCTCGAGGAAGACGCAGACTCGTCCGTCCACCCGCGCCGCCGACACACACGTGCGCAACATCGCGGCCGCGTCGTCGGCGCGTGCGGGGGAAGCGACGACGAGGCCGGGTATATCACGCAGTGCGGCCACGGAATTGTCGTTGTGGAAATGCCCGCCGAACCCCTTCTGATAGGCATAGCCCGCGATGCGCACCACCATCGGATTGCGGTATTGCCCCGCCGAGAAGAACGACAGTGTGGCGGCCTCGCCACGCAATTGGTCGGCGGCATTGTGCACGTAGGCCAGATACTGGATCTCCGGCACGGGCACGAACCCCGCGAGCCCCGCGCCCAGGGCGGTACCGAGCACGCTCTGCTCGTCCAGCAGGGTGTCGAAGACCCTGCGCGCACCGAAACGCCGACGCAGGGTCTTGGTGACGCCGTAGACCCCACCCTTGCGGCCGACGTCTTCGCCGAAGACGAGAAGGTCGGGGGAGTGCTCGAGCATGAGCGCCAACGTGTGATTGATCGCCTGGGCGAGAGTGCGCGGTGCTCCTGCGGAATCAGTAGCGGGCGCCGCATTTTTCGCGCTCGCGGTGGGTGATGTCGATGACGCATCGGGATCAGCGACAGAGGCCCCTGTTTTCGTGCGCGCGGCGGTAGAAGTCGTCGGCGTGCTGTAATCCGCAAGCGGCGCTGATGGTTTCGTCGATGCGATGGGCGATGACGATGTCGTACTTGGACCAGTGATCGGTGCTGCTGCCTTCTTGTTTGTGATCGCTGGTTGCGCCGGTACACCGGCTTCAGTGGGGGGTGTCGTGCCTGCGGTCGTTGGTGCCGGTGGCGTAGTGGGGTCAGTGGCGGGTGCTGCTGTCTCGTCCTGTGTGATCGCTGACTGCGGCGGTGCCTCGGCTTCAGTCGGGTGCGTTGTCTTTTTCGTGCCTGCCGCCGCTGGCGCATCAGCATTGGTAAGGGGTACCGAGTCGCCCATGTTTGTGGTGGTTGTTTTCGATGCCGCGTCGGAACCAGCCTGGGGCGCTGCCGGTTTCGTGTCCCATGCGGCGCGTGGCGTGTTCAGCCCGGGTGCCGACGGTCGCGCTGTTGTCGGTTCGGAGGCGGCGTCGACTTCAGATGCTGCGGCCGAAGCCATGGGGGTGGTATCCAGTACGTCGGCACGCACGAACTCGGGGCGCGAGGGTGCGAGCGGTGCGATCACCTCGATCGCGGACCCCAGAGTTGCTTCGTACGAGACGGTCTCGGCCGTGTCGGCGACCTCGCGGGCGATCGCGTCGTAGCGCGCGAGCACCCCTGGTGGGGTGGCCACGCCCGCGGCGATCAGCAGCCGCGCTGTCGCCAGCACCGGGTCCCGGCCCAGGTCGGCGGCGATGTCGGTACTGCGGCGGTAGGCGCTCTCCATATCGGAACCGGCGTGACCGAGTAGGCGCACCGTGCGCAGCCGCAGGAATGCGGGTGCTCGGCGGGTACGCACCCATCGTGTCGCCGCGATCGCCGTGGTGACCGCGTCACGCAGATCGCCGCCGTCGGCTTCGAAATACTGTAGGCCCGTGCGGTTTCCGTAGGCATCCTCGATCCAGCCCGGCGGGGTCGGCACGCTGATTCCGATGCCGTTGTCCTCGCAGACGAACAAGATCGGCATTCCGATCCCTTGCCGCGCGGTGTGCGTCGCGGTGTTCACCGCGCCGACCGCCGTGGAATGGTTGGCGGACGCGTCACCGAAGCCGCACAGCACCACCGCATCCGAGGGCCACTCGTTCGTGATCCCCAGCCGCGCCGCACGATCGACGGCGAACGCCAACCCCACCGCGCGCGGCAGCTGCGAGGCGATCGTGGACGTCTGTGGAATGATGTGCGCGCGCTTGCTGCCGAACACCTTGTGCCGCCCGCCGGAGATCGGATCGGCCGCCGCGGCCACCACGCCGAGCAGGACGTCCCTGATCGGGTTCAGGCCGGGAACTCCGCGCGTGCGCTGCACATACAACGCGCCCGAACGGTAGTGCGGCAGAACAGGATCGGTGTCACGAAGAGCGAAGGCCAGCGCGACATTGCCCTCGTGCCCCGAGGAACCGATGCTGTAGAAACCGCGTTTGGCGGCACCGAGTCGGCGCGCGGCGAGGTCGAGGTGGCGGCTTGTCGCCTGTGCGTCGAAGAGGTCGAGGCAGTCCGCGCCGGTGAGTTCTGGTGCGAGGAATTCGCGCTCGGCGCTCGGCGGCTCCGGCGTCGCGAGCGCGACCTCGCAGCGGAACCGTTGGTCCAGTTCGCGCCCTGCGTCGGTCATCGCCACCACCATGGTCGCTTGCGGCAAGGTCCCGCTGCCGGACTCGAATCTGCTGGCGACTCGGTCCCTCGCGCCTGCGCGAACCGCCCGTAATCCTGTGCGAACCCGGAAGCGCTACTCCGGGCGTGACCACTGGCCGGTGCTCTCTCACTCGCGTGCATGCATCCTCCGATGTTGCTACCGGACTTGCGGGTGTCGAGCGAAGGCCGCAACCGCGAAATCTGTCTGCGGCGAGTCCCGCTCGATCAGCTGACGATCTACTCAGGGAACCGGGACAGACAGGTGGTGGTTGTTCCAGGCTTCCGTCGGGCGACCGCGGTGCTGTTTCGAGCGTAGCGAGGTCTCGGCGTTGTGCAGTGCGGGCGCGGGACATGCGGACTCCGCGAAAACGAGACCGGCGTGGTGTCCTGGTGATCTCGGCGGGTCAGTCCAAGGCCAAGGCCGAAGCCGCGTCCTGGTCGAGGAGCCAGGTGGTGGACTCGATGCCCGCCGCGCCGGCGGCGGGGATGTCGACCGGTTCGGCTCCGGCTACCGCGGCGGCGACGGCGTCGGCTTTCGCGGCACCGCCGACTACCAGGACCACGTGTCGAGACTTGCGGACAGCGGGGAGGGTGAGGGTGACGCGGACCGGTGGGGGTTTGGGTGAATTGAGTACCGCGACAACGAGTTCGTGGTCTTCACGGACCGCGTCGGTGTCGGGGAACAGTGAGTTCACGTGGCCCTCGCCGCCCATGCCGAGCAGGTGTAGGTCGAAGGCGCCGTGTTCGGTCAGGTAGGCGTGCACATCGGCGGAGTACTCGGCGGCCGCCTCCACCGGATCGGGGTATTCGCTGTCGGAGGCCGCGACCGGGTGGATCCGCGCCGGATCGACCGGGACATGATCCAGCAGTGCTTCGCGGGCTTGTTTGTCGTTGCGTTCGGCGTCGTCGGCGGGGACGAATCGTTCGTCACCCCAGAACACGTCGAGCTTGTCGAAATCGATGTCGCCCGGTGCCTCGCGGACTCGTTTCAGCAGGCCGATCCCGGTACCACCGCCGGTGACGACCACCGACGCCGACCCGCGCGCACGCTGTGCCGCGACCACCACATCCACGAATCTGGTGGCGGCGGCCTCGATCAACGACGCGGTGTCGCTGTGCACCTCGACGGTGTCGCTCGCGTCCCTTGGACTCGTCTGCTCAGTCATAGATCACCTTTTCGATTCCGGTGAGCGCCGCGGCGTAGATCTCGTCGGCGTCGAGCCTGCGTAGTTCCTCCACCAAGCAATCGCGAGCGTCCCTGCGCGCCAACGCGATCTTCTGATCGGGATCGCCGGTGCGCGTCAACGTCGCGGTGACTCCGGTCTGCGGGCGTTCGATCGCGATCGACACCGTCGCCCGCGTCAACTCCACCCGAAGGTCGCCGACGCGGCGATACACCGGGCAGTGCAATCGATCGGCCAGCCAGCCCGCCAGGATGTCCAACGCGGGCTCGTCGCGCAGGCCCGACACCGACACCGACTCCACCTGCTCGAACGGCGGCACATCCAGTGCGGCCGCCAACAGTGCGCGCCAGTAGGTGATCCGGCTCCACGCCAGATCGGTGTCGCCTTCGGCGTAGGAGTCCACGCGCCTGGCGATCGTCGCGCGCGGGTCGGGGGCGAAAGTGGCGTCGGTGATCCGTCGCGTCGCCAGCCGCCCCACCGAGTCCTTCGAAGGAAACTCCGGGGCACCGCGCGGCCACCAGGCGACCACCGGGGTGTCGGGCAGCAGGAACGGGATCACCACGCTGCTCTCATGATTGATCAGATCGCCCTGCAATCGCAGCACGATGACCTCGGCGGCACCCGCGTCGCCGCCGACCCTGATCTGCGCGTCCAGTCGAGTTTCGGCGTCGCGATCACCGCGCGCCAGCACCACGACCCGGCACGGATGCTCCCGGCTCGCGTCGTTGGCGGCATCGATCGCGTCTTCGGCCTCGGAACTGTCCAGCGTGCACACCACCAGGGTGAGCACCCGGCCCATGGTGGTGACGCCATTGGCTTCGCGCAGGTGCACGATGCGCTTGGTCACCTCGCCGGTACTGGTCTCCGGCATGTCGACGATCATGCGCGCCGCCAGGTGCGACCGGTGCGGGCCAACATCTCGTCCGCGGAGGCAGGACCCCAGGTTCCCGCCTCATAGGATTCCGGTTTACCTTCGGCCGCCCAATGTTCGAGCACCGGATCGAGGATCTCCCAAGCCAATTCGACCTCCGCGTTCACCGGGAACAGTGACGGCACCCCCAACAGCACGTCCAGGATCAGGCGTTCGTAGGCCTCGGGGGAGGACTCGGTGAACGCCTCGCCGTAACTGAAATCCATATTCACATCGCGTACCTCCATGCCCGACCCAGGCACCTTCGACCCGAATCGGGTGGTGACGCCCTCGTCCGGCTGGATGCGAATGACCAGCGCGTTCTGCCCGAGCTCCTCGGTCATGGTCTGGTCGAACGGCAGGTGCGGTGCCCGCTTGAACACCACCGCGATCTCGGTCACCCTGCGCCCCAAACGTTTTCCGGTGCGCAGGTAGAACGGCACACCCGCCCATCGCCTGGTATCGACCTCCAGGGTGATCGCCGCGTAGGTCTCGGTCGTCGACTTCGGGTCGAAACCCTCCTCGTCGAGCAAGCCGACCACGGGCTGACCACCCTGCCACCCCTGCGCGTACTGACCACGTGCGGTGGTCTCGTCCAGCGGCGCGACCAGTTTGGTGGCCGAGAGCACCTTGATCTTCTCCAGCTGCAACTGCGTCGGCTGGAAGCTGATCGGCTCCTCCATCGCGGTCAACGCGAGCAGCTGCAACAGATGATTCTGGATGACGTCACGCGCGGCGCCGATGCCGTCGTAATAGCCTGCGCGCCCGCCCAATCCGATGTCTTCGGCCATGGTGATCTGCACATGGTCGACGTAGTTGGCGTTCCAGATCGGATCGTAGAGCTGGTTGGCGAAGCGCAACGCCAAGATGTTCTGCACCGTCTCTTTGCCGAGATAGTGGTCGATGCGGAACACGGTCTCTTCCGGGAAAACGCCGTTGACCAGTGCGTTCAACTCTTGCGCGCTGGCGAGGTCGTGCCCGAAGGGCTTTTCGATCACCACGCGCCGCCACGGCTTACGCCCCTCGGCGTCCTGGGTGGCGGGTTTGGCGAGATCGTGCGCGGAGAGTTGGTCGAGCACCACCGGGAACATGTTCGGTGGAATCGACAGGTAGAAAGCGTGATTGCCGCCGGTGCCGCGTTCGGCGTCCAGCCGTGCGAGGGTGTCGGCGAGCGTCGCGAAGGCCGCGCTGTCGTCGAAACTGCCCTGGACGAACCGGATTCCCTCCGCCAGATGGTCCCAGACCTCCTGACGGAAAGGTGTGCGCGAATGCTCGCGCACCGCCTCCAACACGACGTCGGCGAAATCCTGGTCGGCGTAATCCCGTCTGGCGAAACCGACCAGGGCGAAACCGGGGGGCAGCAACCCCCGGTTCGCCAGGTCGTAGATGGCGGGCATCAGCTTTTTCCTGGAAAGATCACCGGTGACCCCGAAGATCACCATGCTGCACGGTCCCGCGATATGCGGAACCCGTTTGTCCTGCTCGTCGCGAAGCGGGTTCTGCCACCCGGTCTCGGCCGTCTTTCCGGTCGCCGCTGTGCCTGCCATCGGTTCAGTTGCTCCCGGTGGTGCGCAACTCTTCGGCCGTCGCGGAAAGAAGCTCTTCCCAGGACTTCTCGAACTTGTCCACGCCCTCGCGCTCGAGCACCGCGAACACGTCGTCGAGATCGATGCCGACCGCGACCAGTTGGTCGAACACCTCCTGCGCCTGCTGCGCGGTGCCGGTAACGGCGTCGCCGCGCACCTCGCCATGGTCGGCGACCGCTTCGAGCGTCTTCTCCGGCACCGTGTTCACCGTGTTGGGCGCGGCCAGATCAACGACATACAGCGTGTCGGAGTACTCCGGGTTCTTCACGCCCGTCGAAGCCCACAGCGGCCGTTGCCGATTCGCACCCGAGGCCGACAGGTGCGTGTAGGTGGAGGTGTGCTTACCACCGTCGAACACGTCCTGGTACTCGGCGTAGGCCAAACGCGCGTTCGCGACCCCGGCCTTGCCGCGCAGCGCGAGCGCTTCCGGCGTGCCGATGTCTTCGAGCCGCTTGTCGATCTCGGTGTCCACCCTGGACACGAAGAACGAAGCGACGGAATGGATCTTGGCCGTGTCGTGCTCGGCGATCCCGGCCTTGCGGATGCCGTCGAGGTAGGCGCCCATCACCTGGCGGTAGCGCTGCACGGAGAAGATCAGCGTGACGTTCACGCTGATGCCCTCGGCGAGCACCGCGGTGATCGAGGGCAACGCCGCTTCGGTCGCCGGGATCTTGATGAACAGGTTGGGCCGGTCGACGATCTTCCATAGTTCGATCGCCTGCGCGGTGGTCTTGTCCGCGTCGAAGGCCAGGCGCGGATCGACCTCGATGGAGACCCTGCCGTCGACGCCGTCGGTGGCGGCGAACGTCTCGGCGAAAACATCGCAGGCCGCGCGCACGTCATCGGTGGTGATCGTGCGGATCGCGGAATCGACGTCGGCGCCCTGGGCGGCAAGGTCTTTCACCTGCGCGTCGTAGGCGGTGCCCTTGCTCAGCGCGCCCTGGAAAATGGTCGGATTGGTGGTGACGCCGACGACGCTGCGGGTGGCGATCAGCTCGGCCAGATTCCCGGATTGGATCCGGTCCCTGGACAAATCGTCGAGCCACACCGAAACACCCGAGGCCGAGAGGGCCGCCAGATTCTCATTCTGTGCCATGGGCACTATCCCTTCACGTTGTCGAGCGTGCGCTGCGCCGCGGCGACGACAGCTTCCTGCGTGAAGCCGAATTCGCGGAACAGGGTCTGGTAGGGGGCCGAAGCACCGAAGTGCTCGATCGAGACGATCTCGCCCGCGTCACCGGCGAAGCGGTGCCACGGCATCGCGATCCCCGCCTCGACGGCGACCCGAGCCTTGATCGAGGGCGGAAGGACCTCGTCCCGGTATGCCTTGTCCTGTGCGTCGAACCACTCCACGCACGGCATCGAGACCACGCGGGTAGCGATGCCCTGCTCCTCCAGCGTAATCCGCGCGGCGACGGCGAGTTGGAGCTCGGAGCCGGTGGCGATGAGGATCAACTGCGGGGCGCCCGACGAGGCCTCGGCGAGGATGTAGCCACCCTTGCGGACACCCTCGTAGCTGGTTCCCTCCTGGACCGGCAGATCCTGCCGGGTCAGTGCGAGCGCCGAAGGTCCATCCTGGTGCGGCGGCTCGGAGACCGAGAAGTGCGAGGAGTGCTCGCTGCTGTCGCGTTCCAGGATCGTGCGCCAGGCGTAGACCGTCTCGTTGGCGTCACCGGGACGCACCACGTTCAGGCCGGGGATGGCGCGCAGTGCCGCGAGGTGCTCGATCGGCTGGTGGGTCGGTCCGTCCTCGCCGAGACCGATCGAGTCGTGGGTCCAGACGTAGATCGCCGGCACCCGCATCAGCGAGGCCAGCCGCACCGCGGGACGCATGTAATCGCTGAAAACCAGGAACGTCGCGCCGTATGGGCGGGTCGGTCCGTGCAGCGCGATGCCGTTGAGGATCGCGCCCATGGCGTGCTCGCGGACACCGAAGTGCAGCGTGCGGCCGTACGGGTCGGCCTTCCACATGCCGGTCGAAATGGATTCGGGGCCGAAGCTCGCGGCGTCCGGGATGGTGGTGTTGTTGGACTCGGCCAGGTCGGCCGAGCCGCCCCACAGCTCCGGCAGGACAGGGCCGAGCGCGGCCAGCGTCTTGCCGGAGGCCTTGCGAGTGGCCACACCCTTCGGGTCCGGTGCGTAGGTCGGCAGATTCGCCGTCCAGCCCTCGGGCAGGTCGCGGTTGCGCAAGCGGTCGAACAGCGCCTTGTTCTCCGGGTTGGCCTGTGCCCACGCGTCGAAGCTCTGCTGCCACTGCTTGTGCGCGTCGGCGCCACGTTCGAGCGCCTTGCGGGTGTGCGCGATCACCGCGTCGTCCACCTGGAAGGTCTGCTCCGGGTCGAAGCCGAGCGCCTTCTTCGCACCGGCGACCTCCTCGGCACCCAGTGCGGCGCCGTGCGCGGCGCCGGTGTTCATCTTGCCGGGCGCCGGGTAGCCGATGATGGTGCGCAGCACGATGATCGAGGGCTTGCCGGTCTCCGCGCGTGCCGCGGTCAGTGCCGCCTCGATCGCGACGACATCCTCGCCACCCTCTACCACCTGGACGTGCCAGCCGTACGCGACGTAGCGGGCGGCGACGTCCTCGGTGAAGGCGATGGTGGTGTCGTCTTCGATGGAGATCTTGTTGTCGTCGTAGATCACGACCAGATTGCCGAGCTGCTGGGTGCCCGCGAGCGAGGATGCTTCGGCGGTGACACCTTCCTCGAAGTCGCCGTCGGAGCCGATCACGTAGACGAAGTGATCGAACGGGCTGGTGCCGGGTGCGGCGTTCGGGTCGAACAGGCCGCGCTCGCGGCGGGCCGCCATCGCCATACCCACCGAGGACGCCAGGCCCTGACCGAGTGGGCCGGTAGTGATCTCGACGCCGTCGGTGTGCCGGAACTCGGGGTGTCCGGGGGTCAGCGAACCCCACTGCCGCAGCTTGCGCAGGTCGTCGAGCTCGAGCCCGTACCCGGCCAGGTACAGCTGGATGTACTGGGTGAGGCTGGAGTGGCCGCACGACAACACGAACCGGTCCCTGCCCACCCACGAGGGGTCGGCGGGGTCGTGCCGCATCGTGCGCTGGTAGAGGCTGTAGGCCAACGGTGCGAGGCTCATCGCGGTGCCAGGGTGGCCGTTGCCGGCGTTCTGCACCGCGTCCGCGGCGAGCACCCGAACAGTGTCGACCGCCTTGGTGTCCAGATCAGTCCAGTCGTCCGGATGGTTCGGCTGAGTGAGGGCGCGGATGTCGTCTGTGACTGACACGACCGTGGTTCTCCTGACATTGGTTCGTCGACGGCGTTTGTGGTGTGCGCGCCTGGTACGCGCGGTAATTCGGGCTTGCACACCGAGATTTCCCACCTAGCGTAGAGGTGCCCACCGAACTACATGGCGGTAACCCTCGCGTGTGTTCTACCCGGCCCGCGAACCTGCGGTACCCGCATGGTGGCCGTTTACACCTCGCGCGTTACACGCGGGGCGAGCGCGAGTGGCCGATCCGCGTGGGTCTACCATGCTCTGTAGTAGATGGCGCGCCGCACGGAGCTGTGCACCCGTACCAGCGTTATCGAGCGCGCTGCGGTTCCATACGGTTCCAGTACTCATGCGGTGCACGGCGTTGTGAGGGAGAAACAGTGCGGATTGGGCAGAAGCCGGGCGGCGACAGCGCGCACGGCTCCTCCTCGACGGTGCTGGCCGACCGATTCACCGGTCCCGGCCTGCCGTCCAGGCTCACGCGACGCGGCCTCGCCTACATCGCGCTCACCAAGCCGAGGGTCATCGAGCTGCTGCTCGTCGCGACGATTCCGACGATGCTGTTGGCCGATCGAGGCACCGTCGACATTCGGCTGATCTTGGTCACCTTGTTCGGCGGCTGGATGGGCGCGGCCAGCGCCAACACGCTCAACTGCGTGGCCGACGCCGATATCGACAAGGTCATGAAGCGCACGGCCAAGCGTCCGCTGGCCAGGGACGCGGTCTCGACGCGGCAGGCGTTCGTGTTCGGGGTGGCGCTCGGCATCGGCTCGTTCGCGTGGCTGTGGTGGCAGGCGAATCTGCTCAGCGGCGTGCTGGTCGTCGCGACCATCCTGTTCTACGTGTTCGTGTACACCCTCGGCCTCAAGCGGCGCACCGCGCAGAACGTGGTGTGGGGCGGTGCGGCCGGATGCATGCCCGCGCTGGTCGGCTGGTCGGCGGTGACCGGCACCATCGGCTGGCCCGCGATCGCGCTGTTCGGTGTCATCTTCTTCTGGACGCCGCCGCACACCTGGGCGTTGGCCATGCGCTACAAGGAGGACTACCGCGCGGCGGGTGTTCCCATGCTGCCGGTGGTGGCCACCGAGCAGACGGTCACCAAGCAGATCGTCATCTACACCTGGCTCACCGTGCTCACCACCTTGGCTCTCGCTCCCGCCACCGGCGTGATCTACACGGCCGTGGCGCTGGTGGCGGGAGCGTGGTTCCTGCTGATGGCCCACCAGCTGTATGCCGGTGTACGCCGCGGCGAATCGGTGAAGCCGCTGCGGCTGTTCCTGCAATCGAACAACTACCTCGCGGTGGTGTTCTGCGGGCTCGCGGTGGATTCGGTGCTCGGCTGGGACACCATCGGCAGCTGGTTCAGCTGAGCGGTGCAGCGTTCGAAGATGCGCGCACGGTCGGCCTCCGGCCCGCCGGGCCCCGCGTCGTCGACGGTGATCGATACTTCGTCACCGACGAGTTCCGCGGTCACCGCGACGACACCGCCGCCGTACCGGTCCGCGTCCTGCAACAAATTCGCCACGGCACGCTCCAACTCCAATTTCCGGCCGCGCCGGTGTCATCCGGCGAGGTAGGCGAGGTATCCGTCGGGTCGAATGAGGATTTCGCGGCCGGGCGTCGCGGCGTAGGCCGTGAACGCGTGGCCGTCGGTGTCGAACACATGTGAGCCCTCGGCGGTGGTGCCCGGCCGCAGCACCGCGTACGCGTGCACGTCGGATGCGGTGGGTAGTGGCGCTGGTTCACCGAAGCACAACAGGGTCCAGTGCGGCCCACGGAACAGATCGAACAGTCGAATCGGGCGTCCAGCGGCGTCCTTCAGCGGTGCGTCGGGTGCGCGATCACCGGAGACCAGCGGTCCCCGCTCGGCCGGGTCGCGGTAGCTGATGTCGAGTTGCTGTGTTTCCGGACCGCGCCGCATCGCGTCCTCGTCGCCGTCGACCAGCTTGTTCAGCAATGCGCTGCTGATGCCGAGTACGCGTGCGGCAACGGTTCTGCGCTCGGATTCGTAGGTCGCCAGCGGTGCTTCGTCGCCGTCGAGGGCGGCGGCCAGCTTCCAGCCCAGGTTGTAGGCGTCCTGGACGCCGGTGTTCATGCCCTGACCGCCGGTCGGCGGATGCGCGTGCGCGGCGTCCCCTGCCAGTAGCACCCGTCCGTCGCGGAAGCGTTGCGCGAGACGAATATTCGGCCGCCATGTGGTTGCCCAGCTGAGTTCGGTCAGTGTGATGTCCATGCCCGCCGCGTAGGTGTCGACCGCGCGTTGCAGGCTCGTCAGGGTCGGTTCGTCGGTACCGCTGTGCGGCGCGGCGAACTGGAAGCTGCGCCCGCCCGGTAAAGGGGACAACGCGATTCCCGCCATCGGTTTGTCGGCGGCGGCGAACCAGTAGCCGTGTTCGTGGTCGAGTCCGTCGGCGCGCACATCGCCGAGCAGCATGCGGATCGACTCGTCGGTGCTGCCTTCGAACGGGATGCCCAGGGCTCGGCGCACGGTGCTCTTGCCGCCGTCGGCGCCGATCAGGTAGGCGGCGTGCACGGTTTCCTCGGCGTCGGCGCCGTGTACCAGGGTGGCGCGCACGCCACCGGCGTCTTGTTCGACGGTGGTCAGTGCGGTGTCGAGTTCGACGGCGACCCCGAGTTCGGCGAGGCGCTCGCGCAGTATCGCCTCGGTGTCGGCCTGGCCGAGCACCCACCCGTTGGGATACGGCACGTCCGGCGTGGGCGCGACGGTGTCGCCCATCGTGCGTTCCATGACGAATTCGCCGTCGAGGAATACCCGCATCGGGGCTGGTGGTCGACCTGCGGCGTGTACGGCGTCGAGCACGCCGAGGTCGTCGAACACCTCGAGGGTGCGCGGTTGGATGCCGTCGCCCCGTGAGCCGCGGGGGTGGGCGGGGGCGCGCTCGACGATTCGCACCGGGAGGCTTCTGCGGGCGAGATCGAGCGCGAGGGTGAGGCCGGTGGGGCCCGCTCCCGCGATGAGGACCAGTGGTTCCATGAGCTGTCTCCATAAATGAATTGATATTCAGTGAATGCGAGTTCAGTATTGGAGTTGATACCTTTCCTTGTCAAGGAGGTGAGCTGGTTGTCGCTGAGTCGCAAGGAGAAGTCCGCCGAGACCGAATTGGCGCTGAAGGCTGCGGCCAGGCGCCTGTTCGCCGAGCGTGGTTTCCTGAACACCAAGATCGCCGACATCACCGCCACGGCCAACCGGGCGGCCGGGTCGTTCTACAACCACTTCGCGAGCAAAGAGGAACTGCTCAGGGCGCTGCTCGACGATGTGGCGGCGGAGGGGGACCTCGCGGCGCGAACCGAGGAACACAACGCCGACTTCACCGACCCGGACGCGATTCGCTTCCACATCAGCACGTACTGGACTGCGGCTCGTCGGCACTGGGCAGTCTTCCGCTCGATTCAACAAGCGGCGCTCGTCGATGACGACTTCGCCAGGCAGGCAGCCGATTTCGGCGCGCGGCAACGTGACGAACTGGCCGACCATCTCGACGGCTTCGCGGCCAAGGGGCTTCGACTGCCCAGTACGCCCGACGCGAGCCTGTCGATGATGTTCCTCTTGGTCACCAGCCTGATCCAGGCCGTGGAGGAAGGTGTGGTCGAGCTCGATGACGAGGCGGCGATCGAAGGGCTGACGCGGTTCGTCTACCGCGGCCTCACCGGACGGGACTACGGAGACACCTGAGGCAGGCCGAGTCGCTGTGCGCGGCGGCGTCCGAGTTCGCGGCGGAGCCCCGGTCGACGTACCTCGTCAGGGCAGCAGCACGATCGAGCCCGTGGTCGCCCTGCCTTCCAGATCACGGTGTGCGCGTTCGGCTTCGGCGAGGGGGTAAGTCGCGCCGACTCGGACCCGCAGCGTGCCGTTCGCGATGGCGTCGAGGATCTCGCCTGCGCGCCAGGTCAATTCGGCGCGATCCCGGGCGTAATTCGCCAAGGTCGGCCGCGTGACGAACAGCGAACCCGCCCCACCGAGGCGTTGCAGATCGAACGCGGGTACCGGCCCGCTCGCGGCGCCGAACAGGGCGAGCGTGCCGCGCACCCGCAACGACGCGAGGCTGGCCTCGAAGGTGGCGGCGCCGACACCGTCGTACACCGCTGCGACGCCAACGCCGTCGGTGAGCTCGCGCACCCGGTCGGCGAGGTCGTCGCCGTAGCGCAGCACGTCGGCGGCGCCCGCCGCGCGCGAGAGCTGTTCCTTCTCGTCGGTCGACACTGTCGTGATCACCCTGGCACCCTTCGCGGCCGCCAGTTGGGTGAGGATCAGTCCGACACCACCCGCGCCCGCGTGCACCAGCACGCTTTCCCCGCGATCCGGGGTATGGACCGACTCGAGCAAGTAGTGCGCCGTCATGCCTTGCAGCAGCGCCGAGGCCGCGACCGCGGGTTCGACGCCGTCGGGCACCTTGATCGCGCTGGCCGAGGACACCGCGACCCGCTCGGCGTAGCTGTCGCCACCCGTGCCCCACACCACTCGGTCGCCGACCGCGAAATCGGTGACGCCCGAACCGATCTCGGCGACCACACCGGTCGCCTCCGCGCCGGGAACGTAGGGCACCGCGCGTGGATACCGGCCGGTGCGTACATAGGTATCGATGAAATTGATGCCGATCGCCTCGGTATCGACAAGCAACTGGCCCGGCCCGATACTCGGGTCGGGCAGCTCGACGTACCGCAAAACCTCGGGACCACCGTGCTCGGATACCTGGATGGCGCGCATGGTTCCCAGTTCTACCACCCAGCTGGGGCTGGACCGTTGCCTACCGGTCGGTAAACTGCGGTGCATGAGTGCTCAGACCGACACGGCCCCGGTGCAGGTTCCCGGCGCGATCGTGCAGTCCGTCAAGGCGTTCGTCGCCGCCCACGGCAAGTCGGCCACGGCCGTCTTGCAGCCGATCGGTCGGCTCGGTGTGCGAGTCACGCTGGTCGGCGAAGACGGCATCCTCGGCGACCGCGTCGTCGCCGACCTCGCGACCGCCAAAGAACTGGTGAACCGTGTCGACGGCCTCACCGAAGCCGACGAGTGGAACCGTGAACTCGTCTCGATCGTCACCCCGCGCAAGGGGCACTGGGCGAAGATGGCGGGCTGGGTCGCCCACCAGAAGCGCTTCCCGAAAGCGCGTAACGAGCGTTGAGCGCGCGCGTGACCCACATCGTCGGCAGGGTCGCGGCCGCAGCGTTCGCGGCGGCCACCGTGCTTGCCCTGGCGGTTCCGTCCTCAGCGCAGGAAGCGGCCGATCCGAACGCATTACGCGTCTGCACGCCGGGTGACTACCCGCCGTACGCCATCGCCGATCCCGACGGCGGATACCGCGGCGTGGATATCGATCTGGCCCGTGGCTTCGCCGATGTTCTCCACCGGCCGATCACCTTCGTCCCGGTGACCTGGGCGGGAATGAAGACCGACTTCGCCGCGCTCGACTGCGATCTCGCGGTCGGCGGCATCTCCGATCAGCCGACGCGACGCGCGTTCGCGGACTTCTCCCTCACCTACGGCACCGACGGCAAGACGCCCATCGCGCGTCATTCCGACCCCACCGATTATTCGACCGTCGAGCAGATCAACCGGCCCGAGGTGCGGGTGATCGCGAATCGTGGTGGTACCAACGAGGAATTCGCACGCAAGAACTTCCCGAACGCGCAGCTCACGTTGTGGCCGGACAATCTCAGCATCTTCGGTGAGATCGAGCAGGGCAGGGCGGATGTGTTCGTCACCGACTCCGTCGAGGGGCGCTTCCGTGTTCGTCAGCACCCGGATCTGCGCGTCCTGCACCCCGAGCAGCCCTTCGACTCGTTCGGCAAGGTGATCTTGATCCGCAAGGACGCCCCGGTGCTCGCCGCCGAGTTGAATACGTGGCTGGCCACTCGAATGGCCACGGGCGCATTGGATCGGTCACTGGATCAATGGATCGGACCGAACGCGACCGAACCTGCCTGAGTGCACCCGCGCCCCCAACGCAACGGCGTGCCCGGTCGGCCGCGGTGACCGACCGGGCAGCCGTCGGCGATCACGGCCTGGTGGTGCGGCCGACGTTTCCGTAGTTCGTGGTGTCGGGCCCCGACGGCTTGCGCTTGATCGGGATCAGACCGAGCAGGCCGAGCAGGCCGAGCAAGCCCCAGAGTCCGGTCTTGTCGCTGCCGTTGTCGTCGTTGTCGTTCGCGGCGATCGTCGTCGTGGTCTGCGAGGTCTGCGCGTACGCGGGGGTGGGCTGCGTGACGTCGGCCTGGGCAGTGGCGACTCCGCCGAAGGTCAGTGCCAGGGCGGTGAGAGGAACTGCAAGTAGCTTTTTCATGGCTGCCTTTCTTTCCTCGATGATGGTTGTGCGCCCTGCGGCCGTACCCCGGGTATCGACACGGAAACCTCGCACGGATCTTCTCGGCCCGCTCGACCGCGCGTCGTGGCCCATCGACCGCCGTTGTGCGGCATAACCCGGCGGGACACGAAGCCATAACGAACTGGTCGGCGGCTTCGGTGCCTCAACCGACGGGTGCGAAACCGGCGACCGCCTCGAGGACGGCGGCGCGCATCCTCGGACTGCCGGTGTGCCCGGAATCGTCGATGACCTGCAAGCGTGCGTCCGGCCACGCCGTCGCCAACTGCCAGGCCGTGTAGAGCGGGCTGCCGAGGTCGAGTCGGCCGTGGATGAGAACGCCGGGGATGCCGGTGAGGCGATGTGCGTCGGCCAACAGCTTCCCGTCCGGCAGGAAGGCGTTGTTGGCGAAATAGTGCGCACAGATGCGGGTCATGGCGAGCAGGGCGTTACCGGGCTTCGCGCTGTACGCGCCAGGGCTGCCCAGTGTTTCGTGGGCGATGACGGCGTCTTCCCATGCGCACCACCGCCGCGCGGCGTCGAGGCGGACCTGCGGGTCGGGGTTGTCGAACAGGCGACTGTAGGCAGCGACCAGGTTGTCGCGCTCGGCTTCCAGTACGCCGTCACGGAACGCCTCCCAAGGCCCGGGCAGGAAGCGGCCGACACCACGATATAGCCAGTCGGTCTCTTCCTGTCGGGTCATCGTGACGCCGACCAGCACAATCTCGCTCACCCGCTCCGGATACTGTTCGGCGTAGGCGAGAATCAGCGTCGATCCCCATGATCCGCCGTAGAGCAGCCACTGCTCGATGCCGAGGTGCTCGCGCAGGCGCTCCATATCGGCGATCAGGTGTGCGGTGGTGTTTTCGGCGAGTGACACCGACGGGTCGGCGGCATTCGGCAGGCTTTCGCCGCAGCCGCGTTGATCCCACAGGATAATCCGAAACATAGTGGGGTCGAAGTTCTTTCGGGAACCTCGTGTACCACCGCTCCCCGGGCCGCCGTGGACGACGAGTGCCGGTTTGCCGTGCGGGTTTCCGCTGGTTTCCCAATAGATTCGATTCCCGTCGCCGACGTCGAGCAATCCGCTTGCGTACGGATCTGCTTCTGGGAAACTCTGTGCCGCATCGGGTTTCGACTCGCCTGGGCTCATGGTTGGCCCCCTTTGGTTCGCGCTGGTCGTCGCATGATCAGGCCGCAACTCGGTGCGAATGGGCCGGAGGGGGTGAGACTACAGGGCAGACAGTGGGGGTTGGGGGTGGTGGTTGGGTTTGACGGGGAGAAGCCGGGGGGTACGGGGTGTGGTTCATGCCAGACACAAGGCTCCACGGGGTGATACGCGGGGGCGTGGATCTCCTCGCTGTGTTTTTGGCGGCTGGCGCCGCGTGGTTCGCGGCCCTGAGTCTCGCTGTTGAGTACCCGTTTCTTGCTCCTTCGTCGCTTACGAAACGGGCACTCAACAGCGAGACGGCCGCGAACTTACCGTGCCGGTCTCGCTGCGCTCGGAACACGTGTTTGGGCGGTTCGTGGGGAGGGTTGAGTTGGGTGTGGGCGGTGGTGGTTTCACCGGGCAGCCGGGGTGCGCCTCGAAACGGGTACTTGAACGCGAGACGGCCGTGCACTTGCCGTGTCGGTCTCGCTGGCACTGGGAACACGTGTTTCGGCGGCTTGTGGGGTGGGTTGAGTTGGGTGTGGGCGGTGGTGGTTTCACCGGGTAGCCGGGGTGCGTCTCGAAACGGGTACTCGACTGCGAGACGGCCGTGAACTTGCCGTGTCGGTCTCGCTGACGCTCGGAACAGGTGTTTGGGCGGCTTGTGGGGTGGGTTGAGTTCGGTATGGGCGGTGGTGGTTTCACCGGGTAGTCGGGGTGCGCGCCTACGAACCGGGCGCTCGGGCGGCGAGACGGTCGTGTACTTGCCGTGTCGGTCTCGCTGGTACTGGGAACGCGTGTTTGGGCGGCTTGTGGGGTGGGTTGAGTTGGGCACGGGCGGTGGTGGTTTCACCGGGTAGTCGGGGTGCGCGCCTACGAACCGGGCGCTCGGGCAGCGAGGCGGCGGTGAACTTGTTGTGTCGGTCTCGCTGGCACTGGGAACGCGTGTTTCGGCGGTTCGTGGGGAGGGTTGAGTTAGGCACGGACGGTGGCGGTTTCGCCGGGTAGCCGGGGGTGCGCGCCTGCGAAACCGGATACTCGGGCGGCGAGGCGGCCGTGAACTTGCCGTGCCGGTCTCGCTGACGCTCGGAACACGTGTTTCGGCGGCTAGCGGGAGGGCTGAGTTGGGTTCGTGTGGTGGGGGTCAGCTCTGTGCTCGGTTCGGAGCTGCAAGGTTCGCCGCATCTGGGTTCGTGCGTTGGGGGTGGGGGATGTCGCGATTTTCTGGCGGCGGTCAGGCGGCGTGGGTGGGGGCGTTGGATGTGGGGACGGGGAGTGGTTCTTTGATGCGTAGGGCGGCCCAGAGGGCGGCGGTGGCGGCCACGCAGGCGGTGGCGCCGCCTACGTGGATTACTACCAGGGCGGCGGGGACTTCGGTGAAGTACTGCACGACGCCGACGAGTCCTTGGGAACAGACCACCGCGAGCAGAACGAACAGCCTGGCGCGGATGGCGGGGGTGATGCCGACGGCGAAGAGGGCGAAGGCGAGGCCGACCAAGAGGGCAAGGTAGGCGATGAGGAATTCGGCGTGGATGTGTACCAAGGTGACGATCTCCACCTGGAGGCGCTCGACCTGACGTTCGATGCTCTTGTCGCCCGCGTGCGGGCCAGCCCCGGTCACCAGGGTGCCCGCGATGAGGACACCGGTCATCACGACGCCGCTGAGCGCGGTGAGCCAGCGCAGGGGAGCGGGCACCTGGACGGTATCGACGCCGTCGTCGGGTTGGTCGATCTTGGCGTAGAGCACGACCGCGAGCCACACCATCAGCATGGAGGCGAGCAGGTGAATCGATACTGTCCACCAGAGCAGTCCGGTACGCACGGTGATGCCGCCGATCACGGCCTGTAAAACTGTGCCGCCCGGCATCAGCCACGCCCAACCGATGACCTCGCGCCGTCGTCGAGCGCGGGTCACGGCGAGCACGATCAGCGCGGCGAACAGGGTGACGCCGAAGGTGAGTAGCCGATTGCCGAATTCCACGGACTGATGCAGTACCGGCACTTCGGAGACGCCGATGGGCGTGAAGCTGCCGGGAAAGCACTGCGGCCAGGTGGGACAGCCGAGCCCCGACGCCGTGACCCGCACAACCGCCCCGGTAACCGCGATACCGGACTGCGTGAGGATGACGGCGAAAGCGGTGAGCCGCTGCGCGCGCAACGAAGGCAGCGGCAGCCGGTCGACAAGTCGAAGAAACGCGCGATACAGCACGCCAAAGATGGTAGCCCGGCGCTTCGAGGCGCTCACACCCGGAATACTACACCCTGTCGTTGCCGCATGGTCCGAAACGCCAGGTCCCAGAAACGGGAGATGCTCGCCTGATCTCGTCGGCAACGGTCCCACTACACGCCGCTGGCCCGACTGACCTGGCCGGTATTTCCACAGGAATGGTTTGATCCACGACCATCAGGTCCCGAAGTTTCTGCACGACGTCGGCTGCGCGGGGCGACAAGCGGGACTACGCGAGACGGTATGCGGGGGTGATGTGCGGGGGCGAGGAACCAGCACTGCGTTAGGCGGCGGGGTGATACGCGGGGGCGAGTGCTTCCTCGCTGTGTTTTTGGCGGCTGGCGCCGCGTGGTTCGCGGCCCTGAGAGTCTCGCTGTTGAGTGCCCGTTTCTTGCTCCTTCGTCGCTTACGAAACGGGCACTCAACAGCGAGACGGCCGCGAACTTACCGTACCGGTCTCGCTGACGCTCGGAACACGTGTTAGGGCGGCTCGTGGGGGTGGCTGGGTTTTGTTGGGATCGTGGGGTTTCACTGGGCGAGTGATTGCAGGGGTCTCGGGACATGAATCGCGTCTCGCGCGTCACCCTGCGTCGTGTAGCTCGCTCGCTCGCACATCAGCACCCACCCTCGAGCGTCCTCGCACAAGCCCCCGCATTACCGCGAGAGACTAACCATCCCCCGAACCCTCAGCGCAACCCGCCGAAAACTCGGTGGAACCGAAAGAAAACTCAGTGGAACCGGAAGAACCGGGTCGCCAGATATCCTGTCACCAGCCCCCACACGCCAAGCACGATCACCCCGAACCAATCGATACTGCTGCGCATCGCCTCCTCGAGCGTCACCGCCAATGCACCCGACGGCACCAATCGCGCGATGACACTCAACGCCGAAGGCAGATCGTCCGAGGCGAACACGATACTGGCGATGCCGAGCATGACGAACCACAGAATGTTCGCCAGCGCCAGCACCACTTCGGCCTTCAACGTCCCGCCGAGCAACAATCCCATGGCGGCGAATGTGGCTGTGCCGAGCGCGATCACCACCGCTCCGAGGACCAGCCCTACGAATGCCGGCCGCCAGCCGAGCGCGAATCCGATCGCGCCGAGCAACACCGCCTGCAATACGACCACGATCAGCACCGCCGAACACTTGCCGGTGATGATGCCCCAACGTGGTAAAGCCGTGGCGCCCAGGCGTTTCAGCGCACCGTAACGACGATCGAATCCCACCGCGATCGCCTGACCGGTGAACGCGGTCGACATCACCGCGACCATCATCACGGCGGGCACGATCTTGTCGACTCGGTCGGTGCCGAGGTCCCCGAAGGGCAGCAGGCTCAGTCCCACCAGCAGGGTGATCGGGATGAGCATGGTGAGCAGGAGCTGTTCGCCGTTGCGCAGCAACAGGATCAGCTCGAGCCGGGTCTGCGCGACGAGCATCGCGGCGCGCGAACTCGGTCGCGGGTCGGCGGTGAAGGTGCCGGGCGCGAAGCGTTCGGTGGTCGATTCGGTGGTCATCCGCGCAGGTCCCGTCCGGTGAGTTCCAGGAAGACGTCCTCGAGTCGACGCTGGTCGATCCTGATATCGGTGGCGAGCACGTTCATCCGCGCACACCACGCCGTGACGGTCGCGAGCACCTGTGGATTGATCTCGCCCTCGACGAGGTAGTTGCCCGGTGCGGTCTCGCGAGGCGAAAACCCTTCGGGCAGTGCGGTTTGCAGCAGCGCGATGTCGAGGTGCGGGGACGCGCAGAACCGCAGTTGGCCCGCAGCGCCGTGCGCGGTCACCTCGGCGGGTGTGCCGGAGGCGACGATGCGGCCTCGGTCGATGATCACCAGTTGGTCGGCGAGTTGTTCGGCCTCGTCCATCATGTGCGTGGTGAGTAGCACACTGACGCCGTCGCGGCGCAGCGCGTCGATCAGCTCCCACACGATCAGCCGTGCCTGCGCGTCCAGGCCCGCCGTCGGTTCGTCGAGGAACACGATCTCCGGCTTGCCGACCAGTGCGCACGCCAGGGCGAGGCGTTGCTGTTGCCCACCGGACAGGCGGCGATACGGGGTGCGTCGATTGTCCTGGAGGCCGAGGGTGCGCAGCAGCCATTCGGGGTCGAGTGGGTGTGCGGAGTAGGCGGCCACCAGTTCGAGCATCTCGCCCGCCCGTGCGCCCGGGTAGGCGCCGCCGCCTTGCAGCATCACGCCGATTCGCGGGCGCAGCCGGTCGGAATCGGTGATCGGGTCGAGTCCGAGCACGCGGACCGAACCCGCGTCGGGGGTGACGAATCCTTCGCACATCTCGACGGTGGTGGTCTTACCGGCGCCATTGGGTCCGAGTAGCGCGAGGACCTGGGCTCGTTCGACGTCGAAGCCGAGTCCGTCCACCGCGGTGGTCTCACCGAATCGCTTGACGACGCCATCGACTCTGACGGCGGGTCCGGAGGCAACGGTCACGGTGTCACACCGTAAGACGTGGGCGTCTGTGACGGAGCCGACACCCCTTCCTGGCCGCGCCATGGCAGCGAATGCCGGGTGAGCACAATGAACAGCGCGGTGACGATAACGGTGGCGACCGCGGCCCCGACGATCTGGAATACCTCGAGGTTGGCGCCGCGCGGCATCAGGATCACGCTGACCACCGCGGAGAACGCGACCGCGGGTACGCGGAATGTCGGCCGGGTCGCCCATGCGGCCAGCGGCACGATCGGCCACAGCAGATACCAGGGCTGCACGACGGGGAACAGCAGCACGAGCGCGCCGAATGCCACGCCGAGCGCGCCGACGGCGTGCAAGCGCCCGGTGCCGGTCGCGACCAGCATGCGCACGATGAAGAAGGCCGCGACGACGGCGGCGATGGGTCGAGTGATGCTGAGCAGCGCGGTGGTGTGGTCGCCGAGTCCGAGGAGGACACCGCCGAATCCGGTGATGATGCCGAGCACCGTGGGTATCGACATCCAACTCCGCACGACGCTGGCGGTATTCAGGGTGTAGATCCAGCCGAAGCCGAGCCCGCTGATCCAACTCACGAGAAGTGTTGTGGCGATGGCGAATACGCCGAGCAGGGCGGCCGATTTCGCGACCGAGGCCAGGGTGGCGCCCCAGCGTCTGGCCAGTGCCATGCCGACGAAGCCGAGGGCGAGGATGGAGACCAATTTGACCGACGACGACAAGGTGATGACAACGGCACCTCCGATCAACAGTGCGTAAGCACGTCTGTCGAAGGGGCGGGTGTCCTCGATGGCGCGCAGGCACAGCTCCATTCCGGCGAGCATCAGCCCGAGCATGAGCGCGTCGTTGTGCACGCCGCCGACGAGGTGGAACAGCACCAGCGGGTTGGCCGCGCCGAGCCACAGCGCGCTCACCGGCGCGACACCGCAGCGTGCGGACAGGCGCGGCAACGCCCAGACGAACAGCGCGACGCCGACCAGCGCCAGAATCCGGTGCACCCAGACGCCCGCGATGATGTTGTCGCCGGTCAGCTCGGCGATACCGCGCCCGAGCCACAGAAACAGTGGTCCGTAAGGGGCGGGGGTGTCGCGCCAGATGGTCGGCACGTTGTTGGTCAGCACATTGTCGATGCCGAGCCCGGCCACGGGTCCTTCGACGTACGGATCGATACCGCGCGCGGCGATTTCGCTCTGTGCCAGATACGAGTACACGTCGTTGCTGAACAGCGGCGGCGCGACGCTGAGCGGCACGATCCACAGCAGGAGCGTGCGGTCCATCTGTGAACGGGTCAGTCGCCGCAGCGGTGCTCCGCCGATGCCGCCGACCGCGAATCGGCCGAGCAACAGCCAGCCGAGCACCACCAGCACCGTGCCGACCATGCACATGGCCAGCGAGCCCGTGTGTGCCCTGGCGAAGATGCCGAGGACGCGCACACCGGAGGTGGGGTTCTGATGCACGGGTTGCGCGCCGATGCCGAGCGCGCTGATCGCCATCAGCACCGTCCCGGTGGCGCCCATCAGCCGAATTCGGTCGAGTTGGGTCAGGTCTTTGCGATTGAGGCCGGGTAACTCGGACTCGTCGCGGTGCAGTTCGGCGATCGAATGATCGGCGGCGGGCACCTCCAACCCCAGAGCCCGGCGCCCGAATGCCAGTGTCGTGCGCCACGCGCCGTCCAGTACCGCCACGCGAGGAAGCCTAGTTCGCGGCGGGTTCGTGGTGTTCTCCGGTCGCGACCGCGTGGTGCGTGCGCGATTTTCCGACGAGTTCGGGCGCGGTGTGACCGATCGCACTGAGCGAAATTCGGGAGGTGTGCTGAGTTGTTCTTTCGTGTGTCGCGCCTGGTCGGTTGATGGATGCCGCGCGGGTGTGCCACCGGGCCGCTACCGTTTGCTTCGCAGGTCAGCGCGTCGACGTGCGCATCGGTGGGCCTCTGCGATCCGGTCGTTGGGCGCTCGACTACCCGGCCCGCGTTGCCGTCGTTCGGTTGACCGGGGCGCCGCGCGGGTGTTGATCCTCGGCGACGCGGACGTCACAGAGTCGCCGCTAGCCAGGGGACCCTTATTAGATTTCGGGAACGAATTCCGCCACACTGATGTTGTGAAAACCGTGGGTTTGCGGAACGACGATGAAGGGGCTGGTCGCAAGGCTGGCACCGGGTCGAGTGCTGCACCCGCGACCGCGGAAGGCCACACCAGGGCGGCGATCGTGCAGCTGCTGCTGGAACGCGGCCCGATTACCGCGACGGCGATCGGTGACACCCTCGGTCTCGCACCCGCGGGCGTCCGCCGACACCTGGACGCATTGATCGATTCTGGTCAGGCCCGCGCCGGTCGCTCGGCACCGTGGCAGCAGAAGGGACGCGGTCGCCCCGCCAAGCAGTACCAGCTCACCGCTGCTGGTCGCGGACAGCTCGGTCACGCCTATGACGATCTGGCCGGCGCCGCCATCCGGCAGCTCGGCGAGATCGGCGGCGAAGCGGCCATCGCCGAATTCGCGCGCAAGCGGGCGCAACGCGTGGTCGCAGGGATCGCGCCGGTCGACCGCGACAGTGCCGAATCGGCGCGCACCGAGGCCGGTCACACCATCGACAAGGCCGAGGAGATCGCCGAGGCGTTCACCGAAGCCGGATTCGCCGCCTCCACCCGCAAGGTCGGAGCCGGCGTGCAGATCTGCCAGCACCATTGCCCGGTTTCCCATGTGGCCGAAGAGTTTCCGCAGCTGTGCGAGGCGGAACTCGAGGCGTTCAAGGAGCTGCTCGGCACCCATGTGCAGCGGCTGGCGACGATCGCCAACGGCGATTGCGCCTGCACCACCCATGTCCCGTTGACGGCGGTCGCACGGTCGGCCACCGCGACGGCAGCGCGAACCTCCCCCTCAGCCGCTGCACAGCCCGCAGCGGTACGTACGAACGACTCCGGAAGGAGCGCCGAATGACGACGACCACCGATCAGGCGCAACCGCTCACCCAGGAAGAGACCATCGCTTCGCTGGGTAACTACGGTTACGGCTGGGCCGACTCGGACGTGGCAGGCGCCAGCGCCCAGCGAGGTCTGTCCGAGGCGGTCGTCCGCGACATCTCGGGCAAGAAGAGCGAGCCCGACTGGATGCTCGACGTTCGGCTCAAGGCGCTACGGATCTTCGATCGCAAGCCCATGCCGAACTGGGGTTCCAACCTCGACGGCATCGACTTCGACAACATCAAGTACTTCGTGCGCTCGACCGAGCAGCAGGCCGCCACCTGGGACGACCTGCCCGCCGACATCAAGAACACCTACGACAAGCTGGGTATCCCGGAAGCGGAGAAGCAGCGCCTGGTCTCCGGTGTCGCCGCGCAGTACGAGAGCGAAGTGGTCTACCACCAGATCCGCGAGGACCTGGAGCAGCAGGGTGTCATCTTCCTCGACACCGATACCGCGCTCAAGGAGCACCCGGAGATCTTCCAGAAGTACTTCGGCACGGTGATCCCCGCCGGTGACAACAAGTTCTCCGCGCTGAATACCGCTGTGTGGTCGGGTGGTTCGTTCATCTACGTGCCGCCGGGCGTGCACGTCGACATCCCGTTGCAGGCGTACTTCCGGATCAATACCGAGAACATGGGTCAGTTCGAGCGCACGCTGATCATCGTCGACGAGGATGCCTACGTGCATTACGTCGAGGGTTGCACCGCGCCGATCTACAAGTCGGATTCGCTGCACTCCGCGGTGGTCGAGATCATCGTGAAGAAGGGCGGCCGCTGCCGCTACACCACCATTCAGAACTGGTCGAACAACGTCTACAACCTGGTCACCAAGCGGGCCAAGGCCGAGGCGGGCGCGACCATGGAGTGGGTCGACGGCAATATCGGTTCCAAGGTCACCATGAAGTACCCGGCGGTCTGGATGACCGGCGAGTACGCGAGCGGCTCCGTGCTTTCGGTGGCGTTCGCCGGAGCGGGTCAGCACCAGGACACGGGTGCGAAGATGCTGCACCTGGCGCCGCACACCTCCTCGGAGATCATCAGCAAGTCGGTGGCGCGTGCCGGTGGCCGCGCCTCCTATCGCGGGCTCGTTCAGGTGAACAAGGGCGCGCACGGCTCCAAGTCGTCGGTGAAATGTGATGCGCTGCTTGTCGATACGGTGAGTAGGTCGGACACCTATCCCTACGTCGACATCCGTGAGGACGACGTGACGATGGGTCACGAGGCGACCGTTTCCAAGGTTTCCGCCGACCAGCTGTTCTATCTGATGAGCCGCGGCCTGAGCGAGGACGAGGCGATGGCGATGGTGGTGCGTGGCTTCGTCGAGCCCATCGCCAAGGAACTGCCGATGGAATACGCGTTGGAACTGAACCGGCTCATCGAGCTGCAAATGGAAGGGGCCGTCGGCTGATGGCGACAGGTGTGAAGGGCGCTGTCGAGGGCGAGAGCCCGGTACAGAACCCTGGCGCGGGCGCCGCGATCAACAAGGGCGAGGTGTTCTCCTCGTTCGATGTGGACGCGTTCGAGGTGCCGTCGGGTCGCGACGAGGCGTGGCGGTTCACCCCGCTGCGCCGGATGCGTGGTCTGCACGACGGGTCCGCGGTGCGCGACGGCGACGCGACGGTCGAGGTGCGGCCGGTCGAGGGCGTGCGGGTCGAGACCGTAGAGCGCACGGATGCTCGCCTCGGTGCAGCCGGTGTTCCGAGCGACCGTGTTGCGGCACAAGCGTATTCGGGTTTCGAGAAGGCGACCGTGATTTCGGTCGGCACCGAAACCGAGGTCGCAGAACCCATCGTGGTGACGGTGACCGGACCGGGCGAGGGCAAGACCGCCTACGGGCACACACAGGTTCGGCTGGCGAACTTCGCGGTCGCCACGGTCGTCATCGATCAGCGCGGCAGCGGAACCTACGCCGAGAACGTGGAATTCGTGCTCGGTGACAGCGCCAAGCTCACCGTCGTCACGGTGCAGGACTGGGCCGACGACGCGCTGAACGCGGCAGCCCACCACGTCAAGGTGGGTCGCGACGCCACGCTGCGCCACATCGCGGTCACCCTCGGTGGCGAGCTGGTGCGCTTCACCGCCACGGTTCGCTACGACGGCCCCGGCGGCGACGCCGAACTGCTCGGCCTCTACTTCGCCGACGCCGGTCAGCACTTCGAGCAGCGTCTGCTCGTCGATCACACGGTACCCAACTGCAAGTCGAACGTGGTGTACAAGGGCGCGCTGCAAGGTGATCCGCAGTCGCACAAGGGTGACGCGCGCACCGTGTGGATCGGTGACGTGCTCATCCGTGCCGCCGCCGAAGACACCGAGACCTTCGAGCTGAATCGCAACCTGGTACTCACCGATGGCGCGCGCGCTGATTCGGTGCCGAACCTGGAGATCGAGACCGGCGAGATCATCGGTGCCGGACACGCCAGCGCCACCGGCCGTTTCGATGACGAGCAGCTGTTCTACCTGCGTGCTCGCGGTATCCCGGAGGATGCGGCCCGCCGTCTGGTGGTGCGCGGCTTCTTCCACGAAGTGATCCAGAAGATCGCGGTGCCCGAGATCCGAGAGCGGCTGGAGGCGGCCATCGAGGCCGAGCTCGCCGCGATCGGCTCCTGACACCCGAACCGCTTACTCCGCAAAGGAATTCGAATCGATGACCACCCTGGAAGTCAAAGATCTGCACGCCGAGGTCGCCAACCCGGACGAGTCCGGCGAGCCGATCAAGATCCTCAACGGTGTGAACCTGACCGTGCGGTCCGGTGAGACGCACGCCATCATGGGCCCCAACGGCTCCGGCAAGTCCACGCTGTCCTACGCGATCGCGGGACACCCGAAGTACACGGTGACCCAGGGCTCGATCACCCTCGACGGCGAAGACGTGCTCGCCATGAGCGTCGACGAGCGCGCGCGGGCCGGCCTGTTCCTGGCCATGCAGTACCCCGTCGAGGTGCCCGGCGTCTCGATGTCGAACTTCCTGCGCACCGCGGCGACCGCCGTGCGTGGCGAGGCACCCAAGCTGCGTACCTGGGTCAAGGAAGTGAAGACCTCGATGGGCGAGCTGGAGATCGACTCCGCCTTCGCCGACCGCAGCGTGAACGAAGGCTTCTCCGGTGGCGAGAAGAAGCGCCACGAGATCCTGCAATTGGGCCTGCTCAAGCCGAAGATCGCCATCCTCGACGAGACCGACTCCGGCCTCGACGTCGACGCGCTGCGCGTGGTGTCCGACGGCGTCAACCGATACAAGGAGCGCGAAGACGGTGGCGTGCTGCTGATCACCCACTACACCCGCATCCTGCGCTACATCGAGCCACAGTTCGTGCACGTGTTCGTCGGTGGCCGCATCGTCGCCGAGGGCGGCCCGGAACTCGCCGAGGAACTCGACGCCAACGGCTACGTGCGCTTCACTCAGTCCGCGACCGCTGGAGCCTGATATGACCGCGACCGTCCGTACCATCGACGTCGCCCGCATCCGGGCCGACTTCCCGATCCTGAGCCGCACGGTTCGGGACGGGAAACCGTTGGTGTACCTGGACTCCGGCGCGACCTCGCAACGACCGCTACAGGTGCTCGACGCCGAGCGGGACTTCCTGATCACCCACAACTCCGCGGTGCACCGTGGCGCGCACCAGCTCGCCGAGGAAGCCACCGACGCCTACGAGGACGCGCGCGCCGATGTCGCGCGGTTCGTGGGTGTCGAGGCCGACGAGATCGTGTTCACCAAGAACGCGACCGAATCGCTGAACCTGGTGACCTACTCCTTCGGTGACGACCGGTTCCCGTACCACGTGGGGCCCGGCGACGAGATCGTGATCACCGAACTGGAGCATCACGCGAATCTCGTTCCGTGGCAAGAACTCGCGCGCAGGACCGGCGCCACCCTGAAGTGGTACGGCATCACCGACGACGGTCGCATCGATCTCGACTCGCTCGAATTGTCGCCTGCCACCAAGGTTGTCGCGTTCACCCACCAGTCGAACGTGACCGGCGCTGTGGCCGATGTCGACGAAATCGTGCGCAGGGCACGGGCGGTCGGCGCGCTCACCGTGCTCGACGCCTGCCAGTCCGTGCCGCATATGCCGGTGAACTTCCGAGAACTCGGCATCGATTTCGCAGCGTTCTCCGGACACAAGATGCTCGGTCCCTCCGGTGTCGGTGTGCTCTTCGGTCGGCGCGAATTGCTCGCGCAGACACCACCGTTCATTACCGGCGGGTCGATGATCGAAACCGTCACCATGGAGGCCACCACCTACGCGGCGCCGCCGCAGCGGTTCGAGGCCGGTGTACCGATGACCTCGCAGGTGGTCGGATTGGGTGCCGCCGTGCGGTACCTCGAAAATATCGGCATGGATGCTGTTGCGGCGCACGAACATACGCTTGTCGGCGCGGCGCTGGAAGGTCTCGGCGCGATCGACGGTGTGCGCATCGTCGGGCCCACCGAGAACGTGGACCGTGGTGGCGCGGTGTCGTTCGTCGTCGACGGAATTCACGCCCATGATGTCGGCCAGATCCTGGACGACGAAGGTGTCGCGATTCGCGTCGGTCACCATTGCGCGTGGCCGTTGATGCGCAGGCTCGGCATCACCGCGACCGTGCGCGCGTCGTTCGCCGTCTACAACACCGTCGACGAGGTGGACGCACTGGTCGCGGCCGTGCGGAAGGCCAAGACGTTCTTTGGGGTTGCATAAGACATGCGTATGGAGCAGATGTACCAGGAAGTGATCCTGGACCACTACAAGCATCCGCATCATCGCGGGCTGCGGGAGCCGTTCGGTGCCGAAGTGCACCACGTGAACCCCACCTGCGGTGACGAAATCACCTTGCGCGTCAACCTGGACGACAACGGTGACGTCACCGATGTCTCCTACGACGGCCAGGGCTGCTCGATCAGCCAGGCCGCGACCTCGGTCCTCACCGACCAGGTCATCGGCCTGCCGGTGCAGCAGGCTTTGAAGGTGGTCGATTCGTTCAGTGAGATGATCTCCAGCCGCGGCACCGTCGAAGGTGACGAAGACATGATCGGCGACGGTATCGCGTTCGCGGGTGTCGCCAAGTACCCCGCACGCGTGAAATGCGCGCTGCTGGGCTGGATGGCGTTCAAGGACGCGGTGGTGCGGATAACGTCGGCCGAAGACGCCGAGCGAACGATGGGAAACCGGCATGACTGACACACCCTCCGAAACAGCGACCACAGACCAGGTCGAACTCTCCGCCGAAGAGGTAGAGCAGCTCGAGAACCTCGAGGAGGCGATGCGCGACGTCGTCGACCCCGAACTCGGCATCAACGTCGTTGACCTCGGCCTGGTCTACGGCATGAGCGTCGACCCCGAGAACATCGTCACCTTGGACATGACCCTGACCTCGGCCGCCTGCCCGCTGACCGACGTCATCGAGGAACAGTCCCGCAACGCCCTGATCCGCTCCGGCCTAGCCGAAGACTTGAAGATCAACTGGGTCTGGGTTCCACCGTGGGGCCCAGACAAGATCACCGAAGACGGCCGGGAACAGCTGCGCGCGTTGGGCTTCACTGTGTAACCGACCTTTTCGGTCAAAACAAACCGAATGTGAAACGGTGATTCAGTTTGTAAACCGGCTGGTCAGGAAGTGTGCTCCCCGCGCGTGCGGGGATGATCCTCAACGTCAACGAAGCGGGTGCGATCACGAGTGGTGCTCCCCGCGCGTGCGGGGATGATCCGACCAGCAATGACCCGACCCGCCATGAGGAGACGTGCTCCCCGCGCGTGCGGGGATGATCCGCTCATCTACGGGCCGGGCGTGACAACGCGGTTGTGCTCCCCGCGCGTGCGGGGATGATCCCGCGATCAAGGAGGCCATCGGCGACGCCCTGCGGTGCTCCCCGCGCGTGCGGGGATGATCCCCGAGCAATCGCCTATGTTAAGAAGTTCGTAACGTGCTCCCCGCGCGTGCGGGGATGATCCCGACCACCAAGATCGGCGCCGAGCTGGATTCGTGTGCTCCCCGCGCGTGCGGGGATGATCCGGGCATCGCGATGGAGAAGTGGCGGCAACTCAAGTGCTCCCCGCGCGTGCGGGGATGATCCCTGTGGTCGACCACCGCTGATCTGCTGCGTTGGGTGCTCCCCGCGCGTGCGGGGATGATCCGCCTGGAGTGTGACCCGGAGTTGCCTCAGGAATGTGCTCCCCGCGCGTGCGGGGATGATCCATACACCGGGACTCGCACGATGCACTTGGGAACGTGCTCCCCGCGCGTGCGGGGATGATCCGCGCAGGAGATGGAGGTATTTCGGGAGGTGGCTGTGCTCCCCGCGCGTGCGGGGATGATCCGTGCTGGCGCTGCGTGAGCGTGTCCCGTCGGACGTGCTCCCCGCGCGTGCGGGGATGATCCGTCGGGTGACATCACCTACAACGATGACAACATGTGCTCCCCGCGCGTGCGGGGATGATCCGCATCGCGCCGCGATCGAAGGCGGCGACGGCATGTGCTCCCCGCGCGTGCGGGGATGATCCGCCGTCCTGCCACCAGTGCAAAGCCACCACGATGTGCTCCCCGCGCGTGCGGGGATGATCCGTGACGGACTGCCCGGCGATACCGGTGCCGGATGTGCTCCCCGTGCGCGCGGGGATGATCCGCTGCTCGGGGTGACAGTGACCTGCATCTGGTCGTGCTCCCCGTACGCGCGGGGATGATCCTGACGGCGATGTAGCGCGGGGCGGGCGCCTCGGGTGCTCCCCGTGCGCGGGGACGATCCTTTGATGGGGGCGTGCAGTGCGCCCGTCCAGCGTGCTCCCCGTGCGCGCGGGGATGATCCCCTCTGCTTCGCGGGCAGCCGGGCGCGCTGGAGGTGCTCCCCGTGCGTGCGGGGATGATCCCGACCAGGCAACCGCGCATCAAAACTCTCAGTCAACCCGGTCCCGCATGCTTCCGGCAGCCATACATTTCCAATGAAACCAAGATCATCAGGACACCTCGGCGTTCCTACGGGCCGATGCCGCCACCAGGCCCTGGTGATCTTGGTGAGCCGTTCGGGCCTGCCCGATTGTGGCGCGAGGGGTGGGGGGTCGGCTCATACTGGGCGGGTGGGGTAGGGCGTGTTTCGGTATTGGAGGGGTGCGCGTGGGGTCGTTGGTTTTGCTCGTCATGGATATGCAGAACTCGTATCTGGTTCAGGATGTTCGGGACGCCTACGGGTGGCCGCCGCTGTGGCGGCTGGAAGAGGTTGTGGCGGAGTGTCATTCGTTGATCGGTGCGGCGCGGGCGCGTGAGGTTCAGGTGATCTATTCACGGCAGGTTCCGGCGCGCGTGCAGACACCGAGATCAGCTCGGCATCGTGCCAGTCGCGCGGACCGGGTGCCGGTGTTGTCGCGAGCGGACAAACAGTGGCGCGCCCAGATCATGGATGCGGTCGCCCCCGCTCCGGGTGACCTTGTCTTGGAAAAGACCAGGCATAGTTTCTTCGCCTACACCGAACTCGAACCGGTTTTGCGCGATCTCGGTGCGGAGCGGCTGATCGTGTGCGGAGTGCAAACCAACGTGTGCGTGGAGGCCACCGTTCGTGCGGCGCTGGAGCGAAATTTCGAGGTCGCCGTTGCCTCGAACGCCGTGACGACGGACGGACCGGCTCTGCATGCCGGGTCGTTGAACTCGATGCGGGTGATCTACGTCGAGGTCGCGCCGTGGTCTGAGCTCATGGCTCCTGGCGCGCAATGGGAGCGAGCGTATTCGACGCCGCACTATGGGCGTGATACCCAGTACTGGATCGACCCTCTGTACGGCTCGGACTGACGAAGCGGTCGTCCGATGCGCGCCCGCCGCCGAACGGCGCGGGAAGTCCGCGAATACTTGCGCGAGCAGAGTATGTCGCGACGAAGCCCGGTCGATAATGTTGCGATCAGGCCGATGAGAACTCCCGGTTCGCGACGGAACCGGGCCGCGATAGCTTCCACGGTGACTATCGTCGATCCGCCCGTCTCGACTCTGGACGAGGCACTACGAACGAGCAGGCGAATCGTGTTGCTGGGCAGCATGGTCGGGACAACCATCGAGTGGTACGACTTCTCCCTTGATGCCACCGCCACCGCGTTGTAGTTCAAACCGCTGTTCTTCCCGAATATTTCGTCCACCGCAGGCGCTCTCGCGTCCTTCGCCACCTACGCGGCAAGCTTCGGCGCGCCGGTTTCAGGTGCTCGGCACATTGTCGAAGCGCGTTCCGGGGACCTGCGGCCGTAGCTATCCGCTACGGTGTAGACGCCGAATTCGTGATCGGCCCAATGAGAAGGGGGTCGAAACAAACCGAATGAGAAATGGTGGTTCCGGCTCTAAACAACCAGGTCAAGAAGTGTGCTCCCCGCGCACGCGGGGATGATCCCAGCGGCGCCAGCGACGGCGCACCAACGAGCAGGTGCTCCCCGCGCACGCGGGGATGATCCGCAACCGCATCGGACATCGCGATCTACCAGCCGGTGCTCCCCGCGCACGCGGGGATGATCCGAAGGTGGAGTCGCAGCGAGTCACCGAACCGGAGTGCTCCCCGCGCACGCGGGGATGATCCGCAAGAAGCGCTCGACTCCGCGCGTCTCGCGCTGTGCTCCCCGCGCACGCGGGGATGATCCACACGCATGTGCGATCCATTCGGAGTGCGAGTGGTGCTCCCCGCGCACGCGGGGATGATCCGGTCATCACCGAGATCTCTTGTGCGACCACCCCGTGCTCCCCGCGCACGCGGGGATGATCCACGCGAAACGACCGAGGTCGTCCGTCTGCTCGTGTGCTCCCCGCGCACGCGGGGATGATCCCGGTGCGCTGAGGTGTCGCAGCCAGTGCGGGAGGTGCTCCCCGCACGCGGGGATGATCCTCCCATAACAAGCTGGGCCGCACAGGCTTTCAGGGCTCCCGGGGGCGAGACGCTTCTCTCCCCGAGGGCGTTGATCATCCTCACGGTGTCAGCAGCGATCACGGTCATCTTCGGTGCGCTACCGGCTTGGTATATCGTCGGTGCCTGCACGGGATCTGCGGCTGGGTCGCTGGCGCCGCTATGGGCTGCCGTCGCCGCGGGGGACCGATGTTTCTTCGCACGGTCTGCGTCCTTCATCGAGTCGTCCGCTGAGGCCCGAGTGTTCTGGGGCAGTCGCTATAAAAGAAGTCGCTCGTGATTGTTCGTAAATCGTTGCCAAGCTGGGGTTTTGTGATCATTATTGCTGGGTAAAGCACCAGCGCCTGTCGGGGGGCTCGGATGTGCTTGGGATCGCCTGCGGGCGCTGAGTATTCGACGGGGAAACGTGGAGTTGTGTGGGGCGTCGAGAGCGGTGTGGGCCAAGTCGCCGAATGAGGGTGGCGGGTGGCTTCCGTTGTGGCAGCACATGGATGATTCGGCTGATATCGCGGGGTTCTTGTTCGATGAATGGTTGGCGCCGAGCGTGGTTCGACTGTTCGAGCAAGAGTTCAGCGACGTGGAGTCGGCGCGTTGTGCTGTGCGGTTTCTGGCGGGGGTGCACGACCTCGGCAAGGCGACCCCCGCATTCGCCATTCAGAACGAGGGACTCGCGCAGCGGATGCGTGAGCACGGGCTGTATATGCCGACCAATCGGCGGGAACTGCTCGAGCGACAAGAGGCGCACCACACGGTTGCTGGACACCATCTCCTGATTCGGTGGTTGGTTGAGCAGGGGTGGTCGCGGCGGTGGGCGGCGGCGTGGGGTGTGGTGCTCGGTGGCCATCACGGAGCGCCACCCGATGCGGACGACAGCTTGCTACCGGAGAGCTATCCGGCGTTGTTCGGCACCGGCGCGTGGCTGCGGGTGCAGCGAGAACTGCTGCACCGCATGGCAGTACGCACGGGTGCTGCTGAAAGGCTGGAGCAATGGCGTGAGCTGAGGCTCTCGCAGCGATTCCAAGTGCTGGCCACCGCGATCGTCATCATGTCCGACTGGATAGCCAGCAACGAGGCGATGCTTCCGTTTCACCCGGCCGGCCTGCCCGAGGTCGTGGTCGACCCACGACGTTCTCGCCGAGTGCTGCGGGAACTCGCATTGCCGCGCCCCTGGGCGCCGTCCGAGCCGCCGAGTGAGATCAATGAGCTTTTCGCGATGCGGTTCTCGTTGCCAGAAGGTGCGAAGCCGCGCCCGGTTCAGGTGGCCGCTTGCGAGGTCGCACGAGCGATGGATGATCCGGGGTTGCTGGTCGTCGAGGCGCCGATGGGTGAGGGGAAAACCGAAGCCGCGTTGGCGGCTGCGGAGATCTTCGCACACCGTTGGGGTTCAGGCGGATTGATGGTCGCCTTGCCCACACAGGCGACCAGCGACGCGATGTTCGACCGTGTGGTGGACTGGATCGACGCCATGGGCTCCGAAGGGCAGCAGGTGGATGGCGCGATTACTCTCGGGCACGGAAAAGCTCGATTCAACAAGCTGTTTCAAGGTCTGGTTCGCGACGGTCATTTCCGGTCAGCGGAAATCGGGTGCGACGAAACCGTGCCGCACGAGCACAAAGGCCGCAGGCATGCCCGCCATAGTGTGGTCGCGCACTCCTGGCTGGCGGGGCGCAAAAAGGCTCAGCTCGCGAACTTCTCGGTGGGCACCATCGACCAGTTGCTGTTCGCCGGCTTGAAGTCGCGCCACCTGATGTTGCGTCACCTCGCGTTGGCGGGAAAGGTGGTGCTGCTGGACGAGGTGCACGCCTACGACGTGTTCATGAATTCCTACCTCCTGCGGGTGCTTACGTGGCTCGGCGCGTACCGCGTGCCGGTGATCGCGCTGTCGGCGACGCTGCCGTCCGACCGCCGTCGCGAACTCCTCCACGCGTACCGGCGCGGCGTCGACCGTACGATCGACACGGAAATCGCCGAGGTCACGGGCTATCCGATTCTGTCGTGGTGTTCCGGCACGGCGGTGCACAGTCGGGTGGTCGAACCGTCAGGGCGCGGCACCACTGTGCGCGTCGATGTGCTCGGCGGAGAAGTGGACAACGACCACGACCGTCTCGTTGAACTGCTGCGTGATGCGTTGTCGGATGGTGGATGCGCACTGATCGTGCGCAATACGGTGCGCAGGGTGCTCGACACAGCCGCAGAGCTCGAGCGCCACTTTCCCGGCGAAGTCACGGTCGCGCACTCGCGTTTCCTCTCGGTCGACCGCATGCGCAAGGATGGTGAACTGCTCGAGCGTTTCGGCCCACCGGGGCGTGCGCGTCGGCCGAGGCGTCAGATCGTGGTCGCCTCGCAGGTAGTCGAACAATCGCTCGACGTCGACTTCGATTTGCTCGTCACGGATCTGGCGCCCATCGACCTCGTGCTGCAAAGGATGGGGCGGCTGCATCGACATGGTGGCCGCGAACGCCCTCGGAAACTTCGTGCCGCACAGGCGTTTATCTCTGGAATAGCGCTCGGCGATCTCCCCGAACTGGAAGCTTCGGCCAGCCGGTACGTGTATGGCGAGCATGCGTTGCTGCGCGCCGCCGCAGTCTTACTGCCGCACCTGGGTGACACCATCGACCTGCCCGATGACATCGCGCCCCTGGTTCAGGATGCGTATTCCAGTGCCGCGATCGGTCCGGAGTCGTGGCAGGAACAGATGCTGCTCGCGTGGCAGAAGTGGCTCGGCAGTTCGGCGAAACGAACCGCGAACGCCGAGAAATTCCAGCTGAGAGAGCCTGCTAAGAACGGAAATCCGATTATCGGGTGGGTCTCGGCGAGTGTCGGTGAGGCTGATGACCAAGCACAAGGGCAGGGGCAGGTCCGTGACGGCGCGCCGAGCTTGGAAGTGATCGTCGTCGTAGAAACGACATCCGGTGAATGGTTCACTCCCGGTTGGCTTTCCGGTGGCGAGGCTGCTCGCCCTGTCCCACGTGACGCGACACCGACTGACGACATCGCCAAGATCGTCGCATCCTGCTCGCTGCGCCTGCCACTGGAATTCAGCAACGAATCCGCCGAGGCGGCTCTCTGGGCCGTGACCCCCGAGGTGTGGGAGTTCTCGCCATTGATCTATCGCCTACCCGTCCTGGTCATCGACGAAAACGGCAACGGCGAGATCGCCGGCCGCGCCGTTCGTTACGACCCGAAAACCGGTCTGGAAGTACAGCGCGACTCATCCTCGACAACAGAATCGAGCAATCCGTGAACGACGACCGCGGTTTCAACCTTCTCGACGACCCCTGGATCATCACGCTCGGCGCCGACGGGCGTGAGACGGAGGTCTCGATCCTCGAATTATTCGACAGCGCAGAAGATCTGACGACGATCGGCGGTGAAGTCGCGACGCAGGCCTTCGCGATCACGCGGTTATTGCTGGCGATTCTGCATCGAGCCTTAGACGGTCCTGCCGACGTGGACGAGTGGGAACGGCTGTGGAATTCCGGCGCACTGCCCGTAGACGAGGTGCGCGCCTATGTCGAGCCGATGCGGCAGCGATTCGACCTCTTCGACGCCGAACGTCCGTTTTTCCAGGTGCCTGAACTGCGCACAGCGAAGGACGAGGTGTCGCCATTGAGCAAGCTCGTCGCGGATGTGCCGAACGGGCGGCCGCTGTTCACGACGCGGTCGGCGTCGAATCTGCGTCGGATCGATGCGGCCGAGGCGGCGCGCTGGTTGGTTCATACGCACGCGTTCGATCCATCAGGCATCAAATCGGGCGCTGTGGGCGATCCGTCGGTGAAGAGCGGCAAGGGATACCCGATCGGCACGGGATGGTCGGGACAGATCGGTGGAGTGCTCCCGCAGGGCGGGAATATCCGCGAAACCGTGCTGCTGAATCTTGTTGCCTACGAGGACAACCCCTATGTCCGCCTCGGCGGCACCGACGATCTCCCGCCGTGGGAACGAGGTGGGGACACCGCACGGTGGGAAGAACGTCCCCCACGTGGTGCCATCGACCTGTACACCTGGCAGACACGTCGGATTCGATTGGTCGGCGATCGCGACGGCGTCACCGGTGTAGTGCTGGCCAACGGTGACAAGATCCAACCGCAGAATCGTCACGACATGGACCCGCACACCGCGTGGCGCTACAGCGAACCGCAGTCGAAGAAATTCAAGCAGGTGGTGTACATGCCGCTGCTGCACGACCCTGACCGATCGGTGTGGCGAGGTATCGGCGCGATGCTCCCGGCGACAGCGGGGCGCGGCAACGCCCGAGGCAGCGATCCGCAACCGCGTCTTGTGCCCGGTGTGCTCCAATGGATCGGTGATCTGACAGCGAAAGAGATACTGCCACAGCGGTATACGCCTCGAATCCGAATCATGGGTGTCGAATACGGTTCGCAAAGTGCGACCTTCGATGAGATCGTCCACGACCTCCTGCCCATGTCGGTGACCCTGCTGCGCACCGACCGCCCCGCCGCGGCTCAGACCGCGACGAACGCCGTAGTCGACGCCGAGCAGGCCGCCTTCGCCATCTGGAGCTTCGCCGAGAACATCGCCCAGGCGGCGGGGGCGGCACCGAAATCCGGTGCGGGAGATACGGCCAGGCAAGGCCTGTACGCGGCATTGGACGCGCCATATCGCGAATGGCTTGCCGCGCTCACCCCCGATACCGACCTCGACGTGGCACGCACCGAATGGCAGAGGCGCGTCCGCGCGGCTACCTATCCGGTGACCGCGCAATCGGTTTCGGCGGCACCGCCTTCGGCCTGGGTCGGTCGGGAGGTTCGCGGTCACCTCATGAACGTTTCTCGCGCCGAATTGTGGCTCGCCGCCGCACTGCGCAAGGCACTCCCGCTCGCACACGTCCCGGCCGAGCCCGAGACAGCAAAGAAAGAGGTGGCATGACCACAGCGGAGCAGACGACCGAGCAGCAATCAAAGCCCTACCGCCGCTTGGGCACGCTCGGTGCGGCGCTGGATTGGCGACTGAACCGTATGCAAGAGGAATACCTACGCGGTTCGTCCTCGGCGCGCGCCGAGCTGGCGAAGCTACGCCGAGGTCTCGGCAAGCCCGCGGGAAGCGTCCCGGAGATCTGGGATCTCACGATTGCCGCAGTGCCGAAGTCACTGCACGCGCTGGACGAGTTCGACGACGGGGAGCCGAGCATCCCCGAGCAGGCAGCGCATGCGGCGTTGACGCTGTTCGCCGCCCACCAGCAATCGTTGTCGGTGCGTGCGCACGTAGCTGATACGTCCTTCGGCAGGGCGGTCGGAATCCTCGCGCAGCAGGAAGGCCGTAGCGCCGACGCCGTGGCCGTTCGATTCATGGCGGTGGCCACGGCGCAGTCGATCGATGAAGTGCTGGTACACATTCGCGGCTTGATCACCCAATTACGTGCGGCCAAAAAAGGATTCGACTACGCGCGATTCGCCGACGACCTTTCCGCGCTGCTGACCCCCGGACGCGCGCAGCGAGTGCGCCTGGCTTGGGGCCGTGACTTCTATCGCATCACCAAGAACCCCGAATCCGCCTCGATCGAACCCACCGAAGAACAGGGAATCTGATGAGAACTCTGATCGAACTCCACATCCTGCAGACCGTCCCACCGAGCAACCTCAACCGCGACGACACCGGCAGCCCTAAAACGGCTATCTACGGTGGTGTGCGGCGCGCGAGGGTGTCGAGTCAGGCATGGAAACGCGCTACACGAGTGGCCTTCGAAGGGCATTTGAACGGCTCCGACCTGGGTGTGCGCACCCGCAGGGTGGTGGAACTGCTTGCCGCTGAGATCACCAACAAAGCGGAGCATTTGGCAGAGCGATCGCTCACGCTGGCGTCGCAGGTGCTGAAAGAGGTCGGCATCACCGTCAAGGCCCCGAAGAAGGACGCGACGGAGGAGGCCGGGTACCTGGTGTTCTTCAGCAAGCACCAGATCGAGGCGCTCGCCGAAGCCGCGGTAGCCGTGGCCGACGCCGACGACGTGCCAAAGGCGTTGCGCGAAGCCAAGGTCAAGGAACTCGCCGACCGCGACCACTCGGTGGACATCGCTCTGTTCGGCCGGATGGTCGCCGACCAAGCCGACCTGAACGTCGACGCGGCTGTGCAAGTCGCGCACGCCATCAGCGTGCACCCGGTGGAAACCGAATTCGACTACTTCACTGCCGTCGACGACCGCATCGGCGAGAACGAAACCGGTGCGGGCATGATCGGCACCGTCGAATTCAACTCATCCACCCTGTACCGGTACGCGACTGTCGACGTGAATCGGTTGCAGGACAACCTCGGTGACACGGCGGCGACACGTAAGGCCGTGGAAGCGTTCGTCGCCGCGTTCGCACGGTCGATGCCGACCGGCAAGCAGAACACCTTCGCCAACCGAACCCTGCCAGAGGGCGTGCTCGTGCTCGTGCGCGACAGCCAACCGATCAATCTGGTCGGAGCATTCGAAACCCCAGTGCGAGAAGCGAATACCGGTGGCCGGGTGAAGCGTGCGGTCGACGCGCTGCGCGACGAGGCACGCGAGATCGAACGCGCTTACGGTGAAACTCCGGTCGCGAGCTGGGTGACCCGAGTCGGGTCCGACACCTCGGGGCTCGACGATCTCGGCACGAACGTCGCATTCGACCAGCTGGTTTCGCTGGTAGGCGCGCTGGTCGACGAAAGACTCGGAGCACGTCCGTGAGTGTTGTCGCCCTGCGATTAGCAGGACCACTGCAATCATGGGGTGCGGGAAGTAGATTCGTGCGCCGCGACACCGAGACCGCGCCGACCAAAAGCGGGATCATCGGACTCGTCGCGGCGGCACAGGGTCTTCGGCGCAGCGACCCCTTGGAAACCTTGCTCGGCTTGCGGTTCGGTGTGCGCATCGACCAGCCGGGCCAACTCGTACGCGATTTCCATACCGCGCAGCGGCGCAAACGCGAACGCGACGGCTCCCTCAGTTGGAGTTCGTTGCCGCTGTCGTATCGGTACTACATGTCCGATGCGGTGTATCTCGCGCTGCTCGAGGGTGAGGACAGTCTCCTCGCCGCTATCGATGCCGCCCTTCGCAGCCCGCGGTTCCCGCTCTACCTCGGTCGACGCTCCTGCCCGCCGGCGGGTCCGATAGCTCTGGGCGTGTTCGAGGAAGACCTCGATACCGCGTTGGCTGTGCGACCGTGGCTCGCGAGTCCTCGCACCCAGCGGCGCACCCACGCGAAAACCGTTCGCCTGGCGACTATCCGGGACGCCGGCAGCGACGAGCCGGTCACCGAAACGATTCGGGACACACCGTTGAGTTTCGATCCCAATCGGCGGCAATACGAATGGCGGGCGATCACCAGAGGCAGCGTCGAGGTGGACAACCCGCTCGGCACCGAAACGGCTGCCGTCGAGCACGACCCCATGCCGGCAGTGGAGGGCTGAGATGTTCCTGACGCGAATGCCGATCAATCCTCGTCGTCGCGGTGCACGACTGCTGCTGTCCTCACCGCAGGCGCTGCACGCGGCGGTGTGCAGCGGTTTTCCGGACGCCACGGCAACCGAGGAGGGGCGAATTCTGTGGCGCATCGACAACTACGGGTCGGCACGTGTGGTGCTGTTCATCGCGAGCCCGGACAAGCCCGATCTCACCCACATCGTCGAGCAGGCGGGTTGGCCGACCACCGAGACCTGGGACACGAAGCCCTACGACCTGCTGTTGCAACGACTCGCACCCGGCCAGCGGTGGCAATTCCGACTGACCGCCAACCCGGTGCGTTCCGGGCGCCGCGAAGGGTGGACCGACACCAAACCACTAGGCCATGTCACCGTGCGTCAGCAGGAGAAATGGTTGCTCGACCGAGCCGAACGCAACGGGTTTCGGATTCTGCCCCGAAGCGGAAAGGACGCGACCGACGAAGAATTCGAACTCGCCGTCATCGACAGGGGAGTGCGGCGATTCCACCGAGACGGTGGGCGCGTGACCTTGTCCACCGCGACATTCGAAGGTGTCCTCGAAGTGACCGACGCTGCCGCACTGCGTAATACGCTCTCCTTCGGTCTCGGCCGTGCCAAATCCTACGGTTGTGGGTTGCTCACTCTCGCCCACGTAACCGACTCGAAATGAGCACGATCGGTCGCCGCGTATCGGAATCCAAAGAACTCGTTCGCATCTCCGATCGCGTCTCGTTCCTGTACCTGGACCGGTGCGTGGTGAACCGGGACAGCAACGCGATCACCGCCACCGACGAGCGCGGCACGGTCCACATCCCCGCCGCGTCTGTGGGTGTGCTCATGCTCGGACCGGGGACAACCGTTACCCACCAGGCGATTTCATTGATGTCCGACAGTGGGTCGAGTGTTGTGTGGGTGGGGGAGCGCGGCGTCCGCTATTACGCGCACGGTGTCGCGTTGTCACGGTCGTCGCGGCTGCTGGAGGCGCAAGCCGAAGCCGTGAGCAATGCGCGATCGCGGCTGCGGGTCGCGCGGGCGATGTACGCCATGCGGTTTCCCGGCGAAGACGTGTCAGGACTACTCATGCAGCAGTTGCGCGGCCGGGAGGGCGCTCGAGTGCGTGCGGTGTATCGCGAGCAGTCCGAGCGCACCGGAGTCGAATGGAAGCGCCGTGAATACGATGTCGACGATTGGGAATCCGGTGAGCCCGTGAACCAAGCACTCTCGGCAGCCAATTCCGCACTGTACGGAATTGTGCACTCGGTTATCGTTGCGCTCGGTTGCTCACCAGCACTCGGTTTCGTGCACACCGGCCAGCATCGGTCGTTCGTCTACGACATCGCCGACCTGTACAAGGCCGAGATCAGTATTCCGCTCGCCTTCGATATCGCTGTCGAAGAAACCGAGGACATCGGTGCCGTCGCACGGCGTCGCGTTCGGGACGCCGTGTACGACGGGAAACTGCTGTCGCGCTGCGCGCGCGATATCCAACGCCTACTGCGCGATGAAAGCGAAGTGGACACCGCGGATTTCGACGAGATCGAATTCGACGTCCTCTCACTCTGGGACGGCCGCACAGGTGTCGTGGCAGGCGGAGTGGGGTATGGCGCCGGGCACGGAGACGAATTTTGACGATTGTCGTACTGACCGCCGTGCCGCCCGGATTGCGTGGTCACCTCACACGATGGTTGCTCGAGATCAGTCCGGGTGTGTTCGTCGGTAATATCTCGCCACGAATCCGAGAACTGATGTGGGAACGCATCATCGAGTTCGTAGCCGAAGGCAGAGCCCTGATGGTCTACGCCGCACGCAACGAACAACGCCTCGCCTTCCAGGTCCACGGCCACGACTGGACCCCGGTAGACCATGACGGCCTCGTCCTCATGCGCCGCCGAACTGCCCTCGACTACATACCGTCAGCCCAAGCCCCCACCACCGCGACGACCCGCTCCTCGACCAACGCCGAACACCAGTCCGACACAGTCTGGCGCCGCCGCCAAACCCGACGAAAGTTCAAACCGAAGCAATCCTGAGCCTTCACGCCCGGTCGACCGAAACAAACCGATTGTAAAACGGCAATCTGCGCTGCAAACACGCAGGTCAAGAAGTGTGCTCCCCGCGCGTGCGGGGATGGTCCCGGGAAAGTCACTGGGTATCGGGCGCGGGCACGGTGCTCCCCGCGCGTGCGGGGATGGTCCCTCCACGAACTGGCTCGATGTCGCCGTCGCGGTGTGCTCCCCGCGCGTGCGGGGATGGTCCTCCACCCGCCGACCCACCGGCACCGCCACCCCCGTGCTCCCCGCGCGTGCGGGGATGATCCGAAGTTCGTGATCCGACTGCCATTGCGGCCGTCGTGCTCCCCGCGCGTGCGGGGATGATCCGGTGGTCAGGTCCAGGGTGATCGTGCGCCCGGTGTGCTCCCCGCGCGTGCGGGGATGATCCGGCATCACGGCCTACCCGGTCGAGTACCGCCCGGTGCTCCCCGCGCGTGCGGGGATGATCCGCGCGCCGAGGACGGCTCAAACTCCCCGTGGGCGTGCTCCCCGCGCGTGCGGGGATGATCCGGCGCGAGCCGAACTCGGGGACGCCCTGTACGAGTGCTCCCCGCGCGTGCGGGGATGATCCGCATTCGCACCGAGCGCCGCTGCGGGCGTTGCGGTGCTCCCCGCGCGTGCGGGGATGATCCGAAGTTCGTGATCCGACTGCCATTGCGGCCGTCGTGCTCCCCGCGCGTGCGGGGATGATCCGGTGGTCAGGTCCAGGGTGATCGTGCGCCCGGTGTGCTCCCCGCGCGTGCGGGGATGATCCGGCGCCGAGCGCGGTCCGGTTGGACAGCTCGAGGTGCTCCCCGCGCGTGCGGGGATGATCCCAGCATCGCCGCTGACCTCCGCGCCGACAACCTGTGCTCCCCGCGCGTGCGGGGATGATCCCAACACGAACTACATACCGCACCGCGGCCAGGTGTGCTCCCCGCGCGTGCGGGGATGATCCGGGAACTGTAATGCCTAATCATGCAGGTGACCCGTGCTCCCCGCGCGTGCGGGGATGATCCCCCCGAGTTTTTGCATATCTTGCTCGCCCGAGTCGCGCGGGTTCACTGGCGAATGGTCGTGGTTGTGTGCAGGGTTTTGCAGGGGACTCCAGCTGTCGTTCACCCGGTGTGGGTGAGCCGCGCCGGGCGGTTCTCGTTCTACGGTCGGTCCGTAAGAGGCCAGCGAACGCTTTGTGGAGAGGGGTGAGCCGTGGCCGGTGCCAGTGATCTCGGGGACCAGCAGATGACGGCGGAGTACGCACGAGCGGTGGGTCGGGTGGCGTATCTGTGGGGTTGGCCGTTGATGAATCTGCACAACCGGAGGGCGTTCATGGAGCAGCTTCCGGCGCCTGGGTTGCTGGCCGGGATCGTGCCCGCCGGTCCTCCCGGCACGGTCGGGATGTTGCGGGACTATGTCCGTCCTGAGGAACGCATCGTGGCGTGCCCGAACCAGGATGTGGTCTATGGTTTCGGTGTCCTGGACGCCGAGCGTGGGCCGTCTGTGGTGCAGGTGCCCGATTTCGGTGACCGGTTCTGGGTGTATCAGGTGGTCGATCAGCGCACCGATTCCTTCGTCCGGCTGGGCAAAATGTATGGGACCGCGCCTGGGTTCTATCTGCTTGCCCCCGAATCCGGGGATGGCTCGGTGCCCGAGGAAATCACCGGAGTGTTCCGGTTCGACACGCGCTGCGGTGTGGTGATCCCGCGGGTCTTTCTCGACGACACCCCGCAGGATCGTGCGGCGATCGCGGCGCTGGTGGACCGGATCGGCATGTACCCGCTGTCGGAGTTCGACGGTCACTTCGAGGTGGTCGACTGGTCACAGGCACCGTCCTACGGCGGCGGCGAAGCGACCGGGAACCAGGAAGAAACGCAGTGGGTCGACCCCGAGAAATTCTTTCCCGCCCTGGCCGAGGTGCTTGACGAGGTTCCTGCCCGCCCCGGCGAGGAAGCGCTGTACTCGTGGTTTCGCGCGGTGCTGACCGCAGCCGAGCACGATGAAACCCTCGCGGACGTACTGCGGCAGACGGCGATCGAGGCCAACGACGTGGTGAGCGAACTGTTCGAGTTCCGCAATATCGGCCTGCCCGTTGGCCGCCACTGGACCACTCAGCGCAACGGCGCCGCGTTCGGCACCGACTATCTCTCGCGCACCGCGATCGCCAAATCGAACATCTTCGTCAACACTGCGAACGAAACCGCCTACTACTACCAGGATCTCGACGACACCGGCCAACGCCTGCACGGGGCCCGCACCTACACCGTGCACTTCCCGACCGGCGAACTCCCACCGGTCCGGGGTTTCTGGTCGCTGACGGTCTACAACAAGCACCATTTCTTCCACCCCAACGAGCTCGACCGCTTCTCGCTGGGCACCAAGAACCAAGATCTCACCTACGGTGGCGACGGGTCTTTGACCCTGACTGTCGGCGGTGCCGGGCCAAGCGATCCGAAGCAGCTCACCAACTGGCTACCGGCGCCCCCGGAAGAATTCACGCTCTACCTGCGTGCTTATTGGCCTGACGACCTCATTCTCGACGGAACGTGGAAGGCCCCTGCTGTCACTGTATCCGGCAGCTGACCGCACGGCCCTGCTGGCAGCTCGCTGGGGGCGTGGCGCCAGGGTCCGCGCGATCGTTGCGTAGGCGATCGCGGTCCTGTCGCTGAGTCCTAAGGTGTACGGCGGATCGGCATCGTCCGCGACCGTTTCCCGCAGAATACGGTCAGCGCGAACATGTTCGAGTTCCACACCGAGCACACAGAGATGCCATCCCGAACACGTGCCTAGCTAGGGCCTGTCCTGCAATAGGCTCGCCGAGTGCCCTGGTGGAAGTGACTCATGCGCCTCTGTCCCCGAAGACACGCTCCGCGAACTCGTCTCGGTGCTACCGCATCCAGAAACGGTGATCGGGACCATACCGATCACCGGCCATTGACTGACATGGCCTCGACCTCGCGTGTTTCGTTGCCTGTTCACGGATAGCTGGCCGCCGCCTTGATTCCCGGGGAGCATCTGAGCGACAGGGTCTTTCGGTGAGTTTGATCGGTGAGCGTCTCTCGGTAACGAACTCGATGATGCGTTCCCACATCAATTCTCAACGACGCGGCCGACGAGCATCTCGTTCCAGGGCGGCTGGAGTGGAGTTCGCGTCCAGTATCCCATCGCTGTCAGTGCACGATCAGCCCGCCAACGGCGACCGGAGCGACATGCCCGGTCGGCGGACGGGTTTGGGTGAGAGCGAGGCCGGTGTCGACTAGTGATGAGCGGCGCAGGTCGGCTACCTCGGCGAGCGGCGTCCAGATCGCTTCTGCGGTCTCACCATTGGGTTCGGGTCGGAGCTCGCCACCGGTGATGCGCACTTCGTAGAAGATCCCCACGTTCTGGTGCTCGAATCCGGCTCTCGCAGCCGCGGCCGGAATGCCCCGCGAATCCACGCCGAGCAGTCGCTCTACAACCCCCTGGTATCCGGCCTCTTCGCCGAGTTCCCGTGTGACCGTGTCGAATGGATCCTCCAAGTGTTCTACCCCGCCACCGGGGAGGGTCCAGCTGGACTCACCGCTCCGGTCTATGTGTCGGGCGAGAAGTACTCGATCATCATCGATGCAAACGGCGTATGCGGCCAATCTGAAACTCACCCGGCAAACTTACTATTACGAGAGGCGATCTGCGAGTGGCGTGGGTTGCGGGATTGGCCCTCGGAGGGCAGCCAATTGTGTTGCTCGGCAACACCTCTAGGTACTCGTAGCGCTGCGCTGCCGCGAAACTGGCCGACGATCGCGGCAGTCTGGGCTCGGCTGGGTTGTCCGATACCGACGAGGACTACTCCGTCGCCCAGCGGTCGTATCCTCAGGTGCGGCGGTCAATTGATCACTGGTTCAGTTCAATGCACACCGGTGCCGAGATCTGGGGGAGTGGCCCGCTTTGTGCGTGACTGTCGATCGTCGAACCAGCTTGCTCTTGTGTGAAATGCATCCAAGTCTGAAACATACTGATTCACAACAGAATTCCCTGGCGCAAAGTGATAGCGAAGGGTAATATAACGGCATGGGGGAGCAATTCAACACACCGCGCCGAGCAGGTTCCGAATTGCTGGCTGCCATTACCGCATTGCGCGACGTGGACCGTACAAGTTTGTCGAATGAGCAGGCCCTGGAATTACTGTGCGATATCGAAACCGCGGCAAGGATAGTGGCGGCGATCAGTGTCGCGTCTGTCATCGACGTCTCCGATCGAGGGATACCCGACGAGGCCGGTGCCGGAACGGTGAAGAAGCTGCTGATGCAGACCTTGCGCCTGTCTCACGCCGAGGCTGGCGCACGCGTCGCGGCGGCGAAGTCCTTGGGGAGCTGGCATGCTCTCGATGGCAGCCCCCGTGAGCCCGAATTGCCGCACACCGCAATCGCCCTGGCCGATGGTGCGATCTCCGCCGATCACGCCCGTCGGATCGCCCAGGAGATGAAGCGTATACCCGCACTCACCCCGATCGCTGAAAGGCAAGCGGCAGAAGAAATCCTCAGCGATTTCGCGCGCACCAGCATCCCCGACGACATTCCGAAGGTAGGCGCCGAGATCCGCGCTCACCTCGACCCCGACGGCACGCTCACCGACGACCACGACCGTCAACGCATGCGAGGCATCACCATCGGCCGCCAGCGCGCCGACGGCATGTCCCCGATCACCGGAGAAATCACCCCCACCCTCCGCGCATTGCTGGACCCACTCGTCGCGAAACACGCCAGGCCGGGAATGAACAACCCGGACGACCCCGGTGCGCCGGGAATCGTCAACGGCAACACTGTCATCGGCGACACGACCACCAACCGCGACGCACTGGCAGCCGCCGCACGCCGAGACCGACGCAGCGCAGCCCAACGCACCCACGACGCCCTCTTGGCCATCCTGCACCCCGACAACACCGGTCAGCACTGGGGAACCCACCGCGGTGTCCCGGTCTCGACCATCCTCACGATGAACGTCGCCGATGTAGAAAAAGCGGCCGGCGTCGCCACCACGGCAACCGGCGGTACCGTCCCCATGAGCGAAGCACTGGAACTCGCCCAAACCTCACGACCATTCCTCGCGGTATTCGATCACGCCGGTGCCCCACTGCATTTCGGACTCACCAAACGCTTCGCTACCCGTGAACAACGCATGGCCTTGATCGCCACCCTCCGAGGCTGCTCCCGCCCCGGCTGCGACGCACCAGCCAGCCTCTGCGCCACCCACCACGTCCGCGACTACGCCAAAGACGGCCCCACCGACATCACCAACGAAACCCTCGCCTGCGACGCCTGCCACGCCTTGATCCACGACGGCCCCGGCGGCTGGAAAACCGTGGCCATGGACCAGCATTCCCAGTACCCCGGCCGCACCGCCTGGATCGCACCCGCTCACATCGATCCCACCGCAACCCCAAAAATCAACCACCGCCACCACGCCGCTGAACTACTCACCCACGCCCTCAACCGAATCCACGACCGCCGCGAACGCGAGCGGCAACGACATCAAAAACGAATCCATAGACACCACCCACCCCGAATAACTGTTGGTTCGGAGGACAATCCGGCACGGATCGGGGACATTTCGCTCGATACGTGCTGACGGCGCGCGCGATGTCTCCGGTGTGCAGACGATCGAAATTGCCGCTTGCGTGTCGACGCGAGGAATCGAAGACCGACCGTGCCGGGCTCCGAACAGTGATGGGATGTCTGCCCGGCAAGCCCTGCGCGGAGCTGCGATACGACCAACCGCACAGCTTCGCTCGAAACAACCGGGGATGCTGCACGGGAAGGTGCCAGTGTGACCTGCCCCACTGGTTGGGTTCCAACTCCGGTTGCTGACTGACAGCCTTACCGAAAGGCTGTCCCGCGTGCCACGCGCTTATCCCACCGAGTTCCGGACCCGAGCGACCGCCCCGGTCCGGGCAGGCAAACCGGCCAAGCAGACTGCGGTCGAGCTCGGCGAACATGACCATCACCCTCAGCGCGGTAATCGTTGATGCCGCCGACCTCGAGTCCGAAAGTTTCTTCTGGCACCGGATACTCGGCGGCACCATTCACAAGACGCCTACCCATCATTTCTTGCGGATCGCCGGTTCACCGGTGGTCGTGATCCAGCAGGCACCCGAACATGTTCCGCCGCAGTGGCCGGACGGGCGCTCGCAGCAAATGCATGTCGACCTGTCCGTCGACGACCTCGCCGCAGCCGATCGGCTGGCGGTGGAGGCGGGTGCCCGGCGACTACGGCCGTTGGGTGATAAGGCGTTGTCCGCCACGGGGTCTGGAGTTTATGCGAGTCCCGCCGGGCACCCCTTCTGTATGCGAGCTTCCTGAACTCGGAGATGCGGGTCCGCGAGTATGGCGGCACAGCGTCACCAGGTTTGTAATCTGCCCGATGCGAACCCTCCTCGGCGTTCTGGTCGGTCTCTATATTGACCGCGGTGACTATCACCGATCCGCCCGTCACCAACGCGGGTGACGCACCCCGAACGAGTCGACGTTCCGTGGTGCTGGGCAGCATGATCGGGACGACCATCGAGTGGTACGACTTCTACCTGTATGCCACGGCCACCGCGCTGGTGTTCAAACCGCTGTTCTTCCCGAATATCTCCTCCACCGCGGGCACCCTGGCCTCGTTCGCCACCTATGCGGCGGGCTTCGGCGCCCGACCGATCGGGGCGATCGTGGCCGGACATCTGGGCGACCGGCTCGGCCGTAAAACGGTGCTCGTCGGCGCGTTACTGCTGATGGGCGTCGCCACCGCGGCCATAGGGCTGCTGCCTACCTACTCTCAGGTCGGGCTGCTCGCGCCCGCGTTGCTCGCCACCTTGCGGTTGTTGCAGGGATTGGCCGTCGGTGCGGAATGGGGTGGTGCGGCACTGTTGTCGGTGGAACACGCGCCGCCGGGCAGGCGCGGTGTGTTCGGTAGTTTCACGCAGCTCGGATCACCTGCGGGGATGCTGCTGGCGACGGGCGTGTTCTACCTGACGCGAGCGGCGTTCGGCGAGGATGCTTTTCTCGACGTCGGCTGGCGGATCCCGTTCCTGCTCAGCGTGGTTCTGGTGGCGATTGGTCTGCTGATTCGCTTGCGGCTCAACGACTCCGAGGTCTTCGCGCGGGTGAAGGAGCGCGGCGAGATCGCGCGCATGCCGGTGGTCGAAGTGCTGCGCAGCCAGCCGCGAAACGTTGTGCTCACCACCGGATTACGGCTCTCGCAGATCGCGTTGTTCGTACTGCTCACCACGTATTCGCTGACGTATCTGCAAGACAAGTTCGGCAAGGACAGTCAAGTCGGACTGGTCGCCGTGTTGATCGCCTCGGCCATCGGGTTGGTGAGTACTCCGTTGTGGGCGTGGCTGTCCGACCGCGTCGGCCGCCGACCACCGTATGTCTTCGGTGCGCTGGGTGGCCTGGTCGCGCTGGCCCTGTTCTTCTTCGCGGCCGAAGCGGGATCAGAAGTGGCCGTGGTGCTTTCGATTGTTTTCGGCGTGAATGTCATGCACGACGCGATGTATGGACCGCAGGCCGCGTGGTTCGGTGAACTGTTCGATACCAGGGTCCGCTACAGCGGCGCCTCGCTCGGCTACCAGATCGGCGCCGTGCTTTCGGGTGGGTTCGCACCGCTCATCGCCGCCGCTTTGCTGGTCGCCGGTGGTGGAAGTCCCTGGCTGATCGTGGTGTATTTCGCGGTGCTCTCGGCGCTGACCGCCGTCGCGGCACGCCTGGCCAGGGAAACATTTCGAGACGAGATCGGTGGCACGCCATGAGCAGGATCTACCTCAACGCCTTCGACATGGCCTGTATCGGCCACCAATCGGCCGGACTCTGGCGTCATCCGGAAGATCAGGGTCACCGCTACAACACACTCGGCTACTGGACCGAATTGGCGCGCACGCTCGAGGAAGGCGGGTTCGACGCGCTGTTCCTCGCCGACGTGCTCGGCACCTACGACGTGTACGGCGGCTCCCGGGACGCGGCCGTCGCCGATGCCGCGCAGTTCCCGGTGAACGACCCGACCTTGGCGATCTCGGCCATGGCCGCGGTGACCGAGAAGCTCGGTTTCGGTGTCACGGTGTCGCTCACCTATGAACAGCCGTATGCGTTCGCCCGCAGGATCTCGACCCTCGACCATCTCACCGAAGGTCGGGTCGCCTGGAACATCGTTACCTCGTACCTGGACAGCGCGGCGCGAAATCTCGGCTTGGACAGGCAGATTCCGCACGACCAGCGTTACGAGATCGCCGAGGAGTACCTCGAAGTCTGCTACAAACTCTGGGAAGGTTCGTGGGAGTCCGACGCCGTGGTGCGCGACCAGGAACGTGGCGTGTACACCGACCCGGCGAAGGTGCACGATATCGAGCACAAGGGCAAGTACTTCACGGTGCCCGGCGCGTTCCTGTGCGAGCCTTCACCCCAGCGCACCCCGGTGCTTTTTCAAGCCGGCGCATCCCCGCGCGGGGTGCGGTTCGCGGCAGGTCATGCGGAGGCGGTGTTCGTGTCCGGACCGTCACCGGAGGTGGTGCGCGGGCCGGTGCGTGCGCTGCGCGAGGCCGCCGAAGCGGCGGGCCGAGATCCGCGCTCTATCAAGGTGTTCACGATGTTGACTCCGGTGGTCGCCGAAACGAGCGAGGCCGCCCAGGAGAAGCTGCGGTCCTATCAGGAGTTGGTGAGCGTCGAAGGTGCGTTCGCGCTGTTCGGTGGCTGGACCGGAGTCGACCTGTCCGAATACGACCCGGATGAACCGCTGCGCTACGTCGAGACCGACGCGAACCGCTCGGCCTTGGCCGCGTTCACCTCCGAAGGTGGTGGCCGCGCCTGGACGCCACGAGAGTTGGCCGCCGACATCGGAATCGGTGGCCGTGGCCCGGTGGTGACCGGTTCGCCCACCGAGATCGCCGACGAATTGGAACGGTGGGTCGACGAAGCCGATATCGACGGATTCAACCTGGCTTACGTGACCACGCCGGGCACCTTCGAGGACTTCGCACGACTGGTCGTGCCGGAACTGCGCCGTCGCGGTCGAGTACCGTCGAACACCGAAACCGCCACGCTCCGTGAGCGATTGACCGGCGCCGGGCCGCTGCTGCCGGGTGACCACCCCGGAGCAGGCTATCGGCGCGAAGGGCTGGATACGGCCAACGGGTGACCACCTCGGGGGTCGGTGATCGGCGTAAGGGGCCGGATACGACTGACGCGTGACCACCTCGGGGTCGATGATCGACGTAACGGGCCACGACTACGGGTGGGGTTCTGCCCCTCCGATCTCTGCGCTTGCTGCTGGACGCGGCGAATTCGGGTCGTCATCGCACTGCGCCTGCCAGTTCTGCGAGATGATCCAGCAGGTGGAGTGTGCGGTCGCGGGGCTGGACCGGGACTATGCCGAGCAGGGCGCGGTGAATTCCGATGTCCGCCAGGCGGTTCAGGTCTCCGGGTTGGGGGTCGAAGACGGTGGCGATGGTGGGAATCGGGGCGCGGTCATGGCGGTGGGCCAAGTTCTGTAGCTCGGTGAAGCCGCGCTCGAGTTCGTCGAAGGGTATGCCGACCGGTGCCAGCCAGCCGTCGGCATGGTCGAGGATGCGTTCGTGCGTGGAGGCGCCCCAGCCGCCCAGCCAGATCGGGGGGTGTGGGAGTTGCTCCGGTTTCGGCCAGGAATACAGGGGGTCGAAATCGGTGAATCGGCCATGGAATTCGGCGCGATCCTGCGACCAGATCGCCTGCATGGCGAGGATCCGTTCGCGTTGCAGTGCTACGCGGGTGCGCGGGTCGGTGCCGTGATTGCGCATTTCCTCGCGCAGCCAACCGACGCCGAACCCGACCTCGACGCGTCCGCCCGAGGCGACATCCAGACTCGCGATCTCCTTGGCGGTGAGGATGGGATCGCGTTGCACGAGGAGCGTGACCGCCGTGCCGAGGCGCAGGCGCCGGGTGGCTCCCGCGGCCACCGCCAACGTGATGAACGGGTCGAAGGCCCGGTAGTAGTCGTGCGGGATCGCACCGCCACCCGGATTCGGCGTGCGGACGGTCGCGGGAATGTGGGTGTGCTCCGGCACGAACAGCGATTCGAATCCGCGCGTCTCGATCTCCTGCGCCAGTTCGGCGGGGCCCATGGTTTCGTCGGTGACCGCGGTGAAGATTCCGGTCTCCATCAGCGGTCTCCTCTGTGTGCTCGGCTCATGCCCGCTACGGTAAACTCTGACATTGATGTCAGAGTCAAAGTCCGGACGGTCCATGCGTATCGGCGAGTTGTCCCGCCGCACCGGCGTGCACGAGCGACTGCTGCGCTACTACGAACAACAGGGCCTGCTGCACCCCGACCGCCGCCCCAGCGGCTACCGCGAATACACCGACACGGACATCGCCGTCGTCCGCCGCATCCGCACCCTGCTCGCCGCGGGCCTGAACACCGCAACCATCGCCACAATCCTCCCGTGCCTGCGCGACGACGGTGACCGACTCATCCCCACCTGCCCCGACCTGATCGCGGACCTACGCAACGAACGCGACCGCCTCACCGCCGCCATCGAAGACATGCGCACTTCGCGCACGGCACTCGACGCGGTAATCGCCTCCGCGCCGGAGGATGTCGCGGCGGCAGCACGTACTTAGTCGGCTCGGGCCGTCTTCGGGGCCGCGCACTCGTCAGTCGACGCCAGCGGGCATTGACCGAAAACGCATTGCCGCAACCACGCTCGCTCCGGGTCAGCTCGATGCGCGTCGCACCGTCATGGATTCCCGGCATTATGATTTCTTGAATGGGGGTCGAAACAAACCGAAGGTAAAACGCTGATCTGTGCTGTAAACGTGCTGGTCAAGAAGTGTGCGCCCCGCGCACGCAGGGGTGGGCCGCGTGGCCTATCGGCGTTGCGGGCGTTGGGGTTGTGCGCCCCGCGCACGCAGGGGTGGGCCCGGGTCGGTGCTCCGCGTCCGCAGAACACGGAGGTGCTCCCCGCGCACGCAGGGGTGGGCCTGTCGTTGCCCAGCTTGACCGATTCGGTCTGGAGTGCTCCCCGCGCACGCAGGGGTGGGCCCATGCTGTGTGGCAACAGTATCCGCGCCCACTAGTGCTCCCCGCGCACGCAGGGGTGGGCCGAAGTTAGCGGAGAAGGGCGAGCGGAAGATCCCGTGCTCCCCGCGCACGCAGGGGTGGGCCGCCGTCCGCGCTGGCGACACGGTGCTCCACCGTGTGCTCCCCGCGCACGCAGGGGTGGGCCGCACACCGACGCACCCGACCGGCCCGTCACCGAGTGCTCCCCGCGCACGCAGGGGTGGGCCGCACGTGATCGAAGGTTGACCAAGCTGTGATGGGTGCTCCCCGCGCACGCGGGGGTGGGCCGATCCAGCGGCGCACTGTGGAGACGATGATCCAGCGCTCCCCGCGCATGCGGGGATGGTCAGGGTTAGGGCACGACAGCGTCCGGCCGCGTGCTAAAGAGTAGGCCCTGTGTTCCCCTCACACACAGACAAGATGTGTTGGGCGAGTGCCGTGTTCAGTGGTCTACTCGGGGAGCTCACTGCGGCTTCGTGAAGGCCAGCAGTCGTCCGGTGGTGTGTTGGCGGACGTCGCCGTGTTGGTTCACCGTGTCGTATTTCGTGGTGATGAAGCCGCGGCCGGGGGTGGACTTGGATTCGCGCACGTCGGTGACTTCCAGTTCGACGTGCAGTTGGTCGCCGGGGCGGGTGGGGGTGGGCCAGGTGAGGTCGATGGCGGCGCCGATGATGCCGGTGGCCAGGGGGAAACCGGTGGTGACCAGCAGGCGCATGGTGATGGCGGCGGTCTGCCAGCCGCTGGCGGCGAGTCCTTGGAAGAAGGTGTCGCGGGCGGTGTCCTCGCCGAGATGGAAGGGCTGGGGGTCCCAGTCGGTGGCGAAGGCGATGATCGCTTCGGCGGTGAGGTCGTAGGTGTCGGTGCGGAAGCGGTCTCCGACGTGGATGTCGTCCAGCCAAAGGGGGGTGGGCACGGGTGGTCCTTTCGCGGTGACATCGGATTGTTCGGGCTCGGGCGGGATCGCCGAGGTTCGGCAACGGTAGAGTGGGTTGCAATTCAAAACCTACTGGAAGTGTGTGACTCGGGCAAGATCACAGACGAGAGGAACGGAGGTAGCCGGTCGAATGCGTGAGACGAGCTTGGCCACGATGAATTGCTCGATCGCTCGGACCGTCGAGATCGTCGGCGACCGGTGGACGTTGATGATCGTGCGTTCCCTGTTCGCGTTCAAGGGACTGCATCGGTTCGACGAGCTGCGCACCGAACTCGGGATCGCGAAGAACATCCTCAGTGACCGACTCGGCCTGCTCCGCGAGCACGGAATCGTCGAACAACGCCGCTACAGCGATCGACCGCCGCGCTACGAATATCATCTGACGACCGCGGGCCGGGATCTGCTCCCGGTCATTCTCGCGCTGTTGAGCTGGGGTGACGCTCACCTGATGAGCGAACCGCCGGTTATTCTCCTGCATACTGAATGCGATCACGACACGGTTCCGTACTTGGCGTGCAGCCATTGCCACGAGCCGATCGCGCCGCGAGCGATCGTCGGACGGGATACGCCGTCACCGCAGTGATGTTCTCGGTCCTCGCGCGTCGAGCCGAGTCTCAGGCGTTCGGTGTTCGGTGTTCGATGACTAGAATTCGCGCCTCGAGCACCCGGGTAGGCGACGTGCTCGTCGCCCACCTCCGCATAGCGGATACGCCCGGGGACGAGGCGTTCTACTCGTTGTTCGCCGTGCTCGCGGTAGTGCACATCGACCGCGCCGTCGAGCACGACGAAGACCTCGGGTCCGTCGTTGACGTGCCGGACATAAGGGTGGTCGGTCCAGTGCGGACGGACCGTGGCGGTGTCCATTTCGGTGATGTCGAGGGCGCCCCACGGGCGATCGGCGGTGAAACTCCGGGCCTCGAACGAACGCATACGTCGAATATCGCAGCGCACAGTGCGGCGGGGCTTCGCCGGGCACCGTGACCCGGTGGTGTGCGCGGCGCACGGTCATGCGGCGATCGAATGGGGACGTCGGTATAGGCATTTCCTCTACCGTCCGCTGATTTTTGGTCTTTGCTTCGACTTCTTCCCCGGACATACCGTGAAACAGCTCGACGAGATGCGCACCGCGAGCGATAAATCGCGCTCGGTATCCGTCAATTCTTCTTCGGTCGAGCCGACGCGCACGCCATCGAAAGGACCCGTGGGATGTCCACAATCCAGCAGCAGGACGCGAAGCCGACCACCCTCGACTCCTACCGATTGCTCGGCCGCTCGGGGCTGCGGGTTTCTCCGCTGGCGCTCGGCACCGCGACCTTCGGTAACGAATTGGGTTGGGGGGCAGCACAAGACGACGCTCGTACGCTGTTCGCCAGCTATCTCGAGCGCGGCGGCAACTTCATCGATACCGCCAGCGCCTACGGCGGTTCCGAAAAGATGTTGGGCGAACTGATTCGTGGCAAGCGTGAAAGCCTGGTACTGGCCACGAAATACACGACGCAACGTCGACCGGGTGACCCGAATTCCGGTGGCGCGCACCGTAAGAACCTGTTCGCTTCGGTGGAATCCAGTCTGCGCCAACTGGACACGGACTACCTCGACCTGCTCCTGCTGCACGTGTGGGACTTCACGACTCCGGTCGAGGAGATCCTGCGCGGCCTCGACGACTTGGTGCGGCAGGGCAAGGTGCTCTATGTGGGGATCTCCAGCGCCCCGGCTTGGGAGATCTCGCGCATGCAGGCGATCGCCGACCTGCGCGGCTGGTCACCGCTTGTCGCGTTGCAGGTCGAATACAGCCTGATCAACCGGGGCGCGGAACGCGACCTGATTCCGATGGCACGCGCGATGGGGCTGGGCGTCACCCCGTTCTCACCGCTGGGCGGTGGTGTGCTTTCGGGCAAGTACAGCCGCGTCGACTTGGCCGCGACGAGTGCTGACTCCGGCGAAAGCACCCGCAAGAGTTTCAACGCGAACTTGGGCATGGTCACCGAACGCACGCTCGCCATCGCCGACGTCGTGCGGGAGGTCGCCGAGGAGGTGGAGCGCACACCCGCGCAGGTCGCGCTGGCCTGGAACCTGCGCAATCCCGGCGTAACCGCACCCGTGATCGGTGCTCGCACGCCAGCGCAGCTGAGGGGGAATCTTGCTGCGCTGGAGGTCGAGCTCACCGCCGCGCAACTGGCGCGCCTCGACGAGGCCAGCGCGATCGACCTCGGCTACCCGCACGACCTGCTCGCCGGTGACCATATCCGCGCGGTCACCGCGGGCGGACTGACGATCGAAACCCGTCGTTGATCACGATTGGTGCGAAAGATGTTGCTGTGCCCAGGTATCGAAGCTGGTGAGCGGAATGCCGAGAGCGGTCGCGTACTCGGGTCGACCGGGTTGTCCGACCACATTGATGAACTCGTGGCTGGCGCCCATCGGCGGCATCCCGGCGGCGACGGCCTGCTCCACGGTCATGTCGGGTGCGGCGAGGGGAGTGTCGAGCGCGCGTGACAGGACCTCGGCGATCTGTGCCATCGACAGGTAGTCGCTCGCCAACTCCAATTCGACGCGGTCGAATTTTTCGGGGTCGGTGAGCGCCGCGGCGGCGGCGACGCCGATGTCGTGCACCGCGACCAGCGACAGTTTCGTCTGCGGTTTCAGGACGCTCACCAGGCCACCCTCGACGCCGCGCGGAAACAGGAACCCCATGGCGGGCGCGAAGTTCTCCATGAAGAACCCCGGCTTGAGCAGGGTCCATCGCGGAAAGTCGGCCGCGCGCAGGTGATCTTGGATCGCGGCCTTGGCGTTCTGGGAGGGTTGCACCGCGGCCCAGCGGCCTTCGGCCCAGCCCGGCTCCCCGTCGTGTTTACCCGCACCGGTGACGGAGGTGTGCACGAACTGCTCCACTCCTGCGGCCTTGGCGCCGTCGATGAGGGTGGTGCCCTGCGTCACCTCGCCGTCGAAATCGAATCCTTCCGCGGTGATGGCGGGCATCTGAACGGAGAAGACCGCGCGAGCGCCTTTCGCGGCGCGAACGACGGAGTCGTAATCGTGCAGATCGCCGACGACCAGCTCGGCACCGAGCGCTTCGACGGCCTTGGCTCGGTCGGTGGTCGTGTCGCGCACCAGTGCGCGGACGGGGACGCCCGCCGCGCGCAGGGCGCGTGCGGTGGCGCCGCCCTGTCGGCCGGTGGTGCCGGTGACCAGGACAGGTGCGGAATCTGTGGACATGGAATCTCCTCGGTGGCCTTGTCGAAACTTAAGTGGCGGGCCCCGCCGTTTATGTTTCGGTACGATACGGCGGGGCCCGCCACTTAGCAACCCTGGAGAGGATGCCATGTCAACCGGTCAGCGCGCCGACGCCAGACGCAACTACGCGCACATCCTGTCCATCGCCGAGCACGAGGTGGCCGCGCGCGGCGCCGGCGCCTCCCTGGAACAGATCGCACGCACCGCGGGCGTCGGCTCGGCGACCGTGCGTCGGCACTTCCCGACTCGCCGCGCGCTTTTGGAGGCGGTCTCCCGCAAACGGATCGACGCGCTGTGTGTTCGCGCTGAGGAGCTGACCGGTCGGGGTGATAGTCGGGACGCGCTCTTGGAATGGCTGAACGGCGTTGTCGCGTACTGTGTTTCGGCCCGTTGGCTGGCCGTCGCGTTGGCCTACGACAGCACGGGCTCGGATTCCGTGCACGAGAACACCTGCGCGACTTCGCTGGAAGACGCGGGCCAGCCGTTGCTGCGCGCCGCGGTCGCCGACGGTGCGGTGGCGGCAGGTATCGGTGTCGGCGACTTCATCACGCTGGCCGTCGGGATCGTCTTGGCAACCGAGCACCATCCCGCACCCGACGCCGAAGCGTCGAGGCTCTTCCAGCTCGCGGTGGTCGGCCTGAGTCCGCCCCGCTGACGCGACGTCGAAAGGGGATGGCGTTTCCAGCCCGTGCGCACGCACTGCGGCGCGGTAGTTCACCGGTTTCCTGTGGCACGCAACTCGTGCTTGTCCGCCCAGCTGTTGATCGATGCCGCGATCGCCGCGGGCTGATCCTCCGGTGCGTGGTGACCGGCCACGCCGTGGTGTGCGATATCGAGGCTCGCGATGTGGGTGGCGCACCAGTCGACCATGGCGGGGGTTTGCATGGCACCTGGACCCGGCTCGAATGTCAGGAGCAGCTTGGGGATTTCGGTGCTGCTCGCCAGCCACTTGTCGTAGGTCTCGACCCGCTCGACGACCTCCGCGGGTTCGCCACCGAGCGGCATGGATCGCGCCCACTGCAACACTGGTCGACGGCTCTGCGGTGTCGAATACGGCGCCCGATACGCCTCGAAGTCGATGTCGCGCAACGGGGTCGCCATCGTGCCCGGCAGGTTCTCGATGAATCCGTTGTCGGTCAGCATCATTTTCTCTCCGACACCGGGAGTCTTGATCAGTGTGAACAGTTCACGCCCACCCGCTGGAAACTCTTCCCACGTCATCGGTTTCACGATGGTCTCGAAGAACGCGACGGCGCGGACTCGCTCGGGATGGCGCGCTGCCCAGTCGAAGGCCAATGCGCCACCCCAGTCGTGTCCGATCAGCACCACGTCATCGAGCTCTAGCGCGTCGAACCAGGCGTCGAGGTAGTGGCTGTGCTCGTCGAAGGTGTAGTCGATCGCGGGCTTCCCGGAATCGCCCATGCCGATGAGGTCGGGTGCGAGTCGTCGAGCCGGATTTTCGATGGCTGGAATGATATTGCGCCACAGGTAGGACGAGGTCGGATTGCCGTGCAGGAAGACGAAGGGTGTTCCGGTGCCCTCCGTGCGGTAGCGCATCGTCGAGTCGAGGACATGTTGGGTTGGCATAGGTGCCTCCGATTTCGAATTGTGGTGGGGCAGTGGTGAGTAGGGGTCTTCTACTCGAAGGCGGCGATATTGCGCGCCGCCCATTCGGCGAACGTGCGCGGCGACCTACCGAGTAGCTTCTCGACATCGGGGCTGACTTGCCGCTCCAACTCGGTCGGCGTACTCAGGGCGTCGAGGGTGCTCTCGACCACCGGTTCGGGCATGAACCGCGCCATCGCTGTGCTGGCTTCGGCCCGCGTCTGTTCGATGAAAGCGACAGGCGTACCCAATGTTTCGCCGAGCGCCGCGACCTGCTGACGCGGAGTGATCGGCTCGGGCCCGGTCAAGGTGTATGCCCGACCCTCGTGGCCGGGCTCGCGCAGTGCGAGTGCCGCGACCTCCGCGATATCGGCGGGGTCGACCAGCGGCAGCGCGACATCCGCGAAGGGTGCGGCGACCGTGCGCTGCGCGCGCACCGTTTCGGCCCACCAGAGGGTGTTCGACGCGAAACCGCCCGGACGCAACAACGTCCACGGCACGCCGGATTCTTCGACCGCGCTCTCCAGGTGCCCGGGGTGACGTCCGGTGACCACGCCCAACGACGACAACAAGACCACGCGCCGGACCCGCGCCTCGCGCACGGTGGCCATGAGTGTGTGCAGATCCCCGCCTCCGGCCTGGAAATCGCCCGAGGTGAGGAGAAACAATGCGTCGGTGCCGTCGAGAACCGTCGCGAGGCTGCCGGGATCGCCGAGGTCGACCTGCTGAAAAGGCACGCCCTCGGGGACATCGGCCGAGGTGATCGCACGCGAGGTCGCGATCACCTTCTCGCCCGCCGCGGCCAAGGCTCGCACGAGAGGCTTCCCGACATTTCCGGTCGCTCCGGTGACCACGATCATGTTCGCTCCTTGTGTGCGTTCGTATTTCGACATGACCGACGCTACTATCGTGGTGATAGTAGGTACCTAGAGGAAAGTAATGGCGACGATGGCAAATGTGACCGAGAGCACACGGCGAAGGACGTCGTCGGCGGGTGCGACCGCGGAGACCGCGTGCCCGATCACCCCGGTGGTCGACGTCGTCTTCAGTCGCTGGACCACGCCGATTCTGTGGACGCTGCACGAATCCGGCCCGCACCGGTTCGTGGAGTTGGCGCGCCATATTTCGGCCGTCACCCCCAAGGTGCTCACCGAACGTCTACGAAAACTCGAACGCGACGGTCTGATCGAGCGCACCTACTACGCGGAGGTCCCGCCGAGGGTGATCTACGAGATCACCGACCTCGGTCGCAGCCTTGCCCCGGTCTTCGCGGCGCTCGCGGACTGGTCGGAGAATCTCGAGCAGGTCGACAAGGCGCGCCGTGAGTACGACGCCGAACATCAAGTGCGCCAACGTGGATGAGTGTGCTCGGGTGGCAGGGTCACCGAGGTTGAGCCGAGTCGGCGACCGATCGTGCGCCCGCGTGTGCTTGGGCTCGGGGCGGCTGATGAGTAGCTGTCGGTGACAGTCTTATCGTGCGCGCCCTTGCATGCGGGCGCCTGAACGGCGCCGACGCTGGAGTCCTGGATGTATCCCCGGCGGCAATCCGGCATCCGACGAGACGCGAGACAGCAACTCGACCAACGTTTTTCGCTCGGTCGCGTCGAGGTGGGTGAGCATCTCGGCCTCTAGCGCGTCGGCTTCCCGCTCGCCCGCGTCGATCGCGCGGTGCGCGGCGGGCGTCAGGTGGATCGCGTGGGCTCTGCGATCGTCCGGATGTGGCTGGCGGCGAACGAGCCCGCGCTGCTCGAGTTGGTCGATCAGGCCGACCATGGCGTTGCGGTGCACGTCCAGCAGTTGGGCCAACTCTTGTTGGCTGCGTCCATCTGCGGTCGCGAGATGACTGAGAACGCCGAAATGCGCTGGTTCGAGGTCGCGGGTGGCGAGTCTTTCGGTGAACTGCTGCGCCACGTAATGACCGAGTTGCGACAAGAGAAAGCTCGCGCGGTGACTCAGCGGTGTCGGCATCGTCCCATGCTAGCAAGTTACAGTGATTGTCATTTAAGATGACAATATGACGATACCTGTTGGCCACACCCCGGCCGTCACGGATGAACCGGTCACCCTGATCAATGCTTTTTCGGTGCCGTTCGCGCAGAAGGAGCGATTTCTGATGCGGTGGAAAAGCAACGCTCGGTTGATGGCCGCCGCCCCTGGCTTCGTCGGTGCGCGAATGATGCAGTCGCTCAACGAGAATGCCGAGTTCACCTTCGTGAACGTCGCGGAATGGTCCAGCGGCTCGGCACTGGACGCCGCGCGGACCGATCCGGAGTGGCAGCGCAGCGTTCAGCGCTTGATCGATGACGAAGAACTCGACGCCGTCGCACATCCGATGGTGTACAAAGCGGCGTTGCACGTCGTGCCGGGTGACCCGCTGCCCTGAACGAGGTTTGTCCGCCGAACATGCTCTCGCGCAACCGATGCTGGACACGGAGCGCGCACTCGGTAATGATTTCCTCGGGCGGATTTCCTTTATCCCGTGGAGGATTCTTTGGCAATCATCGGTGGTGGCGCACTGGGTGTGTCGTTGGTGGCGTTCGCCGCGTGCACCATGGTCGGCGCTGGCTCGGCTTCGGCTGCGTCGGGTCTACACGGCACGATCACGGTGTCGCACAGCTCCGGTCGGGTGGGTGTCGGCATCGATGAGCCGACCTACGTGTCCGCCGACGCGGCGGCCTTGCGCGAATGCGACATCTACGACTGTCGGATCGAGGTGCGATTCGTGGACGCGTGCGCGGCGGTGGCCAGGGGAGCCGATGGGCGCATCGCCTCCGTCATCGCCGGATCACGGGACGAAGCCGAACGACAGGCGGTCGAGGGGCTCGGCGACAGTGCGCCGCCGTTCCCCGATCTCGGCAGCGCCGCGCCGCGTGCCGCGAATGTCATCGCCGCGTCGTGCACCTCGAACGCGGGCTGAGACTCCGGCATGAACGCGGTCTCGGAGGCGGGAGCAATCCGCCCCCGAGACGGCTGAACACCTAGCGGCGCAGCACCTTACGCGCCAGCCAGTTGCCGAAGAACTGGATGCCCTGCACACCGGCGATGATGATCAGCGTCGCCACCAGGGTGACCTGCCAATCGAAGCGCTGATAGCCGTAGACGAGCGCGAAGTCGCCGAGCCCACCACCGCCGACGGTGCCCGCCATGGCCGACATGTCGACTATGGCGATCACGATGAAGGTGTAGCCGAGCACCAGCGGTCCGAGTGCCTCCGGAATCAGCAAGGTGAGGATGATCCGTAACGGTCCCGCGCCCACCGCACGCGCCGCCTCGATGACGCCGGGATCGACGGTCACCAGGTTCTGTTCCACGATCCGCGCGATGCCGAACGAGGCCGCGACGATCATCACGAACGCCGCCGCGTCGGTGCCGATCGTGGTGCCCACCACCTCCAATGTCACCGGACCCAGGGCCGCGAGCAGGATGATGAACGGGATCGGTCGCACGATATTGACCAAAACATTGAGCACGAGATTGATCGGCGCGTTCGCCAGCAGGCCGCCCTTGCGGGTGGTGTAGAGCAGGGTGCCGAGCAGCAACCCGATCACGCCGCCCACCACGAAGGTGATCAACACCAGGTAGATCGTGGTGCCGATCGCCTCGGTCAGGACGGGCTGCAACTTGTCCCAGTCGGTGTGCATCGCCTATCCCTTCCCCGTCGTGCGGCCAGCGAACTCGTCGATGACGTGCTCGATCGCCGTGTCCTCGCCGTAGAGCGCGAGCGTCACGCTGCCGAATGTCTTGTCCTGCAACGTGCTCACCCCGCCGTACACGACCTCGAAGGTGACACCGGCTTTCGCCGCCGTGGCCAGCGCGGGGCCGATGCCGTGTCGGTCGTCGATGTCGACGGTGACCAGGCGGCCACCGTGCAGCTCGGTGAGCCTGCGCCGTTCCTCGTCGGAAGGACGGTTGTGCAGGACGGTCCCGACGAAGGACTTCGTCGGCGCGGCCTTGGGCGTCGCGAAAACCTCGAAGGTACTGGCCAATTCGACGATCTTGCCCTCGGCGAGCACCGCCACCCGGTCGGCCACCGCGCGGATCACATCCATCTCGTGGGTGATCACCACGATGGTGACGCCGAGTTCGCGATTGATCTTCTGCAACAGACGCAGCACTTCGCCGGTGGTTTCCGGGTCCAGCGCCGAGGTTGCCTCGTCGGCGAGCAGCAATGCCGGTGAGGTCGCCAGCGCGCGTGCTATGCCGATCCGTTGCTTCTGGCCGCCGGAGAGCTGGTCGGGGTAGCTGCGCGCCTTGTCCGACAGGCCGACGAACTCCAACAGTTCGGCGACCCGCTCCTTGCGTTCGGCCCGCTTCCAGCCCGCCACTTTCAGCGGATACTCGATATTGCCTGCGGCCGTGCGTGATCGGAACAGGTTGAACTGCTGAAAGATCATTCCGATATCGCGCCGCAGCCGCCGCACCTGCGATTCCGCCACCCCGGTGACCGGTGAACCGGACACCTCGATGGTGCCGGTCGTCGGCTTCTCCAGTGCGTTGATCAGACGAACGAGCGTGCTCTTGCCCGCGCCGGAATAGCCGATGACGCCGAAGATCTCCCCGCGTTCGATGCGCAGGTCCAGGTCGTTCAGCGCGACCTGGCGGCTCTCGCCCTTGCCGAAAACCTTGGTGACCGAGCGGAATTCGACCGCGGGGACCTGATCACGTGTGCTGGCGGAGGTGGTGGCGGGGTCGGTGGCCTCGCTCACTTGCCGTCACGGGCGGATTGCTGCACCCGGTCCAGGATCTGTTCGAGTTCGGCGGCCGGGCGCTGGACTTCGACCGCGGTGCCCTTGCTGACCTCGTCGTGGGCCTTCTGCACCTCGGGGTCGTGCCAGAGATCGACGATCTCCCGGTAGGCGGGGTTGTCCTTGTCCTCGGCTTTGGCCACCACCACATTGATGTACGGCTCAGCGGAAGGATCCTTCGGATCATCCTTGTAGAGCGCCGATTGCGGGTCGATGCCGGAGCGTTCGAGGTAGGTGTTGTTGATGATGGAGCCGTCGGTCGAATTCAGCGACAGCGCCGTCTGCGCCGCGTCGACCGGGGTGACCCGCACCTTGGATGCGGCCTGGTCGATGTCGGCGGGGGTCGGCGACTCGGTCTTCGAGGACAGCTTCAGCAGACCCGCCGCTTGCAGGACGAACAGCGCCCGGGCCTGGTTGGTGGGATCGTTCGGAATCGCGATCTCCGAGCCTTGCGGCAGGTCGGCGACCGTCTTGTGCTTCTTGGAGTAGAGGCCGAGCGGCACCACGTAGGTGGACCCGATCGGCGTCAATGTGTCGTTGTTGGCCACGTTGTAGGCGCCGAGGAATTGCAGGTGCTGGAACAGGTTGAGGTCGACCTGCCCCTGCGACAGTGCGAGATTCGGTTGGTTGTAGTCCGAGAAGTGGGTGATCTGAACGTCGACGCCCTTTTCCTTGGCGACCTGCTCGAACACGTCCCATGACTTGTCCTGTTCGGTGGTGCCGATCCGAATCACCGAGCCGGAGTCGCCGTCGGCGCCGCACCCGGTCAGGGTGAGGGCCGCCGTGGTTGCCACTATCGTCGCTACCAGGACCGGGGTCGCCAGTACCCGATGGAATTTCACTAGTGCTCCCGAATTGCTTGTCGCGATATCAACCCGCCGATCCAACCGGTGCGTGGCCCGCGACAGCCAGAGTTTCGATTGTGGTGAGCACAATCCTTCCCATAACCTGGACGATCGTCTAATTTGCTCGAAATGCGCCTGCTGCACCGAATCGTGTTGCTCGTCCTGTTGAGTGTTCTCACCATCGCTTCGGTGTCGTGTGGGCGTGAGCACGGCGAGGTCGTCCGTATCGGGGTCAACGACCTCGCGCTACCGCACTGGGCGGTGTACAAGAAGAAGGCCGCCGAGCAGGGCATCACGGTCGAGTTCGTCAACTTCACCGACTACAACCAGCCCAATCCCGCACTGGCGCAAGGGCAGATTGATCTCAACAAGTTCCAGCACGTGCGCTACCTCGCCAATTACAACGTCGCCAATAACGACACGCTGACCCCGATCGGCGCCTCCGAGATCTTCCCGCTGACGCTGTATTCGCGAAAGCACAAGTCGGTCACCGAGATTCCGCAGGGCGGCGAGATCACCCTCAGCAACAACCCGGCCAACCAGGTGCGCCCGCTGCTCAGTCTCGCCGCGGCCGGGCTTGTCGTGCTGAAAAACGGCGCCACCTGGGATTCGAAGATCGAGGATGTGGATACCGCCGCCTCCAAGGTGAAGCTCACGACCATCGATCCGACGCTGACCGCCCCCTCGCTCGACAGCGTGGACGCCGCCTTCGTCGACGACACCTTCGCCACGCCCGCCGGGTTGACCGACAAGGACGTCATCCTCACCGACGACCCCGAGCGCCCCGAACTGAAGCAGTACATCAATGTCTTCGCCGCGCGCGCCGAGGACAAGGACAACCCGACATTGCTGAAACTGGCCGCGCTCTACCACGACCCGGATGTCGAGGCCGAGGTGCGCGCCGAAAGCGGCTACCAGGGGATCTTCAAGTCCAACAGCCCCGAAGACCTCCAGACCACCCTCGGGGAGCTGGAAAAGCACTTCCGCGGGTAGATCGGTGCAGTCCCGGCCCCTTGCGTCGAGTGGCTCGCGGTGCGAGGGCGGACCGGCCCGGTGCGGGCGCCGCTAGGAGGTGCGTGTGGTGTGTGTGGCGCGCGGCGTGTGGTGTGCGAGGGGTGAGGCGCGTGTGGCGCGCGGCGTGAGGTGTGCGAGGGGCGAGGCGCGTGTGGCGCGCGGCGTGAGGTGTGCGAGGGGCGAGGTGCGTGAGGCGCGCGGGCGGCGTGTGGTGCGTGAGGGGTGAGGTACGTGAGGGGTGAGGTACGTGAGGCGTGAGGCGCGCGCATCAGCGAGGTCGACTCGCCTGATGCCGAACCGCCTCTTCGGCAAGCGAAACTCAGCTCAGGCCGAATAAAGACTGCCTGCGGCGTTACGCGCCTTTGCGGGTGGCGGTTTTCTTGGCGGGGGCCTTCTTCGCCGAGGTCTTCTTGGCCGTCGCATTCTTGGCCGTCGCCTTCTTCGGGGAGGACTTGCTCGCCTTCTTGCCACCCGTGCTCGAGTTCTTCGTCCCCTCGCCGCTGGCCTCCAGACTGCGTTGCAGTGCGGCCACCAGGTCGACCACCTCGGCGTCGGTGTCGGCCCGAGGGGACTCGGGCTGTTCGGCGACCTTACCGGTGCCGCTGGCGATCGCCTCGTCGAGAATCCGCCGCAATTCGATCTGGTACTCGTCGGTGTACTGCGAGGGATCGAAATCGTCGGACATGGTGTCGACCAACGTCTCGGCCATCTTGATTTCCTGCGGGCGCGGCTCGGTGACGCCTTCGAGGGATTCGAAGCTGGCCGAGCGCACCTCGTCGGGCCACAACAGCGTTTGCAGGACCAAGACGCCGTCGCGCACGCGCAAGGCGGCAAGTCGGGTCTTCTGCCGCAGCGTGAAATGCACCAGTGCGGTGCGGTCGATCTGCTCGAGCGTCGTCGCCAACAGGACATACGCCTTCGGCGTGGTCGAGTCGGGCTCCAGGTAGTAGCTCTTGTCGAACAGGATCGGATCGATCTGATCGGAAGGCACGAACTGCAACACCGGGATCTCGTGCTTTTCGGCGGACGGAAGCTTCGCGAAATCCGAGTCGGTGAGAACGATCTTCTGACCGTCCGGCGATTCGTAGGCCTTGTCGATATCGGCGTACTGGACCGACTCGCCGTCGATCGAGCAGATGCGGTCGTATTTGATCCGACCACCATCTTTCGCGTGCACCTGGTGGAATCGGATGTCGTGGTCCTCGGTGGCCGTGTAGACCTTGACCGGGACGTTTACCAGCCCGAAGGCGATCGAGCCCTTCCAGATCGACCTCATCACTCCATCATGGCCGAACCGGGGCGGGGGCGCGAGAGAATCGGCAACCCGAGTGTCGCGAGGGCGACACGCCGACGCAGTGCGGGCGGGAGCGTAGTGAACAGGGCGCGCATGGCGTGTGCGGTGGCGCGCGGATCGGTGCGTCCGGACAGGTAGGCGCGTTGCAGGTCGGTCGGTAGGGCGAAGAACGCGTCGAAGAAGACCGGCAGCTCGGTGGGCGCCAGCGCCAGCAGCGCGCGCAGTCCCGCCGACCGCAGCAGGTGCACCGCGCGCGCCGAGGCGGGGCACGCGGACGCGCCGGTCGCGACGGCGTCGGCGGCGGCGAGGGCGGCCGCGACGCTGTATCCGGTTGCGGGATGGGTGAATCCGCCCGCCGCGCCGAAGCGGTCACGGCCGACGTGCTGGCTCTGCACCGGAAAGCGGACCCGCTCGACGCGCGCGTCGTCGGCGGGGCCGATGCCGCGCACACGCAAGCGGTGCTGTAGCCGATCGCGCAACGCCCACGGTGCCAGTGCGGGGCGGCCGACCAGGCACGTCTCCTCGAGCAGCACCGTGTCGGCGTCCAGCGGGACCGCGTACAGGAACGAGGGTGGCGCGTCGGGGTCGGCGCCGTTGTCTTGTCGCCAATCCATGAACAGGGGTTGTGCCGGGTACTCCCGCGCGTCTACCACGAGACCGTACGCGGTTTGTTCGGCGAGCACAGGGGAGCGCGCGACTCCGCGAGCATCGATCACCCTGGACGCCGAAAGTCTTGTGCCGTCTGCCAATTCGACGTTCGTCGCGGTCAGTTCGAGCACGCGACCGGTGCGTACTCGTGCGCCATCGATATCGAGCGTTTCGCGCAGTCGGGTGTTGTCGAATACCACGTATTCCCGGTCGAGGCGCTGCGGCCGAGTGCCCCAGACGGCGGGAGATTCGATCCGGGCGCCGATCACGTTCTCGGGCAACCAGTCCGGCAGCTCATCACGCCACGCGGCATACGTCGCCGCCCAACGCCGTTGCGGCGCGGAGTCGATCGCGACGACGTCGACGCCGTGCCGCACGCAACGATGCACCAACGCCCGCCCCGCCGGCCCGAGCCCACAAACGATCACCTCGGCGTCCACACGGCGTCGCGATCGCCCGACCGATACCGACCCCCTACCTGGCACCACCGCTGAATCCCTCCTCTCAACTGACCCCGCCCCATTGTTCACCGAGCAGCCTCCCCCAGCCCGCCCGGCCAGCCCGCCATCTTCCCCCACTGCGGCAAGGACCGCAGGGCGGCGGACCAGGCCGGAAAGCAGGAAACCACCTCACACCCACCAAGCCCCCGCCCGAGCTTCGATCACCAGGACATCAGCTAAGCCGTGACCCGGCCAGCTGTCACCCCATGTCCTGGTGACCTTGGAGGTTCACTTTTAAGCGCGGCCACTCTTTCGAGTCGCGCCGAGGGGGACGGACTGGTGCTCACCCAGTTCGCGTTCGGCATGGCCAGCGCGGCGCAGGCGAAGTCGGCTGCGGGACAACTCGCCGCCGGCGAGCTGAATCTGCCGGAAGGCTCGTTCATCGCCGAAGCCGCGACGCAGGCGTCGAGCGCCGGAGACCAGGACGACATCGTGGTGGTCACGGTGCTGACGGCGACCCCCGCGGTCGATGTCCCGATGGCACAGAAGTACCTGCATTATTTGCATGCCGATCTGCTCGCCGCGCTGTTGTTCCGCTGAGCGCGGTGGCGGCGGTCGCCGGCGAAAGTTCTGTGCCGAAAGGTATCTCGAGTGTCAGAGGCCGCCGGTGGACAGCAAGCCACCGTCGACCCGCACCGTCTCGCCGGTGATCCAGCCCGACTCGTCGGAGACCAGGAAACCGATCAGGCTCGCGACATCCTCCGGTGTGCCGAGACGTTTGAGTGGGTAGACGCTGGCCGCGCTTTCCTCATCGGAGGAGTACAGCGCGTCGGCGAACTTCGTCTTGATTACGCCGGGGGCCACGGCGTTCACGCGGATCTTCGGTCCGAGCTGCCAGGCCAGCTCGTCGGTGAGCCGAATCAGCGCGGCCTTGGACGCGCCGTAGGCGGCGATCACACCGCTGGAGCGGATACCGGCGACACTCGCGACATTCACCACCGCGCCGCCGTGTTCGCCCATCCACGCGCGGTAGGCCTGCTGCACATAACCGAGCGCGGCGACGACATTGACGTCGAAGATCTTGCGGACCGCGTTGAGATCCGCCTCCATCAGCGAGCCGTACACCGGATTGATGCCAGTGTTGTTGATCAGGATGTCCAACGAGCCGAATTCCGTGACCACCCGACCGACCGCGTCGGCGCGATCCTCGTCGACACCGGAGTTGCCCGCCAGCGCGATGACCTCGCCGCGGTGGCCGAGGGCACGCAGATCGTTCGCGGCTTGATCCAGCGGCTCCTTCTTGCGCGCGGTGATCAGAACGTTGGCGCCTCGGGTCAACAGCTCCGCCGCGACGGCCTTGCCGATGCCCCGGCTCGCCCCGGTGACCAACGCGCTCTTGCCTGATAGATCGGTTCCCATGCGGTGCCACGGTACCCGTGCACGGGGTAACGGCGGTCACATGCGCGTCGGCGGGCGTCGAGTAGCCGGGACAGCGCAGGTAAAATCAGTGGTTCGTGTGCGCATAGGGTCGCACAATCGAGACGCGCACACTCGAGACACCACCGTCGAGCACCACCGATCCGCGAGGAGAATTCTGTGATCACCGCGACCGACCTGGAGGTCCGGGCCGGAGTCCGCACTCTACTGTCGGCACCTGGCCCGGCACTGCGAGTGCAGGCGGGGGACCGGATCGGCTTGGTCGGACGTAACGGCGCGGGCAAGACCACCACGTTGCGCATCCTGGCGGGTGAGGGTGAGCCGTACGCGGGCAAGGTCGTGCGTTCCAGCGATGTCGGCTACCTGCCCCAGGACCCCAAGGAAGGCGACCTGGACGTGCTCGCACGCGACCGGGTGCTGTCCGCGCGCGGTCTGGACGCGCTGATCCGCGATATGGAGAAGCAGCAGGCGTTGATGGCCGAGGTCGCCGACGAGAACGAGCGCGAGAAGGCGGTCCGCAAGTACGGCAGGCTGGAAGATCGGTTCTCCTCGCTCGGCGGGTACGTCGCCGAGAGCGACGCCGCCCGCATCTGCAACAGCCTCGGCTTGCCCGATCGGGTGCTCGGGCAAGCGTTGCGAACGTTGTCGGGTGGTCAGCGTCGCCGAATCGAGTTGGCGCGCATCCTGTTCGCCGCTTCCGACGGCAGCGGTGGGCGCTCGGACACCGTGCTGTTGCTCGACGAACCGACCAACCACCTCGACGCGGATTCCATCACCTGGCTGCGCGGGTTCCTGCAGAACCACACCGGCGGACTCATCGTGATCAGCCACGATGTGGAACTGCTCGGCGACGTGGTGAACAAGGTGTGGTTCCTGGACGCGGTGCGCGGCGAGGCCGATGTCTACAACATGGCGTGGCAGAAGTACCTCGACGCGCGCGCCACCGATGAACAGCGCCGCCGCCGCGAGCGCGCGAATGCCGAGAAGAAGGCGTCCGCGCTGCGGGTGCAGGCCGCCAAGCTCGGCGCCAAGGCGACGAAAGCCACTGCGGCACAGAACATGGCCAAGCGCGCCGACCGGTTGATGGCCGAACTCGACGACGTGCGGGTGGCCGACAAGGTGGCCAGGATCAAGTTCCCGGAACCCGCGGCGTGTGGCAAGACACCGCTGATGGTGGAGAACCTCACCAAGGTCTACGGGTCGTTGGAGATCTTCACCGGCGTCGACCTGGCGATCGACCGGGGCAGCCGAGTGGTGGTGCTCGGGCTCAACGGCGCGGGTAAGACCACGCTGTTGCGCATGCTCGCCGGGGTCGAACAGCCGACGGCGGGCGGTCTGGTTCCCGGTCACGGCCTGCGCGTCGGCTATTTCGCCCAGGAGCACGACACTCTCGACGACCAGGCGACGGTGTGGGAGAACATCCGGCATGCCGCGCCGACGGCGGGGGAGCAGGAGTTGCGCGGCCTGCTCGGTGCGTTCATGTTCACCGGACCGCAGTTGGAGCAGCCCGCGGGCACCCTGTCCGGTGGTGAGAAGACGCGTCTGGCGTTGGCCGGGCTGGTGTCGTCGGCGGCGAACGTGCTGTTGCTGGACGAGCCGACCAACAACCTGGACCCGATCTCGCGTGAGCAGGTGCTCGACGCGTTGCGCACCTACGCGGGCGCGGTGGTGCTGGTGACCCACGATCCCGGCGCGGCCGAGGCGCTGTCGCCGGAGCGGGTGATCTTGTTGCCGGACGGTACGGAGGACCACTGGTCGGCCGAATATCTGGAACTTATTCAGCTCGCGTGAGTTTCATCACAAGAATTCGTTGATCATGGCCCGCCGAGTGCTTAGCCTGGAACTACCGGCTCGGCGACTCGGAGGAAGCCATGAGCGACAGGCCATCACAAACCAAGCCCACCTTGGGCAAGGGAACGCGCGTCACCGGCAAGTCCCGTGACCGTCTACAGAACCAGCTGAAGAAGCAATACGAGGCGGGTGCGAGCATTCGCTCGCTAGCGCGCTCGACCGGCCGTTCCTACGGCTTCATTCACAATGTGCTGGTGGAGTCGAGCGTGCAATTGCGCGGACGCGGCGGCGCAAACCGGCGTAAGACGGCAGAGTAGCGGTCGTTCGGTTTCGGAAATCGGCACGGGCGAAAGCTTTTCGCCCGGCCGAGATTTCTGGTGTCGGTGTCCGGCGGCCGGTTTTTTTTGGGTGTCCGCAGGTTCAGTGGCCCTGGACCGTCCCGTCGCCGTCGATCAGCAGATTGGCCAGGCTACGGAAGATCGGCATGCCGGTCTTGATCTCGAGGTAGGCGAACTGGCCCTGCGGATTGACTTCCAGGAAGTAGTATTCGCCGTCGACCCCCAGGCGTAGGTCCAGCACGCCGAACGAGAGGCCGAGCGCCCCCATGAGGGTTGCCATAGATTTGCTTACCGAGGCGGGAAGCTGATCCGGAGTGAAATCCACCGACGTGTCGAGGCGTGAATCCACCCACCCGACGCCCGCCTGCGAGTCGATCCGTGTGGTCCAGGCGACCCCGTCGACCCACACCACGCGTAGGTCCCAGCGCGCGTTCACGTAGTCCTGAAAAGTGGTGGGCGCGGAGTGGATCGCGGTGAGTCGCGGATAGTCGTCGTCGGTGACGATCCTGGTCTCGGCGAATTCGGCGCGACCGGTGCCGGTGCGCTTGTAAACCACCGGGCAGGGCCGTGATTCGATGAAACTGCGTGCCTCGTCCGAATCGTTGGTGATCAGCGTCTCCGGTACCGCGAATCCCGCACGCAACGCCGTCTCCAATTGCACGATCTTGCGGGCAGCGGTGCGGTCGGCGCCGGGATCGTTCACCCAGAACGCGGGGATCGACCAGAGCATGCCCTGGATGAACCCGTCACACTCGGCCTGCCGGAAGTCGTTGTCGGAGGCCAGGACCCCCGCGGGGACATTGCTCGGGTGCGGCCGCCGCCACCACACCGAGCGCACATCGTCCAGGCCGAGCAGATGCGACATCGACCGGGTCGTGCCGAAACGGTCGAGTCGAAAACTGCCGGACTCGCGCGGGAAGTCGCGCAGATCCAGCCGAATCGGGCTGTGCCCGTGATGTTCCCGCAGGGTGGCCGCCATCGCGGTGGCATGCAGGTCATCGGATTCGGAGACGATGAGTACCGACCCGCTCGGGTGTGCCGACATCCGTGTGCCGGCTCAGTCGAGACTGTCGCAGTTGATACCGTCGTCGCTGCTGCCCATCGATCTGGTCTGGCAGTAGGTGAAGGAGGCGCCGCCGAGGCCGGGCCGGTCGTCGAGACGCATTCGCGCCGCCCAGGATTCGGTGAGTTCACGCAACTGCTCGTCGCCGAGAGCCGGTGAGGGCGTTTCGGGGATGGTCATCGGCCGCTCGACCACCTCGATCCGCAGGCGACGGGTGAAATCCGCGGTGGCACCGGCGCGAATGTCGACCAGAACGGGCCGTCCCTCGGCGGGATAGGCGATGTCGGGTTGCGTCGCAGTCGAATCCGCAGGCCCAGTTTCCACCGTTCGCGCCGAGTCGCGCACACGCAAGACGTCCGACCGACAGAAGGTCCACGTTCCCTCGGCCACGCGCACGGTGATCTCCCGTTCCGATTCCCCCACCAGCATTCCGTGCAGCGGGGGAATCCGGTCACCCTTCGGCGCGGTCGCGGGAAGGCGGATTGCGTCGGTCATTACGGTTACTCCGATCTGCTCGCAATGGTCTGCTCGCAATTTGCCACGACCCCCGAGCGTGTGTCCGATGATATCGCGAGTGTGGCCAGGATCGGCTCGGATCGAGGAGATTCAGCCGCTGATCGCCGACTGTATTCCGGTGGGACACCGGCTGGTGTCGAAAGTTTTTCGGCGCGAACGTTCGGCGGGGCGCTCGGTGCCGCGGCGCAGGGGCCTGACCGAATCCCTATGTATTGCCCGGGATTGGCGGCTGTGCATCCGTGCGTGCAGCAGAGGGGAGCCCGAGCAGTTCGGGCTGCTGTGCGAGTTCTGCGATCCGCCGATCGGGTGTCGCGACCAGTTTGCGCGTGGTGAGATCGAGCAACCCGCCTACGCTGTGTATCTCGGCCGCGACCGTGTCATCGAGGTGGTGAATGCGCTGCTCGACGGCGAAGGTTTTGCCGCTGCGCCAACCGAATTCGCAGGTGACCAGCACTTCGTCGCCGCCGCCCAGTTCGCGCAGGTACTTGATGGTGGTCTCGAGGACCACTGGGCCGACCCCCGCGCCGATGAGTTTTTGCTGGGGGAGGCCCGCGGCGCGCAAGAGTTCCCAGCGGGCGTGCTCGGCGTACTGGACGTAGACGGCTTGGTTGAGGTGGCCCTGGGTGTCGAGTTCGTATCCGCGCACCACTACCGGAACGGAAAAGGTCATGCCGGGGAAACCTCGGCGCGTACATCGTTGTTCCTGGTGGGCGCATTCATCCGGAACTGCGTGTCCGTGGGCTGACTGGATGCGAGTCGTGCTCGGCACTCGACCGATCCCCGTGGTGCCGACCCTCTTGCGGGGTCCGTGGTGTTGGCGGTCGGGGTCGATCGTGGCCTATCGGCACGCGAATTCCTCCTGCGCCGCCGTGAGCTCGGCGACGGTGGATTCGCCCTTGGCGATGCGGTCGAGCAGCCGGAAGTATTCGAAGCGCTCGACACCGGGCATGAGGGCGATCATGATGCGCGCGCCGCTGTCGGGGGTGGCGCCGAAGGCGTGCGGCATGTGCCGGGGCACCACGATCGCCCCGCCCGCGCCCACGGTGGTGATTCGATCGCCCGCGAGCAGTCGCAGCTCGCCGTCGGTGACGTAGAACAGCTCGTCGGAGCGGGTGTGGTAGTGCGGGGCGGCGCCGGTGGCGCCGGCGGCCATGGTGACTTCGAGGGTGCTGACCGTGCCCGCCGTGGCATCGGCGTCGAGCAACAGCCGGACGGTGACGGCGTCGGTGCGCAGTGTCTCGGCGGCGTCCGGCTGCCGCACGGCGACATGGCGGTGGGGCTGAACGCTGGACTCGGATACCCCGGACATCGACGCTACTTAGTTCGATGGTTGATAATTCGGTATCGAACTATATGTCGTCGAATAGAGTCTTGTCCATGACTGATCAGGCAGCGGCAGCGAGAGCGTCCGTACCGACCGCACCCACTTCGGATCGCATCGACGCGATCGAACGCCAATGGCGCGCCGAACGTCCGGATCTCGACCTGGAAGCCATGGCGATCTTCGGCCGACTCGGCAGGCTGGTGATGGTGGGTCGCCGCGAGATCGACGTCGTCTTCCGCGCACACGGACTTCAGCGCGGAGAGTTCGATGTGCTTGCGGCACTGCGATGTTCGGGCGCGCCGTTCGAGCTGAGCCCCTCGGTACTCGCCGACACCATGATGCTCTCGCGCGCGGGCATGACCGGACGCCTCGATCGCCTCGAATCGGCGGGATTGGTGCGCAGGATCGCCGATGCCGCCGACCGTAGGGCCGTGCGCGTAGCGCTCACCGACGCCGGACGCGACACGATCGACACCGTGGTCGCCGAACACACCGCGAACGAGACCCGGCTGCTGTCCGTACTGCCCGCGCGCGACCGGCGCGAACTCGACCGGCTCGTTCGAGTGCTGCTCGACAGCATGGAGCCCGGTCGTTAGCGCTCAGTCCTTGCGGCGCACCGACGCTTCCACGAGATCCAGGACGGCGGAAAGGTTTTCGCTGGTGTGACCGGAGGCGATACGGGCGATCAACCCGTCGAGCACCAGGTCGAGATAGCCGAGCACCACATCCGTCGGCACGTCCTCACGCAGCGCGCCCTCGGCCCTGCGTCGCTCGAGTCGGGCCAGCGTCGCCGCGTTCAGCTCCGCCGACCGTTGAGTCCAGCTCGCGCGAAAATCCGGATCGGTGCGCAACCGGCGAGCGATCTCCAACCGCGTGCCGAGCCAATTGAATTCCTCGGGGTGCTCCAGCATGTCGCGCATGACCTGGACAAGACCCTGGTCGGCCGCGACATCGGCCATCCGCTCCGCATCCTCCTGCGCCAACGCGAGAAACAGGGCGTCCTTGTCGCGGAAGTGATGAAAGATCGCACCTCGCGACAGCCCGATCTCCTCTTCGAGCCGACGCACGGTCGCACCGTCGTAGCCGTACTCGGCGAAACAACGCCGTGCCCCGTCGAGGATCTGACTGCGCCGGGCGGCGAGGTGGTCGTCACTGACTTTGGGCATGGGCTCCTCCGAGGAAGCGAACACAGTGAAGCGGTAGTCGAGCGTGATCCGGTGCGCTCGCGCAGGTGGTGCGGCCGATGCGGCGAGGTCCGCGCGTCGTGGTGCGACGCGCGGACCTTCGTCGAAAAATACCCGTGAACCCTCGAAAGGGTCAGCGGTTGACCATGTTTCGCAGCACGTACTGCAGGATGCCACCGTTGCGGTAGTAATCCGCCTCACCGGGGGTGTCGATGCGGACGACGGCGTCGAACTCGACCTTGCTGCCGTCTTCCTTGGTCGCGATGACCCGCACCGTCTTCGGCGTCTTGCCCTCGTTGAGGGCGGTGATGCCTTGGATGTCGAAGGTCTCGGTGCCGTCGAGCTTCAACGATGCCGCCGACTCGCCCTGCGGGAACTGCAGCGGGACCACGCCCATACCGATGAGGTTCGAACGGTGGATCCGTTCGAACGACTCGGTGATGACCGCCTTCACGCCGAGCAGGCTGGTGCCCTTGGCCGCCCAGTCGCGCGAGGAGCCGGAACCGTACTCCTTGCCGCCGAGCACGACCAGCGGGATGCCCGCATTCTGGTAGTTCTGCGAAGCGTCGTAGATGAACGCCTGCGGGCCGCCGTCCTGGGTGAAGTCGCGGGTGTAACCACCCGAGACGTCGTCGAGCAGCTGGTTCTTCAACCGGATGTTGGCGAAGGTGCCGCGGATCATCACCTCGTGATTACCGCGCCGCGAGCCCAACGAGTTGTAGTCCTTGCGCGCCACACCGTGTTCGTCGAGGTACTGCGCGGCCGGGGTGCCCGGCTTGATCGGACCGGCCGGGGAGATGTGGTCGGTGGTGACCGAATCACCGAGCAGCGCAAGCACCCTCGCGCCGGTGATGTCGGCGACGGGGGAGGGCTCGAGCGCCATGCCCTCGAAGTACGGCGCCTTGCGCACGTAGGTCGAGTTCTCGTCCCACTCGAAGGTGTTGCCCTCCGGGGTGGCCAGGCTGCGCCAGCGCTCGTCGCCCTTGAATACATCGGCGTAGGAGTTGCGGAACATGTCCTGGTTGATCGCCGACTTGATGGTGTCGTCGATCTCCTGGGCCGAAGGCCAGATGTCGGCGAGGAAGACGTCCTTGCCGTCGGTGTCCTTGCCGAGCGAGTCGGACTCGAAGTCGAAATCCATCGTTCCCGCGAGCGCGTAGGCGATGACCAGCGGCGGCGAGGCCAGGTAGTTCATCTTCACGTCGGGGGAGATACGGCCCTCGAAGTTGCGGTTACCGGAGAGCACCGCGGTGACCGTCAGGTCGTGATCGTTGACCGCCTTGGAGATCTCCTCCGGCAGCGGACCGGTGTTGCCGATGCAGGTGGTGCAGCCGTAGCCACCCAGGTGGAAGCCCAGCTTCTCCAGGTAGGGCCACAGTCCGGCCTTCTCGTAGTAATCCGAGACGACCTGCGAACCCGGCGCCATATTGGTCTTGACCCACGGCTTGCTGGTCAGGCCACGGTCGACCGCATTGCGCGCCAGCAGGGCCGCGCCGATCATCACCGAGGGATTCGAGGTGTTGGTGCAGGAGGTGATACCCGCGACCGCGACCGCACCGTGGTCGATGATGAATTCGCCGCGGTCCTCGGTGGTGACCTTGATCGGCTTGGATGGGCGGCCGGTGCTGCCGTTGGCGGCGGTCGGCACGACCGCGCCGTCGTCGGCGAAGCTGAGCTCGGCCGGATCGCTGGCCGGGAAGGACTCGTCGAGCGCCTCGTCGAGCTGCGAATGCGGGGTGACCGCCGCGTCGACGCCCTCGGCGTCGCTGGTGTAGTTGTGGATGTCCTTGCGGAAGGCAACCTTGGACTCCGACAACAGGATTCGGTCCTGCGGACGCTTCGGGCCCGCGATCGAGGGCACCACGGTGCCGAGATCGAGCTCGAGGTACTCGGAGTAGGCGGGCTCGTGCGCGGCGTCGTGCCACATGCCCTGTTCCTTGGCGTAGGCCTCGACCAGGTCCAGCTGCTCCTGCGAACGACCGGTCAGACGCAGGTAGTTGATGGTCTCCTCGTCGATCGGGAAGATCGCGGCCGTCGAGCCGAACTCCGGGCTCATGTTGCCGAGGGTGGCGCGATTGGCCAGCGGAACCTCCGCGACGCCGGCACCGTAGAACTCGACGAATTTGCCGACCACGCCGTGCTTGCGCAGCATCTCGGTGACGGTGAGTACCACGTCGGTGGCGGTGACGCCCGGCTTGATCTCACCGGTCAGCTTGAAGCCGACGACGCGCGGGATGAGCATCGAAACCGGCTGACCGAGCATCGCGGCCTCGGCCTCGATACCGCCGACGCCCCAGCCGAGCACGCCGAGGCCGTTGACCATGGTGGTGTGCGAGTCGGTGCCGACGCAGGTGTCCGGGTAGGCCTGACCGTTGCGCACCATGACGGTGCGGGCCAGGTACTCGATATTGACCTGGTGCACGATGCCGGTGCCGGGCGGGACGACACTGAAGTCGTCGAAGGCGCCCTGACCCCACCGCAGGAACTGGTAGCGCTCGCCGTTGCGCTCGTACTCGAGTTCGACGTTGCGCTCGAAGGCATCGGCGCGACCGAAGACGTCGAGGATCACCGAGTGGTCGATGACCATCTCGGCGGGCGAGAGCGGGTTGACCTTGTTCGGGTCGCCGCCGAGAGTGGTGACGGCCTCGCGCATGGTGGCGAGGTCGACGACACACGGCACGCCGGTGAAGTCCTGCATGATCACGCGGGCCGGGGTGAACTGGATCTCGGTGCTCGGATCGGCCGAGGGATCCCAGTTGGCGATGGCACGGATGTGCTCGGCGGTGATGTTGGCGCCGTCTTCGGTGCGCAACAGGTTCTCGGCGAGGACCTTCAACGCGTAGGGCAGTTTTTCGGTGCCGGGCACGGCGGAGAGGCGGAAGATCTCGTAGGAGTTGCTTCCGACCTCGAGGGTGCCCTTGGCGCCGAAAGTATCGATACTTGTCGTCACGTCAGCTCCACTCATCTGTGAGGGTTGGCCGTAGGCAGGGCTGTGCCGACGGCCGAGTCGTTTCGAGGTCTTCGGCGTCGTCTCGGCGCCGTTCCTCGCGCTGTCACCTTAACAGTACGCTTGTCCTATGAAAGACGCGGCCCCCGCTCCGCGTGCCGTGCGAGGCTACTGCGCGAGCGCGTCGCGTACTGTGCTTTCGAGCTACCGGGGTGACCATGCGTCGCTCACCCCCAGAGTTGGATGCCCGTCGCCTCGGATGCCGATGCGGCTCGACCAAGACCGGATGGAAGATGACCGTCTCGCACACCTCGGTTTTCCTGCCCATGGCCGCCGAACTGCCGCCATACATGACCGAAGCCACCGTCAAGACCATCAACGCCGACTTGGCCGATGATCATGTCGCGACGATGACCGGCAAGGACAAGCCGAAGCTGGCGCAGATAGCCGCCGAGGCGAGAGCCAACGGCATCCCCCTCAGTATCGTGGTCCTGCCGAGCAATCCCGAGCGCGATTCGAGCCTGCGCGATCTGGCGATCGAGCTCAGTAAGACCCAGCACGGCACCGTCGCGGTATTCAGCGACGACTGGATGGGCACCGACAGTGACGCGATCAGCCGAGTCCGCCTCGAGCACGCCGAAGACAAGGCGAAGTTCAAGGGCGGTGGGCATTCCGCCGAGGCGGCGCAGGCGTTCGTGACGCAACTCGAACAGCCCGAACGGATTCCGTGGGTCGGGTTCACGGCCGTGCTGATCGCCATCACGGTAGTTCTGGTTGCCGGGTTGTACTTCGTCAAGTCGCGGCGCGAGCCCGAGGTGGCGACGGTGGCAGGCGAGCAGGTCGCGGGGGAGCACTCGGCCCGCAGCGCCGCCGGATCCTGACCATTAAGCCCGCCACCGAGACAGTCGGGCGAACACCCCCGCAAATCCTGCCCACCTGGTAGGCCCTCAGCAGGCCTCCTGGTGAACCACCACCCTCCCTAAAGTCAGCTACTCCCGCTCACCAAACCCAGCCACCCCCACGAGCCGCCGAAACACCTGTTCCGAGCGCAGCAAGACCGACACAACAAGTTCACGACCGTCTCGCCGCCCGAGCACCCGGTTCGTAGGCACGCACCCCAACACCCGGTGAAACCAGCACCACCCACACCCAACTCAACCCACCCCACGAACCGCCCAAACACCTGTTCCGAGCGCAGCGAGACCGGCACGGCAAGTTCGCGGCCGTCTCGCTGTTGAGTGCCCGTTTCGTAGGCGACGAAGGAGCAAGAAACGGGTACTCAACAGCGAGACTCAGGGCCGCGAACCACGCGGCGCCAGCCGCCAATAAACACAGCGAGGAAGCACTCGCCCCCGCGTATCACCCCGCCGCCTAACGCAGTGCTGGTTCCGCGCCCCCGCACATCACCCCCGCACGCCGCCCCCGAATATCACCCCGTCCCCGATGCATCCACCCCGTATATCACCCCCGATGCATCCCGCCCCGCATATCCCCCGCCGCGGGTTCCCAGCTTCTCGCGCACCGTTCCCGCACCGGCTTTCTCCCCACATTTCCTCCCCGCACCGCCGCCCTCCTCCGCTCGCACACTGGCCACACCCCCAACTCCTCGCCCGTACACCACCCCTCCCACAACCCCTGTGCCGGTAGGGGCCGTCGCCAACCTCGAGTTCTAGTTAGCGAACAAATCTCTGGCACACGGTTCGTTTCCCTCCGGGATCACCTATCGCACACCCGGCAAATCAACAGCTAAGTGCAAATTACGCGACTGTAGTTCCGTTGCTGGAGTTCTTTGAGTGGCTGATGTGTCGTACGGTTCAAACTGCCACTGATGGGGAACAAGTGGTGGAAAGGTCGCTTGTCGACCATCGTGATTCATGGTTCGGCTGATGCCGGTGTGGTTTCGGCGGAGGTCGGCGTCGGTCCGTGGGAGGTGCGATGCGCTACAGCGGGGAGGTTGGCAAACGTCGACTTCGGGTGGTCGCTCTCGGATTGCTGATGTCGGTCGCGGTGGTCGCGCCCGCTACGGCCGTGCCACCACCGCCGCCGAATCCGAGCGACGGTGAAATCGCCGATGCGGGAGCCGAAGTCGACGCGAACGTCGGCGCGATCGGTGCCTTGATCAATCAGGTCGCCGAGGTCGATGATCGACTACGTCAGCTCGACGACGAGGTCGCGAGCAAACGTGAAGAGGTCAACAAGGCGCTGGTCGACTTGCAGAACGCGCGGGCCGCGGCCGATGCCGCCGCCGCGGCCGTGGATACCAGCCAGCGTGAATTGTCCGCGGCGGGAACGCGAGTCGACGACGCCAGGCGCAACTTCGACCAGTTCGCCACCCAGGCATACACCCGCCCGGCCGCGCAATCGGTGGTCTCGTATCTGACGGCGGCGACCCCGTCGTCGGCGATCGACCAGGCCGAGCTGCTGAACCTGGTATCGAAGAACCAACAGCAGGTGCTCGACAGTCTGCGTCGCGCCCAGATCGACAAGGGCAACAAGAACTCCGGCGCGCGTCGCGCCAAGGCCGACGCCGATACCGCCGCGGGCGTCGCCGAACAAAAACAGTCCGACGCGCAGGCCGCCGTCACCAGGGTGACCACCGCACTACAGCAACAGACCGTCCAGCGCGACGATCTGCGACGCCAGCGCCAAGACACCCAGGGCAGGCTCGATCGAGCCAGGGTGAATGTCGCCGGGCTGCAAGACCAGCGTGACGCCTACCAGGCGTGGGACGAGCAGCGTAGAGCCGAGGAAGCCGCGGTGCGTGCCGCCGCGGCCGCGGCCGCCGCCCGCGCGGCCGCCGACCAGGACGCGCGCGATCGCGCCGCCGCGCTCAACGCGAACCGCCGCCCACACACTCAGCTGGAGAGTTCGGCACCGCCGAAGCAGAGTTCACCGAGTCCCAGCGAACCGTCGGTGACCGGATCCGCCGCGGTCGAGACGGTCGTGGACCGCGCCATGGCGCAACTCGGCGTCACCTACGCGTGGGGTGGTGGCGACGAGGACGGGCCAACGCTCGGGATTCGCGACGGTGGAGTCGCCGACCGGCACGGCGATTACAAGAAGGTCGGCTTCGACTGCTCGGGACTGATGGTCTACGCGTTCGCCGGAATCGGCGTCTCCTTGCCGCATTACAGCGGCTACCAATACAACGCGGGCACCAGGGTTCCCGTCGACGACCGTGCGCGGGGCGACATGCTGTTCTGGGGTGCCAACGGTAGCCAACACGTCGCGCTGTATCTGGGCAAGGGCAAGATGCTCGAGGCGCCCGAATCCGGTGACGTGGTCAAGGTGTCGCCGGTCCGCGAGGGCGGCATCATGCCGTACGCGGTGCGGATCGTCAGCTAGCCTGTGCGGCCGAACGGGGTGCGCTGACGTAGCCTGCGGGCACGGTTGTCACGCGCGGGGCTGACACATTGGGTCGAATCGGACATCCGATCCTTTGAATTCCCTGCACGCCGGGTCCGGTTGCGGCACTTGCGGCCATTACCTGGAATAGTTGTGGCAGCACGCACAAGACCAAGGCGAAAGCGGGGATGTTGGTGACTTCGACGGACGGTGTCAGCGAGGCGAGCTCGGCAAAGGATGCGCCTGCGCCATCGCCGAGCACCCTCGAGCGTGACGTCCAGACTCTGGAGAAGGCGATCTACGAGGTCAAGCGGGTGATCGTCGGCCAGGATCGGTTGGTCGAACGCCTGCTCGTCGGTGTGCTCGCGCGTGGCCACGTGCTGCTGGAGGGTGTGCCCGGCATCGCCAAGACGCTCGCGGTGGAGACCTTCGCGAAGGTGGTGGGTGGCTCGTTCTCCCGCGTGCAGTTCACCCCCGACCTGGTGCCCACCGACCTCGTAGGTACCCGTATCTACCGCCAGGGCCGTGAGGAATTCGATACCGAACTCGGCCCGGTGGTCGCCAATTTCGTGCTCGCCGACGAGATCAACCGCGCTCCGGCGAAGGTGCAGTCGGCGTTGCTCGAGGTGATGGCCGAGCGGCATGTGTCGATCGGCGGCACGACCTATCCGATGCCCGATCCGTTCCTTGTCATGGCGACGCAGAACCCGATCGAGAGCGAAGGCGTGTATCCGCTGCCCGAGGCGCAGCGCGACCGCTTCCTGTTCAAGGTCGTCGTCGACTACCCGTCGGTGGAAGAGGAACGCGAGATCATCTATCGGATGGGTGTCGCACCGCCGGAGGCGAGCGCGATTCTCGACCCCGAGGCGTTGATCCGTTTGCAGAAGGTCGCCGCCAACACCTTCGTGCACCACGCGCTGGTCGACTACGTGGTTCGGGTGATCGCGGCGACGCGTAAGCCCGAAGATTTCGGCATGCACGATGTGGCGAACTGGATTTCCTACGGTGCCTCGCCGCGTGCCAGCCTCGGCATCATCGCCGCGGCCCGCGCCGTCGCGCTGATCCGCGGCCGCGACTACGTGGTGCCGCAGGACGTGGTCGAGGTGATTCCGGATGTGTTGCGCCACCGGCTCGTTCTGTCCTACGACGCGCTGGCCGACGAGGTCGATCCCGAAGAGGTGATCAACCGCGTGCTGCAGACCATCGGACTGCCGCAGGTGGCACCCCAGGCTGTCGCGCCAGGGGCGGCGCCCGTGCCGCCGCAGGCCGCGCCGCCGCAGCAGCCACAGCCGCAGCAGCCGATCGCGCAGCAGCCCACACCGCAGCAACCGCCGAACGGGCAGCAGGCTCAGCCCGCCGGCAATGTTCAGCCCAAGTGAGCGCGGCGCCGAATCCGGTTCCAGGAGTGCCGAGTTCATCGCACCCGCCGCCGTCGTTTCGATCCGGTGAGCTGACCGACCCTCGACTGAGCGTCGCGCTGAAAACCCTCGAGCTGACCATCCGCCGTCGGCTCGACGGTGTGCTGCACGGTGACCACCAGGGCTTGATCCCCGGACCCGGTTCCGAGCCGGGCGAAGCCCGGGTCTACACGCCGGGTGACGATGTGCGGCAAATGGATTGGTCGGTGACCGCACGCACCACGCATCCACACGTCCGCCAGACCGTCGCCGACCGTGAGTTGGAGACCTGGATGGTCGTCGACCTCTCGGCCAGCCTCGATTTCGGCACGGCGGCATGCCAGAAACGCGACCTCGCGGTCGCCGCTGCCGCCGCGATCACCCACCTGACCAGCGGTGGCGGTAACCGGATCGGTGCCGTCGTCGCCACGGGCGAACAGTTGGTGCGTATTCCGGCCCGCAGCGGACGTGTACACGCGCAGGCGCTGCTGCGCGGTATCGCGACCACTCCGCACGCTCGTGACGGCGTGCGCGGCGACCTGCGCGGCGGAATCGAATCGTTGCGACGTCCACAGCGCAAGCGTGGACTCGCGGTGGTGATCAGCGACTTCCTCGGCGATATCGACTGGCAGCGTTCGCTGCGCGCGATCTCGGCCAGACACGACCTGCTCGCGGTCGAAGTGCTCGATCCGCGCGATCTCACGCTGCCCGATGTGGGTGACGTCGTGCTGCACGATCCGGAGTCGGGACGGACCCGTGAGTTCAGCGTGACCCCCACGCTGCGTAACGATTTCGCGGCCGCCGCGCAGCAGCACCGGCAACAGGTCGAGTCGGCGTTGCGCAGTTGCGGCGCGCCCGTGCTCACCTTGCAGACCGACCGGGACTGGATCGCCGACGTGGTCCGGTTCGTGTCCACCCGGCGCCATGCCTTGGGCGCCCCGACTGGGCGGGTGCCACGCCAGTGAGTATTTCCCATTTCACCTCCGCGGTCTGGCTCGGCTTCCTGGTCGTGGTCGCGGCGATTGTGCTCGGCTACATCCTGGTCCAGCGCAGCAAGCACAAGCAGATGCTGCGGTTCAGCAATATGGCGGTGCTGGAGAAGGTCGCGCCGTCGCGGCCGAGTCCGCTGCGGCACGCGCCCATCGCGCTGATGCTGGTCGGCGTCGTATTCCTGACCATCGCGGCGGCGGGGCCCACCGCGGTCAAGAAGGTGCCGCGCAACCGCGCGACCGTTGTTCTCGTCATGGACGTCTCGTTGTCGATGGAGGCCACCGATGTGCAGCCGAGCCGGTTGCAGGTGGCGCAGAAGGCGGCCAAGGAATTCGCCGACGGTTTGACGCCCGGCATCAACCTGGGGTTCGTCACCTTCGCGGGGACCGCGTCGGTGATGGTGCCGCCGTCGGTGAATCGCGAATCGGTCAAGGCGTCTATCGACAGCATCAAGCTCGCCGAGCGCACCGCGACCGGTGAGGGCATCTTTACGGCGGTGCAGTCCATCGAGACGCTGTCTGCGGTGCTCGGCGGTGCGGAGACCCCGCCACCGGCGCGCGTGGTGCTGATGTCCGACGGTAAGCAGACCGTGCCGAGCGACAAGGACGTGGACAATCCGCGCCACGGCTTCACCGCGGCGAGATTGGCCAAGAGCAAAAACATTCCGGTCTCGACGATTTCGTTCGGCACCAATTACGGAGTTGTCGACATTCCGGACGGCGAGGGCGGGCATGCGCGCCAGCCGGTGCCGGTGGACGACGACTCGTTGCGCCAGATCGCCAAGCTGTCCGGTGGTGACTTCTTCACCGCGTCGAGCTTGACCGAGCTGAACGCCGTCTACGACACCCTCGAGGAGCAGATCGGCTACGAGTTGAGCAGGGGTGACGCCAGCAGGCCGTGGATGTTGCTCGGCATGCTGCTCGTGTCGTGCGGTCTGGTAACCGGCTTGCTCTATCGTCAACGCCTGCCGTAGGTCGCCGTCGCTCATTCGCGCGCGCGACACACCCACCAGGCTGCGCGATTGTGGCATCACACGAAGGTGTGCGGCCAGGGCGCGGCCTGTGAACTCGAACAGATAGGTTGGTGCCCATGTCGAACAAGCAATCGCGGTCGGTGCTCGTCACCGGCGGAAATCGTGGTATCGGACTCGCGGTCGCGCAGCGGCTGCTCGCCGACGGCCACAAGGTGGCTGTCACGCATCGTGGTTCGGGGGTGCCGGACGGGCTGTTCGGCGTGAAATGCGATGTGACCGACGCTGATTCCGTGGATCAGGCGTTCACCGAGGTGGAGGCCCACCAGGGTCCGGTCGAGGTGTTGGTGGCCAACGCGGGCATCACCGACGACACCTTGCTGATGCGGATGAGTGAAGAACAGTTCACCAAGGTGATCGACGCCAATCTCTCCGGCGCGTTCCGGGTGGCCAAGCGCGCCAACCGGAACATGTTGAAGGGCAAGTGGGGTCGGATGGTCTTCCTCGGCTCGGTCGTCGGATTCTCGGGTCAGGCCGGGCAGATCAACTACGCCTCCTCCAAGGCGGGCGTGGTCGGTTTGGCGCGGTCGATCACCCGTGAGCTGGGTTCACGGTCGATCACCGCGAACGTGGTGGCCCCCGGCTTCATCGAGACGGACATGACCTCGGGTCTGGACGACGAACTGCGCGATATGGCGAAGAAGTTCATCCCGCTCAAGCGTCTCGGCAAGCCCGAGGACGTAGCCGCCGTGATCAGCTTCCTCGCCTCCGAGGACTCGGCCTACGTCTCCGGCGCGGTGATCCCCGTCGACGGCGGCATGGGCATGGGTCACTGAGCTGACCGAAAGGCCGCGCTCGGCAGGAACGGGTGCGGCACAGCCACTTCGGGGTAGGTGCGGGCCCCGTAATCGAATTCAGGAGAACCGAGAAACTCATGAGCGGACTGCTCGAAGGCAAGACCATTCTGGTGACCGGCATCATTACCGACGCCTCGATCGCGTTCCACGCGGCCGCTGTCGCGCAGGAGCAGGGCGCGAAGGTGATCATCACCGGTATTCCGGAGCGGCTGCGGCTGATCGACCGGATCGGCAAGCGCCTGCCGCAGGAGATTCCTCCCGCGATCGGCCTCGACGTCACCAGCGAGGAGGACCTGGCCGGACTCGCGGACAAGGTCCGCGAACTCGCGCCGGAGGGCATCGACGGTGTGCTGCACTCGATCGCGTTCGCACCGCGCACCCTGATGGGCCCCGAGGCGCTGCCGTTCCTCGACGGGCCGGGCCCCGACGCCGCCAAGTCGTTCGAGATCTCCGCGTGGAGCTACGCCTCGCTGGCGCGCGCGGTGCTTCCGGTGCTGAACGAGGGCGGCTCGCTGGTTGGCATGGACTTCGATCCGCGCACCGCACTGCCGTACTACAACTGGATGGGCGTGGCCAAGGCGGCGCTGGAGTCGGTGAACCGGTATGTGGCGCGAGAAGTGGGCCAGGCCAAGAAGGTTCGGTCGAACCTGATCGCAGCCGGCCCGATCAAGACGCTGGCGGCAAAGGCCATCGCGGGCACCGCGACCGGTGATGCCGCGAAGCTCAACCAGCTCAACACCTACTGGGACGGCGCGTCGCCGATCGGCTGGGACGTCGACGACCCGACGGTGGTCGCGAAGTCGATCGTCGCGCTGCTCTCGGATTGGCTGCCCGGCACCACCGGGTCGATCATCTATGTCGACGGCGGAGCCAGCCACAACACCTGGTTCCCGGAGAACATGCCGACCAACTGATCAGGAAGACGGAGGACTCCCGTGGTTCGGGCCACCAGTTCGACAGCGGCGGTGCTGCTGCTTTCCTTTGGTGGCCCGGAGCGCCCCGAGGACGTGCTGCCATTCCTGGAGAATGTCACCCGGGGTAGGGGTGTGCCGCGTGCCAGGCTCGAAGAGGTGGCGCAGCACTACCTGCACTTTGGTGGGGTGTCGCCGATCAACGCGCTCAATCGGGACATCATTGCCGCTCTCGAGGCGGAATTGTCGGCGGCGGGTCGCGATCTTCCTGTGTATTTCGGCAACCGGAATTGGTATCCCATGGTGGAGGACACCGTGGCGCGGATGGCGGCCGACGGGGTCGAGTCGGCGCTGGTCTTCGCGACCTCGGCGTGGGGTGGCTATTCCGGGTGCCTGCAATATCACGAGGACATCGTGCGGGCGCGGGCCGCGTGCGGATCCGGTGCGCCGCAATTGCTGAAGTTGCGGCAGTATTTCGACCACCCGCTGTTGATCGAGGCGTTCGCCGACGCGATCGGTGCGGCACGCGCACAATTGCCCGAGCAGCGCAGGGACGGTGCGCGCCTGGTGTTCACCGCGCATTCCATCCCGGTCTCGGCCGACGTGGCGGCGGGTCCACCGGATGCCGGTGGTCGGCTCTACAGTCGACAGGTGGCCGAGGCGGCCCGCTTGTGCGCGGCCGCGACCGGATACACCGACTACGACGTGGTGTGGCAGTCGCGCTCGGGTCCGCCGCATATTCCGTGGCTCGAGCCCGACATCGTCGATCACCTGGAAGTGTTGTCCGCCAAGGGGATCGAGTCGGTGATCGTGTGCCCGGTCGGCTTCGTCTCCGACCACCTCGAGGTGATCTGGGATCTGGACAACGAGGCGAAGCAGAAGGCCGCCGAACTGGACATGGCGTTCGCGCGCGCCGCGACACCCGGCACCGATCCTCGGTTCGCTCAGCTGGTCGTGGAGCTGATCGGTGAGCAGCTGGACGGTGTTGAGCCACGTCGACTCGGGGAGGTGCCCGGCTACGGGTGCGCGCTCGACGGCGCACCGTGCGTTTTCGGCTGCTGCGCGCTGCCGCAAAGGCCGGGTCGGTGAACCGAATCCGTTGCACTAGCATGTGATCCGCTGCGGTACGGGGCCGCGGTGGAGTGCGTTTTCGGGGAGGATTCGGTGACAATTCAGCAGTGGCAGGCCGTGGTAACGCTCGATGAGTACGGCTGGTCGGGCGACACCATCGCCAGCGGTTCGGAAACGATCGAGGCGCGACCGCACCATCATGTGAGTACCGGTGGCGGCGACGGTGACGACGAGGACGATGTGTCGGGCTGGCTCATCGCCGTCGTACTGATCGCGATTTTCGGCGTGGGTATCGGTGTGGTGGTGTGGCAATCGCGGCGACAGCGGGGCAACCGGGGCGGGGGGCAATCGCAGTTCCCGCAACACCCGCAGCAGCCGAATCGCTATGCACCACAGCAGTTCCAGGGACAGTATCCACAACCGGCGCCGCCGTATCCGCCGCAACAACAGCAGTACGCTCCGGTGCCAGGTCCTGGCTACCCGCAACAGCCGCAAGCGTCGGGGTATCAATACCCGCAGCCGTATCCACCGCCGCAGCAGCCGTATCCACCGCGGTAGCGCCCTGAGTCGCGCAGCAGGGGTTGCGCGGGCCAGCCTGAAATCGGCAGCGGCGTCTGAAGTGGGTGTCCCGCCACGCGCGGTCGGCTGTACCTGACGCCGGGGGTCCGCGATCTGGTCGTACCGAGGGAACTTGCGCGTGGTCGGCGCGCACGCGCAGGCATCCGTCGGCCCACCGACTGATATCGCACCCGTTCGGGAAGAGCTCATGTCGGCGCGGCCTCGTCATGCGGCGTACCGCACGAAGATCACGAGCGTGCCCGAATATCAGCTGGTCGGCGATCAGTACGCGACGTCGGACAGTCTGGTGTAGACGCCGGGTAAGCCGGGCCGCGCCGTGCCTTCGGCCCACGAGGTGGTTGTCGACGAGAAGTGGCCCGACGCTGTCGAATTGGCCGGTGTCGGCCTCTGGTCAACCGGCGTAGCGGCAACCATATCCGCCGCGGAAACCCTGAGTCGCGCGGCAGGGGAGGGAAGACAGCGAGGCTGATCATCCAGCCGCGAAGGAGCCAGCGTGATGTAGTCACCGTACGCGAGCGTGTTGGCGCTGGCCCTGTGGTGCCGCTAGCGCGGATCGCTCGCGGCGTCGCGAGGTCGGCGATCAGAATGCGACGTTGGACAGTCTGGTGTAGACGCCGGGGAAACCCGGTCGGGCCGTGCCTTTGGCCCACGAGGTGAGGCCGACGAGGTGATCGCCGACGAGAAGTGGCCCGCCGCTGTCGAATTGGCCGGTGTCGGCCTCAGGTGAACCGGCGCACAGCATTTGCGACGGGTCGAAGGACTCGCCGTAGGCCGCAGCGCAGTCGTCGTCGGAGACCAGGGGCACCTCTGTCTTGTGCAGCAGCACGTTCGAGTCGTCGTCCTCCGCCGTGGCACCCCAGCCGAGCACCGTGCCGGGTGCGGTGCGGTCGTAGCCGGCATCGTCGTGATCGGGGATCGCGAGCTGGGCGTACGGGCCTGGTCGCTGCTGGTCGAGGGTGAGTACGGCCAGGTCGTCGTGGTGCACGTCCTCGCCGTCGAAATCGGTGTCGTGGAAATCGGGGTGGACGCGAATCTCTGTGACACCCACCGTTTCTCCGTCGTCGGTGCGTAGGTCGGAGCGACCGAAGGTGACCGTCAGCGCGCCGGGGACGGCCTTCGCGAGGTCGACACAGTGCGCCGCGGTGAGCAGCTGGTCGGCGGCGATGAGTGCACCGCCGCAGAACTGTCCGGACGGACGGGGGAAGAACACCGGGGTGCCGATCGCGGCCAGCCACGGGTAGTCCGAGGCGGCGACTTCCGTGCCGCCGACGACCGCTGTCGCCGGGGTCGCCACGGTGATCGGGCCGACGACCAGCGCCGCCGCTACGGCGACCACGGTCCGGGTCGGATACACAGCGGCCTCCTAATTTCCGTTGTCGCGGCGCGGGGCGGTGTGCACCGCGGCGAGCCTGGCCGCGCGGATCGCGTTCCAGAGCGGTCGCAGCAGCGACTCCTGGGCGACGATCGCACTGGCGGAGGTGGGGGAGGACGCCGGTTCCCGTTGTGCCACCGTGAGTATCGCGGCGACATGGTCGGCGGTGTCCAGAATGCGCCTGGCGCGCAACGAGATCGACTCGGGGTAATCGTGGCGGGAGAGGTCGGCCAACTCGGCTTCGATGAGCTCCCTCGGATCCGAATCCGCCGCGCCGACCGCCGTGGTGTGCAACCGCATGAGGGCGTCCGCCGCGTCCCGAACCGCTTCGCGCATCGCGTGTTCGGCCTCACCGAGCGACATATCGGGTCCGCCCTCGGGGGGAACGGGTGCGCTGTAGACGGTCCATTGCAGGGTGTTGTCGTCGACCCACTGCGGGATCAGTCCTGTGCCTTCGGTGCCGGGAACGCCGACCAGGATGCCTTCCTCCGCCTCGATGGCGTCGGCGGCGAAGGCGGTGCCGGCGGGCAGCCCACGCACGTCCCCCGGTACTGGAAGCACGAGCCGCAGGTAGGCGTTCGACTCGGCCATCGCTTCGCGAATCACCTTGAGCAGCGCCATCACTCCGGTGCCGGGTAGGTGGCCGTGTGCCGACCAGGGTAGGTCGGTGCGGCCGCCGGTGACCGGGTCACCTGCGGCGATGGTGTGCAGCGGCGCCCAAGCGTGTAGGGCCTCCAGCACGTCGTCGGGCGCGCTGCAACCGGCCAGCCACGAGCCGGCCCACACCGTCAGGGTGGCACTTGGGGAGCACATAATTATCGAGCATAAACGGTGGGCGCGATCGGCGTGCCTCCCCACGATGGCATTGCTGAGCTGGCGTTCGTCCACGAGCTTGTCGACGCTCGAGCTGTTATCCTGCGCGCCTTCATGAAATTGGCGGTGCGCGCGAACACTGTCGGGGCACGGTGTGGTCCGCGTCATGTGCCGCAGCGCCCGCGTCGTGATCGAGTTCTCCCACCCACGGCCTCGACCGGGCACAAGACCGCGCTGATCGTTTCGGAGCCAACACCGCGCCGTCGGTGCGACGCGTGTAGCAGCGAATACGGCGTTTGTGCCGGCGAGGCGCCCGCCGTCGGTGTGACTTGTGCGCGGGATGGGTGGTTACTCGGGTTCGGTGACGAAGTCGATCAATCGCTCGACCGCACCGAGCAGCGGTGCCTCGAGATCGCGAAAGGTTTCGACGGAGTCGTAGACTCGACGCCACCCCGCTTGCGGTGTGCCCCAACCGAGTCGGTGGCAGATGCCGGTCTTCCAGTCCTCACCGCGGGGGACGTTCGGCCACGCCTCGATGCCAACGGTGGCCGGACGCACGGCCTGCCACACGTCGATGAACGGATGGCCGGTGACCAACACGTGCGGGCCGAGTCCGGTGGTGAGCTGAGTTTCCTTCGACCCGGTGACCAGGTGGTCGACCAGGACACCGACGCGTCGGCCGGGCCCCGGCTGGAATTCGGTGAGGCGCTGCGCGAGGTTGTCCAGACCTTCGAGGTGTTCGACGACGACGCCCTCGACCCGCAGGTCGTGACCCCACACCCGCTCCACCAGCGCGGCGTCGTGCACGCCTTCGACCCAGATTCTGCTGCCGCGCGCCACCCTGGCCCGCAGTCCTTCGACACGGGTGGAGCCGGAGGCGGATCTGGTCGGCGCCGAGGGTGCGGTGGCGGTGGGGCGGGTCAGTGTCACCGGCGCGCCGTCGATGAGAAAGGCGGCCTCGCGCAACGCGAACAGGCGTACCGTGCCGCGCGCGTCCTCGAGTTTCACGAAGTCGCCGTCGTAGCTGCGGTCGAAACCCACTACGGCGCCGCAGAATCCGCTTGCCGCGTCTTCGACCACCAAGTCGCGCTCCGCGGTGACCTTCGGTACGGCACGGGTCTTCTTTCGGGAATGTCCGGAAAAGATGTCGCCGTAGCTGTCGTGCCCACTCACGCCGGAGAAGCTAGCACCGCCCTCGCGAATTTCGCGACATTCCGTGCTCGCGCGCGTCTCGGATTCGTGATCGCCGCACGGGTTTTGGCGTGCGCGGCGAAAATATCCGAATAGTCCGTTGTGTGGGGAGGGCCCGAGATCACCGACGGCGCATTACAGTGGGGGTGTGGCCGCAATATTCTGGCTGGTCGCGGGAGTTCTTCTCGCGGCGGCGGAAATGCTGACCGGGGACCTCACGCTACTGATGCTGGGAGTCGCCGCACTCGGCACTGCCGGTGTGAGCGCTGCCGCGGATACCTCGCTGGTACTCGATGCCGTGGTCTTCGCGATTCTGACCGGGGTGCTGATCCTCGGCGTTCGACCGATGTTGCGGCGCCGCTACGGAACACCGCCGCCGATTCCGACGAATGTGGATGCGCTGCCGGGGAAGACAGCGCTGGTGCTCGACGAGATCAGCGAGCATTCCGGTCAGGTGAAACTGGGCGGTGAGGTATGGACCGCGCGGCCGATGGAAACGACCGAGGTCTACGAACCAGGAACAACCGTGTACGTGATGAGAATTGACGGCGCGACGGCTGTCGTCTGGAAAGGGCCGTAAATGGCTGTACTGATCGTTGCCATCGTCCTCGTCCTGTTGGTCGTGGTGGTGGTGTTCAAATCGATCGCGCTGGTGCCGCAGGCGGAAGCGGCGGTCATCGAACGGCTCGGCCGGTATTCGCGCACGGTGTCGGGACAGTTGACGTTCCTGGTGCCCTTCGCCGATCGGATCAGGGCCAAGGTGGATCTGCGCGAGCGCGTGGTGTCGTTCCCGCCGCAGCCGGTGATCACCGAGGACAACCTCACCCTGCATATCGACACGGTGGTGTATTTCCAGGTCACCAGCCCGCAGGCGGCGGTCTACGAGATCAGCAACTACATCGCCGCGGTCGAGCAGTTGACGGTGACGACGCTGCGCAACGTGGTCGGCGGGATGACGCTGGAGCAGACGCTGACCTCGCGCGATCAGATCAACGGTCAGCTGCGCGGTGTGCTGGACGAGGCGACCGGCCGGTGGGGTCTTCGGGTGGCCCGAGTGGAGCTCAAGAGTATCGATCCGCCGCCGTCGATCCAGGAGTCGATGGAAAAGCAGATGAAGGCCGACCGTGAGAAGCGCGCCATGATTCTCACCGCGGAGGGCACCCGCGAATCGGCGATCAAGACCGCCGAGGGTGAGAAACAGTCGCAGATTCTGGCTGCGGAGGGCGCCAAGCAGTCCTCGATCCTGTCCGCCGAAGGTGAGCGCCAAAGCAGCATCCTGCGTGCACAGGGTGAGCGTGCCGCGGCCTATCTCCAGGCGCAGGGCCAGGCGAAGGCGATCGAAAAGGTCTTCGCCGCCATCAAATCCGGCAAGCCGACGCCGGAGCTGCTCGCCTACCAATACCTGCAGACGCTGCCCGAAGTAGCGAAGGGCGATGCCAACAAGGTGTGGCTGGTGCCGAGCGACTTCGGCAAGGCGTTGGAGGGCTTCGCCAACAACTTCGCCACGAAGGGCGAGGACGGCGTGTTCCGCTACGAGCCACCCGTGGACGACACCCCGGCCAGTCCGTCGGGGGAAGATCCCTCGGTGGCGGACTGGTTCGACACCGCGCCGGACCCGACGATCGAGCGTGCGGTGCGTGCCGCCGAGGCGACCGCGCGGACACCGGTCGAGGACCTGATGGCCTCGCCGCCGCCGGTTTCGCGGCGACCGGAGCCGTCACCGCACAAGTCGGTGGTGCCACCGGAGCAAGAGGCCGCTCAGCAACCTCCGCTCGAGCAACGGCAGCCGCCGCTACCGCCACAGCAGCCGTCCGAGCAGCAGCCCGAACAGAGTCAGCCGCGCCCGAACGATCCCTACGGTCGGCCGTGGCAGCCGCCGGAGAACTTCTCGCGGTAACGCCTCGGCGAGGCGAGTTCGCATTCGGCCGAACCCCTCAGGGGTTCGGCCGAATTGCTTCGTGCGCCAGGGTGGTTCATCTCGATGGCGGGGCGGGTTCGGTGGTTGCCCCTTGCGGCGGTCGGCTGCGACATACGGGCGCGCGGGCAGTGCCCAGGTGCCGTCCCTGGTGGCAGACTGGCAACCATGACCTCAAGCGAATGGGCCGCGGTGGATCGCTACATCGTCGACAGCCTGGTGGCGGACCCGGACTCCGAGGCGGCGTTGGTGGCGAACGCCGCGGCGGGGCTACCGGCGATCGATGTCTCGCCCGCGCAGGGCAAATTCCTCTATCTCTTGGCCAGGACCGCGCGTGCGCGGCGGGTTTTGGAGATCGGCACGCTCGGCGGCTACAGCACGATCTGGCTGGCGCGTGCGGTCGGTGCCGAAGGGCGCGTGGTCACACTGGAATTCGCGGCGCGGCACGCCGAGGTGGCGCGCGCGAATCTCGACCGTGCGGGTCTCGGCGCGCGGGTCGAGATCAGAGTCGGTGCGGCACTGGACAATCTGCCCGGTGTGGCCGAGGACGAGCCGGAGCCCTTCGACCTGGTGTTCATCGACGCCGACAAGATCAACAATGCCAACTACGTGTTGTGGGCGCTGCGCCTGACCAAGCCCGGCTCGGTGATCATCGTCGACAATGTGGTGCGCAGTGGTGCGTTGGTCGAGGAGGAATCCGAAGATCCCGGTGTGCAGGGTGCGCGCGCGGCGATCGAATTGCTCGATGCCGAACCGACTTTGACCGCGACCGTCGTGCAGACGGTGGGTGCCAAGGGGTGGGACGGCTTCGCCTACGCGGTGGTCAACGGCGAGAACGACGAATAGGTTTTCGGCGCCGCTCAGACGTCGGCTCGACGGGCCGCCCGCACCTCGAACCCGTCGCACAGTGCCGATAATCCGATATGCAGGAGATCTTCCGGGGTCAGATCCTCGGCGCCGCTGCCGACGAGTTCGCGCAAGGCGTCGGGGGCCCGATCTTTCTGTGCGCCGCTGAGTAGGTCGCGCAGACCGTTGTCGCCGTCGGGATTGGTGTCGTTTCGCCGCATCAGCGCGGTGCTGACCTGCGGCAAGGTCGCACCGGAGATGTAGTTCCACACCGTGAACGCCATGGTGGTGGCCTCCCTGGTCGACACGTTGAGTTCGCGTAGTCCCTCGACCAGCCAGCCGAGGCAGGCCAGGCTCTGCGGGCCGAAGCTGTAGCGCGGGGTCGCGAAGGCCAGCAGCACCCACGGATGTCGTTGGTAGAGCGCCCAATCGATCTCCGCGGCGATCCGTACGCGGTCGCGCCAGTTCCACCCTTGGCCTTCCGGTGCGGGATAGGGATAGCGACCGGCCACCGCGTCGGTCATCGCGGCCAGCAGCTCGTCCTTGTGCGCGATGTGGCGATACAGCGACATCGCGCCGACGCCCATGCGCTCGGCGATGCGTCGCATGGACACCGCGTCGAGGCCGTCGGCGTCGGCGAGCGCGATCGCGGTGTCGATGATGGCGTCGCGATTGAGCTCGACCTTGGTCATCCCATGAACTCGCTTTCCACTGCCTGATTCGTGTGCGTACACTGTACCCGGCGTAATGCGTACGGTGTACGCGACATCGGGAGAGGAATTGTGGACATGACGGACCTGGAAGCAGCGCGGGCCGCGCGGACGCGGCCGCCCACCGGGCAGCGGCGTGCCTGGGTGGGCCTGGCTGTGCTGGTACTTCCGGTATTGCTGGTGTCGATGGACGTGTCGGTGCTGTTCCTGGCGCTGCCGACGCTCACCGTCGACCTCGACCCCTCGGCCTCGCAGCAGCTGTGGATTCTCGACATCTACGGGTTCCTGCTCGCCGGTCTGCTGATCACTATGGGCAATCTCGGCGATCGCGTCGGGCGTCGCAATATTCTGCTCGCGGGTGCGGCGGTGTTCGGGATCGCGTCCGTGCTGGCTGCGTTCGCGCCGAGTGCGGGCGTGCTCATCGCGGCGCGTGCGCTGATGGGCGTCGGCGGCGCCACGTTGCTCCCCTCCAGTCTGGCGCTGATCTCCAGCCTGTTTCCCGACGCGCGCGAGCGGGGCGCGGCGATCGGCGTCTGGACGGCGTTCTTCGCGGGTGGGTCGGCGGTCGGTCCGATCATCGGCGGCCTGTTGCTACACCAATTCTGGTGGGGCGCTGTTTTTCTGATCAATATCCCGGTGCTGTTGGTGCTGTTCGCGCTCGGCCCCTTCGTGCTGCCCGAACACCGGTCCGACCAGCGGGGGCCGCTGGATCTACCGAGCGTGGTGCTGTCGATCGGCGGCATTCTGCCGGTCGTCTACGCGATCACCCACATCGCGGCCGAGGGGTTCGAAGTGCTCTCGAGCCTGATCGGCGTCGTCGGCGTCGTGCTGCTGGTCGTGTTCGTCCGGCGGCAACGGAAGCTGGCCGAGCCGCTGCTGGATCTGCGGTTGTTCGGTCGCGCCCAGTTCTGCGTCGCGATCGGCGCGAGCACCACCGGCATGATGTCGCTGGCCGGGATGAGCTATCTCACCAGCGTCTTCCTGCAATCGGTGGCGGGCAAGCCGCCGCTGGAGGCGGCGTTGTTCGGCCTGCCGATGGCGGTGGTGGTGTTCGTCTTCGCGATGAGCGGTGCGCGGGTGGGTGCGTGGCTCGGGGTGCGGACCGCCTTCGTGCTCTCCCTGGCCACCTGCGCGGTCGGCAACCTCATGCTGTTCGGTCTCGGCGCGCACGGCGGAATCGGTTGGTACATCGCAGGATCGGTGGTCGCCGGTGTCGGATACGGCGTGGTGTTCACGCTGGTTTCCGATGTCGCGGTGTCGTCGGTGCCCGCGGAGCGGGCCGGCTCGGCCGTCGGGATCTCGGAGACCAGCTTCGAATTGGGTAACGCCCTCGGCCTGGCCCTGTTCGGCTCCCTCGCGGCATTGATCTTCCGCTCCGGCGGCGACTTCGGTGCCACGATCGGCGAGACCATCCATCGGTCGGGTTCGGACCCCGGCCTGGTCGACGCCGCCCGTGAGTCGTTCGTCGACGGTATGCACGCCGCCACCACCGCGGCCGCGGTGGTGCTGCTGGCGATGACGGTGATCGTCTTGATCGCGGCGCCGTCGGATCGGTTCAGGAAGACTGCCGTCGAGTAGGGGGAACAGCGGTCACGGAACGGCTGAGCAGGGGTGCGGTCTTGCCCTGCTGCCCCGCAGGGGGTCAGCCTGCTTCGCGCTCGTTGCCCACCGGCTCGTCGTCCTTCGTGCCCTTGTCGGCGGGCGCGGACTCGGCTCCCTTGTCGACGGGCGAGCCTTCGTCGCCCTCGGCAACGGGAGTCGCTGCCTCGGCGGATTTCTCGGCCTTGCCGTTCGTCGCCGGTGTCGCTCGTACACCGCGTGAGGCGTTGAGCGCGTCGTCGTCGGCGTTGTCCCGGGTGCCGATCGCCTCCAGTGCGAGGCGCGCGAAGACCCACTGCTCCGTGGCGGCCATCTGGCCGCGGCTGCGCCCGAGGAACGTCACGAACCATTGGATGACGGTGATGATGCGGCTGCGGTAGCCCACCAGGTAGTACAGGTGCAGTGCCAGCCAGGCGAGCCAGGCGATGAATCCGCCGAACTCCAGCTTGCCCACCTGGCACACCGCACTGAACCGCGACACGGTGGCCATGCTGCCCTTGTTGAAGTACTTGAACGGCTTGCGCTCTTGCGGCGCTTGGCCTTTCAGGCTCGCGGTGATCTGCTTGGCCGCGTAGGTGGAGCCTTGGATCGCGCCTTGGGCCTGGCCGGGCACGTTCGGCACCGACATCAGGTCGCCGACCACGAAAACGTTCGGGTGACCCTTGATCGTGAGATCCGGCTCGACCACCACACGACCGGCGCGGTCGACCTCGGTGCCGTCGGACTGCTCGGCGAGCTGCTTGCCCAGCGGGCTGGCCTGCACACCCGCCGACCACACCTTGCAGGCCGACTCGATGCGCCGCACGGTGCCGTCGCTGTCCTTGACGGTGACGCCGAAGGCATCGACGTCGATCACCATCGCGTTGAGCTGGATTTCCACGCCCATTCGTTCCAGCCGACGTTCGGCCTTACCGCCGAGCTTGGGGCCCATGGGGCCGAGCACCGCGCCCGCGCCCTCGAGCAGCACGACCCTGGCGTCCCTCGGATCGATGTTGTGGAAGGTGCCTTCCAGCGTGCGGTCGGCGAGTTCGGCGATCTGCCCTGCCAATTCGACGCCGGTGGGCCCTGCGCCGACGATGACGAAGGTGAGTAGTCGGTCGCGCTCCTCCTGGGTTTCGGCGACCTCGGCCTGCTCGAAGGCGCCGAGGATCCGGCCGCGCAGCTCGAGCGCGTCGTCGATGGTCTTCATGCCGGGTGCGTAGGTCGCGAACTGGTCGTTGCCGAAGTACGACTGCTGCGCGCCCGTCGCGACGATCAGGCTGTCGAAGTGGGTGACCGCGTCCTGGGTCAGCAGGCGGGAGGAGACCGTCTTCGCGGTGAGGTCGATGTCGGTGACCTCACCGAGCAGTACCCGCGCGTTGCGCTGCTTGCGCAGCACCAGCCGGGTGGCGGGCGCGATCTCGCCGACCGAGAGGATTCCCGTCGCCACCTGGTAGAGCAGCGGCTGGAAGAGGTGCGTCGAGGTCTTGGAGATCAGGGTGACGTCGACGTCGGCGTTCTTGAGGTGCTTGGTGCCGAACAAGCCGCCGAACCCGGAGCCGATCACCACCACCTGGTGACGACGGTTCTCGACAGACTCAGTGCTCATTGTCGTGCTCCTCGACAGACCTGGGGTTCGTCCCCCGCGAACGGTTGCTGGCCACGCACAACCGTAGTCGGGTCGATTCTCGGCGTCACGGCGAGATGCCCGTTTCGGTGTCGTGTGGGTTGTACCGGTCGCTAGACACGAACGGACACGAGGGCGGGTGATGCGCCGAAGTGCCGGGAACGACGCGGCGACCGCCGTAGGATCGATGGCCTCACACAGGGAGGTGTGGCATGGTCGCCGGTCGGAGCTTCGACGGCCGAAAGCCCAGCGTGGTAGCCGGAAACTCGGTGCGAAACGCGGGGTCCGGCGCGGATTTCTCCGGCGTGCCCGTCGACCATGCGATCGCCGATCGGCTCCTCGACGACGTGTTGCGGCGGGTACCCGCGCGCCGTCGTCGGCTCGCACCCCCGCCGCCCGATCGCGACGCGGGCGCCGTGTTCGGTGACATCGGGCTCCCACACGTGGGGAGGACGTGGCAGTACGCGCGCTGGGGCCCCGCCGAATTGCTGGGCCGCTATCGTGCCGAAGGGCCGGTGTCGTTGCACGTGGTGCGCGGCGAGCAGCGCGTCCTGGTGGCGGGACCCGAAGCGATCGAGCAGGTACTCCAGCAGCAGCGGCGTGACTTCGGGCAAGAGGTTTCCCCCGGTGACCGTCAGGTGTTGCGGCGGGGGCTCGGCCTGCTGGAATTCGACGAGCACCGGTTTCACCGGGCGATCATGCGTCAGGTGTTCACCGTCGAACGGCTCGCCGGGTATATGGCTGCCGCTGTGGTCGAAGATGCTGTCGGACAATGGGTTCCACCGCGGCAGCGGGCGAATCGACCGGTGCCGGTCTTCGCCTCGGCCCGCGAACTCGTGCTGGAACTCGCGTTCGCGTCGTTGCTCGGCGTCGACCCGGGTCGTGACCGTGACCGACTAGCCGCCGCGGTGGGAGCGTGCGCCTTCGGGTCCGACCGGACTTCGGGCGGTCGACGGGCACGGGTGCGGGGCAGACGGGTGCTCGAGCAGTACTGCGCGACGCTGCTGCCACGGAAGCGACGCGCGGCGACCGACGACGTGTTTTCGGGACTGTGTCACGCACGCAGCGATGAGCACGGCGTCTTCGGCGACGCCGACGTGCTCGGACACCTGATCTTTCTGCTCGTATCCGCCATGACCACGACGCCGACTGCCCTCACGGCTGTCGCCTATTACCTGGGCAAACATCCGGACTGGCAGGAAAGGGTGCGCGCGGAGGCGGATGCGGTCGGCGGCACGCCCGACCTCGATCGCATGCCGACTCTGGACTCGGTGGTCAAGGAGAGCCTGCGTCTGATGCCACCGGTTTCGTGGCTGTCGCGTCGTGCGGTGCGCGACACCGAGATTCTCGGTCGGCATGTCCCGGCGGGAACGCCGGTGGATCTCGCCTATCAGGTCGGTCACCTGTTGCCCGAGGTGTGGGCTCGGCCGGAGGTGTTCGACCCGCACCGATTCGACACCGGCGCCCCCGAGGACCGCTCGCGCCGATTCGCGTGGTTGCCGTTCGGGGCGGGTGCGCACCGGTGCCTCGGCGTCCATGTGGCCACCGCGCAGGTGAAGGCAGCGGTCGCGACCCTCGTGCGCGACTACACCTGGGAAATCCCGGAAACCTACCGAATTCCCCTGCGTTACGCGCCGATGACGACACCAACCGACAACGCACCCATGCTGTTGCGGCGTCGCGAAAAGTAAGGCAGCCGCGACACACGCGGCTGCCTTCGGTGAATCAGCGTCCCGCGAACAGCATTTCGGCGACCTTGGTGTCGGTCTCCGAGCCTTCGGTGTAGCCACCATCCTCGCCGAGCGAGCTCATGATCGACAGGGTGTAGCGCTCATCGGGTCCCGCGAATCCGACCGAGTTCACCACCCAGCCACCTTGCTCCTCGGACCAGCCGTTCTTCAGGCCTGGCCGCTGGTCCGAACCCGCGCCCCAGACACCCCAGTGCTGGTTGAAGTCGACCTTGCGCATCCGGTCGAGCAGGTAGTTGCGGTCGTCCGGATGCATCTGGGTGAGTGCGTAATCCATCAGCCGATCGAGGTCGGCGGGCGTGCACTGCTGGAACGACCAGTCGGGGAACAACGCGGAACTGGTCGGCTGCGGGACCAGGCTGGTCATGCCGAAATTGCGGAAGGCATTGTTGAACGCCATGCGATCGAGGCCGCCGTACTTCAGCCAGAGTTGGTCGGTGGCCGCGTCGTTGGAGGTGGCCAGCATCGACTCGAGCAGTCCTCGGTCTTCGGGCGGCAAGCCGATCGCGCCGACGCGTGCCCGATTGAGCAGGTCGACCGCGATGGCGAGCTTGATCGTCGAGGCCGTCCAGACGGGGTTCTCGGCGTTCTCGTTGGCGTAGAACCCGCCGGTGACCCGGTCACGCACGATGTAGCCGGTGACGCCGGGGCGATCCTGGAGATACGCGTCGACCTGGTCGATGCGGCTGCTCATGTCGCCGTCGAAACCGGAAATGCTTCCTTGGGTATGCGCTATCGGCAGCGCGGAGGCGTGGGGGACAGCGCTCGGCGCGCTCGGCAGGAGAATCGCCGCAGCGGCGACGGCAACGGCGGTGGCTGCGACGCGGGGTACGGCCTGTAGGGCCGGCGAGGGGTAACGCACGAGGGAACACGATCGCACATCGTCGGCGCGGATGCACGTCAGGAGCGGGAGGTTGGGGGTCGGATAGGGGATCGGTTGAACCATTGCGGCACAGCGGATTTGCTGTTTTGACCCGAGTTGGGTGGCGGCGGCGAAGATTTGGCATCGCGGTCGGTGCTGGTCAACGGCGAGGTCGGCGCGCGATCGCGGTGCGATGAACGGTCTGGGCGTGCGGTGAGCAACCGTCGGCGCGTGCGCGGCGGCGCGGTCAGCGGAAGGCCGCGCGCAATTCTTCTACGGTGCGGCCGTTGAGGCGGTAGCAGTGCTCGAAGGCGGTGGTGTGTTCCTCGCGGGGCCAGGTCTGTAGCACCACCGTGCGGCCGTAGCCGCGCGAGTTGACGAGCTCCCAGGAGTCACCGACTCGACGGACCGTGAACCCGCCGCGTGGTATCAGGGGAATCACCATCGCACCCATGAACGCGAAACCAGCCTTTCCGTGCAGCTCTCGGCGATGTCGTCGCCGTCGAGCACCCCCTGGCTGAGCACTGTGGCACACCCCGTGCGCGGATCGGCGCTGACACGGCGGGCGAATTTCCGCATATGTGGTCTATTTCACGTCGGCGTGGATCGGGGGTGGTGGCGTTGCCGTAGTGTCGCTGGGCGTATAAACGTGCGACACCACGCACAAGCGCCGAAGGCAGGCGAGCGCACCGACCGAGGGGGTGGAGATGCCGCTGCACATCCACCGCGCCGAGCGCGCCGACACCTTGGTCGAGGTCTTGGCCGCGCAGCTCGGCGTACCGCTGGCCGACCCGTTCGCGGCGGAAGTGGTGGCGGTGCAGGCCAAAGGGGTGCAGCGCTGGCTCACCCAGCGGTTGTCGACGATGCTCGGTGCGGCCGACGGCGCCGACGGTATCGCGGCCAATATCGAATTCCCCTCGCCCGCGGCACTGGTCGCGGACGCGCTCGCGGCGGCCGATGCCCGCGCGCCGGAGCAGGACCCGTGGGATTCCGCGCGCGCGGTGTGGACCATGCTGCGGGTGCTCGATGACGCGGTGGGTCAGCCGTGGGCCGGGGTGCTCGCCAGACATCTCGGCGCGCTCGGCGCGAATGGGCATGGGGAGAACGAACATCGGATCGGACGGCGCTACGCCACCGCCGCGCACCTGATCGCCCTGTTCGAAAGCTATGCGACGCAACGTCCCGCGTTGATCACCGCGTGGGCGGACGGCGCGAACACCGACGGCGCGGGCGGCGCGATCCCCGAAGACCTGGCGTGGCAGCCGCTGCTGTGGCGCGGATTACGTGCCGCGATCGGCACGGCGAGTCCGGCCGAACGATTGACAGCGGCGTGTACGCGGCTGCGCGCGGACCCCGGCCTGGTGGCGTTGCCGCCGCGGCTGTCGCTGTTCGGGGTGACACGATTGACCGTCGACCAACGCGCCGTGCTGTCCGCGCTCGCCGAGCACCGCGAGATCCACCTGTGGTTCACCCATCCGAGCCCGGTGTTGTGGCGCGCGCTCGCTGCTGCCGCCGGGGCGGGGTCACGGTCCGAGGACACCACCGCGGCGCTGGTGCGCCACCCTTTGCTCGGCGCGCTCGGCCGGGATGTTCGCGAACTGCAACGCGGATTGGCTGGCCTCGCCGCGACCGACACGTATCACCCGGTGACCGAAGCGGATACGGCGAAACCGAGCGCGGCGAACGCCGAAACCCTGCTCGCCGCAGTGCATGCGGGCATCCGCGACGACCACTGGCCGCCGGAGGGCGGGCGTAGCGCCGACGGGAGCATTCAGCTGCATGCCTGCCACGGAGCGGCGCGGCAGGTCGAGGTGTTGCGGGACTGTCTGCTCGGACTGTTCGCCGCCGATGAGACCCTGCAACCGCGTGACGTGGTGATCATGTGTCCCGAGGTGGAGACCTACGCCCCCCTCGTGCGCGCCGCCTTCGGACAACGCGGCACCGAACCGGTCGACCAGGCGACGACGGCGCGACACCCCGCGCAACTGTTGCGGGTGCGCTTGGCCGACCGGGGTCGCGCGGTCACCAATCCGTTGCTCGCGGTGATCGGGGTGTTGCTTGACCTGGCCGACGGTCGGGTGACCGTCACGCAGGTGCTCGACCTCGCCGCCGCCGAACCGATCAGGCGCCGTTGCGGATTCGACGACGACGATATCGAACGACTGCGCGAGTGGGCGGCCGAATCGGGTGCGCGCTGGGGGATCGGTCAGCGCCAACGGCAAGCCTTCGGGCTGGCGGATTTCGCGCAGAACACCCTCAACACCGCGGTCGACCGCATCCTGCTCGGGGTCACCGCGGGCGAGACCGACGACGACTGGTTGGCACTCGCGCTACCCCTCGCCGACGTCGACAGCAACGATGTCGACCTGGCGGGACGGTTCGCCGAATTCATCGACCGGCTCGCGGTCTGCCTGCGCGATCTGCGCGGCCCTCGGCCCGCACACGAGTGGGCAACGGTGCTCGCCCGCGCGCTCGATCTGTTGACCGATGTGCCGAGGGCGCAGGAGTGGGTGCGCACCGAGGCGCGTCGAGAATTGGCCACCGCCACCGAACACGCGGACGCGGTGGACCTGCGGCTGCCGGATATCGAGGTGCTGCTGCGTTCGCGTCTCGCGGCGAGCCCGGCGCGTGCGAACTTCCGCACCGGTGAGTTGACCGTGTGCGGACTGGCGCCGATGCGCGCGGTCGGGCACCGGGTGGTGGTTCTGCTCGGCCTGGACGACGAGGTGTTCCCCCGGGCGGGTGGCGTGGACGGCGACGACGTGTTGGCGCGCGATCCGCAAGCGGGCGAACGCGATCCGCGTAGCGAGGATCGGCAGCTGTTGCTGGAGGCGGTGCTCGCGGCGAGCGATCGCCTGCTGGTGTTCTACTCCGGTGCGGATCCCGTCATGGGAACGCCGCGACCGCCCGCCGTCCCGGTGGCCGAACTGCTGGATGTGCTGCGCGCGCAGGTCGATCCTGCGCAAATGGATCGGGTTCTTACCCGGCATCCGTTGCAGGACTTCGACGCTCGTAACTTTTCCGGTGCGCGCCCGTTCAGCTTCGACACGGTTGCGCTCGAAGGCGCACGTGCCGCGCAACAGCCCGCCGTGGTGCGGGCCGCGTTCCTGTCCGAGCCGTTGCCGCCGATGAGCCAGCAGGACGTGGCGCTGGCCGAACTGATCTCGTTCGTCGAACACCCGCTGCGCGCGTTCCTGTGGCAGCGCCTCGGCCTGCGGATTCCCGAACACGACGACGACATCGCCGACCGGCTGCCCATCGAGTTGGACGGCTTGGCGAAGTGGGAGCTCGGCGAGCGACTGCTCACCGCGCGGCTCACCGGCGCCGATCCCGCCGCTTTGCGTGCCGCGGAATGGCGGCGAGGGACCTTGCCGCCCTTCGGCTTCGGTGCCGCGGTGCTCGACGAGGTGGAGCACACGGTGGACCGGCTGGTGCGGGTGTCGAAGGACGATTACACGGGGACGGCGCGTGCGGTGGATATCGCGGTGGATCTCGGCAATGGTCGCAGGCTCGCGGGAACGGTGCCGGAGGTGCGCGGCGAAACGCTGGTGCGCACCACCTTTTCCCGGCTGGCGCCGAAACACCGGATCTCGGCGTGGGTTTCGGTGTTGGCGCTCGCGGTCACCGAGGACAGGTCGTGGCGTGCGGTCGGCACGGGACGCGGTCAGTTCGGGCGTCCGGCATGGCGTTCGGAGCTGACCGCGCCGGAACCGCCTGCCGCGCTGGCGATTCTGCGTGAGTTGGTGGCTTTGCGTGACGCGGGGATGGTCGAGCCACTGCCGATCGCGCCCACCGCGAGCGCCGCCTATGCCGAACGTCGGTTTCGCGGTGGCAGCGTCGAGGACGCGGTCACCGCCGCCGAACGGGAATTCAACGGCGGCCCCAACGGTCCCGGCGCGTTCGGCGATCACACCGATCGACACCTGCGCTTCGTCTTCGGTTCCGCGCCACGGCTCGATGACCTGATGCGTGCGCCAGCGCAGGCGGGCGAACCGGGCGAGACCACGCGTTTCGGCGCGCTGGCGCGACGGCTGTGGGCACCGATGTTGGCCGCGGAAAACCAGGGGCAACCGTGAGCGAGGAAAGGCGGGAGTCGGCATGACCGTGCACGAGGCGGCGTTCACGGCACCCGGTGTCGTCGAGGTCACCGGCGTCGGCAGCAGCGGCACCGGCTTCGAGCCCTACGGCCGGTTGCCAACGGGGACAACGGTGCTCGAGGCGAGCGCGGGAACCGGCAAGACCTACGCGATCGTCGTCCTGGCCGTGCGGTATGTGGCCGAGGCCGGGATCGATATCTCGGAGCTGCTCCTGGTGACCTTCAGTCGCGCCGCCACCCAGGAACTGCGTGAACGCACCCGCGAACGCTTCGTGGCGGTGGCCGAGGGGCTGGCAGATCCCGAGCTGGCGCGCGCCCACGCCGACGAGCTGATCCGGCATCTGGCACAGGCCGATGCGGCGCAGGTCCTGCTGCGCCGCAGCAGATTGCTCGCGGCATTGTCGGACTTCGACGCGGGCACCATCGCGACGACGCACAGCTTCTGTCAACGCATGCTCGACGAATTGGGGTCGGCGGGGGAGCACGACCCGGGTGCGCGGGTGGTCGAGTCGGTGGACGAACTCGTCACCACCGTCGCCGACGACCTGTATCTGACCCGATACGCCCGCGACGAGCCGCCGTTCTCGGTGAAGGAAGCCCACCGGCTCGCGCTGGCCGCAGTGCGTGATCGGCACGCGACACTGGTGCCGGTGGGCGAGTCCGCGGCGGGGGAACGCGTCGCGTTCGCCACGGCCGTGCGCGCCGAAACCGAGCGCAGGAAGCGACTGACCGGAGCGCGCGACTTCGACGACCTGTTGGTTCTGCTGCACGGTGTGCTCGCCGATCCCGAGCACGGGCCGAGTGCTTGCCGTCGGATTCGGGAGCGTCACCGGGTGGCGTTGGTCGACGAGTTCCAGGACACCGACCCGTTGCAGTGGGACATCCTGCGGCGGTGCTTCCACGGGCACGCGACCCTCGTGCTGGTGGGCGACCCGAAGCAAGCCATCTACGCCTTCCGAGGCGCCGAAGTATTCAGTTATCTGGACGCGGTCACCCTCGCCGACGCGCGCAAGGAACTGACCACGAACTGGCGCAGCGACGCGGGATTGCTCGCCGCGCTCGAGCACCTGTACGGGGGTGCGAGCCTCGGCCACCACGAGATCGGCGTGCACCCGGTCGCCGCGACCCGACCGTGGACGCGATTGTCCGGGCCGACCGAGGCGATCACGCCGCTGCGCATGCGGTGTCTGCCGCGCACGGGTGCGGGGCCGCTGAACAGGTCCGGCTTTCCGGTGGTTGGGCGAATGCGCGCCAGGGTCGCCGACGATCTCGCCGCGGATATCGTGCGGCTCTTGGAATCCGGGGTCACCCTCGGTGGCGACGACCATGCGCAGGCGCGCGCCGTGAGCCAGGGCGATATCGCGGTGCTCGTGCGAACCCGCACCCAAATCGACGTGGTGCGTACCGCTTTGGACAAGGTCGGCGTCGCGTCGGTGCTCGCTGGTGGTACCAGCGTGTTCGCGACCGGTGCTGCGACCGACTGGCTGTGGCTGTTGCGGGCGTTGGAACAACCGCATCGTTCGGATCGGGTCCGTTTGGCGGCGTGCACGCCGTTGCTCGGGGTTCGCGCCGCCGAGATCGACAGCGGCGGAGCCGATCTGGTCGGCCGGCTCAGTGCGCGGCTGCGCGAGGCGGCACGGGTGTTCGCGCGGTCGGGGTTCGCGGCGGTGTTCGAGAAGATCTCGGCCGAAACGGATCTTGCGCGTCGGCTGCTCGCGGTGGACAACGGGGAACGTCAGCTCACCGACCTGCGTCACATCGCGCAGTTGTTGGATCGGGTCGCGCTCACCGAATCCCTCGGGCTCACCGCGCTGACCCGCTGGCTCACCGACCGCGTACGCGATCCGGCCTCCGGTGCCGTCGCCGACCGCAGTCGTCGCCTCGACCGGGACGCGGCGGCCGTGCAGGTCGCGACCGTGCACGCCAGCAAGGGACTCGAATTCCCTTTCGTCTACCTGCCTTTCGCGTGGGACAGCGCGAAGAACCCGTATCCGGCGACGCTGTTGTTCCACGACGAGTCCGGTGCGCGGGTCCTCGATGTCGGCGGCCAGGAAGCCACCGGCTATGCCGAGCGCAGGTCGCGCAGCGAAGCCGAAGAGGCGGGGGAGGAGCTTCGGCTGCTCTATGTGGCGCTGACCCGCGCCATGTGTCAGGTCGTGGCCTGGTGGGCGCCGACGGCCGGTACCGCGTCGGGACCGTTGCACCGGATGATCTTCGGTCGACCCGATCGCGGGTCGACAGTGCCACCGCGCGCGACTGTCCCGGCCGATGACAGTGCGGCACGGACACTGCGGGACTGGGCACACGATGCGCGCGGCACCATCTCGGTGACCGAAGTGGCGGGACCCGCCGAGTTGGTTCCGCGTCGGGTGCGCGTGAGCGACGGTCACACCGCGCTCGCGGCGGCGAGCTTCGATCGCGTCATCGACCAGCACTGGCGGCGCACCTCGTATTCGGCATTGACCGCCGCCGCGCACGGGCCCACCGCGGTCGCGGAACTCGAACAGCACGATCCGAGGGGGCCCCTGGACGAGCCCGCCGAGGAACCCACGCTCGACGAGGAAGCGCCCGCGCCGATCGGACAGCCGTCGTTGATGAACGGATTGCCCTACGGTGCCGAATTCGGCACCCTTGTGCACGGCGTGCTGGAACGGATCGATACCGACGCGACGGATCTCGACGCGCAGGTGCACGCGCGCTGCGCGGAGGCGGTGGCCGAACTCATGGCCGACATGGACCCCGCCGAACTCGCGACCGCGCTGTCGGCGGTGCTGCGCACCCCGTTCGACGGCATCACCCTGGCTGACATCGCGTCCGGCGATCGGTTGAACGAGCTCGATTTCGAACTGCCGCTGGCCGGTGGTGACGAGCAGGCCGCGACGAGCGCGACGCTCGGTGCGATCGCCGAGTTGCTGCGCGCGCATCTGCCCGCCGACGACGTTCTCGTCGATTACGCCGATGAGCTTGCCGCGTTGGACGGTATTCCGTTGCGCGGCTACCTGACCGGAAGCATCGACGCGGTGCTGCGGGTCACCGAGAACGGTGTGACTCGATTCGTGGTGGTCGACTACAAGACCAACCGGCTCGGCACCGGCGACCTCACCGTCGAGCACTACACCGGCGAGCGGATGACGGCGGAGATGACGCGGTCGCATTATCCGTTGCAGGCGCTGCTGTATTCGGTGGCGTTGCACCGGTATCTGCGTTGGCGCCTGCCGGACTACGACCCCGCGACGCACCTGGGTGGCGCCCGCTACTTGTTCGTGCGCGGCATGGTCGGCCCGGGTACGCCGCGGGGGCACGGGGTGTTCGCCTGGGACCCACCGGCCGACCTGGTGGTCGCGGTGTCGCGGTTGCTGGCTGGGCAGGTGCGCCGATGACCGCGATCCAGTTGGCGCAGCGCGCGACCGGGCTCTTGCGCACCTTCAACGAGGCGGGCGTGCTCTCGGCCGCTGATGTGCACGTCGCGTTGCGGCTGGGCCGGATGGCCGGTGAGCAGACCGAGGAGGTGTTGTTCGCGGCCGCGCTCGCCGTGCGCGCGGTGCGGTCCGGGTCGGTGTGCCTCGAGCTGCATCGGATGCGGGAGATCGGCATCGAGGCCGACGAGATCCCCGACGGTGGTGCGGGTATCGACCCGGAGACCTTGCCGTGGCCGGATATCGAGCTGGTGAGTGCCGCGCTGCGGGTCAGTCCGCTGGTGGTCGGCGGGCCAGCGGGTCCACTGCGCCCGCTCCGCCTCGTGGCCGCGCGGCGCGGCGACGACGCGGGGCCGCTGCTCTATCTGGACCGCTACTACCAGCAGGAACAGACGATCCGCCGGGTACTGGTCGAGCGGTCACAGCAGCACCCCGTGGTGGACCCGAATCTTGTTCGGCGCGAGCTGGATCGGCTCTTCGACGCGGATCCCGTCGGCCTGTCGGACCGGCAGCGGCTCGCGGCGGCCCTGGCCGCTACGCACTGGACCACGGTGGTCGCGGGCGGGCCGGGCACCGGCAAAACGCACACCATCGCGCGCATCATCGCTTTGCTCGACGCCAATCGTCGCGCCCATCCCAAGCTGCCCGCGCTGCGTATCGCGCTGGCCGCACCGACGGGCAAGGCGGCGGCGCGATTGCAGGAGGCGGTGCGCGAGCAGGCGCCGACGCTCGGCCTGCCCGAATTGAGCGCGGCCACCCTGCACCGGCTGCTCGGCTGGCAGCGCGGGCGCACCACCAGGTTTCGGTACCACGAATTCAATCGGCTGCCCTTCGACGTGATCGTCGTCGACGAGACCTCCATGGTTTCGCTGACCATGATGAGCAGGCTGCTGGCGGCGTTGCGGCCCGACACACACCTGGTGCTGGTGGGCGACCCGGACCAACTGGCCTCGGTGGACGCGGGCGCGGTGCTCGCCGATCTGGTGGCCGCGCCGGTCGAGTCGGCGCCGAACCCCCTGCTGGAGAAGGTGATCGGCGAGGACGTGGCGCCGGAGTCCGCCACGACATCCGCCGGTGGGGCGCCCGAAGCCGCGCTGACCGACCTGGAACGCGCTCGGCTGCGCGGCGGCATCGTTCGGCTCACCAGGGGTAGGCGATTCGGCGGCAAGATCGCCGAGCTCGCCGTCGCGGTGCGCGCGGGCGACGCCGACACCGCCTTGGCTCTGCTGCGCGCGGGCGGCGACGAACTGTCGCTGAGCGAACCCGACGAGATGGCCGCGGCGCGCGCGGATGTGGTCCGCGCGGCGAACGAGGTGACCACCGCCGCGCTGGCCGGGGATGCGACAGCCGCCTTGCGCGCCTTGGAATCCCATCGGCTGTTGTGTGCGCATCGGCAGGGACGGTTCGGCGTGGAGCGGTGGGACCGGATGGCCGCGGAGTGGGCCGCTGCCGGTGGCGCCGGACCGGATTCGACGCAGGCACCGTGGTACCCGGGGCAACCGTTGTTGGTCACCGCCAACGACCACGAGGCGCGCGTCTACAACGGCGACACCGGGGTGGTGGTGCGCATGCCCGACGGCTCGTTACGCGCGGCACTGCAACGTGGCAGCGAACCGTACCTGGTGCATCCGACCCAGTTTCCCGCCGTGGTGACGGTATTCGCGATGACCATCCACCGCAGCCAGGGTAGCCAGTACGACACCGTCTCGGTGGTGCTGCCCGAACCCGAATCCAGCTTGCTCACCAGGGAATTGCTCTACACCGCGATCACGAGGGCGCGCGCTCACGTGCGCGTGCTCGGCACCGAGGAGTCCATCAGGGCCGCCATCGCTCGACGGGTATTGCGTGCCAGCGGTTTGTCGCGCGCGGGCGCGGGCGCGGGGACCGCGGGTGGCTGATCCTGATCGACCCGCGTCGAGACAGGTGGGTGCCGTCGGGTGTGCCAGGTCTTGAACCGGCGTCGGGGCGTCGCATAGGGTCGAAACCCACGGCGGCGAGGCCGATTCCGATGAGGTACGGGTGTGATGAGCTCTTCAGTGTTCGACCTGGCGCGGACGTTCGATCCGACTCGAGCGTTCGATGCGACAAAGCAACTGCTCAGGTCAGTGTCCGATTCGGGCACGGAAGAGTTCGACGTCGCCGGACGCGTGGTGGTGATCACCGGTGCGGGTGCGGGAATCGGCCGCGCGCTGGCCGAGCGGCTCTACCGGGCGGGCGCGCTGCTGGCGCTGATCGACATCGACGAACGGGCCGCCGCGACCGTCGGCCGTTCGATGGGGGAGCGCGCGCTGGCGGTGCGCGCCGACGTCTCCGATCGGATCGGCATGCGCGAAGCGTTCGCGAAGGTGCGTGAGCGGTTCGGGCGGATCGACGTGGTGGTCGCCAACGCGGGTGTCGCGCCTCGGCCGTCGACGATTCGGCAGATGAGCCCCGCCGATTTCGATCGTGTCATCGGGATCAATCTCACCGGTGTCTTCAATACCGTGCGCCCCGCGCTGGAGGACGTGATCGAGGCGCGCGGTCACGTACTGGTCGTCTCGTCGGTCGCGGCGTTCACACCGGGGATGACCGGCTCGGCGTACATGGTGAGCAAGGCCGCCACCGAACAGTTCGGTCGTGCGCTGCGCGTGGAACTGGCCGCGGTGGGTGCGACGGCGGGTGTCGCCTATCTCGGTGCCGTCGACACCGCGATGACCAAGGAGGTCTTCGACGACGGCGGCCTCGGCTCCGCCATGGCCGAGCTGCTGCCGTGGCCGCTCAACGGCAGGCTGGATGTGTACGACGCGGCGCAGGCGTTGGCCGAGGCGATCGCCACACGCGCGCCGCGCGTGGTGGCACCGCCGCAGTGGGAGGTCTACTCGCTGTTGCGCGGCGTATTCAACGTGGTGCTCGATCATCGGCTGGCCCGCGACCTGCGTGTGCACGAACTGATCCGGCACCTGGAGCGCAAGGTGGACACCAAGGAGTCGGTGCGCCCGGTCCCCCATTGAGGGTGAATCCGACGGCACGGCAAGGCGTTTCGCTGCTCGGTCGAAGCCGATCGTTCAGTCCGCCGCACGCATGATGCCGGGCAGCGTCATCGCGTATTCGAGATCGGCCCTGGTGCCGAGGGTGGTGAGCAGCACGCGAATCATGGTGCCCCGTGCCGCTTCGACCGTGGCGGGGTCGGGCCGCACGCCGGGTTCGGTGCCCGAGGAGACGCGGTAGACAACGTATTCGCAGACGTGCAGCGCGGCATCGAGGTCGAGGGGTGTCGGCGCTGGGCGGTGCAGTGTGACGAAGGTCGCGAGTACGAGGTCACGAATGTCGTCGAGGGCGCGTTCGCGGTAGCTCGAGACCGGTGAGGCCGGATCGTGCAGTTCGGCGAACAGCGGTCGCAGCATCGGGCCGTGGCCGTTGGCCCAGGCGAGGTAGGCGTCGATCAGGTGGATGCCGAGTTGCACCGGCTGCGCGGTGTCCGAGAGCGCGGCGGCGATACCGCCGACCAGCCGTTGGTTGGACGCCTCCAGCAGCACGTGCAGCGGTTCGGTGGCATTGCCGAAGTAGCGGTAGAACGTCGGCCGTGCCAGTCCGGCCTGCTCGATGATCTGGGCGACGCTGAGTCCGCGCGAACCGGCGCGGGTGAACACGGCCGCGGTGGCGTCGACGATCTTGGCGCGCACTTCCTCGGCTTGTTCCGGCGTCTGCGGCGGCCGACCGCGGCGTGCGGTGGTAGCCGATGTCGACGCGTCAGCGGACATGGTGACGCCGCACAAACTCGGACTCGACTCGGCTGTGTTCCACGACGACCACCTTGACACGGGTACCGGGGGAAATATTAATCTAACAGCATTGTTCAATTAAATAGGGGCGATTCGGTGGATCGATCGAGATTCGACCCACAGAGGTCGCCGCATGTGCTGGCACTCCGGTCGATGACGACCGGGACGACGAATGGACGACGGGATGAAACTGGACACGGTCGCGGGCAAGCGGGTCCTGATCACAGGTGCCGCCATGGGGCTGGGCAAACTGTTCGCCGAACGCGCGGTGCGCGAGGGTGCCGCCGCCGTGGTGGTCTGGGACATCAACGAAGTCGCGCTGAAGCAGACCGCCGAGGAACTCGGCGCGCTGGCCGCGGCGACCGGTCGCGGCGGTGTCATCCATGCGCACGCGGTCGATGTTTCCGCGCGTGACGCGGTCGCCACGGCGGCCGACGCGGTGCGCGCCGAAACCGGCGGCATCGACATCCTGGTCAACAACGCGGGCATCGTGCGCGGCAACAGCTACTTCTGGGAGACCGAGAACCCGGCCGATATCGACCAGACCATCGCGATCAATTCCCTTGCGCCCATGTACATCACGCGGGAATTCCTGCCCGCCATGGTCGGTGGCACCAGCGAGGCACGGGTACTCAATATCGCCTCTTCCGCGGGTTTGGTCGCCAACCCGAGGATGAGCGTGTACGCGGGGTCCAAGTGGGCCGCGATCGGTTGGTCGGATTCGGTCCGCATCGAACTCGAACACGCGGGACACAAGCACGTGCGCGTCACCACCGTCTGCCCGACCTATATCAATACCGGAATGTTCGAGGGCGCCAAGGGATTCCTGCTGACCCCGATCCTCGAGCAGAACGACGTGGTCGAGACCGCGTGGCAGGCGATGAAGAAGGGCACCCCGGTGGTGATCATGCCGTGGACCTCACGGCTGAACAAGGCGCTGTCCGGTGTGCTGCCGATCAAGCTGCGCGACCTGTTCCTGAACACTGTCGGCGTCTACCACTCGATGGACGAGTTCACCGGCCGGAAGTAGCCGGCGCGCCAGAGGTCGGCATCGAGCTGCCTTGTCACGGGTGCGTGCTGACCTCAGCCTGGTCACCGGGACATCCTGACGGGTCTTGCCAGTCGGCCGTGCCTACGGGCGCGTGGTCATCTCGGTGTGCCGACGAGCACCGTCGCGAAGTACTCCTCCGAGGCGTGCACGCTGCCGCGCAGGGCGTGCTCGTCGAGGATCGCCACGGCGGCGTCCGCTTGGGACTGTCCGGATTCGACCAGGAGATGTCCGTGCGGAGCGAGCCACGCCGGCGCCTGTGCGGCGACTCGACGCAGGACATCGAGTCCGTCGCGGCCGCCGTCGAGGGCGGCGCGTGGTTCGTGGTCGCGTGCCTCCGCTGGCAGCCGCGCGATCATGTCCGACGGCACGTACGGCGTGTTGCACATCAGGATGTCGATGCGGTTGCGGAAGTCGGCTGGCAGCGCGGCGAAGAGGTCACCCTCGTACACCCGCGCGCCCAGCTCGGCGAGATTGTCGCGTGCGCACGCGACCGCGGCGGGGTCGATATCGGCGGCGGTCAGCTCGACCTCGCGCTGCTCGGCGGCCAGCTGAGTCGCCAACGCCAGCCCCAACGCGCCCGTGCCGCAACACAAATCGAGCACGATGATCGGCGAACTCGGCACCCGCCGCGCCAGCGTTCGCGCCACCTCGACCAGATATCCGGTGCGTTGCCGAGGAACGAACACTCCCGGCGCCACCCGCACACGCAGTCCACGAAATTCGGCCCAGCCGAGTAGGTACTCCAGTGGCGTCCCGGAAACGCGCTGCGCGAGGAGTTCGTTCAGCTCGGCCCCGGTCTCGGCGGCATTCTCGATGAGCAGCCGCGCCTCGTCCTCGGCGAACACGCATCCCGCCGCACGCAGCCTGTCCACGACCACGGACTCCCTCGTCACCACCACCCCCACATCCTGCCGCTGTGCTCGCCGCGCGCAAGCGATTTTCTCCCCGCCGGTTTCTGCCCGGCCGAACAAGCCCGCGCGCACTTCCGTACGCGCACCCGGTCGCGTCACGCTCGATCCGGGGAGCGAACTCGCCGTCGGCGCCAGGCACCAGTCGGCGACATCGGAGTCCCGGCCGAACTGGCTATGGCCACCGTGCGGACCGAGATTTTGCGGCTGCACGTGCGGCGTCGGCTGTCGGATGGGGTCTCACACGGTCCGGAAGGTTCGGTGGACAAGCTCCTCATGACCTGGGTCGACCAGGCCGTCGCCCGCGCCGCCCGCGCCGCCCGCGCCGCCCGCGCCGCCCGCGCCGCCCGCGCCGCCCGCGCCGCCCTCGCCGTCGGCAGTGCCAAGGACCCCGAAACCGTTGGCGCAGTGCCTCATCGGCGTGCCTGCCGAGCCCGTGGACCAGGTAAGTCAAGGGCACGAAACGTGGTCGGGACCGGTCCCTGGCGAAGGGCCGGCCCCGAGGCACCAGCTCAGCGTGTGACAGGCAGTTGGAATGTGCGCGTGGCGTCGACGTAGATATTGCGCTGCGCGGCGCGCGACGGCGGCGGGAGTTGCGACACCAATTCATCCAAGGAGGTCGTCGCGCCGACGACCTGCGTTCCCGCGATGATGAAGTCGGCGACCGCCCGGCGAATGTGGTTGGGTGAGGTCACCACCACCGTGCTGAACACCCCGGAGTCACGCAGGATCTGGGTGCTGAACAGCGCGTTCTGCACCGTGGATCCGGCACGGTTCTCCACCCGGATCCGCGAGGCGGGTACGCCGCGACCGATCAGCCACCCGGCCATCGCGTCGGCTTCGGAGACACCGTTCACCGGGTTTCCACCGGTCAGCACGATCGGTGACAGCGGGGAGGCGATGGCCTGGAACCACGCCGCCGTCAGCCGATTCACCAGTTCGGGACGCAACGCACCATCGGGCAGCAGGCCGTAGCCGAGGACCACGATGCCGGTTTGCGGACCGACCAGGGCTGGCAGCGGATTGGGTAGCGTGCCGACCGCGACGTTGATGGCGCCGAGCACGTTCTCGGTGCCCTGTGCCAGCGGCGGGTCGACGGCGCGCAGCCGCCCGATCGCGGCGCCGTAGGCGGGCTGGTCGTCGGCGTAACTCGACCAGATGGCTTGCAGCGACAGCGCTTCGGCGTCGTTGGGGTCCTGGCTGAGCAGTTCGCGCAGGTCGGCACGTCCTGCGACGTCATCACCATAGGTGAAGTGGTTCTGCGCGGAGTTGTAGAGATCCTTCGTGTCCGCCGCGTTGGCGGGGATACCGGCGAGTCCGGTGAGCACCATCGCCGCGAACGGGATGGCGATCCATTTCTTCCAATGCCTCGAGATCTTCACTTCAGTCGACACCTTTCCGTAGAGACGGGCGCGGTACGTGCTGGGAGTTAGCTGGTGGCAAGCACACCCACCATACGGGCGGTACCGGCCGATATCACGGACCCCGACGCGCGTTCGCTACCGCGCTGCCGCGTGTCGGAGGTGACGCCGCAGTTCGCAGGGCGCGCTGGCGTGTTCGTGCCACGACGGCGATAGGGTGTGCCACCGTGGATACCGTTTCGCTGTCCGGCAAGGAACTCGCCGCCGCCGTCAATGCCGACACCAAGCTGCGCGCCGGCGCACTCGGTGACGCGCCCGCCCGCCTCGCGTTGGTCGTCGCCAACGACGACCCCGCCAGCGCCTGGTACGTGAACTCGTTGCGTAAGGCCGCCGAACGTCTCGGCATCGTCTGCGAGACGGTCGATCTCGGCGCGGACGCCGACGTCGCCGCCATTCGCGCCGAGCTCACCGCCCGCAGCGCCGACACCGCGATCGACGCGATCATGGTGCAGACGCCGTTGCCCTCGGGCGTCACCCTCGAGCAGGTGAGTCCGGCGATCGCCGCGGCCAAGGACGTCGACGGCGTCAGTCCGCTGTCGCTCGGCCTACTGGCCGCGGGACTGCCCGGTTTCGCGCCCGCCACCGCGCAGGCGGTGGTCGAGGTGCTCACCCACCACGAAATCCCGTTGTCGGGTCGGCATGTCGCGGTGGTGGGGCGATCCAATGTGGTGGGTAAGCCGCTGGCGCAGCTGCTATTGGCGCAGAACGCCACGGTCACGGTCTGTCATTCGCGCACCGTCGACCTGCCCGCGGTGACCGCCGCCGCCGATGTCGTCGTCGCGGCGGTGGGTCGGATCGGTTTGGTGACCGGCGAGCACGTTCGCGAGGGCGCCGTCGTCGTCGACGTCGGGACCAACGAATCCGCCGACGGCGGTATCGTGGGCGACGTGGACGCGGACTCGGTGCGCGGCAAGGCTTCCGCGCTCACCCCGGTCCCCGGCGGTATCGGTCCGGTGACCACCGCGCTGCTCATGCGCCATGTCATCGAGGCGGCGGAGAACCGGCGTTCGGTCTGAGACCGCCGCGGCGCGCGCGGGACTCGCTACACGCGGGTGTGCGTGCGCCGCAGGTGTTCGGCGAGGGTGTGGAAGATCGGGAAATCCGGGATATCGCGGACCACGGTCGGGCTCAACTCGTGCCACTGACCGGCCACCAGCACGGTGACCGGTCCGCGATCGGTGGTGATCAATTCGACCTGTTCCCACGCGATCGTCTGGCGGGCCGAGCCGATCTCGACGGCCGAGATCCAGAGGTCGCCGAAGTCGAGGCGGCCGCCGGACTGGAGTACGCCGTAGGCCTGGGGGAGTCGGATGTCGGCGACGGCGTCCTGGATGGCGGGCCCCCATTCGGTGGGGTTGGCGAATCCGCCACGTAGCGCGAATCGTTCGCCCGCGATATCGGTGAGCGTGTAGCCGTAGGTGGTGTGGGTGTGCCTGCCGTTGCGGATGTGGCGGACGACGTCCTGCGTCATGGTGGTCGCGTCGTAGCGCACGACCCGCAGTTGTCCGTCGAAGGCCGCGGTGAGTCCGCCGTCGTAGAGGTCGAGTCGTTCGATGCCGTTGGTCAGGCGCAGCGCTTTCGTCACGGTCAGTGCCCAGCCGACGAGGCACGCGAACACCACCACGCCGAGGATGATGACGAAGATCGTGGGCGAGCCGACAACCACCCCAATGATCGCCAATGCGGCGAACGCGAGTGCGAGGAAACCGAATCGGTGTACGCGCGGCCAGTTGTGCGGGTGTGGGCCGAAACTACGGCGACGCTCGCCGAGTCCCGCGGCCGCCGCGGCTGCTTCGGCGTCTTCGGGTCGCGTGACCAGCCGCGGATCGTGCGCGGCGGTACTGCGCTGTCTCCTACGCTGCTCGGACAAGTTGTCGCCTCCCGGCTCGGCACTTTTCGACCGGACACTAGCCGATCACCGTTTCGCCCGCTACGACGCCCATGGTGCGGGCTCGTTCGGGCACGGTCGGTGTCCGGCCCAGGTCGGCGGCTTGCGGTAGGCTGCCTGCGGCAATGGCCGTGCGCGGTGTGGAGGTCGGGAAGTGAGCGGTGACCCCAGGGTCGACGTCGAGACGGCGGCCGAGTTCTTCCGAGCTGCCAGCGAATTCGACTGGACCTGGTCGGCCGAGGACGTGGATAGGTTCCGCAGGGTCGTCGGGTGGGAGCCCGCGGAATTCGGCACCGAGACGACGATCGTCATGACGACCAACGCCCAGCTGGACAAGCCGTTGGCGCGCTTCGAGCTCGACGGCGACCGGATCCATCAGGTGACCATCCACCTCACCGACTTCCTCGACCCCGCAGCGGGAACCACCACCGAATTCCTGGCCGATGTCTATGCCTGCGCTGGCACCACTCTCCGGGAAATCCTCGGGCAACCCGTCGTCCAGGCCGACCAACCGCCGAAGTCCCTGTGGGACAAGCCCACCCTGGTCGGCGAGTTGGTGGCCTTGCCGCGCAATGTGATCGGGTCGGTGATCCGGCGTGACTACCCGCCGATCGTGGACGAATTGCAGGCGCGCGGCGTCTGGTGAGCAACTGTTGCTCTGGGGCATGAACACCCATGACGGCGTAGGTGGGCGGGCTGTTATCGATGTACGCACACGGCACATCGGTGCGACCAGGAAACACCAGGTGCGGATCGGGTTTCGGCGGATGCCGTTGCGATGTGTGCGTCCGGCGTGGCCGAGTCGTCCACCGACAACCGCGTGCCGACTGGCCGGTAAGACGCTGGTGGGTACGTCAGATTGCCTAGTCCTGTACCGAACCCGCAGCTAGCGACCGACTTCGTCGATGGATCCTACTTTGTGCAGGCTCTTCGCATTGCCACCCGAAGGCAGTACACGACGACAGGTGCTTGCCGTGGTACGCGGTGACGCTCGGTGTCCAAGCGCTCCACCTGGTTTTCATATATGAAACGACCGCCAATTTTTCGTCGTGCCTGACCGAAAACTCGATGGAGTCCTGGACGGCAGCACCTGACTGAATCCGGGTGGCTCCCCTGGTCAAGTCGCATAATTCCTCGAAGGAGTCGTCTTCAATGCGCGATGGCACGGCCAGAAATCGCTCTCTCTTGAACTCTTGACCGGAGATGACACGTCCGTTACAGTCATATCTCATATATTAACGAAGGGAACCTCATGGATCGTGCAGCGTTGCGGTTGTCCTTGGTCAACGTCGATATCGACCCGCTGGCGAACCGGACCGACCGCGCACTGGCTGTCATCCGTCGCAGCATCCTGACCGGTCGCTTATCGCCTGGTCAGCAGCTGGTTGAAGAGGAGATCGCCGAGACGCTCGGAATGTCCAAGACGCCGGTGCGCGAGGCGCTGAAGGCGCTCGTAGGTTCGGGACTGGTCTCGTTGACGCGGTACAAGGGCGCGATCGTCCGCGAACTCGACGCCGAATCCGCTTCCGCCATATATGACCTTCGATTGCTGCTGGAACCGGAGGCGGTGCGGCGGGCAGTCGCCAAATACACCGATGTCAGCGCGGCGGCCCAAGCGCTCGACCGCGCGCTCGCGGCGGGCGAGGCGGGTGACACCGCCGAGATGAGCCTCGCCAATCGCGACTTCCACCGCTCGCTCTACCTCCACTGCGGAAACGAGCTGCTGGTCGACACCCTCGATGGGTTGAAGGACCAGGCCGCGTTGATCAGTGTGTCCGGGTGGCGCGCCTCGGGTGGTTGGCGCGTGGAAGCGCAGGAGCACCGCGACATCTTGGCCGCTGCCGAATCCGGGAGCGCGATTGCCGCCGCCTCGGCGCTGCACAACCACATCAGCGGGTTCATCGAACGCGTGATCCCGCACCTCGGCCACGCCGAACCAGCCGAAAGCGATTCCGCCGCAGGCTGACTCGACCAACCCCGCACCACCCTCGCGCCGTGTGCTCATGCCGCGGCGGCGATGACCCCTGCCCGAACAAAGGAGAGATATGGACCTCGACGAAGTCGGATCACGCCTGGCCAGTGTCGTCGCGATCACCCCGACGCCGTTCACCGACGACAACACAATCGACGCGCCGACCCTCGAACGCGTCGTCGGCCGCCTGACCGACGGCGGCATTTCCGTGCTCACCGTGAACGGCAATACCGGCGAGTTCTACGCCCTCGCGTCGGCCGAGACCCGCACGCTGGTCGATCTCGTCGCCGAGGCGAAGCCCGAGGAGACGCTGCTGGTCGCGGGCGTTGGTTTCGATGTCGCGACCGCGATCGACAGTGCCGAGTACGCCCGTGACCGCGGCGCCGCCGCGATCATGGTGCATCAACCGGTGCACCCGTATGTTTCGCGTGCGGGCTGGGTCGACTACCACCGGGCCATCGCCGCCGCCCTTCCCGACGTCGGCGTGATTCCGTATGTCCGCAACACGCGAATCACCGCCGACGACTTCGGCGCGCTCGCCGACGCCTGCCCCAACGTGCTCGCCGTCAAATACGCCGTGCCCGACCCGGTCCGCTTCGCCACCGTCGCCCGTGCGGCGGGTGTGGACCGCTTCACCTGGATCGCGGGCCTGGCGGAACTGTCCGCGCCTGGCTACGCGGCGGTCGGCGCCACCGGTTTCACCTCCGGTCTCGCCAGCGTCGCCCCCGAGCTTTCGCTGCGCATGCACGCCGCGCTGACCGTCGGCGACTTCGGTGCGGCCATGCGGGTATGGGACACCGTCCGCGAGTTCGAGGAGCTACGCCTGGCCCGCGACGGCGCGGACAACGTCAGCGTGATCAAGGAAGCGCTGCATCAGCTGGGCTTCGGCAGCGCCGACGTACGGCCACCGGCCTCGCGGTTGGACCCCGAATGCCGCGAACAAGTCTCGAAGATCCTCGCCGCGTTGAACGCGCGCTGACTCCGAGCACCGAACCGAAGCGCGGCCCCTCGCGTTTCGCCATCGAAAGGAACCCTGCGGTGAGCAGCATCATCGAGAAGGTCGACGTTATCGAGTTCGACGTCGAAACCCCCAACTACACGCGCACTTTCGATGTCGACGCGCGCGCGGGGTCGTGGTATTACCAGCCAGGTGTTGTCGGCACGCGTGCCGTGCTCATGGTCCGGGTGCACACCGAGGACGGGCACGTCGGCGAGTACGCCAATCACGCCGTCAACGGTTCGGCGCAGCAGGCCGCCGATGTCGCCAGGGTCGCGATCGGGCGGCCGTGGCACGCACGCGAACAGATCCTGCGGGTGGGTCGTCGGCTGTCGCGGCCCGCGCACTCCTACGGTCTGTGCTTCCTGGACAACGCCCTGTGGGACCTCGCGGGCAAGGTCTACGGCGCCTCGCTCACCGAATTGCTCGGCGGCGGGCGCGTGCGCGTGCGCGCCTACGCCTCCAGTGTCAACGGTGACCGTGCGGGCAGCCTGACCGACAAGCACGCCGTCGCCGAATTCTTCGGTGAACTCCGCGAACTCGGCTGGACCGGCTTCAAGATGCACAGCTGGCACGAAGGCGACAAGTGGGAAGAAGCCGACAACGTCAGCTACCTGCGCGAGCAACTCGGCGATCGGGTGGATCTGATGCTCGACCCTGCCTGCGTGTTCGACTCGGTGTCGGACGCGCTGTTCGTCGGGAAAGCATGTCAAGACGCGGGTTTCCGGTGGTATGAGGATCCGCTGCGTCCGCTCGGCATCAGCGCCTTCGCACACAAGCAGCTGCGGGACGCGCTCGATATTCCGATCCTGCAATCCGAGCACGTGGCGGGGCCGGAGGCGAAGGCGGACTTCCTGCTCGCTGGCGGCACCGACCTGCTGCGGGTCGATTCACACTTCGATCTCGGAATCACCGGTTGTCTCAAGACGATTCGTTTCGCCGAAGCGCTCGGGGTGAACGTCGAGGTGCACGGGCCGAGCCCGATCCACCGCCACCTGGTGGCGTCGATGCAGGCGACGTCGATGTACGAGGTCGCCAATGTGTCGCCGCACCTGGCCGACCCGTCGCCGGAGATCTACACCTGCGGTTACTCCGACGCCTACGCCGCGATCGGCGCCGACGGCACCCTCCCGGTTCCGACCGGGCATGGCATCGGCGTGACATACGACGCCGAGCTCATCGAAAAGCGCACGACCGCAAGCGTTTCCATCACCAAGTAACCCCGTTTTCGCCGCCCGCGCTCGCTCGGCGGTTCTGCTTCCTCTCTTCGTAAGGCAGGTGCAATGACGCACTCACCACCGGTCGTTGTCCCGGATCCCCCCGCGCTGACCGCGGCCACCTCGAAGGCCTTTCGGCGTCTTGTTCCGCTGGTCATGCTCATGTTCGTCGCCAACTACATCGATCGCGTCAATATCGGGTACGCGAAAGACGCGTTGGAAACCGATTCGGGCATCGGCCCGGCGGCATACGGCCTCGGCGCGGGACTGTTCTTCGTGGCCTACGCGATCCTCGAGGTCCCGAGCAACATCATGCTCGAACGTTGCGGCGCGAAATTCTGGCTGACCAGGATCATGATCACCTGGGGCCTGGTGTCGGCACTGATGATGTTCGCGCACAACGAGATCATCTTCTACGTGCTCCGATTGGCACTCGGCGCCGCGGAAGCGGGATTCTTCGCCGGCGTGATCTTCTACTTCACGCAGTGGTTTCCCAATGCCATTCGCGGTCGCGCCAACGCGGCTCTGTATTCGTCCTCGGCCATCGCGGCCGTGATCGCGGGTCCGATGTCGGGTGCGTTGCTCGGCATGCACGATCTGCTCGGGCTGCGCGGTTGGCAGTGGATGTTTCTGGTCGAGGGTCTGGCCGCGGTGCTGATCGGCGCGCTGGTCTGGGTGCGACTGGAATCTCGGCCCGACGACGCCGCGTGGCTGTCGGACCAGGAGAAGGCGGCACTGAAGCAGCGGTTGGCCACCGAGGAAGTGGAGCGTGCCGCCGCGAATCACGGGCAGTCGCCGTCTCGGTGGGCGCTGCTGCGTGATCCGCAGATGTTGCTGTTCTGCTTCGTCTACTTCGCCGCTCAGCTGGCGCAATATTCGGTGACGTTCTGGCTGCCCGACTTCGTCCGCGAGATCGGGGGGCTCAGCGACTTCACCGTCGGGCTGGTGTCGGTGATCCCGTTTGTCGCCGCATTCGTCGCCATCCTGATCGCGGGTCGGATCTCCGACCGCACCGGCCTGCGCCGCACGGTCCTGGCCTCCGGGTTCGTGCTCGCGGCGCTCGGTCTCGCGGTCGCGGCGCTCGCCGGGGCGGTGTTCGCGGTGGTGATGATGATCGTGGCGACGGTCGGATTCAAGGTCGCCGCGTCGTCGTTCTTTGTTATCCCGCAGCAGTATCTGGTGGGCGCACTGGCCGCGCCGGGGATCGCCTTGATCAACTCGGTGGGCAACCTGGGTGGTTTCGTCGCCCCGAATCTCCTCGGTCAGGTCGAAAAACACACGGGCAGTGTGAGTATCGGGCTGCTCGTGGTCGCGGCGGTCTGCGTTGTCGCGCTCCTCGGGTGTGCGCTACTGCGCTATTCCTCCGGGGCGCGCACCGCGCAGTCGAGCGCGGCAGCCGATCCGACCACACCCGCCGATCCGGAAAGGACCATCTCCTCATGACTTCAACGATCGAGGACACCTCGACAGTCGAGCTGGCGCAGATCGTGGCCGCCGCCGTCGCCGCGACGACCACGCTCGCCGAGCTGGGCCGCGCAGGCCGCGCGAACATGCTGCGCGACATGGCTTCCGCGTTGGAGCTCGACGGTGACGGCATCGTCGCCACAGCCGTCGCGGAGACCGCGCTGACCGCGAAAAGACTGTCGGGAGAGCTCGTGCGCACCTGCTATCAGCTGCGGTTGTTCGCCGAGACCCTCGGTGAGGGGTCGTATTTGGAAGCAACGCTCGATTCGGCGGGGGATACGCCGATGGGACCGCGCCCCGACCTGCGGCGAATGCTCGTCCCGACCGGACCGGTCGCGGTGTTCGGCGCGAGTAACTTCCCGTTGGCGTTCTCGGTGCCCGGCGGCGACACCGCCTCGGCGCTCGCGGCCGGGTGCCCGGTGGTGCTGAAGGTGCACGAATCCCATCCGAAGACCTCGCTACGGTGTCTCGACGCGTTGCGCTCGGTGGCTCGGGAAGGCGTCGTGGACGCGGTATTCGGCCGCGCGGCCGGTGGGGAGCTGGTCGCGCATCCCGCGATCACCGCGGTGGGATTCACCGGATCGCTCGGTGGTGGGCGGGCGCTGCTGGAGATCATCCAGCGTCGAGCGGACCCGATCCCGTTCTACGGCGAGCTGGCGAGTCTGAACCCGGTGGTGGTGACCGCCGAAGCCGCCGCCGACCGCGCCGAATCGATCGGCGTCGGTTTCGCGGCTTCGGTCACCGGATCGGCCGGTCAGCTATGCACCAAGCCCGGATTGTTGTTCGCGCCAACGGGTTCCGGGGGCGACCGGCTGGTGGCAGCGGCGGGGGAGGCCCTGCTGAAGGTCGCGCCGACCGACCTGCTCAACCACCGGATCCGCGAGTCCTACGTCGCGGGGACCGCGGCGTTGCGCACCGCCGCGCGGGTCGTGGCCGAAGTGCCTGGCGATACCGGTGCGTTACTGCTGGAAAGTTCGGCCACGGACTTGAACGCACAGCTGACGGTGGAATGTTTCGGTCCGGTAGCGGTGATCGTCCGCTACTCGGGTACCGCCGAGCTCGACGCGGCGCTCACCTGCCTCCCCGCCTCGCTGACCGCGACGATTCACGCCGACGACCCGGAAGAAACCGCCCGGCTCACCGGCCTTGTGCAACCCAAGGCCGGAAGGCTGCTCTACGGTGGCTTTCCCACCGGCGTGGCGGTGAGTCACGCTCAGCACCACGGCGGCCCATGGCCTGCCACCAACACGCTGCACACGTCGGTCGGCACCTCAGCGATCCGGCGGTTCCTGCGCCCGGTCGCCTGGCAGGATGCGCCGCAGTACATATTGCCGGTGGAATTGCGCGACGATTTCGACGAGATTCCGCGACGCGTCGACGGCAGGCTGGTCGTGCCGGTGGCGTCACGGTAGCTCGCCGAACTGGTGCGGCTTGTCGTGGGAGAACCGATTCGGTCCTCGGCACGCGACGATGGCGCGTTGCCGGCAATTGGTTCCCTGGCATCGGTGTCGAATTGCCGCGCGCGGCGATTCGACGTTGCGCGGCGCGTGTCGCTCAGCCCTGCCCGATCGCGCTGATCAGGGTGCGTCCGCCCTCGCGGATCGTGGTGACGATCTGCGGGTTGTAGGGGGTTGGCGGCTGGTTGGGGCGGAATTCGGTGACGACGACGGTGTACTGGCCCGCGAAGGCGCCGGGGGTCACCGAGACGCAGTAGCTGGTGCCCGAGGGAATGCTGTCGATGCCGTTTTGGATGGCCTCGGGGGTTTCGACCGAGGCGTCCTGGGTGGTGGTCGCGCGGACCTGTTCGGCGGAGCGTGCCACGTAGTACGCGTGCTGGAAGGCGAAGATCACGGCGGGGCCGGTGTCGAAGCCGCCCTCGCCGTTGCCTTGGATCTGATTGCCCGCCTGCTGTGTCGGACAGGTCGAGCCGGGGGTCTCGATCGGTGGTGCGGCGATATCGGGTGGGCCGGAGGTGCCGTCGGTGCCCGGCGCCTCGCCGCGCCCGAGCAGTGCGACGCCGACCCCGACCAGCAGGGCGATTCCGACCGCAGCGGCAGCGGGAACCAGCCAGCGCCGCAACGGGTTCGCCGGTCGCGAGCGATCGAGCAGACCGTGGAACTCGTCGCGGTACTGTGCCGCGTCCTGCTCGGTGGGGTAGTCCTCGCGGCGTGCGTAAACCTGCGGTTGCGCGTAGTCCTCGGCTTCGACGTCATGCGCGGGGGCACGGTGCGCGGCGGCGGGTAGTCGGTCGACCCAGTCGACCCAATCACCGTGGTAGTCCTCGGAAGCCGAACCTCGGCCCTGGCCGCCGCCGGGGCCACCGAGCTGCGGCGCGTGACCTCGGTCGGCACCGGGTCGCGCGCTCATCTCCGGTCGGTCCATCACCCCACCCTTCGTCCGTCGTGTCGCTCTCGCACCACCGTGGTGATACCGCGAACTCTCGCGTGCCGGTGTCCACCGCTGTCGGCGGGTGGATCGGCGCCGTCACGGCAGAATACTGGCTGGTTTAGTTTTCGGCGCGCTCGGTCGGTGCCGGGGCGTCGGGTGCCGAATCCGGGTCCGGCAGAAGCAACGTCGCGAGCAGCTCGCGCAACGTCTCGCGCTGCGCGGGGGACAGGGCGGTGAACAGCTCCGCTGCCGCGGCCCTGCGCGCGTCGGTCATGCTGGTCAGTGCCGCCCGACCCGCCTCGGTAGGGCGAACCAGGGTGGCGCGGCGATTGTCCGGGTCGGTGTCGCGGCTGACCAAGCCCGCGGATTCGAGCGCGTCGACGACGGTGGTGGCCGAGCGGGGAACGATGTCGAGGCGCGCGGCGAGCGCGGTCATACGCAGCTCACCGTCGCGCCCGACGACACGCAGCGCCCGTGCCTGCCCCGGCGTGAGGCCGAGCGGGGCCAGTCGAGTCGCCTGGTTACGGCGGATCTGTTTGGCCACACGCAAGAATAGTTCGGGCAGGTCGCCGTCCAGGGAGTTCATGCTTTGTGAGCATAGCTCATTGTTCTCGGGAACAATTATGAGTCATACTCAGTTTTACTGTACGCATCGGACAACCGCCCGACCGCCGCGTGATCCACCGCCGAGGAGTCGCCTATGCCGCCCGCCGCAGCACACCCCGCCGCAGCGCCGCACCCACCCGTGGCGCTGCGCCGAATCGTCCAGCTCTTCCGGCCCTACCGCGCCCGACTGGCCGCCGTCGCCGCACTCGTGTGCCTGTCCTCGGTCGTCGCGATGGCCTCGCCGTTCATGCTGCGCGCCGTGCTCGACGACGCGCTGCCACACGGGCGCACCGGCCTGCTGACGCTGCTCGTCGCTGGCATGGTCGCGGTCTCGATCCTCACCAGCAGCTTCGGTGTTTGGCAGACCTACATTTCGACGGCCGTCGGACAGGATGTCATGCACGATCTGCGCTCGGCGGTCTATGCCCGATTGCAGCGAATGCCGTTGTCGTTCTTCACCAGAACCCGCACCGGTGAGGTGCAATCGAGAATCGCCAACGACATCGGCGGCATGCAGTCCACCGTCACCTCCACCGCGAGCTCGCTGGTCTCCAACGTCACCACGGTAATCGCCGCGGTGATCGCGATGATCGCCCTCGACTGGCGGCTGACGGTCGTCTCCCTGCTGATGCTGCCGCTGTTCGTATGGATCAGCAGGCGCGTGGGCGACGAACGCAGGAAGATCACCGCGCAGCGGCAACACCAGCTGGCGGGCATGTCGGCGATCATCGAGGAATCGTTGTCGGTGAGCGGAATTCTGCTCAGCCGCACCATGGGTCGCTCGTCCGCGCTCGTCGACAGCTTCGCCCGTGAATCACGTGAGCTGGTCGATCTGGAGATCCGCTCGAACATGGCGGGACGGTGGCGGCAGTCGACGATCCAGATCGTGATGTCGGCGATGCCCGCCGTCATCTACTGGGTGGCCGGATTCGCGGTGGCGGGCGGGCATCCGCTGGTCTCGATCGGCACCCTGGTCGCTTTCACCACCTTGCAGACCAGCCTGCTGCGCCCGATGGTGCAACTGCTCTCGACCGGTGTCGCGGTGCAGAGTTCGCTGGCGTTGTTCGGCAGGATCTTCGAATACCTCGATCTGGAGCCGGGCATCCGCGAACCGGCCGAACCGGTCGCGGTCGGTACGGTGCGCGGCGACGTGCGGTTCGAGAAGGTCGGATTCGCCTACCCCGCGGATTTCGCCGACGAACGAGAAGTGTTGCGCGACATCGATATCACGGTGCCCGCTGGCACCAGCCTGGCGATCGTCGGCGAAACCGGTTCCGGCAAGACGACACTCGGCTACCTGGTCGCGCGGCTCTACGACGTCACCTCGGGTCGGGTCACCCTCGACGGGACGGACGTACGTGCGCTGTCCTTCGCCGACCTGGCCGAAGCCGTCGGCGTCGTCTCCCAGGAGACCTACCTGTTCCATGCCTCGGTCGCGGAGAATCTACGGTTCGCGAAACCCGAAGCGACACGGGAACAATTGCACGACGCGGCCCGTATCGCACGCATTCACGACCACATCATGAGCCTGCCGGAGGGCTACGACACCACGGTCGGTGAGCGTGGTTACCGCTTCTCCGGTGGTGAGAAGCAACGTCTTGCCGTGGCCCGCGCGGTGTTGCGCGATCCGCCGGTCCTGGTGCTCGACGAGGCGACCAGCGCGCTGGATGCCCGCACGGAACAGGACGTGCAGGCGGCCGTCGACGCATTGTCGGTGGATCGCACCACGATCACCATCGCGCACCGACTCTCCACCATTCGAGACGCCGATCAGATCGCGGTCCTGGCGCACGGCCGAGTGGTCGAGCGCGGTACCCACGACGAGCTGATGGCGGCGCAGGGGCGTTACGCGGCGTTGGTGTCGCGCGACGACGCCGTGCCCTACGCGTCGGCGTAACCGAGGCGTGCGGGCGCCTCGCTCGGGTGTGTGGGAGCGCGAGGCTCCTACCCGCGCACCGGCCGACCTTGACGCGAGAGCCGTAATCGCACGGGACGCGCGGCGTGATCCACGTCAGCGGGTGCGACAGCCTCGTCGTCGCGACGGGCGGTGCGGATCGCGGTCGGAGGCACGATCCACGCGTAGCGATGACGCCGCACAGGGGCGTTCACCGAGACCGGGAGATTACTCGTGAATGGTGATCTCATCGCCGACGTTCAACGTATCGAAGACCCAGGCGGCGTCGTCGGGGGCGAGATTGATGCAGCCGTGGCTGACATTGGAATTACCCTGCTGTTCGACCGACCACGGCGCGGAGTGGATGTAGACGCCACCCCAGGTGAGGCGCTCGGCGTATTCACCGTTGATGACGTACCCCTCGGGGTCGTCGAGTGGAATACCGATGGTCCTGGAGTCGAAGACCACGTTGCGCTGCTTCTCCAGGACCGGGAACGTACCGACCGGGGTTTCGTGCCCCGGCTTGCCCATCGACGCGGGCATCGTGCGCGCGACAATGCCGTCGATGCTGAGGGTGAAGGTGTGCTCCGAGAGGTCGACCTCGCCGCTGACGAACTGGTCGTTCGATGCTTGCGTGCGGACGTTGTCGACGAATCCCGTCTGTGCGGTGGCCGCTGATACACCCAGTGCGGCCAGTGCCGTGACGAGGGTTGCGAGAAATAGATAACGGAATGCGTGGCGCATGGCTCCACCCCTTCGAGATGGTGGTGTTGGCCGACAACAAAGTCTAAGCCGTCATGATCAAGTCGGTCCATGGGATGATCGTCGCCGCGGTCCAGTCGTTACGCGGCGTGAACGGCCGTTATCGAATACTTATGCGCTGTTCGAGGGCATGACGGCGGCGGATGGACAATTTTGTGGGACTGGTCACGACCGTCCGTGGCGCACCGACCAGGCGATCGGCCGACCAGTCCCGACCACCGCGGCCGCGCGGCGGCGTGGTTGTCGAAATTCGCACGCGTGGTAACGATTTCGGTCTGCTGGCTCCGGTCAGGTAGATCAGCAGGCCGGGGAAAGGCAGCAACGGCGGGGCCATCGCGAGGAAGTCAGAGCCCTCGCGGAGCACCGGGTGCGCGTAGGGCCGCGATAACCGGCCCATCGCGATGGTCAGCGGGAAGCCGGCCGCGCGGGCTTGCTCAGTAGCGGCTTGCTCAGTAGCACTGCCCCGGAGCATCGCCGTATGGCCGATTTTCCCGTTTCGGGTGGTCAACTCGGTGAGCGGAGGGTACTGCCGCCGTTTTCCCGCGGGAGTGTGAGGCTCCTACCCGCGCACCGCGCGCACCACGTCGGCGTGCAGGGCGTCGGCCCTGGCGGTGAGTTCCTCGATGCGCAGCAGGACGGGGGCGAAGCGATCGCCGTCGGCGGCGGGCAGGGAGGCCACATTGATCTCGATGTTCAGCTGTGAGCTGGCCGCGGCGGCGTGGCAGGCGTCGGCGGCGGCACCGATGTCGGTAACCACGTTCGGGTTTCCGATCGGGAACAGTTCGGCCGCCAGCGACAGCACCTCGTCGGCCTCGTCGACCACGGCCGAGGGGACGCGCGCCGCCTCGCGCAGTGCGGCGTGGATGGCAGAGGTGCGGGCGGCGGCTTCGTCCTCGGTGGCCTTCGGCAGCTTGTAGGCGGCGCCGACGGCGGTGAACGCGGCGGCGTCGGCGTCAGCGAGAGCCAGTGCGCGTTCGCGGGCGGCATCGGCGGCGGCGATGACGCGATCGACGACGGGCCGGTTGTCGGCATCCTTGGCGCGGGTGGTGTACCGGGCCACCATCGCGACCAGCGCCGCGCCCTGTGCGGCGTGCAGGGCGGCGACCGCACCGCCGCCGGGCGCCGGCACCTTGGCGCCGAGCTCGGCCAGGTAGTTCGCCACCGTGGTCGCGGCGAACGAGGTCGACGAGCTCTCCTGGGCGGGCGCAGTGTCCGAAGCTGACGAGGAGGGCTGCGACACGGAAGTGACCTTTCGTTCTGGCATGACGGCGGGCGGAATCGGAGGTTAACGCTACCGGGTGGGCGGTGGTCCCCCTGCCACCTCCCCGTGATTTCCTGGTAGCTATGCGGATCGGATTGAGCATCAACTACTCGGGCGGATTCACCGAGGCTGCGGCCGAGGTCGCCGATCTGGAGCGCGCGGGTCTCGACATCGTGTTCGTTCCCGAGGCCTACTCCTTCGACGCGGTGAGCGCGTTGGGTTACCTCGCGGCGAAAACCTCACGGCTGCAGCTGGCTTCGGGTATCCTCCAGCTCTACACGCGCACGCCCACCCTCACCGCGATGACCGCGGCCGGCCTGGATTTCGTCTCCGACGGCAGGTTCGTGCTCGGGATCGGTGCGTCGGGCCCGCAGGTGATCGAGGGATTCCACGGTGTCACCTACGACGCACCCGTCGGCAGGACCAGGGAGCTGGTCGAGATCTGCCGCATGGTGTGGCGCCGCGAACGCGTGCAGTATCAGGGCAAGTATTACCGGATTCCGCTGCCCGAGGGCGAGGGCACCGGTCTCGGCAAGCCGCTGAAGCTGATCAATCATCCGGTGCGCGAGCGCATTCCGGTGCTACTCGCCGCGCTGGGACCGAAGAACGTGCGGTTGGCCGCCGAACTCGCCGAAGGCTGGCAGCCGATCTTCTTCCTGCCGGAGAAGGCCAACGATGTCTGGGGTGACGCGCTGGCGGCGGGGCGCGCCGAGCGCGCACCCGAACTCGGTGACCTCGACATCTACGCTGGCCCCGCGCTGGCCATCGGCGAGGACGTCGAGCCGCTGCTCGAATTCGTGAAGCCGCATCTCGCGCTCTACATCGGCGGTATGGGCGCCAAGGGCAAGAACTTCTACCACACCCTGGCCACCAGCTACGGCTACGGCGCCGAAGCCGACCGCATCCAGGAGCTCTACCTGGCGGGCAAGAAGCAGGAAGCCGCGGCGGCGGTACCGGACGCCCTGGCGCGTGCTGTGTCGCTGATCGGGCCGGAGGGCTACGTGAAGGAGCGGGTCGCCGCGTTCGCCGAGGCCGGTGTCACCGTCTTGAATGTGCTTCCGCTCGGCGCTACCGCGGGCGACCGCGTCCGGTTGATCGAAAAACTGCGCGACCTGTGCTGAGGTCGTGACCATCGCAGCGCGAATGCCGCTGGCCGATCAGGCGATTGCGCTGATCGGCGCCTGCTCGCGGACCCGGCGCGTTGCCGGGTTCGCGACGGGGGATTACTTCGGGCCGAACCCGGCCAGGGCGGCGTCGAGCGTGGAGTGCACGGCGAACACCTGATCGAGACTTGTCATCTTCAGCTGCCTGCTGGTGGCGGGACCGTCGGCCACGACGGCGATCGAGGTCGCCTCCCCGGCGCGCTGATGCGCCGCGACCAGGGTCGCCATGCCCGCCGAGGCGAGGAAGCTCACCGCGGTCAGATCGATGATCAGGCCGGCGGGTTTATCGGCGAGGATCGCTTCGATCGCGGTATCCAACGCGGGCGCCGTCGCGAGGTCCACCTCCCCGGATACCGTCAGCACCGTGGCGCCGTCGTGCGCGGCGATCGAGGTCGTCATGGTGTCTGCGACGGGGTACGCATCTCCGGAAGTGTTGGTCACACCCTTCACAGTCCATAACCCGCGTCGATTTCGCAACTCAGGAATGCTCCCTGTTCGACAACGTTATGGTTCGCCGACCGTACGAGCCCATCGGTGACCTGTGTTTACCGCGCTGCCTGAGCGGCTGCGGGGACGGACGTGATATCCCCGCGCAGCTCGACCCGCGCGACGGGTTTCCGCGAGATCGACCGTGCCCGACTGTCAGCGGGTGCGCAGCGGTTACCGTGCGCGCCCGGTGGCACGCGTTCGCCGCGGACGCGACCCGCCGCGCTGCGGGACCTGGCGCGGCGGGTGGGCGCCGCGAGCCAGTGCGCGATCGTGTCCAGTTGCCGCAGTGGCGGATTCGACGCCGTTCGGTGGGCTCATCGAGTGATTGGGCACGCCCCGGTCGCGATCGGGGACAGTGCCGGAACGTAATTGTCACCGAGTTGGACGGTGACATGGATGTTGCGGGAGGCTGCGAGCGAACGCCGGGGTGAACCCGGGGATATCCGTGCCGTCTGGTCGAGGGAAGGCCGCGGCGGCGAACGCTGTCGCGTACTCGACGCTGGTGAACCGCGAGCCGAATGTCATTCCGTCAGGCGACGATTGGTTCCGCGTAGCGGGTTCGCGACCGGTGACTTGATGGCGGGCAGCGTCACCGACATCCGGACCACGGTGCCTGCGGGGGTGTGGTCGATGTGTAGTTCCTCGGTGAGCGCGCGCATCATGTCGATACCGCGCCCGCGCGGGCCGGGGTCGGCCGAGCGCGGCTTCCATCGGCCCGCGTCCGAGACGGTGATGATCACGGTCTGGGTATCGCAGGAGGCGACCAGTTCCACCTGGCCGTCCGCAATGCCGGGGTAGGCGTGTTCGATGCTGTTGCTGCACGCCTCGTTGGCCGCTGCGACGAGATCCGACGCCAGGTCGTGTGGCACCGCCGCGGCGGCCAACCATCCCTTGAGCGTGCGGCGCAGCGCGACGAGCCGGTCCGGGCGGGCGGACACGTCGACGCGCAACGGTGCGGGCGGCTGACGGTAGACGACCATCGCGACGTCGTCGTCGTAGCCCGCCGACGGTCGTAGTCGCGACAGCACCGAGTCGGCGACCTCACGCGGGAGCTTGCCCGAGGTGTCGGCGAGCACGGCGGCGATCTTGGCGAAGCTGTCATCGATATCGACGCCGCGGTGCTCGACCAGCCCGTCGGTGAACAGGACCAGCGTCGATCCCGGCGTCAGCGCGGTGGTGGCCTCGGGGCGGCGCGGCGGATCGAAGGTGGCCAGCGGGACCGACCGGCCGCCTTCCAGCAGGCGTCCGGTGACGCCGACGTCGGCGAGGATCAGTGGCATGTGTCCCGCACTGCTGTAGCGCACCAATCCGCGCACCGGGTCGAGGACGGCCGCGCACACCGTGGTGCACATCGCGCCGGGAATCCTAGCGGCCACGGTGTCGAGCTCGGCGACCAACTGGGCAGGCCCCGCGCCGCGCAGCAACAAAGCCCGTGCGGCCGAACGCAATTGGCCCATGACGACGGCGGCGGAAAGACCTCGGCCGACGCAGTCGCCGACCACGATGCCGATCGTGCCGTCGTTCAGCGGCACCACGTCGTACCAGTCGCCGCCGATCTCCAGCGGCGGCAGCGCCGGCTCGTAGTGCACCGAGAACCGGGGCGGCAGTTCGATCGGACCGAGCATGGCGCGTTGCAGCGTGAGCGAGGTCGAGCGGGCCTGGTCGAAGTTGCGGGCGCGCTGCACCGCCAGGCTGAGGTGGCCGATCAACAGCGAGAACAGCGTCCAGTCGGCCGCGCTCACCGCACGCGGTGCCGCGAAGCTCAACCAGACGGCCGCGTCGCCGGTCTCGCCGAGCGGCGCGACGATTCCCTCGGCGCCCTCGGCACCTTCGGGAATCGCGAACAGGCTGCGCGGCGGTCGTCGCCGTGCCCGGTCCAGCAGCGCGTGCTCCTGGGCGTCGAGCACCCGGCGTTCGGTGTTGGGCCCACCCTTCGTCGGGCCCGACTCGGTGCCTTCGGTGCCGGAGACGTACACCTCGGGTGCGGCCGTGCGGTGGGGCCAGACCGCGACCACCGCGGTTTCGGCGGCGATGGTGCGGCGCAGTTCGTCGAGGCCGACCGCGAGTACCTCGACGACGCTGGTGGCCGCGCCGACGGCGGTCGCCAGCCGCGAGGCCGCCTGATCGCGCGCCTGTGCGTCGTGCTCGGCGGTGACGTCGCGCAGGGTGCCGACGAAGATCCGCTCACTGTTCTCCGGCCGGACCAGTGCGCTCGTGCTGACCGCGAGCCAGAGGTGGCGGCCGTCGCGATGCCGGATCGGGATGATGAACCGTTGCGCCACGGTCCCGAGATCGGGGTAGCGCGGTCCCTCGGGGATCGACCACGGGTGCGGCAGCGAGAAGGGCAGATCCGCCGCGCCGTATCCGGTGAGCGCGCCGAACGCGGAATTCACCTCGATGATGGTGCCGCGTGCGTCGGCGACGAAGAAACCGTCCTGCAGTGATTCCACGAGCGCGGCGCGGAAGGCGTCGCGACCGGCGAGATCGTCGGCCCGCGAGCGTTGTTGTTCGTAGCGGCCGACGCCGTCGAGGTAGCCGCGGGTCGCGATGTCGAGGGCGGCCAATGTTTGCAGCAGGAATTCCAGTGCGGCTTCGGCCGTGCGGGTGCCGGGATAGCCGGCGGCCAGCGCGGTCTGTTCGGCCGCCCTGGCGACGCCGAAGTGGTTTTCGGTGAGATCGAGCAGGCTGATGCCCTCGACCAGTGCGCGCCTGCCCAGTTCGTAGGCCTCGGCGAGAGTGGATTGCTGTGGTGAATCCAGGTGCAGCCGTAGCGCTTTCGCGTACGTGTCGAGGAAGTCGGCCAATGCTGTCATCGCGGATGCTCCGGTGTCGCGCCCCGGTGCCGCGCGGCGAGGACCAAGGCGTCGTCGCTGTCCTTGGCGTGCCGCTCGAGGATGTCGGAGGTGATCTCCGCGGTCGACTTCGACAGGTCGATGTGGTCGGCGGAGGAGGAGACGATTCCGTCGGTCGACATCAGCAGCAAGTCGCCGGGACGCGACCGAATGGTCTGCGGTTGGAGGTTCGGTGGCAACCGGTAGCCGACGATGCCCGCGGTGAGCAGGGCCGTCGCCCGTGCGGTGAGACCGACCGGGCCGGCGCTGAGCAGCCGGGATTCGACGTTGCCCACGCTGAGCCAGTGCACCGTGTCGGTGTCGTCGAACAGCGCGAGCGACACCGCGGCGCCCCTGGTGTCGGCCATCGCGCGGTGACACAGCACCATCAACACGTCCAGTGGCTCGGCACGGTTCTCCGCCAGGATCTGGATGGCGCGGTCGGCGGCGTCGGCGGCGGGAGCGCCGTGGCCGAGTCCGTCGAGCACCGCGAAAAGCGCGGTGCCGGAACCGGTATCGAGTGCCATCGCACGATCACCCGACATCCGTTGGCCAGGCAGTGGACGACCGGCAACGGCCCATTCGATTCGGCCGACGTACCCGTCCTCATGCACCAGGGGGCACCCACTTCCACATCTCCACCAACGTGCCGTGACCGGGTTCGGAGCGGACGGTGAGTCGATCCATTAGGCGTTCGGCGCCGGGCAGGCCGAGTCCGAGACCCTTTCCGGTGGAGTAGCCGTCTTCCATCGCACGGGCGATGTCGATGATGCCGGGGCCTTGATCCTCGGCCTGCACCACCAGCGCCTGGCGGCCCTCGCGTTCGCCGACGAGCAGGCGGATCTCACCGCTGCCCGCGTAACTGGTGATGTTGCGCGCGATTTCGGAGATCGCGGTGGAGATCATCGTGCGGTCGGTCAGGGTGAATCCGAGCTTCGCCGCCAGGCCGTGTCCGGCCTGGCGTGCGATCACGATGTCACCCGACACCCTGACCGCGATCACGACGTCTTCAGCGGCCACTGCCACGACCATCTTGCTGGCGACGAGTACTGGTCTTGCGGTTCAGCCAGGCCAGTCCCTCTTCGAGGTCGAGGGCGGTGTGGGTGTCCTCGAAGGTCAACCCGAGTTGCACCATGGCGAACGCGACCTCCGGTTGCAGGCCGACGATCACCGTCTCGGCGCCACGCAACTGGGTCATGTGCGCGATGGTGCGTAGCGATCTCGCCGCATACGAATCCATCACGTCGATGGCCGTGACGTCGACGATGATCCCTTGTGCGCGATACCGACTGACCTGTTTCATGAGGTCGTCTTGCAGTCGTTCGGTATCGGCGTCCGTCAGCGCCGATTGCACCGACGCTATGAGGTATGTGCCTTGTTTGAGGATAGGTACCGGCATGACCCCGCCTGGTCAGCGACCGTCGCGTTCGGTCACCCATTCGGTGACACGGGAAACCTCGTAGCCCAACAACCGCTCGGCCTCCTCTATGCCACCTTGCAGGTCACCGACGGCATTCATCTTCGACAGGTCGAGGCCGATGGTCACCAGGGTGAGCGCGATCTCCGAGGACAGGCCGGTGATGATGACATTCGCGCCCATCAGTCCCGAAGCCTCGACGGTCTGCACGAGGTGGTTGGCGACCGTGGAGTCGATGTCGGGAACACCGGTGATGTCGATGACGACGACCTTGGCGCGATTGGCGCGAATCGCGGTCAGTAACTGCTCGGTGAGCTGGCGGGCGCGCTGGCTGTCGAGCACACCGATGATCGGGAGGATCAGCAGCTGCTGGCGCACCTGGAGAACCGGCGTGGAGAGCTCGCGGATCGCTTCCTGCTGTTGGCGGATGACGCGCTCGCGCTCCTGCACGAACGAGACGCCCACGGTGTTGGCGATCCGATTGGCGGCGGGTTCGTAGGCGTCGAGCACCGCGTTGAGCAACTCGAAATCGGCCTGGTACTTCTCGAACAGCGACCGGGCCAGCACGTCGCGCAGCAACAGCACGATGCCGAGGACCTCGTCGGTCTCGACGCCGCGCGGAATGATGCGCTCGGACAGGTCGCGGGCGTATGCCTGCAACGCCTCGACGCTACCGGTCTCCAGCACCTCGATGTAGTTGTCGTACATCGAGGTTGCCTCGGAGAAGATCTCTTCCGGGGTCATCGCCGTCAGCAACTGGGCGTCGGTGATGCGGCGGGCCCACTCCTCGCGTAGCGCGGTGCGATTCTGCCGCATGTGTTCGACCAGTTGCGGCAGCAACTTGTCGACCGGTCCTGCGGTCAGCGAATCCGCCGAAAGGCTCATAGACACCTCGGACATGAAACTCCTACCCCTTTCGACGGTGTGAGTCGGGGTCATCGTGCGCTCGGCGGCGTGCAGAGCCCGAGCGTAGTCATACCCCACCGTAGACGCACCCGAAACCTGCCGGTAATCGGCGGGTTTACCGGCACTGGTGACACCGAGGCGGCCGCGGTCACGGCTGTGCTCCGAATCCGTGGCCGAGCGCTTCCAGTGCCTGGTCCAGATAGACGGTCAGGTCGCTGTCGGCGCGCGCCAACCATGCGTCGAAGGCTGCGCGCGCGGCCGCCAGCGTACAGCGGCCGACCGCGAGCGGGATCAGCGCGTTCTCGGGTTCGCCGAGTCGGCGGGCGGCGAAGGCGCCGACCGTGCGCTCCCACGCGTCGTAATGCGTTCCCGAGGTGGCCGCGAGCGCGGGGTTGGTGGCGATCAAGCCCATCCTGGTGCGCAGCTCGGGCACGTCTTCGGCACGATATCGGTTGGCGTTCACCACTACTCGGCGTACCGCGGCCATCATGGGTAGGTCTTCGGGCACGGTCGCGAAGTCGGCACGGAGGGCCTCGACTTCGGCGTCGAACTGATACCAGAGCACCTCGGCCTTGGTGGGGAAGTAGCGGAAGAAGGTGCGTCCGCTGATTCCGGCGGCCGCGGCGATCTGCTCGACGGTGGTGTCGTCGAATCCGCGCTCGGTGAACAATCGCATGGCGATGAGCTCGAGCTCTCGCTTACTGGTCCCGCGCGGTCGTCCCCGCGTCGTCGCGACGGTCATGGCTTTCGATTATGTCGTGACGAACAACACCCGTCGCACCCGCATCCTCGGAAAGGGTTCGGTGCGCGGTGCGTACGACGCGAAACGCGCGAACCTCTTGATTATGTCAGTGGCTGACGATAATCTCCCTCCATGTTGGCGAATCTCACATGGCCCGAAGCGGGTGAACGCGGTGCGGCGGGTGCGATTCTCGCCGTCGCGGTGGGTGCCACCGAACAGCACGGCCCGCATCTGCCGCTGTCCACCGACACCGATATCGCGGTGTCGCTGTGTGCGCGGCTGGCCGCAGGGCGCCGGGATGTGCTGGTGGGACCGGCTATTCCGTATGGTGCCAGCGGCGAGCACGCCGGGTTCGCCGGAACATTGTCCATCGGCCAGGCGGCCTTGGAGCTGCTTGTCATCGAGCTGTGTCGCTCGGCGACAGCGACTTTCGATCGTGTCCTGCTGGTGAACTGGCACGGCGGCAATCTCGACCCGTTGCGGCGCGCGCAGGATCTGCTGCGCGCGGAATCGCGCGACGTGCGCGTGTTCGTGCCGCGCGTGCAGGGTGACCCGCACGCCGGACGCTCGGAAACCGCCGTGCAACTCGCGCTCGCCCCCGAACGCGTTCGGCTCGAGCGCGCGCGAGCGGGCGACACCAGGCCGCTGGCGGAAATCTTGCCGCTGCTGCGCGCCGGTGGCGTGCGCGCGGTGAGCGACAACGGTGTTCTCGGTGACCCCGAGGGCGCTACCGCCGCCGAAGGGGCTGCACTGCTGGACCGACTGACCACTGACCTGCTCGATCGCACCCGGCTCTGGTGGCCGGTCGCCTCACCGGAAAGGACCGGAATATGAACCCGTGGTTCGAAACCGTCACCGAAGCGCAGCGGCGCGCCAAGAAACGACTGCCCAAGTCGGTCTACGGTGCGTTGATCGCAGGCTCCGAGCGGGGGCAGACGATCGAGGACAATCAAAAGGCGTTCACCGAACTGGGTTTCGCCCCGCACGTGGCCGGTCCGATCGGCGAGCGTGACCAGTCGACGACGCTGCTCGGACAGCCGTTGTCGATGCCGGTGATGATCTCACCGACCGGTGTGCAGGCCGTTCATCCCGACGGTGAGGTCGCGGTGGCGCGCGCCGCCGCGGCGCGTGGCATTCCGATGGGATTGAGCTCGTTCGCCAGCAAGCCGATCGAGGACGTGATCGCGGCGAACCCCTCCACCTTCTTCCAATTGTATTGGTGCGGAAGCAAAGAAGACCTCGTCGAGCGGATGGGTCGGGCGCGCGCGGCGGGTGCTGTCGGCCTCATCCTCACCCTGGACTGGTCGTTCTCACACGGCAGGGACTGGGGCAGCCCGGTGATTCCCGAGCAGCTCGATCTGCGCACCATGGTGAAGTTCGCCCCGCAGACCCTGATTCGGCCGCGCTGGCTGAGCACCTACCTGCGCTCGGGTAGCCTGCCCGACCTCACCGCCCCGAATATGGCCGTGCGTGGTGGCGCGGCGCCCGGTTTCTTCGGCGCCTACGGCGAATGGATGGGCACCCCGCCGCCGGACTGGGACGACGTGCGCTGGATCTGCGAGCAGTGGGACGGTCCTGTGCTGCTGAAGGGTGTGATCCGGGTGGACGACGCGCGTCGTGCGGTCGATGCCGGTGTCGCCGGGATCTCCGTGTCCAACCATGGCGGCAACAACCTCGACGGCACGCCAGCCTCGATTCGCGCGCTTCCGGTGATCGCGGACGCGGTGGGCGACCAGATCGAGGTGGTGCTCGACGGCGGTATCCGGCGCGGCAGCGACGTGGTGAAGGCGGTGGCACTCGGTGCGCGCGCCGTGCTGATCGGGCGGGCCTACCTGTGGGGTCTCGCGGCTAATGGCCAAGCGGGCGTGGAGAACGTGCTCGACATTCTGCGCGGCGGCATCGACTCGGCATTGCTCGGCTTGCGCAAAACGCAGGTGACCGAGCTCGACCGAGGGGACGTCGTGGTGCCCGCGGGGTTCGAGCGCGCGCTCGGTGTCGCGGATGCGGCGGCGGACGAGGAAACGAGTGCTCCGGCCGAGCGAACGAAGACCGAGGCGGGGGTCAGGTGATCTCGGTCGGGTCCTGCGGCGTGCGGCGATAGTCCGAAAGTCCTGTCGCCAGGGCATTCTCGGGCCGCTCAGTTGTCGGCCGACTGACGCCGATGGTGGTCGAGCAGGGTGTCGTAGATATCGGCCAACGCGTTCAACTGGCCACGATCGAGCACGTCGATCATGTGTCGACGCACGCTGAGTGCGTGCGCGGGTGCGGCGCGGGTGAGTACCTCCGCGCCGCGCCCGGTCAGGCGTGCCGCCGTGCGGCGGGCGTCGTCGGGGATCGGTTCCCTGGCGACCAGTCCGCGTTTCTCCATCCTGGTGATCTGGTGGGAGAGCCTGCTCTGCGACCACTCCAGCTTGGCGGCCAGATCGGCGAAAGTCAGTCGATGGTCGGGTACCTCGGCGAGAAACGCCAGGACCGAGTACTCGACATAGGTGAGGTTCGACTCTCTGGTCGAGTCCCGTCCGACCGCCGCGGCGACGATGTCACGGGTGCGCACAAATCCTGTCCAGGCGCGTATCTCGACGTCATCGAGCCAGTGGGGATCGGTCACGATAGCGCTCCAAACTCTGACGTGTGATTGTCCCGCCGTCGCTGTTCGGCCGCGACACCGGCTCAGCGTCCGGCCGTCGAGACGGCCGTGCGCTGTGTGAAACGAGAGTTAGCATCACTTGGGTTGAACGTGCAACCTTTTGCGCCAACGGCTTTCGGTTAGGATTGCCTAATCAGGGATGGGTGTACTCGGGTGGTTACGCTCGCTGTGTTTGTGCCAGCTCGGCTGCCTGGAACGACATCGGGTCGGCTCCGGCGACAGAGCATCCGTCGAGCCCGCCCGAAGGAGTGCGTTCCCCTTGACCGCGCCGGAGTTCCGTTATTCAGATCTGTTGCCGATCGGCGCCGATGACACTCCCTATCGGCTGCTCACCACCGAAGGCGTGCGCACCTTCGAGCACGAAGGACGCACCTTCCTTCAAGTCGATCCCGAGGCATTGCGTCTACTGACCGAGACAGCGATGCACGACATCAGCCACTACCTGCGCCCCGCGCACCTGACCCAGCTGCGCAAGATCATCGAAGACCCCGACTCCAGCGGCAACGACCGTTTCGTCGCGCTCGACCTGCTCAAGAACGTGAACATCTCCGCGGGCGGGGTGCTGCCGATGTGTCAGGACACCGGCACCGCGATCGTGATGGGCAAGAAGTCCGAAGGCGTGCTCACCGGCGCCGACGACGCCGAATGGATCAGCAAGGGCGTCTTCGACGCCTACACCCGGCTGAATCTGCGCTATTCCCAGCTGGCGCCGCTGACCGTGTGGGACGAGAAGAACACCGGAAGCAACCTGCCCGCGCAGATCGAGTTGTATTCCACGCCGGGCGATTCCGAGAATTCCGGGGCACCGGCCTACAAGTTCCTGTTCATGGCCAAGGGTGGCGGTTCGGCGAACAAGTCGTTCCTCTACCAGGAAACCAAGGCCGTACTGAACCCGACGCGGATGCTGGAGTTCCTGGACGAGAAGATCCGCTCGTTGGGCACCGCGGCCTGCCCGCCGTATCACCTGGCCATCGTGATCGGCGGCACCAGCGCCGAATTCGCGCTCAAGACCGCGAAATACGCCTCGGCGCACTACCTCGACTCGCTGCCCACCGAAGGCTCGATGTCCGCGCACGGTTTCCGTGACCTGGAGTTGGAACAGGAGGTCTTCGCCCTGACCCAGTCCTCCGGGATCGGCGCCCAGTTCGGCGGCAAATACTTCTGCCACGACGTGCGCGTGGTCCGCCTGCCCAGACACGGCGCGAGCTGCCCGGTGGCGATCGCGGTGTCGTGTTCGGCCGACCGGCAGGCGCTGGCGAAGATCACCGCCGAAGGCGTGTTCCTCGAACAGCTCGAACGTGAACCCGCGCAATACCTGCCGGAGCAGACCGAGGAGATCCTCGGCGGCGACGTCGTCGAGATCGACCTGAACCGCCCGATGGCGGAGATTCGCGCGGAATTGTCGAAATATCCGGTGAAGACCCGGCTCTCGTTGAGCGGGCCGCTGGTGGTCGCGCGCGATATCGCGCACGCCAAGATCAAGGAGCGCCTGGACGCGGGCGAGGCCATGCCGCAGTACCTGCGCGATATGGCCGTCTATTACGCCGGTCCGGCGAAGACGCCCGACGGGTACGCCTCGGGCTCGTTCGGACCGACCACCGCGGGCAGGATGGACTCCTACGTCGACGAATTCCAGGCTGCGGGCGGTTCGTTGGTCATGCTGGCCAAGGGCAACCGTTCGGCCAAGGTGACCAAGGCCTGCCACGAACACGGTGGCTTCTACCTCGGCTCGATCGGCGGACCCGCGGCCCGGCTCGCGCTGGACTGCATCAGGTCGGTCGAGGTCCTCGAATACGAGGAATTGGGCATGGAAGCGGTGTGGAAGATCGAGGTCGAGAACTTCCCCGCGTTCATCGTCGTCGACGATAAGGGCAACGATTTCTTCGCCGAAACCCAGAAGCCGATCGCGTTGCGGGTGCGCACCCGATCGAAGGAACGCGTCTGAGTCAGGCGTTCACGCTCGGCCGGTGCCGCTCCAGTCCGGCTGCTCTACCTGCGGATTCGTGATATCCGACCGATGAGTTTCGACGAGGATTCACCTACGGACAACGCATTGTCACCTCGATCACCGGCGACGCGAGGGTGTTCGGCAAGGCACGCTATCGATGTACGTCGTTGATTCCGGTACGTCGTCGGTGCGGTACAAGGCTGATCCGGTGCGAGGCTGAGGAGAGCAATGAGTGCGACCAAGGTAGTGCGAACGCTGCGACTGTCGGAGTCGGTGAGCCGCAGACTGACCGAGCGTGCGGCGCGGTCGGGGACCAGTTCCACCGCGCTGCTCGACCGGTTGATCCGGGAGGGCATCGAGCAACTCGAGCACCCGGGCATCATCTTCCGCGGACCGATGAACGACCGGCGCGCGACGCTGACGGCGGGCCCCGAGGTGTGGGAAGTCGTGGCGCGCGTGCAGGAATTGACTGGGACGCCTGAGCGCAGGGTGCAGGTGCTGAGCGCGCGCTCCGGGCTGCCGTCGGACAAGATCGAGGTCGCCATGGCGTATGCGCGCGAGCACGGGCTCGAGGTGATCGAGCGGATCGGACGCAATCACCGCGCGGCGGAGTGGATTCGCCGGGCCACCGATATTCAGGTCGGTCCCGACGACGCGGACCGCAACATCACCCTGCCACCCGCCGACGGCGCGTGAGACTCAGCCGCCCGTGGTCGCGCGGCCGGGAAAAGCGGTCGCTCGGCCCGCATTTCGGACGTTCCCCTCGGTAGTCGGCGGTGCGACATCGTGATCCACGACACGGGGATGGTGGGTGGACCACGGTGGGCGCCGGAGACCGAATCGTCGCCGGTGGTGATTAGTATCGCCGCTATGACGTGCCTTGGTGTTGGTCCGGTTCGGGGTGGTTCGCGACGGGTGGGCGGCTGGTCGGTGCTACTGCTGCCCGCGCTCGTCGGCGCTGCCCTCGGTGGGCTCGCGGCGCCGCAAGCGGCCGCGGCCCCCATACCGCTGCCCGTGCCGATCGGCACGGGGTCGTCCACGGGGACCGAAGGGCTGGACCCGCTGCTCGCATTCGCCTACACGATGGCCGAGGCGGACGCCGCCGCGGTCGGCGTGCCGCTGTCGATCACCTCCGGGTACCGCACCCGCGCGGAGCAACAGCAGCTGTGGGAGGAAGGGCTCGCCACCTACGGCAGCCCGGAGGCCGCGCGCCGCTGGGTGCTGCCGCCCGACGAATCGACGCACGTCACCGGACACGCGATCGACGTGGGCCCGCGCGAAGGCGCGCGCTGGCTGGAAGCCAACGGCAACCGGTGGGGACTCTGTCGGCGTTTCGACAATGAATGGTGGCATTTCGAGTTGGTCACCGCGCCCGGCGGCGGGTGCCCGCCGCTGCTGCCCGACGCCAGTTAGGCGGCTTCCAGCAGCCCGGGCCGCATTCGCGTGGGACACGAAGGCCTCCGGGTTGTGGTGAAGCGGTTCGAGACAACCTCCCTGGACAACACAAGCAGTCGGACCGGCGGGGCAACCCGAGGATTCCGAGCAACTCGCGCGTCGTGCGCTATGCCTGCGTATCCAAGAGCTGAGCCGGTGCCGACATCACCAAGCAACCCGCCGGCCTATTGCAGCGCCAGTCCGCCCTCGATCGTGTTCGGCACTCGCCGACGGTTGGGTGAACCGAGGGCGGCGGTGAGGTCGGTGCCGTCGTGTTCGGCGAGCAGCTCGCCGCTGTCCCACACCAACAGTGTCGCGCTGACGGTGTTTTCGGCCGCCGCGTGTGCCAGGTCGTAGTGCGCGCAGCCGGGGACGTGCGGGTAGGTGATCCACAGGTCGTAGCCGGTCATGAACAGGTCGAGGTCGAATTGCACGCTGAGGCCGAGCAATTCGCTGCGACCGTTGTCGTCCACGCCCGCGAACGCCTCGTCGAGCGCGAGCAGGCGCGGTGCCTGCGGGTCGGCCGAATCGAGCATCACGTGTGCCGCGGCGAACAGCGGCAGGTGCAGCGACACCGACTGCTCGCCGCCCGAGAGCGCGCTGTGGCGGGCGACGGTGAGCTTGTCCTCGGTGCCGTCGGCGGAGATCAGCGAGAACGAGAACACCCGCCAGGCGCGGTAATCCAGGGTGGCCGCGAGGATTTCGGGATAGGAGCGCTCGGGATGCGCGGCGCGCGCCGACCTGATCTCGGCCGCGAAATGCGCGCGGATCTGCGCGAGATCATCCGCGCTCAATGCCGAGGAGTCGCGATCGAGCAGCTTGCAGATCGCGCGTGCGCCGTCGGACAACTGATCGGCGAGCAACCAGTGCACGCCGATGGTATTGCCCGAAGACATCCTGCGCTGCTTCATCTCCGCGCTCATCCTGCCGATGAGATCGCGTGCGTCGGTGGTGCGTTCGTGAATCTGCTGGGCGAGCCCGGTCAACAGCGCGTCCTCGAGAATGCGGCGCTCCGCGTCGGTGAGCAGCAGCTCCTGGTCCTTGCGCGCCCCGTCGACGCGGGCGGCGAAATCCGCCAGCGGGGAAACGCCGTTGTCGTCGTGCACCTGCACCACGGTCAGCCCGTCGGCGGCATCCCAGTGCAGTCGGTAGTCGCGTCCCGCACCCGCCAGGGCCGCGTCGAACTCCTGCAGCGCCGCGGTCACCGCGCTGCGGGTCGACTTGCGTGCCGAATCGCTGGTGCGCACGGATTTCGTTGCGGCGGTGAGGCTGTCCAGCAATGCGAGGACCTCCGCCGGTAGCACCGACGGTTCGGCCTCGGGACCGGCCTGCGCGATCCGGTATTGCAGCTGCTCCTGGGTGGACCATGCGGCGTCGCTGCTGGGCCACCGACCGCCGGACGGCGCGCCGAGCAGGGTCAGCAGATCCGGGCGCGCGTAGGGTTGCAGCGCCCTGACGTCGGCGAGCACCTCGGTGAGTGCGGTGCCGAGCGATTCGTTGGCGGTGCGGTGGGCGGCTTCGGCGTCACCGACCGCCTCGATCGCGGCATTGGCGGCCTTACGGGCGGCCTTCTGCTCGGCCTTGGTGGCCTCGATGCGTTCCCTGGCCTCGGTGAGCTCGCGGTCGATGTCCTCGGTACTGGCGCCGAGTGCCTCGCGCAGGGTGTCGAGCTTTCGTGATTGCTCACGGTAGGCCGCCTCGGCGGCTTCGGCTTCGGCGGCGAACGCCTCGGCGAGATCCTGTGCCTCCGTGTAGCGGTCGGCGCCCTCGCGTTCGTGTTCGCGTTCGCGCTCATGATCGGTGCGCAGCCGCAGCAGGCCGGTGCCGGTGTTCTCGAAGTGCCTGATCGCGGCGGCAAGTGCGTCGATCTCGCCGCCGTCGCGGGGCGTGCGATGCGCGACGGCGGTGGCGCGCAGCTTCTTGTCCGCCGCCGTCGCGTCTGCCACCGCCTGATCCAGATCCCTGGTCGCCTGGTCGAGGGCCTGCGAGCGGGTGCGCATCATGCCCGCGGTCTCCGCGACCGCACGCAGGGCCGTACCGATGGCCTTCGGCCGAGGAAGAGCCTTGGTGGCGGTCGCGATTCGGGCGATCTGCGCCTCGGCGGCGGTTCGATCCGCGCGTGCGGTCGCGTGGTCGGCGTCGGCGGCTTCGAGCGCGGAATCGAGTTCGGCGATGCGCAGCTGCCTGCGGCGCGCGCGGGCTGTCGCGCCGATGAACTCGGCGTCGGCCTTGTGGTGGCGGCCCACCTGGACACCCTGCCGGAAGCCGCCGTCGGCATCGATCGCGACGACGGCTTCGGGGGTGGCTTCGGGGGTGTCGTCCAACGCGATCGAGGCGAGCAGGTCGGCGACGGTCTCGCCGCGCACCGGCGCTGACGTCGAATCGTCCTCGACGACAAGCACATCCGCGAGCGTGCGCCCCTCGGGTCGCTGCTGCGGCGGCAGCGGGGTGAGGTACCTGTCGTCACCGTCGCGCGGCGTTTCCCCCTCGGCACACACCCAGCCGTCGAGCAGGTCAGCGGCCTGCAATGCGGCCTCGAGACCGGCGGCCTCGGCCGGACTCACCGTCTCGGTGAAACGGACCAACCGCCACAGCGGAGCGCCCCGACGGTCCTGCGGTCGCGGCGGGTGGATCGTGGACGGCGGTGGCGCGTCGTCGTGCTCGGCCGAAATGCTCGCGCGCTCGGCGGCGAGTTCGGTGATTCGTGCCTGTGCCGCGTCCGCGCGGACCTGCGCCGCCCTGCGGCGGTCACGGATCGTCTCCAGCAGCGGCGCGGTGCGCTCGGCGAGCACCTCGGCGACGGTCGCGGCGTCCGAACCCGCCTCGGCCAGTGCGTGGTTCAGCGCCTCGAACAGGTGCACCCCGGATTCGTCGGTGCGGTGTCGGCCAGCGTTGAGCGCATCGGCGCTCGGTTCATCGGCGCTTGGTTCATCGGCGCTTGGTTCATCGGCGCGGCGAGCGCCCACGCTCGGCACGCCGGTGTCGGACTCGGCGGCGCGCTGTCTGTCGCTGCCGTTGCTCGATCGGCGCGCGGGGGAGAGCACGTCGCGGTGATCGTCCCACCAGTCGCGCAGTGCCGCTTCGGCTTCGGTACGCGCCAAGGTCACCGCGGCTTCCGCGTGCGCGACCTCGGCGGCGGTGGCGTCGCGCAGTTCGGTGGCGCGCTCGACCAGTCGTTCGGCCCTGGTTCGCTCGGCCGCGGCCGCCTCGACGCGATGCAGTACCGCGCGTACCGCGCGCACGTCGGCGTCGCGCTCCTCGGCGTGCCCCCGTACGGCGGCGGTGAGTTGATCGGCTCGGGTGGTGGTGGGAGGTGTGGTCCAGGTGATTCCGGCTTCGCTTGCGGCGGTGGTCAATTCGTCCTCGCCGCGGGCCAAGGCGGCCGCGGCGGTGGCAACCGAGGCGCGGGTCCGCTCGGCCTCCTGGGCGCGCTGGTCGAGGGTCTGGGTGGCCTTGAGCGCCTTGTCCGCGTGCACCCCCGACGAATTCTGCAGGCCGCGCACGGCATCGGCCAGATCATCGAGTTGCTGCTTGCCCTCGTAGGCGCTGGAGCGTTGCAGATTCTCCCGGTCGGCGATCGCCTCCTCATAGGCGAGATCGGCCTCCTCGGCGCGGTTCTCGGCGGCGGTGCGCTCGCTGTCCCTACGTTCGCGCAGCGCGGTGGCGGCGAACAGTGCGGTACTGGCCGCGGTCACCGCGTCGAGGCGTGTTCGCACCTGGTCGACATCCGTTTTCGCCTGCACCGCAAGGTATTTCCGATACACCTCGACGAACGACCTGGTCGCGGTGTCGGCGTGCACCAAACCTTCCAGGGTGCGCCCCACCTCCTCCATATCGCTGAAGGAACGCGCCGCGTCCAGGATCAGTTGCTCGTCGAGTGGGCGCAGACCGTCGGTGAGGGCCTGCGAGAGCCCGCGCGGATCGAGATTCTTCGCCAACTGTGGTCGACGCAGGGTCAGGATCAGATTGATCAGCTGGTCGTAGCGCTGTGTGCCGAGACCGAACATCCGCGCGTCGATCGCCGCGCGATATTCCACCGGACGGTCCACGATCGCGTCCGTGCCGATCTGCTCGGCGAGCTGCTTGCGGGTGAACGGCCGGTCATCCGGGCCGATCAGGGAGAAATCGACGCCGACTCGGCCGTCGGCGACGAAATACCAACGCGTCACCTTGTCCGAGGAACGGGTGGCGCGCATGCCGATCCCGACGGTCACCACTTCGGGATCGTCGCTGCGCCCGCGCGCGAACTCCATCCACACGTACGAATACGCCGAATCCTGTTTGCGGTACAACAGATTCGACTTCATCGTCCGCTCCTCACCGGCGAACGGGTTGAGCCTGCGCGGCTCGATCCGCCCGTCCAGAACGAACGGGAACAGCACCTCCAAGGCCTTGGTCTTGCCGGAACCGTTGGGGCCGCGCAGCACCAATCTGCCGTCGGCGAAGCAGAACTCCTGATCGCGGTAATCCCACAGGTTGACGATCCCGGCGCGGGTCGGCGTGAAACGCACTCCGCCGTGTATGAGCGACATCATCGGTTCCCTTCGCCTGCCGGGCTGGTCGGTGCGGTGTCCTCGGGCCGGTCGGTGTCGGCCGCGGTGACGAACAATTCGGCGGCACGCTTGGCGCGGACGGTAACCACCGCGCCGCGATACCTGGCCAACGCGGGGAGCACCAGCACACCGTCGTCGACCGCGCGGACCATCCGCAGCCGCTCCAACAACCCGAGCACCTCCGTGGTGAGCCCGGTGACGTCGGCCTGCCACTGTGCGGCGAAGGTGGTGCCGTACCGGTCGTGCAGCGCGCGCATGGTTTCGTGCACCCACGCCGCGTCGACGAGCGGAAAGCTCGGCGCCTCGCTTGCCTGGCGTGTCTCGATCGGCTCGTCGTCGGAATCCGGCTCCGCGAGCGCGGGATCCGCCGCGCGTAACTCCGCGAGGGGCGCGAATACGGTGGCTTCGGGGATCGCGGCGTCGAGCTGGTCGATCAGCGCCTGCGCGGGATCGGCGTCGTCGAAACGGTGCGGGAGTGGATGGTCGATGTCGAGCACGCGGTCGGCGATCTCCCCGGCCAACAGCAGCGCCACCTGTGCGAGCGTGCCGGTGCCAGGAAAACGCACGTCCGAGAGGCGACCCGAGGTGTCGATCAACGCCACGCCCTCGGCCCTGCGTTCGGCACGTAACCCGGTGAACAATTCGACCTCCGCGACCACACGGTCACGGCCGAGCGCGGGTCGCTGCTCGGGAGACAGGTCGGTCAGGTAGACGACCGGACGCTCGACCAGCGCCCTGCGTGCCGCGCGTTCGAGGTCGGCCGCGGCCGGGTGCGCGGTGGCAGCGGGGTCCTCGGTGAGCAGCCCGCGCACGCTGTGCAGGTGCTGCAAGGCGCGCGGCGGCCGAAACAGCGCGAACACCACCTGGCGGTCGATGTCGTAGAGCGCCTCGCCCGCCTCGGGGTCGCTCACCCAGCCGCCCGCGTCACCGTCGGCGAGGGTGAGCGCGCCGCGGTGGGCCAACCAGCCGACGGCGTCGACGAAGGCATCCCGATCCGCCGCGCGATCGGTCGAGAGATCGAGGCCGTCGACGCGCGCGGTGTCGGCGGCGACCTGGTCGGCCAGTTCCGACAGGGTGGTCTGCTCGCCCGCGCGGCCCAGCGCCGAAAGCACCAGCGCCAGATAGGCGTAGCGGCGACGATCGAAGACGCGGTCGGCGGGTGTGCGTGCCGGTTTGCCACCGTCGAGCCGGTCGAGCACCGGAAAAACGCGCGCGGTGGTCTCGGTGACTTCGAGTCGGTAGCCGAACAATTCGGCCAGGTCCTCGCGTAACTCGGTGGCCCACCGTCGGACCAGCGGCAGCGCGATCCGGTCAGGAAACGTGCGGGTGATCAGATGATTGGCGAGCACTACCCTGGCGGCGCGCTGGTAGTTGTCCAGTGCGAGTGCGCCGATCGTGCGACCGTGTGCCATCAGCGTCCTCCGGCCGCGCGGGAGCGGGCGGTGTCGGTGGGGCGAACATCCAACTTGCGATTGTTCAGATGCAGCAGGCCGTGCGCGGTGCGCACCACGGTGGAGCCCTCGTGCGGGGATACGGTGAGGGTGACGCCGCTGTCGGAGCCGGTATTGCTCGCGACCCGCCCGGTCACCGGCACCCACGCGGTGGAGGCGGCGTCGAGCAGCCGCAACAGCACCTCGGTTTCGCGTTCATCGAGCACCTTCTCGTGCACATCGCCGTCGGCGAGTGATCGCGCCGCCTGCGCACGCGCACGTTGCGCGGCCAGTTGGGCGTCCCGAAGCCGACGAATTCCGGAGTCGTTGCGGTGGATTCGCGCGGGGGCACCCGCCGCCGCGGGCCGACCGGTCTCGGCGAGCGTGCGCGAGATCTCCAATGGCGGTGCTTCCCACCAGGATCGGATAGTCGGGATGAGGTCGCTGTCGGGATGTTCCATCGCGACGTGCCTCGGCTTGCCGAGTCCGAACACGGCGTCGAACAGGGCGTGTGCGCTCTCGGTGGTCGGTGCCGCGGTGAACCATCCGGCGAGATGACGTAGCGCCGATTCGCGGCTGACACCGCCGCGCCGGGAGTCGGTGACCCGCCGCAGGAGCGAGAGCACCGCGGCGATCGCGCTCATCGTGGCCTCGCGCAGGCGCTCGGCTTCGGTCGTGGCGCCGGAGTTCCCCTGTGCCGATTCGACGGTCGTCGGCGGAACGAACCAATGCCGCAAACCGGCCCAGCGGGTCCGCCAATCCGCTTCACGCGCGGCGCGGTCGAGCAATACCCGCTCGTCGTACTCGGCGACGCGTGCGAGCAGCTCCTCGACGCCGGTCTCCTCGATCTCGGCGATCGCGTGCGCGAGCCTGGGTGTGAAGCGCGCCAGATCCAAGCTGAACTCGCGCATGTGCGAGAGCAACGCGTCTTTGTGCGCGAGAAACGACTCCGGGGTGATCTCGGTGGTACGCACCAGGTCTCCGAGGGAGAGATAGAAATGTGCTGCGCGCGCGGCCATCTCCGAGAGTGCGGCGTCGAGCCGACGCAGTGTGCGATAGCAGCGCGCACCATCACCCACGCGATTGGCTTCGGCCAAGGTGTGCAGGTCGGCCAACAATTCCGGCAGCACCAGCCGGGAAAGGGCCGCCTCGTCGAGCCGGGCGTCGAGCACGCCGGCCACCGCGCGGTAGGCCTGGAATCCGGCCTGCGAGAACTGGTAGGCGAAGTGGCGGTTGCGGTACTCGGCCAGGGTGGCCGCGCGCGTGCCGTCGTAGCTGCGTTCGAGTACACCCCAGGTGTGCAGCTGGTCGAGTAGTTGTCCGATCTCGGCGGTGCTCAGTCGCGAGACGAGGGTGCGGTCCGCGGCGACGCCGGAATCCGGCACGACGGTGTGGTGCGGCTCCCGGGTTCCGGAGCTCGGCGGGTCATCCCGCGACGGGGTGCTCGCGCCGTCGGTGTCGGCCGCGAGAATCCGACCGCTGCGGTCGAGCCAGTCGGCGACATCGTCGGCGTGCAGCAGCACGACATAGGCTGCTCGCGCGCTGTCGAAGGCGCGCAGTACCCACAGGTAGTCCGCGCGCCGGTCGGCGGTGGCGAAGGAGAACAGTCGCAGCCGATCGTCGGGCGAGACGTCGGCGCGCACGGAGCTCTCGGCGGAGTCGGTCACCGGGAACAGGGTAATAGCGGGCAGGTCGCTGCCTGCCCGCCGTGTGGGTCTTCGGCGCGCCCTCGCCTGCGCGAACGCGCGCCGCGGTCGGCGGCGGGCACACCGGGTGCGGGGGAATGCGCTGTGTCGCAGACCGATACGACGACGCCGTGCCGCCGCGCTTTCGACCGCACCCGCGTGCGCCGCTCGCTCATTCCGCCGAGACGGCGCGCAGCTGATCGAAATAGACGCGGGTGCGCGGGTCGCCGGGGAAGCGCTCGATCATCTCGCGCGCGGCCTCGCCCGCGATCCACATCAGCGAAGGCAGCGATTTGCGGCTACCCGCGAAGGCGCGCGTGCCTTCCTCGACCGCCAACTCCAGGTCCCGGTTACGTGCGGCGATCACCGACAGGGTGAGATGGGCCTCGGAGACGCGCATCGGATTGCGTGTGCTGCCGTCGGCGTTGGTGGAGTTGCGGATCACCTCGTTCGCGTAGGCCTCGGCCAACCGGTTCTCGCCCGCGACCCGGCAGCAATCCATGGCGTAGAAGTCGAACTTGCGTGCGTCGACGACGAAATGGTTGTCCAGGTCGGTGGGGTGCTCCAGCCGCTCCAGGATGTCGCGCCCCTCGTCGAGCGCGATCTCCACCTCGTGCGGATTGCCGAGGCGCGCCCACGCTTTGGCGCGCTGTGCCGCGAGTTGTACCCCGACACCGAGGTTTCGGCTGGCCTCCAACGGTTGGGCCACCGCGTCGATCGCGCCCCGGTAATTGCCCTGGGTGAGGGCGAACCAGGCCGCCATTTCCGCGCTCCAGGCCGAGATTTCGGTGTTCTCGGCCTCCTGGCCGAGCGAGAGTGCCGCGCGCCGGGTGGATTCGGCGGCGCTGCGCCTGCCGAGGTCGTAGTCGACGCAGCCGACCAGCAGCGCGACCCAGCCTGCGAGCACCAGGATTTCCCGGTGTTGGGCCAGGGTGAGGCGGCCGTCGAGCAACGAGGTGATCCTGCGCAACCACGCGGTGCCCTCGATGTGCAGATCGCGCGGGTCGGCGTAGGAGTACTCGCAGCACAGCCGCTGCGCGGTGATCCGCACCGCGTCGAGTGTGGCCGATGACACATCCGACATCCGTACTCGGCCAATGAATTCCAACGTGTCCATACCGGTTGCTGAGAGCAGTTCGTCGTCGCGATTGGGGCGAGCTTTGGGGAAGAAGGCGGCGGTGACGGTGTCGAAGGCGGCGGCGATGAGCGGAGCGTAGAAGTCGTCGGGTCGGGATTCGCCGGATTCCCAACGGCGCCAGTTACGTAGCAGTGTGTTGTCCGTGGGCAGGTTGTGTGACGATTTCGAGCGCATGACACGGACGGCGTCGGCCTGTGACCACCCCCTCGCGTCGCGTTCGGAACGCATCCTGACAGCCCAGACGGGTCGATCGTCTCCTGTGGTCACGCCGGTAGTATCACACCAGTTAACCCTTGGTGTCCTCGATAGGGCACAGTGATGTCACCTGGTTGACACCTTCATTCGCAATCGTGCGTTGTGCATCCTTGAAGTGGGTGCGGAAAGTTAGCTGACCCCATGTGTAAGGACGGGTGTACTTGCATCTGCTCTTGCATGTAGCGCAGTACCCCAGTACAACGGGGTGATCCACATATAGGAACAGCGAAGCCAATCCAACGGAGGTTCGGGTGGAAGCGTTGATCTATGGATACTTGCGTGACGATCTGGTCGATGACCACTGCGCGGAGTTGGAGGATGCGATGAGCACCCTCGCCCGGATGGAGGGGCTCTGTTTCGCCGCAACGTTCCATGAGTCGACTTCCGGTGACGGCACGGCATTCGCCGAGCTCACCAGGGAGCTCAGACGGGCCGACGCACATCACGTCGTTGTTCCCTCGCTCGATCATTTTGCCGGACAGACCATTCCGCGAGACATCTTGATCGCCAAACTCGTGCACGAGACCGCGGCACGGGTGTGGACGATCGAAGGATGGTTGGAATCCGGGCGTGTCGCAGAAGCCGTCGGTGTGGGGGAGCGTGCGGTCGCGGCGAGCTGAGCCGCACCTGTCCGACCGCCTCACCCCGACCGTGTTGCCCCGACCGCGTCGACACTCCCGCCGAGCGCGGCCCGATCATGAACCGGGCCGGCGCATTCGGCTCAGAAGCTCCCAGGACCCCTTCTGCGTAGGTACTTTTCGAATTCGGCCGCGATCGCGTCGCCGTCGATCTTGGCCATCGCCTCGTTCATGTCGACCGCGGCGTCGCCGCGCTCCTCCAGCGACCGGACGTAGTCGCTGATCTCCTCGTCGCTCACGGTCATCTCGTTGACCGTCTCTTCCCATTCCTCGGCCTGCTTGGGCAGCTCACCCAGCGGCACCTCGATGTCGAGCACGTCCTCCACGCGGTGGAGCAACGCGATGGTCGCCTTCGGATTCGGCGGCTGCGAGACGTAATGCGGCACCGCCGCCCAGAACGACACCGCGGGCACACCCGCGTTCACGCACTGATCCTGCAGGACCCCGGTGATCCCGGTCGGTCCCTCGTATCGGGTTTCTTCCAGGCCGAATCGTTCGGCGGATTCCTTGCTGTAGGCCGAACCGGTGACCGGCACCGGACGGGTGTGCGGGGTGTCGGCGAGCAGCGCGCCGAGGATGACGACGGTCTGTACCCCCAATTGCTCCACGAACTCCAACAGGTCGGTGCAGAAACTGCGCCACCGCATATTGGGTTCGATGCCACGCAGTAGCACGATGTCGCGCTCGCTACCCGGCGGTGAGCACACCGACAGGCTGGTGGACGGCCAGAGAATCTCCCTGGTCACACCGTCGACCTGGCGCACCGTGGGGCGGTTGACCTGGTAGTCGTAATATTCTTCGGAGTCGAGTTCGGCTAGCGGTTCGGCGTCCCAGATGAGTTCCAGATGCTCAACAGCACCACTGGCCGCGTCACCCGCGTCGTTCCAGCCTTCGAAGGCCGCGACCAGCACCGGAGCCCGGAGGGTGGGCAGCTCCTGATCGGGAGTTTCACTGGCGTTCACTCGGTAAGCCTAAGGCTTGCGCAGATTCGCCGCGTCCGTGACGCGGGGACCGGCCTCGGATTGCGCTGCCGTTGCGGGTCGGTCCGTCGCGGGGACGCCCGGTGTGGTGGGGCCCACGAGTGTCCGACGCAGTCGACCGCGATGACGGTAGGTGCCACTACTCTTGATCACATGTCTGCCGTCCTCCCCTCCCGATTCGACACCACGCTTCTGGACACCCTGAGTCGGCGCGTCGTCGTCGGCGACGGCGCGATGGGCACGATGTTGCAGGCGGCGCAGCTGTCCCTCGACGACTTCCGCGGCCTGGAGGGCTGCAACGAGATCCTCAACGACACCCGTCCCGATGTGCTGCGCACGATTCACCGGGCCTACTTCGAGGCGGGCGCCGACGCGGTGGAGACCAATACCTTCGGCTGTAACCTGCCCAACCTCGCCGACTACGACATCGCCGATCGGATTCGCGATCTGTCCGAGCGCGGGACCGCGCTGGCGCGGGAGGTCGCCGACGAGATGGGTCCCTCCTCGGACGGAACGGCGCGCTTCGTGCTCGGGTCGATGGGGCCGGGCACGAAGCTGCCGACATTGGGGCACGCGCCGTACGCGGCGCTGCGTGACGCGTACACCGAGGCGGCCTCCGGGATGCTCGACGGTGGCGCCGATGCGATCCTGATCGAGACCTCCCAGGACCTGCTGCAGGTGAAGGCGGCGGTGACCGGAAGCCAACGCGCGATGGCCGCGCTCGGCCGCCGGATTCCGATCATCACTCACGTCACGGTCGAAACCACGGGAACCATGCTGGTCGGCAGCGAGATCGGCGCCGCGCTGACGGCGCTGGAGCCGCTCGGCATCGACATGATCGGCTTGAACTGCGCGACCGGGCCCGCCGAGATGAGCGAACATCTGCGCCACCTGTCCCGGCACGCGCGGGTGCCCGTCTCGGTGATGCCGAACGCCGGACTGCCCGTGCTCGGCGCGAACGGCGCCGAGTATCCGCTCACACCCGAGGAATTGGCGGTCGCGCTGAGCGGATTCGTCTCCGAGTTCGGGTTGGCGCTGGTCGGTGGCTGCTGCGGCACTACACCCGAGCACATTCGTCAGGTGCGCGAGGCCGTGCGCGAGGTGGAGCCCACGCTGCCGCCGGTGGCGCAGCGCAGGTCTCCGGTCCCGGAACCCGCCGTATCCAGCATGTATTCGGCGGTGCCGTTCGAGCAGGACGCCTCGATCATGATGATCGGCGAGCGCACCAATGCCAACGGCTCCAAGGCATTCCGTGAGGCCATGCTGGCAGGGGACTGGCAGAAATGCCTGGATATCGCCAAGGACCAGACCCGAGACGGCGCGCACATGCTCGACCTGTGCGTCGATTACGTCGGACGCGACGGTGTCCTCGATATGCGGGAACTGGCGGGTCGGCTTGCCACGGCCTCCACGCTGCCGATCATGCTCGACTCCACCGAAACCCCTGTGCTGCTCGCGGGTCTGGAGCAACTCGGCGGTCGGTGCGCGGTGAACTCGGTGAACTACGAAGACGGCGACGGGCCCGATTCCCGGTTCCAGAAGACGATGGCGCTGGTCGCCGAGCACGGTGCGGCCGTGGTGGCGCTGACCATCGACGAGGAGGGTCAGGCACGCACCGCGGCGCACAAGGTGGCTATCGCCGAGCGGCTGATCACCGACATCACCACCAACTGGGGGGTGGACGAGAGCGCGATCATCATCGACACGCTCACCTTCACCCTCGGCACCGGCCAGGAGGAATCGCGCAAGGACGGCGTCGAAACCATCGAGGCCATCAGGGAACTCAAGCGCCGCCACCCGAACGTGCAGACCACGCTGGGCCTTTCGAATATTTCCTTCGGTTTGAACCCGGCGGCGCGGCAGGTGCTGAACTCGGTGTTCATGCACGAATGTGTCGAGGCCGGACTGGATTCGGCGATCGTGCACGCCTCGAAGATCCTGCCGATCGCGCGGATTCCCGAGGAGCAGCGCGAGACGGCACTGGATCTGGTGTACGACCGGCGCGGCGAGGACTACGACCCGCTGCAGAAGCTGATGTCGCTGTTCGAAGGGGTATCGGCGTCCTCGTCACGGGAATCGCGTGCCGAGGAGCTGGCGGCGCTGCCGTTGTTCGAACGACTGGAGCGGCGGATCGTCGACGGTGAGCGCAACGGCATCGAGGCCGATCTCGACGCCGCGATGAACGAGGTGCCGCCGCTGAAGATCATCAACGAGACGTTGCTCGCGGGGATGAAGACGGTCGGTGAGCTGTTCGGCTCCGGCCAGATGCAGTTGCCGTTCGTCCTGCAGTCGGCCGAGGTGATGAAATCCGCCGTGGCCCACCTCGAGCCGCACATGGAGGCCTCCGACGACTCGGGCAAGGGGCGCATCGTGTTGGCGACCGTCAAGGGGGATGTGCACGACATCGGTAAGAACCTCGTCGACATCATCCTGTCCAACAATGGCTACGAGGTGGTGAATCTCGGGATCAAACAGCCGATTTCGACCATTGTCGACGCCGCCGTCGACAAGAAGGCCGACGTGATCGGCATGTCGGGGCTGTTGGTGAAGTCGACGGTCGTGATGAAGGAGAACCTCCAGGAACTGAATTCCCGGGGGATCTCCGACCAGTACCCCGTGCTCCTCGGCGGTGCCGCGCTCACCCGCTCGTACGTGGAAAACGACCTCACCGACGTCTACACCGGTGACGTGCACTATGCGCGGGACGCCTTCGAGGGCCTGCGGTTGATGGACGACATCATGACGCGCAAGCGCGGCGGCGGTCCCGCCCCGGACAGCCCCGAAGCGATCGCCGAACGCAAGAAAACGGCCGAACGCAAGGCGCGTCACGAACGTTCGCTGCGTATCGCGGAGGAACGCAAGGCCGCCGAAACGCCGGTGGTGGTGCCGGAGCGCTCCGATGTCGCGGCCGACGTTCCGGTGCCGACGCCGCCGTTCTGGGGTGCGCGCGTGGTGAAGGGCATCGCGCTCAACGACTACGCCGGACTGTTGGACGAGCGCGCGCTGTTCCTGGGCCAGTGGGGATTACGCGGCGCGCGTGGCGGTGACGGGCCCTCCTACGAGGAACTGGTGGAGACCGAGGGTCGTCCTCGGCTGCGGTCTTGGCTGGAGCGCTTGTCCACCGAAGGCGTGCTGCAACACGCGGCCGTGGTCTACGGCTATTTCCCCGCGGTGTCCGAAGGCGACGACGTGGTGGTCCTGACCGAGCCGAATCCCGACGCGCCGCAACGGTATCGGTTCACCTTCCCGCGCCAGCAGCGCAGCAGGTTCCTGTGCATCGCCGACTTCATCCGTTCGCGCGAGGACGCGCGGCGCACCGGTCAGGTGGATGTGCTGCCGTTCCAGTTGGTGACCATGGGTGCCCCGATCGCCGACTTCGCCAACGAGTTGTTCGCCGCCGACAACTATCGCGACTATCTCGAGGTGCACGGGATCGGCGTGCAACTCACCGAGGCGCTCGCCGAATACTGGCATCGCCGCATCCGCGAAGAGTTGGTGGTGGAAGGACATTCGGTCGCCGACGACGACCCCAACGATGTCCTGGAGTACTTCAAGCTCGGGTACCGAGGCGCGCGTTACGCCTTCGGCTACGGCGCATGCCCCAACCTGGAGGACCGTGCCAAGTTGGTCGATCTGCTGGAGGCGCAACGGATCGGCGTCGAGCTGTCGGAGGAGCTACAACTGCATCCGGAACAGTCGACCGACGCGTTCGTGTTGCTGCATCCCGAGGCGAAGTACTTCAACGTCTGAGTTGTCGCTGCGCCGAAGCGGTCGCGCCCGGTGCGTCATCGAACCGGGCGGCATGATGTGACGGTGTTCACGTCGCGTGGGCGCGAAATCGCTTCGGCGCGAAGGGCCTCGACTACCTGGCCGTATGCCGTGATTTGCGGAAACGCGGGCGTATCGACTAGGTGACGCGACATGCGCACCGTCGACGCCGAGGCGAGGGTCTCGGTGCTGGCTGGCCGTCTGTCGGTGGTCTGTGCCATTGTCGGTGTCGTTGCCGCCGCACCCGACGCGGGCGGCGCGCTGTGCTCGGGTCGCCGCTGGGTATGTGAACAACGTGCGCGAAGACCTCGGCGCGTAGAATTCTGCGAGATTTCCGGGCTTACCCACGGAGTTCGCGACCGGCTCGGCGTAAGCGAGGAGGGGCACCACACCATGACGACGGATCGACTGATCGCGGGACGCTATCGGCTCTCGGACCCGATCGGAAGCGGAGCCATGGGCGTGGTGTGGCGCGCCGAGGATGTCCGGCTACGCCGGACGGTGGCGGTGAAGCAACTGATCCTCGCGCCCGGTCTGTCGAAGATGTCGGCCATGGAGGCCAAGCTGCGTGCGATGCGCGAGGGTCGGATCGCGGCCAGATTGCATCATCCGCACGCGATCACCGTCTTCGACGTCGCCGAGGAAGACGGTCAGCCGTGGCTGGTGATGGAGTACATGAATGCGCCGAGCCTGGCCGTGAAGTTGGCGGGCCACCGGACGCTGCCGCCGCTGGAGGTCGCGAAGATCGGCGCGCAGGCCGCCTCGGCGCTGACGGCCGCGCACGATGCGGGGATCATGCACCGCGACGTGAAACCCGCGAATCTGCTTGTCGCCGACGACGGTACGGTCAAGATCACCGACTTCGGGATCTCGCGCGCGGTCGGTGACGTCACCGTCACCGCCACCGGCTTCCTCGCGGGCACTCCCGCCTACCTGGCACCCGAGGTGGCGCGTGGTGAGGACCCGGAACCCGCCTCGGATGTGTTCGCGCTCGGTTCGACGTTGTACGCGGCGGTGAGCGGGACCCCGCCGTTCGGTGAGGGCGACAACCCGCTCGCGGTATTGCACGCGGTGGCGCGCGGACAGGTGAAGCCGCCGGAGAACACGGGTGCACTGGGCCCTGTGCTGATGAGCCTGCTCGCCCCGACCGTCGACGCGCGCCCCACGATGCACGAGGCGCAGCAGGCGTTGAACGACGTGGTGGCCGGGCGGACGCCGCCGCCCCCTCCGTCGTCGACGAAGGTCATGCCCAAGCCCGGTGCCGCGGCCACCGCGGTGCTGCCAGAGCCGGAGCCGGTGGGTCCGGTGGTCTGGCCGAGCGATTCCGACGCACCGAAGGACAAGGCACCGAAGGACACTGCGGCGCAGGACGCGGCGCCGAAGCAACCGGCACCCGCTACCACGGCGTTCGACGCCGCCGGTTCGGCGTCGAGGGGCTCGACGCCGACCCCACCGAGGGAGGGCCCGACCGGACCTACCTCGTTCGGCGGTTCCGGTGCGGCCGAGCCGGTTTCCGCCCACCCGGCGCCGAACGAACCGGCTGTGCCATTCGCCAGCACACCCGACACGGCTCGACGCAACGAGGTCCGCAGGAACCGACTGTGGGCTGTCGGCGCCGGTGCGGCGGTGCTACTGGTCGTCATCGTCGGCCTGCTGCTTGCCTCGCTCGGCGGCGGAGACGACGACACCCCGACCGCCGCGCCGCCGAGCGCCGCGCTATCGGACGGTGTGGTCGAATCGGGTGCTCCCGCACCGAGTTCCGCGGCCACCACCCCGCCGCCGAGTGCCACCACGACTCCCGCGCCCACCAGCACCACGACGACTACGACCCCGCCGCCGACCACCACACCCTCGGGACCGCCGACCCCGGAACGCCTGACGGCGTTCGTCCAGGGCTACTACTCGACGGTGCCGGGAAATGTCGCGGGCGGCTGGTCCCAGCTCGGCCCGTCCTATCAGGCGCAGACCGGCGGGTACGACGCGTACTCCCGGTTCTGGGGCACGGTACGGTCGGTGAGTGTGGGCTCGGTGACCGCGAGCGGAAGCAACCGGGTGGTCGCTTCCCTGACCTATCACCTGAAGAACGGCTCGACGAGCTCGGAGCAGCGGTGGTTCGACGTGACGTCCGAGAACGGGCAGCTGCTGATCGCGGCCTCGGGCACCTAGCTTTTCGCGCGGCCCGATCCGCATGGCGGCCGCACGAGGCCTGATCCACTATCGACGACAAGCGAAGGAGATGCTCGCGGTGACCGCGCAACCGGCGGCTGTGCTCTGGGATATGGATGGCACGCTGCTCGACTCGGAGAAGCTGTGGGAGATCGCCATTCGTGAACTGGCGAACGAACACGGCCACGTGATGACCAGCGAGCTCCGGCACGCGCTGATCGGTGCGTCCGGGCCCAATGCCTTGCGCATCTTCTTCGACGGGTTCGGCATCGCGCCGACGACCGAGACGCTGACTGCGGCGGGTGAGTTCCTCGAGCACAGGGTGGGGGAGTTGATGACCGGTCCGATCCCTTGGCGTCCCGGCGCCGAGGACGCGCTGGCGATGGCGCGTGCGGCGGGGCTGCGGTGTGGTTTGGTCACCAATACCAAGCGGTCGCTTACCGAGTTCGGTCTCGAGACGCTCGGTCGCGACCGCTTCGAGGTCTCGGTGTGTGGTGATGAGGTCGACCAGGGGAAACCCGCGCCGGACGGGTATCTGCGTGCTGCCGGGCAACTCGGGGTCGATCCGAGTCACTGTGTGGCGGTCGAGGATTCGCCGACGGGTGTGCTCGCGGCGCGTGCCGCCGGTTGCGCGGTGATCGCTGTGCCCTGTGAAGTTCCGGTTCCCGGTGGTCCCGGCATTGTTTCGCGGGACACCCTGGTGGGCTTGACGATGCGTGATTTGGCGGACGCGCTTCTGGTGCGCGACTGACCCCGCACGGTCGCGAGGTCGGTTGCCTGGCGTGAGTTTCGGTCGAGAGTTACTGTGCCGCAACATGAATGTTCGCTGCTGGTAGGTGTGACAGTGATCACCGGCAATCTTTTCGAAACGCGTGCGTTTCGGGGGTGACTCGAGCAAAATAACTGCATGGCCGGGTTTGGTGTCCTCGACGAAATCGTAGATACCGCACGGTATCCCCTCACCGATCCGCACGGATCCGGTCGACGCGAAGCGATAGCGCGCGCTCGGGCGGAGCTCGCCGAGGACGGCTGCACCGTCCTGCGGGAGTTCATTCGACCCGAGCTGATCGAGACGTTGCGCGCGCAGGGCGAGCGGATCGCTCCGCAGGCGCACTATCAGGTCGAGCGGGTCAACGCCTACAACATTCCACTGGATACCGAGCTGCCGCAGGGGCATCCGGCCAAGATCGTGCTGGAGCGCGGCAACGCGTTCGTTCCGCGTGACCGCATCCCCGCCGAGGCCCTGATCCAGCAGCTCTACACCGAGCCGCGTTTCCAGGCGTTCGTCGCGGAGTGCTTCGGCCTCGACGCGCTACACGAATTCGCCGATCCACTGGCAGGATTGACGTTGAATGTCGTCGCGCCGGGCATGTCGCATCCGTGGCACTTCGATACCAACGAATTCACCGTCAGCATGCTCACCCAACCCGCCGAGACCGGCGGCGGCTTCGAATACTGTCCCGGCATTCGCACGCCGGAAGCGGAGAACCTCGACGACGTCCACGCCGTACTCACCGGTGGCGGCGAACGTTTCATCAAACGACTCGAGCTCAGGCCCGGAGACCTGCAGCTGTTCCGAGGACGGTTCTCACTGCACCGCGTCACTCCGGTCAGCGGTGCGCGCCAACGGCATTCGGCCATCTTCGCCTATACCGACCGTCCCGGAATCATCGGGACGGTGGAACGCACCCGCCAATTGTTCGGGCGGGTGTTACCCGATCACTTCGCCGCCGCGGCCGCCGCTGTCCGTGGCGACAGGCTGCTCGACTGAGCCGCGGAGCTCGATCGAGCGAGTTCGACCCGAGAGGAAACGACAGTGCCAGTGCCGTTAGATACCACCGGGAAAGCGTCCTTCGACGACATCTACGACCGCCCTGATCCTCGCGACTATTACGCCACCCTGTCGGCCCTCGACTACCGGATCCCCGAGCTCGCGAAACCGGTGTTCCAACAACAGATTCAACAATATCGCGACGAGCTCCAGATCGCCGCGCCGACCGTGCTCGACATCGGCTGCTCCTACGGGGTGAACGCGGCACTGCTGCGTTTCGACACCTCCGTCGACGCTATGGCCGAGCACTACGCCGCCGCCGAAGGGGAAGGCCGGTCGGCGTTGATCGCCCGCGACCGCGCCCGGCTCGCCGCCGAGGACGTGCTACCCGATGTGCGGGTGATCGGCATGGACGCCTCGAAACCCGCGCTGGATTACGCGCTGGAAGCCGGATTCCTGCACGACGTCGTCCACGCCGACCTGGAGTCGAACGAACCCACCGACGCGCAGCGCGCCACCATCGCCTCCGCCGATTTGGTGATCTCCACCGGCTGCGTCGGATACGTCACCGAGAAGACGTTGGCGCGAGTCGCCACCGCGCATCCCGATCGTCGACCGTGGATGGCACACTTTGTGTTGCGCATGTTCGACTTCGCGCCGATCGAGACGGAACTCGCCGCGCTCGGCTACCGCACCGAACAGGTACCAGGACTGTTCGAGCAGCGCAGGTTCGCCTCCGACACGGAGCGTTCCCAGGTGTTGAACGCCCTGTCCGAACACGGGGTCGACACCACCGACCGCGAAGCCGAAGGCTGGCTGTATGCCGGCCTGTATTTGTCCCGCCCGATGCCGAGAAACCAACCCGACACCGAGGATTCGCATTGACCGAACGCACCTTCGCCGCCGAGGACCATTTACCGAGGGTCCCCCTGCCGACGTTGGAGGACAGCGGCCGTCGACTGCTGGAGTGGAGCGCTCCGCTGTTGACGGCCGAAGAACTGGCTGCCACCGAGGCCGCCGTGGCAGACCTACTGCGTCCCGACGGACCCGGTCGCACGCTGCACGCGGCGCTGGAGGAGTACGAGCGGACTCCCGGTGTCGGCAGTTGGCTCGACCAGTTCTGGCCGTCGCGGTATCTGGGCCGTCGCGATCGCATCGCGTTGAATGCCAACTTCTTCTTCCTGTTCCGTGACGACACCGTGTTGGCGGCCTCGACCGGCGCGAGCCAGGCCGAGCGTGCGGCGGGAATCATCGCCGCGGCAGTGGATTACAAGCTGGCCCTGGACGCCGAGACGATCCCGCCGGTCACCCAGCGTGGGCAGCCGCTGTCGATGTGGCAGAACAAGTACCTGTTCTCCGAGACTCGCATTCCCGGTGATCCGTTGGATTCCGTGCGGGTGCCCTACACCGACGAGTGGCCGGGTCCTTCGGAGGCCAAGCACATCGTGGTGTTGTTCCGCGGCAACATCTTCCGGCTGGACGCGATCGGTCCCGACGGTGCGCCGCACTCGGTCGAGGATCTCGTCGACGGTCTGCGCGCGGTGCTGAAAGACGCTCCGCGCGAAGCGCGTACGGACACCGCCGTTGGTCATCTCACCACGAAGCCGCGCGCGGAATGGGCGGCGAGCAGGCAAACCCTGTTGGCCGACGCCGGTAATGCCGCGGCGATCGACACGATCGAGACCGCGCTGTTCGCCGTGTGCCTGGAGGATTTCGTCCCACGCGACGAGCAGCACGCCTGTGATCAGTTGTTGCACGGCGACAGTGCGAACCGGTGGTTCGACAAGTCGGTGTCGTTCATCGTCTACGGCGACGGGCAGGCCGGGATCAATATCGAGCACTGCGGTTTGGACGGCACCACCGTGCTGTCGTTCGTCGACACGCTGCTGGCGACCTCGGCCGCCGACCATGCCGAGCGCTCGGGTGCGCGGGCGCAGGGTTTGCCGACGGTGGAGCCGATCGAGTTCACCCTCGACGCGGACCAGCGAGCCGATATCGCCGGTGCCGCGGCGGCCTTCGCCGCATACGCGGACGCGAATGCCACGCAGAACGTGTCGTTCGAGAACTTCGGCACCACCAGGGCCAAGCAGCTCGGGATCTCCCCGGACGCGTTCGCGCAGTTGAGTTATCAGCTTGCGCACCGGCGCAGTAAGGGAATCACCGGCGCCACCTACGAATCCATCGCCACCAGGCAGTACCGCAACGGCCGCACCGAGGCCATGCGCGTGGTGACCCCGGAGATGGTGGCATTCGTCGACGCGGTGCAGGATCCCTCGGTCGATACCGCGACCAAGCTCGCCGCGGCGCGTACCGCGGCGAGTGCGCATGTGGCCAGGGCCAAGCAGTGCCAGGGCGGCGAAGCGCCGGAGCAGCACCTGTGGGAGCTGGAGTGGATCCAGCGTCGTCGCGGTGCCGAACTCGGTGTCACCGAGCCGATTCCGCTCTACACCAGCCCCGGCTGGCAGATCCTCCGCGACGACTACCTGAGCACCAGCTCGGCGCCGTCGGTCAATATCCGCTACTTCGGTTTCGGCTCGACCAGTTCGCGCTGTATCGGCGTCGCCTACGTGCTGCTGCCCGACCGGTGGAACATCTACCTGGCGACCCCGAAGCCGGTGGCCGCCGAGATGCATGCCTACGCCGAGCACCTGCGCACGGCGGTCGCCGACCTGGAGGCGTTGCTCGCGAGTGAGTGAAGCGTCGCAAGGACGTCGGTAACACCGAGCGCGGCGGTGGTGGTGTCCACGGGGCATCGTCACCGCCGCGTTTTCGTGCGATTCATGGGAAAAGCCGGGCAACGCCAGGTACCCGGCGGCGAGGTGGATATCGGCGGGAGTGCGTCCGGATTCGGCCACACCGGTGTCGGCGGCGGCATGGCGATCGATCGGCCGAAACGACTGACCGCCACAGTTCCATCCGCTCGAAGCAGGTGGTTGCTGGATCAGTCGAGGATGCTCCACCATTTCCCACGGCTCGGCGCCGAGTCGGGCGAGTACCGCACGCACGTGAATCGCTTCCAGGACCGCGGTCATGCGCGGATTGCCGGCGCATTGGCCGCCGGTCAGCACCACCGCCAGCGGTCGTAAGCTGGCTACTTTCAGGGCCGTGAACGCCCGCGACCGCGCGGCAAATACACTGCTCTCGTGAAGAACTTCGACTCCCTGTTCGCCGAGCTCCAGGATCGTGCCACCACCCGTCCCGAGGGGTCGGGCACCGTGGCCGCGTTGGACGCCGGCGTGCATTTCCAGGGAAAGAAGGTGTTGGAGGAGGCTGGTGAGGTGTGGCTGGCCGCCGAGCACGAAAGCGACGCGGAGCTGGCCGAGGAGATCTCCCAGCTGCTGTACTGGGCTCAGGTGTTGATGGTGGGCCGTGGACTGACACTCGAGGACGTATACCGACATCTGTGACGGTTGCTCGTCCGCGAATCCCGCAGTTCCCCTCCCGAAAGGACCATCCGCATGCTGCGCGTCGCAGTTCCCAACAAAGGCGCCCTGTCGGAAGCCGCCGCCACGACTCTGAGCGAGGCCGGCTACCGCAGGCGTACCGACTCACGCGATCTGACCGTCCTCGACCCGGCCAACCAGGTCGAATTCTTCTTCTTGCGACCCAAGGACATCGCCGTCTATGTGGGGTCGGGTGAGCTCGATCTCGGTATCACCGGCCGCGACCTCGCCCTGGATTCCGGCGCGCCCGTCCAGGAACGGCTCGCGCTCGGCTTCGGCAACTCCACCTTCCGCTTCGCTGCTCCCGCCGGTCAGGAATGGACCGTCGCCGAGCTGGAAGGCAAACGCATCGCGACCTCGTTCCCGAACCTGGTGCTCGCCGATCTGGAACGCCACGGTGTCCGGGCCGAGGTGATTCGTCTGGAAGGCGCCGTCGAGATCTCGATCCAGCTCGGGGTGGCCGATGCCATCGCCGACGTGGTGGGGTCTGGACGCACGCTGCGTCAGCACAACCTGGTGGCCTTCGGCGATTCGCTGTGCGACTCGGAGGCGGTGCTGGTCGAGCGTTCGGGCTCCGACCAGGACGATCGCGTCCGTAACCAGTTGATCGCGCGGCTCAAGGGTGTTGTGTTCGCGCAGCAATATCTGATGCTCGACTACGACTGCCCCAAGCCCCTGCTCGACCGTGCCGCCGAGATCACGCCGGGTCTGGAGTCGCCGACCGTCGCTCCGCTGGCCGATCCGGGATGGGTCGCGGTGCGCGCGCTGGTTCCGCGACGCGACGGCAATCGCCTGATGGACGAACTCGCGGGCCTGGGTGCCAAGGCGATCCTCGCGACCGATATTCGTTCCTGCCGAGCGTTCTAGGCGTCGGCGGAGGCGCGCACCGGAGATCACGTCCGATTCAGGGTGTATGGGGTGTATGGGCGATTGATTCACGGTGAGTGCAACCGCTGTGTGCGCTGATGGCCGATTGCTACCGTGCGGCTTTCGATCAGCAATCGCAGGCAGCCGAGGAGCACAGCCGTGGGAACGACACCGCCCGACGGGGTTTCGACCGGACAACCGCGTCGATTTCACTGGAATGAGGACTGGCTCGCCTCGGCGGTCGGCCTCGTATTGCTCGCGCTGGTTCTGCTCGGCGTGCTCCCCGAAGGGCTGGTGCCGTGATGGCGGATCAGCCGAAGACAGTCGAAACCGGTGACGAAACCGCGACCGGTGATCCCGTGAAAACCGATGCGCCCGAGGTGGTCACGGCCGAGGACAGCGGCACCGCGTCGCCTGACCCGGTCACCGACGGCGGGCCGGAGGCGGCGTCGACGACGACCGAGGAAACCTCGAACTCCTCGACGCCGCTCGCGATCTTCGCCGGTGTCGTGGTCGTGGTAGTCCTGGGTGCGCTGACCAGGTATTTCGAGGCGCAGGTCCCGAAGTGGGCGGTAGACACACCGTTCGAGCGCGTCGCCAAGTCGATCGAATTCCCGGTCTACGCCATCGTGCTCGGCCTGATCGGCAATGTGATCCTCACCAAACTCGCACTGCGCGACCGCCTCTCGGCCGGATTCCGCACCGAGTTCTTCATCAAGACCGGGGTGGTGTTGCTCGGTGCCTCGATCAACCTGAAGATCCTCGTTACCGCGGCCGGTCCCTCGATCGTGCAGGCGCTGCTGCTGATCACCATCGTGTTCGGCTTCACCTGGTGGTTGGGTGGCCGACTCGGCTTGGACGCGAAGCTGCGCGCGCTGCTGTCCTCGGCGGTATCCATCTGCGGCGTGAGCGCGGCCATCGCGGCGGCGGGCGCGGTGCAGGCCCGGCGTGAGCAGATCGCCTACGCGGCCTCGCTGGTGATCATCTTCGCGCTGCCCTCGATCTTCCTGCTGCCCTGGCTCAGTGACGTATTCGGGCTGTCGGACGCGGTGTCGGGCGCGTGGATCGGCGGCAATATCGACACCACGGCGGCGGTGGCCGCGGCGGGCACGATCGCCGGCGAGCAGGCCCTGCAGATCGCGACCATCGTCAAGACCACCCAGAACGCGCTGATCGGTATCGTGGCGATCGCGTTGACCGCGTACTTCACCCTGAAGGTCGAGCGGACGCCAGGCGCCGCACGTCCATCGGGACGGCAGTTCTGGGAGCGGTTCCCGAAATTCGTGCTCGCGTTCATCGCGGCCTCGATCATCGGGACGCTGTATCTCCAAGGGGCCGACAAGAAATCGGGTGCGGCGCACATCGCGACTGTCAACGACTTGCGCACCTGGTTCCTGATCTTCGCGTTCGTCGCGATCGGCCTGGAATTCTCGCTGCGCGGCCTGCGCGAGGCGGGATGGCGACCGGTGGTGGTGTTCGGCTCGGCCGCCGTGGTGAACCTCCTTGTCGGCCTCGGCCTTTCGGTGCTGTTGTTCCACAACTTCACGCCGTGACATCGCGCCGGTGCTGGCCTGGTCACCGCCCACGCCGCGTCGTGGGAGTGCGGTCTCACCCGCCGCCGTGGTCTGCGCCGGGGTGACACATGCGAGTGGCACCGAGGTGACAGGTTCGTCGCGCGGGTTTTCGGCCATGGCCGGCGGTACGGGCGCCCGATCGTGACGGGTGTAGCCGCGCCGAGCAATACGGTCCTGTGCGCGGCGCGTGCGACCTGGGCTGTCGGCGTGCGAGCACGGTTGCTGGCTGGGCCGGTGACGTGCATCGGCTCGCTCGGCAGCGTGTCGCTCAGTCGGCGACTGCCTCGGCTAAGACCTCCTCCGGTGACTCGCCGAGTGCCTCGTCCGGCCAGCCGGGGTAAGCCGGTGTGCTGCCGCCGAATTCGGGGCACAGCGGCTTGTAGTCGCAGTAGGTGCACAGCCAACTCGGGTTCGGTGGGAAGTCGCCGGTGCGTCCCGCCTCCCGAATGGCTGCCCAGAGGGCGGCGAGGGTGCGTTCGAAGCGCACCAGCTCTTCCTCGTCGGGGGCGTAGGTGAGGATCTGCTCGTCGGCCAGGTAGATCAGCCGTAGCTGTGCTGGCACGATGCCACGGGTGCGCAGCATCATCAGCGCGTAGAACTTCAGTTGGAACAGCGCACGCGTCTCCCGCTTCGTCCCCGGCGAGCGCCCGGTCTTGTAATCCACCACCCGCAGCTGGCCGGTGGGTGCGACGTCGATGCGGTCGACGAAGCCGCGCAGCAGCACGCCGTCGGCCAATTCGACCTCGACGCGCGCCTCCCTCGACTCCGGCTCGAAACCCGTCGGGTCTTCCAGCCGGTAGTAGGTGCGTACCAGTGCGCGCACCTCGCCGAGAAACTTGTCCTGGTCGGCGGCTGTGATCAGCTCGCCGATCTCGGGGCGCTCGGCAGTGACCCTGGTCAGCGCGGGTACCGCGAGTGCGTCGGCGCGGTCGGGTCCGCGCTCGGCGGCGGGCAGGCCGTAGAGATCCTCCAGCACGGCGTGGACGACGGTGCCGCGCACCGCGTTCCGAGTCGGCGGCTCCGGCACCCTGTCGATCGCACGCAGCCGGTACTTGAGCGGGCACTGCTTGAAATCCATTGCCCGCGAGGGTGACAGCGCGGGTCGTGAGCGCCGCGTCGGCACACCGGGTTCGGGTAACGGTGTGGCGTCGAGAGGGGGAGGTGACGCGTACGAGCACATACCTGGCAGGCTATCGGGCGGCACCGACACGCCGGTGCGCAGCCAGACCAGCGAAACGGAGATTCATGACGGCCAGACGGACCGGGCCATTCACCCTCGGGGACCGGGTACAGCTGACCGACGCCAAGGGCCGCCTGTACACGGTGGTTCTGGAGGAGGGCAAGGAGTTCCACACCCATCGCGGCGGCATCAAGCACGACAGCCTGATCGGCGCCGACGAGGGCACGGTGGTGCAGTCCACCAACGGCACCCCGTATCTGGCGCTGCGACCGCTGCTCGTCGATTACGTCCTGTCCATGCCGCGCGGTGCCACCGTGATCTACCCGAAGGACGCCGCGCAGATCGTGCACGAGGGTGATGTGTTCCCCGGCGCGCGGGTGCTGGAGGCGGGTGCGGGGTCCGGTGCGCTCACGTGTTCGCTGTTACGCGCCGTCGGCACCGACGGTGCGGTGATTTCCTACGAAATTCGCGATGATCACGCCGAGCACGCGGTGCGCAACGTGGAAACCTTCTTCGGCGAACGTCCAGCAAACTGGTCGCTGACGGTTGCCGACGTCGCCGACTACGACGGCGCATCCGTCGACCGCGCCGTGCTCGACATGCTGTCGCCGTGGGACGCGCTGCCCGCCATGGCGAAGGCGATCGTGCCCGGCGGCGTGCTGCTCGTGTACGTGGCGACCGTCACTCAGCTGTCGCGGGTGGTCGAGGCCTTGCGTGAGCAGGAGTGCTGGACCGAACCGAGATCGTGGGAGTCGATGGTGCGCGGCTGGCACGTGGTGGGCCTTGCCGTGCGACCGGAGCATCGGATGCAGGGGCACACGGCGTTCCTGGTGAGCGCGCGCAGGCTCGCCGAGGGAACGGTCACCCCCCGCCCGCAGCGCAGGCCCTCGAAGGGCTGAGAAGGGCTGAGAAGGGCGCTGAGGCTCGGCCCTGGCCTGGGTGGCGCCGAGTATCGGCGAACGGCAGAGCCACGCGCCATGTCGTATGCGCGTGGTCCTCAGCGGCCCACCCCGTTCGTGCATTCGGCGTGGGGTGAGCCGCTTACCCGCGGGTCAGGACCGAGGACGGTGCCGGGATGGCACCGGTCTCAGGCCGGAACGCAGGGCGCCTGGGCGAAGCCGAGCATCAGGCAGCCGCTCTGATCGGTGAGCTTCCAGCTGCCGTCGGAGTTCTGCCAGGTGATCGGCATCGCGGGGACGGTGCCGTGCGGCGAGGTGATGGTGACCTGCGCGGTCGCGGTATCGGCCGCGGTGGTGATGTCGGCGACCTCGTAGGTCAGCGCGCCGTACCCGGCCAGCGCCTTGTTCATCTGGTCGATCTTGTCCTTGCGCTGCTCACCGTTGACGATCAGCGCGGTCTTGTCCTCGGTGGAGACCGCGGGGTCGGAGAACTTCACCAGCACCGCCTGCAACGCCTCCGGTGTCGGTGCCTCGGCGGGCGCGGCGGCACCCGTGCTGCTGGCCGTGGCGGTCGTGGTGGCAGAGTCGCTGGTGGTGGGGGTAGCCTTCGCGTCCGAGCTGTCGGTGGAACCGCACGCCGTCAGCCCGAGCGCGATGGCGAGCGCCGCCGAGGCGACAACGACGCGACGACCGTGTGCACGGAACGAGCGCGAAGGAACCTCGTCGGGACGTTCGGTGGTACCGAGCATTGGCAGCAACCTTTCGGCTAGGTCGGCGAAATAGCTCACCGGGTTGAATTAGGGGAGGCTAACACGGTCATCCGGCGCCGGTCGGAGCGCAGATGTGATCACCACGAAACCATGTCGGACAGCGAGAACGGTTCGCGCCCGGTAGCGTTGATAGACCGGGACTGGGAGGAGCAGCACATGAGCCCCATCGAGAATTCGGATTCGGCGGCCTGGAGAGAGCTCGAGGCAGTACGCGCCGAGGCGGCTGCACTCCGCAGACAACTCGCCGATTCACCGGATCGCACACGGGAATTGGATGCCCGCATCGATTCGCTGACCATTCGCAACACCAAGTTGTTGGACACGCTCAAGGAAGCGCGTCAGCAGTTGGTGGCGTTGCGTGAGGAGGTCGACCGGCTCGGCCAACCGCCGAGCGGCTACGGCGTGTTGATCGGGGTGTACGAGGACCAGACGGTCGACGTGTTCACCTCGGGACGCAAGATGCGGCTGACGTGTTCACCGAACATCGAGACCTCGACGCTGGAGTACGGCCAGACCGTGCGCCTGAACGAGGCGTTGACGGTGGTCGAGGCCGGTGTCTACGACGCGGTCGGCGAGATCGGCACCTTGCGCGAGATCCTCGACGACGGTCGCAGGGCACTCGTGGTCGGGCATGCCGACGAGGAGCGGGTGGTCTGGCTTTCCGGCCCGCTCGCGAAGGTCGCCGAGAACGACGACATCGATGATCCCGATTCGCCGATTCGTCGGTTGCGCCCTGGTGATTCGCTGTTGGTCGACACCAAAGCCGGGTTCGCCTTCGAGCGCATTCCCAAGGCGGAGGTCGAAGATCTGGTTCTGGAGGAGGTGCCCGACGTCGGCTACACCGACATCGGTGGCCTCGGGCGTCAGATCGAGCAGATCCGCGACGCGGTGGAATTGCCGTTCCTGCACAAGGATCTGTTCCACGAGTACGCGTTGCGTCCGCCGAAGGGCGTCTTGCTCTACGGTCCGCCGGGGTGCGGAAAGACGTTGATCGCCAAGGCCGTAGCGAATTCGCTCGCGAAGAAGATCGCTGAGGCGCGTGGCGAGGATGCCAAGGAAGCGAAGTCGTTCTTCCTCAACATCAAGGGCCCCGAGCTGCTCAACAAGTTCGTCGGTGAGACCGAGCGCCACATCAGGATCATCTTCCAGCGAGCTCGGGAGAAGGCCTCCGAGGGCACCCCGGTGATCGTGTTCTTCGATGAGATGGATTCGATCTTCCGCACGCGTGGCTCGGGTGTCTCCTCGGATGTGGAGACCACGGTCGTGCCGCAGTTGCTCAGCGAGATCGACGGTGTCGAGGGGTTGGAGAACGTCATCGTCATCGGCGCCTCCAACCGCGAGGACATGATCGACCCCGCGATCCTGCGTCCGGGCCGTCTCGATGTGAAGATCAAGATCGAGCGGCCGGACGCGGAATCGGCGCAGGACATCTTCTCGAAGTACCTCACCGAGTTCCTGCCCTTGCACGCCGACGACCTCACCGAGTTCGACGGTGACAAGGCCAAGTGCATCGCCGCGATGATCGAACGGGTCGTCGACCGGATGTACGCCGAGAGCGACGACAACCGCTTCCTCGAGGTCACCTATGCCAACGGTGACAAGGAGGTGTTGTACTTCAAGGACTTCAACTCCGGCGCGATGATCCAGAACATCGTGGATCGCTCCAAGAAGTACGCGATCAAGTCCGTGCTCGACACCGGAAGTCCCGGCCTGCGTATCCAGCATCTCTTCGATTCGATCGTGGACGAGTTCTCCGAAAACGAGGACCTGCCCAATACCACGAATCCTGATGACTGGGCCCGCATCTCGGGCAAGAAGGGCGAGCGCATCGTCTACATCCGTACGTTGGTCACGGGTAAGAACGCCAGCGCGAGCCGGGCGATCGACACCGAGTCGAACACCGGGCAGTACCTGTAGGCGTGCCACGAGGCCGATCATCCGCCGGGTGGATCTCACAGCGACGAAGGCCGCATCCCAGCAGGGTGCGGCCTTCGTGCTGCCCGGGTCCCTTTGCTGTCTTGCGGGTTTCGGCAAGCGAAATGGGCCCGCGCTGAAATGTTCCGGCGTTCTTCTGTCCGCGCGTGCTAAAATCTGACCATGCGGTCAGGAAATGGGTCGGGCGGTCAACAGAGATCGTTCATCGAGGACGCACGCCGCAGGCAGATCATCGCGTCGGCGGTGGAGGTGATCTCCGAGGTCGGCTACGGGAATGCGTCGCTGGCGCTGATCGCGAAGCACGCGGGGGTCTCCAAAGGTGTGATCTCCTATCACTTCGATGGCAAGGACGACCTGATGACGCAGCTGGTGATCCAGCTGTACTTCGCGGGCGGGGAGTTCATGGCGCCGAGGATCGGACGAGCGGTCGGCCCACGCGCACAGCTACTCACCTACCTCGAGTCGAACCTGGATTTCATTGCCGCGAACCGGAATTACGTCGCCGCGATGACGGATGTGGTCGTGAACCTGCGCGAGGAGGACGGCAGCTTGAAGTTCGCGTCCGTCGATGGTGAGCGTGAGATCATCGCGCCGCTGCTCGAGATGCTGCGCGAGGGGAAGCGGGTGGGGGACTTCGGTGATTTCGACGCGACGTTGATGGCCGAGTCCATTCGCGACGTGATCGACGGCGTCGCCGGGCGCGTGGTCCGGGATCCGGAATTCGATATCGCCGCGTATTCGGCGCACGTGTGCCGAGTGTTCGATGTGGCGACACGGAAGGGGAGAAGCGATGACTGACATCGCGCAAGAATCGAAAGCGCCCGTGCGGGGCGGGGGTGACGATCCAGTGGGAGGGCAACCGCCGTTCGCGCTGGCCGGGGTGGCGATTATCGTCGTCGTGTCGGCGATCGGGCTGTTCGCTTCGATCGGGCGGTACGGATTCTTCGGTGACGAGCTGTATTTCGTCTCGGCGGGGCGCAGGCTGGCCTTCGGCTATGCCGATCAGGGCTCCGCGCTACCGGCGATCGCCCGAGCGATGGACATGATCGCACCGGGATCGTTGGTGGCGCAACGTATTCCGGCTGTATTGCTAACGCTCGTCGCACTGGTGATCAGTGCGCAGATCACCAGGGAGCTCGGTGGCTCGCGCACGGCGCAGATATTGGTGGCGCTCGCCTACGCGGGGTCGCCGTTTCTGCTGGCGCAGGGTATCCAGCTGGCCACCAACACCATCGACACCGCGCTGTGGGTGCTGATCACCTGGTTGGTGGTGCGTTGGGTGCGGACCAGGCAGGATGTGCTGCTGTTGCTCGCCGGGGTGGTCACCGCGGTCGACATGCAGGTGAAATGGTTGATTCCGTTCTTCTGGATCGCCGTCGCGATCGGTGCGCTGGTGTTCGGTCCCCGCGATCTGCTGCGCAGACCGGCGCTGTGGGCCGGTGGTGCGATCGTCGTCGTCACCATGATTCCCACGCTCGTCTGGCAGGCGAATCGCGACTGGCCGCAGTTGCGCCTGAGTTCGGCGGTGGCCGCCGAGCAGGCGAGCATCGGTGGGCGGCCGATGTGGGTGGTGACGGCGCTGATCTGTGCCGGGCTGATGGGCGGGATTCTGCTGATCTACGGAATCTGGCTGCTGCTGCGCTGGGAGGTGTTGCGGCCCTACCGTTTCCTCGGCTCGGTTCCGTTGCTGTTGGCGGTGGTCTTCTTGGCGACCAACGGGCGCGGGTACTACGCGGCCGGTGTTTACGCGGTGATCATGGCGGCGGGCGCTCTCGGCTGGACACGCAAGTCGTCGCGGATTCGCATCGCGATCACGGCCGTTCTGGTGCTCGCCTCGCTCGTGAGCACGGTGACGTCGTTGCCGTTGCGCCCGGAATCGGATATCGCACCGGCCCGCGACGACGCGGACGCGGCGCTGAACATGACGACCTACGCCAAGTTCGGCTGGCGCGAATTGGCCGAGAGTGTGGCCGAGGCCTATCGCTCGCTGCCTGCCGAACAGCGCGCCGACGCCGTGATTGTCGCTGATTCGTATTGGCAGGCAAGCGCATTGGACGTGTACGGTGTAGAAAACGGTTTGCCTGCCGTCTACAGCCCGAATCGTGGTTTCGGCTACTTCGGTACGCCGCCGGATTCCGCGACGACCGTGCTCTGGGTCGGCGGCTCGGTCGATGACGTGCGCCCGCTGTTCGGCGCGGTGACTCCCATCGGTCGTGCCGATGCCGAACTCGGGTATCCGGGGGTTACGCGCGACGTCACGATCTGGCGGTGCGACGTCCCGAAGACGCCATGGACGCTGGCATGGCCGGGGATGTTGCGCATGTGAGCTGACCGAGGGGGTATAAGTCGATGACATCGTCCGCCGCGCCGGGACCTTCGGTGCGGCGGACGGCGTGCTGCTACCGCGTTTCCGCAGGTAGGCAGGGTCAAACGGACAAATCAGGCACCCCCGGCGCTGATCGGGAGGTGTGTATTGACTAGGGTGGAATCGTGAACGTTGAGGTGACCTCTTTACCGGGTATCGGTGTACGAAAGGACTTCCCGCTCTCGACAACGCGACGCCGGATCGGGGTCATCGACCACCATGACGGCACAATCGACGTGATCATGAGCAAGGTGGACAACCCGGATGTCACCGAACAGATCTCACTGACCGCGCAGGAAGCGGCGGTACTCGCCAGCCTGCTCGGCTCGCCACAATTGGTCGAGCAACTGCGCGAAGAACATCGTGAGTTCGACGGGTTGATCACCCGGCAGCTGTCGTTGCACGACGGTTCGCACTACGACGGTCGCCGCTTGGGGGAGACCCAGATACGCACGCGCACCAAGGCTTCCATCGTCGCGGTGGTGCGCAGCGGGCAGCCCATCGCCTCACCGGGCCCCGATTTCCTGTTCATCGCCGGTGACGTGCTTGTGGTCGTCGGCACCGCGGAAGGCCTCGATGCCGCCGCCAGAATCCTGTTAGATGGGTGATCCATAGTGGAACACGAAACCGCGCTCGCGCTGATACAGCTGGGCGCGGTATTTTTTGGTCTCGGTCTGCTCGGTCGGCTCGCCGCACGCATCGGGCTTTCGCCGATCCCGCTGTATCTGCTCGGCGGATTGGTCTTCGGCAGCGGCGGCCTGGTGCAACTGGGGCACGTGGACAACTTCATCCACCTGGCCAGCGAGATCGGCGTCGTGCTGCTGTTGTTGCTGCTCGGCCTGGAATATAGTGCGCCGGAACTGGTTACGGGTCTGCGCCGATCGTGGGCCGCGGGTGTGCTCGACGTCGTGCTGAACGCGACACCGGGTGTGTTGGTGGCGTTCGCGCTGGGCTGGGGTGTGACGGGCGCCATCGCGATGGCGGGTGTCACCTACATTTCGTCCTCGGGCATCGTCGCGAAGGTCCTCAACGATCTCGGCCGACTCGGTAACCGGGAAACGCCCGTGGTGCTGTCGATCCTGGTGTTCGAAGACCTGGTGATGGCAGGGTATCTGCCGGTGCTCACCGCGGTGCTCGCCGGTGTCGGATTCGTCGCCGGTCTCAAGACGCTCGGCATCGCACTGCTCGCGGTGACCGTCGTGCTGGTGGTGGCCCTGCGCTACGGCCGGTTCGTCTCCGCGATCGTGCACAGTGAGGATCGGGAGATCTTCCTGCTCAAGCTGCTCGGCTCGGCGCTGTTGGTTGCGGGTGTCGCGTCCGCGGTGCAGGTCTCGGCGGCGGTCGGCGCGTTCCTGCTCGGCATCGCGATCTCGGACTCGACCGCGCACAACGCGACGAAAATCCTGGAACCGCTGCGCGATCTGTTCGCGGCGATGTTCTTCGTGCTGTTCGGTTTGACCACCGATCCCAAGAGTATTCCGCCGGTGCTCGCGTGGGCGTGCCTGCTCGCCGTCGTCACCACCGCGACCAAGGTCGCGACCGGATGGTGGGCCGCCAAACGGGCGGGGGCTGGCCGCTACGGCCGCGCCCGCGCGGGCACGGCGCTGGTCGCGCACGGCGAATTCTCCATCGTCATCGCGGGTCTCGCGGTGTCGGCGGGTGCGGTTCCCGATGAATTCGCGGCCTTGGCGACGACCTACGTGCTGCTGATGGCGATTCTCGGTCCGATCGCGAGCCGGGTGGTGGAACCGCTGCTCGGTGTGCTGCAACGTCGAAAGACCTCGGCCGCCCCTGCGACGGTCGAGGCCGCGAAGCAGCTCGGCACCGGGCAAGAAGCCGATTCCGCGAAGCAGGTCGACCTGTCGAAGGAACCCGACGCCGTGGTGCGCGAATCGAACCCGAGAACCACGTCCGATCAATGATCCCGAGGACGGGCCGGTGCGTTCGTCCGGCCCGTCCTCGGTCAGCGCGTGTGGGTTGATTTCGCGCCCTAATTCTTCTTGGCGACCGCTGAGTAGAAGGACACCTGCGCGTCCAGCGACTCGGGTGGGTCGACATCGGTGGGTCGCCAGCGATGCGGCACGGTGATTCCCGGCTCGACCAGCGTCAAACCCTCGAAGAACCGGCTGAATTCGGCGCGCGTGCGGAACTGCGTGGCGAGGCCGCTTTCTCGATAGATCTTGTCGATCCGCTCGAAGGTGACGGCGTCGAAATCGGGGGAGGCATGCGAGAGCACCAGGTAGGAGCCGGGCGCCAGCGCGTCGAGCAGCGTGGCGACGGTGCCGTGCGGGTCGAGATCGTCGGGCACGAAATGCAGCAGGGCGATCAGGCTCAGCGCCACCGGTTTCGACAGGTCGATGGTGGCGAGCAGTTCGGGCGCGGACAGGATCGACTTCGGCTCGTTGACATCGGCGTGCACGTACGCGGTGCGCCCCTCCGACGTTCCTGTCATCAGCGCGCGCGCGTGCGCGAGCACGATCGGATCGTTGTCGACGTACACGACGTGCGCCGAAGGCGCTGCGCCCTGGGCGATCTGGTGCAGATTGGGTTCGGTGGGGATGCCGGTGCCGATATCGATGAACTGGCGAATACCCGCGTCGCCGGCGAGCCAGTCGGTGACGCGGTGCATGAATCCACGGTTCACCCGTGCGGCGAGCGCGACGGTGGGGAACACGCGCGCGACCTCTTCGGCGCGCTCGCGGTCGACCTCGTAGTGATCCTTGCCGCCTAAATACCAGTCGTACATGCGAGCGGTGTGCGGCCGATCCTGTCGCAGATCGAGCTGTCCCTCATCGTGCACCGACACTACGTCCATCCTTTTGACTCGCGCGCTGAACCTGTTCGGCCAACACCAGCGTTGCGCTTCTCGCTGTTACCCGAACATCTACATACCCAAGCGGGTTCGTATCCAAGCCTGTTGATACCGGAGTGTCCGGTTACTCGCGAGTTCGAATAGCTGGCGGCGAGTATTCGTTGCCGAACCGTCGCACAGCACCCACGGCAACGGCCGCGGTGGGAATTCCACCGCGGCCGTAGCTTTTTCGGGTATTCGGTTGTTCTCCCCAGGTCAGTTCGGTGCGGTGACCACGGAATCGAGCACGACATCGGCGGCGGGGGCGCCGTCGCCGCTGCCGTCCCGCACGCCGGCGGCACCGATCGACTGGAGGACGTCGAGTCCACCGGTGATGTGGCCGAACGGGGTGTAGCTCGGCGGCAGTGGGCTGTCCTGGAAGACCAGGAAGAACTGGCTGCCGTTGGTGTCGGGACCCGAATTGGCCATGGCCACGGTGCCAGCCGGGTAGACGGCCCCCTCCAGGTTCTCGTCCGGGAACTGGTAGCCGGGTGTGCCGGTGCCGGAGGCGGTCGGGTCGCCGCACTGGAGCACGTAGATGCCCTCGGTGGTGAGACGATGGCACTTGGTGTGATCGAAGTACTGTTCGCCGGACAGGAAGGCGAACGAGTTCACCGTGCGTGGTGCGCGCTGCGCGTCGAGTTCGATGGTGATGGCGCCGCAATTGGTTTCGAGTGTCGAGGTGTAACCCACGGCAGGGTCGATGGTGTTGCCTGGCTCCTGCTGCCACTGCTTGCCATTGGGCTGGTCGGGCCCCGGTGCCGCGCAGGCGGCAGGGGCGGGACCCTGCTCACGCGCCGTCCACGACTGCGCCGAGGCGCCGGTGGCGCCCAACCCCGCCACGGTCAGCGCGGCCGCCGCGACGCCGATGACGCGCGTCAGCTGTCTCTTACCGCCGAACCGCCGCCCGCGCTCGGTGTCGAATGTCCGCCCCTTGGGTTCGCTGCTCACCGGTCGGGATCTCCTTAGCTCGGGTTGCGCACCGGACGATGCTGCCGGGATCATGCCATCCGAAGGCCGCCTGTGCCGACCCAATGCTCGGGATCGGTGGGAAATCGCAGTATGCCGTGGTGAATTCGGTGCCGGTGCACAGTGGCTCAGTGCGGGGTCAGCGCGATCACGACGCCGCCCTGCTGCCAGGTCTGATAGATGTCGGCCTTGTTGGGTGTGCCGTCGGGGCCGAAGCCGATGCCGTTGAGTTTGGCGTTGTAATGATTGTCGGCCGCGACGATCGCGTAAAGGCGCAGCACGTCGTCCTCGTCGGTGTACACCACAGGGTCGAAGGTGCGTGGTGACCCGCCGAGGGATGCCGTGACGGGCGCTGCGCCACGCAGGTTCTTGACCCACGGCCGCAGCGCGGTGCCGATCAACAGGATCCCGTCGTGTTCGGTGTAGGCGACCGGGACGTCGTAGGTCTTACCGCTCTTGCGGCCGACCACATGCAGGGTCAGCAGGCGTTTGCCGACCAGACGGGAAAGACCGGGCGTCCGCAGCAGCGTACGGGCGATCTTGTTGACGAACCCCTGCGAGGGCCTCAGGGGTTCGGGGCCGTCGGTGCTCGGGGTGCCGTAGGGGTTGGGGGTGGGCGGCTGTTCTGGCATGGGTCCAGTATTGCCCCGCGCGCACCGACGGGTAAATGCGTCGGCGAGCGTCGATTGGGCCGAGTCGTTCGCGTGTTCTGATCGGTTCGCCGCGCGGTGTGGAATCGACCGATGCTCCGCATTCGCGGCGAAGTCGAGGTGTTCGTCCGGATCGACTGCCGACCGGGCTGTCCGCGGCGACCCGGTCCGTCGTATAGGTGCGCGCCGCAGGATCGTCAACCCGCGTGCCGCGGACCACACCGATCGCGGGGTGCGCGACCGACCGATCACGCATTCTCTGTAGACGAAGCCCTTCGTCTACCGACCGAGGGCCCGTGGCCCAGGTGGCCGCAGACTCCGCGTAAGTCCGCCTTCGATGCCGCCAGGCCGTGCGTGCACTGTCGACTCGGCCGAGGAATGTCGGTGCGGAGCACCAAAGGTGCAGGTAAGAGCCCCGCAGTCGGAGCTTAACCGTAGGTTTACCTCCGGTCCTTGTCGCGTAACGTCGGTGCTCGGCACGCTGACTGGCATGCACCGGAACGGGATGAACGACACCGAGTATCACGAGTGTCTCGAACCGGGCGCGGCCGAGCGTGAGCGTCCGATGTTTCGTGATCAGGTGCGCGCGCTGCTGCCGAGTTCGGCGCAGCTGCTGGCGCGTCGGGTCCGCGATCTGCTGCGCACCGAATTGCGGGCGGGGACGCTCGGCACCGGGCGGCTGCCGAGCGAGGCCGAATTGATGACCCGTTACCGCGCGACCCGCGACGTCGTGCGCGCGGCGCTGGAACTGTTGCGCGCCGACGGACTGATCGAGCGGCGCCGTGGCGTCGGTACCGTCGCGATTCGCGAACACTACGTGGTGTCGGGAACCCTGCCGCCGGAAGGACATTCGCTCGAGGAACATCTCGCGCTCGGGCGGATCTCGCCGCGATTGCTGCACTGGGCGTGGGAACCGGCGTCGCGGGTGATCGCGGCGCACCTCGGCGGCGTCGCCATCGGTGCCGACTGCCTGTGCATCGAGTATGTGCTGCTGCTCGATGACCGCCCGCTCGCGGTGTTCACCAACTATCTGCGCGACACCGAGGCGGCTCGCGTCGACCAGAACACCTTTCGCGACGACTTCTATTCGCTGTTGCATTCCGGCGGTGTCGCGGCTGCCGGGTGCGATGTGGGGGTGCAGGCCGCACGCGCCGACGAGTGCGCCGCCGGACTGCTGCACGTCTTGCCGGGCGAGCCGGTGTTGCTGGTGGAACAGACGATTCGCGACGAGGCCGGGACCGCGATCGACTACGCGCTCGGCACCTGCCGCGGCGAGATCCAACTGGCGCTCGGCCGCATTCCCCGCCTCGACATGACCGGTGCGCTCAGCGGCCGAAATACCCAGGCGCCGGAACTTTTCAGCGCATCACGCAGAAATGAGGGCTCGCAATGACCACAGTCGCACCACCCAGCACACCCACGCTCACCGACGCCGCCTCCGCGCTGCGAACCGGTGCGAGCACCGCCACCGAGTTGGTCGAGCGCGCCTACGCGATCGCGGATACGCACGACGACGCGATCGGCGTGTTCCTGACCCGCTTCGACGAGCGCGCCCGCGCGCAGGCGGCGGCGGTGGACGAGAAGATCGCCGCAGGCTTGCCGCTGCGGCCGCTGGAGGGAATTCCGGTGGGCGTCAAGGACATTCTGGCGCATTCGCACGCGCCGACCACCGCGCAAAGTCTTGTGCTCGACCCGTCGTGGGGTTCCTCGGTCGGCGATTGCGCGGTGGTGCGCAGGCTGGAGCAGGCCGGTGCCATCGTCATGGGCAAGGTCACCACGATGGAGTTCGCCATCGGCGCCCCCGACGTCGAGAAACCGTTTCCGGTGCCGCGCAACGCGTGGGACACCACCCGGTGGGCGGGCGGGTCGAGTTCCGGGTCCGGCAGTGGTGTCGCGGCGGGCATGTTCCTCGGGGCGATCGGCACCGACACCGCGGGCAGTATTCGAATTCCCGCCGCCTTCAACGGAATCACCGGTCTCAAGCCCACCTTCGGACGCGTTCCCAAGTCGGGTGTCGTGCCGTTGGGTTACACCCTCGACCATGTCGGCCCGATGGCGCGCAGCGCCGCCGACTGCGCCGCGATGCTTTCGGTGCTCGCCGGTCACGACGACGCCGACCCGTACTCCGCGCGCAGTCCGATCGACGACTATGTCGGTGCGCTCACCGGCGACCTGACCGGCGTGACGATCGGCGTCGACGATCTCGACCGGTTCGCCGCCGACGGCATCGATCCCGCACAGCCGCGACGATTCTCGGACGCCGTCGAGGCGCTGCGCGCAGCGGGCGCGACCATCGTGCCGATCCAGGTGCCGATGTACGAGGAGCTCACCGCCATCGACTTCGTCGTCATGCTCGCCGAGGCACACGCCTACCACCAGCGCACCCTGCGCGCACAGTGGCAGGACTACGGGCGTGCCACCCGGATCGTGCTCGCCGGTGGCGGCGCGATCAGCGGCGCCGATTACGTGCAGGCACAACGTGTTCGGCGCATCGCGCACGAGCGGGTGGCGGAAATGTTCGACAAGGTGGACCTGGTCGTGACCCCGACCGGGCACCTCGGTGCTCCCGCGTTGGACACGATGGATCAGCACAAGCCACTGGGTGTGCTCGCCTCGATCCATACCCCGTACTGGAATCCGCTCGGCAATCCGACCCTGGCGTTGCCGATCGGGTTGTCCTCGGAGAACACCCCGCTGTCGATGTCGATCTCCGGCAAACACTTCGCCGAGGCGACCGTCCTGCGCGCGGGCGAGGCGTTCCAACGCAGGACCGATCACCACACCGCGATCACCCCGATCGTCCGATAATTGGAGGAAACCCATGTCCGACACCACGATCACCGCCACCGCGACACCGGTGCTGCCGATGATCGGCGCGTCGCATCCGTGGTCCACCGACCAGGCGGAGAACGCGGCGGTCGACGAGATCGGTGCGACGGTCTCGGCGATGGCCGAACTGCTGCACGCCTTCGACAGCGCGCGATACATCGATCCGAGCGGGGGCTACCTGGTCGCGTGACGCCGCGCCGGACCGGTGGCCTCGGGGTCGGGTCGTAGGCTGTGGTCATGACTGCTGACGCCACCACCTCCGAGCAGTACGAGATCTGGCACAACCCACGGTGCACCAAGAGTCGTCACGCCACCGCGTTTCTGGACGAGGCGGGCATCGACTACTCGGTGCGCCACTACCTCGACCAGCCGCCCACCGCCGACGAATTGCGTGCGGTACTCGCCCGACTCGGCGCCGAGCCGTGGGAAATCACCCGCACCGGTGAGTCGATCGCGAAGGAGTTGGGTGTGGCGAGTTGGCGCCGCGAGACCGCCGATCGTGAGCGGTGGATCGCGGCGTTGGTGGAGCATCCTCGACTGATCCAGCGTCCGATCGTGCTCACCGCGAACGGTGGCGCGGTGCTGGCGCGCGACGAAGCGGCGCTGCGTTCCTTGCTCTGAGTGGGTGTCGAGTGCTCGCGCGCGCGTCGCCGCGAGTGTGCGCCTCCCGCGAAAACCTCCCGCGCCGAACATCGCCGAGCGTCACCCCTGGCTGCACGAATACCCGTGTCCGATTTATGTGGGTACGCTGCCCGGGTATGAAAGTAGAACTGCGGCACAACCCCTCGTCGACTGTCGCTCGGTGCTTGCTGGCCGGTGGCGAGCCGTTGCGGGTGGAGAGCGGCGCGATGGTGGCGCACTCGTCGGGAATCACGTTGCAGGCCAAGGCCGAAGGCGGCATTCTCGCGGGGTTGAAGCGTTCGGTGCTCGCGGGTGAATCGTTCTTCGTCTCGACGTTCACCGCGCCACCGCAGGGTGGCTGGGTGGACGTGGCTCCCGCGCTGCCCGGTGACATGCTGAGTCTTCAGATCAGCCAGGACCGGCCGTTTTTCATCAGCCGAGGCGGTTGGATCGCGAACTCGCACGGCGTCGAGGTCGAGAGCAAATGGGGTGGTTTCGCGAACCTGTTCGGCGGCGAGGGCGGATTCGGGCTGCGCGCGCATGGCGAAGGGGAGGTCGTCGTCGGCGTGTTCGGTGCGATCGACGTGGTGGATCTGGCACCGGGCGAACAGATTACGATCGACACCGGGCACGTGGTGGCCTACGACCTGGCGATGAACTTCGCGATTCGGCGAGCGGTGTCGGGCCGTTCGATCCAGTCGCTGAAATCGGGGGAGGGCTTCGTGTTCGATTTCGTCGGCCCAGGACGGGTGCTCTTGCAGACCCGCAATCCCGGCGCCTTCGCGGCGTGGGCGGGTTCGGCCACCTCCTCGGGGTAGCTCGGGCGGCGTTCATGTCCGGTTCACGCACCGGACAGTTCGGTCGATCAGGCTGCGGACGCCTTCGCGACAGCGCGGGCGTCACCCCACACGACCGGAGTACTCATGGACACCCTCGCCATTTTCGCCCAGATCTTCGCGGCCCTGCTCCAGCAGGGCGCGGGCAGCAGCGCGTAGCGATTCGAACCCGCCGGTGCTCGTTGCGGCATCGGCGCCGGCCTTCCTCGCTCGAATCAGTTGTCCAGGCTCGCGAGGAAGGCTTCGGCCGCGTCATCGACCCGATCCCGGTCGCCGGTGGCTAGCAGGTCGAGCAGCAGCCCACGCAGTGTCGCGATCACCAGCGTGGCCCGTCGGCGGGCCGTCTCCTGGTCGGCGTCGGGTCCTTGGGCGGCGCAGAGGGCGTTCATCCAGTCGGCGACGACATGCTCCAGGAATTCCGCGAACTGCCTCGGCGCCTGGAGTGCACGACCGTAGACCGCGAAGAACAGTCGAAATTCCGCACCGCGCGCCGGGGCGCTGGTGCGCGTCCATACCGCGCGTGCGGCGGTCGCGAGGTCCGGTGGGCGGTCCGGCGCCTCGTGCGTATCCACGAGGATGCGCGCGCGCAGTCGTCCGAGGATCGCCTCGAACATCTGTTCCTTGGTGCCGAAGTGGTGCACCAGCGTATTGGTCGAGACCCCGAGCGCGGCGGCGACGGGTCGCCACGTCAGGTCGGCGAAACCGTGCTCGACGGTGTAATCGACTACGGCGTCGAGTAATTCGGCGCGCCGCTGATGGTCGACGGGACGTCCCGCCATCGCTGCCTCCCAGTGCTCTCGGCTCGGTGTTGTCTCATCCGAGTATTGCTGGTACGACTGTACAAGGAATGGTCGTGAGCAACAACCGCGCCGCCGAGCCCAGGGGCAGGTAGCGCGTCCCTGGAGGATTCCCATGCGCGTCTTTGTCACAGGAGCATCGGGCTGGATCGGTCGAGGCCTCGTCCCCGAATTGATCGCCGCTGGTCACACGGTCATCGGCCTCGCACGTTCGCAGGATTCGGCGCACGCGCTACGGGAAGTGGGGGCGCAGGCGCACGCCGGATCGCTCGACGACCTCGACGCGCTGCGTGCCGGGGCGTCCGCGTCCGACGGTGTGGTTCACCTCGCCTTCAAGCACGACATCGCCTTCAGCGGCGACTATGCCGGGGCGAGCGAGGCCGACCGTGCGGCGATCGAGGTGTTCGGCGAAGCGCTCGCCGGCACGCACAAGCCATTGGTCATCGCCTCGGGCATCCTCGGGGTGCTCGGGCTCGATCCCGGCGTCGTGGCCACCGAAAAAGACGGGCGCACGGCAATCTCCGCCGACCGTGGTGTCCCGGTCAGCGGAGGCGGCGGCCGCATCGCCAACGCCGACTACACCCTCGCGCTCGCCGACCGCGCCGTGCGCTCCTCGGTCGTGCGCATCCCACCGGCCACACACGGCAACGGCGACAACGGGTTCATCCCCACCGCGCTCGGCTTCGCGCGGACGAAGGGCGCCGCCGCCTACGTCGGTGCCGGAAACAACCGCTGGCCCGCGGTCCACCGCGACGACGCCGCGCACCTGTTCCGACTCGCGGTGGAGTCCGCGCCCGCCGGGTCGGTACTGCACGCGGTCGGCGAGGAAGGCGTCCCGATCCGTGCGGTCGCCGAAGCCTTCGCCGACGGTCTTGCCGTGCCGGTCGAGTCCGTCGCGCCCGAGCAGGCGGGCGAGTACGTCGGTTGGCTGGGGAACTTCTGGAGCATCGACGGTCCCGCCTCGGCGCGCATCACCCGCGAACTACTGGGTTGGGCGCCCACCCGTCCTGGGCTCATCGCCGACCTGAAACAGGGGCACTACTTCGCGTGAGACCGCTGATTCGCGGCGGGCGACCGGGGGTGTGTCGGGTATCGGCTGTGGCCGGTCGGCTTGTTCGAGCGCAGTCGTGTCAGGTTGGGTGTTTGGACTCGAACTTCGAGTGTTGTGGGGTCGACCGAGGGTGTGTCGGGCATCGGGTCGTGGCCGGTCGGCCTGATCGAGCCCGGCCGTACATGTTTTCGGCATTCGGACTCGGAGCTGCGAGTGCCGCGCCCCGCTTCAGGTGACGACGAGCTGGTGTTTCATCGGCGCTTCCAGTGCGCTCGCTTTCCGCCGACAAGGTCGCCCAGTGTGTGTTGACCGCCACCCTGAGATGACCTCGAGATCGAGGTCCGCTGCGGCAGTGGCGATTTCGTGTCGAGCACGCCGTCGTCCGCGGGTTCCAGTCCGCGCTTCGTACGTCAGACGGTCCGCAGCGGGTGCTCGAGGGGTGGGTGGCCGGTTCAGCTCAGTAGATCGTCGACGAGCACGCGGGTGTCGGGGACGAACGGCCATTCGGGGTCGGCCAGATGCATGCGCAATTGCGCGTCGGTCCACCACCAGCCGTCGGCGACCTCATCGGCCTGATGGTGGATCGGCCCGTCGGAGCGCAGTTCGTAGGCGTACAGGTGACACCGCATCGGCGCATCCGCCCAGCGTCCATCCCAGGCCAGATGTGCCAACGGTCGTGGCGGCGCGGTCGCGACAACGCCCAGCTCCTCGGCTAGCTCGCGGATCGCCGTCGCCTTCGGAGTCTCGCCCGGCTGCACCACGCCACCCGCGAGGCAGTCGTGCATTCCCGCGAACACCAACTTGGTCTCGGTTCGCCGGTGCACATACACCCGTTCCCCGTCGAGGGATCGCACCAACACCCCCGCACTCGCGTGCCAACGACCCTCCCGATACACCGTGGCACGGTCGGCGGCACCTACCTCGCGACCAGCACGGTCATAGACCGCGATCAGTTCCGACGACGAGCTTTCCTCGGGGCGAGAAGACACCGATCGAGCGTAGTTGATACCACCTGGGACCAGATCACGCGCTGGGCTGCGGGGGCGCTTCGCGGCAGGCAGCGATTCCGCTGCCGCGGCTTCGTCGGGGAAAGCTCACCGTGGCCCCGGATATCAACGCACGCAGGAGAACTCGGTGCCACCGGAGGTTCTCCCGGTGGCACCGATACCACGACGTCCCATTCAGCGCCGTTGACGCTGTGGCTTCGCGCCCGGCTTCGGCGCGGCCTGCGCACGAACCTCGGCCCGCCGCCGGTCCTCGTCGGCCACCTCGGCGTCCACCCGGCGCGAGACGAGGTGTTGCTGGGCGAGGGTCCACGCGTTGTTCACGGCGTAATACAGCAGGATCGACACCGGCATCACGGCACCTGCCAGCAACGCGCCCACGGGAAACACCCACAGCGACAGCGTGCGCATGAACGGCAGCGCCGTGGTCTCGTCCTGTCGCGACAGACCGATACGCGCGGTGAAATGCGTTGCTACCGCGGCGATCACCACCAATACTCCGCCGACTACCGACACCGCGACGCCACCACCGCCAAGAATATTGCTCGCCAGCGGTGCCCCGAACAGGTGCGCATCCAGGAACGAGCGCACGTCGACGGTGCCGAACAGGTAGTTGGGTGTCGCCGCGTTCTGCTCGGTGCTCATCGGCGTCGCGGTCGCGAGAAACGGCAGATGGCCGAGCACGGCCGTGCGGTCGAACGAGCGCAGCACATGGAACAGGCCGAGGAACACCAGCACCTGCCCGACCATCGGGATCAGGGTCGCGAAGGTTGTGACACCGTTCTCCTTGTGCAGGCGCTGGACTTCGGTGGCTTGCTTGGTGCGGTCGTCGGGGTATTTCTGCTTGACGGCCGCGATCTTCGGTCGCAAGCGGCGCAGCACCACTTGGGTACGTGCCTGTTTGAGGAACGCGGGCAACAACGCCGCACGCACGGTGACGACGAGAAAGACGATCGACAGCACCCAGGCGAGGCCACCGGCGGCGCCGAACAGCGACGCGAAGGCGGTGTGCCACATCCAGAGCACCGCGGAGACAGGGTAATAGACGATATCGAGCATGCGGGAGCACCTGACTGTGCGGCGTGCGCGAACGCACGAACGGGAGAGGGGTAGCCGAAAACGCCGACACCCACCCGCGTCTCGTGCGGGGTGCAAGTGTCAGGCGGCGGCGAACCCTGGTGCTCGTGGCCGGGGACGGCCCGGTGTGTCGGGATTGCTCTGGCGCAGGAAATGGCCGCGTCGACGGCTCTGCGCCGACGGTGGCGGACCGGAGTTCGATACGGGAACGACGAACCGGTCGCCCGCGTGCAGCGCGACCACCGCGACGACGAGGGTGGCGGCCACGATTCCCACGGCCGCCATCGCCGCGGGTTCTCCGACAGGAATCGCGCACAACGCGAGCACCGGCACGACGAATGCGAGTACCGCATACGTCAGTGACCGAACCCGCGTCATCATGCGGGAAAGTTTACGGGAACGTCGTGGTGTGGTGTTCGACGAGGGGAGTCTGGGCCCAGCCGCCGAATTCCCACTGGCGGCCCGCGCTCAGCGCGGACGGCGGCAAGCCGAAGGCGCGCCGGAAGGTGCGGGTGAGGTCGGCGCTACCGGCGAATCCGGCGGCATCGGCGGCGGTACCGAGTTCTTCGCCCTCGGCGACCCTGGCGGTGGTGATCTGCAAACGAAGCCAGATGATGTAGCGGCGCAACGGCATTCCGACCTGATCCAGGAACAGGTGGGTCAGCCGGGCGGTCGAGACGCCGAGTTGTTGCGCGACGTCGGAGCCGCGAACCACGCCGTCGGCGACGAGCGCGGGCAGCATGCGCAACGTCGCGGCGACCGCCGCATCGTGATCGACGGTCTCGGTGCGCGGCGGCGCCGGGAACAGGTCTGCGGCGACCGCCGCCACGCGGTCGCGCAAACGGTGTGGCGCGGCATCGCTTCGGGCACCCGTGGATTCGTCCATGTCATGTGCCCAGCCGTGCAGGTGTGCGCGCCGATCGGCCTCGGCGCCGAGCGCGGTCTCCGGGTCGAGGTAGAGGCAGAGTCCGAGTGCGGCGCCGTCGGTGATCCGATGCGGCGAGTCGGTGGGAATGATGAGATGCCTACCGGTCAGGCGTTCTCCGCTGCCGTCGACCACGACCAGGGGGGTATCGGCGAGGATGACCTGGACAGCCTGGTGGGCGTGCAGACCGCACGCCGGCACGGCCCCGTCGAAGGCGAGAACGCCCGGTCTCAGAAGTGCGCAGCCCTGCTTTCGCCGTGAGTCGTCCTTGGTCGTGGAAATGCTCGACGGCGCAACGTCCGCCTCCGAGGTTTCTGCGGTTTCCGCGGTTTCCTCGGTTTCCGCTACCGAAACCCCGTTGGTGACCAGAGCTTTCATTATCCGAGACTAGCCGTTTCGGGCGTGCCGCAATCCCCTTTCGGCGGACTCGCACCGATCGGTGCGCGGAATCGGCGGCTGGGTGCGCACCTTTCGAGCTGTGCCCGGCGTGCCGGTCAACGCTCTCGCGTGACCGCGCGGTAACTCGTGTGCCACAACCATTCGACCGGGCCGCGGGCGAAGCGCCGCAACCACAGGTGCGCGGCGAGCATGATCAGCGCCGAGGTCGTGAGAAAAACACCGACGGTGAACGCGACGTAGGTATCGGGGGTATCGGGCGAAACCCGGCTCGCCAGGCCGAATCCCCAGCCGTAGCAGAGTGTCGAGGCCACGAGGTTCTGTAGGATGTAGCAGCTCAACGCGGTTCGGCCCACCTCGGTGAGCCGACGGCCGACGAATCCGGGATGCGGTCGCCGCAGGTACCAGCTCGCCCCCAGCGCGAGAATGCCGAGCGAGACGAAAGGCGCGGTGCCGTATCGGGTGAACAGAATCATGTCGCCGCCACCGGCGATGCCGGCGATCAGATCGATCGGTGCGGCGATACCGAAACCGATCATCATGAGGCGTCGCCGCAGGAGCGCGCCCTCGGGTCGGAAGACGCCCGCCCGGTACAGGCGCGCGCCCACCAGGAACAACGCGATCGACATCGCGAAGATGAACACCGTCTCCAACCGGAAGATGGCCACGTGCTGCGCACGGAAGACGACCAGATCCCAGAACGAGCCCTCCGCGTACGGATTCGGCCGCAGCGGCCCGCCGCGCGGGCGATCTGTTTTCGGCTGCATCGCCAGCGCGACCGCGATCAGTGTCAATATCGCGACGTGGATCGATGCCGTGACGACCAGCCAACGACGTTGCGCGCGTTCACTTCTGGCGAGCAGGTAGGCGACAACGAGTCCGGTGACGGCGTAACCCATCAGTACGTCGTATTCGGCGACGAACAGAAAATTGAGCGTTCCGTCGAGCAGGAGCAGTCCGGCACGCACCGGATATTTGCCGGGCCAGCGTCGACCACCGCGCGTCGCCGAGCCCTGCTGGATGGCCAACCCGATCCCGAACATGACGGTGAGCAGGCCGAGGAACTTGCCCTGCACGAGTTGTTGCAGCACCCGCTCGACCCACGCCCACCCGGACCCGGTCGCCGAGACCTGCGAGAGGTACCCGACGAGTCCTTCGGCGTTGGTGAGGATCCAGACGTTGGTGGCGAGGGTGCCGAGAATCGCGATGCCGCGCAAGACATCCAGTGCGATCAGTCGGGTCGGCGCCGAAGGCGGTCCATCGTGTGCGCCGCGGCGCGTTTCGCGGTCGGCGTCGGAGCCGGACGCGGCGATCGATTCGGTCATGTGCTCGACTATCGCCGCGGGTGAGCGCGGGTGAGATCCTCCGGAAGGAGGATCGTGGGGCGGAGATTGTCCGGGTTCGCGCGCGTGCGACAGCGCCGAGGACGCCCGTAGTGCCGGGTGCGCACCGGCGCGTCGCATAGGCTCGATGGTATGGAGCGCATCATCGGAATCGAGGTCGAGTACGGCATCTCGACTCCTACGGAGCCGTCGGCCAACCCGATCCTCACCTCAACGCAGGCGGTTCTCGCCTATGCCGCGGCCGAGGGAGTACCGCGCGCCAAGCGCACCCGCTGGGACTACGAGGTCGAATCGCCGTTGCGCGACGCGCGCGGATTCGACCTGAGCCGGATGAGCGGACCCGCGCCGGTGATCGACGCCGACGAGGTCGGCGCGGCGAACATGATCCTCACCAACGGCGCGCGGCTGTATGTCGACCACGCCCACCCCGAGTATTCCGCGCCCGAGGTCACCGACCCGATGGACGCCGTGATCTGGGACAAGGCGGGGGAGCGGGTGATGGAGGCGGCCGCGCGGCATGCCTCCAGCGTGCCGGGAGCACCGCGTTTGCAGCTCTACAAGAACAATGTCGACGGAAAGGGCGCCTCCTACGGCACCCACGAGAACTACCTGATGAAACGTGATACGCCGTTCAATCAGATCATCGTGGGTCTCACGCCGTTCTTCGTGTCTCGCCAGGTGATCAGCGGTTCGGGTCGGGTCGGGATCGGTCAATCCGGGGACACCGCGGGCTTCCAGCTCTCGCAGCGCGCCGACTATATCGAGGTCGAGGTGGGGCTGGAGACCACGCTCAAGCGCGGCATCATCAACACCCGCGACGAACCGCACGCCGACGCCGACAAGTACCGCAGGCTGCACGTCATCATCGGGGACGCGAATCTGGCCGAGATGTCGACCTACCTGAAAACCGGCACCGCCGCGCTGGTGCTGGATCTTATCGAGTCGGGCGAGGATCTGTCGGACCTGCAATTGGCCCGCCCGGTCACCGCGGTGCACCAGATCAGCCACGACCCCACCCTGCGGGCGACCGTCGCGCTCGCCGACGGCCGCGAGCTGACCGGCCTTGCGCTGCAACGGATCTACCTCGACCGGGTGACCAAGTTCCTCGATCGCACCGGCAACGAGGACAAGCGCGTCGTGGACATCATGGAGAACTGGGCCATGGTTCTCGACCTGCTGGAGCGCGACCCGATGGAGTGCGCGAGCCTGCTCGATTGGCCGGCCAAGCTGCGGCTGCTCGAGGGCATGCGCCAGCGCGAAGGACTCGGGTGGGCCGCGCCCAAGCTACACCTGATGGACCTGCAGTATTCCGATGTCCGCCTGGACAAGGGCCTCTACAACCGCCTGGTCGCCAGGGGTTCGATGAAGCGGCTGATCAGCGAGCAGCAGGTCGTCGACGCGATGACCAAGCCGCCGACCGACACCCGCGCGTACTTCCGTGGCGAGTGTCTGCGCCGGTTCGGCGGCGATATCGCCGCCGCCAGCTGGGATTCGGTGATCTTCGACCTCGGCGGCGACTCGCTGGTCCGTATCCCCACGCTGGAACCACGCCGGGGCACCAAGGCGCATGTGGGAAAGCTGCTCGACGGCGCGCAGACCGCGGCGGAGCTGGTGGAACAGCTGACCACGTAGCGGCCGCGAGCGGGAGCAAGATCGCGCAACAAACCGCCATGCCGACGGCGCGGTGATACCAACACGGCTACTGTTGTAAGACGAGCACGAACACTGCTCATGATCGGGACCGTGCTCGACAAAAGAGCCCCGGTCATGATGAGGACAGAGGAGGTCGGCTGCCATGGCACAAGAGCAGACCAAGCGCGCCGGGGGCGGCGGCGAGGACGAGGGGCCCGACGGCGCGGAAGCCGCCGGTCAGGAACGCCGTGAGAAGTTGGCGGAAGACACCGATGACCTGCTCGACGAGATCGATGATGTGCTCGAGGAGAACGCCGAGGACTTCGTCCGCGCGTACGTCCAGAAGGGTGGCCAGTGACAGCAGGTGACCCCGCGCGTGTCCATCTGGGGTACGCCCTCTCCTCTTTTTCCGAATATCTTCGAATGAACGCTCCGGAGCTGTTGCCGAGCAACGGTTTCGGAGCGGATCTCGGCAAGGATATGCCGCCGCACGGCACCACCATCGTCGCGATCAGTTTTCGCGGCGGTGTGCTGATCGCCGGTGACCGGCGGGCCACCCAGGGAAACCTGGTGGCCAGCAGGGACATCGAGAAGGTGTTCCTCGCCGACAGCTATTCCGCGGCTGGTATCGCCGGTACGGCGGGCCTCGCGGTGGAGTTGGTTCGGATTTTCGCGGTGGAGCTCGAGCACTACGAAAAGCTGGAGGGTGTATCGCTGACCTTCGACGGTAAGGCCAACAAGCTGGCGAAGATGGTGCGCGAGAACCTCCCCGCGGCGATGCAGGGCCTAGCGGTGGTGCCGATGCTCGTCGGTTACGACGACAGCATCTCCGACCCGAACCGGGCGGGCCGTATCGTGTCCTACGACGTGGTCGGTGGCCGCAGCGAAGAGCGATTCGGTTACGCCGCAGTCGGTTCCGGCTCGCTGTTCGCCAAGTCCGCGTTGAAGAAGCTGTACAGCAAGGGAATCGATCAAGATCGCGCGTTGCGTCTCGCGGTCGAGTCGTTGTTCGACGCGGCCGATGACGACACCGCGACCGGCGGACCGGATCTGCTGCGTGGGATCTATCCGACGGCGATCGTGATCGACGCCGACGGCGCGGTCGAGGTGGCCGAGTCCCGGCTGGCGGAGATCGCCCGAGGGGTGGTCGCCGACCGGACGGCGCTGCAACAAGCCGACGACGCGCAAGAGGGGAGTGCCTGAGCATGACACTGCCGTACTACGCCTCGGCCGAACAGATCATGCGCGACAAGACCGAGCTCGCGCGCAAGGGCATCGCTCGGGGCCGCAGTGTGGTGGTCCTGGCCTATGACGAGGGTGTGCTGTTCGTCGCGGAGAACCCGTCGACGACGCTGCACAAGGTGAGCGAACTCTACGACCGCGTGGGATTCGCTGCCGTCGGAAAGTACAACGAGTTCGAGAATCTGCGCAGGGGCGGAATCCTGCAGGCCGATATTCGCGGTTATCAATACGACCGCCGCGACGTCACCGGCCGTGCGCTGGCCAATGCCTACGCCCAGACGCTCGGGTCGATCTTCACCGATCAACTCAAGCCCTATGAGGTCGAGATCGTTGTCGCCGAGGTCGGGTATCCCGAACAGGCTCGCGCTTCGGTGCTGTATCGGATCAATTTCGACGGATCGATCGCCGACGAACGCGAATTCGTGGTGATGGGTGGCACGACCGAGCCGATCAACACCGCGCTGAAGTCCACCTACCAGCCGGGTCTCGACCTGTCGGCGGCGCTCGGTGTCGCGGTGAGCGCATTGCAGTCCGCGGTGCCCGAGGGTGCCGACAAGGACAAGCGCGAATTGGACGTGGGCTCGCTCGAGGTGGCGACCCTGGAGCAGGCGCGGCCACGGCGCGCGTTCCGCCGAATCACGCCCGCCGCGCTGGAAGAACTCCTCACTCCGGCCGAGCCGGGCAAGGGTAAAGGTAAAGCGAAGGGCAAGTCCGCCGATTCGGACGATGCGACGAAGGAAACGCCGAAGGAATAGCACGGCGAAAAGCCGCGCTGTCGGTTCGGTAAGCGTTGGCGATGCGGGTCCGCGAATCGTGCACGGGATGTGCGATTCGCGGACCCGCATTGTCGTGTGCGGCGGGGGTCGGAGCTGATTGGGCTCGAGCCGGTGTTTTTTCGGGCCATTCCACCTCGGTACCCGCGAGGGGATGTTTGCCGTGGTCAGTGTCATTTGGTGCGTGGATTCCGGCAAAGCGGACCGAATCGTTGTGAAGCCGTAGGTGTCGGGCTTCTCCGCAGCCCCACGCGAGGGCCAGCTGTAGCTGTAATGTCGATAGAGTGCAGCGACGAATTATGGGGATCGAGACCGAGTTCGGTGTGACGTGCACTTTCCACGGTCACCGTCGACTCTCCCCCGACGAGGTGGCCCGGTATCTGTTCCGCCGGGTGGTGTCCTGGGGCCGAAGCTCGAATGTGTTCCTCCGCAACGGAGCTCGGCTCTATCTTGATGTCGGCTCCCACCCGGAGTACGCCACGGCCGAGTGCGACAATCTCGCGCAACTGGTGACTCACGACCGCGCGGGTGAACGAGTTCTGGAAGAGCTGCTGATCGATGCCGAACAGCGCCTCGCCGAGGAGGGCATCGGCGGTGATATCTATCTGTTCAAGAACAACACCGACTCCGCGGGCAACTCCTACGGCTGCCACGAGAACTTCCTCGTGGTGCGCGCGGGCGAATTCTCCCGCATCTCCGATGTGCTGCTGCCGTTCCTGGTGACCAGGCAGCTCATCTGTGGCGCGGGGAAGGTGCTCCAGACGCCGAAGGCGGCGACCTTCTGCCTCTCGCAGCGTGCCGAGCACATCTGGGAGGGAGTGTCCTCGGCGACCACCCGTTCGCGCCCGATCATCAACACCCGCGACGAGCCGCACGCAGACGCCGAGAAGTACCGGCGTCTGCACGTCATCGTCGGCGACTCGAACATGGCCGAAACCACCACGATGCTCAAGGTCGGCACCGCCGCGCTGGTGCTGGAGATGATCGAGGCGGGTGTCTCGTTCCGCGATTTCGCCCTGGACAACCCGATTCGCGCGATCCGCGAGGTCAGCCATGACATGACCGGGCGTCGTCCGGTGCGGCTGGCGGGCGGGCGGCAAGCCAGCGCGCTGGAGATTCAACGCGAGTACTACGCGCGTGCCGTCGAGCACCTACGCAACCGGGACCGTGACCCGCAGATCGACCAGGTGGTCGACCTCTGGGGCCGCACCCTGGACGCGGTGGAGGCACAGGACTTCGCCAAGGTCGACACCGAGATCGACTGGGTGATCAAGCGCAAGCTGTTCCAGCGCTACCAGGATCGCTACAGCATGGAGCTGGCCGACCCGAAGATCGCCCAGCTCGATCTGGCCTACCACGACATCAAGCGTGGCCGCGGCGTGTTCGATCTGCTGCAACGCAAGGGTCTGGTCAAGCGGGTCACCGAGGACGACGCCGTCGACGCGGCCGTCGACACCCCGCCGCAGACCACACGGGCCAAGCTGCGCGGCGATTTCATCACCGCGGCGCAGGATGCGGGACGTGACTTCACCGTCGACTGGGTGCACCTGAAGCTCAACGATCAGGCCCAGCGCACCGTGCTGTGCAAGGACCCGTTCCGCTCGGTGGACGAGCGCGTCGATCGGCTGATCGCGTCCATGTGACCCGGCTTTCGTGAAACTGGCAGGCAGCGCCCGATGAGCTTGGGGCGCTGCCTGTTTCCTGTCCGGAGCTATCGCGCTGGACTCGCTCGGTGTCGCGCGCGAGGGTGAATGGAAGAACGCCGCCGCTTCTTCAGGGCGACGAGTGGGCGGCGTCGGTGTCCCGGACGAGGCAGCTCGTCGCGGACGCCAGGAAGCGGGCGATGAGCGGGTCTCGGTCGCCGGCCCGGGTGACGACCACGACTTGGCAGGGCTCGATTCCCGCGACGGGGATGACAGCGAGGTCATCGCGTAGGGCAGGGCGCCGGTCGTCGGCGGGCAGCAGTGCGACGGCGCGGCCGTCGGCGACGACCTCGAGCTTGTCCTCGACCGAATCGACGAGCAGGGGGCCGAGCGGTGCCGGTGCACCATCCGGGCGCGGGTCGAGCCGCCAGAACTCGGTCCAGGCCGCAGCCATACCGGCACAGGCGACGAACGGTTCGTCGGCGAAGTCGTCGGGACCGATGGACTCCTTGCCCGCCAGACGGTGTGTCGCGGGTACGAGCAGAACCCGCGGTTCGTCGTAGAGGACGGTCGTCGTGAGATCATCGCTCGAGATCGGCAGGGGAGTGCGGGCCACCAGCACGTCGACCCGCCCTTCGAGCAAGGCGCGGGCTTCATCCCAATCCAGGTGCCGAGTACGAACGTGCGCGTCGGGATGGCGCCTGCGAAAGTCGCGCACCGCCGGCGTGATGACCAGATCCTCGATGTAGCCGATGGTGATCGTGCGCGCGGGTGCGGCGGCGTGGGCGGCGAGCGTCGCCTGCCTTGCGGTGTACAGCAGTTCCTGTGCTCGCGGCAGGAACGCCGCACCAGCGGCACTGAGGCGGCTGCCCTGGGTGGTGCGTTCGAGCAACCGCACCCCGAGCACGTCCTCCAGCCGCTGGATCTGCCGGCTCAGCGCGGGTTGCGCGACGTGCAATGCCTCGGCCGCCCTGGCGTAGTTCAGATGCTCGGCGACGACGGTGAAATACCGGACCAGCCGAAGATCGAGATCCGATGTGGGCTCGAATGTTCTCGCGCGCAAGGCTTCCTCGGGCATACAGCCACCGTACGCGTTATGCGGCAGCCGCATCACGTGGTGCGAAACAGGTCTTGGACGCCCAGCTCGCACGCCTGTTGACTCGATGGTGTCCGGCGCCGGGACATACACATCACGCAGATTTCAGAGTCGAGAGAGGTCCAGATGGGCAAGTACGCAGGCAAGAAGGTCGTGATCACCGGCGGCAGTAGCGGTTTCGGTTTGACCACGGCGCAGCTGCTGGTGGACGAGGGGGCGCGGGTGTTGATCACCGGGCGGGACAAGGAAAGGTTGGACGCCGCCGCGGCGCAACTCGGCGACCGCGCGATCGCGGTCCGCAGCGACGCGGCGTCGGTCTCGGCGATCGATGCGCTGGCCGATCAGGTGGAAAGCGAGTTCGGCACGGTCGACGCACTGTTCGCCAATGCGGGAGTCACCGGCTTCGCACCGTTCGAGGCGACGAGCGAGCAGTTGTTCGACCAGCTGCTGACCATCAATGCCAAGGGGCCGTACTTCACGGTGCAGAAGCTCGCTCCGCTGCTGGCGGCGGGGAGCGGTGTCGTGCTCACCACGTCGGTGGTGAACGTACTGGGGTTGCCGATGCTCAGCGCGTACGCGGCCAGCAAGGCGGCACTGCGTTCGATGACCCGCAGTCTCGCGCGGGAACTGTTGCCGAAGCGGATTCGGGTCAACGCGGTCAGTCCGGGACCCATCGACACCGGGATCCTGGAGAAGACGCTGCCACCGGAGGCGGCCGAGCAGACGAAGACGGAGATGGCAGCGGAAAACCCGATGGTGCGTCTTGGTGTCCCCGCCGAAATCGCCGCGGCGGTGGTGTTCCTGGCATTCGATGCCACGTATACGACCGGTGCCGAACTTGCCGTGGACGGAGGAGGTTCGCAGCTCTGACGGGTGACCGCCCGTTGCTGTGCGAACACCGCAGGGGTGCCACAGATCGGGCGGCCGATCCCACCGGGTCGGATAGGCAGCCGGGACGGGCAAGTCTCTACCCTGCTCGGACCAAGGACGCCGAACGCGTGCGCGCGGCCCGGTCGAGCGTCGACCGACTGACAGTGTTCCGGTCGGTCGACGCTCGGGGACTCGATCAGCTCTCGGTCGGATGCTCCGCGAGATACCGCTCGACCGTCTCCACCTTGGTGTTCAGCGCGTCGTGGACCCCTGGACGAATGTCGGCTTTCAATACCAGGCTGCACCGTGGGGCCACCGCGACCACGGCGTCGGTCGCCCGCTTCACCACGTCCATCACCTCGTCCCATTCGCCTTCGATCGAGGTGAACATCGCGTCGGTGCGGTTGGGTAGGCCGCTGGCGCGCACGATCCGCACCGCTTCGGCGACCGCGGCGCCGACATCGACGCCGGTACCGAGCGGTGTCACGGAAAAGGCGATGAGCATGGCTGGCTCCTTCGAGGGCGAACGCTGGACATCGGACTCGTCATGGACACATTCGCGGGCGTCACCTGACATATCGCGCGCCGCCGCGCGTGTACCCCTCGGCGGAGATTACCCTCTATCGGGTGGCGATATCGAAGGTCGAGCGGTTGATGAATCTCGTCATCGCGCTGCTGTCGACCCGGCAGTTCCTCACCGCGGAGCGGATCAGGGACAGCGTCGCGGGATACGAGGACTCCGCGAGCGACGAGGCGTTCAGCCGAATGTTCGAGCGGGACAAGGGGGAACTACGCGACCTCGGCATCCCACTGGAGGTCGGTCCGGTCGGGCGATACTCCTCGGTCGAGGGGTATCGGATCAACCGGGACGCCTACGAACTCCCGGAAATCGATCTGACCGACGCGGAGTCCGCGGCGGTCGCGGTCGCCGTGCAGCTGTGGGAATCCCCGGAGCTGGCGGCCGCCGCCGAGGGCGCTCTGCTGAAACTGCGCGCGGCGGGGGTGCAATTGGAGACCGTGGCCGCGGTGGCGTCGGTGCCCGCGGTACCGGCCCGCACCCGAGGGTCGGAATCGGCGCTCGGCAAGCTGCTCGCCGCGATCGACGCGGGTCGCGCGGTGCGGTTCGAGCATCGCGGCGTGATCAACGAGCCGTACCGGATGCGCGACGTCGAACCGTGGGGTGTGGTCACCCGATTCGGACGCTGGTATCTGGTCGGCCACGATCGCGACCGGGACGCGGTCCGCACCTTCCGGCTTTCGCGCATCGGCGACGACGTGACGGCCTACGGACCGGACAACGCGGTACACAAACCCGAGGGCACCGACCTACGCGGGATCGTGGACGCGGTGACCGGCACCGCGCCGGTGAGTGGTTCGGCCACGGTGTGGGTCGCCGAAGGTCGTGGCAGGGAGCTGCGCAGGATCGGCACCGTCGTCGGTGCGCAGAGCATCGGCGGGCGCGCGGGCACCGTCCTGGAGTTGCCGGTGCGGTCCCTGAACTGGCTGGCGCGACTGATCACCGGACTCGGCCCTGACGCGGTGGTCTTCACGCCGCGCGAGCTACGCGACGATGTGATCGAACGCCTACGGTCGGTACTTGATCATACGAGGGTGACCGCATGAGTTCGCGGCTGTCGGTGCGACTTTCCCGGCTGCTCAATATGATTCCGTACTTCATCGCGCATCCGGGGATCAGCGCGGCCGAGGCCGCCGCCGACCTGGGTGTGACCACCAAGCAGTTGATGAGCGACCTGAACCAGTTGTGGATGTGTGGTCTGCCCGGCTATGGGCCCGGTGATCTGATCGACCTCTCGTTCTCCGAGGAGAGCATCGAGGTCACCTTCTCCGCGGGGATCGATCGTCCGCTGCGGTTGACCTCGACGGAGGCGACCGCGCTGCTGGTAGCGCTGCGTTCGATCGTGGATATGCCGGGAATGGTCGACCCGACGGCCGCGCACGCGGCGATCGCGAAGCTGGAATCGGCCATCGCCGGTGGCGGCGGCGCCCCCGAGGCAGCCGAATCGGCGCGAACACCACCGCGCGAAGCGCCCGCGGTGGCCACGGTGCGCGCGGCCTCGGCTCGCAGGCACGCGCTGCGCCTGGTCTATTACTCGGCCAGCCGTGATGTGGTGTCGGAGCGGATCGTCGACCCGATTCGAATCGTCCTGGTGGACAACAACAGTTATCTCGAGGCGTGGTGCCGCCAGGCCGAAGGGGTGCGGCTGTTCCGGTTCGATCGCATCGAGGACGCCACCGAACTCGACCAGCCCGCCCGGCCGCCCAGCCACGCGACGGGGGAGTCCTCGGCGCTCGATCTTTTCCAGGAGGATCCGGCTGTCCCGTTGGCGCGCTTGCTGATTCGCCCCGACTACGGGTGGGTGGTCGATCAGTACCCGATGCATCGGATGGCGGTGCATCCCGACGGCACGCTCGAGGTCAGCATGCGTTTCGCGACCTTGGACTGGATGGCACGCCTGCTGCTCGGGTTCAGTTCCGGTGTCACCGTACTCGGCCCCGCCGAGCTGGTGGCGGCCGTGCGTGAGCGTTCCACCTCGGCGTTGGCCGCCTATGCGGCGGCGGGATATCTGGAGGATCGCTCGCGGTGAGTTCTCGAGTGCTCGTGCTCGGCGCGGGCAGTGTCGGCACCTTCGTCGGCGGACGGTTGGCGGTGGCGGGAGCCGAGGTCACCTTTGTCGGCAGGCCGCGCATCCTCGACGCGATCAGCGAGTCCGGGTTGCGCCTGACCGATCTGGACGGCAAGGACGACACCGTCGCACCGGGGCGCTTCCGGGTGGCGACCGCGCCGGATGATGTCGATTCGGCCGACCTGGTGTTGGTGGCGGTGAAATCCGCCGCGACGGCGGAGGCCGTACGGGAACTGTCGGCGGCGATCCGGCCGGGCACCGTCGTGGTGAGCCTGCAGAACGGGATCGGCAACGACTCGGTGATCAGGGAGATCCTCCCGCACTGCGTGGTCTTGGCCGGGATGGTGATGTTCAATGTCGTGCAACAAGGCCCCGGCCGATTTCATCGGGGCACCGAGGGGTCGGTGGCGGTGACCGACGACCCGGCGCTCGCACCGTTTCTCGACACCTTCGACCGTGCCGAGCTGGGCTTACGACGGCATCGGGACCTGCGCCCCGTACAGTGGGCCAAGCTGCTGCTGAACCTGAACAACCCGATCAACGCACTGTCTGGTCTGCCGTTACGCGCCGAACTGGCCGAACGCGACTATCGGCGTTGCCTGGCGCTGGCGCAGCGCGAGGCGCTGGCGGTCCTGCGCCGCGCGCGCATCGAGACCGCCCGGCTCACCCCGCTGCCACCGCGACTGATGGCGCGCACGCTGACCGTCCCCGACCGGCTCTTCGCGCGGATGGCGGGAAAGGTCCTCGCGATCGACCCGACGGCGCGCTCATCGATGGCCGACGATCTGGCGTTGGGTCGCAAGACGGAGATCATGTGGCTGTGCGGCGAGATCGTCGGACTCGGCGCCATGGTCGGGGTCGCGACGCCGGTGAACGAACGGCTGGTCGAGTTGGTCGTCGCCGCGGAGCAGGGCGGGCGTAGGGACTGGAGCGGCGCGGCGTTGCTGGAACAATTACGACAGGCGGGCGGCCGTGGTGGCGCTGCCGGCGCGCCCATCGGGAGCTGACACCGGAGTTCGCGCACGTCACGGTCCAGGTAGCATCGAAGCCATCACCATTCTTGGGAGGTACAACCATGGGCAGTCTGAGCATCTGGCACTGGCTGATCATCGCGGTCGTGTTCGTGATGTTCTTCGGCGCGAAGCGGTTGCCTGGCGCCGCCCGCAGCCTGGGCCAATCGCTGCGCATCTTCAAGAGCGAGGTTTCGCAGATGCAGAGCGACTCGAAGGACGGCAAGGAAGACAAGAGCGAGGGCGGCGCCGGTGCCCCGGAGCAGGCCAAGCAGTTGCCCGCGACGTCGCAGGTCGACGCGGCGACCGCGCAACCCCAGCAGGAGAAGAAGCTGGCCTGAGCCGGACGCTCATTCCGGGGTGAGGTGCGCCTGGCTCCGGGCAACGGCGCTGTTGAGCGCGGTCTGAGCAGGAGCCGCCGACAGCGCGGTTTCGCACGGCTTTTCACGGCGCGGCACTTCGACCCAGGGACACTCACCAACCATGCGAATCCCGTTCGACCCTCGGCGCAGTAAGCGCAGGACGAACCCCGACGGCACCATGTCGTTCGTCGAGCATCTGCAAGAACTGCGGTACCGGTTGTTGATCGCGATCCTCGCGATCGCCATCACCACGGTGCTCGGTTTCCTGTGGTATTCCCATTCCGTGCTCGGCCTCGAAAGCCTGGGCGATCTCCTGCGCGGGCCGTACTGTTCGTTGCCCGATTCCGCACGCGCGCAACTGAATGCCGACGGGGCCTGCCGTCTGCTGGCCACCGCGCCGTTCGAACAGTTCACCTTGCGCCTCAAGGTCGGTCTCACCGCGGGCATCGTGCTGGCGGCGCCGTTCTGGCTGTATCAGCTGTGGGCGTTCATCACGCCAGCGCTGTATGCCAAGGAACGCAGGTACGCGGTGGGTTTCGTGACCGCGGGCACCGTGCTGTTCGTCACCGGCGCGGTGCTGGCCTACGTGGTGGTCGCGCACGCGTTGAGCTTCCTGCTCACCATCGGCGACAATGTTCAGATCACCGCGCTGAGCGGATCGCAGTACTTCAGCTTCATCATCCAGCTGCTGATCATCTTCGGCGTGAGCTTCGAGACTCCGCTGCTGATCATCGGTTTGAACATGGTCGGCATCCTGAGCTACGCCAAGTTGAAGGCATGGCGGCGCGGAATCACGTTCGGGCTCTTCGTCTTCGCCGCGATCGTCACCCCGCAGGACCCGTTCTCCATGCTGGCCCTTGCCCTGGCCCTCACGGTGCTGTTCGAGGTGGCGATCCAGTTCTCCAGGATCAACGATCTGCGCAGGGCAAGGCGGGAAGCCGCGGCCGAGGCCGAGTTGGCCGACGAGCAGGGCTCGACGCTGGAGCAGCCGGGTCCGATCGAGGACGCCGAGTCGTTGTCGCGGCTGCGCGAGAAATCCGGGCGACCGGTGTCGGACTACTCCGATACGCTCTGAGGCGTGACGTATCCCCGGTCGCAGCAGGGCGAGCTGGCAAAATTCTCCGCTGAACTGAGCTTCGGCCTCGACCCCTTTCAGCGCAACGCCTGTGCGGCTTTGGAAGAAGGCCACAGCGTGCTCGTGTGCGCGCCCACCGGCGCCGGCAAGACCGTGGTCGGCGAGTTCGCCGTGCATCTCGCGCTCGCCGGGGGTGGAAAGTGCTTCTACACCACGCCGATCAAGGCCCTGTCGAACCAGAAGTTCGCCGACCTCACCGAACGCTACGGCCGCGACAGCGTCGGCCTGCTCACCGGCGACCAGTCGATCAATCCCGGCGCGCCCGTGGTGGTGATGACCACCGAGGTGCTGCGCAACATGCTGTACGCGTCCTCGGACACGCTCGCGACGCTGTCGCACGTGGTGATGGACGAGGTGCACTACCTGGCCGACCGGTTCCGCGGCGCGGTCTGGGAGGAAGTGATCCTGCACCTGCCGCCGGACGTCCGGCTGGTGAGCCTCTCGGCGACGGTGAGCAATGCCGAGGAGTTCGGGGCCTGGATGGAGACGGTGCGCGGTGACACCACGGTGGTGGTGGACGAGACGCGACCGGTGCCGCTGTGGCAGCACATCATGGTCGGACGGCGCATGTTCGACCTGTTCGACACCGACTCCACCGACCAGCGGGTCGTCGTCGACGGTGACCTGGTGCGCTTCATCCGGCAGCGCGAAGCCGAGGATCGGATGAACGGCTTCGGCGGTCCTCGGCACGGCCGAGGCGGCCCGCGCCGATTCTTCCGTCCGCTGCCGCGCCCGGAGGTACTGGCCAAGCTGGACGACGAGGGCCTGCTGCCCGCGATCACGTTCATCTTCAGCAGGGCCGGTTGTGACGGCGCGCTCGCGCAGTGCCTGCGTTCCCGGTTGGATCTTTCCCGTCCCGAAGACCGCGAAGAGATCGACCGCATCATCGACAAGCACACCGGCGATCTGCCGAAATCCGATCTGGAGGTGCTCGGGTACTGGGATTGGCGCGAGGCCATGCACCGCGGTATCGCCGCGCACCACGCGGGGATGTTGCCCGCGTTCCGCCACACCGTCGAGGAATTGTTCCTGCGCGGCTATGTGCGCGCGGTATTCGCCACGGAGACACTGGCTTTGGGTATCAATATGCCCGCGCGCACGGTGGTGCTGGAGCGCCTGGTCAAGTTCAACGGCGAATCGCACGCCGAGCTCACACCGGGGGAGTACACCCAGCTGACCGGCCGTGCGGGCCGTCGAGGTATCGACGTCGAGGGGCACGCGGTGGTGCTGTGGCAGCCCGAAGTCGACACCAGTGCGGTGGCGGGCCTCGCTTCGACGCGAACCTTCCCGCTGCGCAGCTCGTTTCGGCCCGGCTACAACATGTCGATCAATCTGATCGACCGCATGGGTGCCGACGAATCACGCGCGCTGCTCGAGCGTTCCTTCGCCCAGTTCCAAGCCGACCGCTCGGTGGTGGGGTTGGTGCGCGGCATCGAACGCAACGAGGCGGCCTTGCGCAAGCTGCGCGGCCAGCTCGGCGGTGAGGACGGCGGCTACCTGGAATACATCGCGCTGCGCGAACGGATCAAGCAGCGGGAGCGCCAGCTGGAACAGAAGGGTCGTTCCGACCGCCGTGGCGCGGCGGTCACCGCGTTGGTGTCGTTGCGTCGCGGTGACGTTGTCGCGATCCCGTCCGGGCGCCGCGCGGGACTCGCGGTGATCCTGGAACCCGATGCGTCACCGGGTGATCCGCGTCCGCTGGTGCTCACCGAGGACAAATGGGCGGGACGGGTGTCGGCGGCCGACTTCCCGGTTCCGGCCGAGACGCTGGGACACATGCGGCTGCCACGGCGAGTGGACCACCGCACCGCGCGGGTGCGCCGCGATTTGGCATCGGCCTTGCGCGACACGGGGATCTCGGCACCGGGTCGGCCGCGCCGAGGTAAGCGCGCACCGGCGGCCGACGATCACGAACTCGCGACCCTGCGGCGCAGTCTGCGCGCGCATCCCGCGCATACCCGACCCGACCGTGAGCAGAAGGCGCGGGTCGGTGAGCGCTACAACCGGGTGCTTCGCGAATCGGAGACGATGCGCCAGAAGGTTGCCGCGACCACGAACTCGTTGGCGCGCACCTTCGATCGGATCGTCGCGCTGCTGACCGAGCGCGGGTTTGTCGAGGACGGTGAGGTGACCGCGGACGGTCGTCGACTGTCCAGGATCTACAGCGAGAGCGATCTGCTCGTCGCGGAATGTCTGCGGCGCGGGTTGTGGCGTGGGCTCGGGCCCGCCGAACTGGCGGGCGTGGTGTCGATCCTGGTGTACGAGTCGAGGCAGGAAGGCGGGTTCCTCGGTGCGAGCGGCCCGACGGCGCCGATTCGACGCGCGGTGGCCTCGACCATCGGGGTATGGGACGACCTGCGCTCCGACGAGGCGAAGCACAAGCTCCCGCCCACAAGGGAACCCGATCTCGGCTTTGTCGACGGCGTGTACAAATGGGCGCGTGGTGACGGGTTGGCCGAATCGTTGCTCGCCAGTGGCGATCAAGGCTCCTTGCTCTCGGCGGGTGATTTCGTTCGGTGGTGCAGGCAGGTGATCGATCTGCTCGACCAGATCCATGGCAGCGCTGACGATCCCGAGGTCGCGGCTACGGCGGCGAAGGCGGTGCGGGCGATCCGACGCGGCGTGGTCGCGGTGGACGCCGCGTAGCCGAACCGACTGTGATTTGATTTCTTCGCGTACCGACCGTGGCGAAAGCTTGCTTTCGCGGGTGGTGAAGGGTCGTGTTCAGCGACCGAGCCCACACGGGGGGCTACCGTGTGTACAACAAATGCGAGTGGAGGCGAGAGATGAGCGGCCCTTTCGGACCGAACGACCCCGGGGAGGGACGCAACGATCCCACCCAGGTGTGGGGCGGGCAGCAACAACAGGGACCGGGTGGCCCCGACCCTACCCAGCAGTGGGGAGGGCAACCGCCGCAGCAGCAGCCGCATACGCCGTCCTCGGCGCAGCCGACGCAGCAGTGGGGTGGTGAGCAGCAGCAACCGCCGCAACAGGGGTGGGGTCAGCCGCAGCCGCCGCAGCAAGGGTGGGGCCAGCCCCAACCGCAGCAAGGTCAGCCGCAGCCACAGTGGGGTCAGCCCGGCCAGCCGCAGCCGGGGCAGCCGCAATGGGGTCAGCCGCAGCCACCGCAGCAGCCGCAGGACTGGCAGCAGGGGCAGCAGGGGCAGCAGGGGCAGGATTGGCAGCAACAGGGCCAGCCGCAGTGGGGTCAGCAGCAGCAACCTCAGCCGCAGTGGGGTCAGCAGCCGGATCAGCAGCAATGGGGCGGCCAGCAGCAGTTACAGCAATCCCAAGGCGGCGGCAAGAGCAAAAAGGGCCTGTTCATCGGGCTCGGTGTGCTCGCTGTCGTGGTCATCGGCGCGATCGTCGCGGTGATCCTGACGCTGACCGCCAAGGACAAGCTGGATCAGGCGGCGGTGCAGGACGGCGTGCAGAAGGTGCTGTCGGAGTCCTATGGCATTCAGGACGTCAATAATGTGTCCTGCCCCGCGGACAAGGAGGTCGCGGTGGACGCGAGCTTCGAATGCACCCTGGACGTGAGCGGCGAGGCCAAGAAGGTGACCATCAAGATCACCAAGGACGACGGCACCTATGAGGTCGGTCGCCCCAACTAACGGTGTGACCGTCGGCGAGCGAGCAGCCCGCTACCTCGCTCGCCAACAGAATGAGCCCTGTCGCGAAAATTATCGTGCGACAGGGTTCTTCTGTGTTTGGGGCCGGCTGGGCAACCGTTGATCGCCACTGGACGTGGATCGGGCTCACGGCAATCGTTCGTCGCGGCAGTGCTCGGGGCCGCTCATGACCGGGTGTCGAACAGTTCGTGCTACTCGATCATCGGCCGTCACTTCCGGTCGGTTGCCGTCCCACACTGTCGATTGTCCCGTGGCATCGCGCAATTGACCTCCGACAAGCGGAGGTTGCGCGTGCGCGGGGCTGATCGGGTGGCGCTGCCGAAGGTGCTGTCGCGCAACCGGTTCCGGGCGTAGCGTGAACGCTGGTCCCGATCTCCTCAGGGTGGACTTCTTTCCGGTGGTGACCGAGCCAGGCGCTCGTTCGCGCCCATGGGTCGATAACCCTGCCGGGAGTAAGCGCGCGAATGGTACGAAAAACACTGTGCGCCAACGATTGGCGTCCGCTATCGACGAGGCTGAGGCAAGGGTCGCGCCGAAGTGGTGTGCTCGCCAACTGTCAGCGTTCGAGGCCCGGTCGGTCGGCCGCCATGCGCGATAATGAGTGTGATGATCGGCCGGTCGGAGGTGCCCGAAGGCGCATGGTGGGCGGTGTCGCGAATGCCCGACGGGACGGACTCGGGTGTTCGACGTGTGGCGAGTTGCCTTGTGTAGCAGTGAGAGTAGTAATCGGAGTGGTTGAGTAGGTGGTGTGGACGTGGGAGCTCGGGCGACCGATGTTGTGATGCGCGCCGGGCCTCCGGATGGTGGGGCTCGAGTTTTCGGTTCGCTCGGGGCGCGGTGATCAGGCGGGTTCGGGGTTGATGGTGTGGGCGCAGGCATCTAGGTAGCCGATGTGTGGACGTACTCTCAGATCGGGCGGGTCTCGGGTGTTCGGTGTGTGATCAGTTGCCTTGTGTGGCGGTGAGCGCGGTGATCAGGCGAGTGATGGGGCTGGTGGCGTTGTACGACTCGGCAAGGGTGTGTAGGCGGGCTGGGTCTGCGGGTGCGCCGGGGAGAGTATCCGGGCGCGACAGGTGGACCTCGGCGTCGCACACGACGCGAACGACCGGTGCCGCTGCGGTCAGATAGTCCGCTGCCGCACGGAGTTTGGCCCGTATGCCCTGAGCGAGGTCGGCGTCGGGGCGGTCGACGGCGGCGCGGAGTTCCTCCAGCGAACCGAATCGGCTTATAAGCATCGCCGCCGACTTGTCGCCGATGCCCGCGACGCCGGGCAGCCCGTCGGAGGCGTCGCCGCGCAGGGTTGCCATATCGGCGTAGGCCCGACCGGCGTTGTCTTGCGGCACACCGTATTTGGCCGCCACCCCGGCTGGGTCGAACAGCTCCGCCTTGGCCAGACCACGGCCCACGTACAGCACCCGAATCGGCGGCGGCGCATCGCGAACCAGTTGCAGCAGGTCGCGATCCCCGCTGACGACGATCGTCTCGTGGGTGCGTTCCGTGGTGGCCAGCGTGCCGAGCACATCGTCGGCCTCCAGTCCGTCGGCGCCGCCGGTGGCGATACCAGCCGCCTCCAGCACCTCGAGGATCATCTCGACCTGCGGGGTCAAGGTGTCGGGTACCTCTTCCGCGCCGGGCCCTGCTTCGGCGCTGGTGTCGAGGCGGTGCGCCTTGTAGGAGGGGACGAGTGCCACTCGAAAGTCCGGCCGCCAGTTCAGGTCGAGGCACACCACCAGCCGCGCGGGTGTGTGTTTGGTGATCAGCGAGGCCACCATGTCGGTGAATCCGCGTAGCGCGTTGACCGGACGCCCGTCGGGGGCGGTGATCTTCTCGGGAATGGCGTGGAAGGCGCGAAACCAGAGGCTGGCCCCGTCGAGCAGCAGCAACGGTCCTTCGGCGGCGGATGCGGTCACGCGGCCGAGATTACCCGCAGGCCCCGACAAATCCCGGGCACGCGGGCTGCACCGCGGTGGACCGCGCCGGGTAACGTCGGTCCCATGAGCGCGCATTCGGATTCGAGGTTCGCGGCGAAGATCTACGGCGACCGGTTGGAGCGTGCGGTCGATCTGATTCGGGCCGCCCACCTGGACGCCTTGTTGATCACCCCCGGTCCCGACCTGCGGTACCTGATCGGCTCGACGGCGGACACGATCGAACGGCTGACCTGCCTGCTGATCCCGGCCGACGGTGCGACGCCGTCGGTGGTGCTCCCCAAACTGGAGCTGGCCTCGCTGGCCGGGTCCGCCGCCGACGAGCTCGGTCTGTCCGTGCTCGACTGGGTCGACGGCACCGACCCCTACGGGATCGTGCGCTCGGCCCTGCACGCCGGTTCGCGTGTCGCGGTCACCGAGAGCATGCCCGCGTTGCACCTGCTGCCATTGGCGGAGCAGTTCTCCGGCCTGCCGGTCTCGGCGACGCCGGTGCTGCGCGAATTGCGGATGATCAAGGACGAGGCCGAGATCGCGGCCCTTCGCCGCGCGGGTTCGGCGATCGACCGCGTGCAGGCCAGGGTGCCGGACTTCCTGCGGGTCGGCCGCACCGAGGCCGAGGTGGGTGCCGATATCGAGGCGGCGATCGTCGAGGAGGGGCACTCCGAGGTCGCGTTCGTGATCGTCGGCAGTGGTCCGCACGGCGCCGACCCGCACCACCGGGTTTCCGATCGCGTGCTCGAGGTGGGTGACGTGGTGGTCATCGATATCGGTGGTCCGGTCGATCCCGGCTATTACTCGGATACGACCCGAACCTACGTGCTCGGCGAACCGTCGGCGCGGATCGCGGCACAGTATGCCGAATTGGAGCGCGCGCAGGCCGCCTCGGTCGCGGCGGTCCGCCCCGGTGTCACCGCGGAGTCGGTGGACGCCGCCGCCCGTAATCCATTGACCGAGGCCGGTTTCGGCTCCGCGTTCATCCACCGCACCGGCCACGGCATCGGCCTGTCGGCGCACGAGGAGCCCTACATCACGGCGGGCAACGAGCTGATCCTGCGTCCCGGCATGGCTTTCAGCATCGAGCCTGGCATCTATTTCCGTGGCGAGTGGGGTGCGCGCATCGAAGACATCGTCGTGGTCACCGAGGACGGCTGCGAGCCGCTGAACCTGCGCCCGCACGGGCTGACGGTGTTGTAGGCCAACAGAGCTCACGGTGTAACGGCGCCCGTCGAGATCGCGCAGGGTCCCGTGGCATCGACACCTTCGACGGCGGGTGATCAGGTGAGCCGATCCGATTTCCTCGCACTGTCCTAGCGTCTTCGGTTGGGGCCGGGAGCTATTCGGTGTGGCTGCCTCGGGACGACTCGCCCGCGTCAGCGCGCTCGTTCACCGGTTGGCGCAGAATGGTTTTGAGCTTCTCCGGCGCCGTCTTTCGCGGATCACCGAGGTAGACCTCGTGATGCGATTGAGTAGGCGTCAGGTTGTTCGCCTCGAGGAAGTTCTGGTGTAGGTCGGCCAGTACCGGCGCCTCGTCGTCGTAGGAGCCGACGTGTAATACCTGCGCGCACAACCCTTCCCGCAGCTGTCGCGGGTAGACGGCGGCGATCGCCTCGTTGCCCTTCTTGCGCAGAGCGGAATCGCGCGCCTCGGTAATTCCATCTGTGGTAATCCATGCTGGTTGACAGATCAGTAGGGTCCACTGCCAGGAATCCTTGTCGCCGTTGCGGAACGCGTCGTAGGTATCTGCCCACCACAGTCCCTCCAGTGGCGCCACCACGAAATCCGAACCTGCGCGCTTGGCGGCGAACTTCAGCGTGTACGCCACCCCGTACAGCGCCTGCACCGCGCGGGCGTATTCCGGTGCGGTATTGGGGTTTCCGGCCCCGTCGATGGCCAGGAACTGCTGTTCGGGAACGTCCAACAGCGCCCACTCGCGGTTCTTGGCTGCGTAGAGTTCGCGCAGCTCCCGCTTGAGGTCGTAGGGGCGCTTCGATTCATCGGGCATCAGTGCCTCCGTCTGTGGGTGACGAGATAGCTCTCAGACCAACGTTGTTCAGCGGCGAATCCCCATCGCGCCGCACACCGGAGCCGCACAGTCGACGGCATCGGTGATCGAGATCTCCCGGTCGATCGGCTCGGCCACGTCGACGGCGAACGGGGTGGTTCTGCGAGTGTCGAGGTCGACGTGGACGGCCACCACCTCGAGCGTGCAGGCTAGTCGCTCGGTAGTGTCGTTGACCAGCAACGCTATCCCGTGCACTACCTTGTCCGACCGCTCGAGATTGCGAAAATGGACCGAAACTCGTTGGCCGACATGAGTTTCGGCGAAGAACTTGATGTGGTGTTCGGCGGTGAAGAAACCATGTCCGCGCGTGGCGCGATAGTCGTCGGTGATGCCGAGCCGCTGGAAGACCGTATCCATCGCGATCAAGCAGAGGTCGTAGTAGTGACGGACGTTCATGTGACCGTTCTCGTCCCTGAACTCCTCGGGGATCACCACCGGGCCGTGCTCGCGAGGTAGCAGGACCACCTGGTGATAGTCGGGGATCAAGGCCGTGCCGGTCATGACTCTCCTGTCGATCTCGGTTCTCTTCGCTTTGCTGGCCGGGCCGCGGCATTCTTCGGTACACGCGCACGCTACCGACTACGGTGGATCGAACCTGCGGTCGACGCATCGGCGATCATAACGATCGTTCACACGGGGTGCTAGCATCCCACGGTGGACAGGAGTCGGAAGATTCTCGATACCGCCGCGGAGTTGTTCTACGAGAAGGGCTTCCACGGCACCAGCGTGGACGAACTCGGAACCCGCGCCGGACTCAGTGGCCCGGCGCTCTACCGGCACTTCTCCGGTAAGGACGAAATCCTCGCGACCCTGTTCACCGAGGCGATGGACCAACTCATCGATGCGGTGGAGCCCATACTCGACGATCCCGCTCGCGATTTCGAACGCCTCGTGCGCCACCATGTCGAATTCGCGGCGCGTCATCGCCATCTGGTGAACGTGACCCAGCGCGAGGATCGCTCGTTGGTCGACCCCTGGCTGCGCTCGGTCAATCGGCGGCGCAAGGAGTACGTCCGCGCCTGGGAGGCCGCCGTCGGGCGCTGTCTACCTTCCGCCACCGACGCCGAAATCGCCGTTGCCACCCAAACATGTCTCGGCACGATCTTCTCGATCGCCTACTGGCCCACCAAGGTCAGCCGCACGGCCGGTCTCGCCGATCTCATCGTCGGGCTCATCGACGAGGGAATCGATACGCTGCGGCGTTAGTGGTCGTTGCCGCTGGGGTGGTCGAGGGTCTCGCCGGGCGATGGTGTGAGCGTGCGGGTTCGCGGTCGCGCCCATGGGCCCAACGTGCGGCGACACCCGTCGTCCATGCGGCCGATGCCGCTGTGGCAGCGCCGCACGAATTCCGGCTCACTCGGCGTCGATCGAGCCGATATCGATGAGGGAGCCGTCCGATTGCGAGACCGGCGCTGCCGGGTGAACGATACTTCGGCTACGTTGCCGGATTCGCGGGGGCGAGCAAGGTGGCGCTGCCCAACGCCCGGCGAACCCGGATGGCGATCGCGACGCGCTCGGGGTTCTCGCGCGGGACGCGATAGCGTGCGCCGTAGCGGTCGCAGGCGTCGGCGATGTCGGTGGGGTCGTCCAGGATCGAGGCGGGGCCTTCGAGGGTGAGCCAGCGTGGGCCGTCGACCTGGCTCACCGCCGCGTATCCGGAGCGGCGCACATTGCGCGCCTTCACCGAGCCGCCGCCGGTGATGACTCGGACGATGCCCGCGTCGGGATCCCAGGTGAAGCCGACAGCCACCACGTGGGGGGTTCCGTCGGCGCGCAAGGTGGTGAGGGTGGCCAGGTGTCGCTCGGACACGAATTCGATACCTGCGGTAGACAGCATCACTCGACTCTAGCCACCGCCGAATCCTGTGGTTGTGTCGGCGAATGTCGAGGCCCGTGCGGTGGATGACAGACTGGGCGAATGGGTGCGAGAGGGATAGTCGACGGGCCGGTGTTGCTGCTCGGTGGGCGCAGCGAGATCGGGCTCGAGGTGGTGCGGCGGCTGGCCGAAGGACGAGAGGTGATCCTCGCGGCGCGGCGCAGCGCCGAACTGGTCGAGCAGAGCGCGCTGGTCGAGGCGGCGGGTGCGACGGCGGTGCACCTGGTCGAATTCGACGCCGACGACACCGCGGCGCATCCCGCGCTCCTGGAACGGCTCGTCGCCGAGCACGGTCGCCTCGCGGTGACCGTGCTCGCTTTCGGAATCCTCGGTGATCAACAACGTGCGGAACAGGATTCGGCGCACGCCGTGCAGGTGCTGCACACCGATTTCCTCGCTCAGGTCAGCGTTCTCACCCCGCTGGCGAATCTGCTGCGCACCCAGGGTGACGGCCACATCGTGGTGTTCAGTTCGATCGCGGGGGTGCGGGTGCGCCGCGCCAATTATGTCTACGGCGCAGCGAAGGCGGGGCTCGACGGTTTCGCCAACGGTCTCGCGGATGCCCTGCACGGTAGCGGGATTCACTTGTTGCTGGTGCGCTCGGGCTTCGTGATCGGACGAATGACCGAGGGAATGGACCCCGCGCCGTTCTCCAGCACCCCCGGCCAGGTGGCCGATGCCGTGGTCGCGGGTCTTCGTCGGCGTTCGGCGCGCGCGGTGGTGCCGGGCATCCTGAATCTGGTGTTCTTCACGATAAGGTTGCTGCCACAATGGATTTGGCGCAGGATGCCGCGATGAGCGGGTGGTCGGCGAGGGCTCGCATCGCACTGCCGCACACGCTGTCCCCGCGGCCAGGGGCGGCGGTTCGGAATATCCACCGCGGATCGTGCGCGAGCGAGGATTTCGTCGCGATCACCCGGGTGCGCCGGTGGCGGGGGTGTCGATGACGGTGGCGTGGCACGGTCGGCCGATCGAGGTGGTCGGGGTCGGCGCCGACGGAATCGACGGACTCGGACGATCCGCGCGGGACGCCATCGACGCCGCCGACCTCGTGGCCGGGTCGCGTCGTCAGCTCGACCTGGTGGGGGTCGCGGGGGCGCGGCGGATCGAGTGGCCGTCGCCGCTGGTCCCGGCGCTGCCGGGGCTGCTGGAGCAGTGGCTCGGTCGACGGGTCTGTGTGCTGGCCAGCGGTGACCCGATGTTCTACGGAATCGGTGTCACCCTCGCGCGTCTCGTCGGCGCCTCGGCGCTGCGGGTGTTGCCGCAGCCGTCGTCGGTGTCGTTGGCGTGTGCGCGGCTCGGGTGGGCGCTCGCGTCGACACCGGTGGTCAATGTGGTGGGCAGGCCGTTGTCGACGGTGCTACCCGAACTGGTCGACGGTCGACGGGTGCTGGTGCTGAGCGAGGACGAGCGCACCCCGGGCGCGCTGGCGGATCTGTTGACGCGCAATGGGTTCGGGAAATCCTCGGTGACGGTGCTCGAACAGTTGGGTGGGTCGCGCGAGCTGCTTGTTTCGGGCGTCGCCAAGCGGTGGGACCGCCCGCACGGCGACTCGTTGAACATCGTCGCGCTCGATTGCGTCGCTGAGCGTGACCTTCGCCGCGCCACCCGCATTCCCGGTCTCGACGACGAATTCTTCGGTGGCGATGGACAACTCACCAAACACGAGGTGCGCGCACTGACGCTTTCGGCGCTCGCACCCGCGCCGGGTGAACTGCTGTGGGATATCGGCGGTGGCTCGGGCAGTATCGCGATCGAATGGAGTCGCACCCATCCCGCCTGTCGGGCCGTCACCTTCGAGCGGCTAGCGCGCAGGCGTACCCAGATTGCCGATAACGCCGAGGCGCTCGGTGTTTCGCGGCTCGAGATCCGCGGCGAATTCGTGGGGGAATCAGCGGCGGCGCCGACTCCCGACGCGGTGTTCCTCGGCGGCGGGCTCACCGCCGATGGCGTCTTCGAGACATGTTGGGCACGACTGCGCGCGGGCGGACGGCTGGTGGCCAATGCCGTGACGGCGGAATCGGAATCGGCGCTGCTGGCTTTGTCTGCCGAGCATGGCGGTGAACTGCGGAAATACCAGATCTACCGTGCCGAGCCGCTGGGTGGGTTCCGCACGTGGCGGCCGCAGTTGCCGGTGACGCAATGGTGGGCGGTGAAACCGGGCGGCCTCGGCGAGGAAAGCTCCCAAGCGCAGGAAAGTCGGCGGTGAACCTGTCGGGCTCTGGGGGTAATGTCGTGTTTCGAGTTCCGATCATGCTCGGAACCTGTCCTACTGGGGAGATAGATGAAGTACAAGAAGTTTGCCGCCACTGCCATTCTGGCCGCGGCCGCCACCGGAATCACCGCGGGCACCGCGTATGCCGAGCCGGTTCCCGCGCCGCCCGTGGCGCAGCAGCAGTCCGGCGCCGCGCAGTCGGTGACCGGCGAGGATCAGGGCGTCGAGTACGCGCTGGCACTGGCCGACGAGGGCAAGTCCGTGGTCACCTCGGTGACCGGCGGCGCGTTCAGCCTCGCCTCGGACAATCAGTCGGTGAGCCTGAAGAACGCCGAGGGCGCCACCGTCACCACGATCCCGCTCACCGCGACGGCCAAGGGGCAGCAGGTCCCGATCGCCGCGAACATCTCCGAAGACGGCACCAGGGTGACACTCACCCCTGAGCTGGCTCCGACCGCGGCCGCGCCCTCGACCGCCGAGTTCATCGGCGCGCAGGACTGGTTCTTCGCCGAGCTGCAGCGCGCGTCGCTGGGTGCGGCGGTCGGTGGCTTGATCGGTGCCGCCGTCGGCATTCTGTTCTTCGGTGTCGGCATCCTGCCCGGTGCGGTGCTCGGTGCCATCATCGGTCTCGCCGTCGCCGGTGGGCCGGAGTTGCTGAACGCGGGCATCGCCTACTTCAGCGGCCAGCCCTGAGGGTTCTGATTCTGGGCGGTACCGGCGAAGCCCGGCACCTTGCCCAACTCGCTTCCGGCGAGCGAGGATTCGACATCGTCTCCTCGCTCGCCGGTCGCGTTCGCGACCCTTCGTTGCCCAGTGGGGAGGTGCGCATCGGCGGATTCGGTGGTGCGACCGGTCTCCGAGAGTGGTTGACGGACAACCGCGTCGACGCGGTCGTCGACGCGACTCACCCGTTCGCCGCGACAATCACCGAGAACGCGACCACGGCCGCCGCCGAAGCCGGTGTGTCTCTCGTGCATCTGCGTAGACAGGGATGGTCCGCGCAGCCGGGGGATCGCTGGACCCGAGTGCCCGACCTTGCGACCGCGGCGACCGCGACCGCCGATTTCGGCCCCCGCATCTTCCTGACCATCGGCCGCCAGGGCGTGCATGCTTTCGCAACTGTGACCAGCCATTGGTTCCTGATCCGCGCCATCGACCCGCCCGAAGGCGCTCTCCCACCGCGGCATGAGTTATTGCTTGCCCGTGGACCTTTCACGGTAGCGGCGGAATCGGAACTCCTCGCCGACCACCGCATCGATGCCTTGGTCACCAAGGACAGCGGCGCCCCCGACGTCACCGCCAAGCTCACCGCCGCCCGCGAAGCGAACCTCCCCGTCATCATGATCAACCGCCCCCCGCTCCCCGAAAACACCCTCATCACCGAAACGGCCGCCGCCACCCTCGACTGGCTCCGTGGTCTCCGAAAGCACTGACCACCAGGCCCCCGGACACTCCGACCCCCAACGCCACCCGCATGCTCTAGCTGATCGTGAAAGTAAGCGGTTGCCGCCGGTGTCCTGGTGAACCCCTCACCGCCCGAACTGCCGACTCTGTGCCCTACTGACATGCGGCACCGAACACAGCATGCGCTGCACGCCGAACGGTAGGTACACGCCCCCGACGATCCGGTGAACCCGGTAAACCTCCACCACCCCAACAAACTCAGCCCAACGACTAGCCGCCTGAACACGTGTTCCGAGCGTCAGTGAGACCGACACAGCAAGTTCACGGCCGTCTCGCGTTCGAGTACCCGGTTCGACGCGCACCCCCGGCTACCCGGTGAAACCGCCACGTCCCGCACCCAACTCAGCCCTCCCTACGAGCCGCCTGAACACGTGTTCCGAGCGTCAGTGAGACCGACACAGCAAGTTCACGGCCGTCTCGCGTTCGAGTACCCGGTTCGACGCGCACCCCCGGCTACCCGGTGAAACCGCCACGTCCCGCACCCAACTCAGCCCCCCTACGAGCCGCCTGAACACGTGTTCCGAGCGCAGCGAGACCGGCACGGTAAGTTCGCGGCCGTCTCGCGTTCGAGTGCCCGTTTCGTAGGCGACGAAGGAGCAAGAAACGGGTACTCGAACGCGAGACTCAGGGCCGCGAACCACGCGGCGCCAGCCGCCAAAAACACAGCGAGGAAGCGCTCGCCCCCGCGTATCACCCCGCCGCCTACCTGGTGCCGGTTCCTCGCCCCCGCGTATCACCCTGTCGCCTAACGCGGCCCCCCGGATCCCCCCGCCCCGGGCGTTGCGGCCACACCAGTCCTTTCGCCCGCGCATCACCCCTTATCTGCAACCACCCAAACATGCAGATACCAGCGTTCGCACGTCACCGCACCAATAGCCGGATCTCGCGAGACAGCGCCGAAACCTGGCGAAATCTCCACCGCCCGCACTTGATTCGGGAGTGATCGGTGAGTACCTCTACTGCTCGAGCAACCCCGGCAACCGCTCGAACCACTCCAACACCGCGCGCTCGTACCGAATCCCGAAGTCGAGCGTCGCACGCGCGTACGGTGACTTCTCCGACGGCTCCTCGGCGAGATACCTGGCCAGCCGGTCGTGATGGATCTGGCTGTTGGCGGCGATGATTCGGTTCAGGCGCCCACGGTCGAGGTGGTCGCCGAACGAGATGGTCAGCAGCAGGGGGACGCGGATGGTCTCGCTGCCGGGATCGCGGGTGATCCACTCGAGGAACGCTTCGCGGCCCTCGTCGGTGATCACGTAGGGGGTGCGGTCTCTGGCGCCGGGCGGGCCCTTTTCGACCAGTCCGATGGTGTCCATGGTGCCGAGTTCCCGGTAGACCTGGCTCTGGGTGATCGTCCAGAAATCGCCGATGCGTGCCTGTGCCTCGGTGGCGAGGTCCCAGCCGGATTTCGGGCCCTCGTGCAGGAATCCGAGCAATGAGGCCGCGGTGGAATTGAGTTTGCGTTTCGGTCCCGAGCCCACCGCCGAGGGGTCGGTCTTGCGTGCGGTGTTCGTCTTCGCGGTCTTGGTTTTCGCGGTATTGGTCTTCGTCACGGTATTCGTCAACGACAACTCCCTTCGCGATCAACACTCCATAGTGGAATGTAACACGAACGCCCAGCCACAGCGGGCCACGGCCGCATCGCCGCCCTACCGTCCGCCGATCAACTGGTCGAGACGTTCGAGTACCTGTGCCATGCCTTGCTCGAGGCGATTCTGCCCGTCGACGAGTTTCGACTGGCTCGCTTCGAGTTTCGACTGTCCCCGTTCGAGGCGGCCCTGCCCCTGCTCGAGAACGGTCACGCGGCGAGTCAACTCACCGACATTCTGACGCAGTTCACCCACGTCCTCGCGTAACACCACCACATCATCGGTGATCCGATGGGAGCGCTCGTCGATCCGGTCGATACCGTCGAGCGCCTTCCTGGTGAGCGCGGCCACTTCGCCGAGGACATCACCCTGCTCGTCGAGCTGTTCACCGTGCTCGTCGAGCGCCTGCTCGCTCGCGGTGGCGCGCGCCTCCAAAGCGCGTGCCCGCAGCGTCAGTTCCGGCAGTGTCGCCGCCACCATCCCCTCCGATCGTCGGTGCGTCAGGAGATCCTACGCGCCGCCGGTCGCCGCGTCGCGCACGCCGCCGTAGCGCCGCGAGGTATAGACGAGGGGGCCGTGCTCGGTCTCGCGCATGGCGGTGGTCGACGCGCCGATGATCAGCAGCGTGCGCATGTCCACCTCGGCGGGATCGAGTTCGCCGAGCGCGACCACCCGCACACTTTCGGTGGGGCCACCCACATCTCGGCCCACCACCACGGGGGTGTCGGGCTTGCGGTGCTCCAGCAGTAGATCGCGCATGGCTCCCACCTGCCAGGTGCGTTGCGAGGAGGCGGGGTTGTAGACGGCGATCGCCATATCCGCTGCCGCCACCGCGGAAAGCCGTTGGGCGACAACCTCCCACGGTTTGAGCCGATCCGACAGCGAGATGGTCGCGTAGTCGTGCCCCAGCGGCGCGCCGACTCGGCTCGCGACGGCATTGGCGGCGGTCAGGCCGGGCAGCACCTGAACCGAGACGTGCTGCCAACGTGGGTCGCTCGACTCCTCCAGTACCGCCGCCGCCATCGCGAACACGCCGGGGTCGCCCGACGACACCACCGCGACCCGTGCGCCACGCCCGGCCAGATCCAGTGCCATCGCGGCGCGTTCGGACTCGACCCGATTGTCGCTGGCATGCCGACGCTGACCCACCCGCTCCGGCACCCGGTTCAGATAGGTGGTGTAGCCCACGAGATCGGTGGCCTCGGCCAGCGCGGCGCGCACTTCGGCGGTGGTCCATTCCGGATCGCCGGGACCGAGTCCGACGACCACGACTCGGCCGGTGGGGGCGCCGCTCGTCCTCGGTTGCTCGGCGAGGATCTGTTCGGCCGCGGTAGTGCGGAGATTCGGCGGTGTACTGGCCGAGGGTGTGGGGGAGGCGACGCCATCGACCAGTGGGTTCGACGCTCCGTGCGGGACACTTCGCGCCGACTCCGAAACACTGGAAAACGACTGCGCGGCGGTGACATTCGACGGCGATTGCGCTGACGGCACAGTGGGGGATGCGTGGTGCCGGACGCTATCCGTTGCTGCCGAATCGGCGGAGTGTGGCTGTGGGGGAGTGGTCGTCGGCGGAAAATCTGTTGGTGGTGTGGCGGAGGGCTGGGCGATGTCGGTTGGTGTCGAACCAGAGGAGGGCGGCTGTGTCGAAGCGATAGTCGAAGACGAGCCCGATATCGGTGGAACTGATTGGGTGGCGAGCCTCGCGGGGGCCCTCGTGTCAGAGGCCGCTGTCGTGGCGGAACGATCGTTGCCGGTTATTGATGACTTGGCGGAAAAAGGTTGCTCCGCAGCGCTATTCGGTGAATCCGTGCGGATGGGCGCGGTGGGTTCCGGGCCGGGGACGAGGGTGATGGCGAAGTAGGGGACGTCCGCGTCGGCGACCGCGTCGGCGCGCAGCACGCGCTGTCGGGTGCTGCTGGCTCGCTCCACGTAGTAGGCGCGGTCGAGCTTTCCCGAGTCCGAAAGAGCCTGGCGCACACCGGGGTAGGTGCGGCCAAGCTTCATGATCGCGGCGGCGTCGGCGTCGCGCAGTCGGCGGGTGAGTTCATCGGTGGGCAGGGTCGCTGGCAGCACCGTCAATACCTGTTCGCCCTCCACCAAGGGTGTCGCCAGCGCGGCCGACGCCGCGCTCACCGAGGTGATGCCCGGCACGATCTCCGCGTCGAATCGGTCGGCCAGGCGTCGATGCATATGCATGTAGGAGCTGTAGAACAGCGGATCACCCGCCGCGAGCAACGCGACCGACCTGCCGGCGGCGAGGTGTTCGGCGAGTCGCCGCGCGGCCTGCTCGTAGAACTCGTCGATGGCACCCTGATAGCCGCCGGGATGGTCGGTGGTCTCGGTGGTTACCGGATAGACGAGGTGTTCCTCCAGTTGGCCTTCGCGCATATAGGGCTGTGCGATGCCGCGCGAGATGCTGCGCCCGTGTCGCGCGCTGTGAAACGCGATCACGTCCGCGGCGTCGATCACCCTGGCCGCCTTCACCGTCACGAGCTCGGGATCGCCAGGACCGAGGCCGACGCCCCACAACTTGCCCGGCGTGACTGTCGCCTCGTTCATTCCTGTTCGCTCGCGATGGCATTGAGCGCCGACGCGGTGACCGCGCTGCCGCCGCGCCGACCGCGAACGGTCAGGTACTCGAGCCCCGCGAACTCGATGAGCGCGTCCTTGGATTCGGCGGCGCCGATGAAGCCGACCGGGATACCCAGTACCGCGGCGGGGCGCGGCGCACCCGCCGCGATCAGGTCGAGCAGATGGAACAGCGCGGTCGGCGCGTTGCCGATCGCCACCACAGCGCCCGCGAGGTGCTCGTGCCACAACTGCACCGCCGCCGCCGACCGCGTATTGCCGAGGCGCGCAGCCAGTTCCGGCACCGCCGGATCGTCCAAAGTGCACAGCACCTGGTTGTCCGCCGGTAGCCGCTTGCGTGTCACGCCGGAGGCGACCATCTTCGCATCGCACAGAATCGGCGCACCCGCCCGCAACGCCGCCCGCGCCGCCGCGACCACGCCCGGGGTGTAGGCGATATCGTCGGCGAGATCGACCTGGCCGCAACCGTGGATCATCCGCACCACCACCTGCGCCACATCCGGGGGAAACCCCTTGAGCCGCGCTTCGGCCCTGATCGTCGCGAACGAACGCCGATAGATCTCGGCGCCGTCGGTGAGGTAGTTGGCACGTACGTCGGACATGCGGTCAACAGTAAGAGTGTGGGGCGGGCGGTATGAGTGCGGGTCGGATTCCGGGCAGCGGTGGTGCTGGTGCGGCTGTGGAGTGGTTGATGCTCGCGCGGCTGTGGCCTCGGGTGCTGATAGAGACGTGGGCTGTCGCTGGGCGTGAGTGGTTGGGGGCCGACGCCACGTCGGAAGAACTTCTGCGTCAGCTGCGAGCCGCAGTGCGCAAAGCACACGTGGGATCGGCCGGATGAACATGGGCGTGTCGACGCGAATCACCCGGTTGCCCGCCGAGTCCGTGGTTTTCGTGCCGGTGACCATCGAGCCGGATCGCCGCGGTCAAGGTGCGGCAGGCGAAGTGCTGCTCCGGGGTCGCTCGAGGTCAGGACTGTGTGCGGAAGGGGAGTGTTGGCGAATGTTCGAACCCGAGGTGCTGGGTGCGGGGAGTTTTGGTGAGCTATTCGGGGGTGTGATGGTGTAGCCGTCGGGGGTGGCGGTGATGTTGATGGTGGGGGTGGCGGGTTGGCCGCAGTGGCGGGGGCACGCTGACCAGTGTTGGCGGCCGAAGGCTATCGGCTCGGAGGTTGCCGTTGGTTGGGTCGAAAGCGCTTGGTGTGTGGTCGTAGTCGGCCCTGCGATGGCGGTGGTGTCTGCTGGTTGGACGCGGCCGGTTTCGACGGCGCGTGCGGCGTCCGCGCGGACATCGGTCAATGCCTTCGCGCAGCCGGGCTGGCCGACGCAGGCGCTGACCAGCAGCCACGGCGACTCCGCGTCGAAGATCAGGCCCATAGGGGCGAGGACGCGTACCACCTGTTCGGCGACGGACTCGGTCAGGTCGGTGACGAGGAGGCCGCGCCACGGGGTGACGATGACGGTTCGTTCGATGGCGGACAGGAACAGGGCGGTGCGTGCGGGGAGCGCACCGAATCGGACGCCCGCGCCGAGGGCGACCGCGCCGTCGTCCTGATCCAGCCAACCGATCGGCGCGGCGGGTGCCGGCGACGGAGCGGCCGGGTGCGCGGCGGCTGTGCGTCCGAGCTTCGCCAACAGGCGAGGTACGCCGTCAGCGAGATCACGCACCCGCCACTGTTCGGTGTGCTTGCCGCGCACAGCGAGAAAGGCACGCGCTGCCGCGAGCAGCACCTCGACGGCCTCGTCGGCCGGAAGTCGGACCCCGGTATCGGAACCGCCGAGCAGGAGGGCGAATTCGCTTGCGCCGGTGGCTTGTACGCCGATATCGCCGTCGAGGGCGCTGACATCGCCGCGCCCGTCGTCGAGGGTGAACAGGAGTCGTCCGGGGAGCTCGGCCAGGGTGGGGTCGGCGAGCAACGCGGCATCGAACTCGGTGAGAAGCCCGCGCACATCCGCGAGCGATCCGACAAGACCCGACAGCGGTGAGGAAGCGATATTGCGCACCCGCTCGTGGGTGTGGCTCGGCAACAACCCGACGGCATCCAGCCGATCGGTCAACTCTCGCGCGTCGCTCACCTGCCTGAGCTGAACATTTCCCCTGGACGTGAGCTCGATGAACCCGTTCCCGAGCTCATCCGCGGCCTCGGCGAGCACCCGCACCTGCGCCGATTCGAGCCTGCCACCCGGCAGCCGAATCCGCGCCAACGGACCGTCGGCCGCGGCGTGCAGTCGCAGCACACCGGGGCAGGAATCGAGGTCTCCGCGCGTCATATCGCGACCAGTTTACGGATGCGCCCGCAGCGTCGCGCATCCTGCGGTCCCGAACGTATGGCAACCAGCGCCGGATCCGGGTCCCGCCCGAGAGACGGTGACCGTCGCGGAATTCGCGTCGAGGGCAGCGCGGACCGCGTCGCCGTCCGCCCTCGCCCACTCGGTCGATGTGTGGATGGGATCGATCAACCTCGCCCCGAGTTCCGTGAGCTCGTACTCCACGCGCGGCGACACTACCTCGGTGAACGCGTGGCGGCCGACGAGTCCGTGCGACTCCAGCCGTCGAAGCGTCGTGCGGGAGGCCGACGCAGGTCGGTGCCCGACGCGAGAACCGGCCAAGAGTTGGTTCAGTTCAGCGCCACACGCGTACCACCGGAGAACATCGAATCGTGGAATTCCACAGCCGCAGGAGCGGTTCCCGGCGGTACGTCGAAGACGATCGCGGTGGTGACCTTGTTCCCGGGATTGATCTCACTGAGCGTGCTGTTGTCGTTGGCGGCCAGCTCGGCGCCGGTGCTGTTGGTGAATTCGCGACCGCTGGCGTCGATCAAGGTCTGGTTTTCGCCGAAGTAGCTCTGTGGTTCGCCGCCGATATTCGCGACATTCACGTGGACGACGATGAACTGCCCCTGCGCTGACTGTTGCGTGTAGGCGTTGTCGCCGACGGTGGTCGACGGTGGGTCGACCTGGGTGATCTGGAAAGCGAATTTCCCGTCTTCGACCTCGCTGCCAGCTGGCGCGGTGCTGGCGGAGCCGGTACTGACGCTCGAAGTCTCGTCGAACACATTCGACACGAAGGCCACGCAGCCGACGCAGGCCAGCACGAACACCCCGAACAGCGCGAACAACACCCACGGCCACATTCGGCGCCTGGGTGGTTGCGGGGGTGGCGGGTATCCGGGATAGCCCTGATATCCGGGTCCGTAGGGTGGCGGCGGCTGTCGGTCCGGCGGCCATGGTTGTTGTGGGGGTGGTGTGTTCACGACACTCCTTCCGCTTGGCGACAGCGAGGCCGCGCTGTCCGGCCGGACCCCTCGACCTTCCTATAGCGAATAGGGATAAGTGTGTTACAAGTCACAAATAGACCAGTTGGTTGGTTATTCGCAACTAGCTCGCCGTCGCCCGGCCGGGGGCCCCCATCGCGCACCGGCGACGATCACCTGGCTCACTCGCCGATCGGCAGAGCCTGTTGTGCCGCCCAGCCAGAACAGCTGGTAGTGACCATCGGCGGCCGAGAGGGGGTGCCGATACCTGTGACACCGCCTTCTGGCCATCCTGCGAGGACATCCTCGCAGGCGAAGAACCGGACCGGGCATCGAATATCACCAGTTGACGCCGACGTCAGAAGCATCGGCGCCGGCGATGTCGCGACCGCCGAATATCGCGTCGTTCGGTTCGGCTCCCCGAGGTGGTGTCGGGCGGCTGCTGGCTGATCGCGGTGCTGGGCGCCGACCGCGGTGGTCAGCAACCGTCGACGCGTCAGTTCGGGACCGGAGCCTTCGCGGAATCCACCTGGGAAGCATCGGATTTCGCCGACGCATCCGGTTCGCGCCTGCGTCCTGGCGCCCAGAATGCGACCACTGCGGCGGCGGCCAAGGCGCAGATGCCTAGCGCGATCGCGGCTTGGCCCGCGCCGTGGAGGAAGGAGATCTTGGCGAGTTCGGCGAGTTGGTCGCCCGCGGGCCCGATTCGACCGGTGATTTCCAGGGTGGCGGCGAGCGAGTCGCCGACCGGCCCCCGTGCGGCCTCGGGTACCAACGGCAGCGCTGGTGCGATCCGATGGCTGTACCCGGCGGCCAAGATGCTGCCCGCGACCGCGATGCCGATCGCGGCGCCGATCTCGCGGGCGGCGTCGTTCACGGCCGCCGCGACACCGTGCTTCTCGACCGGGGTGCCGGTGACGATCGCCGCCGTGGCGGGCGAGGTGCACAGGCCGACGCCGGCGCTCATGATCAGCAGCGACCACAGCAGGTCGAAATAGGTGCTGTGGATGTCGAGGCGCGCCAGGGTGAGAAACGAGATGCCGATCACCGCCAGGCCGATGCTCATCGGCAAGCGGGGCCCGAAACGCTCGGCGAATCGGGGGATGAACACCGCGATGAGGACCATGGGCACCATCATCGGTGCCAATACCACGGCAGAGATCAGTGGTCGATAACCCAGGATGAGCTGAAGGAACTGGACGATCACCATGAAGCTGCCGAAGCTCACCATGAACTGGATGGTGACCACCATGGTGCCGCTGCCGAAGCCGCGTTCGGCGAACAACTTGATATCCAGCAGCGGATGGGCGACCCGCGATTCGATCCACACGAACAACCCCGCGGCCACCGCGCCGCCGAGGAATCCGCCGAGCACCACCGGCGACAGCCATCCCCGTGTCGGCGCCTCGATCGCGGCCACCACGACCAATCCGACAGCGGCGGCGACCGCGGCCGAACCCCACAGATCCAATGCCGGTCGTTGTTCATCGACCGACTCGGGGACCGTGAACGCGGCCGCGAGCAGTGCCAATCCGGCTAGCGACATACCGAGGAAGATCGACGTCCACGACCAGTATTCGAGCAGGAGCCCCGAACCGATGATGCCGAGAATGGCTCCGGCGCCGGCCATTCCCGCCCACAGGCCGATGGCGCCGCCTCGGCGCTCCTCGGGAAAGCTCGCGGTGAGCAGTGACAGCGTCGATGGCATCACGAACGCGGCGCCCGCACCGGCGAGCGCGCGGGTGCCGATCAGCCAGGTCGGATCGTTGACGAGCAACGGCACCGAAGACGCGGCCGCGAACACGCAGAGTCCCACGATCAGTACGACACGGCGTCCGTAGCGGTCGCCGAGCGCGCCGGCGGGCAGTACCAGGCAGGCCAGCGCCAGGGTGTAGCCGTCGATGATCCAGGTCAGCTCCTTCTGGGTGGAGCCGGTCGCGCCCGCGATCTCCGGGAGGGCTGTGTAGAGCGCCGCCATCGACGCGATCACCAGTGTCACCGCGAGACTGGCGACGACGAGCGTCCACCGTTGCGTGGCGGAGAGGCGGGTCGTGGTGAGTTCCATCGAGCCTCCGAAGTACCATGACAGAGCTAACAGGACTATCAGTATCGCTACGCTACTATCAGTATCATAAGTCGCGGAACAACAACAGACGCAGGCGAGTTCGAGAGGGGACCGGCGCAACTCATGACCATGACCGGTGCAGCCGACATGGATCCACGCAAGGCGCGCTCGCGTACCAGGCTGCTCGACGCCGCCGCGAGCTTGCTGACATCCGGTGGGGTGGAAGCGGTGACGATCGAGGCGGTCACCCGCATGTCGAAGGTCGCCCGCACGACTCTCTACCGGCACTTCGACAGCGTCGTCCGGCTGCGCGCCGCCACGCTGGAACGCCTGCTGCCCCCCGGTATCGAGCCGGCGCCGCAGGGCCCGCTACGCGAACGGTTGATCGATCTGCTGGTTCGACAGGCCGAGGTGGTCGACAACGTGCCCCTCCAGATCTCGACGTTGGCGTGGCTCGCGACGGGCGAGGGCACCGACACCGGCGACGTGAGTGAACTGACGGTGCTGCGGCAACGGCTCATCGAGCAATACCGCGTGCCCTTCGATCAGCTCTTCGATGCTCCCGAGGTGCGTGACCAGCTCGGCGAATTCGACACCACCCAGGTATTGTCGCAGCTCATCGGCCCGATCGTGTTCGTGCGGCTGCTCGGCATCTCCCCGACGACGCCCGCCGATTGCGCGCGGATCGTCGATGACTTCCTCGCCGCGCGATCGGTGCGTGGTGGGCAGGCGGATCGGGCACCGCGGGCCGACGGGTAGCATCTGCCGTGCTCGGCGGGCGACGAGGAAACCGGTGTAAATCCGGTGCGGTCGCGCCACTGTGAACAGCCAGACCCTCTCCGGCGAGCAGCAACCCCCGATGGGCGCGTAACCCGAGGAAGGCCGTCACCTGTGATTTTGCTGCTGTCCACCTCCGACACCGATCTGCTGAGCGCGCGCGCGAGCGGCGCACGCTACCGGTGGGGCAATCCCGCCCGACTGTTGGTGGAGGACCTGCCCGCCTTGCTCGACGGCGCCGAGTTGGTGATCGTGCGCATTCTCGGCGGTAAACGAGCATGGGAACCGGGGTTGGACGCGGTGCGCGCGAGCGGCGTCCCGATGGTCGCGCTCGGCGGTGAACTCGCGCCGGACGCGGAATTGATGGAGTGTTCCACCGTGCCGGGCGGTGTCGCCGCGGACGCGCACAACTACCTCGCCGCGGGTGGTGCGGACAATCTGCGTCAGCTGTACAACTTCCTGTCCGACACCGTGTTGCTCACCGGCCACGGTTTCGAGCCGCCGGTGCAGTTGCCGAGCTGGGGCGAGCTCGAGCGTGCGGCGGCGCCGCACGAGGTCGACCGCCCCACCGTCGCGGTGATCTATTACCGCGCACAGCATTTGGCGGGCAATACCACCTACATCGAGGCCATGTGCCTGGCTGTCGAGCAGGCGGGTGCGCGGGCACTGCCGTTGTATTGCGCCTCGCTGCGCACGGCGGAGCCGGAGCTGATCGACACACTGCGTCGGGCCGATGCACTGGTGGTCACCGTGCTGGCGGCGGGCGGAACCAAACCGGCTACCGCCTCGGCGGGTGGCGAGGACGAAGCGTGGGACGTCGGCGTGCTGGCGGACCTGGACGTGCCTATCCTGCAAGGCCTTTGCTTGACCAGTGGACGGGCGCAGTGGGCCGCCAACGACGACGGGCTTTCGCCACTCGACGTCGCCACGCAGGTGGCGGTGCCGGAGTTCGACGGCCGCATCATCACGGTGCCGTTCTCGTTCAAGGAGTTCGACGCCGACGGGCTGTCCACCTACGTGCCCGATCCTGAGCGAGCCGCACGGGTGGCGGGCATCGCGGTGCGGTACGCGCGCCTTCGTCACATTCCGGCCGAGCGCAAGCGGGTGGTGCTCATGCTCTCGGCCTATCCGACCAAGCACGCGCGCATCGGTAACGCGGTCGGCCTGGACACCCCGGCCAGCGCGATTCGACTGCTCACCGAGATGCGTTCGGCGGGTTACTATCTCGGCGAGCCGGGCGAGATTCCCGGTCTGGAGGAGCGCGACGGCGACGCGCTCATTCACGCGCTGATCGCGGCGGGCGGGCAGGACCAGGACTGGCTGAGCGCGCAGCAGTTGGAAGGCAACCCGATTCGCATCGGCGCCGAAGAGTACGCCGCATGGTTCGACACCCTGCCCGAGGATCTGCGCGCGGCGGTGATCGAGGCGTGGGGGCCGCCGCCGGGCGAGCAGTACGTGGATCGCTCCGCCGACCCGAAGGGCGAGATCGTGATCGCCGCTTTGCGTTTCGGCAATGTGGTGCTGATGGTGCAGCCGCCGCGCGGCTTCGGTGCGAACCCGGTCGCCATCTACCACGATCCCGATTTGCCGCCGAGCCACCACTACCTGGCCGCCTATCGCTGGCTCAGTGCCCCGGCGGGTTTCGCGGCCGACGCGATGGTGCACCTGGGCAAGCACGGCAACCTGGAATGGCTGCCTGGCAAAACCCTCGGCATGTCGGCCTCCTGCGGCACCGACGCGGCGTTGGGTGAGTTGCCGCTGATCTACCCGTTCCTCGTCAACGATCCCGGCGAGGGCACGCAAGCCAAGCGTCGCGCGCACGCCACCCTGGTGGACCACCTGATCCCGCCGATGGCACGCGCCGAAAGCTACGGCGATATCGCGCGGCTGGAGCAATTACTCGACGAGCACGCCAATATCTCCGCGCTCGACCCCGCGAAACTGCCCGCCATCCGCCAGCAGATCTGGACGCTGATGCGCGCGGCGAAGATGGATCACGATCTCGGCCTCGCCGAACGCCCCGACGAAGAGGTGTTCGACGACATGCTGTTGCACGTCGACGGCTGGCTGTGTGAGATCAAGGACGTGCAGATCCGCGATGGGCTGCACATCCTCGGGCAGGCGCCCGTGGGTGCGGCCGAACTCGACCTGGTGCTGGCGATGTTGCGTGCCAGGCAGCTGTGGGGTGGTGAGCGGTCGGTGCCTGGTCTGCGCGAGGCACTCGGGCTCGACGAATCCGGTGACGCCGCACGCGAATCCGTGGACGCTGCCGAAGCGCGGGCCCGGGAACTGGTCGCGGGATTGCAGGCGGCGAACTGGTCGCCCTCGGCGGTAGCCGACCTCACCGACGAGGAGAACGTGCGCCAGGTGCTGCGTTTCGCCGCCACCGAGGTGGTCCCGCGCCTGCGGGAGACCGGCGTCGAGATCGCGCGCGTGCTGCACGCGCTCAACGGCGGTTTCATCCCCGCGGGCCCGAGTGGTTCGCCGCTGCGCGGGCTGATCAACGTGTTGCCGACGGGACGCAATTTCTACTCGGTCGACCCCAAATCTGTGCCCTCGCGTCTGGCCTGGGAAACCGGTCAGGCCATGGCGGATTCGCTGCTGGAGCGCTACCTGGCCGACCATGGCGAATACCCGAGGTCGGTCGGCTTGTCGGTGTGGGGTACCTCGGCCATGCGCACCTCGGGTGACGACATCGCGGAGGTGCTCGCGCTGCTGGGTGTGCGGCCGGTGTGGGACGAGGCCAGCCGCAGGGTGGTGAGTCTCGAGGTCGTCGACGCGGCCGAACTGGGTCGTCCCCGCATCGATGTCACGGTGCGCATCAGCGGGTTCTTCCGCGACGCCTTCCCGCACGTGCTCGCACTGCTCGATGACGCCGTGGTGTTGGTCGCCGAACTCGACGAGCCCGACGAGGCGAATTATGTGCGCGCGCACGCGCGGGCCGATCTGGCCGAGCACGGCGACTCCCGCCGCGCCACCACCCGCATCTTCGGTTCCAAGCCGGGTAGCTACGGCGCGGGGCTGTTGCAGCTGATCGATGCCAAGAGTTGGCGCACCGATGACGATCTGGCCGAGGTGTATACCGCGTGGGGCGGCTTCGCCTATGGCCGCGACCTGGACGGTATCCCGGCCGCCGACGATATGCGCGGCGCCTATCGCCGGATCGCGGTGGCGGCCAAGAACACCGACACCCGCGAACACGACATCGCCGATTCCGACGACTACTTCCAGTATCACGGCGGCATGGTCGCCACGGTGCGCGCGCTCACCGGGAAGAACCCGGAGGCCTACATCGGCGACAGCACCCGCCCGGACGCCGTGCGCACCCGCACGCTGTCGGAGGAGACGGCGCGGGTCTTCCGTGCCCGCGTGGTGAATCCGCGTTGGCTGGAGGCCATGCGCAGGCACGGCTACAAGGGTGCCTTCGAGATGGCGGCGACCGTCGACTACCTCTTCGGCTATGACGCGACCACCAATGTGGTCGCCGACTGGATGTACGAGAAGCTTGCCGAGAGCTACGTATTCGACGAGGTGAACCGTAAGTTCATGGAGCAGTCCAACCCCTGGGCGCTGCACGGCATGACCGAGCGGCTGCTGGAGGCGGCCGAGCGCAATCTGTGGGAGCAACCGGAACAGGCGACGTTGGATCGGCTGCGGCAGGTCTATCTGGAGACCGAAGGGGAATTGGAGTAGATCGAATACAACCCCCCAATTATGGGGGGAATTCGAATTACTCGATCTTGCAACACAATTCGATCATGAAATAGGTATCGACAATTGTCGCTACGCGGGTGCATCATTGTTGATGTCCCCAAGGCCATTTCCGGGGGAAAGGCCGAGTCGAAATGTCTGGAGATCGGGTAATCCTATGAAGATCAAAAAAATGGTAGCGACCGCCGCGCTCACGATCGCCGCGGTCGGCGTGGCCGCTGGCACGGCCTCGGGCCAAGCGCAGGTGGCGGGTCCTTCGATCAGTGGCGTCGACAGCGGGGTCGCCTACACCGCCGCGGTGGCCCCGGATCGGTCGAATGCCTCGGTGACGCGGGCACCACCACCGCGGGCGCGTTGATCGGGTGCGCGATCGGCGCGTTGATCGGTGTGGTGTTCCTCGTGATCGGGTTCATCCCCGGTTGCCTGGTCGGTGGTGTCATCGGCGGGATCATCGGCGCCAATCAGTAAGCGCGACGGCCCGGCTCGAGCGGTCTCGTTTTATTTATCGATAGATATTGATACCGGCTGACCGAATCAGGTCAGCCGGTATCAATAGCGTATTTTGGCGAATTCGTATTTCACTCAGCCGCCGATCACCGCATTCATGATCGTTCCCGCGCTCGTCGCTATCACGCCGCCGAGCATGCCGCCCGCGATCATCTTCGGCGAATGCAATGTGCCGCCGCTCCATTTCTCCCAGGCGAATGTTCCACCGGCGAAGGTGATTCCACAGATACCGGACAGCAGCACGAACCAGGTGAGGTAGCGGACCAGCTGCAAGATCTTGTCCGATCCGGGCGGTGGCTCCGGGGTCGGGTTGCCGATCTGGGCGACGAAAGCCTCGTGAACTGCCATAAGGATCATCGATACACTCGCTTCGTGGTCGGTGTAACAGTTGTCCAGGGGGTTGCCCGATCGGCCAACGGTAGGGCGCGATCGGCGGATGACGCTGCCGATCCGGCGTGATTGTCCGCGGTTGTCCGTGCTTGTCCGCTACCGCGGCGGACGGTGCGTCCCTGCGGTGCGCTGCCCGCGTGCGTGATCGGCCGAGCCTAACTCGGCCATCGACACCGCGGCGCGCGCTGCGGGCGTGTCGTCGTACCGGACGGCCATGGCGCGTGGGCGGGGGCGAGCCCAGCTACTGCTGCTCGCGCTACTGCTGCTCGCGCACTCCCGCCTGTACGCGCCCGCCCAGATCCGCGTCGACGTTGCGCCAGTATTCGAACGCACGCGTCAGCACCGGTTCGGAGACACCGTGCAGGAGGTGGCCGACGATGTTGTGCACCAGCCGATCGCGTGCGGCGTCATCGAGCACCTCGCGCACCATCGTGCCCGCCTGACCCCAGTCGTCGTCCTGTGCGCGCAGCGTATAGGCCTGGCGCACCATCTCACCGTCGGTGTGCCAGCCGACCGGCGGACCGGAAACCGACATGTCGGCGTGCGGGCCGCCCTTGGAGTTCGGCACGTACACCGGATCGCCGGGGTTGTGGTGGCGCAGCTGGCCGTCCTTGCTGTAGGACCGGACCTCGCTGGCGTGCGGCGAATTCACCGGCAGCTCTTTGTAATTCGCGCCGATCCGGTGCCGGTGCGCGTCGGGGTAGGAGAACCAACGGCCGAGCAGCATCTTGTCCGGGCTGGGGCCGGTGCCTGGCACCGAGTTGCTCGGTTCGAACGCGGCCTGCTCGATCTCGGTGTGGTAGTCGGCGGGATTGCGGTTCAACGTCATCTTGCCGACCTCGATCAACGGGTAGTCGCTGTGCGGCCACACCTTGGTGAGGTCGAAAGGGTTGAACCGGTAGGTCTTCGCGTCCTCGAACGGCATGATCTGCATGTGCAGCGTCCAGCTGGGGAACTCGCCGCGCTCGATCGCGTGCCACAGGTCGCCGGTGTGGAAGTCGGTGTCGCTGGCTGCGGTCTGGTCGCCCTCCTCCTGGGTGAGGAACTCGACGCCCTGGTCGGTCTTGAAGTGGTACTTCACCCAGAAGCGTTCGCCGGCGAGGTTGTACCAGAGGTAGGTGTGGCTGGAGTAGCCGTTCATGTGACGCCAGGTGCGTGGGATGCCACGATCGCCCATCAACCAGGTGACCTGGTGCGCGGATTCGGGGGACAGGGTCCAGAAATCCCACTGCATGTCGTGGTCGCGCAGGTTGTTGTCGGCGCGACGCTTCTGCGAACGAATGAAGTCCTGGAACTTCATCGGATCGCGCATGAAGAACACGGGCGTGTTGTTGCCGACCATGTCGAAATTGCCCTGCTCGGTGTAGAACTTCAACGCGAAACCACGTGGGTCACGCCAGGTGTCCGGGCTGCCACGCTCCCCGGCGACGGTGGAGAACCGGGCGAGCACCTCGGTCTTCTTCCCGGGCTGGAACAGATCCGCCCTGGTGTAGCCGCTGACGTCACCGGTGACCTCGAAGGTGCCGAACGCGCCGCCACCCTTCGCGTGCGGCTGGCGCTCGGGTACCCGCTCCCGATTGAACGCCGCCATCTTCTCGATGAGGTAGGCGTCGTGTAGCAGGATCGGGCCATCGGGACCGACGGTCAGCGAGTGCTCGTCGCTCGGCACCGGAATACCGGCGTCGTCGGTGGTGTAGTTCGGACCAGACATTGCGCTCCTCTCCTTACTCGTCGCCCGAGGGGTCGGTGAACGGCCGCATTCGGGCGTGCCGACTTGCGTTACGGATGACGCTCGACGCTGTAGGCAGGGCTGCGAAAACGTCGAGCGTGACGCGGGCGGCGTGATCGCCCGGCGTCGCTGGCCGTCGCTGCGGTCAGCGCGGTGGTGGTGAACCTTCGGCAATCACTGGTGAGGAAACCCTTCCGTCTCGGTGGAACCGGTCGACTTCGCAGGTGTCGCTCACCAAGCTAGCCGCAGCGGGGTCGAATCGTGGGGAAATGCCGCAGCCGTTACCTGATCAGATGTCGCGCGAGCGACCAGTAGTTACCGCGAAGCTACGGATCGCTACGTCGCTGGGGGGAGGCGGAGAATGCGTCGGGAGGCGGATGACCGCGCGCTACCGGCCGCCTACCGTTGCCCTATGACGCGGAATGAGCTGAGCAACGCGAAGTACGTGCGGCTGACCACCTTCAAGAAGGACGGTTCGTCGGTGGGCACGCCGGTGTGGGTCGCGCCGGACGGCGACCGCATGCTGATCTGGACCAACCCGAATTCTTGGAAGGTAAAGCGCATCCGCCGCAACCCGGAGGTCACCGTGCAGGTGTGCGACAACCGGGGGCGTACCGATGGCGGTGCGGTGCTGACCGGGACCGCCGAGGTACTCGACGCCGAGGGCACCGAGCGCACGCGGGGGATCGTGGCGCGCAAGTACGGGCTCGTCGGCAAGATCGGCATCTTCGGGCACAAGCTGCTGCGTGGTGCGAAGGGGTCGGTGGGGATCGCGGTCGCGCCGAAGGTAGGTGTCGAGTAGCGCTGGTGCCGGCGGCGGCCTGGCTGATTGTTCGGCGAGATCACCTCTGGCGTCTCCGTGCCGGGAGGCATCCATGAATTCGGTTGTGCCACAGCAGCCTCTGTGCCAAAAGCGCATGCGCGGTCCCGCTGCGAGGTTGGTCGGGTGCCGTCGTGACCATCGCGAGTAGGGCCGTATGCGCCGCGTACCGGAGACCTTGCCGACGCATAGACGCGAGCCCAATTGTCGTCGCGGCCGAACTGGCGGTCCGCCGAGGTGATCTGCTCGGCCGGGCTCAGGCCGATTCGGCGAATCCGACGCCGCGCCAGGTCTCGGCCAATTCCTGCAACGGTACGCCGAGGACGCCGCAGAGCGTGACGACGGTGCCGAACGAGGGTGAGGGCAACCGGCCGGTCTCGATCTTGCGCAGGGTCTCCGGTGACATGCTCGCCGCGCGGGCGACTTCGGTGAGCTCGCGTTCGGCGCGGGCGGTGCGCAGGGCAATGCCGAGGCGGCGGCCCGATTCGATCTGTGCGGGCGTCAGGGGGAGGCGAACCATGACGTTCAGATTACGATCGGTATTTATATACCGCAAGCTACGCGGGCGGATTGGTATTTAAATACCCACGCCTGTTAGCCTCGGTATTTAAATACCAAGAGGAGTGGTGATGGTCGAGTTGAAGACACCCGAGGAGATCTCGCGGATGCGGGTCGCGGGGATTTTCGTGGGACAGGTGCTGGCGGAACTACGCGAGCGCGCGCAGCCAGGGGTGAACCTGCTGGATCTGGAAGCGCATGTGCGCGAACGTATTCGAGAGCGCGGCGCGGTGTCGTGTTACTGGGATTACTCGCCGTCGTTCGGGCGAGGACCATTCCGCAACACCGTGTGCTTGTCGGTGAACGACGCCGTATTGCACGGACTGCCCTTCGACTACCGGTTGCTCGATGGCGACCTGCTGACCATCGACCTCGCGGTGGAGGTCGACGGCTGGGTCGCCGACTCGGCGATCAGCGTGGTGGTCGGCACCGCGGCCGAGGCGGATCTGCGCCTGGTGCGGGCCACCGAGGAGGCCCTGGCCGCGGCGATCGCGGTCGCGCATCCCGGTAATCACCTCGGTGACCTCTCGGCCGCCATCGCCGCGGTCGCCGACGACTACGGCTACCCGGTGAACACCGAATTCGGCGGTCACGGTCTCGGCCGCACCATGCACGAGGACCCGCACGTCGCCAACCGCGGTCGTCCTGGCCGGGGATACCGTCTGCGCCCCGGCTTGGCGTTGGCCATCGAGCCATGGTTCGCCGCGACCACCGACCGCATCTACACCGACCCCGACGGCTGGACCCTCCGCTCGGCCGACGGCTCACGCACCGCGCACTCCGAACACACCATCGCCATCACCGACGGTGAGCCGCAGGTGCTGACACGGGTCTGACCTTCCGTCCGGACCGCGGTGACGGCAGCGGTCGAGGGGCCGACCGATGATGTCCCAGCTCGTGCGTCGGCGGGAGGTCGGGGCAGTACCGGATGGCCGACGACTGACTACGCTGGCCGCCATGACCAACTCGCTCGGCGCCGTCGCGACCGCCGAATACGTGCTGCTGACTACGTTTCGCAAAGACGACACCCCGGTCGGCACCGCCGTGTGGGCGGTGTCCGACAACGACAAACTCTACGTGTGGACGGTCACCGACAGCTGGAAGGTGAAGCGGCTGCGCCGCAATCCCGCGGTGACACTGCAACCGTGCAGCGCCTCGGGAACGCCGAAAGGTGAACAGATCTCGGGCACCGGTCGCCTCCTCGACCTCGAAGAGACGCGCAAGGTGCGCAAACTGCTGCTGCGCAAGTACTGGTTCGCCGGGCCGCCGATCATCTTCGGCAGCTACCTGCGTCGCGGTAAGGCGGGCACGATCGGCATCGAGATCACCGCGGGGACACACTGATTCGCGGCACACCCCGGCCTGGATTCCGACAATTCTTCCCGCGACCTTCGCGCTGGCGTGTTCCGATCCGCACTGCTGCGACATCGAGTTCGGCGTGAGTTCGTGTGTGCTGCCTACGACGAATTCGGCGAAGCCCGCCGGAGATTCGCCAGACGGCCGCCATCCGACCAGCAAGATGATCCCACCGAAAGAAACTCGCTGTGTTCGGCCGTTGTCCGAGTTCCAGGATCTGACGCTCCGCTGAGAGTGTGTCTTCGGCGGAAAATGTCGTGCTGCACCTCGGGACGGTCGCGTCGAAGCGGGACGAATGTCCGGTGGGTGGGAGTCCGTGTGGTCCTGTAGTCCGTCCGCGTGTGTGCGTTGTTCGGGCTTCGCGGTCGGCAGCGCCCCTCCGGTCAGGTCGCCTGGCTGACCGACGACATGTGGAAATCGGGAATGCGCAAGGGCGGCATGGCGGTTCGGCTGAACCAGTCCTTCCACTCCCGTGGCAGGGTGATCTCGGTGGCGCCGACCTCGGTGGTCCTGCGCAGCAGATCGATCGGGCTTTCGTTGAACCGGAAATTGTTCACCGCCGCCGTCACCTCGCCGTTCTCGACCAGATAGACGCCGTCGCGGGTGAGGCCGGTGAGCAGCAGGCTGGCGGGATCGACCTCGCGGATATACCAGAGCGTGGTCAGCAGGAGTCCGCGCTCGGTGCGCGCGATCATGTCATCGAGCGTGGCGTCGGTGCCGCCGGTGAGCAGGAGGTTTTGCCCGGGAACCGTGGCGGTGGTGTCGAATTCGGCCGCGGTGGCGCGGGGATAGATGAGTGATTCGACGACACCGTCGCGCAACCAGTCGACCTTGGGCGTGCACAGCCCGTTGTCGAACAATGACGTCGCCTCCGACGAGGTGGGTGTCGCGACGAACGGTCGGTACTCCAGGCCCACCGCCCTCGGATCCGACGACAGGGTGAGCGGAATGTCGTTGAGCCGCTCACCGATTCGGGTGCCGCCCGGCCGTGCGAAGGCGTTGTGTCCCTCCTGTGCGCCACGCCCCTCCATCGACCACGCCAGATAGATCAGCATGTCGGCGACCGTAGAGGGCGGCATCAAGGTCTCGTAATGCCCCGCGGGCAGCGCCACCCTGCGCCGTGCCCAATCCAATCGCCGCGACAGCTCGGCGAGCAGACCGGAGACATCGACGCCGACGAAGTCGCGGGTGCCGACACCCACCCACGCGCTCGCCAAATCCGCGCCGTCGCCACGCTTTCCGTTGATCTCCACCGAGCCGGTGGGCTGCACGAAGCGGCGCCGAACTCCGGTGGAGGTGGCCAGCCACGTCGTGTGCACCTGGTGGTGGGCGAAACCGTAGAGCCGGTCGGCGGCATCGAATCCGGGGGCGAGGCCGTCGGCCAGCTCGGTGAAGACCTCGATGCCGGTGCTGCCCGCCGGGGCATCCCAGTCCGGTTCATTCGCGGAGGTGTCCTCGATCAACGGCATCGCGTCGGTGGCCGGTTCGGCGACGCGTGCGGCGTCCTCGCTGGCGCGCACCACCCCGTCGATGTCGTCCGGGTCGACACTGGTCGAGCCGATGGTGGCGACGCGGGCCGACCCGTCGGTGTCGCGGAAGATCGACACCACCGACCACGACCTGGCCACCGAGGAACCGTTGGTGGTCATCGAATTACCCGCCCACCGCAGCGACGCCTCGTGCGCGTCGGTGACCAGCACGATCGTCTCGTCCGCGCGGGAGGCGGCCAGCGCGCGGCGCACCACCTCGTCCGCCGCGATGATCTGCGCGCTCACTGCCCGGCCTCCGTCCGCGTGTTGAGAATATTGACCCCGCGCACCAGCACCGACGGACAGCCGTGGCTGACCGAGGCGACCTGCCCCGGCTGCGCCTTACCGCAATTGAACGCGCCACCGAGTTGCCAGGTGGACGGCCCGCCCACCGCTTCCATGGAGCCCCAGAAATCGGTGGTCGTAGCCTGATAGGCGACGTCACGTAATTGGCCGTCGAGTTCGCCGTTGCGAATACGGAAGAAGCGCTGCCCCGTGAATTGGAAATTGTAGCGCTGCATGTCGATCGACCACGACCGATCGCCGACGACGTAGATACCGTCCTGCACACGGGAGATGAGTTCCGCTGTGCTGGTGTCGTTCTCGGGATCGGGTTGCAGCGAGACGTTCGCCATCCGTTGGATCGGCACGTGGTGCGGCGAGTCGGCGTAGGAGCAGCCGTTGGATCGAGCCAGGCCCAGACGCGGCGCGAATACCCGGTCGAGCTGGTAGCCGACGAGCACGCCGTCGCGGATGAGGTCCCAGCTCTGACCGGCGACACCTTCGTCGTCGTAGCCGATGCTGGCCAGTCCGTGCTGCTGGGTGCGGTCGCCGGTGACACGCATGATCGGCGTGCCGTAGCGCAGGGTGCCGAGCTGGTCGGGGGTGGCGAACGACGTTCCAGCGTAGGCGGACTCGTAACCGATCGCGCGGTCGTACTCGGTGGCATGCCCGATCGACTCGTGGATGGTCAACCACAGATTGGTCGGGTCGATGACCAGATCGGTGGGACCGGGCCGCACGGACGGCGCGACAACCTTCTCGGCCAACCATTCCGGGATACGAGCGAGTTCGGTGTTCCAGTCCCAGATGTCGTCCGCGCCGGTGACGTACTCCCAGCCGCGGCCCGCCGGTGCGGCGAGCGTGCGCATCGTCTCGAACACCCCGGACGTGGAATCCACGGTGGTGGCCGTGAGATGGGGGAACAGGCGCACTCGCTGCTGGGTGATCGAAGAGCCCGCCGTGTCGGCGTAGAAGCTCTGCTCCTTCACCTGCAACACTTCCGCGGCGACATGGTCGACCCCCGCCGCGTTCGAGAGCCGACCCGAATAGTCCTGAAGCAGTGCGACTTTCTCGGCGGTCGGCACCGTGAAAGGGTCGATCGCATAATCCGAGACCCACCGCGCGTTGTCGTACCGTGGCTCGTCGGCGAGCTCGACGCGCTCACGGTTGAGCGCGCGCAAGGTCGTCGCGACGGTGACCGCGCGCCGCGCCACCTCCGCCGCCGCCTCGGTGGTGAGGGCGGCGTGCGAGGCGAAACCCCACGTGCCGTCGACGACAACGCGCACGGCCAAGCCGATCTCGGTGTCGTCGGTGACGGATTCGACGCGGCCGTCACGCAATCGAATCGACTGCGTCACCAGCCGCTGCACCCGGAGGTCGGCATGCTGCGCGCCCGCCGCCGTCGCCGCCGACAGCGCCGCATCGGCGAGCGCGGCCAACGGAAGTCCGAGGAAGTCGGCGTCCACATCTCTGGAAGTCCCGGTGCTCACCCGCTTTACGCTAGCCGGTGGCGCGGACCTGTGTCGCGGGACGCCGGTGTCGCTGTCGACGATTCAGGATGGCCGCGTGCCCGCTGCCGGTACGGCGCCGGCCGACGACCGCGAACAGTTCCTCGCAGCTGTTTTTCCGGGGATGGTGTGCGGCTTCGTTGCCGCATACCTGACTGGACGATTCGCTCCGGCGTCGGCCGAAGGGGAACCGACTTCGACAACGCGCGACGGCGCACACCGGCAGCGTGCGTGGCCTCCGGTGCGCATCCCGCGCTGAACAGCCGAAATGCCTCCGAATGATGCGCGATTCTCGATACCGAATCGCAGGCGGCGGGCTCGAGGCCCCTTTCTGTCGGTTCATGAGCCGCCGAGAACACCGGGTCGTATCGTTTCCACTGTCAGACGTTTCGGTTCGAGCTATTCGAGAGAAACGAGGCACCTCATGGCAGGAAAGTTCGAGCTGTTCAAGGACGCGAACGACAAGTTCCGTTGGCGGTTGAAGGCGGGAAACGGCGAGATCATCGCCCAGAGCCAGGCCTACGCGACCACGGACACCGCCAAGAAGGGCATCGAGTCGGTCAAGGCGAATGCCGCCGACGCCGCCATCGATGATCAGACCGGAAGCTAGGGCCGCGTCCCGAGCGCGTGTTCTTCCACCGCCGTGCTCAGGGTGGTCCCGTTGATCTCCAGGTAGGCCGAACGTTCGGTCACCGACAAGGTGACGGTATTGCGGCGCGCGACCGCGCGGACGGCGGTGTCGATGAACGCTCGGTCGAAACTGTAGAGCGGGATCGCCTCGGCGCGGTGAATGCGTTTGCCCGCCAACGGTCCGAGGACCTTGGCGGGGTCGCGGTGGGTATAGATCGCGACGCGGTCGGCGAGTTTGCTGGCGCGGTGCAGGCGTTCGGCGTCGGGGGCGCCCACCTCTATCCAGGTGGTGAGGCGTCCGGTGAGGTCGCGCACCAGCACCGCGGGTTCGTCGGTCGAGGACACACCGCCGTCGCTGAAGGTGATGCCCTCCTCGTATTCGAGCAGGTAGGCCAGCAGCCGAGTGACCATGAACTCCGCCGTCTCGGAGGGATGGCGCGCCAACCGCAACTCCAGGTCTTCGTAGACGCCCCGGTCGACGTCGGCCAGCTGGGCGTCGAAGGTGTGCAGTGTCGCGCTGAGTGCCATAGGTCAGCAGACTAGGTGGCCGCGGCCGGGCGGCACCCGGCAGCGCCGCCGAGTCCGGCGAGCACTCGTCGCGGAACTCGACGTGCGCGTTGCGGCGGCGGTCCACGTGGCGGCCGAACACTGCGCGGCCGTAGCGACCGGTGGGATCGAGATTCTGTCGTTCTGCGCGTACGACGACGGGGCGATAGACGAGGGCGATATCGGCGACGACCAATCGTTCCCGCTCGGCGACCGGGTCGACGATCCACCCACCGTCGGGCCCGCGATCGCCGAGCCACCGTGACACGCCGAAACACGATGGGCGAGTTGGGCGTAGAACGGATAGTCGGTGGGGGTGTGGGCGCAGCGCCATCACCCGCATCGAGGGCCCGGGACTCCGGTCACGGATTCCCGAAGGTCTCATGGGCAAGGACCGAGGTCGGCTGTCGCGCGGCCGAGCCGATTGCGTCGCACCCGCACCATTTCGACCGCTGTTTGCTGATCCTTCTCGCCGAGCTCGGCGTTCACGACCGGATCATGGGAAGATTTCGCGCGGCCGGACGCCCGTTGGGTTCGCGATGAATCGACGCCGAGGTTCGCGCGCACCGGGATGCGCGAGTTCGACGCTCTCGCCCCGCATCCGCGCTCTGGTCCCGCATCTCGTCGACGTCCACGCCAGCGAAAACTACCGGCGCGTACCCGCTCACCCGTTCCAGCGGCACCGACGAGGCGTCGGGCTCCGGTGGGGTACTGTTGTCCGCGCACCGCCCGAGGCACGAAATGCGTTGTGGCACGTACGGAATAACCGCGGTCACTGCTTTCGTGCACCGCGCGCGAGTCAACGGCGCCACCACCGAACCGTGCGGTATCGGCACGGGTTCGGCGCGCGCGAAACCCCGAGCCTGCCGGGTAATTCGCCTTCTGTGTCGTACTGTGCCCGCGTGCCGCCATCTGTCCTCCGTGACCGCAAACGTGAACGAACCCGCAGGGCGCTGCTGGAGGCAGCAGTCGAGCTCTTCGAGACGCGAGGCTACGAGCAGACGACGGTTGTCGACATCGCCGCCGCCGCCGAGGTCGGCACTCGCACCTTCTTCAATTACTTCGCCACCAAAGAAGAGTTGCTGTTCCCGGAGACCGACGAACGGGTCCGTGCCGCGGTCGCCGCGATCGCCAGCAGGCGCCACGGTGAGCGTCCGGTCGAGGTGCTGCTGCGCGGCCTACGCGCCGCCGGTGACAACCCCGGCGAGCACCTGATCGACGACCTCAACGACCGCATCGCCGCACTGCGCGCGGAGGTTTCGCGCACCGTGCCCGCGGTGAGCGGCCGTGCGGCACACGCGCAATTGGTCACCCAGCGCGAGATCGCCAAGCAGTTGCACGCCGCGTTCCCCGCCGAACTGGACGAGGTCGCCGCCGCCGCGCTCGTCGGTGCCGTCGTCGGCGCGGTGTCCGGCGCGCTGACCGTCGTGTTCCAACAGCAGACCGCCGGTGTCGAAGACGGGGAACGACTGCAACGGCGCATCCACGAGACCACCGCGAACGTACTGCGCCCGTGGTTGGCCGCGGCCCGCCACCAATCGGCGAGCTGACCAGCGGCTCGGCCAGACGCCCACGGCGCGTGGCATGTTCGCCGCGATCGGTGGCTACGGCGGTGCGGACGAGCATGTTTCGTGAGGTGCGGTTGTTGCGGTGTTGACGCTGGTGGTGATGCATGGCGTGTTCGCAACGGTGGTTGTGCGGTGGGTGTGGTTCGTGGGGTGCGGTTGTTGCGGTGTTGACGCTGGTGGTGGTGTGTGGCGTGTTCGCCGCGACCGGTCGCAATGGTTGTGCGGATGAGTGTGGGTCGGGATGTGTTGGGCGCTGTGGCATGTGTGGGTGCTGTGGCGTTGACGCTGCTGGTCGCGCGTGCCGTCGCGGTGGTGGCGGGCTGATCAGCCGAACTGTTGCCAGCCCAACCGGATCACCATCACCACCACCGTCACCAGCAGCACACCGCGCACGAATCCGGAGCCTCTGCGCAAGGCCATCCGCGAGCCGATCACCGCGCCGAATATGTTCGCCACCGCCATCGCCGCGCCGAGCGCCCAGAGAATGTGGCCGGTCGCGCCGAAGAAGACCAGCGCGCCCACATTCGACCCACAGTTGATCACCTTCGCCATCGCGGCGGCTCTGACGAACTCGGTGCCGAGCAGTGTGGCGAAGGTGATGATGAGGAAGGTGCCGGTGCCAGGCCCGAGAATGCCGTCGTAGCAACCGATCAGGCCCGCGGACAGCGCCACCGTCAGCAGAAACCGCCGCCGCGACGGTTCGTGCGTGATCAGCGTGACCCCGATTGACGGGCGCAGCGTGACAAACACCGCGACCCCGACCAACACCACCATCACGATCGGAATGAACAGGTCCCGATCGATCAACGACACCGCCGCCGCGCCGAATCCCGCGGTGACCGCGGCGATCACCGCACACGGCACCATCACTCGCCAGCGAATCGGCACCTTGCGCGCGAAGGTGATCACCGAGGCGGCAGTGCCGGCGATCGCGGCGCACTTGTTGGTGCCGATGGCGGTCTGCGGCGCGATACCCGGTGAAACCAGCAGCAGGGTCGGCAGAATGATCAACCCACCCCCACCGACCACCGCATCGACCCAGCCCGCCGCCGTAGCCGCGGTCAACAGCACCAACCAATCACCGATCTGCACCGGATAAGCCAAGCAGAACGCCCGCCGCCGCGGGCGCGTGCGGTGGCGTTGGTTCTAGGCTGAGTCGGTGCGCCGGTTCAGTTTGTGGTTACGCGACAAGCCGATCGTCGCCGACTCCGTGCTCGCGGCGCTGATGTTCGCGTTGGAGATCATCGGCGCCAATCAGGCCGCGAACACGGTGGTCTACCTGCAAATCGGGGTGCTGCTCCCGCTGCCGTTGGTGTTGCGGCGGGTGTACCCGACCGCCATGGCCTTCGTCCTGCTCGGGTTGTCGTTCGTGACGTCGGTGGTGGGGTATCTCACCCACGACGACGCCGACCACCTTGCGCTGATCGGCCTCGGGATCATGCTCTACACCGTGGTCGCCTACGTCGGTCGGCGAGAAGGGCTGCTGTTCGCGCTCGGCCTCGTCATCGACACGGTGCTATCGCACGTGGCCATCGACAAACCGCAGGGCCGCGACGTGCTGGTTACCGTCATGGTCTACGCATTGTGCTGGGCGATCGCGGAATTCGTCGGCGCGCGCCGCGCCTACGACGCCGAGGTCGCCGCGCGTCTCGCGGTCGCCGACTACGACATCGCACGCAGCGCACACGAGGCCGTCGCGGCCGAACGCACCCGTATCGCCCGCGAATTGCACGACGTGGTGGCGCACTCGGTGAGCGTGATCATCGTGCAGGCCGACGGCGCGAGGTACGCGCTGCGCAACGACCCCGACGTCGCCGAGCAGGCACTGAACACCATCGCGGGTACCGGTCGTGAGGCGCTACGCGAATTGCGCAGGACCGTCGCGTTGCTGCGGACCGAGCACGCACCCGGCCAGTTGCCCCAGCACGGCACCGCGGGCATCGCCAACATGGTCGAGATGATGCGTGGCACCGGTTTGGCCGTGGAACTGGAATTGACCGGCGAACTCGATGCGATCGCGCCCGAGGTGAGCCTCGGTGTGCACCGCATCGTGCAGGAATCGCTCACCAACACCCTGCGCCACGCGGGCCCGCACCCGAAGGCGTGGGTGCGGGTGCGTCGGGAGCCCGGTGCGGTGACCGTCGAGATCACCGACAGCGGCGGGGTACCGGTGCGTGCACCCCAGCGGATCACCGGCAGCGGACTCGGCCTGGTCGGCATGCGTGAGCGCACCGCGGTGCTGGGCGGCACGTTGGAGACGGGGCGCGCCCGCGACGGCGGGTGGCGCGTGCGTGCGCGCATCCCGGTGGTCACCCAGCCGGACGACGAGTCCGTCTCGGTGCCGGACGAATCCGACGGCGAGTCCTGACAACCTCAGGAAACGTTGTCGCGGAGCGGATTCGCCGTCGTCGCAGCCGGATCGAGCGGAATGCGCGCCACGCGTTAGATTGGGCCGGTGCCGATCACCGTTCTCATCGTCGACGACCAGGAACTCATGCGCATGGGGTTGAAGATGGTGCTCGGCGCGCACCCGGACATCGAGGTGATCGGCGAGGCCGCCAACGGTGCTGTCGCGATCACCCAGGCCGCGGAGCTGCGACCCGACGTGGTGCTGATGGATGTGCGGATGCCTGTGGTCGACGGTGTCGCCGCGACCAGCAGCATCGTCGAAGCCGGTGACGGGTGTCGGGTGCTGGTGATGACGACCTTCGACCTGGACGAACACGCGCTTGGCGCGTTGCGTTCCGGCGCGAGCGGCTTCCTGCTCAAGGACACCCCGCCCGAGGATCTGGTCTCGGCGATCCGCAGCGTGGCCGCGGGTGACGCCGTGGTGTCGCCGAAGGTCACCAAGCGGTTGTTGGGGCGGCTGATCGCCGAAGACCCGACCAGCATGCGCGACCCAGGCATCCTCGACGTGCTCACCGCCCGCGAGCGTGAGGTGCTCGAACAGATCGCGGCCGGTCGATCCAATGCCGAGATCGCGGGGCAGTTGTTTTTGTCCGAGGCGACGGTGAAGACCCACGTCGGGCGGGTGCTCACCAAACTCGGCCTGCGTGACCGCGTCCAGGCCGTGGTGTTGGCTTACGAGACCGGTCTCGTGCGGCCCGGCGGGTGAGTGCGGTCACCGCATCCGGGTCTCAGCGAGCTATCAGGCTGTTTCGGGAGAAAAATCGAGGCGCCGCGCGTTGGAACGGTTAGATCGTCCGAAAGGATCGCCATGCCCGCACTGCTGTTCGTCCTGTACGTCGTCGTCGAGATCGCCGCGTTGTTCGCGGTGGCGCAGTGGCTCGGTGTCGTAGCGACCGTGCTGTTGTTGATCGCGGGGTCGGCGGCGGGCATGTTGCTGATCGGCTCGCAGGGGCGGCGCGTGCTCGAGCAGTTCCGTCGCGCGGGGCGCGGCGAGGTCGAGCCGGGAACCGCGCTCGCCGACGGCGCCCTCGTCGCGACCGGCGGATTCCTCATGTTCGTCCCCGGCTTGGTGACCTCGGTGTTCGGCCTCCTGTTCCTGCTGCCTCCGACGCGATGGCTGATCCGCCCGGTGGCCGCTGCGTTCGCCACCCGCCGCCTCGGCGCCCTCGCGGCCCGCATGCCGTATCGCGGCGTGGTGATCGATGGCGACGACGTGGTCGACGGCACGGTCGTGCACCAGTATTACGACGACGGTCACGGCAGCGGATATCGCGCCATTCCCGGCGCGTAATCAACGAAGTCGCCCCCGCCGTGGCGCGCGACTTCTCGGGGATCCGTCGAGGGGCTTCGATGACCTCAGGTACCGGCGCGGTCCGGGAACGGCGAAGTATTCGACCTGGGACCGCTGCGGAGTGATGTCGTTAGCATCGCTGCGAGCCTCGGTTGGCCGTCGAGGAGACGATCTCCCTGCTGGAGTTCACCGGTCGACCGCGAGCGTGCTCGAACCCTCGGCGAGCGTCCGCCGTCTCGGCGAGAACAGTGACACTACTGTGCTGTCGAGTCGGCACGATGAAACCGGTTGGCACATAACGCTTTCGGGCTCGGCAAAGGTACGGTGCAATGGCTGACCGGAATCGATTCCCCGGCCTACGGCAGACTGTCAGGTCGTGAGTACCCAGTTACTGGTCGGCGGTCGTATCTACAGTTCGAGTTCCCCCGATGCGACCACCATGGCGGTGAGTGACGGCACGGTGGTGTGGTTGGGCGCCGAACGACCGGGACGGGCACTGCATCCTGACGCGGAGATCATCGACCTGGACGGCGCGTTCGTCGCACCCGCGTTCGTCGACCCACACGTGCACGTCAGCGCGCTCGGCCGCACGCTCACCGGATTGGACCTCTCGTCCGCGCGGTCGCTCGCGCAGTGTCTGAGCCGGTTGGCCGACTTCGCGGCCGCGCACCCGGACGGCACACTGCTCGGCGACGGCTGGGACGACACCGAATGGCCCGAACAACGCCCCCCGACGATCGAGGAGATCGACCGCGCCGTCGGCCCAGGACGGCAGGTCTACCTGTCGCGGGTGGATGTGCACTCGGCGGTCGTGTCCTCGGCGCTGCTGGATTCGGTGCCACAGGCGAGCGCTGCCGACGGCTACACCCCGGGTGCTCCGCTCTGTGCGCGAGCCCACCACCTGGTTCGTGCGGCGGCGTTGGCGGGATTGTCACGGGCACAACGTGATCGGGCGCGCCGGGCCGCACTGGATCATGCGGCGGCGCGCGGCATCGTCGCGGTGCACGAGTGCGCGGGACCCGACATCTCCGGCCGTGACGACGTGCGCGAACTGCTCGAATTCGAGCACGGCGTGCAGGTACGCGCGTACTGGGGTGAGCTGGTCGCCGACGCCGATTCCGCTCGCGCGCTCGTCGATGAACTCGGTGTGCACGCTCTCGGCGGCGACCTCTTCGCCGACGGCTCGTTCGGTTCACATACGGCGTGGCTGCGTGATCCCTACCACGACGACGCCGGGCGCGGTCGCGGCTATCTCGATGCCGACGCGGTGACGGCGCATGTCCGCGCCTGCACCGAGGCCGGTATCCAGGCGGGATTCCATGTGATCGGTGACGCCGCGATGGACGCGGTGGTCACCGGGATCGGCAGGGTCGTCGCGGAGCTCGGCGGGCCCAAGGTGGCCGCGCGTGGCCACCGCGTGGAGCACGCGGAACTGGTCGACACCGCGCAGATCGCCGACCTCGCCGCGTGGGGCGTGATCGCCAGCGTGCAGCCGGGGTTCGACGCGGCGTGGGGCGGAACCGACGGCATGTACGCCGCGCGCCTTGGCCGCGAACGTGCCGCGACGCTGAATCCGTTCGCCGCGATGGCCTCGGCCGGAATCTCGTTGGCGATCGGTTCCGACGCCCCGGTCACCGCCCTCGACCCGTGGGCCGCGGTGCGCGCGGCGGTCGAGCACCAGACCGCCGGGCACGGATTGTCACCGCGTGCGGCGTTCGCCGCGGCCACAAGGGGCGCCTGGCGCGCGGGCGGGGTACGCGACGGTCTCGCGGGTACTTTGGTCCCCGGTGCACCCGCCTCGTACGCCGTGTGGGACGCGGACGAACTGGTGGTCGCGGCCGCCGCCGACTCGGTGCAACGCTGGTCCACCGACCCGCGCTCGCGGGTGCCCGGCCTGCCGCCGCTGACGCCGGGCGCGGCATTGCCGCGTTGCCTGCGCACCGTGCACCGCGGAGTCACTATTCATGCGGCCTGACTCGACGCGAGCGCGGGTGCGGCCGTGGGGCAGGTGGTTGTCTGGCTGCGCACCGACGAGCTCTGGAGCATCGTGCTCGCGACCTGAGTCGACCAAGGTTCGGTGGCGTGCGGGGGAACGTCCGCTGAACGAGAGTCTGTTTGTTTGTGTGCTGTGTGTTGCTGGGGTTGTGCCCTCGTGCCTCGGGTCGGTCGGGGTTCGGTGGCGTGTGTGGGGGCAGCCGTGGGGTCAGGGCGTGTCTGTTCGTGTGCGGTGTGCCGCCGGGGCTTCGTCCTGGCGACCCGAGTGCGCTGAGGTTCGGGGGCGGGGTGGGTCTGGCGGTGCATCGTCTACCGCAGGGGCTTTGTCCTCGCATCCTGGGTCGCCTGAATTTCGACGGCGTGCGCGAGCTGAGTGTCCGGGTTGTCGCGTGCGCGCTCGAGGGGTGCCTCGGCATGCCTCGAGGCAGGTCGTCAACGGTTGAATAGGTCGGAAGTCACTGTGCCGGAGGGTGTTCGAGTAATGACGCGTGCGGGTTCGGCAATGATCGGTCCGGTGGTCGCGGTGTGCCGTCGTTATCCGACGTTGGTGCGTGCGGTCATGGCGGTGTTGTCCGGCCTGCTGCTGTTCGGTAGCTTCCCGCCGCGGCCGCTGTGGTTTCTCGCGCCGCTGGGTCTGGCCCTGCTCGTGGCGGTCGTGCACGGCAACGGTCGGTTGCGTGGCGGGTTCGGCTTCGGGTTCCTGGCCGGGCTCGGCTTCTTCGTGCCATTGCTGCCGTGGACCGGCATCTACGTGGGGCCGGTGCCGTGGCTGGCGTTGTCGACGGTATGTGCGCTGTATTTCGGGGCGTTCGGGGCGGTGGCCAGGCTGGTCGGCGCGCTGCCTGGGTGGCCGTTGTGGACCGCGGCGGCGTGGGTTGCCGCCGAGTGGGTCCGATCCAGTTTCCCGTTCGGCGGATTTCCCTGGGGGCGTGTGGCTTTCGGTCAGGCCGACGGCTGGTATCTGCCGTTGGCTTCGGTGGGGGGCGCGCCGCTGATCGGATTCGCGGTGGCGCTCACCGCGACGGCGGCGGTGGCGCTGCTCGGCGGGCTGCGCGCGGTGTTCGCCACCGAAGCGACACCCACCGCGACGACACCCACCGCGACGGCGGACGCTGTGCCGGGCCCCGCACCGGCGGCGAACGAACAGCCGGTAGACGGAGACGTCACCGACGATTCGTCGGCACCGCCGGCTACCGCGACAGTGACCTCGGAAGCCACAGACGTTCGCGCCCGGTCGGAGGAGGGAGCCACGCTGTCTTCCTGGCGCCGATCCGATGCCGCCGCACCACCACCGGCACGAGCCGCCCGTATCGGAATCCTCCTGGCCGCTGCCACATTGGTGCTCACCCCCCTGGTGGGACTGGCGCTGCGCGCGACCTTGCCCGCCCCCGACGACGGCGTCAGTACGGTCACCGTGGCCGCGATCCAGGGCAGCGTCCCCCGGCTCGGCCTCGATTTCAACGCCCAGCGTCGGGCCGTGCTGGACAACCATGTGCGCCGCACCAATGAGCTGGCGGACGCGGTGGCCGCAGGGCAGGCGGCGAAGCCGGACGTGGTGATCTGGCCGGAGAACGCCTCCGACATCGACCCGGTACGCAACCGGGACGCGGCGGCGCTCATCAGCGACGCCTCCGAGCGGATCGGCGCACCGATCCTGGTAGGTGCGGTGCTGGTCAACAGCGATCGCACCACCACGAATTCGGTGCTGGTATGGAACGGCGCGGCCGGACCGGGGGACCGGCATGACAAGAAGATCATCCAGCCGTTCGGCGAGTACCTGCCGATGCGCGAGCTGTTCCGGCACTTTTCCGAGTACGCCGACCGCGCAGGATATTTCGTCCCTGGACATGGTGACGGTACCGTGCACGCCGGTGGCGTCGACATCGGGGTGGCCACCTGTTACGAGGTCGCCTTCGATCGTGCCTTCGAGGACTCGATGCGCGCGGGCGCCCAATTGCTGACGGTCCCGACGAACAACGCCACCTTCGGCGACAGTGAGATGACCTACCAGCAGTTGGCGATGTCGCGGGTGCGTGCGGTGGAGCACGGGCGGGCGCTGGTGGTCGCCGCGACCACCGGCGTGAGCGCGATCGTGACCGCCGACGGTGCGTTGGCGCAGCAGTCCGCGCAATTCGTGCCGGCGGCGCTGGTCGCTTCGTTGCCGTTGCGCACGCAGGAAACACTGGCGACGCGGGTCGGCCCCGCCCCGGAATACGCCTTGGTGGCGGTGACTGTCGTGGCGGGTGCGCTGGCGGCGTTGCGGCGGCGCCGGAACTGAAACCCGTTGCCCGATCAGGCCCCAGCGGCCGAACGCTCGGTATGTTCTTGCCCTGCCGCCCCCTAGATGTGGGGTTTCCGCAGTTCCCTCTAATGGTTCGCTATTGCATTGCCATGCGGTAATGTTGGTGTCCTATCACCGCTGAATAGCGTTGTCACCCTGATTTTTACGCAGCCACTCTTGAGTTAGCGAAAAGGTAGCTGTTCACTCCGGGTCGCTATATACGACGAGGGATGTGAAACAAATCCAACACGCTGGCCATCCGGCCGATCCGATGCTCCGAATCATTCTGCGTGGATCACGTCCTACGGCTGGCGCACGTGCGCCTTTCGTGGAGACGCCCTGGGGAGTGTGCGCCAACAGCGGCAGAACGGAGTGATTGATGAGTTCATTGGCCACGGATCGCGTCGACCAATGTTCATCTGGAGAAGTCTCGGCAGAACCGTTCGCTCTGTCGCCCGCGCAGACGGCCCTCTGGTACGCGCAGCGGATTCGTCCCGACGTGCCGCTGACCATCGCGCAGTATGTCGAGATCCATGGTGATCTCGACGTGGGTCGTCTGTTGTACGCGATCGAGCGGTTCGGTGCGGAGACTCAGGTCGGTCAGGTGCGGCTCGTCGAGATCGACGGGGTGCCCTACCAGCTGGTCGACCCGAGCATGCGTCCAGGCTGGGGCAGGGTCGACCTGCGCCTCGAGCCGGACCCGCACGCGGCCGCCCTGCGGTGGATGAACGAGAACGCGAACTCGCCGATCGACCTGGAGAACGAACCGCTGGTCGCCAACGTGGTGTTGCGGGTCGGTGACGCCGAATACCTCTGGTACTCCCGCGCCCATCACATCGTGATCGACGGCTACGGCGCGATGAACGCACTCACCCGCTCGGCGGAGATCTACACCGCGCTGGAGAACGAGACCGAGCCGGTCGCCTCCCGCGCGACCCCCCTGCAGGAGCTCTACGCCGACGAGGTGCACTACCGCGATTCCGACCGGTTCACCAGCGACCGCGAGTACTGGCGCGAACAATTGGACGGGGCGGGCGAGCCGATCAGCCTCAGCGGCAGCGCGGTCGGTGAGTCCTCGACGGCCGTCGGCAGGCGCAGGGCCACCGGCGAACTCGACGACGACGACCGCGCGGCCGTCATGGCGGCCATCGCCAGGTTCGGTACCGGCAACGCCGGTGTCTTCGTCACCGCGCTCGGTGCCTACGTGCGATCGGTAACGGGCAGCTCGGACGTGGTCTTGAGCCTGCCGGTGTCCGCGCGCACCACGGTGTCGTTGCGTCGTTCCGCGGGTGTGGTCTCCAATGTGGTGCCCATCCGGCTGCGGTTCGATGAGCACTCCACCATCGGTGCGGTCGCCAAGGCCGCCGATCTCCAGATCACCGGCGCACTGCGCCACCAGCGCTACCGCAGCGACGACATCCGCCGTGACAGTGGTTACGCGCGGGAGTCGCGCGGCTTCTTCGGCCCGATGGTGAACATCATGATGTTCAACAACGAGCTGCATTTCGGCAAGCTTGTCGGCTCGCTGAAAATCCTGGCCACCGGTCCGGTCGAGGATCTGTCGGTCAACCTGTACAACGGGGTCGGCGGCAGTGTGCACATCGATTTCGAGGCCAACCCCGAGCTTTACAGCGACGTCGAGATCGCCGCGCACCACGACCGCTTCTTCGACTTCCTCGGCCGGTTCATGGCCCTGGACCCCGAGACGCCCGCGCAGGCACTGCCCGCGATCACCGACTCCGAGCGCGAGCGGGTGGTGCGGCAGTGGAACGACACCGACGCTCCCGTGCGGCAGGACACGCTGGCCAGCGCCTTCGCCGAGCGCGTCGCGCGATGCCAGGACGCGACGGCGGTCGAGCAGGATTCCGCGTCGCTGACCTACCGCGAGTTCGACCAGCTGACCAACCGACTCGCTCGACTGCTCATCGCCCAGGGCGCTGGCCCGGACACCGTGGTCGGGCTGCGCTTGCCGCGCGGCATCGAACTCGTGGTCGGTATGTACGCGATCGTCAAGACGGGCGCCGCCTACCTGCCGTTGGATCCCGATCATCCGCAGGACCGCTCGGCACAGGTCGTGCGCAGGGCGGGCGCGGTGTGCGTTCTGGGCTCCTCCGAGGACGAGATCGACCTGCCAGCACCGAGTCTCGCGATCGACACCCTCGATTTCAGCGATTTCGATTCCTCGCCGATCACCGACGCGGACCGGCTCGCACCGCTGCGCCCGGAGCACCTGGCCTACGTGCTGTTCACCTCGGGGTCGACCGGTCGACCGAAGGGTGTCGGCGTCGCGCACTCCGCGATCGTCAACCGATTGCGGTGGATGCAGCACGAATACGCGCTCGATCACACCGACGTCGTGCTGCAGAAGACCCCGGCTACCTTCGACGTATCGGTGTGGGAGTTCTTCTGGCCCTTGCAGATCGGCGCACGGCTCGTACTCGCCGCGCCGGAGGGCCACCGGGATCCGGCCTATCTCGCCCGGGTCATCGCCGAGAAGGGCGTCACCACAGCGCACTTCGTGCCGTCGATGCTTTCGGTGTTCGTCACCGAGGCGGATGTCAGCGGTTCTTCGGTGCTGCGCAGGGTGTTCTGCAGTGGTGAAGCACTACCGGCCGCGACGGTCCGCGACTTCTATCGCGTGCTGCCCGAGACCGAGCTGCACAATCTGTACGGTCCCACCGAGGCCGCCGTCGACGTCACCTACTGGCCGTGCGAGCCGGATCCGGTGAGTGTGCCGATCGGCGCACCGGTGTGGAATACGCAAACCTATGTGCTGGATTCCCGACTGCAACCGGTTCCGCCGGGGGTGGTCGGTGAGCTGTATCTGGCGGGTGCTCAGCTGGCGCGCGGATATCTCGGACAGTCCGGGCTCACCTCGGATCGGTTCGTGGCCAACCCGTTCGCGGGTGGAGCCCGGATGTACCGCACCGGTGACCTGGCGCGCTGGCAGCTCGATCGCACGCCGGTGGGCGCGCACGCCGTAGCGGACAGCGGCGTCCTGGAGTACATGGGCCGCAGCGACTTCCAGGTGAAGATCCGCGGCCTGCGGATCGAACTCGGCGAGGTCGAGGCCGCGCTGCTCGCCGAAAAGCGGATCGCGCGTGCGGTGTGTGTCGCGCACGCGGGCCGCACGGGTGACGAGCTTGTCGGCTACGTGGTCGCCCGTTCGGATACGGGTGACGACCCGATCGACACGGTGTCGGTGCTCACCGGCCTGCACAGCACCCTGCCCGCCTACATGGTGCCCACGACGTTGATCGAACTCGACGAACTGCCATTGAGCGGCAACGGCAAGATCGACCGCAAGGCGCTGCCCGCCCCCCACGCGGCCGCACGGACCATCCGGCCCAGTGCCGAACCGCGCACCGAGGTGGAAAGGGTGCTCGCCGGAATTTTCGTCGAGCTGCTCGAGATCGACCGGATCGGCGTACAGGACAACTTCTTCGAGCTCGGCGGCAACTCGCTGATCGCCGCGCGCGCGGTCGCGCGGATCAATGCCGCGTTCGGCACCGGGGTGACTATCCGCGACCTGTTCGAGGCGGCGACCATCGAGACGCTCACGCAGCGTTTCGCCGCCCAGACCAGCGACGTCGCCTCGCCGAAGCTGGTCGCGGGGCAGCGCCCGGAGCGGGTGCCGCTGTCGCTGGCGCAGCAGCGGTTGTGGATTCTCAACCGTTTCGCCGAGCACTCGGCCGCCTACAACATGCCGCTGGCCCTGCGGGTGGACGGTCCGCTCGACGTCGGGGCCCTGCGTGCGGGGTTGCACGATGTGGTGGTCCGGCACGAGAGCCTGCGCACCAGTTTCCCCGAATCCACCGAGGGGCCCTACCAGCGCATCCAGCCGGTCGAGGAGATCGAACTCACACTCGATCCGATCGATGCGACCGAGGACGAGTTGGCCGCCGCGGCAGCGGAATTCACCGGTGCCGGCTTCGACCTGCGTACGCAGTCGCCGATCAGGGTCGCGCTCTACCGCACGGCACCCGACCGGCATCTGCTGCTGGTGGTGTTGCACCACATCGCGGGTGACGGCTGGTCGATCGCGCCCATGGCCCGTGACCTGATGGTGGCGGTCGCCGCGCGTGCGGAGGGTGTGGCACCGCGGTGGACACCACTCCCGGTGCAGTACGCGGACTTCTCGCTGTGGCAGCGTGAACTACTCGGCGCGGAATCCGATCCGTCCAGTGCGTTGAGTCGTCAGCTCACCTACTGGCGTTCGGCGCTGGAGGGCCTGCCCGATCAGTTGGACCTGCCGCTGGACCGGCCGCGCGCGCGTCAGCGCTCGACGACCGGTGGCCGGGTCGAATTCACCATTGATCCCGAGATCCGGCGCGCCGCAGGCGAACTCGCCGCGGCGCGTGGCGTCAGCATGTTCATGGTGCTGCACGCGGCCTTGGCTACGCTGCTGTCGCGGATCTGCTCGAGTACCGACATCAGCATCGGCACTCCGATCGCTGGCCGCTCCGACCCCGCGCTCGACGAGCTGGTCGGCATGTTCGTGAACACGCTGGTCCTGCGCACTCAGGTCGAGCCGGACGCGGGATTCGGGCGGATGCTCGACGTGGTCCGCGAAACCGACCTCAACGCCTTCGCCAACGCCGACGTGCCGTTCGAGCGACTGGTGGAGGTGGTGAACCCGGAGCGTTCGGCGGCGCGCCACCCGTTGTTCCAGGTGATGCTTTCCTATGACCGCGCACCCGATCTGCGGATCGACCTGCCCGATGTGCGCGCCGAGGTGCTCGCGATCGACTCCGATGTGGCGAAGTTCGACCTGCAACTGGTGGTGCGCGACGACGCCGGTGACGGCCCGTTGTCGGCCGAATTCGGTTATGCCACCGACATCTTCGACACGCAGACGGTCGAATCGTTCGCGCGCAGGTTCGTCGCGGTGCTCGGCGCCGTAGTGGCGACCCCCGACCTGCCGGTCGGTGACCTGGCGATCCTCGACCGCAGGGAAGCCGACAAGCTGGCGCCCATTCCGGCCGCGCCCGCCGAGCCGTTCTGCACCCTGCCGCGTCTGCTGACCGAGGTCGCCCAGCGCATGCCCGACGGGGTTGCGGTGCGCTACCTCGGCATCGACACCACCTACCGCGAGCTCGACGAGATGTCGAATCGGTTGGCGCGCGCCATGATCGCGCGCGGTGCGGGACCGGAAGTGGTGGTCGCCATCGGCCTGCCGCGTGGGCTCAATTCCATCGCGGCGATCTGGGCGGTCGCCAAGACCGGCGCCGCGTATGTGCCGGTCGATCCGAGCTACCCGAGCGAGCGCATCGCGCACATGCTCGGTGATTCCGGCGCGACGCTCGGACTCACCGACGCCACCAGCCTGGTCGCGATGCCGGAGTGGCAGGCGGCGGGCGGCAAACACCGCAGGACCGGCGTCGACTGGTTGGTGCTCGGTTCACCGGAACTGGCCGTGGCCTGCGCCGATCACACCACCCGCGCGATCACCGATGTCGACCGGCGCCACCCGCTGCGGGTGAGTCATCCGGCCTACCTCATCTACACCTCGGGCTCGACCGGCAAGCCGAAGGCCGTCGTGGTCACCCACGCCGGGATCTCCTCGCTCGCGCACGAGCAACGTCATCGGTTCCGGGTCACGGATTCCGCACGGACGCTGCACTTCTCGTCGCCGAGCTTCGACGCGTCGGTGCTGGAGCTGCTGCTCGGTTTCGCCGCGGGGGCCACGATCGTGGTGGCTCCCTCGGGCATGTACGGCGGCGCGGAACTGGCCACCTTGCTGCGCGAGGAACGGATCAGCCACGCGTTCGTCACCCCGGCGGCGTTGGCGACGGTGCCGACCGCAGGACTCGAGACGCTGGAGACTGTGATCGTCGGTGGCGAGGCGTCCTCGGAGGAGCTGGTCTCGACCTGGTCGCGCGGACGGCGCATGCACAATATGTACGGCCCGTCGGAGGCGACCGTCGCGGCGACCGCGAGTGCGCCGATGGTGGCGGGAGAGCCGGTGCCACTGGGTAATCCGGTGCGCGGCATGCGGCTGTTCGTGCTCGACACCAGGCTGCACCCCGTACCGCCGGGCACGCCGGGTGAGCTGTATCTGTCCGGACCTGGCCTCGCGCGTGGTTACCACGGCAGGAACGGGCTCACCGCTTCCCGTTTCCCGGCGAACCCGCTCGGGCGCCGCGGCGAGCGGATGTACCGTACCGGCGACCTCGTGGTCGTGAACGCCAACGGTGACCTGCGCTTCCTCGGCCGGATCGACGACCAGATCAAGATTCGCGGTTTCCGCATCGAACTGCGCGAGATCGATCACGCGCTGCGCGAGCATCCCGGTATCGAGTTCGCGCTCACTGTGGTGCACACCGACGAACAAGGCCAACCGCGTCTCGCCTCGTATGTGACCGCCACCGAGGCCCTCACCCCGGAATCGGTGCTCGATACCGCCCGTGGCCGCCTGCCCGGATACATGGTTCCCGCTTCGCTCACCGTGCTCGACGAGCTGCCGCTGGCACCGACCGGCAAGGTGAACCGCAAGGCATTGCCGGAGCCGGTCTTCGTCGCAGTCGGCGCGTCCCGCGCGCCGAACACCGATCTCGAGATCCAGGTGGCCGCCGTCTTCGGTGAGGTGCTCGGCAATCGGGTCGAGGGCGCCGAGGACAGCTTCTTCGACATCGGCGGCAACTCGCTGCTGGCCACGCGGCTCGCGGCGGCGTTGCACACCCACTTCGGGGTGGACCTGCCGGTGCGGATGATCTTCGAGGCACCGACGGTAGCGGCGATCGCCGAACAGCTGCTCGCCGCGCCGGACACCCTGCGTCCGCCGCTGCGGGTGCACGATCCTCGACCCGACCGGGTTCCGCTGTCGCTGCCGCAGCAGCGGCTGTGGTTCCTCAACCGGTACGCGCCGGAATCGAGTGCTTACAACATCGCGTTCGTCCTTCGAGTCGCGGGCGAACTCGACGTGGACGCGCTCGGTGCCGCGCTCACCGACCTGGTGGAGCGGCACGAGGTACTGCGCACGATCTTCCCCGAAGACCACCTCGGCGCGCACCAACAGGTGTTGCCCACCGCGCGGGCGCTGCCGACGACGACGCCGATAGACACCGACGACGTGGGCGCGCGCTCCGCTTTGGACACCCTCGCGCGCACCGGATTCGACCTCACCACCCAGGTGCCGCTGCGAGTGACGCTGCTGCGCACCGCACCTCGGCGCTACCTGCTCGGCATCGCGTTGCACCACATCGCGGCCGACGGCTGGTCGCTCGGGCCCCTCACCAGGGATCTCGCCCTCGCCTACGCGGCGCGCTCCGGGGGCGCGGCACCCGAGTGGACGCCACTTCCCGTGCAGTACGCCGACTTCGGGCTCTGGCAACGCGAATGCCTCGGCGACGAAACCGATCCCGAGAGTGTGGCGGGCACCCAGCTCGCCTACTGGCGCGAGGCACTGGCGAACGTGCCGGACGAACTGCCTTTGCCGTATGACCGCGCGCGTCCCGCTGAGCCGTCGAATCAGGCGGGTACCGTGCGCTTCACGGTGCCCGACGAGGTGCTGCGTGGACTCGACGGACTGGCCAAGGCGCAAGGCGTCAGCATGTTCATGGTGCTGCGCACGGCGCTCGCGGTGCTGTTGCGTTCGGTCACCGGTGGTCGCGACATCGTGATCGGCACGCCGGTCGCCGGTCGCACCGACACCAAGTTGGACGAGTTGGTCGGCATGTTCGTCAACACGCTGGTACTGCGTTCGGACGTGGACCCCGATTCCACGTTCGCCGCGTTACTGCGTGCCGATCGCGATACCGAACTCGCGGCGTTGGCGAATGCCGACGTGCCGTTCGAGCGCATCGTGGACGAGCTGGGTCGGGACGCGCGTTCGACCGGTCGTCCTCCGCTGTTCCAGGTGGCGTTGAGCGTGCAGGACGGCCCGGTACCGGTTCTGGAACTGCCGGGCCTCGCGCTGCGCGCCGAGGAGCTCGACATCGCGTTGGCGAAGTTCGATCTGGAACTGCGAGTCACCGAGAACGGCGCGACCGCAGGCGATTCCGAGCGTGGCTTCGAATTCGTCTACGCGGCCGAGCTGTTCGATGCCTCGACCATCGAGACGATGACCGACCGCTTCCTGCGGGTGTTGGGTGCCGTCACCACCGAGGCGCGAGTCCTGGTGCGCGACATCGACACTCGTACCGAGCGCGAGCGCAGGCTGTTGAGCCCGGCGCACGGACCGCGCGGTGCCGATCGGCGCACGCTGTCGGGTCTGTTCGACGCCACCGTCGCCGCGCACGGCGATCGTGTCGCCGTGCGATCCGACGGCGGCGAGGTGACCTACGCCGAGCTGGACCGCCGCGCCAACCGGCTGGCCAGGGTGCTGATCGCCCGAGGCATCGGAGTGGACGACCGGGTCGCCCTCGGGCTGACCCGCTCGCTGGACTCGGTGACGACAGCGCTCGCCGTCGCGAAGGCCGGCGCGGCGTTCGTGCCGGTCGACCCGCGCTACCCTGCCGATCGGATCAGGCACATGCTCACCGACGCAGAATGCACGGTGGGTGTCACGGTGTCGGCCGAGGCGTCGACGCTGCGCGGTGCGACGGTGTCGGCGAACGGGAACGGCGGGACACACACGGAGTGGTTGCTCCTCGACGACCTCGATGTGCGCACCGAGTTGGACATTCGGGACGACACCACGGTGACCGACGCCGAGCGGCGGCGCAGCACCGGAATCGCCGACCTCGCGTACGTGATCTACACCTCGGGCTCGACCGGAACCCCGAAGGGCGTGGCCGTCACCAATGGTGGCGTTTCGAACTTCGCCGACGAGCTGCGCGACCGGATGGCCGTCGACACCGATTCGCGCACTTTGCATTTCGCGTCACCGAGCTTCGATGCCGCCGTGCTCGATCTGTTGCTGGCGATCGGGTCGGGCGCGACGATGGTGCTGTGCCCGCCGGATGTGTACGGCGGTGACGAGCTCGGCGCGCTGATGGAGCGCGAGCGGATCACGCACACCTTCATGACGCCCGCGGCGTTGGCGACCGTCGACCGGGACCGCTGGGCGCTGCCGGATCTGCGCGCGGTGATGGTCGGCGGCGAGGCGTGCGCACCCGACCTGGTGGCCAGGTGGGCGCCGGGACGTCGGATGTTCAACGGCTACGGCCCCACGGAGACGACGATCGTCATTACGATCAGTGAGCTGACGCCCGATCGCCCGGTCACCATCGGCTCGCTCGTGCGCGATGCCCGTGCCCTGGTGTTGGACGAGCGGTTGCGTCCGGTGCCGGTGGGAGTTCCCGGCGAGTTGTACCTCGGTGGTTACGGTGTGGCGCGCGGCTACCTCGATCGTGTCGCACTCACCTCGACGCGCTTTGTCGCCGACCCGTACGGCCCCGAAGGTGAACGTCTGTACCGCACCGGTGACGTGGTGCGCTGGAACGCCGAAGGCGAGCTGGTCTACCTCGGCCGCAGCGACCACCAGGTGAAGGTGCGTGGCTTCCGCATCGAACTCGGCGAGATCACCGCAGCGGTGAGCGCCCACCCCGAGGTACGGTTCGCGCACACCGAGGTGCGTCGGGTCGCGGGAGTCGATCGCGTCGTGTCGTATGTGCAGGCGGCGGGCGACACCGTCGACGTGGATGCGGTTCGCGCCCACGTCGCGCACGTGTTGCCCGGTTACATGGTGCCCGCGAGTATCACCGTGCTCGACCGCATTCCGTTGACACCGGTCGGCAAGCTGGACACCGCGGCACTGCCCGAACCGCGTTTCGTCGCGGAGATCGAGGGCCGTGCGCCGCAGACCGCGTCGGAGACACTGGTCGCCGAGGTGATCGGTGAACTGCTCGGCGTGTCGACGGTGCGTGCCGACGACAGCTTCTTCGACATCGGCGGCAACTCGTTGCTCGCCACCCAACTCGTGTCGAGGATCGCGGCCGCGACCAATATCCGGCTCGAGGTGCGTGCGGTGTTCGCGGCACCGACCGTGGCCGGGCTCGCCGAACTGCTCGAAACGGGGACGGCCGAGGAGTCGGCGCGGCCCCCGCTGGTTCGTCAGGAGCGGCCGGACCGGATTCCGTTGTCGGCGGCGCAGCGCAGGCTGTGGTTCCTCAACCGGTTCAATGACATCGGCGGCGTCGGCGAATCCGGCGGCGCCTACAACGTGCCGATGGTGCTGCGGATGACCGGCGACCTGAACACCGAGGCCCTGGCTTCGGCGCTGCACGCGGTGCAGACCAGGCACGAGACCCTGCGCACAGTGTTCCCGGAGTCCGAGGGCGAGCCGACGCAGGTCGTGCTCGATCAGGACGCCGCGGCGATCGCACTGCGTACCAGCGTTGCCGCGCCGGACGAAGTCGCCGAACGTGTACGTCGTTCGGCCACACCCGGTTTCGATCTGGCCGACGAGGTTCCGTTGCGAGCCGAGCTGATCACGGTGACCGGCACGGACACCGCGGAGCAGTCCGACGAGCACATCCTCGTGTTGGTCGTCCATCACATCGCGATGGACGGGTGGTCGCTGGAGCCGCTCGCGGTCGATATCGCGACCGCCTACCGCGCGGCCTGCGCGCAGCAGCAGCCGGACTGGGCCGAGCTGCCCGTGCAATACGCGGACTTCACCCTGTGGCAACAGGATTCGCTCGGCGCCGAGGACGACCCCGAGTCCGCGATCGCCAAGCAGCTCGACTACTGGCGCGGCACGCTCGCGGCCAGCCCCGAACTGCTCAGCGTGCCCGCCGACCGGCCGCGTCCGCCGACGCCGTCCTACCGTGGTGGCATCGTGGAGTGCACGGTCGAACCGGGTACGCACCGCGAACTGAGCGCCATCGCCGCGAACAACAACGTCAGCATGTTCATGGTGCTGCACGCCGCGCTCGCGGTGCTGCTGCACCGGATGACCGCGACCGACGACATCACCGTCGGTACTCCGATCGCGGGGCGCGGCGATCCCGCGCTCGACCGCATGGTCGGCATGTTCGTCAACACGCTGGTGCTGCGCACGGGGATCGATGCCGACGCGGGATTCACCGAGTTGCTGCACGAGGTGCGCGACGGCGATCTCGATGCGTTCGCCAATGCGGACCTGCCGTTCGAGCGTCTGGTCGAGGTGCTCAATCCCGGTCGGTCGCAGGCGCATCACCCGCTGTTCCAGGTGATGCTCTCGGTCGGCAGCGACTCCACGGGTCTGCTGGAACTGCCCGGCTTGCGGATCGAGGCCGAGGACATCGACACCGGTATCGCGAAGTTCGACCTGCAGTTCACGCTCACCGAAACCAGGAACGCCGATCGGGAGCCTGCGGGCATCCGGCTGTCGGTGAACTACGCCGCCGATCTGTTCGAGGAGTCGACCGCGCTGCGGCTCGGCAAGCGGTTGGTGCGGCTGCTCGGCGCGATCGCCGCCAGCCCTGCCACGGCCGTCGGCGATCTGGAACTGCTCGATGACGCGGAATGGTCGAGCCTGGCCCAGGTGCAGGGTGCGCAGGCCGATCGACCCGTCACCTTCCCCGAGGTGTTCGCGCGAGCGGCGCGTGCCGACCCGGCTGCGGTGGCGCTGGTCGCCGACGGCGAACGCGTCACCTACGCCGCGCTCGATCGTTGGTCGAACCGGCTCGCACGGGTGCTCATCGACGCGGGGATCGGTCCGGAATCACTGGTGGCACTGGGTATTCCGCGCTCGTTCGAGTCGGTCGCCACGGTGCTCGCGGTCACCAAGGCCGGTGCGGCTTTCGTGCCGGTCGACCCGAACTACCCGCAGCACCGCATCGAGCACATGCTGTCGGATTCCGGTGCGGCACTGGGCATCACCCTCACCGCACACCGTGACCGGCTGCCCGGTGGCGGGAAGTGGATTGTGCTGGACGAACCCGCGAACCGGGATCTCGTGCTCGCGGCCTCGGACGCCCCGATCGCCGACGACGAACGCACGGTGGCGCTGCGTGTGGACAACCCCGCCTACGTCGTCTACACCTCGGGGTCCACCGGAACGCCCAAGGGCGTGGTGGTCACCCACGGCGGGCTGTCCAACTTCGCCGCCGAGACCGCGCAACGCTTCGACGTCGGACCGGATTCACGGGTGCTGCACTTCGCGACGCCGAGTTTCGACGCTGCGATGCTCGATCTGCTGCTCGCACTCGGCGGCGCGGCGACTCTGGTGATCACCCCCGACGGGGTGGTCGGCGGTGCGGAGCTGGGTCGGGTGTTCATCGACGAGGGCATCACGCACGCCTTCATCACCACCTCGGCGCTGGGCACGGTCGACCCGGCCGGAGTCACCGACTTGCAGCACGTGCTCGTCGGTGGTGAGGCGCTGCCGCCGGACCTGGTCACCCGCTGGGCGCCGAACCGGAACCTGTACAACGTCTACGGCCCGACCGAGACGACCATCGTCACGGTGATCTCGCGGCCGATGGTGGCGGGCGGCCCGATCACCATCGGCGGCCCGATCCGTGGTGTCGGTGCGGCCGTGCTCGACTCGCGCCTGCACCCGGCTCCGGTGGGTGTCACCGGTGAGCTGCATCTGGCCGGTTCGGTGCTGGCTCGCGGCTACCTCAACCGGCCCGGTCTGACCGCTCAGCGCTTCGTCGCCAACCCGTACGGCAAGCCGGGCGAGCGCATGTATCGCACCGGTGACCTGGTGCGCTGGTGGGCGCAGCAGGCCGAGAGCGTCGAAGAGTCGGTCGCGCCCTGCGACATCGAGTACGTCGGCCGCACCGATCACCAGGTCAAGATCCGCGGCTTCCGTATCGAACTCGGCGAGATCGACGCCGCGTTGGCTCGCCACGGCGACGTGGAGTTCAGCACGACGATCGGACATCGGACCACCGCGGGCGTCACCGCGCTGGTCTCGTATGTGAAGCCGCGCGACGGCAGCGCACCGAGCGTGGCCGAGTTGACCACGCACGTGTCGGGTCTGGTGCCGAATTACATGGTGCCGCAGTCGATCATGCTGTTGGACCGGGTGCCGCTGAGCCCGGTGGGCAAGCTGGACCGCAAGGCGCTGCCCGAGCCCGTGTTCACCGCGGGCGAGGGCTACCGCGCGCCGAGCACACCGAACGAGGAACTCGTGTGTGCCGCCTTCGCCACGGCCCTCGGTATCGAGAAGGTCGGCGCGGACGACGGATTCTTCGAGCTCGGCGGCAACTCGCTGCTGGCAACGAAGGTCGTCGCGCAACTGCGCGAGGAAGGCATCGATCTTCCGGTGCAGGTGATGTTCGGTGCGGCGAGCCCGGCGGCGATCGCCGCGCGCCTCGACGACACTGAGGGCGCGCCGGAAACGGCCCTCGCTTCCGCACTGGCACCGGTGTTGCCGATCCGCCCTGTCACCGCGGCGACGGACAAGGCGCCGCTGTTCTGCGTGCACCCCGGTGTCGGTCTGTCCTGGTGCTACACCGGGCTGTTGCCACACCTGGCGTCGGATCAGCCGGTGTACGGCGTGCAGTCGCCGCATGTGGCGGGGGAGCGGGGTTACTCCTCGCTCGCCGAGGCCGCGCAACACTATGTGGCACAGATCAAGTCGATCCAGCCGCAGGGTCCCTACCACCTGCTCGGCTGGTCGTTGGGCGGCCTGATCGCCCACGAGATGGCGGTGCAGTTACGCGAATCGGGCGACGAGGTCGCGCTGTTGTCGATGCTCGACAGCCACCGGCTGACCGAAGACCTGATGGATTCCGCGATGCCGAGCATGTCGGAGATCATCGGCGAATTCGGCGGCGGCGACTTCGACGGTGCGGCGATCGACTCCTCGATGACACTGGGCGAGGCCGCACAACTCGTGGTCGACCAGCCGGGCGCCTTCGCGGCGCTCACCCTCGAGCAACTGGAGCGGTTGTACGCGGGATACGCCAACGGCGCGGAGCTCGCGCAAGGCTTCCAGCCGCGTTCCTTCGACGGCGACCTGCTGTTCTTCACCGCGGTCGAGGACGACATCAACATCAACGACCCGCGTCGCAGGGCGGGTGCGTGGCGACCGTTCGTCACCGGCGCTATCGACGATCACGACGTGCGCTGCACGCACTCGGCCATGACGGCGCCGGATTCACTCGACGTCATCGGGCCGATCGTGCGGGCGGCGCTGGAACAGAGCACGAACATCATGTCGGAGACGAAGGAGAATCGCGCGTGAGTGTGGCGGTGCAAGTGCACGGCCTGGTCAAGAACTACGGCCGGACCCGGGTACTCGACGAGATCGATCTGGAGATACCAGAGGGCACGGTGATGGGCCTGCTCGGACCGAACGGGGCCGGCAAGACGACGACCGTGCGGATCGTGACGTCGTTGTTGAAACCCGACGCGGGTTCGGTGCGCGTCGCGGGGGTCGATGTCTTGCGCGACCCCGCGGCGGTGCGGCGCAGGATCGGCTTGTCCGGTCAGTACGCCGCGGTGGACGCGAACCTGACCGGATACGAGAACCTGCGGATGATCTCGCGGCTGTACGGGATGTCGCAGCAGAAGGCGTCCGCACGCGCACGGGAACTGCTCGGCGAATTCCAGTTGGAGCACGCGGCCGACCGCAGGGCGGGCACCTATTCCGGTGGCATGGCGCGGCGGCTCGATCTCGCGGGTGCCCTGGTCGCCAAGCCCGCGGTGGTGGTACTCGACGAGCCGACCACCGGCCTCGACCCGCGTGGCCGGTTGGACGTGTGGCGGGTCATCGGCGACCTGGTCAGCGACGGCACGACCGTGCTGCTCACCACGCAGTACCTCGAGGAGGCCGATCAGCTGGCCGACCGGATCACCGTGATCGACCACGGCCACGTGATCGCGCGCGGCTCGGCCGACGAGCTGAAGACCTCGATCGGTGGCGACCGGCTCACCGTCACGTTGACGCCAGGGCAACAGGTTGCACCGGCCTTGTCGGTGCTCGCTCAGGTCGGCGTCGGGGAGCCGAGCCACGAACCGGGCACCGACGAGGTGTCGATCGTGGTGGGTGATGCTTCACGCACGATGGTGGAGGCGTTGCGCAGGCTCGACGACGCCGGGGTCTGGGTGCTCGACGCGAAGGTACACCGCCCCAGCCTGGATGACGTATTCCTTTCTCTCACCGGCACTCCCGCGCGCGAGACCGCGGACAGCGAACCGGAAACCGACGACGTTCAAGAGGAGATCCTGTCGTGAGCACGGCTGTGGTCGGGGACGATTCCCCGAAGCTCGACACCTGGCCCACATCGCACTCGGTGGAGCCGGACCGCGGCCCCCGGCTGCGGGTGTTCCGCGACAGCGCGATCGTCGCCTACCGGAACCTGCTCACCATCCTGCGGGTGCCGACGCTGCTGGTCACCGCGACCGTCCAGCCGCTGATGTTCGTGTTCCTGTTCGCCTATGTCTTCGGCGCTTCGCTGGGCGGCGGACAGTACCGTGAGTTCTTGTTGGCCGGAATCTTCACGCAGACAGTGGCTTTCAACGCTGCGTTCACCACGGTCGGCCTCGCCAACGACTTGCAGAAGGGCATCATCGACCGGATGCGCACGCTGCCCATGTCGCGGCTTGCGGTGTTGATGGGTCGTACCCTGTCCGATCTCGTGGTGAGCATCCTGAGTCTGGCGGTGATGGTCGCCTGCGGGTATCTCGTCGGCTGGCGCATCCACGGCGGTGTGTGGGACGCGGTGCTCGCCTTCGCGGTGATCCTGTTGTTCGCGTTCGCCATGTCGTGGATCGGCGCGCTCACCGGCCTGTACGCGCCGACCGTCGAGGTGGCGCAGAGCGCGGGATTGATCTGGATGTTCCCGTTGACGTTCATCTCCTCGGCGTTCATCTCCGCCGAGACGCTGCCCGGTCCGCTGCGCGTGATCGCCGAATGGAACCCGATCACGGCCGTGGCCGGGGCGGGTCGCAAGTTGTTCGAGAACGACTCCCCACCGTCGTTCGTCCCGTCGACGGGGTGGCCCGCGGAGCACTGCGTGGAGTACGCGGTGATCTGCTCGGTGGTCATCCTGGTGGTCGTCGTCCCGTTGGCGTTGATGCGTTACCGCAAGGTCGCCAGCCACTGACACCTCCGGAGTCCACGGACACTACGGACTCAACGAATGGGATTCGACGAAAGCCGCCCCCGTCGCTAGGACGGGGGCGGCTTTCGTTCGTGCTTGCTACGCGCTGGGCGCTCAGGCACCGCGGCGGCGGGTCTTGAGCAGGTCGAGACGCTCCTTGAGCAGCTCTTCCAGCTCGTCCTTGCTGCGCCGTTCCAGCAGCATGTCCCAGTGGGTGCGCGGCGGCTTGACCTTCTTGGCCTCCTGGGTGGTGCCCTCCATCAGCTCGCCTTCCTGGCCGTTACGGCAGAGCCAGGTGGGCGGGATTTCGGCATCGTCGGCGAACGGGACGTCGAATTCCTCGCCGCTCTCGGTCCGATAGCGTGCGATCCGCCGTGGGGCCAGGTCGTGGTCGCGATCGGTCTCGTAGCTCACCGCTCCGAGCCGACTGCCCCGGAGTACGCGATCTGCCATGGTGTGCCTCTCCCTGTGTGCTCGAGTCTTGTTGCGTGTGCCGCCCAGTTCCGCGCCGGTCGTGTTGCTGACCGGTCGGCGATGAGCACGGTGCGTCCGCTTGACCTCTGGTGTAACGCACGGGCCTGCGCCGATAGTTCCCGACGTGGCCGCAGTGAACCGTTCCATTGTAGTGGTAGCCGTCTTCGGCTCCGCTCGCGCCCGTCTCGCGGCGATTTGCCGCGCGATCGCGGGCCGCGCGCGCTGCCCTGCGGGAGTGGGGTTTCCTACCGCGACTTCGCGATCGGGCGTCTGAACTACTAGTCTTTTGCGTCATGTCGCGCCGCCTGCTGCTGTCCTGCCTGTGGTGTGGGCGGGAGATCACCGAATCCGAGGCCGGTCGTCGTCGCCGGTACTGTCGTCAGTCCTGCCGTCAACGGGCATATGAACGCCGAAATAGTTTGAAGGGCACGGGGATTCCCGATGACTCGGTGGTGCTCAGCGCGCAGGAGGCGGCCGATATCGCCGACCGCTGGTTCGCCGCGAGATGTGCCGCCGAGGACATCACCACGGCGATCGAGGAGGGCGCTACGCCGGAGGAGCTGACCATGCTGGGCAAGACCTTGCTCGAATTGGCGAAAGAGGCCGAGCGGCTGCGGTGATGGTCGCCGCCGACCCGTCCTCTTCGCTGTCGGACTGTGTAAGTTCTTGTGCTGTAAGAGATCAGCTCGTCGTCGCGGTTCGGCGTTCGTGCGCACCCTCGCCGTCCTCGCGACTGCGTAGGTAGGCAACGCGCAGTAGCCCGGCCACGGCGAGGACGAGTCCGCCGAACAAGGCGAGTGTCAGGCCGTCGGGATGCACCAGTGGCTGGGCGCGCAACGCCTGCCAGAGCACCAACCACAGGGTGGCGGCGCACCCGAGTGCCAGCACGCCGATCACCCGTGCCCGTGCGCGCTCGTCGCGCAACCACGGGTAGCGCGGTGCCAGCTTGGCCAGCACCACCACGGCGAGCAGCAGCGCCTGGATGGCGTGCAACCCGACGAAGTGGGGAATGCGCAGGTCGCCGCCGACCGTGCTCCAGTGGGTCAGTGGCATGCCGGGCAGTCCGTCCCTGGCGACCAGTTCGGAGCCGTCGGGTAGCACGGTGTGGCCGGCGATCAGTTCGACGAGTTGCCCGCTGCTGTCGTGCACCAGCTGTTTGCCGGTGAACCCCATCAGGTAGCCGATGGCCATGGCAGCGACGGCCAGCGCGAGGCCGGCGTGGATGGCGCGTGCGGTCGGCCTATCGAGCAGGCGCTGCCAGGACAGGATCAGCATGATGAGCACGCTGGCCAGGAAAAGGCCGGGTACGCCGGACATGAACACCCGCTGCGCGAACTGGTTCACCGGGTCGGTGTCGAGGTTGTTGAAGTGGCTGAAGCTGCCACGCGCGGCCTGCAAGGCGATCACACCGACGTCGAGCACGCCGGTGATCGCGAAGACGACACCGAGCCACCAGGTGGCGCGGCTTCCCTTGTGCGGCAACGACAGCAGCCACGCCAGGGTGAGGCCGTAGACGCCGAAGGCGAGGGCGAATTTGAGGGGTTTCACCCACACCGACTCGCCGAGCAACATACGGTCGTCGACCAGTAGTCCACCGAGGCAGACCACAGCCAGCCCCGCCATGAGCGCGACCATACCGAGCAGGGGGCGGTGCAGTGTGACGGTGGCGTCGAGCAGGGCCCGACCGCGGCCAGGCTGTCGCGTGGCCGGCAGCTCGTGCTGCGGGCGTGCGGTGGGTTCCGAGGTGACCATGCCTCGACGCTAGAAATCGCAGGCGCCCAAAGGCGTCCCGCCGCAGCGCGATCCGTAGCTCATACCGGGGTATGGCCGCGCGCGGGCGCCTGGCTCTGTGCGGGGAACCTCGCGAGGGTTCAGTGGACGACTTCGCCGAAAGGTGAGTTCATCGGGTAGCTCCGAGGGAGGCCACGATGATGTTGCGGGGGATCGGCCCCTGTCGGCCCGAGACGTGCGCTGATCCGCGCGTGCGAAGGTCTCGCCAGGAAGGCTTGTCAGCCGACCCGACGGTAGGGCGCGCGGCGCTCGTCGGTCCCGATGCTGTGCCCGCCGCGGTGGTTGAGCTGCTTGTCGACGGCGTTGATCACTTCGGTGACCCCGATGCGCAGCAGGCCGGGGTCGGGTGTCTGGGCGAACGGGTCACCGGTATCGCCTGCCCAAAGCACAGCGTGCCGATTGAGTAGGTGCGGCGGTGGCCCGCCCCAGCGCGGCGGGGTGGGCCCGAACAGCAGCACGGTGCGGGTGCCGAAGGCGGTGGCCAGGTGCGCGACCCCGGTATCGCCCGAGATCACCAGCGGTGCCTCGGCGATGGTGGCAGCGAGTTCGATGAGGTTCTGTTCCCCCGCGAGCACGCGGTCGGTCGGCAGGCCGGCGCTGGTCGCGATGTTCAGTGCGAGGGCGCGTTCGTTGTCGTCTCCGGTGAGCACGACCTGACGGCCGAGCACGCGGAGGTGGCGCACCACGGTGGCGAAGCGATCGGCGGGCCAGCGGCGCGCGGGTGCGCCCGCGCCGACGTGGACGACGACGCAATCGCTGCGGTTGGTGGCCGAAACCGGCGGCATGAGTCCGAGGTTGCGGCGGTCGGCGCTGATCCCGTCGGATTCGAGGAGATGACACCAGCGGTCGACGTCGTGCATCTCGGGTTGCCACTGCGGGCCCGTCACGTCGGGGAAGGCCGCGTTCCGGTAGCTGAGGATGCGCCGGGGTTCGGTCTTGACGAGACCGATGATGCTTTCGGTACTCGGTCCGTGCAGATTGACCGCGAGGTCGGGGCCGGGGCCGTCCCATCGGAGTGCGCCTGGTTCCGGGGTGGGTGCCATGGCGTCGACGGAGGCGATGAGATCGACGATCGGCTTGAGGCGATGCGGTGCGGCGAGGACTATGCGATCGTGTGGCTTGGCCCGGCGCAGTGCGCGCAGGGCAGGGATGGAGGTGAGCAGATCACCCAGCCCACGTGCTTGCAGCACGAGTACAACCGCCACCCTCTTCTCCTAGCCACCCGAGACTCCACGAACCCGACCCACCCGTACCACCCCGTTGGTGCACACGACGAGAGTCACTTCTCCCGATGACTACCCGGTGGTGGTGGCGGTAAACGTCGACGTGGCGCAAGTCCCTCGGCCGCGAGGAGTTCCCTCCCGAGTGGCGTATCTGACACAATCGCAGGCGCAATGCAACGCCGTATATCGGCTTCGGGGTTGGCCGGTATCGAAAAGGACTGGAGACACGAATGATTCGGACTGCTGGGTTTGTCGGCGCGCTCGCGGTGGCGGGTGCCGTCGCGATGTTGGCGCCGGGCACCGCGAACGCGGTGACCGGCATCGTCGGTCTGAACGGTGAGGCACACCAGGACCCGACGGGCTGCCTGCTCGCCGACAACACTCTGCTGACGACCTTCCAGATCACCGTCAGCAACGAAACCGACACCCCGTTGCCGCTGTTCGCCAGCGGTGATTGCTCCGGCGACCCGATCGGCCAGCTCGAGCCGGGCCGCCTGGGCTATGTCCCCAAGGGTGGCAGCGTCTTCACGGGCTGAGTCGTCTTCACGGGCTGAGTCGGGCCGCTCTACGCCGACGCGGCGCCGCGGGAACCTGTGTGCCGGGGGAATCCTCCGTCGTCGCACCGGCCTGCGGCGCCGCGTCGCGTATTCGGGTGACGGCAAGCGTCACGGTATCGGCCACCTGGGTGGGGGTTCACCGTTTCGGGGTCGAGGGTATGTCGGCCAAAGCCGCTTCGCGCGAGCATGCGCAACCTCGCGCCTGCGCCTGCGGGTGGCTTACTTGGTAGTGAATACCGGCTGCGCGCAAGGGCTTTCAGTCGCGCAAGAGTGGAAGCAGTTGGTCGCCTTGTCGCACGATCTCCCGGAGATACGGGGTGTCGGAGAGGACGAAGTGGGTGATGCCCAGGTCTTGGTATTTGCGCAATGATGTGGCGACGTCCTGGGCGGAGCCGACGAGCCAGGTCGTGCCAGCGCCGTCGCCACCGTATTCGCCCGGCGCCGTGTAGAGGTTGTCGTCGAGGATTTCGCCGCGTGCGGCCAGGTCGAGCAGGCGTTGTTGACCGACGGCGGTGCCCCGGTGCTGGTCCGGTGCGGCGGTGGTGTTCGCCGCCATGGCCGCGACCTTGGCTTGCGCGTCCCGCCATGCTTGTTCGGTGGTGTCACGGACGAGGGTGGTGACCCTGAGGCCGAATTCGAGCGGAGGAAGGTCGCGGTCGAGCTCGTCGCTCAGCGCGCGCAGACGCGCGATGCGTGCACCGACGTCGGCGAGCGGCTCACCCCAGAACAACTGGACGTCGGCTTCGGTCGCCGCGACCCGTTCGGCGGCCTCGGACGCGCCGCCGAAGTAGAGGGTCGGGTGAGTTCGGCCGGGGCGCGGCGTGATTCGCGGTGTGACGGTGGAATCGGTCACCCGATAGTGGTCGCCATGGTGAGTGACGTTCTCCTCGGTCCACAGTCGACGAACCAGGCGAAGGAACTCCTTGGTGCGACCGTACCGTTCGGCCTGGTCCTCTTCCGCCGCGCCGTAGGCGGCGAGGTCGTCTTTGCCCGAGACGATATTGACCCGGACCCTGCCGCCGGACAGGTGGTCGAGCGTCGCTGCCGCCGAGGCGAAGTGAGCGGGTGCCCAGTAGCCGGGACGGACCGCGACCAGTGGTTCGAAACTCGTGGTGCGCGCCGCGAGCGCCGTGGCCACGGTGAGCGTGTCGGGGCGACCCCACCCGGTGCCGACCAACGCACCCTTCCAGCCGTGGTCTTCGAGCGCCTTCGCCTGGCTGGCAAGGGTTTCCAGGCTGTTGTGGTCGGCGGTGACGGGTTCGCCTCGGTGGCCGGGCGTGACCTGATTGGGGATGTACCAGAGGAATTCGGCACTCAACGGGATCGCCTCTCCTGTCAGGTCGGTGTTTCGGACACGGGGCCTGGCATCGTCTACTTCGACGGAAACCCCTGTCGCCCCAGGTGTTCGCGCAGGAGGTGTCGGCCTTTGAGGCTGTCGCGGTCGCGAAGCCGGTTCAGCACCGCGTCGGTCCACCCCGCGGATCGACCGTGCTCGGCGTTGTATTCGGCCAGGCGGGTGTCGTAGCCCTCGATCGTCGCGTCACCGGCTTCGCTGTAGACCTCGTGATGCAGCACGGCCTGCTGCGGAAGTCGCGGCTTGACCCCGGCGGATTCGGTGAGGTCCGGCACGCCGACGGCGAGTCCGAAAGTGGCGAAGACTCGGTCGGGCAGGTGCAGTTCGGCGGCGACACCGTCGGGGTTGTTGCGGATGGCTCCGACGAAAACCGCGCCGAGACCGAGTGATTCGGCGGCGACGACCGCGTTCTGCGCGGCGAGGGATGCATCGACGAATCCGAGGACCGTCGACTCCAGATATTCGGTCGCCTCGAGCGCGGCCCGCCGACTCGCGGCCAAGCGTCCGGCGCGGCCCAGGTCGGCAAGCCAGACCAGCAACAGCGGCGCGCGGCGAATGAACTCCTGGTCACCGGCCAGTGTCGCGAGCCGGTCCTTGCGTTCGGGGTCACGCACGGCGACCACGCTCCACGCTTGCAGATTCGACGAGGTCGACGCGGACTGTGCCGCGGCGATGAGCGCGGTCAGCTCGTCGTCGCCGACCGGGGTATCGAGAAACGCGCGGACCGAGCGGTGGGCCAACTGCTGCTCGATGGTCGGCGTGCTGCGCGGCAGCGTGGTCAGCTCGGGGTCACGGTAGCGGCTGCCGACGGGGTGCTGGCTCGTAGTCGTCACCGGCCCAGTGTCCTCGGAGCACCCGGTGGCGGCCATGATTGGGATCAGCGTGGTTGGATCGCGACCCTGCGCTCAGAGGTCGCTCGCCCGCAGCCTGGTCGGCGGAGGGCCGACGAATTCGACGTCCAGGTCCGCGAGACCACCGAGTTTCGTCAGGAACGTCCCGGGGTCGACGAGGCCGTCGGTGTACACCGAATCGTCGGTGGTCTCGCCCAGCCGATCGAAGAACGGTTCGAAGACATCGGTGGTGAGCATGCCGAGCATCCGAGTGTTGTGCGCGTCCATGGCGAAACTGTGGATCGTTCCCGCCGGTGCGTGCACGTAGTCGCCCGCTGTCAGCAGTGTTTCCACTCCGTTGGCGTAGAGCAGGATTCGGCCGGACAGGCAGAAGAAGTTCTCGGTGTGTAGTCGATGAAAGTGCCGCACGATGTAGGGCTGACGAGCACCGAGCAGCGAGCGACCGTCGGACGCTCGAATGCCCAGCGAGACTTACTGGCGCACAGCTCGTGCGGCAGCGACCGCGGTGGTCCTCGATGGACACCGGCAACATCATGACGGGCGCCTGCCCGGTGTCGCCGTGATTGCGTAGCTCAGGCGTCGGACGCACTGTTCGCCTGCGCGAGCACCGCCTCGGCGAGCTTGACGTGCGCGGCGTCGACGAGTTGTCCGTCGACGCTGGTCGCCCCGAGCCCCTGTGCCTCTGCCGCCCGGTAGGCGTCCAGATTGCGTCGCGCGCGTTGAATTTCGGCGTCGGTGGGGGAGAAGACCTCGTTGGCGATCGCGATCTGTGCCGGGTGGATCGCCCACTTGCCGTCGAATCCCAGTGCGGCGGCGTGCTCCGCGGTTTCGGCGTATCCCTTCTCGTCCTTGAAGTCGGGGTAGGGGGCGTCGATGGCCACAAGTCCCCCGACGCGTGCGGCGGTGAGTACCTGCATGCGGGCGTAATGCCAGAAGTCGCCGGGATAGGCGACCCTCGGCTGGAAGTTGGTATCCACCCGCGCGCGTTGGGACACCGAGAGATCACCCGCACCGAAGATCAGCGCGTCCAGTCGAGGGCTGGCCACGGCGATGGCCTGGGCGTTGGCGACACCGGCCACGTCCTCGATGAGTACCTCGAGGCGGATCGGGGTTGTCAACCCGAGGGTCGTTTCGATCTGGGTCAGTAACACCTCGACCCACCAGACGTCACGGGCGGCGGTGACCTTCGGCACGATGATCGTATCGAGGTTTTCGCCTGCGCCCGTGACGATCTCGATGATGTCGCCGTAGGCCCACCGGGTGTCGATGCCGTTGATGCGCACTGCTCGTGCGGTCGAACCCCAGTCGTGGTCGTTGAGCGCCGTCACCGCCTTGGCGCGTGCCTGCTCGCGCAGCGCGGGGGCGACGGCGTCTTCGAGATCGAGGAACACCAGGTCGGCGTCGGAGGCGGCGGCCTTGGCGAACATGCGGTCGTTGGTTGCGGGTGTGGCTAGTTCGGACCGGCGGCGCGGGGGGAGCGCGGGCGAGGATGTCATAGCGGCCTCTCGGCAGGATGGTGTGGCCAGGTGTTGTGGCGTCGTCGCGGTGTGGTGATATCGGTGTCGGCGAAGGTGGTTTCGGTCAACGTGCGGGGTTCCGTTGCGGACGTGGCGGTTTCGGCCTGTCGGCATGGTGGACGCGGTGAGATTGTGCCGCGGTGTCGGGGAGCGTTGGTGGGGTGGCTTCGGGTGAACGCGCGGTCGGTGGTGACCGGGTGGTCGATGACAGGCTCTTGGCGCTGCGTGGTCGGGGTCGGCGGTGGGCGGACTGTTTTTCGCACAGGGAGAACCCGGTCAGATGATGCCGCGTCGGCGCAAGGCATCGATCTCGTCGTCGGACTTGCCGAGCAGCTCGCGCAACACCGAGGTGGTGTGTTCACCCAGGCGCGGACCGAGTCCGTCGACGATGCCGGTGTTGTCGGAGAAGCGCGGCACCGGCGCCTGCACCAGCATGCTGTCGAGTTGGGCGTCCTCGATGCGCACGAAGACTTCGCGATGGCGCATCTGCTCGTCCTCGATCAGCCCCGCGACATCGTAGACGGGGGCCGCGGCGATCTCGGCGTCATCGAATACCGCCATCGTGTCCGCGAGTGTGCGCTGCGAAATCCATTCCGCGACAACACGATCCACTTCCGTCGATCGCGCGAGCCGTCGCTGTGGGTCGGCGAAATCGGGATCCTCGGCGAGGTCGGCCCTGCCGATCGCACGGAACACCCGCAACGCGATGGTGGGCGCGCTGCCCGACATCGCCAGCCACTTGCCGTCTTTGGTGCGGTAGGTATTGCGTGGGGCGGAGATGTCCCACTTGTTGCCTGCCCGGTACGGGACGGTTCCGGTCTGGTCGTAGGTGACCAGCGACTGTTCGAGCAATCGCGACAGCGGATCGATGAGGTTGATGTCGATCAACTGGCCCGCGGCACCGTGCACATCGCGGTGGTACAGGGCCATCAGCACCGCGTAGGCGGCGTTCAACGAGGCCACTCCGTCGGCGAGCATGAACGAAGGCAGGGTCGGTGGTCCGTCGGATTCGCCTGTGGTGTGGGCGAATCCGCTCATCGCCTCGCCGAGGGTGCCGAAGCCGGGCCTGGTCGACTTCGGGCCGGTGAGACCGTAGCCGGTGATGTGCAGCATGACGATGCGCTCGTGGAGTCCGCGCAACGTGGCGTAGTCGAGCCCCCAGCGCGTCAGGGTGTGTGGCCGGGTGTTGGCCACAACCACATCGCAGGTCCGAGCCAGGTCGCGGACGAGGTCTCGGCCTTCGGGAGTACGCAGGTCGACGGTGACCGAGCGCTTGTTGCGGCCGATGCTCTTCCACATCAACCCGACGCCGTCCTTCTGTGCGCCCCATCCGCGAATCGGATCGCCGCCCTGCGGTTGCTCGATCTTGATGACTTCGGCGCCGAACTCACCGAGGTAGGTGGCCGCCAGCGGCGCCGCGGCGAGGGTGGCCATGTCCAGGACGCGGATACCGTCGAGCATCCGACTGCGCGCGGGCGCCGTCGCATCGGGCCTGCCCGCATCGGGCATCGCGCTAGGCACCGGCCGAGACTTCCCGCACGGGAGCGAACACGCTGTCGGGTCGCTCGAGCCCGAGGTTCTCGCGCAGGGTGGAGCCGCTGTATTCGTGCTGCACGAGTCCGCGCTGCTGGAGTTCGGGAACCACGAGGCGCACGAAATCCTCGAATGCGCCGGGGAAATGCGTGGCGGCGATCACGAATCCGTCGCAGGACCGCGATTGGAACCATTCGCCCATCTGCTCGGCGATCTGGGGTCCTGTGCCGACGAAGCGTGGGCCTTGCAGCAGGGTGGCGCGGTGGTTGGCCAGCGTCCGCAGGGTCAGCGGCTGGTCGCCGAGGTGGCGCTTGACCCCTTGCACGAGGCCACGGATTCCGGAAACCGAGTCGATGAGTTCGTCGGTGACGATGTCGTCGAGCGAGTGGCCGGCGAAGTCGTGATTGGTCACCTCCGAAAGCAAGGTCAGCGACGCCATGGGGTGCACCAATTCGTTGAGGAAGATAGCCTCCTTGTCCTTGGCCATCTGCTCGGTCTCGCCGACGATCACATAGACCATCGGCAGGATGCGCACCGTGTCGATGTCGCGACCGGCCTGCGCGACGAGTTCTTTCTGCTGGTTGTAGTGCTCGACGGCGACGGCGCGGCTGGGATCGCCGGTGAAGATGAGGTCGGCCCATTTGGCGGCGAAGCTGCGTCCTCGTCCCGACTGCCCCGCCTGGATGATCACCGGACGTCCCTGCGGGGTGCGCGGGACGGTCAATGGTCCACGCACATCGAAGAATTCGCCGTGGTGGTGCAGTTCGTGCACTTTCGTCGCGTCGGCGAACACGCCGGTCGCCTTGTCCCCGGTGATCGCGTCGTCTTCCCAGGAGTCCCACAGTTTGGTGACGACGTCGATGAATTCCTCGGCCCGGTCGTAGCGCCGGTCGTGCTCGGAATGCGCGTCGACGCTGAAATTCTGCGCCTCGGCGTCGTTGACCGAGGTCACCACGTTCCATGCCGCGCGGCCGCCGCTGAGGTGATCGAGCGTGGCGAAAGTCCGTGCGACGTGGAACGGCTCGTAGTAGGTCGTCGAGTAGGTGGCGCCGAGACCGAGGTGTTCGGTGGCCGCGGCGGCCGCGCCGAGGACGGCGGTGAGATCCAGCTTGATCGGTCGCGCGCCGTAGGTGACGGCGTCGGCTACCGAGTTGCCGTAGATCGAGGGCATCGCGAGCCGGTCGTCGAAGAACATCAGGTCGAAGCACCCGTCTTCGAGGGTGCGCGCGATGCGCTGGTAGTAGCGCAGATTCAGGTAATCCGGCGCGGAGCTCGGATAGCGCCACGAACCGGAGTACACCGAGACGTTCGAGGCTTGCATGAAGGCGACCAGCGTCATGCGGTCGGTTCGTGGTGTGGACTCGGTTCGTGGTGCGGACATCGGAGGCGCCCTCATCTCAGAAGATATATTAGTATGTAACTGATATATTTAAACGCATGGCCGGGGTTGTCAAGCGCTTCGTCGAGAAGGTGGTACAACCGGCTGCTTGTAGGGTGTTGGCCCGACCGGAGAGTGAGGGTGATGCGGTGATGTTTCGTGGGAACGTGCGTATCACGGTGTGCGACATCGTGATGCGGGATCGAGTCGGGGACAGTCGGTGACCGAGGCAGAACAGGGGCCGTGGCGGGTCGGTGAGGTCGAAGAACGAACGGGCCGCCGTCGCACCGAACGTGAGCGCCTCGCGGACGCGCTCCGTGAGCGCATCCTCGCGGGCGAACTCGGCCGCGAGCACCGCATCGATCTCGACGCCACCGCGAAGGAATTCGGCACCAGCCGCACGCCCGTGCGCGAGGCGTGTCTGGTTCTCGCGCAAGAGGGCCTGGTGCGGGTCGCGCAGCGCAGCGGCGTCACCGTCATCGGGGTCTCCGCGGCGGCGACCCTGGAGAATTTCACCCTGATGGCGGCGTTGTCCGGGGTCGCCGCACAATGGGCCGCGCAGAAGATCACCGAGCGTGAGCTGTTGCGGGTGCGCGAACTGCATCGCGAGATCCGGGTCGCCGCGCAGGTCGGTGACGATGTCGCCACATTGAACTGGATGTTCCATCGCGAGATCAACAAGGCGTGCGGTTCGCCGCGGTTACAGCGCATGTTGGCCGACGCCGGACGCATGGTGCCGCGCCGCTTCTTCGAACTCTTCCCCGAGCAGGTGCCGTGTTCGGTCGACGAGCACGAGCTGCTCATCGACGCACTCGCGAAGGGTGATTCGTCCGCCGCTCGCGGCATTACCGAGGGGCACTTCCGAACCGCCGCCGAGTTGCTCAGTACCCGCCTGGCCGAGCAGGAAGCCGGGTCGGCGCCAGCGTAACCGATCGTTGTCCGGGAACGGCGGTGCGTGCCGATGTCGGCACGCGACCATGCGTGCCGCGCGTCCTGTCGTCGAATCCGCATGGGCCACAACGACGCAGGGTGTCGTGGAGGTGTCCGACCGCCGCACATGGCGCGCGCAAGGTGGGCGCAACGTCGGTGCAATTGTCGGGCTGCACGCTCGTCGGTATGAACAGTCCAGTAACGATCATCGGTGCGGGTTTACCAGCGGATCGCGGCGCGGCCCCGCAGGCGGCCGAGGACGATCAGCGCCACCAGGGTCACCACCAGGAGCAGGCAGGTGTTCGCGGCGGCGTTGAATACTTCGCCGCGGTCGGTGCGGCCGAAGATGGTGACGGGGAGGGTTTTCCAGCTCGCCGGGTAGACCATGATGGTCGCGCCGAGTTCGCCCATGGACAGGGCGACGGCCAAGCCCGCGGCGGCGCCGAGTGCGGGTAGCAGGAGTGGGAGGGTGATTCGGAACAGCACCCGGATCGGGCCTGCGCCGAGGGATTCGGCGGCCTGGCGGTAGGCGGGGTCGATGCGGTCGAGTGCGGAACAGACGGCGCTGAAGGCGTAGGCGAGGACCAACACCGAATGTGCCAGGATGACAATCCATTTGGTGCCGCCCAAGAGGAGTGGGCGCTCGTTGAAGGTGATCAGAACGCCGAGCCCGATGGCGACCGAGGGGACCGCCACCGGCAGATGGAAGACAGCGTCGACGATCTTGCGCCACCAGGCGGGGGATTCGCGCGCGGCCAGTGCGGCCCAGGTGCCGAGCACCAGCGCGAATCCTCCTGCGAGTAAAGCGGTTTGCAGGCTCACCGAAAGGCTGGCCACTTCCCGTCCTGACAAGGTGTGCTCGAAGTTCGTGAAGCCGAGATCCGAGGGCAACGGTCCGGTCCAGCTTCCGGCCAGCGATGCCGCGAGCACGGTCGCGATCGGAGCGACGAACACGACGAGGACGACCAGGGTGAACACGGTGAGAATCACGGTTCGCCCGCGCCCGGTCCAGATCAGCATGCTCAGCTCTCCTTGCCGGCGCGGCCGGTGAATCGGCGAAAGACCAATCGGTAGAACAGATATGCGGTCAGCGACAACCCGACCTGAACCGTGGCGAGCACGGCCGCACCGGGTAGGTCGAAGGTGACGATGCCCTGGATGTAGATCAACGCGGGCAAGGTGGTGACGCCCTTCGCGCCGGTGAACAACACGATGCCGAATTCGTTGAGCGTCAACAACAACACCAAGCTGCCACCGGACGCCAGCGCGGGCCATGCCTCGGGCAGGACGACCTGTCGCAGCGCCCGCCACGGTGACGCGCCGAGACTGGCGGCCACATCCAGTTGGTCACGCGGCAGTTGCGCGAAGCCGGCGAGCAGCGGGCGCACGACGAACGGGGTGAAGAAGGTGATCTCGGCCGAAATCACCCCGAGCGGAGTGGTCAGGAAAGTCAGCAGCGGCGTTGTCCGGCCGGTGATCTCGGTGATCAGCGCATTCACCGCACCCGCGCTGCCGTAGAGAAACGTGAAGGCCAGGGTGATCAGGAACGACGGCATGGTGAGGATGGTGTCGATCAGCCGACCGACCAGCGCCGATCCGGGAAAAGGGACGAACGCGAGCACGACCGCCAGGAAGGTGCCGAGAATCAGACACCCCACGGTCGAGAAAACGGCGATGGACACCGTGCGCAGCAAAGCATCATGAAACACACTGGAGGACAACGTTTCCGACCACGCGGCGGTGCCACGTCCGCTCTCGGTGACGGTCGACTCGCCGAGCACACGCGCGAGCGGGTAGACGGCGATGACCAGCACAACGAGCAGGGGTGGCAGCGTCCAGAGCACCGGCCGTCGGCCGTGGCGTGGCGCACGGACGTGGTCGGGGTCGGCCTCGTCGGGCTTGTTCAAGAGTGCGGTCATCGCCGGACCTCGTGGTCGACCTCGAAGTCTGGTCGCGACCGGCATTGGGTGCCACGAACACGCACCGACCTGTCAGGATTCGGGCCCGGGGAGCTCGGATGCCGGCAACGTCTCATGCTCGCCCGCCTAGTTTCGCGGAACCAGAAGCCACAGCGTCTGTTTCGGCGCTGATCGGTGGTGGCACGAGTACGCCAGCGGGGTCGGGGAACAGAACACCGACAACGTCTCCCACCGTCCTCGTGACCTGGCCAGGCAGGTCGGCGGTGACCTCAACGCCGAGTTCGTCCACGGCCAACCGCACCCTGGTCGACGCCCCTCGCCAGACAAGCGAGGTGACAGTGGCCCGCAGGGCATTTCGTTCGGCGGCCGCGCCGATCCGCACCGTATGCGGGCGAATACACAGCAGACCGGGAGAATTCGCCTCCCGCGCACGGTGGTCGCGATCAGGAGCTTCCACCCGCAGGGTGGCCGCGCCGACAGTCACCAGCGCCGCACCGCCGGACACGCGATTCACGGTGCACGACAACAGGTTCGCGCCGCCCAGGAACCCGGCCGTGAATGCGCTCGGCGGATGTTGCCACAGGTTCTGGGCGGTATCGACATCCACCAGCCGCGCGTCGCGCATGACCGCGATCCGATCCGCCAGGGCGAGTGCCTCGGTTTGATCATGGGTGACATACAGCACGGCCATATCCGGCAGCGTGTTCCGCAATTCGCGCAGCTGCACCAGCATGGATTGGCGCAACTGCGCGTCGAGCGCGGCCATGGGTTCATCGAGCAGCAGAACCTCGGGCCGGATGGCCAGCGCACGGGCGATCGCGACCCGTTGCTGCTGGCCACCCGACAGTTCACGCGGCAGCCGCCCCGCGTAGGCCGCCATGTCGACCATCGCCAGCGCCTCGGCCGTTCTTGCCGCGATTTCGGTGCGTGGCGCGCGGTGCGCCTTCAGCCCGAAGGCGACATTATCGCGCACCTTCATATGCGGAAACAGTGCGTAAGACTGCACGACAACGCCGATTCCGCGTTTGGCGGGGGAGAGGTCGGTGACATCGCGTCCGGCCAACCACACCCTCCCAGAGCGGGGTCGAACGAATCCGGCCAACGCCTTGAGCGCGGTCGACTTGCCCGAACCGCTCGGACCAAGTAGCGCGACCGTCTCGCCAACGGCGACGCGCAAGGTGAATTCGGCCAACGCCACCGTGGCATGCCGTCCGCGGCCGTAGGTGACGCCGACTCGGTCGAAGACGATCGCAGGCGCGGGGGCCGTGCCCCGCGACAGGGCGGCGGCGGGGGTGTCGACGAGGGATGGTCTCGGTTGTGGGTCGCCGTCGGACATGGGTGCGGCTCCTGGGAGAGGTGGAGTCGGCAGGATCAGCTGCCGGTGGCCTTCTGGTAAGCGGCTACGTCGCTGTCCAATTCGGTGCGGACGGTGTTCCAGTCGATGTCGACGACCTCGACTCCGCGCAGGACCTCGCTGGCTGTCGGGCCCGCGACCGTCGCGGGTGCGTCGCGCAGTTCTTGTCGCGCCGGCATCGCGAAAACGTCCGGGAGACTGCGCTGTGTTTCGGCGGACAGGAGAAAGTCCATGAGCTGCTTCGCCTCGCTCGAGCGCGGTGCGTCCTTGGCAAGACCCATCACATACGGAACGGCGACCGTGGAGCGCTTGCCGTCGGCTGCGGCCGGAAAGAACAGTGCGAACCGGGTGTTCTCGTCCTTGCGGTTGTTCAGATTCATTTGGACGTCGCCGTTGGCGATCAGCAGCTCACCCTTGTCCACCTTGGCCTGCAACTTGCCGGTGGACGAGGACGGCCCGACATTATTGGCCTGCAACTTGGTCAGGTAGTCCAGTGCGCCCTGCTTGCCGAGCAACTGCTGCAGTAGGACGAGAACCGCGGTGCCGTCACCGGCCTGGCCCGGCGTCGAGTACTGCAATTTCCCCTTGAACTCCGGCTTCAGCAGATCGTCCCAGGTGAGGTGGCTGGTGTCGACCGAGGGGTTGGCGATGAAGGACAGGTAGTTCTCGGCGAGTGTGACGTACTTGCCACCCGCGTCCTTGTCGGCCGCCGGCACCGCACCGGTATCGATGCCGCTGTCCTGGAGCAACCCCAGGCTGTCGGCCTGCTGGATGAAGGGCGGCAGCGTGATGAGCACATCCGCCTGCGGGTTGGCGCGCTCCTTGTCGATTCGATTGACGACCTCACCCGACCCGGCTTCGACGAGATCGACCGCGATGCCGGTCTCGGCTTCGAACGCGTCGAACTGTTGGCTGTACCAGCTGCTGAGGCCGTCGGCGGAGTAGACGGTAATGCTGTTTCCACCCGCGCCGCCGGTCCCGCCGCACGCCGCGGTGAACGCGACGGTGGTGAGCGAGGCGACGAGCAGAGCGGTGCTGGCGAGTGCGCGGGATCTGCGGCCCGGCCCGTTCGAAATACGCACGATGACTGCAACTTTCGTTACTGCGGAGGGGAGGGGAGGGGTGTCAGTGTCGGTCGGTGAGGATCAGGTGGGTGAACTCGGTGACGGAAGCGACCACGTGGGTGGCTCCGGCCGCGCGCAGTCGCTGTTCGTCGTGCGCGCCGGTGCGTGTTCCCGCGACGATGCGGGCGCCCGCCGCGAGACCGCTGGCGATATCGCTGCTCGTATCGCCCAGTACCGCAACCTGATCGACGGCGTCGATGCCGAGGCGCAACAGTGCGGTGAGCACCATGTCGGGGTAAGGGCGTCCGCGCCCGGCGTCCTGGGGTGCCAGGACGAGGTCGGCGATGTCGGTCCAGCCGAGTGCTTCGAGTAGTCGGTCTCGGGTGGTCGCGCTGAACCCCGTGCTGAGCGCGACCTTGACCCCCGCCGTACGCAGCGTCGAAATGGCCTCAGCCGCACCGGGTATCGGTGCGATATCGACCTCGTCGAGCAACGCGGCGTAGGCCGACTCGAAGGCCAGATTGGCTGCCTGCGCCCGTCGCTCGTCGCCGAGTAACGCGCGGAACACGACGATTTTCGATTGCCCCATCGTGTCGATGACGTACCGGCGCGCGCTGTCGCGTTCTGGCCCTTCGGTGGCCAATCCGGCGCTGGTCGCCGCGGCGTCGAAGGCACGAAGCACCAACCCGCCGTCGGCGACGGTGGTGCCTGCCATATCTAGCACGGCGAGGGTGATGTTGTTGTCCGCCACGGGTTTCCTCACAGATTCAGTAGGTCGGCGGTTTCCTCGCCGAGGATGGGGCCCAGCGTCATCCCGCGACCGCCGGGGCCGGTGACCACCCACACGTGATCGTCGGCCTGGACACGGGTGCTGATCGCGGTCGGATCGACGCTCTGGCTGTATACTCCCGCCCACCGTCGGATCACCTGTGGCAGTCGATGTCCCAACAATTCTTCGGTGACGCCGACGAGGTGTTCATAGGGCGACTCGTCGACATCGAAAGCGAACGGCTCCTCGTATTCGTGCGTGTCGCCGAGGGTGAGTCCGCCGCCGAGTCGCTGTACGCACAGCAGTTGCATCCGGTGCCTGGCCGCGGTGGCGCTCTGGGACTGGTCGGCGTCGAGTCGGTCCAGCTCGGGTCCCGCGTAGCCGGGGTAGTAGCGGAAGGTGTCGCCGTCGGCGATGGCGGTGCTGAGTGTTTCGCCCAGCGGGGCGGTCTGCATCATCTGCAATCGAACGCGGCGCACCGGGAGTGCCCCGGCCAACTCCCTGGTCAAGCCGCCGTGGGCGGCGCCGGGGCAGACCACCACCAGATCGGCGTCGAAGTGGCGTCCGTGCTCGTCGAGCACCGTGGCGCCCGAACCGGTGTCGGTGACCGTCCTTGCCTCGGTGCTCGCGTGGAAGGTGTAGCGGCCCGACGCGGTCATATATCCGCGCAAGGCGGGCAACGCCTGTCGGGATTCGACCACGGCGTCGGTCGAACAATGCAGTCCGGCAAGGAATGTGCCGCGCAGTGCCGGATTGATCGTGCGCACCTCGTCCGGTGCCAACAACTCGAATCCGCGCGTGCTGGCGCTCGGGCCGGAAACCGTGGCCTCGGCGACGGCGAGTTCGGCCGGAGTACGCACCAGTGTCATCGATCCGGCGGGCCGGAAACCGATACCGGGAACCCTGCCGCCGATCTCCTCCCACAATTGCCGGGAGCGCAGGGTGAGCGCCAATTCCCCAGGCGCACGGCCGGATACCCAGACGAGCCCGAAGTTGCGCACGGTGGCGCCGCGTGCTTCGGGCTCACGCTCCAGCTGCACGACCTCGTGGCCGCGGCCGATCGCGGCGAAGGCGTGTGCCGTGCCGAGGATTCCGCCGCCGATGATGACCAATCGCATGGGACCCATGCTCCACAATGGTCTAGACCAACGGGTGATTGCTATGCGAACGCTGGGTTAACGATTGGTATAGACCAATTGTGGGTATGCTGTGTGACATGGAGGCAGCGGATGCGGTGGGGGTCGACCGGTGCCCGGCCGGCGCGAGGCAACCCAGGATGCCGAAGTCCTACCGTGTGCGCACGGAGCTGGACGCGATCCTGAGTGATCTGGGCGAGGGCGACCCGGTGCCGTCCGAACGGGATCTCGCGCTGCGTTTCGAGGTCGCCCGCGAGACGGTGCGCCAAGCGCTGCGAGACCTGGTGGTGGAAGGCCGAATTCGGCGGCAAGGGCGCGGCACGGTGGTATCGCGACCGAAGATGGTGCAGCCGTTGCAATTACAGTCCTACACCGAGGGTGCGATCAGCCACGGTCGCGTACCCGGTCGACTGCTCGTCGGATGGGATGACGTGCCCGCCGACGCGGGCACCGCACAAGAACTCGGCCTGAACGGCGGCGAGCCGGTGATGCACCTCGAACGTGTGCTGCTGGCCGACGGCGAGCGCATCGGCCTGGAAAGCAGCTTTCTTCCGCTCGCCCGATTTCGCGTGCTCTACGACACCTACGACCCGACCACCTCGCTCTACGCCGCCCTGCGCACGCTGGGCGTGACACTGGACCAGGCGACCGAGCGCATCGAAACGGTACTGGCCTCCCCGCGCGAGGCGGCGCTGCTCGAATGCACCACGGCCCTACCGCTTTTGCGGCTGCATCGGTGCAGTATCGACCGGCAAGGCGCACCGGTCGAAGTGGTTCGCTCGCTGTATCGCGGCGACCGGATCGCCTTCGAGGCGCGGTTGCGCACGTAGATCGCGGGACGGGGTTACGGCCGCGTGTCTCGATCCAGTACTTGACCTCGAGCATGGTTCAGGTAGCAGCCTGGTGATCATGACCGAAACAACATCCGGACGACCGGCGCTCGAAGACACCACGACCGACCACACTGCCGATATCGCCGCAATCGAACAGTTGATCGCCGACGTCGAGACCGGCTACAACACCAACGATGCCGAACTGATGGTCAGCGGCTTCACCGCGAACGCGTCGGCGGGCAACGCGGTGGGCGCGGTGGTCACAGGATATGGTGCGTTGCTCGACGCCGCCGAACGCGGCCTCGGGGGATTCCTGAAAGACGAGTACGTGCGTTACGAAGTGAGCGACATCAACTTCCTGCGTCCGGATGTGGCGGTGGCCCACAAGCTCGCCCGTGCGAGCACCGCCGAGGGGGAGCCGATCGATCAGGACCCCGCGATGGTCGCCCTCTATGTGCTGGTCGAGGAGGGCGGCCGCTGGTGGATCGCCGCCCGCCACAACACCCCGGTACCGAAGGCTTGAGCGCGTCCCGCCACCGGCCGCGCTCAGGGCCGGTGCGATGACACTGCCGAGCTCGGCCGGTGGAGGACAAGCACTAGGGTCAAGGCGGGCTAGCGCCGTGGCGGCGGGACCGGAGCCACCGCCCCGGCCTGCTGCCGTCACGTACGCGGCGTGGCGACCCCAGTCAGCTCTTCGCTGATGGTCCACAGTCGGTCGGCTTGGTCGGGGTCGATCGCATAGGGCATCACCCCGACGCCGTTGTGCGCAGGGACGCCGTCGCCCGTGACGGGCGCGATGTCGCAATCCTCGAGGTACATCCCGCCTATGTCGTCTAGTTGCGTGGACGTCGCGGCCCACAGACCCGTGGCGGCACCCTGGCTGGCGTCCTTGAAGATCGGATCGATCGCATGTCCGAACTCGTCGATCCAGCCGAATTCGACCATCTCGCTGATTTCCAGATGGCGCTGTAACGGTGTCAGGATGGCGCCGGGGTGCAGGGCGAATGCCCGCACACCGGACGCGGCCCCGAGGCGGTCGAGTTGGACGGCGAACAACACGTTCGCCGTCTTCGCCTGCCCGTAGGCTTCCCACTTGTCGTATCCCCGCTCGAACTGCATATCGTTCCAGCGGATCGGCGAATGATGGTGGCCCGCTGAGGAATAGATAACGACGCGGGCCTCGCCCTCGGCCAACAGCGGCCACACGCCCGCCGTGAGGGCGAAGTGGCCGAGATGGTTGATGGCGAACTGGCTTTCCCAGCCTGGCCCGACCCTGCGTAGTGGGGCGGCCATCACCCCGGCGGTCGCGAACAGGTAGTCGATGCGCTCCAGCCGGTCGGAAAGCTCTGCGGTGCAACGGTTCACCGACTCGAGGTCGGCGAGATCGGCTTCGAGGACGTCCGCTCGGTCGCCGAACTCCGCGACCGCCGCGCGGGCGTCATCTGGCCGACGTGCCGGAATGATCACGCGCGCGCCGGCTGCGGTGAGATGTCGGGTGGTCTCCAGTCCGAGGCCGGAATAACCACCGGTGACGACGGCTACCTTGCCGGTCAGGTCCATACCGGCCGTGATTTCTGCGCTGGTCGTATCGCGGCTGTAGCCCGAGGGGAGGGGACGCTGCGGTGTCGGGTTCCTGTCCATGAATCCACCATAGAATCTAGACTGCACTCTAGATCAACGCCGAATAGTTGGATTGGGACATGCCGACATTTGAAACCGTGACAGCATCCTCCGCGACCTTGTCGATCGGTGAGGTCGCTGCGCAGACCGGGCTCAGCGTGCACGCGCTGAGATTCTATGAACGCGAAGAGCTTCTGATCGGCGGGGTCGTGCGCACCGCGGGCGGTCGGCGGCGCTACACGCTCATGGACGTGGAGTGGTTGCGGATCTGCATCCGGCTGCGCGAATCCGGCATGCCCTTGGCCCAGCTCCGCCAGTTCGCCGCTCTGGTCCGCGATGGGCCCGGCAACGAGCGGCAGCGACTGGCGTTGTTGCAGGAACACGAGAACCACATTCGCGCACAGCTTTCCGCGCTCCAGCACTGCTTGGAGATCGTGCGGTACAAGGTGGGGGTGTATCAGGAGCACATCTCGAACGACACCACGCGTGGCGTCTGGGATCCGACGATCTGAACCGTCGCCCCCTTTACCGCCACGTGTCGAGATACGCCCGATAGGTCCCCCGAGGCAGTGGGTCGCGGCACCGCGAAATCACCTGAGGAGGTGTCGGCGACCCGGGCAGCAGTCCGGTGGTGACGATCGCGCCGATCAGGACCGTGGCGAGTCCGGAGGTGATCGAGGTAGTTGGCGGCCGCGGTCTTGCACTCGGTACATCCGGAATCGGTGAGCGTTCCCGTGGTTGCGATGGTCTCCCGCGTACACGAACGTCTATGGTTTCGCCGCCGGGGGCGTATTGCGTCCGAGCGCCACGAGATCGTGATCGACGCACCGCCCGATTGTTCGAGGTTGGTCGCAGGACGCTGAGGTGTGGGAACCCCGTTGGATCGCCTCGGCCAGAACACTTTTCGAGCGGGCAGAAATTCACACTCGCACTGGCTTCTACGAGGCGTGCGCGGTGGCCGTGACCGGGGCAGGCTCGGGGATCGGCCGGGAGCTGGCGCGGGAGTCGAGCCGCCGTGGTTCGTTCTTGGCCCTGGCAGACGTCGATATGGCTAAAGTTCGTGAGACGCAAGGGTTGTGTTCGACGTCCGACGATGTCGAGGTCTTCCAGGTCGACGCCCGTGATCGCGACGCGGTTGCCGCCTTCGCCGCAGGCACCGTCGATCGGTTCGGTCGCTGCGATGTTCTGATCGCCAATGCCGGTGTGCTGCACATCGGGGCCGTGGAATCCACCGAATACAGCGAATTCGATTCCGTGCTGGCCGTGAACTTCGGCGGAGTTGTCAACAGCGTCAAGGCATTTCTGCCGCACCTGCGTGTCACCGGACGACCAGCCCGCATCGTTACCGTCTCCTCAGCTGGGGCCTTGTCGGGATGTCTGAGCATGCTGCCTACAGCGCAAGCAAGTTCGCAGTCCGAGGGTTCACGAGAGCCTGCGCGCCGAGCTCGCCGGGACGAACATCGTGGTGACCGCTGTGTATCCAGGGGGCGTCCGGACACCAATTGCGCGGTCCGCGCTGTTAGGACCCTACCGACTCCGGACGTTTCGGTGTGCCGAGTTCATTGTTCCGTGAATCCCGCTGCGACACTGTGAAAGTGGCGACCACTGCCGCGATGGCGATCAGGAAACAGGCGAGGGTGTACCAGAGGTTGCCGATCGGGTCGCCGTTGTCGGTGGTCCCGTCCGTGGCGCCGAAGAAGGCGGGTAGCGCGGTAACCCAGAGGACAGCGAACACGGCCAGGTATACCAGCGCGTACCACTGCACGAGCCGATTGCGGTGCGGTGCTTCGTCGTTGCCCGAACGCAGGTCCGACCACCGTCGATACAGGACCACCACGGCCACCACCGAGAGTGCGACAAGTTCTGCCGCGTAGAGCACTCCGCGCACGGTGTCGCTCCACGCACCGAAGACCGTCGCGGGCAGGGGCAGCACGAACGTGCCGACCGAGGCCAGCAGGCCGATCACCACGGTCCGCCACACGAGTTGCCAGCCGGTGAAGTGCGTGCCAGCGTCCACATGGCGGCCAACGAAATACCGCACGCACAGTGCCAACGACATCGGCCACAGCGCGGCGAAGACCACCACACTCGGCAGCGGCACCGCATCGAACAGCGGCTGATTGACCGGATTGTCCACCGACCACTCCCACCAGCGCAGCTGCGGGCCGATGTGGTCGAAGATCTCGTAGAACGCGTGGTGCACGAACCCCACGCAGACCGCGCCGACCACCACCCCGTGGTGCCGGAAAACGCCGAGCATGCGGACGAGTTCGTAAGCGAGCGTGGCCATCAGCGGATAGATCGCGACGATATAGAGCGGCAGCCTGCCCCACAGGAAATCCACGGTGAACACGTTGTGCGCGAACATCGTGTCGACGTAGCCGTCGATGCCGAAGGTGGCGGGGAAATAGAGCGGCGGTTCGATCACGAAGAGGTAGGCGGTAGCACCGAGCCAGAGCACCAGGTTGGTCGGGTCGCCATGTCGGCGCAGGCGCACAACCGCGTAGATCAACGCGAGTATCGAGCCGAGGATGATGGTCAGCTCGAGTACCGGGAGCGTCCAGTTCTCCAGTCCGGCGGGGTCGCGGAACTCGATGAGACCACCTGCCTCGGCACACGAGAAGCCCAGTCGCTGCGCGAGTTCGGCGAACGTGGGCGCACACAGATCGCTCATCGATGCGCCGCCTGGGGCTCGTCGTGCTGCTGTTCGGCGGTGTACCAGCGGGTGCAGTCATAGCCCGCGTCGTAGCGCTCGAACCACCTGCCCGCGAGTTCGGGCAGCTTCTCGTGCGAGGGATCGTGTTTGGGCATCTGACTGCGAAAGACGCCACCGAGCGCGGTGAATTGTTCGCGGCGCGAGAGGCCGTCGAACGCGCGCGGCATCGGTCCCTTGGTGAGATACGGTGCGAAGTAGGTGAGCACCTTCTGCTTGGTGCGATGGCGGGCGAACATCGACAGCGCGTCGACCTGTCGGTCCGCGAGCGGCACGTGCTGGTTGAACCCCGCGCACGCGATCCTGATCACCTTCATGACGTGCGCGAAGATCGACGGCGCCATCCGCATCCGGTAAAGCTCATCTCCCACAACGGAACTGAAGAGGATGAGCGCCGAGCTGCGGTGCTCGACCTCCTCGACGAAGTGCCAAATGAACAGCGACGCCACCCGGTCGTCGCCGGGACGGAAGAGGGTGTCCTCGTTGTCGAGCATCAGCTTGAACACCGGGGTGAAGGTGGCTTCCAGGTCTGCGGTGTAGGCCAGCCGATACTCCCGTGAGGTCGCCTCGGTGAGCAGATCGAACTCGCCGATCACGGCGTCGAGGGTGTTCTGGAGGCCGGGATAATGCTTGATGAGCGCCTTGACGTGCTGGCGATGCGCGGTGGAGTGGTGGCCCTCCTGGCGCATGAACGCGGTGGCCTCCTGCGCCACTTCCGGATCGGTGAACACCGGTTTGAGCTGCATGATCAGCTTCACGATCATCTTCTCGAAGCCGACGGCCAGGAACGAGACCGCATTGGACATGCTCGACCATGCCGGGTTCTGCGGGTTCCACACGAACGGGACATCCGCGTCGTCGAAGCCGAAATCCATCTTTCGGGGGTGCAGGTCGGTCATGGTGCGTACCTCGCGTCGGGGGTGGTCGGTCATGTGCTGGCAGAAGCACATGCACCGTCACCATACATACAAGTGTCCACTTGTATGGTTACTTGGCGGGATCGATCGCGCGGAGTCCGATGCGGGGCGGTGGTATCGTCCGGCCGGTGGCGCGCAGACGCGGGTGGGGCGGGAATCCGCCGGAAGGTGATGAGCAAGCGCGCGAGCGCATCATCGCCACGGCGGTCGAATTGATCGGCAAGACCGACGCCGCGATCAGCATCGCCGATGTCGCCGAAGCCCTCGGGGTCATCCGGCAGACGGTGTATCGCTACTTCCCGAGTGCCGAGGCGTTGATGACAGCGGCGGCGATCGCCTCGGTCGACGGATTCCTCGACCGGTTGACCGCGCAGGTCGCCGGTCTAGACGACCCGGCCGAGGCGATGATCGAGGCCGTGGTCTTCACCCTCACCGACGTGCGCCGCACTCCCCACCTCGGAATTCTGCTGTCGAGCTCCTACTCCAACGCCGACCCCGACAGTCTGACCTCCGAACAGTCGAAAGCCTTCGGCATGCGCATGATTCGACGCTTCGACGTGGAATGGGAACGCCACGGCTACGACGAGTCAGCCCTGCGCGAACTGGTCGAATACACCCTACGAACGATGCAGTCGTTCTTCGTCTCCCCCGGCGATCCACCACGCGGCGAGAACGAGTTGCGTGCCTACCTGCGGCGCTGGTTGGGTACCGCGATCACCGCGCAGCGCGAACTCGCAGGGCGTGCGCGGCCAGGCGTTTGAGCGAAGCTCAGCGCTGACTTTCGTATGCGCTCGCGGCGTAGCGGATTCGGTTTCTGCTGTTGACGGCATCGTCGGAGGCTTGGCGGATCGCTTCGTAGGCCCGTTCGTATCGGCGCACGAGGTGTTCTTTCTCCAGATACATGTCGCCGGTGTAACCGGGTGCGTACACCACTCGCGGCTCTCGTTTGCCGTTCTTGTTCTCCTGGCGGGGATCGAGAACGGCGAAGGGGCCGGTGGGATTTCCGCCAGGTATTCCCGCGCCGAACGGCAAGACGCGCAGCGTGATATTCGGCCTCGTACTGAGGTCGGCGAGGTGGCGTAATTGCGCTGACATGACTCGTCGGCCGCCGATCACGGTGTGCAGGATCGCCTCGTGGACAACGACATCGAGGGTGTAGGTGATGGCGAAAGCGCGGGGGAATATTCCGAGGCGACGACTGGGCCGATACCTGCGCGAACTACGCCAGCAGTCGAATCTCACCTTGGCCGATGCGGCGAAGCGCATCGGACGCGGGGTGGGCACGCTCAGCGACTGGAGACCGGCGACGGCGGAAAGATCGACCTCGCGGATATCGCGAATCTCTGCGACCTGTACGCCGCGGAATCCATGCTCGAGGGCCTCAACGGACTTGCGCAACAGGCGAATGCGCCCGCATGGTGGCACGAGTACAGCGATCTGCTCACCAAGGGTTTCGATGTGTACGTGGATCTCGAGGCCACGGCGGAAACGATCAAGGTGTATCGCCCGGACAGGCCTTTCCCGTCAACCAGGAATACCCCATGCGCGAAGCGTTTCGGTCGCCAACAGGGTCGCCTCGTCTCCGACTGCCTTCGTGCGCTTGCTCGGCAGGTTCTACAGAAGTCAGTAGTAGACCGGCCCCGGAACGCCACCGCCCGCTGCTATGGCATCGCCGGTGAGTGCGATGCTGCGGGGCGAGGCGAGGAAGGTCACCACGTCGGCGACCTCCTCGGCGTCGATGATTCGGTTCACCGAATTCTTCGTGATCTCGGCTTCGAGTGCTTCGATCGTGGCGCCGGATTCGGCTGCTTTGTCGGTCAATCGTTGGGTGAGGCGTTCGGTTCTGGTGAGTCCGGGGTGCACGACAGTGACGTTCACGCCCTTCGGGCCGAGTTCGTCGGCGAGGTTTTTCGTCAACGCGGAAACACCGACATTGCGGATCGTCTGTGCGATCGAATTCGCCTGGCGCGCACCGAGTCCGCTGATGTTGATGATCCGACCCCAGCCCTGTTCCACGAAGTGCGGGGCGACCGCGCGTGCGGTGCGCAGATAACCCAGCACCTTGATCTCGACCTCGTGACGCACGACGTCATCGGTCGTGTCGGCCAGTCCGGAAACCGCGCCCGCGCTCCACGGTGTCGCGGCGGAGTTGACCAGGATGTCGACCCCGCCCAGACCGGCGACCGTACGTTCGACGAGCGCGCGAACCTGCTCGTCGTCGCCGGTGTCGGTGGGCACCGCGATGATTCGCCGACCGGTCTGTTCGGCCAACTGTCGCGCCGCGGCCTCGAGCGGCTCGGCCGACCGTGCGGCGAGCACCACGTCGACCCCTTCGGCCGCGAGCCCGCGCGCGATCGCGAACCCGATCCCTTTGCTCGCGCCGGTCACGATCGCCCGCTTACCACTCAGTTTCAGATCCACCCCGGACACGGTAGTAGTGACCGTGCTGGCGGTCAGTGCTCCTGCTCGAGGTGAGTCGAACCGATCCGTCGCGCACGACGTTTGAGCGGCGGCGGGCTCAGGCAGGCTTGGTGAACTCGGGCTGATCGAGTATCCGCAGCCAGCTACCGTCGGCCTGTCGCCGCACTACCTGCGCACGGGCGCCGGTGCCATCCTTGGGGGGTGTCGAGGTGAGCGCGATGTCGTCGTTGACCAACGTCGGCAGCGGCTGCTCGGGTTCGAAATGCGGCCGGTTCGCCAGCACCTTCGTCCAGAGTTCCTGAATCGCCGTCCGGCCGACGGTCAGGCTGCCCGGTGGGTAGGCCATCACAGCGTCCTCCGCATACAGCAACGCGACGCCCTCGGCATCGCCCGCATTGGACCGCTCGACGAACAGTCGGGTCAGATCCTCAGGGCGCAAAGCCTTTTCGTGGGTAGTCATATCCGCTACCTCTCCTTTCGGTGGATTTTGTCCTGACAAGTCCACTCTCGTCGGCCTGCGACCCATAAGTCCAACAGCTCGTTCTTCTCAGGGTAATAACTGTTGGTTATGGATGTCCTGAGGTTCGGTTCGATACGCCCCTGTCGGTCGCCGACGCGTGGAGGCCGGTTGGTCGAGGTGAACCGAATTGCAGGCGGGTCGGATGCGTCGTTCGATCCACGGTCCTCACCAGTTCGCTGGGTCGACTCGCTCGGATTGACGACATCTTCATCGGTGCGGTCACACAGAAGCCGCATGAGCTCACCAGGATCCACAGAACGTGTCGCCATTACTCTCGGGCACAATCGATTAGTGCGTGTGGGTCAACCCGGGATGGGGCCTAGTGAAATGGAATACGCTTCTGAAAACTGCGAATTCACAGCGTATTCCCCCGGTCTTCTGGCATAGCCGAGGGTAATATATAGGCATGGGGGAACAATTCAGTGCGCCACACCGAGCTGGTCTTGGGTTGTTGGATGCTGTCACCGAGTTATCTGATCGTGATTGCACCGGGCTGTCGGATGAGCAGGTGTTGGATCAGTTGCGTGAGATCGAAACCGTGACACGGATGCTTGCGTCTGTGAGTGTTGCGACGTTGGTCGAGGTATCGGATCGGGGGATGCCTGTACGGGCGGGGGTTCGCGCGTTGAAGAAGTTTGTGATGCAGGTGTTGCGGTTGTCGCATGCCGAGGCTGGTGCGCGGGTCCACGCGGCCATGAGCCTCGGGTCCTGGCATAACTTCGACGGGAGCGTGCGCGAACCCGAGTTGCCGCACACCGCGCAGGCGTTGCGGCAAGGGGAGATCTCTACCGACCATGCGCGTCGCATCGTCAAGGTGATGAACCGTGTTCCGGCGCTGACTCCGAGCACGGATGTACAGGCGGCCGAGGAGATTCTCGCCGACTTCGCTCGTCATGGGTCGCCGGATGACATTCAGCAGGTCGGGGAGAAGATTCTGGCGCACTTGGACCCGGATGGCACACTCACCGATGAGGTTGATCGCCAACGCATGCGCGGCATCATCATCGGTGCTCAGCGTGCAGATGGGATGTCACCTATCAGTGGCGAGATCACCCCGACATTGCGAGCGCTTCTCGATCCGCTGGTCGCGAAATACGCACGACCGGGCATGTGTAACCCGGAAGACCCCAACAGCCCCAGCCTCCACATCGATACTGCGCCGGTTGATCGTGACGTGTTGGTGGCTGCGGCCGACCGTGATCGACGCAGCGCGGCGCAACGTACCCACGACGCTCTGCTGGCGATCCTGCACCCCGACAACACAGGTGGTTGGGGAACCCACAGAGGCGTTCCGGTGTCGACGATCCTCACCATGGACGTGACCGAGGTGGAGAAAGCCGCGGGTGTCGCGACGACGGCGACCGGTGGCACCGTCCCCATGTGTGAAGCACTGGAGTTGGCACAGAAATCGCAACCGTTCCTGGTGGTGTTCGACCACGCCGGTGTGCCGCTTCATTTCGGGGCCACGAAACGCCTCGCGACTCGCGAACAACGCATGGCTTTGATCGCTGCTGTGCGGGGTTGCTCACGGCCGGGGTGTGATGCACCGGCGAGTTTGTGTGCTGTGCACCATGTTCGCGATGCCGCGAAGGGTGGACCGACGGATATCAGCAACGAGACTTTGGCGTGCGATGCCTGCCACGCGTTGATTCATGACGGTCCTGGTGGGTGGAAAACCATTATCATGGACAAACATTCCGAATACCCGGGACGTACCGGGTGGATTCCACCTGTCCACATCGATCCCACCCGAACCCCGAGAATCAATCACCGTCACCGTGCTTCGGAGTTACTGGCGGCTGCCTTGACCCGGATTCACCACCACCGCGAGCAACAGCGACAACAACATAATCAATGGCTCCAGCAACACCACCCACCACCCGCGGCATGAGACCGCCTCCGCGGAATTTTTCAAGGTGAATGAGACCGGTGGGTGTTTTATGCCGCTCGGGACGGTTGTTGGTCTCCTGTTCGGGTTGGTTGATCCACGCTGTTTCGGGTAGGTCGATGATCTTCGGGGCAGTGGTGGTGACACCGAAGCGGTGGGGGTGGCGGGCGCGGGCGTCGGCCAGTACTTGGCGGCGTTCGGCGTCGCGGGCGGTGGCTAAGCCGTAGAACACCTCGGCGGGGGTGTGGAGCCCGATTCCGGTGTGGTGATGCTCATGGTTGTACCAGTGCACGAAGTGGTCCATGAAATCCCTTGCATGCCAGAGTGATCCGAAACGGGTGGGGAACTCGGGAGCGTATTTCAGAGTCTTGAACCAGGCCTCGGAATACGGGTTGTCGTTGGACACCCGCGGCCTCGAATGTGAGCGAGTGACCTCCAGATCGGCCAGCAACGCGGTGACCGATTTGGACGTCATGGCGGTGCCACGATCGGCGTGGACAACGTGCGGGATGCCGTAGGTGCCGAAGATCCGGGTCATCAATTCCGTCGCCAACATCCCCGATTCGCGCGAATGCACGTGGCAGCCGACGATGTAGCGGGGCGCAATCGACGAACTCCTCGCAGTTGAGCACCGCCAGCACTCGCTCCCGCTCAGTGTCGGTGAGCTTGTTCGCCGGCACCGGTCTGTCGTGCCGAACCGATGGCCCGGCAGTAGGTTTACTCAGCCGATGTTGTGTTGCCCGCGATAACCCGGTCAAGGTCGCCGCTCGACGAGTGGCCACCCCGACGGCGCACAGACCGGTATAGGCTTGCATCAACGCTTGTTGTGCTTGTCGTCGGAATCCGCTCTCTCGGAAAGAGATTCCAAGAGAGCGTGTGCTTTTCCCATAATGTCCAGCGCTGCCTCGGTCGTGGTCAGTCGCTTGTTGGTCTTCTCCAATTCCCGCTTCAACCGGGCAATTCGGCCTGCTCAGCAGTCAGCTTGCCGACCTTCTTCGCAGCAGGCTTGTTCGTCTCGAGCACACCCGCATTGCGCAACTTGCGCCACTCACTCATCAGCGACGAGTACAGGCCCTCGCGCCGCAGATACGCCCCGCCCTGACCCGCCTCGACTGCTTGCTCGTAGGCGGTCACGTGCGCCAATTTCTCGGCTGCGGTGAACGCGCGCCGACGCCGGGGGCCATCGCCCCGAGGTGTTGAAGCCATTGCGCCCAGTCTCGCGCACCGCCGTTGCCGTGGTCATCGGTAGATAGATCCGATCTCGCCCCGCGTCAGGCCGATTTGCTGTGAACCAGCGGTCTCAACTCACCCTGACACGCAGGGACCTGCCGAAGGGGCAGGACGGTCGCGCATCGGTGGCGGTGGAAGGCGAGCCGTTCGAGGCGATTCAGCGGGTGGCTTGTGTGCGGACGATCCGAACCGCCGCTGGTCTGATGTCACCTAGCTGTGCGGCGGCCCGTGAACGCGCGGCCTCGGCTACCAGAGCTGCGCTGGAACCAACACGGTCCAGACCTGCCCGGGTGCGAAGGGGATGGCTGTACCGGTGGGCGCTGTATAGGTTGTGCCTGCCACCGGGGAGGGCCGGGACCACTCGGCTGGGAACGCGTGACCGTCGCGAAGTACGAGTGCTCGACCGCTACCAGTCGTCTGGACGAGTGGTGAGACGCTGCCAGCCACGTCGCTGACGGCCGAGTCCGCTACCTGCACACGCTGTAGCACGACCGTACTTGCCATGAGCTGTCCGGTATCTGCTTCGGTGTAGGGGGCACCATCCATGGAAACCAGCCACCCGTGGCGGCTGGGTGACCAATCGAAACCGATCACCGCGTCCTGATACCGCGCTTGCTCGTGTTGTGTGGGCTGGCCACCGGCAGGGGCGGGACCGAAGTGCGGTTGCGAAGCCGGTGGCCATGTGCCACCCACGGGCAACTCATCGGGGCGGACCAACATGTTGTGCGGCGCGTCGCGACCGTGGTCGCGGTAGTACGCCGCAGGGCGGCGCTCGGCCGAAGCGTTGTGGAGCGGGGCGCCGTCGACGGCGGGAGTCAGCTCGGGTGCGGCACCGGAGGATGCCAACGTCGGGTTGCCGAACTGGTCCAACAGCGTCAGATCCGTTTCCCGCGCGCTGCGAACGGGTCCGATCACCGGGGGTTTGTGGGTCGAGAACACGGCGGCCAAGCGGCTCAAACCGCCCTCGACCGGCTCGACGTAGACCAAATCGGCGGGTGCGAGCCCTACCGGTGGCCGTCCCTGCGGACTGTTGTCTATCTTCGCGACCAGCACGGGCGCGCTCACCGGGGGAGACGTATCCGGGCTGTGGGGAACGCGCTCCGGTCGCCCGCTGACGCACGCGGTGACCGCGCACATCGTCAGTGCGGTCAAGAACGCGGCAATCCACATCCATCGTCGCTGTGGCATAAGGCAAACCTCTGACGCGCTTGTGGTGGCAAATATCAGTGCTCGCACCTGCGTGGCGCTGGTCGGCGACGTCGCCCGGTCGCGCTATTCGAGTGTCCAATCGCACCCTCGGACTGTGATGACGTCACCGGCGGACAGGCGGACGTAGGACGGGCCCGAATAGAAATCCGAAGCGGTGGCCTCCGAGGACTTGGCGCCCTTGTAGGGCAGCCATGTGATGGAGCAGGAGCCGTAGTCGTCTTCGGTGGGACCTGCGGTGTAATAGGTCCCCGCCAGGACATTCGTGCCGACGACCTGCTGGCCTTCATAGAGGCTGCTGGAGGGGGCGGCGGCTTCGGCGCCCGCGGACGCGACGGTGGCGGCGGTGATCGCGCCGGCGGTGAAGATGACGGGGAGTATCCGTGTGAGATTCATGGGTTTCCCTGGGGACTCGGATCAGATGTATTTGAGGCGGCCGTGTTGGTGATCGGCCGCGGATCGCTTGCACGGGTGCGAGGAGCGACCCGTACGGGAAGGCGCCTCGATCACGAGTGGTTCCAGGTGGCGCCGGTGTACAAGATTTATCGTCGGCCGGGGGCGGTTGCGTAACAGTTTTTCCTGGTCGGTCGGAAATCGCCGCGCGCGGCGGTGCGTGCGTGCGTGCGTGCTGTGCCGCTCCCGGCGCCGATCACAATGGTCAGCGCAGCCCTGCCATCGCGCCGACTGCGGACCAGCAGTCGTGCGGGACGCTGCGGTCGGGGGTCGAATCGGCTGGGGAATCGAGCACCGTTTCGGTGCTTGACGCGAGTCGCCGAGTTGATGTCGGAACCCTCGCTCGCCGACGCGCGGGTTCGACAGGGGCTCTACCACGCAGTGGATATGCACACCCTCGTCGCCACGGTGTTCGGTCCCGACTACCCGTCGATGGCAGGCGCATTCGACGGCACGACACCGGATTTCACACCGCAGGACGCGAACCTGAACTACGACCAGCCGAGACCGACAGTGTGCGTGTGGGTTGACGCCCATCTCCGGTAGGCCGGTCCGCCCAAGCGTGGCCGACGATTCGCCCTGGCCGTCGCTCGCGGCGTCGAGAAGTGCCGTAACCGTGTAGTTCTGGTTTATCTATCGTGTAGCAGAAAAATATCGGTTCCAGCTCTCCGGCCGGGCAATGTGTCGAGTAATTCACCGATCACATTTTCCCCAGCGCAGCAGGCCGAGAGGTTTCCCATGTCACACGAACCGGCACGACGCCGCTTCTTGAGTGTCGGCGCCGCGCTCGTCGGTGTCGGAGCCCTTGCGGCATGTGGCAGTTCCACGGCCGCAAGGGTTTCCGGTGACACGGCGGCACGAAGCGCGACGCCCGTGCCGGGCGGCGAGATCATCTATCTGAACGAGAAGTTGGTCGACGGTTACCAGCAGCAGAACACCGGATCGTGGCATGTGGCGCAGGTGTGGAATCAGATCGTCGAGCGCCTGTTCTATTACGACGCCGAGGGAAATTTCGTGCCGCACTTGGCGACCGGTTTCACCGAGAACGAGGACCGCACCGTCTTCGGATTGACGATTCGCCGAGGCGTGACATTTTCCAATGGTGAACGGCTCGACGCCGCGTCGGTGGCCGCGAATCTGAACTTGCTCGGCAAGGGCGACAAGGGGCGGGGCATTCCGCGCGCGTCGTACTTTCCGACCTGCTACGGCGCGGCCGAAGCGGTCGACGAGTACGAGGTTCGGGTCCGACTCGACGCGCCGTTCGGCGATTTCATCCAGAAGCTCGGCGCGTGGTCGGCGGTCGGCATCCTGGCGCCCGCGACGATCAACGCCAGCCTCGACCAACAGTCCGACCTCGACAAGATCTACGGCACCGGCCCGTTCGTGGTCGAATCCTGGCTGCCGAGCAAGGAAGTGGTACTGCGCCGCCGGGCGGACTACGCGTGGCCACGTGCCGACGCCAAGCACGACGGTCCGGCACGTCTGGAACGGGTGACGGTGCAACAGGTCATCGAGCCGTCGTTGCGCGCGGGCTCACTGGAATCGGGGCAGGTCGATCTCGTGCACTATGTGCAACCGGTGGAGGAACCGTTCGTCGCCGAAGGGTTCGACCTCATCGCACCCACCTTCTTCGGCAGTGTCTGGGGCCTGCAACTACGCCTGACCGCACCGCATCTCGATGACATTCGCGTCCGCAAGGCGCTCACCCACGGAATCGACCGAAGCGACATCCTGACCACCAATTATCCCAGTGGCGCGTGGGCCGAAGCGAAGTCGACGTTCAACGAGATCGTGCCGGGAACCCTCGACCTTCGCGAAAGGTTCGCCTACAACCCGGATCTGGCCAACAGCCTGTTGGACGAGGCCGGGTGGACCAGTCGCGACGGCGCCGGCTACCGCACCAAAGACGGTGAGCGCCTGAGCTTCCTGATCTACCCGTCGGTGTTCATCACGACCTCCGAGGCGGATCTGCAACTGATCGCCCAGCAGTGGAAGCGGATCGGGGTGCGACTGGAGATCAAGGCCACCGACTTCTCCAACTACAACACCGTCACCGCACAGCCGGATGTGCCGCTGTACGAAAACCATTGGCTGGCGGGCAGCCAGACCGAGATGTGGCGGTGGTGGCACAGCTCGCAGGCCAACCAGTTCATGGCCCCCGGCGAAGAACTCGACGGGCTGCTGGAAGACCTGGTCCAGGCGAAGTCCGAGCACGACCGGATCGAGGCGTCGAAAGTGGTGCAGGAGTATGTCATCGACAACGCCTTCTACATTCCCGTGCACGAATTCCGGCAGACGTGGGGTGCGGCTACTCGTCTGCGCGACCTCGGTGTCGACGGGTTGGGCTTGATCAGCTTCTACGATGCGTGGCTCGATGCCTAGCGAAACCGCTGTGGACCCAGGCGTATTCGGGTCGATCTCGAAGAAAGTAGGGAATCGGACAGTGTCGCACTCCACGAGATACGTGCTATCTCGGATCGCCCAGGCCGTGGTGACGCTCGTGCTGGTCTACATCGTCGTTTTCGTCATCGTGACCCTGTTGCCGGGCGATCCGGTCGCCAGTCGGCTGAGTAACCCCGAGTACGGGTACTCCAAGGAGGAGATCGGGGAGATGCTGGTCTACTTCAAGTTGGATCAGCCCGCATCGACCCAGTTACTCAGTGCGCTGGGACGATTGGCGCACGGGGACCTCGGCTTGTCGTACGCGTCGAATCTGCCGGTGTCGCGGCTGCTGTGGTCGGGTGTTCCCGCCACGCTGCAACTGGCTGGCACCGCGTTCGCCATCGCGGTCCTGTTCGCCTTCGTGATCGCGGTCGGCGCCTTCTACCTGCCGAACAAGTTCGGTGGCGGCCTGCTGCGCGCGTTCCCCTCGCTGTTTGCCTCTGTCCCCAACTTTCTCATCGGCCTGGTGGTCATCAATGTGTTCTCCTTTCAGCTCGGACTGTTCACGCTGAGCGACTTCCGGAGTGCGGATGCGCTGATCTATCCCGCTGTCACACTGGCGATTCCGGCTTCGGCGCCGATCGCGCAGATATTCCTGAGCGCCATCGATGCCGCGCGTTCGGAGCAGTACGCGACCGTGGCGATCGCCAAGGGGATCGGGCGATTCGAGTTGCTCGCGCGCCACCTGGTACCCAATGCCGCGCTGCCGACCCTGACGATCACCGCGGTCATCGTCGGCGACTTGCTCGGCGGATCGATCATCACCGAAGCCGTTTTCGGTCGCACCGGTGTCGGCACTGTTGTTCAGAAAGCCGTGAGCGAACAGGACGTTCCGGTCTTGCAGGCCGCGGTGGTGCTGGCCGCGGCCCTGTTTCTCGCCGTCAACCTGGCGGTCGACCTGATCTACCCCGTGCTCGATCCGAGACTGCGTGCGACGGAGGCCGCCCGATGACGACCGTGATCCCCCCTGGCGTCGAGGATCGGACCGACGATGTGGCGGCGGCCTACCCGACGCCGACCACGAGACCGCGCGCGGCGGGCCTGCGCAATGCCTACACGGTGCTCGCCGTGCTGGTGGTCGTGGTGATCGCGGCGTGGACGATCGCTCCCGGCCTGTTCACCGACCAGGACCCCTTCGACGGTGTGACCGCCGACAACTTTCAGTCACCGTCCCTGGCGCACCTGTTCGGCACCGATCAATTCGGTCGCGACATCTTGGCGCGAGTCATCTTCGGCACCCGATCGGCCGTGCTGACCGCGCTGTTGGCGGTGGGTATCGGCTTGATCGCGGGCAGTGTCGTCGGGTTGTTCGCGGGATTCTTCGGCCGAGTGGTCGACGCGATCCTCGGTCGGGTGATCGACACGCTGCTGGCGATTCCCGGATTTCTGCTCGCGGTCATCGTGGTGGTCTCGCTGGGCTTCGCGAGTGTGAACGCTGCTATCGCGGTGGGTATTTCGTCGGTGGCGGTGTTCGCGCGATTGATCAGATCCGAGACGCTCTGGGTGAGCAACCGCGCGTTCATCGAGTCCTCGCGGCTCATCGGCGGCGGCAAGGTGATCGTGTTGTTGCGGCATGTGCTGCCGAACGTGTATCGCTCGGTGTTGGCGTTGGCGGTCTTGCAGTTCGGTCTCGCCATCATCAACGTTTCCGCGCTGGCGTTCCTCGGCTACGGCAATCCACCGCCCAGCCCGGATTGGGGTCTGCTCGTCGCCGAGGGCAAGGACTTCTTCTATCGCTACCCGTGGTTCGTCTACGCACCCGGCCTCGTCATGGTCGCTTCGGTGCTGGCACTCGGTCAACTCAGCAAGTCCATTCGCAGGGACAGGTGACATGACAACGACAACCGACCTGAGGCCCGACACCGATCGTGCGCCCACGTCCACCTCGCTGCTCTCGGTGCGCGACCTCACCGTCGCCTACGGCGGAAACCTCGCGGCGCCAACGGTTTCGGGGGTGTCGTTCGACCTGCACGAGGGCGACACCGTGGCGATCGTCGGCGAATCCGGGTCGGGCAAGTCGACGGTGGTGAACGCGATCCTCAAACTGCTCGACCAGCGGGTCGCCGTCGACGGCACCGCCGAGTTTCGTGGTCGCGACGTACTCCGGTTGCGCGAGCGCTACTTTCGGCGCATCCGTGGTCGCCACATCGGCTTCGTGCCACAGGATCCGACGTCGTCGCTCAACCCGGTTCGCCGCATCGACCGCCAGATCTTCGAGACCTTCCGCACCTCCGGTCTGCCCGAGTACGCGCGGTCCGCGCGTTTCCACGATCAGGCCATCGAACTGCTGGACTCGGTGGGGATCGCCAACCCCGCGCGCGCCTTGCACTCGTATCCGCATCAGCTCTCCGGCGGCCAATTGCAGCGCGTGCTGATCGGCATCGCGATCGCGCAACGTCCCGCGGTGATCGTCGCCGACGAGCCGACCTCGGCCCTGGATGTCACGATCCAGAAGACCATTCTCGACCTGATCGACCGACTGAAGACCGAGCGGGGGTTGTCGGTGCTGCTGATCACCCACGACCTCTCGCTGGCCGCCGAACGCGCGCAGCGGGTCGTGGTCCTCAATTCCGGCCGCGTCGAGGAATCCGGTAGTTCGGCGCAGGTACTTCGAGAGCCGAAGTCCGCCTACGCGCGCACGTTGGTCGGCGACATTCCGAGCATCGACCCCGATCGCTTCGCGGAAGCCAAGGCCGCGCGCGCCGTGCCGGAGGAGGCGGCAGCGTTGTCGATTGTCGACGTGCACAAGACGTTTCGAGTGGGTCAGCATCGGACGGCGGCGTTGCGGGGCGTGACCTTCGATATTCCGGCCGGCCGGACCCACGCGTTGGTGGGGGAGTCGGGGTCGGGCAAGTCCACCCTCGCCAGGATCGTGCTGCGGTTGTTGGAGGCGGACTCCGGGCAGGTAATCGTTGCCGGACAGGACATCTCGCATCTGGACCGGCGGCAGCTGCGCGCCGCGCGCCGCCATCTGCAACTGGTGTACCAGAACCCTTTCCACTCGCTCGATCCCACCTACTCCGTTGGCCAGCTCGTCGCCGAGCCGCTCGTGCGCTACCGGGTGGGCGCGCGGTCGCAACGCCGCGAACGCGTCCGCGAGGTGCTCGATCTCGTCGGCCTGGACGACTCGTTCCTGCCGCGCGGCATTCGGCAACTCTCCGGCGGTCAACGTCAGCGCGTGGCGATCGCGCGCGCACTGAGCCTGAGCCCCAAGGTGCTCGTGCTCGACGAGCCGACCTCGGCACTTGATGTCACCGTGCAGGCGCAGATCTTGACGGTGCTGGTCGACCTCCAGGTGAAGTTGGGGGTCAGCTACCTGTTCATCTCGCACGACCTGAGCGTGGTGCGCCAGCTCGCCGACACCGTGACGGTGCTGCGGCGCGGCGAGGTGCAGGGCTACGGCGACACCGAGGAGGTGTTCTCGAATCCGGCCGACGAGTACACCGCGCGACTGGTCGAGTCGATTCCGCGGACCCCGAAAGTATTGGACCGGAGAGCTTTCCGCTGACCACGTGCAGCGGAGGAGATCGCGCGTGACCATCCGGCCGCGCCGGGCATCGTCAGAAGGAGACGAATCATGACCGCTCTACCCGACTCCGCATTGGGACTGGACGTCGTTCCGGTCGCCGGTTATATCGGTGCGCAGATCGCCGGTGTCGACCTGCGCGCAGACCTCGACGACGCGACCGTCGCCGAGATCCAGCGGGCGCTCGACGAATACAAGGTCGTGTTCTTCCGCGACCAGCAGATCGGGCACGCGGAACAGGTCGCGTTCGCCCGCAAGTTCGGCAAGGTCACCCCGGCACACCCGCACGAGGAGAACCCGCCGGAGGGATTCCCGGAGATCCTGCCGATCGACAGCCGTCGCTACGAGAAGAATATCGGCCGCAAACGCACCTCCTATGACCACAGTTGGCACACCGACGTCACGGCGCTGGTGAATCCGCCCGCCGCCTCGATCCTGCGTGCCGACATCCTGCCGCCCTACGGTGGCGACACGGCGTGGACCAACCTCGTTGCCGCGTACGAGAATCTGCCCGAGCAATTGCGTGACTTCGTCGACACCCTCGACATCAAGCACCAGTTCCAGGCGCGGGCGACCGAAGGCAGCCAGCGTGACCGAAAAGTCAAGGAGGCTAACCTGGTTTCCTATCACCCCGCCGTGCGGGTGCACCCCCGGACCGGTGAACGAGCCCTGTTCGTCAGCCCGGGATTCACCCGTGGTGCGCGCGAGATTCGCGGGTTCAGCCCGGACCAGAGTGAGCGACTGCTGAAGCTGCTGTGGGCCGAGGTGAGCAAGACCGAGTACACGGTCCGCTTCCAGTGGAAGCCGGGCAGCGTCGCATTCTGGGACAACCGTGCCACCTCGCACCTGGCGATCGCGGACGCCGGGCACCTCGGTCACGATCGGGTCCTCTACCGCGTGACGCTCGAGGGTGATGTGCCGAGGGGTGTCGACGGACGGGAATCAGAGTCGGTCTCCGGGGAACCGTTCTACGGCGCATGAGCGCACGGTCTTCGTCGAGTCGCTGCCGCGGTTCGCCGAGCATATCGCGCCGCTGCCGCAGGAGCGCGGCGTCCATCGCCGTGAATACACGGGCACCACTCTGCGCGACAACTTCAGCCAACACGACGGCTGATCCCGTGATCCACGCAACTCGAGGAGACAACAGATGACCGAAATCGCCAAGCGCCGACTGGGTACCGACGGACCGTGGGTGTCGCCGATCGGTGTGGGATTCATGAGCTTCCGTACCGGCGCGTCGGCCGAGGACGAGACCGCCGCCCGCGCCGTCGTCGACGCCGCGCTGGATGCGGGGGTCTCGTTCTTCGATACCGCCGATGTCTACGGTCCCGAACACAGTGAGATTCTGCTCGGCCGGGCGCTGAAAGGCCGCAGAAACAACGCGACCATCGCGACCAAGTTCGGGAACCCGCTGGACCGAGCGACCAACCCGGACCCACAGATCAATGGTCGGCCCGAATACGTGCGCTCCGCGATCGAGGCCTCGCTGCGCCGCCTCGATGTCGATCACGTCGACCTCTACTACCTGCACCGGGTGGACCCGACGGTTGCGATCGAAGAGACCGTCGGCGCACTGAAAGAGCTTGTCGAGGCGGGAAAAGTGCGGCACATCGGTCTGTCGGAGGCCGGTCCGAACACCATCCGCAGGGCGAACGCCGTGCACCCGATCGCCGCGATCCAGAGTGAGTGGTCGCTGTTCAGCCGCGATATCGAGACTTCGACCGTCCCGGTGGCGCGCGAACTCGGCATCGCACTGGTGCCGTATTCGCCGCTCGGTCGAGCCTGGCTCACCGGCACGGTCCGTTCACGCGCCGACGTGAAGCAGCAACTCGCGGCACATCCGCGTTTCGCGCAGGAGAACTTCGCGCGCAATCGCGCACTCGCCGACGAGGTCGCCGCGGTCGCCACCGAACTGAATGCGCGTCCCGCCCAGGTGGCTTTGGCCTGGGTACTCGCGCGCGGTACGGACGTCGTGCCGATCCCCGGCACCCGCCACCCCGACTACGTGTGCGAGAACGCTGGTGCGCGCACGGTCGAGCTGTCCGAGGATCAGGCCAACCGTCTGGCGAAGCTCGCCGACCAGGTCGCTGGCCACCGCTCGCTGCGCCCGGAGAACATCGGCACCGAGGCGCCGACACAGGCTCCCAGCGAATAGACCACTGTCCGACCGCGCAGTGGCTCCGGCCGCTGCGCGGTCGCGCGCTGTTGTGGCCACCACCGCTACCGACACCAGCGCGGGAACACGACTTACCCAGACCGGTGACCGGCGCGACCTGCTCGGCGTCAGTGCAGCAGCGCACCCAAACGCTGTGCGAATTCGATGACGGCGGAACCGAGTTCGGGCTCGTTGTCGACTTCGAAGGGGGAGATGCCGAGGGTGGTCATCGCGGCGCCACGGCGGCGAGGGACGAGGGCGGAGATGCCGTAAACGGTAGCGATCACCTCGCCGCGGGTGAGTGCGTAGCCGCGCCCGCGTGCGGCCTGGACCTCCGGATGTTCGTCGGGGGTGGGTGGGAGTGCGGCGAGCATGGCGAGTCCGGCCGACCCGCGGTCGATCGGGTGTACCTGCCCCGGCCGGAAGGCGACGTGCACCCGTGCGCTGCGCGGCTCGACGACCATGAGCGCGCGCACCTCGGTGTCACTCTCGCGGATCACCAGGTGGGCGGTGGCGTGCGTGCGCTCGGCCAGCTCCTCCATCACCGGACGTGCCACCGTGCGCAGGTCCTGTTCCACCGGCTCGGCGAGGGTGACCAGACCGGTCCCGAGGGTGATGCGCTTGTTCTCGTCGCGTCGGCATAGTCGGTGCGCTTCCAGCGTGCGGATGAGCCGGTGCGCGACCGTTCGGTGCACGCCGACCACCTCGGCGAGATCGGTGATGGTCAACCCGTGCGGATGATGTGACAGCGCCTGCAGGATTTCCAGTCCGTGGTGCAGCGTCTTCGACATTCCTGAATCGAGCTCGACGGCGATCGCGCGCTCGAGGGCCGATTCCGCGCTGGAGTTCATAGCTACCTTCTTGACTTCTGTGAGCGGGGACACTTACTCTTCATTCATATCGCACGGTGAGTGCGATTATCGCACGCTTGCCGATGAGGGGCAAGTCGAGCGGAAGGCAACGACGCCGAGGAGAGCTTCGATGAATACCATTGCGCCGCTGCCGGATCCGGTGACAGTCGCCGCCGTCCACCAGCTGTACGGCGCGCAGAGTCAGTGCATCGACAACGGTCACGCTGTCGAGTGGGCGGCCACCTTCACTGTCGACGGGGAGTTTCATTCCCCGAGTTACCCCGACCCGGTCGCCGGACGTGCTGCCCTGATCGACTTCGCACGCGGCTTTTACACCGCAGCACGCGCGGCGAATGAGGTGCATCGCCATGTGGTGACCAATATCGCTGTGCGGCAAAGCGATTCGACATCACTCGAGGTGTCCGCCTACCTGCAAATCTTGGCGACACCACTCGGTGGCCCGTCTCGCCTGGTCAGGATGACCACCCTCGACGACCAGCTGGCACACATCGACGGGGCCTGGCTGATCGCTCGCCGCCGCGTCGCACGAGACGACGCACCACAGCCGTAGGCCATAGGCCCACAACCATTTTCGCTCAGCAGCACATTCTCTCGGAGGACCCACAGATGAGCAGCACCACCGGCCTGACCAACCCCGGCCGCACCGACCCGACGCCCACGGCCGCGCACTACCCCGAAATGGCAGGCAAGGTCGCCGTCGTTACCGGCGCGGCACAGGGGATGGGCGCGGTCTTCGCGGCGGGCCTCGCTACCCGCGGTGTGTCGGTGCTCGCCGCGGATATCAACGCCGAGCACGTCGTCGAGACCGCCGACCGGCTCAATACCGAACTCGCCGAGGCGTCGACCGAGGACAAGCCGGGACAGGTGATCGGCGTGCGCGCCGATGTCACGATCGCCGCCGACCACGAGGAACTCGCCGAGCGGGCGGTGCGCGAATTCGGGCGCCTGGACTTCTGGATCAACAACGCCGGGATCTTCCCGTACGCGTTGGCACAGGACATCGCCCCCGATCAGATCGGGGCGACGCTGCGGGTGAACGTCGAAGGCGTCCTCTACGGCGCGCAGGCTGCGGCCCGGCACATGAACCCGGGTGGCGCGATCGTGAATATGTCGTCGGTCTCGGCGACGCGCGTCAGGAAGGGGCGCGGGGCCTACTGCACGTCCAAGGCCGCGGTCGCCCACCTCACCGAATCGCTCGCGGTCGAGTTCGGCGACAAGGGAATTCGGGTGAATTCGATCGCGCCCGGCTATATCGACACCGAGATGACCCGCTGGGTTCAGGAAGACCCGGCCGCGCTCGCGCACGCGCTCGACGTGGTGCCGTTGCACCGACTCGGTTCACCCGAGGAGGTATTCGGGCCGCTGCTTTTCCTGCTGTCCGACAGTGCGCGCTACGTCACCGGCCACAGCATCGCCGTCGACGGTGGGTCGCGCCATGTCTGAGCCGAACTACCCCGGCGTCGTCCTGGTGACCGGCGCCGCCACGGGCATGGGTGCGGCGCACGCACGCGCGTTGGCCGCACTCGGTAGTCACGTCTGTCTCGCGGACATCGCCGACACCGGCGCGCTCGCCGCACAGATCGTCGCCGACGGCGGGTCCGCGAGCGCACACGTCCTCGACGTCGCCGATCGTGCCGCATGGGACCGAGTCATCGACGAAATCCGTTCCGATCGTGGCGAACTCGGTGGTTTGGTGAACAACGCGGGTATCTCGCGACGACTCGAGTTCATGGACACACCCGAGGACATCTGGGAGCTGACCCTGCGGATCAACCTGTTCGGGCCCTTCCACGGTATGCAGGCCGCCGCGCCACTGATGCGGGATTCCGGCGGTGGCTCGATCGTGAACATCTCCTCGATCTCCGGGCAGATCGGCTACTTCTCACCCGCGTATTCGGCGAGTAAATGGGGGCTGACCGGACTGTCGAAGTCGGCCGCGGGTGGCCTGGCGCAGTGGGGAATTCGCGTCAACTCGGTTCATCCAGGCCTGGTGGGGACCGCTCTGGTCAACGGCTCGGGCGGCTTCATCGAGTCGTCGCTGCGCTCGATCCCGATGGCGCGGATGGGCGCGGTCGAGGAAATCACCGACGCCGTGCTGCATCTGTTGTCGGACCGGTCCAGCTACATGACCGGCAGCGAGGTAACCGTCGACGGCGGTCTGGTTTCCAACGGGCTGTATCACCGCATCGTCGCGGAAACCGAAGGACACCTGTGATGGACGAGCAATTCGATGTCATCGTGATCGGTGGTGGCGGCGCGGGCCTCGCCGCGGCGCTGGCCGCGGCGCAGGACGGCGCCTCGGTCATCCTGTTCGAGTCCGAGCGCGCGGTCGGCGGGTCCACGCAACTGTCGGCGGGACTGTTCACCGCGGCGGGAACCAGCGTGCAGCGCGCACTCGGGATCGAGGACTCGGCGGAGAAGTTCTACCAGCACTACATGGACCTCAACCAGTGGATGCTGCGGCCCGGTCTGATCCACGCCTTCTGCACGAATGCCGGACCCACGCTGGAATGGCTCCTCGAACTCGGTGTGCGGATTCCCGCCGCCGTGTCGGGCAACGCGCATCAACCCGGCCTCACCCGCGCCGGTGTCGAGGACGTGTGGCGCGGGCATGTGCCGAAAGACCAGGGTTACGGGCTCGTTCAGGTGCTCGATCGGTCCTGCCGCGCGCATGGTGTGGAAGTCGTGCTCGGCACCCGTGTGCAACGACTCCTGGTCGAAGACGGCCACGTCGCGGGTGTCGTCGCCGACGACATCGAGGTGCGGGGCAGCGCGGTGGTCATCGCGACCGGCGGCTTCGCCAACGACCCCGACTTCGTCGAGCGATACTTCCCCGCCGCGCGAGCGGCGGGCGAGGCACTGTTCGTCGTCGCCGCACCGGGCAGTCGTGGCGATCACCTGCGCTTCGGCGCCGACGTGGACGCGGCCCTCACCGGGCACGGCTGGGGACTGCTCATGCCGACGGTGTACTTTCAGCGCGCGCACCACTGGCAGTCCGGATTTCCGCCCGCCTCCCGCATCCTGGTCGACCAGGCGGGACGACGCTTCATGGACGAGGACGCGCCCTACGCGGTTTCCACCGGCATCATCGACCAGCACGGCGGCTACGGCTGGATGATCTTCGACGAGCGGGCACGCCTCGGCTTGGCCCCCGGATACACCGACTGGGCAACCGAACGAGTCGCCGAGGAGGTCGCTGCCGGACGCACGGTGCGCGCCGACAGCTGGGAAGAACTCGCCGAGGCGATCGACGTCCCGCACGCCGCCCTGCGCGCGAGCATCGAACGATGGAACCAACACCTGCCCTCGGGTCGGGACCCCGACTTCCTTCGCCACGTCTCGCTCGCGGCGAAGGGCAGCCCGACGCGACTGGATCCGATCGCCTCGGGACCGTTCTACGCCGCCAAGATCCTGCCCGCCGAACTCGTCTGCACCCACACGGGGCTCGAAATCGATGCGCGCGCAGCGGTTCTCGATTCCACCGGTACGCCGATCCCCGGCCTCTTCGCGGCGGGTGAAGCGGGAGGTGGCGTCCTCGGATTGCGCTATGTGGGTGGCGGCAACGCCATCGCCAACGCGCTGACGATGGGACGCCTCGCGGGCAACAACGCCGCGGCAGCGCATGCCGCCACGAAGGCACGAGGAAACTGACATGTTGGGAAACGAGCTGATGCCACCGGACGAGCAGCACAGCGCACCGGCCGACAACCGGTCGACGCTGAAAGTCGTCCGCGCGGCGGTGGTCGGCACCGTCGTCGAGTACTACGACTTCGGTATCTACGGCTACATGGCGACCGTCATCGCCACCCTGTTCTTCGTCTCGGAGAACGAAACCGCCGCGCTCTTGGGTACCTTCGCCGCCTTCGCGGTGGCGTTCTTCCTCCGGGTGCCCGGCGGCATCTTCTTCGGTCACATCGGTGACCGGTACGGCCGCAAGAGCGCACTGTCGTGGACCATCCTGCTGATGGTGATCGCCACGGTGCTCATGGGCCTGATGCCCACCTATGTGACGCTCGGCGTCTGGGCCACGGCGGCCCTGGTGCTCGCGCGCTGCCTACAGGGTTTCGCGGCAGGCGGTGAGCTCGGTGGCGCCAACGCGTTCGTCTCGGAGTCGGCACCCGCGCGTTGGCGCGCGACACACACGTCGATGGTCAACTCCGGCACCTATCTCGGGTCGCTGCTGGCCTCGCTCATCGCGCTCGCGTTGACCTCGGTCTTCTCCGAGGACACCATCCTTTCCTGGGCATGGCGGATCCCGTTCCTGCTCAGCGTGGTGATCGGCGTCGTGGGGATCTGGATCCGCAATCACATGGAGGACACCCCGCAATTCGAGGAACTCGCGGAGAAGGGGGAGACGAAGAAGCTGCCGCTGATGGAACTGCTGAGCACCTCCGGCGGTGCCGTCGCCAAGATCGTCTTCCTCGGCGCGTTGATCACCGGCGGCTACTACATCGCCTCGGTGTATGCCGCGTCCTACTTGCAGACCGCGGGCGGGCATTCCTCGACCATGGCGTTCCTGTCCACGTCGTTGGCGCTGGTACTCGGCGTGCTCACCTTGCCCGCCGCGGGGTATCTCGCCGACAAGTACGGGCGCAAGCCGGTACTGTTCGCGGGCAGCGCCGCCGCCACGGTGCTCGGGGTGCCGATGTTCATGCTGATGTCCGGGTCCGGCGCGTGGCAGGCGATCGTCGGACAGTCGGTGCTGTTCATCTGCGTCTCGGTGGTCAACGGCGCGTCGTATGTGACCTACGTGGAAATGCTCAAGGCGTCGGTGCGCTACAGCGGGCTGGCGTTGGGCAACAACATCACCAATATGCTGCTCGGCGGCACCGCACCGTTCATCGCGACCTATCTCATCGATATCAGCGGCAATTCGTTGGCTCCTGCCGGATACTTCGTGTTCTGCGCGCTGGTCACGCTGGTCACGGTGTTCTTCATCGGTGAGACCAAAGGCATTGCGCTGCGCGCGGATTGAGTCGAACACCGCCACACCGAACTCCGCTCACCACTCTCAGCGAGGAGGCAGTCCATGGCGTACTACCGCCGACTCGGCGATGTTCCGCCGAAGCGCCACACCCAACATCGCGACGACGCCGGTCAGCTCTACTACGAGGAGCTGATGGGGGAGGAGGGGTTCTCCTCGGACTCGTCGCTGCTGTATCACCGGGGAATCCCCTCGGCGATCTCGGACGCGACGGTCTGGGCGGTCCCCGATCAGTCCACGACGCCGAACCACCCGCTACGACCTCGGCACCTGAAGCTGCACACGCTGTTTCCCGAACAGACCTGGGCCGACACCGACGTTGTCACCGGGCGACGCCTGCTGCTCGCCAACGCCGATGTGCGCATCTCCTACGTGGTCGCGGGTGCGACGTCGCCGCTGTATCGCAATGCGATCGGCGATGAGGTCGTGTACGTCGAGTCCGGAGCCGCGCGGGTGGAGACGGTGTTCGGTGTACTGGAGGCGCGGCAAGGCGACTACGTCCTGATCCCCACCTCCACGACACATCGGTGGGTTCCGCAGGGCGAGCAACCGTTGCGCGCGTACTCGATCGAGTCCGGCAGCCATATCGCCCCACCCAAGCGTTATCTCTCGAAATTCGGTCAGTTCCTGGAGAACGCGCCGTACTGCGAGCGCGATCTGCACGGTCCCGACGAGGTATTGCTCGCCGAGGGCACCGATGTGGAGGTGCTGGTCAAGCACCGCACCTCGCACGGCATCGTCGGCACACGCATGGTGTATCCGCAGCATCCGTTCGACGTCGTCGGCTGGGACGGCTGCCTCTACCCCTACACCTTCAACATCGCCGACTACGAACCGATCACCGGTCGTGTGCACCAGCCGCCGCCGGTGCATCAGACCTTCGAAGGCAACGGGTTCGTCGTGTGCAATTTCCTGCCGCGCAAGGTCGATTACCACCCGCTCGCCATTCCGGTGCCCTACTACCACTCGAACGTCGACTCCGACGAGGTGATGTTCTACTGCGGTGGGGACTACGCGGCACGCAAGGGTTCGGGGATCGACCTCGGATCGGTGTCGGTGCACCCCGGCGGGCACGCGCACGGACCGCAGCCGGGTGGGATGGAACGCTCGATCGGCATCGAGCAGGTCGAGGAGACCGCCGTCATGGTCGACACCTTCGTGCCGCTCGAACTCGGCGAAGGCGCGCTCGCCTGCGAGGATGCTGACTACGCGTGGTCGTGGGCGAGGAGCGCGCCACGATGAGCTCGATTCCTGCTCTGTTGCGCGGGCTTTGCGACGACGCGGCACTCTTCCCGCCGGGGAACGCGCCGCTACCCGAGGCATTGATCTCCCACGCCCGATACCGGGCAAGCGATTTCGCCGACCTGGTGGGCCCGCTCATCTTCCCGATCCCGCGTCTCGACGAACTCGCGGCGAGCGCGCCCGGTGGGGTAGCGGTGGTCCTGACCGCTCCCGGCGGCCCGAGCACGGTCGCGCAAGCGCTGGAGCGCGCCGAGACGATTGTCGGCGCGCAGGTCGTAGGACTCGAAATCGCACCCACCGCATCGGATTCCGCGGACGAGTTCTTCGCATCGATGGCAGCACTGCCGATCCGTGCCGAGCTGGACACCTATGTCGAAGTGCCACGTGACGAACGACGCACGGCGTTCCTCGACCGGCTCGCCGACTCTCCGTATGCCGCGAAATTCCGCACCGGCGGTGTCGTCGAGGCCGCGTACCCCGGTGTTCTGGAACTCGCCGAATCGGTGAAAGCCGTGGTGGACAAGGGGATTGCGTTCAAAGCCACCGCGGGTCTGCATCACGCCGTCCGCAATACCGACCCACACACCGGATTCGAACAGCACGGGTTTCTCAATCTGCTGCTCGCGACCCGGCTCGCGGCCGAACAGGCCGACCTCACCGCGATCGAGGCCGCACTCGCCGACCGTGCCGGGTCATCGGTCGCCGCCGCTCTCGCCGACCTCACCGAAAGTGCCGCCGAAACGCTGCGAGCGGCGTTCCGTTCCTTCGGCACGTGCAGCATCGACGACCCACGCACCGACCTTGTCGACCTGAACCTGCTCCCCGCGGCGCTGCGCCCCGCAACGACATCCGAAGGATCCCCCGCATGACCGTGCTCGATATCCCCGTCGATTCCCTGTTCGGGCTGGACAACCTGCCCTACGGAGTGTTCTCCACCGAGGGCACCGCGCCACGGGTCGGGGTCCGCGTGGCCGATCACGTAGTCGACCTGACGATCCTGCTCGACGACGAGGTATTCGCACAGCCTTCGCTCAACGCGTTCATGGCCCGTGGTCCCGAGGTGTGGGCGGCGACCAGGTCACGGATCAGCGAACTGGTGCGCGGCGAGGTACCCGAGAACGCCGTGGTGGATCTCGCGAACGCGACCATGCACCTGCCGGTGGAGATCGCCGATTACGTCGACTTCTACGCCTCCGAACACCACGCGACCAACCTCGGCAGGTTGTTCCGCCCGGATTCGGCGCCGCTCATGCCGAACTGGAAACACCTGCCCGTCGGCTACCACGGGCGCTCGAGCACCGTGATCGTCTCCGGCACCGACATCGTGCGGCCCCGAGGACAGCGCAAAGCACCCGACGAAGCCACGCCGACGTTCGGCCCTTCGCAACGCCTCGACATCGAGGCCGAGATGGGTTTCCTCGTCGGCGTGCCCTCGACGATCGGTGACAGCATCACCCCGGACGAATTCGCCGAGCATGTCTTCGGGGTCGTCGTGGTCAACGACTGGTCCGCCCGTGACATCCAGGCCTGGGAGTACGTGCCGCTCGGTCCGTTCCTCGGCAAGAGTTTCGCCACCTCGATCTCACCCTGGGTGGTGCCACTCGCCGCACTGGCGGCCGCGCGGATCGACACCCCGGCGCAGGACCCGCAACCGCTGCTCTACCTGCGCGGCACCGAGAAATGGGGCCTGGATATCGACCTCACCGTCGAATGGAACGGCCAGGTCGTTTCCCGTCCGCCGTACGCGCAGATGTATTGGTCGCCCGCGCAGATGCTGGCTCATACCACCGTCAACGGTGCGGCGGCGAGCACCGGTGACCTGTTCGCCTCAGGGACCGTCTCCGGCGCGGGCCGGGACGAGCGCGGTGCGTTCATCGAATTGACCTGGGGCGGTAAGGAACCCGTGCAGGTCGCGGGCCGGTCGAGCACGTTCCTCGAGGACGGTGACGAGGTCGCCATCACCGCGAGCGCGGTCGGCCCGAACGGCGCGCGGATCGGTTTCGGCGCAGTGCGCGGGCGTATCGTGCCCGCTCACCCCTCGGATCGGTGAACAGCGGACGCAGGATCGTTACCGGGGCGTGGCCTCGGTGCCGGATGGGTCTCGACGAGCCCATTTCGCCCAGGGTGAACCCGCCCTCGGTGTTTGACTGTGCCGATGACCTCGCAGTGCACGGGAGTCGATCGCGCGCATTCCGGTAGCGGGTTCGCCCTGAACGACGTGGCCGTGCGGCTGGGGGTGCAGTGCGTACCCGCCGACGCGAACGAGTCGAAGACGGTCATCACGGGGATCAGTCAGGATTCGCGTCGGGTCGCCGCGGGAGAGATCTACGCGGCGCTGCCCGGTGCGAATCAGCACGGCGCGGCGTTCGCCGATGAGGCGGCCGCTCGCGGCGCCGTCGCCGCGGTCAGTGACCGGCCGTGTCCTCCGCTACCGACGTTCGTCGTCGACGGCCCGCGCCGAATACTCGGCCCGCTGGCCGCGTGGATCTACGGCGAACCTTCTCGCCACCTCGATGTCTTCGGCGTCACGGGGACCAACGGCAAAACGAGCACCGCCTATCTGCTGAGCGCGGGACTGCGCGGCGCGGGCACCGAACACGGGCTGATCAGCGGGGTCAGCGTCGGTGGGCCGCAGGGCGAGCACCCGGCTGTGCGGACGACACCGGAGGCCAGCGACCTGCAACGCACCCTCGCGAGCCTGCGCGCGCAGGGGGCCTCGGCGGCGGCGCTCGAAGTGTCGAGTCATGCGCTTGCCCTGCATCGGGTGGACGGAATCCGGTTCCGCGTCAGCGTTTTCACCAACCTCGGCCCCGATCATTTGGACTTCCACAGTGACCTCGAGAATTACTACGCGGCGAAGGCGCGGCTGTTCGCGGCCGAACGCAGCGCCGCCGCCGTGCTGAATATCGATGACGACCACGGCAAGCGCCTCGGCGCCGAACTGGATATTCCGCACCGCACCTTCTCGACCACCTCCACCGCCGCTGACTTCTACGCCGAGCACATCACGGCCGACGAACACGGCACCTCGTTCGTCCTCCACCACGGCGACGAGCGGGGCGCGACCGTGCGGTTGCGGCTGTTGGGCGCACACCAGGTCGACAATGCACTCGGTGCCATCGCCGCGCTCGCGCTGGCGGGTGTCGACCTCGACTCGGCGGTCGCCGGAATGAGCGAGTTGACCTCCGTGCCCGGCCGGATGCAACGGATCGACGCGGGACAGCCCTTCCTGGCCTTCGTCGACTACATGCACAACACGGCCGGTCAGCACCGCCAGTTTCGCTACCTGCGGTCGTTGACCGACGGCAAGATCGTCGTCGTCCTCGGCGCTACCGGCGAACGCGACCCGAGCAAGCGTCAGCCACTGGGCGCCACGGCGGGCACCTTGGCCGACATCGTCGTCGTCACCGATGAGAGCCCGTTCTCCGACGACGCCGACGAACTTCGCGGCGACATCGTCCTGGGAGCACGCTCCGCCGACCACGCGGCCATCGTCGTCGAGCCCGACCGTGCCGCGGCGTTCGCCACGGCCGTCGCACTCACCGGCCCCGGCGACGTGCTGGTGGTCGCCGGGCGCGGCCACGACCCGATACAAACCTTCGGCGCCGTCACCCGTGCGTTCGACGACCGCGTCGAATTGCGGAACGCACTGGAACATTCGATCCTGCTGGGCGACCGGTGACCGCGCACCGACGGCGCCGCGACCGATCGATCGGTGAAACATGACCTGCGCGGCGCGCACCGCACGGCCGGCGCGGGGCTTACAGGGTGATCGTGGCGTGGACCAGGTTGTGGTCGGAGATGCCGCCCATGTCGTCGACTTCGGCGTCGCTCACTTTGGCGCCGCGCGCCACCACGTGGTCGATGTAGCGCGATTTGGAACCCGAATCGCGGGGGCGGGTCTGCACGGCGTCGTGCGGTAGCTCCGCGACCGTGAAGCGGTCACCGAGGTTGGCGGCGACGGTGGGGCGGTCGATGTTGAAGTCGCCCAGCAGCACGGTCGGCATGTCGGGTTCGATCGCGGCCAGTTCGGCGAGGCGGGTGAATTGTCGTGCGCGCCTTCGGTCGCCGGTGAGGTGGGTGGCGATGACGACCAATTCGCCGGTGACCACGGCGAGCGCGCCCTTGCCTGGATCGTGTGCGAAGGGTTCGGCGGCGATTTCCCTGCTCAGTCCGTCCACCAGGAGCACGAGGTATTCGTCGGGTTCGCGCAACGAGCTGGCGACTCGGCGCGGCGTCGGCACCCTGGGGTAGCGCAGCGTGTGCATCCTGCGGCCCAGCGGTGCGCGTCGCAGGCTCACGAGCTGGTCTCCGCTGACTTCCTGCAGGGCGATCACCCGCTCGGTGCGCTGTGCGATCCGCTCGGTGATCGCGGCGGTGCGCGCCTGCTCGTCCGGCCAGCGTTGCGCCACATCCTCATACCAGTTATCGGCATGGGTGCGGTGCAAGACATTCCAGGTCGCCACCGTGATCACGAACGCGATGGTAGGCGACGACGCCGTGGCGCCGTCGGGCGCCGTCCGGAATGCGAGGTCGGTCTCATCTCTGTGTGTCCCGGGTCGGGACGAGGCGGCCGATGGTGGCGGCGACCACCGCGGCGGCGAGGAACGACAGGAGTGACGCGCTCATCCACGGTTGCACCGTGAAGTGTGCCCAGCCCTGCGCGCGCACCCAGAAATCGGTCCACACGCCCGCATCGCCGGGATTGATCAGCTGATACACCACCAGGCCGATCAACCAGGCGCCGACCATGCCCCACCGCGACGGTGCGTCGGCGCCGGTGTTCCATCGGCCCTTCGCGCGCAGGAAGAAGTCCGCGACAAGCACGCCGAGCAGCGGGACGAACACCGAGCCGATCAACCCGAGGAACCCGAAGTAGTTCTCCATGTTCAGGCCCAACGCCACCACCGTGATGAGCACCCCGAGTCCGATCGAGAGCAGCCGTCGGTCGACGCGTGGCGCCAGGTTCTGGATGGAGACCGCGGTGGAGTACACGTTGGCGAAGGACTGGTCGGCCTCGCGGATCACGAAGATGAAGAAGAACAGCGCACCGAGTGTGACATGTAGGAACGGTCCGTACTGCCCGCCACCGCCGGTGGCGAGGGCGAGTGCGAACAGGCCGAGGACATAACCGATCACCTGGGTGAGTCCGTATGCGCCGCCCGCGGCGGTGAATGCCGTTGCGGTACTGCGTGAATGGCGGGTGTAGTCGGCGGCGACAGGGACCCACGACACGGAGACGGCGAGTGCGGCGTCGGTCGCGATCCAGAACAGACCCCAGTCGACGCCGAACGGGCCGTTGCCCTCGGGCCCGGGGTTGGTGGTGAGATCGGGGAGTCCGGCGCGGAAGAATTGGACGTAGAACCAGAGCAGCGCGGCGACGACGCCGACGGTGACGAACCGGCGCAGGATGCGTACCGAACCCAGCGGCCAGATCGTGAGGACCGTGGTGATCACCCCGGCCGCGATCACGTAGAGCCAGTGCGGGCCGCCGTGGAACAGCTCCTCGGCCGCGTCGCCGATGACCACCAATTCGAAAGTGCCCCAACCGATCAATTGCGCGATATTGAGGACCGTCGGCAGATAACTCAGTCGCGCGCCGAACAGTCCGCGCAACAGCACCATCGCGGGTTGTCCTGTGCGCGCGCCGGGTACCGCGGCGAGGCCGAGCATGAGCCCGCCGACCGCTGTGCCGACGATCATCGCGACGATGCCCGCGGCGATCGAGATGCCCGGTGCACCTTCGTTGTTCGGGGCAAGCACAGTGTAGGCACCGGAGAAGGCGAACAGGCTGACGCCCAGATTCGCCCAGAACGCGCTCTGATCCCAGAACGACAGCACCCGTGGTGCGGGTTGGTCGAGGGTGAGTGGCGCTTCTTTCGAGGTGGAATCGTCTGTCGTCGTCATCGTCCTACCGCTCTCCCTACGCCGGAATTACCCGGACAGGTTCATGCGGTCGGCCAAACGTGTTTTCGCCCTCTCAGCCCGGCCGTGCCCGGACTCCCGCGAGGTTTCTCTCGTCGGATGCTACTCGCACGCTTGATTCGGCCGAGGCGCCACCTATCCGGACCTGGGCCGATTATCGGAAATGGATGACGGTGGAGACGAGTTTGCCTGTGCTGGAATGATTGTCGTCAGGTCGTCATCAAGAACGCCCCCGCGAGCCAGGTGGCCAGGACCAGGACCGTGCCGACGATCGCGCCGGGAAACATCGGGCGCCCGCGCCGTGCCGCGCCGAACGACATCGCTGTGCCGATCACGAACGAGACGATGCCGCCGAGGGTCATCACCCACAGTCCGATCGTCGGGTCGGCCGCACAGGTGGTGTTCTTCGCCGTGCACGCGCTGGCGGCCATCAGGAACCACGACATGAGGAACAGCGAGATCATGGCCAGCGCGGCGGGTATGCACCAGATCAGGCCGGTGATGATCATGTCGGCATTGCTGCGGGCGTTCGCCGCGGCGAAGCCGTTGCCTCGCACCGGTGCGGTCTGGTCGGTCTGGAGGTGGTTGAGGTAGTCGTGCATCGTGTGTTGTTCTCGCCTATCTCCGCCCGCTCGCCGGGCGGTAGAACTCGTCGGTGGTGCGGCAGAAGCGTAAGGCAGTCGGGTTCCGGAGGTTCGACGAACGCCTCGACCCGGCCGTGGATCGACCGGCGCGACCTCTTCTGCTGTGTGCGGCGGGTGCGGGTCGATGAGCCCGCTGGTGTGGTCTTGTAGCTGCTCTTGGACAACAGGTTTCGGGGAAGTGAACACTGTCGTATGCCCATGGAAGTCGGGGCGTTGGTGTGTCGTGGCGGTTAGCGATATCCGTAATCAATTGGGGTGCAATAACGTTCGGCCGTATCATGCGTATCGAGTCGAGCGTCCGGTAGGTTATTCGCCCTTGCGAGGGTTCGGGGGTGCTGCTAACGTTGGTCGCGAGTCGGAAGTCTGCTCGGGGGCTCGGTTAGCGGTATCGATGAAGTGTCGTTAACATTCATGTCAGCGATTTCAGGGGAACTCATGTCGAACCATGATTCGATCGGCTATTTCGTGCTGTGTGGGGTGTCGGTGCACGAAGCGTACGGGGTTGTGCGATGAGCACGCTCGATGAACGTCCGGTCCATGCACCATGGTCGGAAATGAACAGTGCCGCGGTTCTGGGTGATTCGACAACGTCGCACCCTGCACTGCTGGGTGTGGCGACCGCGAATCCGGAAACACGCTATTCGCAACGGGAAGTCATCGACCTGCTGAAAATCGAAGACCCCAAGATTCGCGGGGTATTCCTGAACGGTGGAATCGAAACACGTTTTCTCACCTTGCCGCCGCGAGACGGCAACGGCGACTATCGGATCGAGTCGCAGGGAGAACTCCTGGCCAAGCATCGGCAGCACGGGATACGAACCGGCGCCGAAGCGATCAGGAAGTGCCTGGCCGAACTCGGTCGCGCGCCGCGCGATATCGGTTACCTCGTCGCGGTCACGACTACCGGATTCCTCACACCGGGCTTCAGTGCCTTGTTGATCAACGAACTCGGAATGTCCCCGCACACAGCACGGTTGGACGTCGTGGGGATGGGGTGCAACGCGGGGCTCAACGGTCTCAATGCCGTGGCGAGCTGGTCGGCCGCGCATCCCGGCGAACTGGCGATCCTGGCCTGCTCGGAATCCTGTTCGGCGGCATATGTTTTCGACGGCACCATGCGAACGGCGGTGGTGAACAGCCTGTTCGGCGACGGCGCCGCCGCGCTGGCGGTGTGCACAGACGGTGCCGACGAACCGGGTCCCGACGATGCGCGGACCGATGGCGCCGCCGCCGCGCCGCTGCCGGAACTGCTGTCGCAACGCAGTTACATGATCACCAAGGCTGTGGACGCGATGCGCTACGACTGGGACGAGGACGCGGGCAAGTTCAGCTTCTATCTGGACAAGGAAGTGCCCTACGAGGTCGGCGCGCACGTGGAGATCGTCGTCGACCGGTTGCTCATCGAACAGGGCCTGCGGCGCAAGGACATCGCGCACTGGATCGTGCACTCCGGTGGCAAGAAGGTGATCGACGCGGTGAAGATCAATCTCGGTCTCACCGCGCACGATTTACGCCATACCGTCAGCGTGATGCGGGATTACGGAAATCTATCGAGTGGTTCGTTCCTTTTCTCCTATCGCCGTTTGTTGGCTGAGCGGATCGTGCGGCCGGGCGATTACGCCGTCTTCATGACCATGGGACCCGGCTCGCAGATAGAGACCGCGCTGCTGCGCTTTCGGTGAGCGCCGTTAATTCCTGGCGACACGAATTCCATTCCACACCACAGACTTTCTCAACCATTGAAGGCGAGCTAATGACCGCTGGATTATCCATCGACCCACACGACGCCGAATCCGAATTCAACGGCTCCGGTCGCCATATCATCGCGGCGGTGATCGCCGCCGACACACCGCTGGGCCCCGACCTCATCGCCTCCGTCGCCGCGGTGGCGCAGCGCGCCGAGGACGCTCCCGCCGATCCGCCGCACTGTGTGGTCCTCTACATCGCCGGCGCCCACCAGCATTTCCGGTGGCCCGGCGACGTCGCGGTCGGCGACGTCGGCAAGTGGGAGAACAGCCTGCGCAGGCTCGAACAGGCCCCGGTCCCGATCATCGCCGTGGTGCAGGGCGATGCCTACGGTCCGGCCGCGGAACTGTTGCTCGTCGCCGACTATCGGGTGCTGCGCGCGGACTCCACATTCGGCTTCGCCGCCACCGAACAGGGTGTGTGGCCCGCGATGGGCTTGCACCGACTCGCGGGACAGATCGGTGTCGCCAAGGCGCGCGATCTCGTCATGCACGGCCGCGCGATCTCCGCGGCGGCCGCGCGCGAACGCGGACTCGTCGACGCGGTGATCGCCGACGGCGCCGAAGCCGCGGCGATCGAGGAAGGTATCGCGGTGTTCGGTTCGGCGGTCGGATCCGAGCTGGCCATCCGGCGCAGGCTGCTGCTCGACGCGGTCACCACTCGATTCGAGGACGCGCTCGGCGCACACCTCGCCGCCTCGGACCGGGCATTGCGTCGCGAGCGGACGGCGTCGTGACCTCGGCTGCCGCACAGGGCGTTTCGCGCAAGCAGCGCTCGTCGAACGAGCAGAGCACTCCCGACGAGCACCGGTTCTCGGGCGATCGCGGGCCAGCGAACGACCTGGCCGCCGACCGCGCGGAGTTGCGCGCGGCGGCCGCCGAGCACGCGGAGCTGCTGCGCACCCTCGGCCCGGTGCGCGGACGCGGCGACACCGAGTCCGCGCGTGCGACCGAGTCGCATCGCGCGATCCGGGTGCTGCGCCGCCGATTTCTGCGCGCTCACGTCGACGAGGTGTATCGCGCCGCCACCGACAACCTGACGGCTCGACCGCGACTGAGCGAACTCGCCGCCGCCGCAACGGCATTGTTCCCCGGCCTGCTGCCGGAACCGGCCGCGTTCGCCGCCGAGACCGGAGTCGCGCAAGCGGAGAAGGAAGGGTGGGAAATCGATCAGGGGATTTTCTTCCACGCCGTATTCGGTGACGCGGTGGCGGGCAACCATCTCTTGGATTCGATGCGCGCCCCCACCGCGCGTGCGCGGCAATTTCGCGCACAGTACGAGGCCACCGGATCGGTGACGCTGCCCGCGGTGGCGCTGACTCGCTCCGGCGACACCGCCACCCTGACGATCACCAACGGTCACTGTCTCAATGCCGAGGACAACCAGCACGTCGCCGACATGGAGACGGCCGTGGACCTGGTCCTGCTCGACCCGGCGTCGCGGGTCGGTGTGGTGCGCGGCGGAATCATGGACCACCGCAACTACCGAGGGCGACGCGTGTTCAGCGCGGGCATCAATCTGGCGCACCTGCACGAGGGCAAGATCTCGTTCGTCGATTTCATCCTCGGCCGAGAAGCCGGATATATCGCGAAGATCCTGCGCGGCCTGCCCGCTCCCGACGATGACGCCACCGCGCTCCCGACGACCAAGCCGTGGATCGCGGCCGTCGACGCGTTCGCGATCGGCGGTGGCGCGCAATTGCTGCTGGTCTTCGATCGCGTGATCGCCGCGGCCGACAGCTATTTCAGCCTGCCCGCCGCGCAGGAGGGCATTGTGCCGGGTGCGGCGAACCTTCGGCTCGGGCGCGCGACCGATCATCGGCTCTCGCGCGAAGTGATCCTGTGGGGCAGCAGGATTCAGGCAACCGACCCTGGGGCGCGTCTGGTTTTCGACACGGTGGTCGAGCCCGATGCGATGGACGAGGAGATCGCGCGGGCGGCCGAGCGGCTCGCCGCTCCCGCCGTCGTAGCGAACAAGCACATGCTGGTGAGCGGGGAGGAACCACAGGACGTGTTCCGCCGCTACCTGTCGGAGTTCGCGTTGCACCAGGCGGGACGGTTCTACGGCACCGACGTGCTGACGAAGGTGAGTCGCTTCACCGCGGGTGCTGGGCGATGACCGCGTCGGTGACGGCGTTGCGCACGGTCGAGTACCGCAAGCGCGGACGTGTCGCGACGGTACGCATGGACCGGCCGCAGGTGCTCAACGCGATGAACCTGCGCATGCACACCGAACTGGCCGCGATCTGGGACGACATCGCGGCCGATGACGACATCTGGGTGGTCGTGCTGAGCGGCAAGGGGGGACGGGCGTTCTCGGTCGGTCAAGATCTGAAGGAGCTCACAGGACGGATCGACGAGGGGACGGCACGCTCCTCGTTCGGCAGTGCGGGCAAGCCCGGCTACCCCCGGCTCACCGAACGCTTCGATTTTCCGAAGCCGATCATCGCGGAGGTCGACGGTTACGCCCTCGGCGGTGGTTTCGAGCTCGCGCTGGCGTGCGACATCATCGTCGCCTCCGACGCGTCCGAGTTCGGTCTCACCGAGGCGAGGCTCGGTCTGATCCCCGGTGCCGGCGGGGTTTTCCGGCTGCCGCGCCAGGCGCCCCACCGCGTGGCAATGGGGTATCTGCTGACCGGTCGTCGGATGTCGGCCGCGCGTGCCGCCGAACTGGGTCTGGTGAACGAGGTGGTCGCGGCCGAGGAGCTCGCCGCCTGCGTCGCAGGGTGGGTCGAGGACATCCTGCGCTGCGCCCCGCTGTCGGTGCGTGCCATCAAGGAGGTGGCCGCGGCCGAACTGCCGATCGCCGAGGCGTTCGGGGCGCGCTACCACTGGGAGACGATCAGGATGGACTCGTCCGACTCCGAGGAAGGTCCCCGCGCCTTCGTCGAAAAGCGCCCGCCGCAATGGCAGGGCCGCTGACGAGATTGCTCGCGGCGATGGAAGTAGAAGAGAAACAACAGAATTGAGATCAGAGCAGATCATGCACGGACAGCACGAAAAGAAGCTCGGACGCGACATCATCCTCGACTATCTGCGGGAAGCGGGGATCGAGTACGCGTTCGGGGTGCCAGGCACCCACGAGATTCCGTTGATCGACGGGACGACCGTCGAGGAATACGGCGTTTCCTATGTGCCGTGCTTGCACGAGAACATCGCGCTCGGCGCGGCGATGGGCTACGCGCGAATGTCGGGGCGGCCGGGTGCCGCGATCGTGCACATCACGCCGGGGACCGCGAACATCATCGGCAACCTGTTCAACGCCTACCGCTCCAATATCCCGCTCATCGTGCTGTGCGGGCAGCAACACAGCGAGTTGCTGGTCCAGGAGCCGATCTTGGCCTCCGACCTCGTGCGCACCGTCGATCAGTACACGAAGTGGTCGCACGAGATCCGCAGCGTCGACGAGATCCCGCTGGTCATGCAGCGTGCGCTCAAGGAGTTGCTGGTTCCGCCGTTTCGGCCGGTCTTCGTCTCGGTGCCGTGGAACTTCCTGATGGAGACGCCGGTTCGCCAAGAACCCGCGCGCATCACCAGGATCGCCCATGCCTCGACCGGTGATCCCGACGGAATCGCCGCGGCCGCTGCCGAACTCGCGCGCGCCGAGCGTCCGGTGTTGTTGCTCGGTGACGGCGTGGGGGAGGTCGACGCCTGGCCGGAGATCCAACGATTGGCCGATCTGCTCGGCTCGGCGGTCTACTCGACCAATCAGGCGAGCCGAATGGATTACCCGAACGACCTGCCGCACTGGCAGGGCGAGCTGCTGCCGACCCAGGAGGGGATTCACATGCAGCTCGGCGACTTCGACACGATCTTCCTCATCGGCGTGGATTCGCAGGCACAGGTCCTGGTTTTTCGGTGGGAGAACGGACCGGTCCTGCCCGCCCATCTCACCCAGGTGGTCTTGCACAACGACCCGTGGGAGATCGGCAAGAACCATTACGCGCAGGTCGCTGTACTAGGCGACATCAAAAGGACACTGCCCGCGCTCACCGACGAGATCGCCCGGCACCCGGACTTCGACGGACCGGCGGCCGGTGCGCGCAACGGCACGATCCAGCAGCTGTCGTCGGCGCGGACGGCGGCGTTCACGGCGTCCTCGGAGTACTTCCTCGCTTCCGAGCGTCCGACGAAGATTCCCGACTACGAGGTGCCGTTGGCGATCGCGGACGTGCAGCGCACGCTGGACAAGCCGATCACGGTGATCAACGAGGACTTCGCGATTCTCGCCGCGGTGCAGCAGGCGATCCATTACGACGCACCCGACGCGTACTTCTGCACCTCGGGCGGTGCGCTCGGTTTTTCCCTGCCCGCCTCGATCGGCATCTCGTTGGCGCTCGGTTCGCAACGGCTCGTGGTGAATATCGTCGGCGACGGATCGGCACTTTTCCACACCAATTCCTGGTGGACCACAAGGAAATACGACCTGCCCGTGCTGTATCTGGTGTTGAACAACCACGAGTACAAGACGCTGATGACGGGACTGGGGGCGATCGAGGACCTGTACGACTGGCACCCCGCCAACGAGCCCTGGTATCTGCGCCTCGGTCAGCCAGCACAGGATTTCGCGGCCATCGCCGCGACCTTCGGCATCGAGGGCGAGGTGGTCGCGGACGGTCGCGAGTTGCGTACGGCGATCGCCCGTGGGTTCGAGGTGATCGCGGGCGGCCAGCCGTATGTCATCGACATCAAGATCGATCCGTCCTCGGCGCCCGCCGCGCCGATGGTCGACGTCTTGCTCGCCGAGAAGCCGGGGGTCGACAGGGATCTGATCCAGCGACTGACCGCGATGGGGCCACCGTGACGGTGGGGACTTCGGTCGGGTTCGTTGCGTGCCCGGCCGCCGAGGCACCGGCATCGGTCGGCGCCTGCGCGAAAACACGAAGGGGAAGAATGGATGACCGAGAGTAAACCGAGCTTGTCGTTCGATCGCCGCACGCTGCTCGGTGCGGCGGCGATCGCAGCGGTCGGCGCGGTCGGCGTCGGGGGGTTCTTGTTCAGCGAGAATGCGCTTGGCCCTTGGCGATTGACCGCACGCAGGGTGGCCGACCGATTGCAGGAGGCGGCGGGCGGCGACTTCCACGGTCGCCGTCGCAACCATGCCAAGGGTGTCGCGGTGGCCGGGTATTTCGAGAGCACGGGTCACGGGGCGGAGCTGTCGAGCGCCTCGGTGTTCGGCACCGGCACCTACCGGGTGGAAGGGCGCTTCTCGCTGGCTGGCGGGAACGCGCACATGCCCGACGACCTCACCGCCCCGCGCGGTCTGGGGCTGCGGTTCCTGCTGCCCGGCGGCGAGGAGTGGCGCACCGCGATGATCAACACCCCGGTGTTCCTCGATGCCACCCCCGACGACTTCTACACCAGGACACTGGCCTTCGCGCCCGACCCGGCGACCGGGCAGCCTGATCCCGAGCGCATGAAGGCGCATCTGGCCACGCATCCCGAGACCGCCGCCGCGCTCGGCATGATCGAGCAGGGGCCGCACGCGCCGAGCTTCCGCGATTCGACGTTCTATGGGCTCAACGCCTTCGAATTCACCAATGCGGCGGGCGACACCGTGCCGGTGCGCTGGCAGCTGGAACCGGATGCTCCCCAGCCGACACCACCGAAGGACGAGGGCCCGAACAAGCTTTTCGACGCGCTGATCAGCGACGTCCGAGGGGGTCCGCTGCGCTGGAAGCTCATCCTGGTGGTCGGCGTGGCGGGCACGGACCCGACCGACAACGCGACGCAGCGCTGGCCGCAGGAGCGTCCACGCGTGCACGTGGGCACGGTGGTGATCGATGAGGTGCGCACCGAGGACGTCGGCAATGTGCAGGACGTGAATTTCGATCCGTTGGTGCTGCCCAGGGGGATCGCGCCCTCGGACGACCCGCTGTTGCAGGCGCGATCGGCGGTCTACACCGAGTCCTACCGTCGACGTGCGGGCGAACAGCGGGCCCCCGCGGCTCTGCGAGTGGAGGATGTGCGATGACGACGACCTTGCGTGAACAGACGATCGATCCAGGCACCTTCGGTGTCGCCGCGCGCATACTGCACTGGCTGATGGCGGTGGCGATTATCGCGATGATCTTCGTCGGCGGCGCGATGGTGGGCTATCTCGGTGATTACAACCTGTTGCTCACCGTGCACAAGACGCTCGGCCTCGTGATTCTCGTGCTCGCGGTGATCAGGATCGGCAATCGGCTGCTGCATCGACCGCCGCCGCAGTTGGATTCGCTGAGCCGACCGGAGCGGTTGGTCGCCACGGGGTCCGAGATCCTCATGTACGCCCTGTTCCTGGCGCAGCCGGTGATCGGGTGGCTGCTGGTGTCGGCCTCGGGTGTGCCGATCCGCATCGCGGGTGGTTTCCGCGTTCCCGCGATCGTGCCGACCGATGCGGATCTCTACGCGACACTGCGCACGGTGCACAGCGTGCTCGCCTACCTGCTGCTCGCGGCGTTCCTCGCACACATCTGTGCGGTGTTGTTCCACGCGTTGTTGTTGCGCGACGGACTGCTACGTCGGATGACTGTCGGTCGCTCGCGCGGGTAGCGCGTCGGTCGGCGGCGGCCGTCATCCGCGTCGACGTCCGAGTCCGGCCCTGCCGCGCGTGGGCCGGACTCGGACGTCGACACCATCGTGGGTGGCGCGCGAGTTCATCTACTGGATGTTTATCTACTGGACGGGTGTGTCTGGGCCTGCGCGCCGGGAAGATATCAATGGCTGCCGCGTCGGTGCCGTGCGGTTCGGCGTGGTAGCGCTGCCGATGGTTTGGGCGTTCCGGACGCGCTTACGCACGCGGTGCGCTTGCGTCATGACACCGGTGCGGTGCGGGCCGGGTGGACGGCAGTGGGTGCCTGTCTCGGTCACGAATGCGAATGTGGTCGCGTCGGTCGACGTGCGGTCTCCCGGGAGTCCGGTGGCAAGATAATCGTTTTCCTTTGTCGAAAGATATTGTGCGGCAATGATTTAAGTAGAATACCCGGTTACATTGTGCGCCCGGGGGATCGGGCGATCCGTGAGACATGTTGGCGCAGGCTGATTTTCCTCGGTTTGGCCGTTGATCCGGCGGTTTCCCCGAATCGATACGGCGGCGTGAGATATCTATAATCGATACCAAGTGGTCTTGTTCACGGTGTCGGTACGAGATGATCTCAGAAAGTAACTATATGTCAACGAATCGGTCGGGTGTGCCGATGGCCGATCAGCGATCCGACCTGCATTGGTTGGCGCTGCGTCTGTGCCGGGGGCTCGGTGCGCTCGAGCTGCCGGTGATGCGGGGTAATGGATTGTCGCTCTGGGGGTACGAGGTGTTGGTGCGATTGGCGGATCATCCCGCCGATAGCCAGCTGGAACTCGCGGGCGAACTCGATTTGGACAAAAGCAAAATTGTTCGGGTCGTCGACGAGCTGGAAGCCGCCGGATACGCCGAACGGGTGGGCGGCAAAGTGGATCGACGGCGCCGCGCGGTGGAGATCACCGCGCCGGGTCGCCGGGTGATGCGTTCGACCGCGGCCGATCTCCGCGCGGTGGAGCAGCGACTTCTCAGCAGGCTGGGCGCGGCCGACGACGCGGAGGCCGCGCTGCGCGGTCTCGGCCTGTTGGTCGCGGCGCTGCGTTCGGAAGAGGTGTAGTTTCTCGCGTCCCCGCCCGCCAGTGGCCGAAGAGGCGTAGCGGAAATATCCTTGTGATCGGGGGAAATAGGGTAGTTATTGTTTCGTTATCGTAGCGTGGTGTGTCACATTTCGCCCGGCTGTGAATCTGCCGAATTATGGCCACCTGGATCCGCTTGGTCGACAACACCGTGGTGTTTCGGAATTTCATTCGAGGCTTGGTGGAGTCACGCTATGACGAGAGGTGCTCGTACCGGGCCTGCCGACGATGATCGGAGGACCGAATCATGGCGTTCAGCGCCGACGTTCGACCTGATCGAGGCAAGCAGGGCACAGTCGCACGAGTAATTTCGGTCGGCGCCATCGCGGCGGCGGCAATGGGTGCGACCGCAATGGTCGCCGGACCGGCAAGCGCGCAACAAGTGTCGTTTCCCGGCATCGGGACGATCGAGATCGGGGATGATATCCCCCTCCCTACCGGGTCCTCCGGCGCACGGGAACCGCATTACGTGATGCCGATGGGGACGTTGGGACAGCGGGCGGTCGATGTGGCCCGCGGCAAGATCGGTTCCGCCTACAGCATGGGCGCCGCGGGGCCGGATACCTTCGATTGTTCGGGCCTGGTGCAGTGGTCCTACCGGCAGGTCGGGGAAGAGCTGCCACGCACGAGCCAGGCGCAACTGTCCGAGGGAACGCCCACCTCCCGCGAGGATCTGCAGCCGGGTGATGTCGTCGCCTTCTACGGCGGTAGCCACTCCGGGTTGTACGCGGGCGACGGAAATGTCATCCACGCGTCGGACTATGGCAAAGGTGTCGAGGTGTCGCCGATTTCATCGATGCCCTTCGCCGGTGCGCGACGGTACTGACCAGCATGCCACGCGATCCCTAGCCGGAATCGGCCCGTCAGCACGCCGTCGACGCCGTGCTGACGGGCCGTATTCGACTGTGGACGCGGATGGTCGGCTCTCGAATGACGACCCCACCGTTTTCGGAGGTCGGCTATCCGGACTGCGCTGGGGGAGTGCGTAGGCTGGAAACCGTGACGGAGGCGCGGCGAGCTAATCGGGGTCCGAAAGCCGCAGCCGGTAATCGAGCTGCGCTGATCGCCGCCGCCCGAGAAGTGTTCGCCGAGAACGGGTTGGACGCGCCACTCAGTTCGATCGCGCGCGCCGCCGCCGTTGGCCAAGGCAGTCTCTACCGACACTTCCCGACCCGCGAGTCCATCGTGCTCGCGGTATTCGAGGACAATATCGTCGAGGTCGAAGATCTTGCCGCGCGCGCGGATTCCACGCTCGAAGCGGTACTCGCGCTGATCGTCGCGCAGATCACCACCTCGGCCGCCTTCATCGCCACCCTGGACCCGAGGACGGGCGACGCCAGGCTCACCGCCGTCAGCGAGCGGCTGACCAGCCTGCTGGCGAGCAAACTCGAGGACGCGCACCGCCGCGGCGCCCTCGGCTCATGGGTCGACCCCACCGATGTGGTACTCGCCGTGGCGATGCTCGCGGCCGTCCTGGCCAAGACCGACGAGGCGGTGCGGCCGGTCTTGGCTGAACGCGTGTGGCGCGTGTTGTGGAACGGATTGGGTGCGTAGTGTCTTCCCCCGCCCTGGCTCAGATCACCGCGTAGGGGTGAGCGCCGCGCGCCCCTGGACACGGTGCGCTGGTTGACCACCTGGCCGTCCCGGATCTCGATAACACGCCGCACCGTCTCGCTCGTCCCAGGTGATACGAATGCGACGGAGTCTGCGCGGTGACCTCGGCGGATGCGTCGCGCGGGTGGTCCGGTCACGGACTGGCGGTGTGACCGTGGCCGCCGACGCTGGGTTGCCCCGTCATGGTGGTTTCGGGGACTTGGCCGCTCCAGCCACAGGGCAGGCCGCATGTGGCTACCACTTCGATCACCACGTTGATTCTGCCGAGATGTCGCACGGTCTTCGAGGCGGTGGCGGGGTACCCGCAGCGTGGGCACTTGCCGAAATAGTCAAGCATGTCGGTGACGGTGATGGTGACTGCTCTGTTCATGGTGTTCTCCGGGCGGGGTTCGACGATTCAGTCGAGGAAGAGATCTGGGGTGGGGTGTGGTCCGCCGCCGTAGCGCGCAAGGTCGTCGACCCCGGCTTCGGTGAGCACGGCGGCGTCGATATAGGTTTGTCCGGTGGCGTATTTCGCTGGGCGCGAGAGGATTTCGATGGCGGCGTCGGCCATGATGGCGGGGCTGCGCGCGGTCTCCAGCAGCGAGGTGCCCTCGGCCATGTTGGCGACCGCACTGGTGGCGATGTAAGTCTGCGGCCACAGGCAGTTCACCGCGATATCCGCGTCGGCGAATTCCGCCGCCCAGCCCAGCGACAGCAATGTCATGGCGTATTTCGACAGCGTGTAGGCGGGGTGGGCGCCCAGCCAGCGCGGATCGAGATTCACCGGTGGCGACACGGTGAGGACGTGTGCGTCGGATGCCGCGCGCAGGTGCGGCAGGCACGCCTTGGTGAGCAGGAAGGTGCCGCGGGCGTTGACCTGGTGCATCAGGTCGAATTTCTTGGCCGACAGCGACTCCGTCGGTTCGACGGCGATCGCACTGGCGTTGTTCACGCAGATATCGATGCCGCCGAACCGGTCGACGGCCGCGTCGACGGCGCGTTGCACGTCGGCCTCGGCGCGCACGTCGCCGACGATAGCCAGGGCGGCGCCGCCTTCGGCCTCGATCTCGGCCGCGGCGGTATGCACGGTGCCGGGCAGGCGGGGGTGTGGCTGGCTGGTCTTCGCCAGCAAGACGACGTTCGCGCCGTGTGTGGCGGCGGCGCGTGCGATGGCAAGGCCGATGCCCCTGCTTGCGCCGGAAACGATGAGGGTGCGGCCGGTGAGCGCGTGCTGACTTGGCATGGACGTCGTTCCTTACCCTGCGACCGCCCGCGCTGGCGAGTGCCCGGTGTGGCGCCGCTGCTGATGAGAATATGTTCCAACTCTGATGGTATTGGCATTCTCATTTTTCGCAAGTAACGTATTCATCGACGGGGAAAGTGCTGCGAGACCTGGAGGAAATCGTGCGGATCGGTGTGATGATCGGACCGGAGCGCGGCGACTCCGCGCGCAAGGTGAGCCGGATGCTCGATGACATCGCGTGGGCGGAGGAGGCGGATCTGGACACCGCGTGGGTGCCGCAGATCCCCACCGATTTCGATGCCTTGGTGACCATCGCGCTGATGGGGATGCACACCAGCCGAATCGAACTGGGCACCGCGGTGGTGCCGTTGCAGGCGCAACATCCGGTCGCACTCGCCAGGCAGGCGCTGTCGGCGAATGCCGCGGCGGACGGTCGCCTCGCGCTCGGGCTCGGTCCTTCGCACCACTGGATCGTGCGCGACATGCTGGGGTTGCCCTACGAACGTCCCGCCGGGCTGACCCGCGACTACCTGGACGTTCTCGATGTCGCCCTGGCCGGTCCCGGCCCCGTGGATGTCGAGAACTCCACGTTCAGCGTGCACAATCCGATCGACCTCGGCGCACCCCAAACCATTCCGGTGCTGCTGGCCGCCCTGGGGCCGGTGATGCTGTCGATCGCGGGGGAGCGCGCCGACGGCACTGTGCTGTGGATGGCCGACGAGCGCGCGGTCGCCGACCATGTGGTCCCTCGGATTACGAAAGCGGCCGAGAATGCCGGTCGTAAGTCGCCGAGGATCGTCGCGGGAATTCCCGTATGCCTCTGTGCGCCTTCGGAAGTCGATGCGGCACGGAGTCGGGCCAACCGGATCCTCGGCGAGGCGGAGGTGTCACCGAACTATCAGCGTCTGCTGGACTACGGCGATGCCCGCGACATCGGCGATCTCTGCGCGGCCGGGGACGAGGACGCCATCCTCGCCAGGTTCCGCCGCTTCGCCGAGGCGGGTGCCACCGATCTCTCGGTGCGGCTGCTGCCGATCGGCGACAACCGGGAAGAGTTGATCGCGTCCAAGCACCGAACCAGGACTGTTCTAGCCGAGATCGCCGCGGAGTTACGGCAACCCGCTGCTCGCTGAGTGCGGTGTACCCGGTTGGTTTTGATCGCGTTGGTCATCGGGGTTGATCGCCGCTCGCTCCGACGGGACACTGTCGCGCGCATCTGTCGCCGGTCGCCCGCGGTGGCGCTTGGCTTGCGGTCGTCTCCTCAGGTGTTCGGCCGCAGGCGATCTGGTGTGTGTGGTCAGGGCGCGCGTGTGTGAGGACGCCTCGCTATGGACTCGACCCGGTCTTCGGGCGACGATCGGAGGGGGCACGTGAAGGCTGGTCAGCGCGGCGGCGAATCCTGTGTCCAGCGCCACGGCCGTGCTCTTGCCGCGTGCGGTGGGGTGATCTGGGCGACAGGGTGGGCGGCGTCGTTGTGGTGACCGACGAGTTGCTGTGCGTGCTCGCCTGCCGTGTCACACACGGGTAGCTCGTCTGTGTCACCGCATCGCCCCGGGAGGCGGACGCAGTGACGGTGGTGCTCGAAAGAGTTGGGGTGCCGCGCGATCGGGGAGGTACGTCGAAAGCGATTGGCTACTGTCTCGATCGGACAATCTGTCGGTGACCGACGACGTGTGGTCATTGATCGTGTCGTCTGTCGGACCTCGTAGGGTGGGGCGCCGGCGCGTGCTACGCCCTGTGCGTTCTCATTCGTACCGGACCGTCACCGACTCGCTGTCCGGCACGCCCTGGCAGGTGAGGATGTAGCCGTCCTCGATGTCGTCCTCGTCGAGCGCGTCATTGACCCGCATGCGCGCGGTGCCTTTCACCAGCTTGGCCATGCAGGTGCCGCAGTTACCCGCCTCGCAGGAGAACGGCGGTGCCAATCCACCGCGGCGTGCGCTTTCCAACAGGGTCTCGTTCACGTGTCTCGGCACCGAAATGCGCTTGTTGCCAAGGATTACCGTCACCGTGCCTTCGAGCTGTCCGCTCGGTGCGGCGGGCTCCTCGGGCGCCGACTCGTCCGTCACGCGCTGGGACAACGGGGAACTCGCCATGAAGTGCCTCCTTTGGGATTATGATTCTGTCTAGACGAGAATACTATTCTCGTCAGCCGGATGGAGTACTCTCAATGTTGCCATACAGAAAACGAACCCCGGAGGCGGGACGGATCACCGGCGAGGACACGATATGAACGAACCGGTGATACTGACCTTCGAGGATCAGCGCTACACCAGGCACGAACTGGAATCCAAGACCGACAGCTTGGCCGCGGCGTTGGCCGAACGCGGTGTGCGCGTGGGGCATCGGGTTGCGCTGATGTCGTCCAACCGGCCGGAGTTCGTGTTCGCGCTGCTGGCGATCTGGCGCCTCGGCGCCGCGGTGGTGCTGCTGAGCCCCGCCTACAAGCACGACGAGGTCGCGCACGCGCTCACGGTCACCGAGCCGCAGCACGCCATCGGCGATCATCCGGTACTGGCCGCGCTGCGTCCGATGCTGCACCTGGACGAGCCGGTGCCGGACGCGTCGATTCCTCCCGTCGCCGTCGACGCGGCGGCCGACGCCGTGTTGGTCTTCAGCTCCGGCACCACCGGTTTACCCAAGGCGGTGCGCCACACGCACGGCTCCTTCGCCGCCGCGGTACGGCATTGGCGCGAAGCGCTGGACATGACCGAGCGTGACCGCATCCAGATCGTCACGCCGCCCTCGCATATTCTCGGCGTACTCAATATCGTCACCGCGCTCGAAGTGGGGGCGTGGGCGCGGCTGCACCGCCGATTCGATCTCGACCGAATGCTCAGTCACATCGCGACCGACCGCATCACCATCGAGATGGCGGTCGCGCCGATCGCGCTCGCCATGGCCGCTCATCCCGTGCTGGAGTCCTACGATCTTTCCTCACTGCGCTACATCATGTGGGGTGCGACGCCGGTGACCCCGAGCGTCGCCGAAGAGGTCACGCGGCGCACCGGCGTCGGCTGGGCACCCGCCTACGGTGCCAGCGAATTGCCTGTCATCGCCTGCAATCCCGTCGACGGGACAGCACGGCTGGACAGTGTCGGTCGCGCCGTCGAGGGGGTACGGCTCCGGGTGGTCTCGCTCGAGAACGGCACACCGGTCGCGGCGGGAGAACTCGGCGAGATCCAGGCCCGCGCGGAATCGGTGATGGCGGGCTATCTGCCGGAGAAGGCGACCGAGGACGCGTTCGTCGACGGCTGGTTCCGCACCGGTGACGTCGGCAGGATCGATGCCGACGGGTGGATACGGATCACCGACCGATCCAAGGAGATGATCAAGGTTCGCGGCTTCCAGGTCGCGCCGGCCGAGATCGAGGCCGTCCTGCACGGACACCCCTCGGTCGCGGACTGCGCGGTCTTCGGTGTCGCCGATACCGCCGACGGTGAGGCGATCATCGCGGCCGTCGCGGCCGAAAAGCCGGTATCCGCCGAAGAACTCATCGAGTTGGTCGGCGCCAGATTGGCCGGTTACAAGCGGCCGCGCCGGGTGGTGTTCGTGCCGGAGATTCCCCGCCTGCCCTCGGGTAAGGCGCTGCGTCGAATATTGGAGGAGCGTCATGGACGTCCGTCTGACGAATGAACAACGACAACTGCGCGACGCCGCCGCGAAGCTGGCCGACGATCTCGGGCCGGGTTCGGTGGCCGACCTCGCGGATCTCGCGCGGATCGGTCGGTTGATGCGTGCGGTGGAGTCGACCGGGTGGCGGGAACTGCGCTCCGACGGCGCGTCGGGGGTCGAGGTCGCCGTCGTCGCCGAGGAGTTCGGGCGCGGGCTGGTCGATGTGCCGTTCCTCGGCCCGGTGCTCGCCGACGATCTGCGCGATCATCTTCCGCCGGAGACCGCGGGGTGGACGATCGCGGTGGACGGTCGTGCCATAGATGCCACCGGATGTGCGAGGGCCGTGGCCCTCACCGAACGGCAGCTGACGTCGGCGATGGTCGGCGACACCGTCGGGGGAGTGGACCTGACCAGGACCGAAGCCGAGATCACCGGACCCAAGGAACTGCTCGACCAATTGCCGAGGGAACGTGTGCGTCGCTGGTACGCGCTCGCCCTGGTCGCCACGTGCGCCGACCTGGTCGGCGTCGCGCGCGGCGCACACGCACTCGCCTGCGATTACGCGAAAGTCCGTGCGCAGTACGGCAAGACGATCGGCTCGCACCAGGCGGTCGCGCATCTGCTCGCCGAGGCACTGGCGCTGATCGAAGGATCGGTGAGCGTCCTGCGGCACGCGGGGTGGGCGGTCGACGAGCTCGATCCCGAGGCCGCGGTGCGCGCCGCGCGCATCGCCAAGATCTATTGCGCGAACGCCGCGCGCACCGTGTGCGAGACCGGGGTGCAGGTGCACGGCGGCATCGGCAATACCTGGGACTGCTTGGCGCACGTGTATCTGCGGCGCGCGCTCGGCTCGACCGAATTGTTCCCCGTGCGCTTGGAGGAGATCGACAGTGGACTTTCGTGATTCGCCGGAGGAGGCGCGATTTCGTGCCAGTCTGCGCGCGTGGCTGACCGAACGCGCCAGTACGTACCCCACATCCGGTGACGACTATTGGACGCGGCAAGGCGAGTGGCATCGCGCGCTGTACGAGGGCGGGTTTTTCGGGTTGTCGTGGCCGCGTGAATACGGTGGTCAGGCGCTCGCTCCGGTCTACGACGTGATCCTGGACGAGGAGCTGGCACTGGCCGGTGCGCCGCCGCGCCCCAGTCTCGGATATCTGATCCACGGGCTCGGCAGGCACGCCGATGAGGCACTGCGCCAACGGTTTCTGCCCGGCATGATCAACGGCACCGAACGCTGGTGCCAGGGTTTCAGCGAGCCCGAAGCCGGGTCTGATCTTGCCGCGTTGCGTACCACCGCGACCCGGGTCGGTGACTCGTATGTCATTGACGGACACAAGATCTGGACGAGCTACTCCGATGTCGCCGACTGGTGCCTTTTGCTCGCGCGCACCGACCCCGACGCGCCGCGGCATCGCGGACTCTCGGCGTTCGTCATCTCGATGCATCAGCCGGGTATCCGGCAGGAACCGCTGCGCATGATGAACGGCGTGACGACCGAATTCGGTCAGGTGCACTTCGACGGCGCGACCGTACCCGCCGACCAGCTGGTCGGCGAAGCGGGGACCGGATGGGCGCTGGCGATGACGGTCATTGGCCACGAACGTGAGCCGTCCACCCTCGGCTATTCGGCCCGCTACGGGAAATTGGTGCGGGACTTGACCGCTCGCGCGGGTGATCGAATCCCGGCCGAACTGGCCATGGCCACCGTGCAGACCGAGATGCTGCGGCTGCACGTGCGGCGTCGGCTGTCCGAACAGCTCGATGGGGTCTCACACGGCCCGGAAGGTTCGGTGGACAAGCTCCTCATGACCTGGGTCGACCAGGCCGTCGGACACGCCGCCCTCGCCGTCGGCGGTGCCAAGGACCCCGAATCGCTCGGTTCCTATCTCTACAGCCGCGCACAGAGCGTGATGGGTGGGACCTCGCAGATTCAGAAGAACATCATCGCCGCCCGGATTCTCGGATTGGGAGCCTGAAATGTATGACATGCCAGCGGAAATCGATGTTCGTGCCGAGGGTGCGCTACGGATTATCACCCTGAATCGACCCGAAGCCCTCAACGCCGTCGACGACGCACTGCACACCGGCCTGGCCACCCTGTGGCCGCGATTGAGCGCGGACCCGACGGCCCGCGCGGCGGTACTCACCGGCAGTGGCAAAGCCTTCTCGGCGGGCGGTGATTTCGAGTACCTCGCCACGTTGGCGAACGACGCGGCGTTGCGCGCCAAGACCATCGCGCACGGCCGCGACATCGTGTTGGGTTTGGCGCGCTGCCGGGTGCCGGTGGTCACCGCCGTCAACGGCCCCGCCGTCGGACTGGGCTGCAGCCTGCTGGCATTGAGCGACATCGTCTACATCGCCGAGCACGCCTACCTCGCCGACCCGCACGTCCGAGTGGGTCTGGTCGCCGCCGACGGAGGCCCACTCACCTGGCCGCTGCACACCAGCCTGTTGTTGGCCAAGGAATACGCCCTGACCGGCGCACGCATCACCGCCGAAAGGGCAAGGGAGATGGGCCTGGTCAACCACATCGTCGCCGACCCGTTGACCGAGGCGATCGCCTGCGCGAAGAAGATCCTCGAACTCCCGCAACAGGCCGTGGAAAGTACGAAACGCGTCCTCAACCTCCAACTCGAACACGCGGTCCTCGCGACGCTGGATTTCGCCTTGACCGCCGAGGATCAGTCGTTCCAAACGGAGGATTTCCGCAAGAACATCGCGCAGTTGACGGCGCCGAAGTAGAGGCCAGGTGCGTGCGCTGCTCTGGCACTGAGAGGTATTCCGGCAGAAGGCATTCGGTGCTGAGCCACGCGCCTCCGGGGCAGCGGGATGGACGTGCTGCACGGTCACGGGTCGGGTGTGGAATCCAGCTGCCGTTCCAAGGCGTCGAAGCGGGTGGCCCAGGCGCTCCGGTAGGGGGCGAGCCAGTTGTCCAGGTCGGCAAGGGGTTCGGCGTGCAGGCGGTAGATCCGGCGGCGGGCGTCGGCGCGTACTTCGACCAGCCCTGCTTCCCGGAGTAGGCGAAGGTGTTTCGAGATGGTGGGTTGCTCGAGGTCCAGTGGTCCCACGAGCTCGCCGACCGAGCGTTCGTGTTCGCGGAGCAGGTCGAGAATCTTGCGACGGCTCGGTTCGGCGAGGACGGCGAAGAGGTCGGGTTTATCCGAAGGCTTGGGCATAGTGCTCGGTCAACTGGTCCCAGGTCGACTGGGGGTGCGCTGTTCCGGTGAGGTGCTGGTGGAGTCGATCCAGGCCCACGTGCCAGCCGGCGCCGAGGCCCGGCGCCGAATCGCGGTCGGGGAACTCGTTCACGAAGGTGAGTCGACAGGATTCGGCACCGAGGTCATCGAGTTCCCAGCGCAGGATCTCTTCGCCCCAGCTGTACTCCAGCAGCCGCGGTGGGTCGACCGCTCGGACTTCCCCGAACGTGGGGTCGCCGCCGGTTTTCGCGACGAACACCAGCTGAGCTCCCGGCTCGATCGAGAATCGCGTGCGGTCGTAGTCGAGTATGTCGACGAACCAGTGTCGGAGCTGGTCGGTTTCGGTGAGCGAGCGCCATACCTTCGTTCGAGGGTGAGCGAATACGCGCTCGAACCGGACGGCCCACCGTCCGTTCTCTGTCATGCCGAAGCTGCCGAAATCTGCCATACCGCCAATTGTATGCCATTCGGGAAATATTTCCAGTAAGGCATGTGTGGGTGCGGCGGTGTCGTGCGGCTGGGCGCGGCAATGGTTTCGCGATTCGGGCTCAGTCGTCGATGCCGTCGGCGAGCAGGATGCGGGCGTCGATCGAGGTCTTTCTGATCTGTGCGGCGTCGGTGTATTCCGGGGAGGCGTGCCAGCGGTCGAGGGTGGCGCGGTCTGGGAATTCGACGACGGTGACTACGCGTTCGGCGGGCCATTCGCCCGACAGTGCGACGGGTGACGCGCCCATAACGAGGTAGCGACCGCCGAACTGGCGGATCGATTGCTGTGCGAGCACGCGATATTCGTCTGCGCGCTGGTCGGTTTCGCCGGTGTCGGTGACGATGTCCGCGGCGTCGACGATCAGGTATGCGGGCATGGGAACTCCTTCAAGGTCAGTAAAATGCACTTACCAGTGCACAATAACAACCCAGTGAGATTTGCGCACTCTTGTGGGTAAGAAGCTGCACCCGCGGGTGCATAGGAAAGCCCTGGGTAGACTCCCAAGAATGGCCGAAGCGAAAGCCCACCCGGAGAATTCCACCGCACGTGGTCGGATCGATAAGCGGGAAGCGATCCTGGACGCGGCGTTCACGGTGTTCGCGCGCGAGGGGTACGCACTGGCGGTGGTCGACACCATCGCGATAGAGGCCGGCGTGGCGAAGCGGACGGTCTACAACCACTTCGGCGACAAGGAAACGCTGTTTCGTGCGGTATTCGCCCGTGACGCGGATCGTGCCGTGGCCAAGAACCTCGAGGCGGTGGAGCAGCTCGCGCGCGATACCGGCGAAGTGCGGGAGGTGCTGCTGGCGGTCGCCTTTCGGCTGGGGCAGTGTTATTGCGACGACCGCTCGTGGGCGGTGCGTCGGCTGATGTACGCGGAGATCACGCGGTTTCCCGACCTGCTCGACCTGATCCGTGGGCGCGCGATGGATCGAGTCAACGACGCACTGGCCGACCGCCTCGCGCGGCTGTCACTCGCGGGCCGCCTGGCCATCGACGACCCGTCCAGGGCTGCCGAGCAGTTCACCGCCTTGTTCACCGCGCCGTTGGAGATCCGATCCCAGCTCGGCACGCGCCGGGTCGCCGACGCCGAGCTGCACGAGGTGACCGACGCGGCGGTTCACACCTTCCTGCAGGCCTTCGGTCGTTCCTAGGTCGGACGCACGGCAGTGACCAGGCTGATCTGATCCAAGGTGAACCCGCCATCGGTGGCCGAGGAGGGGACTGCCCTGCCGCACGCGCGCAGATACTCCGGCAATTCGGTGCGGGTGGACTGCCAGCCGCGCTCGGCGAACCACTGTGCGGCTTCGCTGTGCGGCTCGTTGTAGATCATGTGCGCCCACTCGGCGGCGGAGCTGTCCTCGTCGCCATCGCTCGGCGAGCTCTTGATGGCGTCATAGGTTTCCTCGGGGAGCGCGGCGAGTTGTTCGATGGCGATGCGGCTGCCCGGCGCGGCGAGGGTGTCGATGGTGGCGAACAGCTGGTCCTGTGCCGAGGCGGGCAAGTACAGCAGCAGCCCCTCCAATAACCACGCGGAGGCGGCGGTGGGGTCGAACCCCTTGTCCCGCAACGCTGTCGACCAGTCCTCCCGCAGATCCGCCGCTACCGCGCGTCGTTCGGCGACCGGAACGCCACCGTGTTCCGACAGCACGGCGTTCTTGAATTCGAGCACCTGCGGGCGGTCCAGCTCGTAGACGACGGTGTCGTCGGGCCACGGCAGTCGGTAGGCGCGCGAGTCCAGGCCCGCGGCCAGGATCACCACCTGCCTGACCCCTGCCCGCGCCGCCTCGGCGAAGTAGTCGTCGAAGTAGCGGGTGCGCGCGCACTGGAAGGTGATGAACCCTTCCCCGAAATCGGCGCTGCGCAACGGGTGCTCGCGGGTGCGATCGGGGTCGGCGTCGATGAGCGCCGACCATTCCGGCCCCGCCGCACGCAGGAACACGTCGGCGAGCGGGTCGACCGCGAGCGGATCGGGCCTGCGGGAACCGAGCGCGCGGGCGGCCGCCACGAACATGGCTGTCGATCCGACGCTGGTGGTGATGTCCCAAGAATCTCCGTCGGTGCGCATGATCACCACGGTACCGACCGCGAAGCCGCCCGACCGTTCTCGGCGAGACCCGACACGCCCGACGAACTGTTCGGAGGAAGGGTGAGCTCGACCGCAAGGCGCCCGCCGCGACAACAGGTTTCAGTCCGGTACGGGCTTCCGAAACCGGGTGTAGCCACCGCTGCGACGCGTGCGGGTTTCCAGGTCCGGTCACGCTCACCCGCGACGCCACGCTCGTTCGCGCTGCCCATCTCGAGCGCTTTTCGAGGCATTCGAGGCGGTGTCGGCCCTCCTGTGGCCATGCCAGCTGCCGTCGGTCGGGCAGGTCGTCGGGGAGGCGGGCGCTGACCACGGCCCGGACTGGTGGGGTCGTGTCGCCGACAACCATTCGAGGGCCGAGGCAGTGTGTGCCGTTCGCGCGAACCGGCGCAGGTGATCCACTGCGTAGCTGTTGGACCGGCTACGCGAGTAGCAGCGACTGCGAGCGCTGCACGGTGCCGGTGATCGAGTGGTGAGTGGCCAGCGCTACGGCTGCCCGGCCCATCACTTCCGGGGCTTCGACCATGTCGGCGGGGATGGCGCGGGCATCGCCCGCTACTTGCCAGCCTTCGGTGAGCACGACGCCGCTGGGGGCGAGGCAGTTGACGGCGATGTGGTCGTCGGCGAGATCCGCTGCCAGACCCAGATAGAGGCGCTCGACGGCAGCCTTGGAGACCCAGTAGGCGTTGGCGCCGCGATCGGTCATGCCGACGCCGCTGGTGGTCACCGCCATCAGTGCGCCGCCGCCACGGGTGCGCAGATGCGGGATCACCGCGCGGGTCACCAGGAACACGCCGGTGAGGTTCACATCCAGGCAGAGCTGCCACCGTTTCAGCGGTGTTGTCTCGACCGGGCCGAGCCACAGCACCCCCGCGTTGGCGATCGCGACGTCGATACCGCCGAATTCGGCGACGGTAGTCTCCACCGCCGCACGGACCGAATTCTCGCTCGTGACATCACAATTGACCGCCCGCGCGATACCGCCGTCGGCGGTGATCGCGGCGGCGACCGAATGGATCGTGCCGGGCACCTTGCCCTCGCTCGTGCTGCGCGCGGCCACCGCGACCGCCGCGCCCGCCTCGGCGAGTGCGACGGCGATCGCCGCGCCGATGCCACGACTGGCACCGGCGACGAAGGCGACCTTGCCCGCGAGTGGTGCGGTCACTTGGGTGGGAAGCGCAAGGCGCCGTCGAGGCGGATCACCTCGCCGTTGAGGTAGTCGTTCTCGACGATGTGCTCGACGAGTGCCGCGTATTCGGGGGAGCGGCCCATGCGCTTGGGATGCGGGATCTGCGGTCCCCAGTACGCCTCCAGTTGGTCACCGGCCTTGCCGTAGGCGGGGGTGAGAAATGTGCCGGGCGCGATGGTGACGACCCGGATACCCAGCGGCGAGAGGTCGCGCGCCGCGACGAGCGTCATGCTCACCACGCCACCCTTGGCCGCCGCGTACGGCAGCTGTCCGATCTGACCTTCGTAGGCGGCGATGGAGGCGGTGCTGACGATGACGCCGCGTGCTCCCTCGATCGGCTCCTGCTTCGCCATGGCGGCCGCGGTCAGGCGCAGTACGTTGAACACGCCGGTGAGGTAGACGTCGATCGTGGTGCGGAACCCGGCCAGATCCAGCGGGGAGCCGTCTTTGCCGACGACCCGTCCGCCGCTCGCGGGTCCGCCGTGCGTGTCGACCGAAACGCGGAGCGGCCCCAGCGATTCCGCCTCCGCGATCGCGGCGTTGACCGAATCCTCGCTGGTGGCATCGGTGCGGACGTAACGAACGCCGAGTTCGGTCTCGAGTTCCTTGCCCTTGTCGTCGGCTAGATCGGCGACCACGACCTTCGCGCCCGCACCATGAAGCCTGCGGACGGTCGCCTCGCCGAGGCCACCCGCCCCGCCGACGACAATCGCGGAACTTCCACTCAGCTGCATAACAATGCCCTCTCTTGCGACGATCACTCTCTTTCTGAGAGAATAGCATTCTCATGAGGTATCAGCGTGGCTGTCGAGACCGCGGAGCCGACCGGTGATCGCGGCACGCGACCGCGCGGTAACGCGTGCGCGGCACCGACCGAATCGTCCGCCGGGCATCGCTAATCCACTGTGCCGCACCACGATCGCCGAATTGGAGCAAAATCATGCCTGAAGCAGTCATCGTGTCCGCCCTACGCACGCCGATCGGCACCGCGAGGAAAGGCACCCTGCGCGACACCACCGCCTTCGACCTCGCCGACCATGTGGTCTCGGCCGCCGCGCGCGGCCTCGGCTCGGCCCAGATCGACGACGTGATCCTCGGTGAGGGCATGTACGGCGGCGGTGTGATCGCGCGGCATGCGGCCGTCACCGCGGGCCTCACCTCGGTTCCCGGCCTTGCCAATAACCGGCATTGCGCCGCCGGAATGTCCGCCGTACAGAGCGCGGCGGCGAGCGTGCGTGCTGGCATGGACGAGTTGGTCATCGCGGGCGGCGTGAACTCCGCGTCCACCTCGCCGAAGAGCCGATTCCGCGTCGAGGGCGAGTGGGTCGACCCGTGGGTTTCGCCGACGCACCCCGATTCCCCCGAGGCGCCGAATATGGACATGTCGATCACGGTCGGCTGGAACGCGGCGGTAAAAGCGGGGGTGAGTCGCGAAGAGATGGACGCGTGGGCGTTGCGCTCGCACCGCAACGCGATCGCGGCGATCGATGAGGGACGGTTCGCCGATGAGGTCCTCCCGATCGAGACCCCGCACGGCCTGTTCGCCGTGGACGAGCACCCGCGCCGCGACACGAGCATGGAGAAATTGGCCAAGCTCACGCCACTGCACCCGGAGATCGAGGGGTTCAGCATCACGGCGGGCAATGCCTCCGGCGCCAACGACGCCGCGGCCGTATTGGCCGTCGCCAGTGACCGTTTCGCCGCCGACCGGCTCGGTTTACCCGACCTGGCGACCGTGAAATCCTGGGCATCGGTCGGCGTCGACCCCGCCTACACCGGTCTGGCTCCCGTCGAGGCCATCCCGAAAGCTCTCGCGCGCGCGGGGATGTCGCTCAACGACGTGGATCTGTTCGAGATCAACGAGGCGTTCGCCGCGATGTGCGTGGCCACCATCCGGTTGCTCGGCATCGATGCCGACCGGGTGAACGTGAGCGGCAGCGGCTGCTCGCTCGGCCACCCGGTGGCCGCGAGCGGTGCGCGGATGCTGGTGAGCCTGGTGCATGAATTACGCAGGCGCGGAGGCGGTATCGGCGTCGCCGCCATGTGCGCGGGCGGCGGCATGGGCTCGGCCACCGTGATCGAGGTTCCCGCGCCCTGAGCGCGGCTGCCGAGAGACTGCCACCGAGCATCGCTGTCGGTACGCGAGGCGGACGGCCGCTCGGTGGTCGAGTCGGGGCCGGGCGCGAGGCGGGTACCCATGGTCGGCATCGTGCTGCCGCCGACCATGCCGGGTGGGCCCGGTCCCGGCGCCCCTTGTCGCGCACGCGAGTTCGCCGTTGTGTGGTCTTTCGTCGGCGCGCTCACCTCGAACGGCTGCGTATCGGTACGTTCGGCGGTGCGACTTCGGCAGGATCATTGCCGCGCTCGATCCGCCGCGGCTGTCGTACACTCTCGATGTGGTCGTGCTCGGCCGCCTTTCGCGGTCACCATCGATTGTCCTGACCCCGTGGAACTCGCTCACTTCTACCGAGCGTCCTCGGCGGAAGGCTGTTCTCCTCGCATGAAGATCTCGTCGTGCTCACCGGGGAGGGTGGGGTACGTCTTGACTTCCAGCGGGTCGCCGATCACCAACCGCCGCCGTGGCCGTACCCGCTACCGCACGGCGCGTCCCTCTCGACTTCACCGTAGAAGACCTGGACGAGACGCAGCGACTCCTCGCCGGCTTCGGTGCCGTCGTTCCGGATTTCCAGCCGGGCGGAGAGCGTTTCCGCGTGCTCCTCGACCCGGCGGGCCACCTCTTCTGCCTCGCCACCGTGCGGGCATCGGCCATATGACTTGCGGCGCAACGGCCTCGATTCGCTGACGGGTTGATTCGCTGACGGGTTGATTCGCTGACGGGTTGATTCGCTGACGGGTTGATTCGCTGACGGGTTGATTCGCTGACGGGTTGATTCGCTGACGGGTTGATTCGCTGACGGGTTGATTCGCTGACGGGTTG
>NZ_BAABJM010000002.1:0-759601 GCF_039543305.1 Nocardia callitridis | reverse complement strand
GTTGATTCGCTGACGCGTCGATTCGCCGACGCGTCGGACCGACGACGCAGGCGGACTCGGCTCGTCTTCGATCCGACAGTGTGATCGCTGAAACCGACGCTGTGCAGTGCGGGGCGGGCGCACTGCGGTGAGGAACGGGCGCACTCGGGTCGAGCAGCGCTGGATCGGGGACGCCGGGCCGTGTGGTGCGCCTCAGCCGAGATTCGAAATGATCTGTGGCAGTTCGAGAGTTGTCCGGATTCCTGGTGCCGCCGAGCAGACGAATGGTAATACGTTCACCGCGCGGTTGGCCGTGTAGGACGGGGAGATCTCGCGCATGTGCTCCAAGGGAACCGGGAAGCGCAGGTCGATATCCAGTGGGGCGTCACCGTCGAGCGCGATGTGCCAGCCGGTGGCGCGCACGTTCCAACTCGGGACGAGGTCTGTGCTGCAATACCAGGTGGCGCGGAAGCTCAACAGCGGCTCGCCGTGCCGCATTCCGAAGACGGTGGTGCGTTGTGCGCCAACGGTTCCCGCGGAAAGCACGCCCGCGGCGATGGGCACGTCCTCGCGCACGGTGGCCAACTCTCCGCTCACCTCCACCGAGTCCAGCGGCAAAGACAACGCGTCGGCGACCAGGCGCAGCGACGGACCGAAACTGGTCCTGGCGTGTTCGAGTCGGTATTCGTCGATATCGCCGGGTGCGCGGCCGAATCCCATGATGTCGAACAACAACTCCGGCGAATCCCGTTGCGACAGATCGGCGTATTCGTCGATCATGATGCCGTCCAGGCGGCGCTGGATCGAGGCGAGCAGCAGCGGGACGGCTTCGGTGATGAAGCCGGGACTGCTGCCCGTACTGTGCAGCGAGGTGCCGCCCGACCAGCACGCGGTCTCCACCCTGGCGCAGTCGACGGGGTCCATGCTGGCGGGATGGTGGAAGCCACCCCCGGTGGTGACGACGTTCAGGCCGGCGGCCAGCAGCGTGCACACCTCGCCGATATCAGAGACCAGCGGCATATACAGCACGCAATCCGCACCGAGGGACAGGATTTCGTCGATGCTGTCGGTGGCGCGCACGCCGGTGGCCGTCAGTCCGCAGAGTTCGCCGGCGTCACGTCCTTTCTTGTCGGCCGAGTGTACGTAGACGCCCGCGAGGTCGAGGCCGGGATGCTCGATCACAGCGCGCAGCGAACGGGTGCCGATCGTGCCGGTGGCCCACTGCACCACGCGACACGGGCGGGTGTGTGACGAGGCGAGTAGGTGGGTGAGCGAATTCGGTTCCATCGCAATCCTCGTATCGATCGGCGGCGTAACAGGGTGTGGCCGTGCGGATCACGGCCGGAAGCGCAGGAGTCCTTCTTGGGCGAACGAGGCGACGAGCACCCCGTCGGCGGTGAGGATGTCGCCACGCCCGAAGCACCGCCCGTGCGCCACCAGCGGTGCGTGGTTGCGCAGTAGCAACCAGTCGTCGGTGCGGAAGGGGCGGTGGAACCAGAGCGTGTGCGAGATGGTCGCGGAGGTGAACGCGGTGCCGTTGCCGCCCTGGCTGAATCCCTCGAGCGGGCGCAGCGCGGTGCCGATCAGATTCAGGTCGCTCGCGTAGGCGGTGAGCGCGGGGGCCAGCGCGGCGTCGACTTCCGGTGTGCGCATCCACATGTCGTAGTTCGGCGGGCTCGCCGCCGTGTCGTTCAGGTCGGTGGTCGCGCGGGTCTGCCACGGGATGACGCTCAGTCGCACCTCGTGTTCGGCGTCGAGCACCGGCGGCACTTCGTCGACGACCTGGTGTTCGATCCCCGTCTCGACGGCGTGCATGGACACCGACGCGGTGGCGACGACGCCGGATTTCTGCCTGGCGACAATCGCGAGGGTGGCGAAAGAGCGGCCTTCGTGGTGGCGCTGCACGATATAGCGCACCGGCTCGTCGTTCTTGCCCTCGCGGGCGAAGACCACGTGCGCGGATTTGACGACCTTGTCGCGGCAGGCAACCCCTGCGGCGCGGACGAACTGGGCCAGCAGCTGTCCGCCGAACAGCCTGCGGTAGCCGATCTGCTGGTTCGGCGCCTCGAACACGACGAGGGTCGCGCGGCGATCGCCCACGGCCGACCCGCCGTCGTCGTTCCCGGCGAAAGTGGGCGCCGACAGCCTGGGGTGTAGGTCGAGGCAGGTGAGTAATTCACTCCAGAGGACGTCCATCCTTAGAGTGTAACTTAGCTCTACCTAAGCGAGAATGACATTCTCACTATTTGGTTCTGGAAAAGCCATTGGCGCAAAAGCTCCACACCTCTTCGGCGGTGATCGGCTTGGCGGTCGCGTCGTCGGCGGTGCCGCTGGACTGGGCGATGAACATCACGGTCTGCATGGTCATGGCCGCTGTCCTGCGTGCGTTGATACCTTCGCGCAGTTCGCCTGCCGCGGACGCCTTCTCGGTCAACTCGATGAAGAGTGCGAGCAGCGGGGCATGCGCGATCTTCACCTCGGCCGGGTGGGTCAGTAGCAACTGCGGCGCGAAATCGGTGAACAACGGGCGTTTAGCGGTCGGATCGGGGCGGCACAGCTCGTACAGCAACTCGACCGCGACCTGAAGCTGATCGATCGGGTCGGTGTGCCCGGCCGCGGCGGCGCGGATCTGGTCCGAGGATCGACCGAGGGCGTCTTCGAACAGTGCGAGCAGCAATTCGTGCTTGCCGTCGAACTGTAAGTAGAAGCTGCGCAACGACTGCCGGGAACGGTCGACCACCTCTTGCACCGTGAAATCGGTGGTGCCCTTCTCGGCGATGATCGCCTGCGCGGCGTCGAGGAATCGTTGCACCCGTTGTTCGGCACGCAACTTGGCGGTGCGGATGGAGCGCTCGACCGCGCGTTGCTTCCAGGCGGGCTCTTCACTGGGGGTGCTCACCGTCTGCTCGGCCCCCGCTCATCTGTGGAGAACATGATTGAACTGTACTAGAGAATCCCTAGCCACCCTACCGCTGTCCGGCGTGTCAACGGCATGGAGTGAGACTATTACTTTCCTGTTTGGAGAATGATATTCTCAATCGTGGTCGGCCACCGGTGCTGACGAGGAGGTGAGGTCGGAATGCTGTTCGAGCTCGACGCCGATCAGCGGTTGTGGCAGGACACCGTGCGGACGGTGACCGCCAAGGAGTGTTCGCCCGCGCTGATTCGCTCGATCGTCGACTCCGGTGCGGACTCCGCTCCGCTGTGGCAGGTCTACGTGGATCTCGGCTGGACCGAGCTCGTCGCACCGGAGAGCGCGGTGGAACTCGCCATCGTGCTCGAAGAACTCGGGCGCGTCACCGATCCCACGCCGTACCTGGCCACGCTGACGCAATTCGCGCCGCTGGCAACGGGTTCGGTAGACCCTCGGCAGACGGGCACGGCGGTTTTCGAGGGCGTCACCGCGCGCAGGGACGGGGCGGGTTGGCGGCTGGACGGTACAGCCGCGCACGTGCTCGACGGTGATCGGGCCGAGCGCTACGCGGTGGTCACCGGGGTGGGGGTGTTCCTGGTCGACGCGGCGAAGGTGCGCGCGACCCGTAGTCCCGCCTTCGATCCCGTGCTGCACCTCGCCGAAGTCGATTTCTCCGGTGTGCGACTGGATGCGGGCGAACGCAGAGACGCCGACATCGCCGGCGCGCTACACACCGCGCGGACGGCGATGGCGTTGACCATGGTCGGCGCCTGCCAACGCGTGCTGGACATGGTGCTCGAGCACGCGCGGGTCCGCAAACAATTCGGCGCGCCGATCGGGTCGTTCCAGGCGGTGCAGCACAAGGCCGCCGACATGCACGTCGCGATCGAACGTGCCCGTGCCCTTTCCTATTTCGCGGCGGTCACCCTCGCCGAACACGACTCCCGCGCGCGGTTGGCCTCGGCGATGGCCAAAGCCGCGGCGGGGGAATGTCAGTCCCTGGTGTTTCGCAGCGGCCTCCAACTGTTCGGCGGCATGGGATTCACCTGGGAGAACGATCTGCAATTCGCGTTGAAACGCGCCGCGGCGGGCGAACTGATGCTCGGCGGCGCCGACGAACACCGGGCACTGATCGCCGAGGAGTACCGTGCAGCTGACTTTTGATGCCGAGGTCGAGGAATTCCGCGCCGAACTGGTGGCATTCCTCGACGCCAACGCGCCCACCGAGGCCGAGGCCGTCGAACGTTCGCGGTCGAGTTCGGATGTGCCGCCGTGGGCGCGGCGGTGGCAGCGACTGCTTTTCGACAACGGGTGGTTGCTGCCTGGCAATCCGCCGGAGTTCGGCGGCAGGAACGCCAATATTCTGCAACAGGCCGTGCATATGGCGGAACTGTCGCGGCGCAGGATCTACCCCAGTTTCAATCCGCAGGGCGTCGGGATCATCGCCGCCTCGCTGTTGTCGTTCGGTACCGAGGAACAGAAGCACCGCTGGGCGGTCCCCATCCTGCGGGCCGAGATCACCGCGTCGCTGGGGATGTCCGAACCCGGTGCGGGATCCGACCTTGCGTCGCTGCGGACCCGTGCGGTGGTCGAGGGGGATCACTTCGTCGTCAACGGCCAGAAGGTGTGGACCTCCGGTGCGCACGACGCGGATGTCTTGTTGACCTTCGTCCGCACCGACCCCGACGTACCGAAGCACCGCGGTATCAGCGTATTGCTGATCCCGACCGACACGCCGGGGGTGACCCGTCGACCCTTCGCCTCGATTTGCGATGGTGACGAATACGACTTCAACGAAGTATTTTTCGAAGACGCCGTGGTGCCCGCCGCGAATCTGGTCGGCGAACTGAATCAGGGCTGGCGGGTGGCCAACGGCTCGCTCGGTCACGAGCGCACGCTGCTGTGGACGAGCTTCGCCGACCGCCTGCACGATCTGCTCAACGATTACCACCCGACGGGCCCGCTCGAGCGCGACCGCTACGCCACCCTCGCCATGGATACGCAGGCGTTGCGCCTGCTCGGTTCGGCCGCGTTGGCCCGCGCCGCGCGTGGCGAACAGGATGTGGCCGCGCTGTCGGTGCTGAAACTGCTCGGCTCCGAGGCGGTCCAGAAGGGTTCCGAACAGGCGTTGTACGCGGCGGGGATCGACGGTTTGACCCACCCCGCGACGACAGCGCCGTTCACGCCGCTCAACCAGGACACCTTCATCGCCAGCTGGTTCGAGCGGTACGCGCGCAGCTTCGCCGGCACCATCGCCGGTGGTACCTCGGAGATTCAGCGCACCATCATCGCCGAGCGGGTGCTCGGCCTACCCCGCAGTTGAGGAGCACGCCTTGTACATCCGCTACGAGGTCGCCGACCGGATCGCGACCATTTCACTCAACCGTCCCGAAGCCGCCAACGCGCAGAACAGTGACCTGCTCGACGAACTGGACGCGGCATGGACCAGGGCGGCCGAGGACGAGGACGTCGCGGTGATCGTGTTGCGCGCGGAGGGCAAACACTTCTCCGCGGGCCACGACCTGAAGGACGGTCGCTGGCCGGACTCGAAAAAGATCACCCTGGAATGGATCTACCGCCACGAGACCCGTCGGTATCTCGAATACTGTCTGCGCTGGCGCAATATCCCGAAGCCGACCATCGCGGCCGTGCAGGGCCGCTGCATCGCGGGCGGTCTGATGCTGTGCTGGCCGTGTGACCTGATCGTGGCCGCCGACGACGCAGCGTTCTCCGACCCGGTGGCCCTGATGGGCATCGGGGGCGTCGAATACCACGGCCACACCTGGGAACTGGGCGCACGCAAGGCCAAGGAAATCCTCTTCACCGGCCGCGCGCTCACCGCCGAAGAGGCCGAGAAGACCGGCATGGTGAATCTGGTCGTCCCGCGCGACCAGCTGGACACCGAGACGCGGGCCTTGGCCGCGAACATCGCGGAAAAACCCGCCTTCGGCCTCCGCCAAGCCAAGCGTGCGGTCAACCAGACCCTGGACGTCCAAGGCTTCTACGCCGCGATCCAATCGGTCTTCGACGTGCACCAGACCGGCCACGGAAACGCGCTGAGCGTCAGCGGATTCCCGATCCTGGTCAACCTCGACGAGATGAAGTCGAAGATCAAGTAGCTGGTCTGTCGCGATGCCGGGAAGTGCCCGTTCACGCCGAACACTCGCTCGGGGAGCGACCTTCGTCAGCGGTCACCGATGTGCGTGAGATCTTGTCGCTGCGCGCGGGCTTGTTCTTCCGCGACACCTCTGCGGGCAGGACGCCGGGTTGATCGAGGACGTCGGTCGGTCGAGTGGCGGGACCGCTCCCCGTCGCGGCGGTCAGCGCGCATGGAATTCGGTGACACGGGCCGACACGACGCGTGATCGCGTGTCTACGATCTCGAGGTCGACACCAGCGGGGACACCCTCGAAGCGTGCTCGCATCGGATCAAAGCATACGTTGATCGACCCGCCGCTGGCCGAGCGGTCGATCGGTTGCGCGGGACACATTGTCGGTGACATCTGGGCTGGCTCAGGCCCGTTGTGGTCGCACGGCGTCGGCGATGACGGATGAAACGAACTTGTCGAGGGCTTGCTCGGTCGGTGCGTCGGGGGTGCGGTTGGTGAACAGTAGGTGGCCGCCGCCGACGAGGGAGAGGGTGAGTGTGTCGATGTCGGCGTGGGGTGTGATTCGGCCTTGTGCGCGCTCGTCGGCGAGATAGGTGGAGATCGCGGTGGTGGCTTCGGCGAGGATGGCCATGCCGCCGCCCGGTCTTGCTTGCCGTAGGCGGGTGCGTAGTTCGTCGCGGAAGGTGATCAGTGGGATGATCGCCAGGGGGACGGGGCCGAACAGAATGTTCAGTGCGCCGGTCAGATTGGTGGCCACCGTGTTGGTGCCCGTGGCGGCACGTAGTGCGCCCACCTTTGTCTCTAGCTGCGCTGCCCGGTCGAGGACGAGGTCGGTGAGGAAGGCGTCGAAGTCGGGGAAGTGGCGGTGCAGAACACCTTTGGCGCAACCCGCTTCGTCGGTGACAGCCCGGCTGGTGAGTGCGTTGGGTCCGTCGCGCAACAGAACGCGTTCGGCAGCGTCGAACAGTTGCTGTTGTGCGTCGTGCAGGTGCACCCCGGTTGGCACTGGCACCCTCGCTTTCCTCGCAACGACTATGTCGACATTATTGCGCAGTGGGCGCTTGCCCATTAAAATGGGCGCATGCCCACAATGCCCCGCGAGCAACCGGAATCCGCCCCGACGCACCCCGAGTCCCAGCGCATGGCGCAATCGTTCGGCGTGGATGTACAGCGTTACGACCGCGCCCGACCCGGCTACCGAGACGAACTCGTCGCGCGGATCCTGACCGGGGTTCCTGGATCCGACGTGCTCGACATCGGCTGTGGTACCGGCATCGCGGCGCGGCAATTTCAGGCCGAAGGATGTACGGTGCTCGGCGTCGAACCCGATGTTCGGATGGCGGACTTCGCACGCGCACAAGGTGTTCCGGTCGAGGTGGCGACCTTCGAGGCGTGGCAACCCTGCGACCGAAAGTTCGATGTGGTCCTCGCCGCGCAGTCGTGGCATTGGGTGGATCCGGTGTCCGGTGCCGCGAAGGTGGCCGAGGTGCTGCGTCCGGGCGGACGCCTGGCGATCTTCGGCCACGTCTACGAGCCGCCCGCCGAGGTGGCAGAACCTTTCGCGGACGCGTTCGCGCGGGTGGCGCCGGACTCCCCGTTCAGCGGGCAGCCCGCGCGACGCCCGCTCGAGCTCTATCAGGCGGGCTACGCGCAGATCGCCGACCAGATCCGCGCGACCGCACAATTCGTCGACCCCGAACAGTGGCGATTCGATTGGCGACAGACCTACACGCGCGACCAGTGGCTGGAGTTCCTCCCCACCACCGGCGGTCTCACTCGATCGAGTCCTGACCAACTCGCCGAGATTCTGCACGCCGTCGGCACGGCGATCGACTCGCTGGGTGGATCTTTCACGATGGACTACTCCACGCTGGCCACAACCGCGGTTCGCGCGGACGCTTCCTGACTGCCGCCCTGCCTGATTCGGTGCGGCCGGACCACGAGATCGCACTGCGTGAGGTGAATTCCCTCGGGCTTCGGACGCACGGGGACGCCTCGGCTCGGGCTTGGAGGCGCCGATTCGGTGCGGTGCGATCAGGATATGGTCTAGCTCGCGGTGTGTTGCGCTCGTGGGAGCGGCCGCTTCTGTGTGTGGCGAGAGGAGACTGTCGATGGGGTCGTTCGATGTATTGCTCGACGACGAACGTGTTCAGCTCGAGGCGTTCATCGAGGAGTATCGCGGTGCCATCGAGGCGACGCTCGACGGGCTCACCGAGGAACAGGCGCGGCGTCGACTTGTTCCGTCGGCGACGACATTGCTCGGGCTGCTCAAGCACGTTACGTGGATGCAGCGGGTGTGGTTCGAGGTGTGTGTCGGTGGCAAGTCGCTCGCGGAGTTCGGTTCGGTACAGACCCCGGACGACACCTTTCGGCTCGCCGACGACGACACCATCGCGTCGATTACCGCAGAGTATCGGGAAGCCTGTGCCACGGCGAGGGCGGCGGTCGCCGATCTGTCGCTCGATGCCGTGGTAACCGGGCATCGGGCAGGGCCGCGCACACTGCGGTGGGTGTACCTTCAGGTGCTGCGGGAACTGTCCCATCACTGCGGGCACGCCGATATCCTGCGCGAACAGGTCCTTGCCGACTGAGTTCTGTTCTCGGCAAGGGGATTTGGCGGAATTCTTCGTACTCGGATGAACTACGCTCAGCTCAGAGCTGCGTGAGGCGCGGGGCGTGCCCGGTGGTGCGCAGCAGTCTTCCCGCCTCTTGCGTGAGTTCCCGTGCGTTGCCGAGTATTCCGTCCAGAATCATGGCGCGCTCGAGGTGGCGGTGGAAATCGTGTTCGGCGGTGAAGCCGATGCCGCCGAGCACCTGTTGGCAATGCTTGGCCGCGGTGAGGGCTGCGCGTCCCGCGGCAGCCTTGGCGAGTAGGGCGCCGAGATCGTCGTCCGCCGCGAGTAGGGTCGCTTCGGCGCCCTCGAGGGCGACCAGTGTTTCGGCCAGGCGGTGACGGACGGCCTGGAACGCGGCGACGGGCTTGCCGAACTGGGCGCGTTCGACGGCATGCGTGCGTGCCAGATCGAGCATGCTTTTGCCGGTGCCGAGCAGCCACCACCCCAGTGCGCGTCGTCCAGCGGTGACCGGGATCGAATCACCCTGTGGCACACGATGGATCGGGAGTTCACCGCCCACCGTGGTGCCCGCGTCGTGCGTGCGGTCCCACCGCACCCAACTGTTGCCCGCGAAGGGGAGTGCCACGACCTCGGAACGATCGATCGGCAGTCCGGCCTCGGCACGGACCACGTCGTTGAGGATCGAGGCGTGCGCGCCTGTGGTGCCGAGTAGTTCGAACACCACGGGTACCGCGACATCGGGCAGCTCGGTCAGCAACTCGTGCCAGCCCAGATCCACCAGCGCCGAATCCAATTCAGGGCCGGAGGCGGTGGTCATCGCCTTGTGCAGCGCCTCGGTGAGCAGTGCCAGTTCGGCGGCGTCCATGCTCGATGCCTCTCCGGAGGCACCAGCCGTGGTGTCGAGCTCGGCAGTGCTCGGTGCTGCTCGAGGGGCACGCCCGTCACCCGCTTCGGTGCCGGGGTCGGTCGCGCTTGCGGTGACACCGGTGCTCGGATTGTCTTGTCGTGCCGAATGGCGGGGTGGACTCCCGTCTGCGGTCGCCGTGTCGGTGCGGCGGTCCCTTGGCGAGGCGTCCGCAGCGGCGGCCGTGTCGGCCCGGTGTCGTCCGCGTTCGGAATTCGTCGCCTCTGGCACGGTCATTCCTTTCCCAGGTCGAGCAATCGGCGCGCGATGATATTGCGCTGAACCTCGGCGGTGCCGCCGTAGATCGTTGCTGCCCTGGAGTAGAGAAACTCTGCGCGCCAGGGGGTTTCATCGAGCTCGAGGACTCCGGGCCGCAAATCACGCACGGTGTCGAACAGCTGTTGTTCGGCGGTGGCCAGCAGGACCTTGTCGATCGAGGTGTCCGGGCCGAGTTGCGCGCCTTCGGCCAGGCGGAGCTGGGTACGGCGGGATCGGCAGCGCAAGGTGTGCAATGCGAGGTAGGCGGCGCCGAGGTCGTAGTCGTCGGGTTCGCTGCCCAGCGATCCGGTTTCGGTGACCGGGGTCGTGTGGTCTGCGGTGGGGTCGTCGGGTTGGGTGGCCAGCGATGTGGTTTGGCTGACCGGGGTCGTGTGGTCTGTGGAGGTCTTGTCGGGTTCGGTAGCCAGCGTTCCGGTTTGGCTGACCGGGGTCGTGTGGTCTGTGGAGGTCTCGTCGGGTTCGGTAGCCAACGATGCGGTTTCGGTGACCGGGGTCGTGCGGTCCGCGGTGGGGTTCTTGGGCTGATCGGGTTCGCGGGGTGCGGGGGGCTCGACCGTTTCACCACGGTTCGCCCTCTGCGGGAAGGGGGCATCGGTGACAGCAGGGGGACGGTGCTCGGCGGTGCGGTGGGTGGCGTTGGAGTCGGCCGCGGCTGTCTTCGATGCGTACGAAAGGGCTTGGTGCGCAGTTTCTGTGGGCGTTGCGGCTACGACATGGCCAGCGGGTGTGCCGATTTCGGCGAGCAGGCGGTCCAGGCGGGTGTAGAGGTGCGCGATGCGGTGCCAGAAGCAGCTGGAGCGTTCGTAGGGGAGCAGGTCCATCGCCACTCGCCACCCGTCGCCGGGATGGCCCAGCATGCGGTCGCCGGGAACAACTACGTCATCGAAGTACACCTCGGCGAACTCGTCGACTCCGTGCATGGTGCGCAGCGGGCGGACGGTGATGCCGGGGGAGTCCATGTCCACGAAGAACGCGGTGATGCCCTCGTGCCTCGGCAGCGTGGGGTCGGTGCGGGTGAGCAGCACACAGCGGCTGGCGTACTGGGCCAGGCTGGTCCATACCTTCTGTCCGGAGATCACCCAGTCATCGCCTCGGGCAACCGCTTTCGTTGTCAGCGAGGCGAGGTCGCTACCCGATCCCGGTTCGGAGAACCCCTGGCACCACTGCTCGGTCCCGTCCAGTAGGCGGGGCACCATCTCGGCGGCCAGTTCGGGTCTGGCGTAGGAGATCATCGTCGGACCGAGTACCTCGATCATCGAATAGATGCCGGGCTCGGCGAGATCCCTGGTCGCGACCTCTTCGCCGAGGACGGCGCGCAGGATCGCGGGACCGCCGAGGCCGCCGACGGCCTCCGGCCAGCCGTAGCGCATCCAACCCGCGTCGAACAGCGCACGCCGGACCCGAGCCAACTGGGCGAGCTGTGCGTCGAGCGAATCGTTCTGGCCGGGTGCGAGGTCGACGTCGGCCAACCACGCGCGCAGCTCGCTACGGAATTCGCCCGTACTGCTGAATTGTCGTGTCATGCGCCAGTATTCACGATCGTTCGAAAGCGTGCGGACGACCCGAATCGTGGGTGCCGCTGCGCCGGATGAACGTCATGGCCCTGGTACGCAACCGCCAGCCGTCGGGGGTGCGCAGGTAGCTGTCGGTGTAGTACCCGATGCGCATGTCGTGGCTGGCGTGGTCGATGAAGCACAGCGGCTGGGTGCCGCTGGCCCGATCGCCGTCCAGTTCCACCAGCGCGGTACCGGTGAGGAACAGGCCCTTGGGGGCCGCGGCGACCAGGTCGGGGAATTCGTCGAGGGCGTAGGTGTCACCGAACGCGCTGTAGGTGCCGTCGGGGGTGAACACCGCCACCAGACCCTCGATGTCCTCCTTGGTGATGGTGACCGCGTACCTGGCGATCAGCTGGTTGATCTGCACGAGATCGTCTGTGGCAGCGGTGGTTTGCGCGGTCACCCCGCCCTCATGCGTGCTGGGCGTCTCTGTGGACATAGACTTTTCCGCCTTTCATGACGAACCGAACATTGCGGGTGACGGTGATATCCGCGAGCGGGTCACCGGGTACGCCGATCACGTCCGCGAGTAACCCCTCGGCGAGCCGCCCGCGATCGGTGACGCCGATCAACTCGGCCGCGGTCGAGGTCGCCGCGCGCAGCACGGCGTCCGCGGGCAGCCCGCGCTCGACCAACGCCATCAGTTCGTCGGCGTTCTTGCCGTGCGGGATCGCCGGTGCGTCGGTGCCCACCGCGATGGGGATACCGGCGCGGTAGGCCGCGAGTACGGAAGTGCGTGCGCGCGGGAACATCTCGGCGGCCTTCGCCTGCAATTCCGGGGCGGCGTTCGACACATCCATAGCGTCGGCGAGTCGAGTGGTCGGCACGAGGAACGTTCCGTGCTCCACCATCATCGCGATCGCGTCGTCATCGATCAGGAAACCGTGTTCGATGCAGTCGATCCCCGCGGCCACCGCGGCGCGCACCGCGTCGGCACCGTGGGTGTGCGAGGCCACCTTGAGGCCGCGGCGATGCGCCTCGTCGACGATGGCACGCAATTCGACATCGGAATAGTGTTGCGCGCCAGGGACCCCGGTCAGCGACATCACACCACCGGAGACGCACACCTTGATCAATTGCGCGCCGTGCTTGATCTGGTAGCGGACCGCCTTGCGCACCTCGTCGACACCGTTGGCGATGCCTTCCTCCAGCGTCAGGTGCAGCACGCCCGGGGCGAACCCGGCGAACATCGTCGGGTCGAGATGTCCGCCGGTGGGGGTGATCGCGTGCCCGGCGGGCACGATTCGCGGCCCGTCGATCCAGCCCGCGTCGATCGCCTTGCCGAGTGCCACATCCAACAGGTAGCCGCCGGTCTTGACGAACAATCCGAGGTTGCGCACCGTGGTGAAGCCCGCGCGCAGGGTGCGCCGGGCATTGCCGACCGCGCGCAGCATCCGCAATGGTGGATCGTCCTGCACGCTGGAGGCGAGGCCGGTCTCTCCTCGCCCGCCCATCAGGAGATTCACCTCCATGTCCATCAGGCCGGGCAGCAGAATCTGGTCGCCGAGATCGATCACCTCACCCTCGGGTTCGCCGCCGACCCCGACGATGCGGTCGTCCTCGATTCGCAACAGTCCCGGCCGGATGATCGCGCCCGCGTCGACGTCGAGCATCCCGGCCGCCTTCAGCGTCAGCATGGTCAGACCACCGGCTCCTGGATCAGATCGAGGTAGGCCGCACCGCTGTCGGGGACCCGTGCCTGCTTCCACACTTCGACAGGGAAGGAGACCATGACCAGCGACTGCATGAGGTGGATCAGGCTGCGTGCGTCGTCGGGCATGTCATTGAGTGGAAACTGTTTGTCGCAGTAGGTGATCGCGGCTTCGAGTCGCTCGAAGGCGGCGTCGTAGAACTCCTGCATCTCGGTCATCGAGGAAGCGAGGCGTTTGGCGTAGCGCTCGGGTTCGGTGGCCAGCGCCCAGGAGATGTAAGGCTCGAGGTCGGCGAACTCAGCGGGAAGTGACGGTGCGGGCATCGCGGTACTCCTTGACGTGATCGGCCACCACCTTGTGCAGGTGGCGCAGCAGGATTTCCTGGTCGTTGAGCGGGAAGTCGGTGACCGCGCGCGAGGCCAGCATCGACTGGGTGGCTTCCAGGGTGTTGGCGTCCTGGAGTCCGTATTCCTTGAAGGTCACCGCGGCCAACTCTTGGGCCAGCCGTTCCCTGGTGTTCTTCGGCGGCACGAAGTACAGGCTGGTTTCGAAGACGTGCTTGTCGACGGCGGTCGGCCAGTAGTGGTAGGTCAGATACCAGCCCGGCGCCCAGAACAGCAGCGTGAAGTTGGGGAAGAACTCGAACGAGTCGGTGCCCCACTTCTTGGCGCGTGCCGGGTTGATGGCCGGTGGCAGTGGGTCGAGACCGTCGATGTCGGGCCGGTCCCACGGTCCGAAAAGCCCACTGCGCAGCGACCTTTCGATCGGCTTGACCATGCTCGGGTCCTTTGGTGGCGCCATGCCACCCCAGGAGGAGATCATGGCGTGCGGGCTCTGGAGGTCGTAGTGCAGTGCCTCGAACCCGTAGCTGATCAGCTTGTCGGCCTCGCCCTTCACCGCCTGCTTCTGGTGCAGGACCGGCGCGTGGTAGAACTCGGCGAAGGCGTCGATGAACAGCTTCCAGTTGCTGCCGATCTCGGCCTTGTAGGTGTAGACCTCGGTCATCTCGTGGAACGGATAGCCTTCCAGGCCGGTGGCCAGGTCGCCGAGGTATTCGGTGAGCGGTGCGGCATCGGGGTCGAGGTTGATGAAGATGAACCCCTCCCACACCTCGCAACGCACGCCTTTGAGCCCGTAATCGGCCTTGTCGACGTCGAAGAACTCCTCCTCCTGCTGGATGAAGGTGAGATCGCCTTCGAGGCTGTAGCGCCACGCGTGGTATTTGCAGGTGAACTGCTTGCAGCTGCCCGCGACCTCTTCGTTGGGAAAGTCGTTCCACACCAGCTTGTTACCGCGATGGCGGCAGACGTTGTGGAAGGCGCGGATCTCCTTGTCGGAGCCGCGCACGATGATCAGCGAGGTCGAGGCGACGGCGAGTTCCTTGGTGAAGTAGCTGCCTTTTCGCGGCAGTCGCTCGACGCGTCCGACATTCAGCCAGGTGCGGCGGAAGATCGCGGCGCGTTCGTCCTCGTAGTACTCGGGATCGATCGAGTCGGTGTAGTCGACCGGGGCGGTGCCGAGTTCGGGATAGTGCTCTGTCCAGCTTCCCGCAGCTGGTTTCGCGAAGTGGGGCAAGGGATTACCTCTCGTTTTCGAGCTGAACACCGAAGGTGTTGAAGGCCATGGCCAACAAGCCGTAGGCGCCGACGGTGAAGATCAGGTCCATGCGCTGGCGGTCATCGAGTTGCTTGCCGAGGGCGGCCCAGCTGTCGTCGCGCAGGACGGACGTGGTGTCGAGTTCGTCGACGGCGGCGAGCAGGGTGCGCTCGAAGTCATCGGCGGCCTCGCCGCGGCGTGCCGCGGCGATCTCGTCACCGGTGAGTCCGGCCTTGGCGGCGAGATGTTCGTGATGGCCGGACTCGTAGGTACAGGCGCGGCGGGCGGCCACCCGCAGGATGGCCAACTCGCGCAGGCGCGGCGGCAGGGTCGACCGGAACAGCAGGTGCACATTGAAGCCGAGAAACGCCTTGGCAAGGTCGGGGTGGCGCACCAGGGTCGCGAGCGCGTTTCCCGCGCCGGCCGGGTTCTGCCGACCGGCGGGCAGCATGCCGGCCAGTGCGGCGCGGACTTCGTCGTCCCATTCGTCGGCCGGTAACGGTGGTAGCCGCATCCGCCTCCTCCTCTCGATTATGAGAATCGCATTCTCGGTCTTGACTAACAGGTTTTCACGAGCTGGTCGGATAGTCAACGTCGAGCAGGTGAGTGTTCTGGGTTCGCGTGCAAATATCCTGGTGGTGGGCTGGGTTCGAGGCGAAGTTCGGCGGCGCCGGTGAGCTCGCGGCCGGTGGATTCGGTGGGTCGGGTGGTTGTATCGACCGCGCGCGGGCTGCTCCCGTCGCCGATGCAAGGTATTGATTCTCATTCTAAGAGAAGCTAGTTTTCTATTTAGGAGAGCAACAGAGCTGCCATGGCTGGCAACCGAAACGACCGGGTGAGCGATCGCCAGGTCCCGATGGCCGATGCGCCCCCGCACTGCACGGCGGACGGGCGCCGACGCGAAAGCCGTTCGGTGGCTATCGGATACGGGTCGTCGGACGCGGGGCCTCCGGGTTTCGGCCCCGCGTTCCGGCGACCACGCAGGCGAAGAACAGGAGTGGACCGTGACGGTGTCCGGCGGCATGAGCTTCGACTTGACCGAGGATCAAAAGCTGATCAGTACGTCGGTCGCCGAATTGCTTCAGCGATTCGACGACCGATACTGGATGGCCAAGGATCAAGCGCACGAATTCCCCACCGAGTTCTACGACGCGCTGGCCAGCGGTGGTTGGCTCGGCATCGCGATCCCGGAGGAATACGGCGGCCACGGCCTCGGAATCACCGAAGCCAGCCTGCTGCTGGAACAGGTCGCGCGCTCCGGCGGCGGCATGAACGCCGCCACCGCCATCCACCTGTCGATCTTCGGGATGCATCCGGTGGCGGTGCACGGCTCGGAGGAACTCAAGCGCCGCACCCTACCGAGGGTGGCCGCAGGCGATCTGCACGTGTGCTTCGGTGTCACCGAACCCGGTGCGGGCCTGGATACTTCGCGGATAAAGACCTTCGCTCGGCGCGACGGAGAGCACTACGTGGTCAACGGGCGCAAGGTGTGGATCTCGAAGGCGATGGAGTCGGAGAAGATCCTGCTGCTCACCCGCACCACGAGCTACGACGAGGTCACCAAGAAGACGGACGGCATGACGCTGTTTCTCACCGACCTCGACCGCAGCAAGATCGAGGTCCGGCCGATCGCGAAGATGGGTCGCAACGCCGTCACCTCCAACGAGCTGTTCATCGATGACCTGCGCATCCCGGTCGAAGACCGAGTCGGCGAGGAGGGCAACGGTTTTCGCTATCTGCTCGACGGGCTGAACCCCGAGCGGATGCTGATCGCGGCCGAAGCGCTCGGCATCGGCAGGGTAGCGCTCGACCACGCCGTGCGGTACGCGAGCGAACGGGTGGTGTTCGACCGTCCGATCGGCATGAACCAGGGCATCCAGTTCCCACTCGCCGACTCGCTGGCCCGGCTGGACGCGGCGGAACTGGTGCTGCGCAAGGCGACCTGGCTCTACGACAACGGACTGCCCTGTGGCAGGGAGGCCAATACGGCCAAATATCTCTGTGCCGACGCGGGATTCGACGCCGCCGACCGTGCGCTGCAAACCCACGGTGGCATGGGATACGCGGAGGAGTACCACGTCGCGAGGTATTTCCGCGAGGCGCGCGTGATGAAGATCGCGCCGGTGAGCCAGGAAATGATCCTCAACTATCTGGGGTCGCACACATTGGGAATGCCGAGAAGCTACTGATGGGAAGTTACTGATGGCCGATCACACTCGACTCTTCGACCTCACCGGCCGCTCGGCGCTGGTCACCGGCGCCGCGGGCGGAATCGGCTCCGCGGTCGCCGAGGCGTACGCCGCCGCCGGGGCAACGGTCCTGGTCACCGACGTCGACGGGGACGCCGCCGCCTCGGTCGCCCAGCGGCTGCGTGCCGCCGGTGGGAAGGCCGACAGTGCCGCGCTGGACGTGCGCGACCGCACCGCCGCCGACGCCGCCGTGGCGCAGGCGGCGGCACACACCGATGGCACGCTGCACATATTGGTGAACAATGCCGGGGTCACCGCGCCCGCGATGTTCGCCGATCTCGAGGCGGATTCGGTGCGGCGTCTGCTCGACATCCATCTGATGGGCGCGTTCCACTGTGCGCAGGCGGCCGTTTCGGCGCTGGCCACCGATGGGACCGGGCGCATCATCAACGTCACCTCCTCGGCAGGTATCACCGGGACGCTGGGGCAGGTGAACTATTCGGCGGCCAAGGCGGGCATCATCGGATTGACGAAATCCTTGGCCCGCGAACTCGCGCGCAAGAACGTGCTGGTCAATGCGTTGGCCCCGCTCGCGGCGACCTCGATGACCGAGACCATTCGCACCGACGAGAAGTTCGCCAAGACCATGCTGGCTCGAATCCCGTTGCGGCGCTGGGCCGAACCCGCCGAAATCGCGGGGGCTTTCGTCTTCCTCGCCTCGGACGCCGCGTCGTTCATTACCGGACAGGTGCTGCCGGTGGACGGTGGCATGGTGATGTGATGGCCGAATCGTCCCGATCGTCGGGCCCCTTGTCCGGCGTCACCGTGGTGGCGCTCGAGCAGGCGGTGTCGGCGCCGATGTGCACGCGCACCCTCGCGGACTTCGGTGCGCGGGTGCTCAAGGTGGAGAACCCGAAGGGGGGCGACTTCGCCAGGCACTACGACGATGTGGTCAACGGTCTTGCCGCACACTTCGTCTGGTGCAATCGCGGCAAGGAATCGGTGGCGCTCGACCTCAAGTCAGAGGATGGGATGCGGGTGCTGCACCGTTTGCTCGACCGGGCCGATGTGTTGGTCTCGAATCTCGGGCCCGGCGCGACCGGTCGACTCGGCCTCGATCCCGGTGCCCTGGCCGTGCGCTATCCCGAGCTGATCACGGTCGAAATCGACGGCTACGGGCCCGGCGGGCCGTTGTCGGGCAAACGCGCCTACGACCTGCTGGCACAGGCGGAATCGGGTGCGTGCGCGATCACCGGTTTTCCCGATCAACCCGCCAAGCCGGGCCCACCGATGGCGGACGTATGCAGCGGGCTGTACGCGGCGCTCTCGATCGTCACCCTCTTGTACGAACGCGGGCGCGGACGCACACAGCGGCTGGGTGCGGTGGGCGTGAGCCTGTTCGACACGATGACCGAGTTGATGGGCTACGCGCTGAACTACACCCAGCATTCCGGCGTCGACCAGCAGCCGAGGGGGATGGGTTCACCCGCCGTGGCGCCCTACGGCGCGTACCGCACCGCTGACGGACAGACAGTCGTCCTCGGCACCACCAATGACCGGGAGTGGCAGCGCCTCGCCCGCGACCTCATCGGGCGCGCCGATCTGGCCGACGATGTGCGGTTGCGGACCAACGCGGGGCGGGTGGAACACCGCGAGGAACTGGATGCCGCTATCGGCACATGGAGTGCGGCGAACACTCTCGAACACATCCAAGCGTCCGCCGACGCGGCGAATATCGGCAACGCGCGCTACAACCGGCCCAGTGAAGTTCTCGACCACCCACAGCTGACCGCCCGTGACCGCTGGCGCACGGTCGAGACCCCTTCCGGTCGGATTCCCGCGCTGCTACCACCGCCGACCTTGCAGGACTACGACCCGCCGATGGGCGCGGTGCCGGGTCTCGGTGAGCACACCGAAGCGGTACTGGCGGAAGTGGGAATCGACCGTGCGGAAATCGCGGCTCTTCGGCAGCGCCGCGTGATCGGGACCGTGGATGTCGAGGGGCGCGCGGACGGTGTCGAAAAGGCAAGGGCGGCCACCGAATGAGCGGCGAAGGCGGCGCGGCGATACGCCGGGCCCCGGCGCGGGCAGGGCGTGACCACGCGCGCGGTCACCTGTCACGGACCCGCATGAGCGAGATTGTCGGTGCGGCGGTGGCGGGCGAATCGGCACGCGCATGTAGCGGTGTTGCTGCGAACCGGCCTGCGGACGGACGGAGTCGTTCCGCAGGCACGCCCTCGGATTGCCCTGGGGGCCAACGCTTGTCACGGTCGGTTGCACCGCGCGCGGATCGGTTTCCGCTGCCGTGGGTGTCCCGGGGCGGTGTGCGAGGGGCAGTGGCCGCCGCCGTGGCCCGCCCCGCGGCTCGACAGCAGCGTCCGGTCGAGCCCGGTGAGCGGTGTGTGCGTGTTTTCGGACGGCGATCGCGGACCTGGAAACGATCGTGTCGAGCGCACCGCACGGGTTGTGAGGCAGATGCGAGACGGTGTCGCCTCGCGGGTTCGCTGAGACCTGGTGGGAACAGTGCGGTTTCGCGTCCACCGACCGTATGCCGGGTGTGCTGGAAACGATCGTGTCGAGCGCACCGCACGGGTTGTGAGGCAGATGCGAGACGGTGTCGCCTCGTGGGTTCGCTGAGACCTGGTGGGAACAGTGCGGTTTCGCGTCCACCGACTACGGGCCGTGGGTGGCGGTCGTGAACGCCGGGCCGGTTTTGCTGTCCGCCGACGTGGACGGCGTGCGGACGCTGACGCTGAACCGTCCGCACCGCAAGAACGCGATCGACCCCGAGCTGTGGGCGGCGCTGCGGGTGGCTCTGCGCGCGGCGGGGGAGGACCGATCGGTGCGTGCGCTCGTGCTCACCGGCGCCGGGGGCGCGTTCTGCTCCGGTGCGGATATCGCTATCCCTGACCCGACACACCCGGCCTACAAGATGCGTGCGCTCACCGACACGGCATTGTTGTTGCACGAGTTGCCGATTCCGACGGTCGCGAAGGTATCGGGGGTCGCGGTCGGTGCGGGATGGAATCTGGCGCTCGGGTGCGACCTGGTGGTGGCGACGCCGGAGTCGACCTTCAGCCAGATCTTCGTCCGGCGGGGCCTGTCACTCGACCTCGGCGGGTCGTGGTTGTTGCCGAAACTCGTCGGCCTCCAGCAGGCCAAACGGCTTGCGCTGCTGGCGGAGTCGATCGATGCCGCCGAGGCGCACGCACTGCACCTGGTGACCTGGGTGGTGGCGGCCGAGGGCATCGACGGGTTCGTCGCGGATCTCGGCGTGCGGCTGGCCTCGGGTGCGCCGATCGCGCTGGCCCAGACCAAGGCGTTGCTGAACGAGGGCGCCGACCACACCCTGCGCGAAGCGTTGGCGGCCGAGGCGCGCGCGCAGGCAACGAATTTCGCTACTTCCGATAGCGCGGAGGCCTTCGCGGCCTTCGCGGGCAAACGACCACCGGAATTTCGCGGCGCGTGGGCGGTGCCGCGACGCGGCCCGTCGGCGGATCCCGCGCGAGGAACAGGAGAATGACGATGCGTGACGTGGTGATCGCGGAGGCGGTGCGGACCCCGGTCGGCAAACGCAATGGTGGGCTGGCGCAGACCCATCCGGTGGACCTGTCGGCATTGGTGCTCAACGCGTTGGTCGAGCGCAGCGGGATCGACCCCGCCGTGATCGAGGATGTGGTGTGGGGGTGTGTGTCCCAGATCGGCGACCAGTCGAGCAACGTCGGCCGCTACGCGGTGCTCGCGGCGGGGTGGCCGGAGACGATCCCCGGCTGCACGATCAATCGCGCCTGCGGGTCGAGCCAGCAGGCCGTGGATTTCGCCGCGCAGGCGGTGCTGTCGGGGCAGCAGGACGTGGTTGTCGCGGGTGGGGTGGAGGTGATGAGTCGGGTGCCGCTGGGTGCCGCCAAGACCGGTGGAACGCCCTACGGACCGAAAGCGCTTGCCCGCTATGACGGTTTCTCGTTCAACCAGGGTCTTTCGGCCGAGGCCATCGCGAAGAAGTGGGGCCTGTCACGGACTCGGCTGGACGAATTCTCCGTGCTCTCGCACGAACGAGCAGCCGCCGCGCAGGACCGAGGCGCCTTCGACGCGCAGATCGTCGCCGTACCCACCGAATCGGGGGTCGTCACCGCCGACGAGGGCGTGCGCAGGACAAGTACGGTCGAGCGCCTTGCCGCGCTGCGCCCCGCCTTCGCCGAGGACGGGGTGATCCACGCGGGAAACTCCTCGCAGATCTCCGACGGCGCGGCGGCGGTGCTCGTGACGACCGCCGAGAAGGCGCGTGAACTGGGGCTGCGCCCGCTGGCCCGGTATCGCGGCGGCGCGGTGGCGGGCGCGGACCCGGTACTCATGCTCACCGGGCCCATTCCCGCTACAGCGAAGGCGCTGGGCAAGGCGGGGATCGCGCTGGATGAGGTGGGCGCGTTCGAGGTGAACGAGGCGTTCGCGTCGGTTCCGTTGGCGTGGTTGGCCGAGACCGGCGCGAATCCCGAGTTGGTGAATCCGCTCGGCGGCGCGATCGCACTGGGGCATCCGCTCGGTGGCTCGGGTGCGGTCCTGCTCACCAGGCTCGTGCATCACCTGCGCGACAACGAGATTCGCTACGGATTGCAAACCATGTGTGAGGGCGGCGGCACGGCCAATGCCACTGTGCTCGAACTCGTTTCCTGATCGAAAGGTGGCGTCGTGCGCCGAGAGCTGTTCACCCCCGACCACGAGGCATTCCGGCAACTGGCTCGTGACTTCATCGCCGCCGAGGTCGTCCCGCGGTACGCGGAATGGGAAAAGGCGGGGCGGATACCGCGTTCGGTGTTCGCCAGACTCGGCGCGCTCGGCCTGCTCGGCACGGCGATCCCCGAACGATACGGTGGCGCGGGAGTAGCGGATTATCGCTATAACGTTGTGCTGCAAGAGGAAGCGGCGCGTGCCATGGTCACGCTCGGCACGGTGCGCACCCAACTGGATGTGATCCTGCCGTATTTCCTTGCCTACGCCGATGACTCGCAACGCCAGCGCTGGTTGCCCGGCCTCGCGGCGGGCACGACGCTGTCGGCGATCGCGATGACCGAACCGGGGACCGGCTCGGATCTGGCGGGTATCCGCACCACCGCGGTGCGCGACGGGGAGCATTATGTGCTCAACGGCGCCAAGACATTCATCACCGGTGGGCTGCTCGCGGACCTGGTCATCGTCGTCGCGCGGACCGGGCACGATCCGGAGAATCGTCGCGCGGGTCTGACGCTGTTGGTGGTCGAAGACGGGATGGCGGGATTCACCCGTGGCCGGGTGCTCGACAAGCTCGGCTGCAAGGTGCAAGACACCGTCGAGTTGTCGTTCGACGACGTGCGAGTGCCGGTGGCCAACCGCCTCGGTGCCGAGGGCGACGCCTTCCAGTTTCTCGGCAGCAACCTCGCGCAGGAGCGGTTGACGGTGGCGGTCGGCTCGGTCGCGCAGGGGTTCGCCGCCGTGTCCGCGACCGTCGATTACGTCAAGCAGCGCAAGGCGTTCGGCACGCCGGTGGCCTCGTTCCAGAACACCAAATTCGAGCTCGCGGCCATGTCGGCGGAGCTGACCGCCGCGCAGACGATGCTCGACCGCGCGGTGCTGGATCTGGTCGATGGCGAACTCACAGCGGCGGACGCGGCGCGGGTCAAACTGTTCTGCACGGAGTGTCAGGGGCGGGTCGTCGACCGGTGCCTGCAACTGTTCGGCGGCTACGGCTACATGACCGAGTATCCGATCGCCCGACTGTATTCGGACGCGCGCGTCGCGCGGATCTATGCGGGAACAAGCGAGGTCATGAAGGTCATCATCGCCAAATCGCTCGGACTCTGAGACAGTAGAACCTGTTACCGAATGAGACCCTTGTCACAGGCGGCAAAACAACCTAATGTGTGTTCAGTAGGTTGGTCGAACGAAGGAGTTCGGTGTCCGGTCAACGCCCCTATGCCACCTTGCTCGCCAAGGGTGAGGAACGCAGATACACCATTCTCGCCGTCGCTCAGCGACTGCTGAGGCGCAACGGGTGGCGCAACACGACACTCGGTCAGATCGCCGCGGAGTCGGGGATCAGCGCGGCGGGACTGTTGCATCACTTCGAGTCCAAAGAGCAGTTGCTTCACGCGGTACTCGAGGCCAGGGACGCCGACGACGAAGCCCACGCGGATCGGTCGGGAGACATACTCGAGCAAATCGAGCGCGTCACCTGGAGATTCGACCGGGCACCGGATCTGGTGGGAGTGTTCGCGGTGCTGTTGATCGAGAACCTCGAACCGGATGCTCCTTTGCACGATCGCCTACTTGCCAGGCAGCGCGTCGCGGTGGACACCGTGGCCGAAGGTATCCGCCGCGGACAGCTCACGGGGCGGTATCGCAATGACCTGGACCCGGCCGTCAAGGCCGTGGAGATCGTCGCCTTTCTCAACGGAATGGAAACCTCATGGCTGCTCGACCCATCGATTCCACTGACCACGGTGTTCCGGGAGTACACGCGGTCGCTCACACGGCAATTGGCGCCCGTCGACACCTACTGAGGCATCGCATCGTCGTGGTCGCGCCGACCATGGTCGATGTCATCCGTTTCGCGGGCGGCTGGTTGTTCGATCGCGCGATGGCGGGATGGGATGTCACCGCCGTGGTCACCGACCACACCGACGCGCGTCCACTGCACATCATCGGCGCGCGCGCGGTGGACCTGGAGGCGGCGATGGCGACGACGGTGCGCAGCCCCCTGCCGCAGTCGATCGCGGTCGATGTCGACCTCTACAGCTCCGATCGCCGCGTGCGCAACGGTGTGCTCGAGGTGCTCGACCGTGGCAAGGCCGGGGAGGTGACCTTGTGGGGCGAGGGGTGTCCGAAGGAACTGGACTACCGCGTCGGTGCGGTGGAACACCGACTCAGCGTGGCCGCTCGGGCCTTCAAGGCTCAGGCGTTGCGTGCGGCCGCTGCTCCCGCCGAGGTGGTCGGAGCGACCGAGATGTTCCGCAGTTGCGAACTGCTGCACGGGCTTTCGCCTGACCTGGTGCCCGCGGGGTAGTGGGCGTTACGGGGGGTCGGTGAGGTCGAGCAGTACCTTGCCGACCGCCTTCCCATCGGCCACTCGGCGCAGCGCCGCCGCGGCGTTGTCGAGGGTGTACACCGCGTCGATATGCGGTGTCACCTTCGCCTGCGTGAGCAGTTCGACGAGTTCGGCATCGTTGCGGCGCACCTGGTGGCTCGGTAGATCCTGGAATTGGAAGCCGAGCACGTGTATTCCCTTGATCAGCACCAGATTGAGCGGAATGCACGGAATCTCTCCGGAGGCGTAGCCGATCGTGACGAAGCGACCGCCACGGCGCAGACTGCGCAGCGCGGGCTCCGACAGTGCGCCCCCGACCGGGTCGAGGACGGCGTGCGCGCCCTCGGGCAGTGTCGAGCGCAACGCCGAGCGGAGTTCGCCCGCACGATGGTCGATGGTGTGTGCGGCGCCGTGGGCGGTCGCGGCGGCGAGTTTGTCGGCGGAGGAGGCGACGGCCGTCACCGAGGCGCCCAACCGGGTTGCCAGCGCGACCGCGGCCAGTCCGACGCCGCCGCCGGCGCCGAGCACGATCACCTCCTCGTCCGCGTCGACCTCGGCGACGGAACGGAGTGCGTGATAGGCGGTGCGGTGCGCGACACCGAACGCGGCGGCGGTGCGCAGGTCGACGCCGTCGGGTACCGCGCTGAGTCGAGCGATGTCGACCACGATCTCCTCGGCGAACGCACCGAACAATCCCGTGCCGCTGACGCGATCGCCGACACCGAAAGCCGTTGTCGGGGAAGTGATCTCGGTGACAACACCGGCGAATTCGCTGCCGGGAACGAATGGCGTCGGCACGCTGATCTGATATTTGTCGGCGACGAGCAGGACGTCCGGGTAGTTGACCGAGGCGGCGGCCACCCGTATCAGCGCCTGCCCCGGGCCGGGTGTCGGCGAAGGACGTTCCTCGACGCGCAGCACCTCCGGCGACCCATACACGGGGCAGACTACGGTGCGCACCTCACTTGCCCTGCCAGACCGGCGCGCGTTTTTGCATGAACGCGCTCGCCCCCTCCTTGGCGTCTTCGCTGGAGAACACGATCGCCTGCCAATGGCTCAGCCGTTCGGTCGCGGACGCGGCGTCGGTGACACCGAGTCGAACGAGCTCCTTGCATGCGGCAAGTCCCAACGGCGCGTTGGCCGCGATCCGCTCGGCGAGCGCGAGCGCCGTCGTGAGTACTTCTTCCTGCGGAACAACGGAATTCGCGAGGCCGAGACGGTAGGCGCGGTCGGCGTCGATCGCCTCGCCGGTCAAGGTCATCTCCAGCGCGACACCCAGCGGGATACGGGAGCCCAGCGCGGTGCCGCTACCACCGGGGAACAGTCCGCGCTTCACCTCGGGCAGACCGAAACTCGCCGTGGCCGCGGCGATGATGATGTCGCAGCCGAGTAGTAACTCGAGGCCGCCGCCCACCGCGGAACCGTTGGCCGCGCCGATCACCGGGACGTCGGTCTTGCCGCGGCTGAGGCGCTCGTAGGCGTCGACTGCCGCGACGGAGTCGGGGTCGCCGTTGCCGCTGAAATCACCGCCGTCGGCGAAGGCGCGCAGGTCCATGCCCGCACAGAAGGCGCGGTCGCCGGTGCCGGTGAGGACCACAACACGCACATCGGGGTCCTGCTCCGCGGTGCGTACCGCGGCACCGATGCCGCGGATCACCGCGCCGGTCAACGCGTTACGGGCCTGCGGACGGTTGAGGCGAACGAGCAGGACCGCGCCGTGGCGCTCGGTAACAAGTTCGGCTGTCGGGTCGCTCATCGCATGCTCTCACTGTCTCGGCCGTCGTGGCCGATCGCCTCGGACCGGACGCGGGCGCAATCGCTGCGTCGCCAGTCATATCGCCGCCGCTGTCCCTTCTTCGTGAGAATATCACTCTCGTGTATGTAAATAACATTCTTGCCGAGTCGGTGACTCGACGGAGGTCGGAGGTGGTCCGATGAGTGGTGCGGTGTCGGAGGACGAATCAGGAACGGGTGCGACGGGAGCGGCGGCGCCGATGACGCTGGGCTGGCATGCCGAGCGCACCCCGGATGCGGCGGCGATCGTGCTGGGATGGAGCGGGGAGGTGGTGACCTACGCTCAGCTGGAGCAGCGTTCGCGTCGAATGGCGGGGGCGTTGCGTTCGGGTGGGCTCGCGGCAGGTGATCATGTCGCAATCCTGCTCGGAAACGAACGGGCGTTCCTCGAAATCGCTTGGGCCGCGCAGCGATCCGGTCTCTATTACACCGCGATCAACCATCACTTGCGCCCGGCCGAGGTGCAGTACGTGCTCGATGACTGCGGCGCGAGCGCGTTGGTGACGAGTGCGGCGCTGGCAGAGGTGGTCGCCGGTCTCGACCTGGCGGCGATCGCCATGCGGATCTGCACCACTGGCACGCTCGACGGTTTCGATTCCTACGATCGCGTGCTCGCCGACGCGCAGCCGCTGGCTTTCGCCGAGCAGTGCGAGGGTCGCGAGATGCTGTACTCGTCGGGGACGACAGGGCGCCCGAAGGGGGTGCGCAAGCCGCTGCCCGGCACGCCGCTCGGCGATCCCGAGTCCGCGCCCGTGCGGATTGCCGAGGGCTTGCGCATGGGTGACCCCGGCGCGGACGTGGTGTATCTGTCGCCCGCGCCGCTGTATCACGGTGCGCCACTGGTGGTGTCGATGTCGTGGCAGCGGCTCGGTGCGAAGGTCGTCGTATTGGAACGGTTCGAGCCGCGCCGGTGCTTGGAACTCGTTGCACGCCACCGGGTAACGCACGCGCAGTTCGTGCCGACGATGTTCGTGCGCATGCTGCGGCTGCCGCAGGAAGAACGCGAGCGCTTCGACCTGTCGAGCCTGCGCACCGTGATGCATTCGGCGGCGCCGTGTCCGATCGCGGTGAAGCGCGCGATGCTCGACTGGTGGGGGCCGATCATCCACGAGTACTACGCGGGTACCGAAGACATCGGCGACACCTATATCTCCCCGCTGGAATGGCTCGCGCATCCCGGCTCGGTGGGCCGCTCGCGCCAGGAATGCCACATCCTCGACGAGGACGGTGCCGAACTGGCGCCGGGAGAGATCGGCGTGGTGTATTTCGACGGCGGGCGTTCGTTCGAGTATCACCACGACCCGGACAAGACAGCCTCGGTCGCCGATGTCAGAGGCTGGCGCACGCTGGGGGACATGGGGTACCTCGACGCCGACGGTTACCTCTACCTGACCGACCGGCAGGCACACATGATCATTTCCGGCGGGGTGAACATCTACCCGCAGGAAACCGAGAATGTCCTCGCCGCGCATCCCGCCGTACTGGATGTCGCGGTGATCGGCGTGCCCGACGCGGAGATGGGGGAATCGGTGCGCGCGGTGGTCCAAGTGGTCGATGCCCCCGATGCCCCCGATGCCCCCGATGCCCCCGATGCGCCGGATGCCTCCGACGTGATGAACGCACCCGGGGCAAGCAGTGCACTCGCCGCCGAACTGATCGACTACTGCCGGGAACACTTGGCAACCTACAAGTGTCCGCGCGCTATCGATTTCGTCGACGACCTGCCGCGCGACCCGAACGGCAAACTACGGAAACGTCTGCTCCGGGACCGCTACTGGGCGGGTCACGACTCCAGGGTGATCTGAGGTCGGTCGAGGGGCCGAACTCGCGCCGTCACCGGAATCGAAACGAATCCTGGAGCGCGTAAATCTTGTTCGACCACCGTGTCGTTCCGATACTGGTCGTCACGGACGCTTTCCGCGTGCGGACGGGCATGTGCCCGCTGTGCGAGCCAGGCGCACCGTCGAGGCGACCGAATCGATACCCCGAGGAGAGCGACACCGATGACATTCGGACCGATCGATCCTGTTCATGTGGCGGCGGAAGATCGCTATGCGCGGATTCCCTACCGCCGCACCGGGACTTCCGGTCTCGACCTGCCCGCGTTCTCCTTCGGCCTGTGGCAGAAATTCGGCACTGACTATCCGTTCGCGACCCAGCGCGAGATCGTATTACACGCCTTCGACCTGGGGATCAGCCATTTCGACAATGCCGATCGCTACGGTCCGCCGCACCGTGGCGCCCAGCAGAACTTCGGCGCCGTGCTCGCCAAAGACCTCGCGCCCTACCGCGACGAGCTGATCCTGTCGACGAAGGCGGGAAACCCCATCGGCGCGAGTCCCTACCTGAAAGGTGGCTCCCGCAAGTCGCTGCTGACCTCGCTCGACCACAGCCTGCGCGACCTCGGCACCGATTACGTCGACATCTTCTACCACCACAGCCCCGACCTCGAGACGCCGTTGGAAGAGTCGGTCGGTGCCTTGGTCAGCGCGGTGCAGCAGGGCAAGGCCCTGTACGTCGGCCTGTCCAACTACGCGCCGGATCGCGCGCACGACGCTGCCGAACTGCTGCGCGCCTCGGGTGTTCCGCTGCTCATCGACCAGGCCAGGTACTCGATCTTCGACCGCAATCCGGAACGCAACGGTCTGTTGGATGTGGCCCGGCAGGACGGTTTCGGCACGATCGTGTACTCCCCGCTCGCGCAGGGACTGCTCACCGACAAGTATCTGCAAGACATTCCGGCGGGCGCACGCGCACTCAACAGCGCGTTCCTCTCGCCGGAGGTCATCGACGATACTTACCGTGAGCGTGCGTCCGCGTTGAACAAGGTCGCGGCGGCCAGGGGCCAGTCGCTGGCTCAGCTCGCGCTGCAGTGGGTGCTGCGTCGCCCGGAGGTCACCTCGGCGCTGATCGGTGCGAGCTCGACCGAACAACTCGATCACAACCTCGCGGCGCTGGATTTCCCGGACTTGACCGACGAAGAACTCGCCTCGATCGACGAGCACGGGGTGCACGGCACCGGTCAGCGCCGCTGAGCACCGGCGGCGGGTCCGACGGAACTCTTGGTCGGGCATCGAGTGACGATGAGTGGGACGGACGCCACGACATGGGCGAAACCGCTTTTTACTTCGTCAGTTCCGCCAACCCCGATAGGTCGGTGCCGCCGCCGTCGGCGGCCGCGCGGCCCAGGAGTTGTTGCAGTCGTGCGTTGAGTGGTGCGGTGAGGCCGTGTTGTCGTGCCAGCAGAGCGATTTCGCCGTTGAGGTAGTCGACCTCGTTGGCGACGCCTCGGGTGAAGCTCTGCCAGGTCGAGGTTCGTCCGGCTCGGACGCCCGCGCGTTCGCTGGTGTACTGCTGTGCGGGGTCGAGGACCAGGTCGGGTGCGTCGCGGAACTCGATGCCCGCCGCGAGGAATACTTCGCGGGCCTCGGCCGTGAGTGCCGCGCCCACGGCGTCTTTCGTCGCGCGCGGACCGGCGAATACCTCGACGCCGTTGCGCACGTTGTGTAGGAGCTTGCCCGCTTTGCACGCGGCGATGTCGTCGACGGCGGCGGCGACGAAACCGGCGTCGCGTACGTCGTCGACGAACGCGCGGACCACCGGCTCGGTCGTTGCGCGAGCGCCGACGGAGTGGCCCGCGATCACGCCGCCGATGTGCGGATGCCCGCCGACCCGGACTTCACCGACGCGTGAATACTGTGCCGTCAACATCATGACGGCACCGATGACCGAGTCGAACCAGCGTGCGGCGCTGCCCTCGGCGTCGAGGCCGTTCTGCACGGTGATCAGCGGCAGTGTGTCGGCGGCGACCCCCACCGCCGCACCGCGCCCGTCACGCACCTCGCGCCAGGCCAGCGACGGCAGCGTCGCGGGCAGGTCTTGCGTCTTCACCGCGAGCACGAGCAGGTCGCCGACGCGCAACCCGAAGTCGTCGTCGGGACCTACCACCGGTAGCGAGACGTCCTGGTGTCCGGCGTGCGTGTGGTACGAGAGCGGTTTGCGCGCAAGATGTTCCAAGGTCTCCCCGCGCGCGACGAGCAGTATCTCGTGGCCGCGCTCACGCAGTTGCACAGCCAGCGCGGCACCCACCGCACCGGCGCCGACGATCACATACCTGGTCACCGGGCATCGGTCCGCCGCAGCCGGGACTCACCCGCGCGGATCGCGACATTCAGCCGGTTGTCCTGCGGCGGCAGCGGGCACAGGAAGTGGTCGGAGAACGTGCACGGCGGCAGGTAGGCGCGATTGAAATCGACCGTGACCCTGCCTTCCTCGTCGGGCGCTGGCAGGGTAAGGAACCGGAACCGTTGGGTCTCTTGGCCGTTGGTGGTGTCGGCGAAGGTGATCTGGACGCCGCCGTCCGGGTTGACGACACCGCGCAGCGCGACCGCTTCGGTGCCGATCGTGAGGTGCACGGTGGCGCCGACGTTGTCGCTGCGGAAACCGTCGATGTGTTCCAGTCGCAGACCACCCGCGCCGAGGTCGACCGTGCCGGTGAGCACCAACGCGGGATCATGATCGAACACGTCGATCCCGCGCAGATCGGTGCGGGTCGATGCGTCCGGGTCGAACACCCGCAGTGCAACCTTTCCCGCGCGAACGATGGCGTGCAGCAGGAGGTTTCCGATCCGGTGCTGATGGCCCGGTGCGAGTTCGATCCGCCCGTGCGAGCCGGTACCCACGGCGACACCCTCGGCATCGACCCAGGTGGAATCGGTCGCCTCGACGGCCAACGGTTGATCGTCGAGCCAGTGGGTGCCGATGAGCGCCGCGGGCCCGTGGGGATCGATCGCGGTGGCCTCGCGCTCGTCGTGCCAGCGCTGCCAGTCGGTGCGTGCGTCGGGAACTGTGGTCACGAGAATGCCCTTTCGGTGCGGTCGAAGCGGCGGCGGCCGGGGATCGCCGCCAGTAGCCGTTGGGTGTAGTCGCTGGCGGGCTCGCGGAAAACGGTGGCGGTGGCACCGGATTCGACCACCCTTCCGTTGTCGAACACCGAAACGGTGTGCGCGATTCCCGCGACAACGGCCAGATCGTGCGAGACGAACAGGTAGGTCAGGCCGAGTCGTTGCTGGAGTTCGGTGAGCAGGTCGAGGATCTGTTCCTGCACCTGTGCGTCCAAGGCCGACACCGGCTCGTCGAGCAATACGACCTCCGGTTGCAGAACCAGCGCCCGCGCGATGGCCACGCGCTGGCGTTGCCCACCGGACAGTTCGGCGGGCAGCCGGTCGAGGAACGTCCGTGGCAATGCCACCTGGTCCAGCAGTTCGGCCGCGCGCGCACGGCGATCGGCACGCGTGCCGACCCGGAACGAGACCAGCGGCTCCAGCACGCTCTCGCGCACGGTGAATCGAGGATCGAGCGAGGCGAACGGATTCTGATGCACCAACTGGAACCGCCGCCGCAGCGGACGCGAGCGCCGCCACGACAGCCCGGCGATATCGACACCGTCGAACCGCACCGCGCCACTCGTGGGTTTCGTCAGTCCCATGGCGATGCGCAGCGCCGTGGTCTTCCCCGAGCCGGATTCGCCGACCACCGCGTGTGTGCGACCCGGCGTCACCCGGAGCGAGACGCCGTCGAGCGCGAGCACGCGACCACCGCGGCGTGCGTCGAAATGCTTGGTCACTGCCTCGAGTTCGATGATCGGCGCGACGGGTTCCTCCGCGGGGTCCGGTGCCGGTACCCGTGGTCGTAGCTGCCCGCCGTGGGCGAGTGTGGGTGCGCTGGCGACCAGCCGACGGGTGTACGAGTTCTCGGAATCGTCGAGAATCTTGGCGGTGGTGCCGGTTTCGACGACCCGACCGTGCCGCATCACCACGACTCGATCGGCTCGGTCGGCGGCAACGGCCAGGTCGTGGGTGATGATCACCAACGCGGTGCCGCTGTCACGGACCAGCGTCTCCAGGTGGTCGAGAATGCGTGCTTGGACGGTGACATCGAGCGCACTGGTCGGTTCGTCGGCGATGATCACCTCGGGTTCGCCCGCCAACGCGATCGCGATGAGCACACGCTGGCGCTGACCACCGGACAATTCGTGCGGGTAGTGCTCGACCCGGTGTTGCGGGTCGTCGAGCCCGGCCTTGCGCAACACACCGATCACCTCGTCGGCGACCCGCTGGCGGGGCACACCACGCAATCGCACCGCCTCGGCAACCTGGTCGCCGATTCGTTGGGTCGGGTTGAGGCCGACCATCGGGTCCTGTGGGATCAGGCCGACGGTCGAGCCGCGCAATGAGCGCACGACTTTCTCGGTGGCCGAGGCGACGTCGACACCGGCGACGCGGATCGAGCCGCCCGTGACGCGTCCGGTGTCGGGGAGCAACCCGACGAGGGCGTGCGCGGTGGTCGACTTACCCGAACCGGATTCACCGACCAGGGCGACGATCTCACCCGGACGGACCCGCAACGACACCCCTTGCACTGCGGGCGCCACCTTGCCGTTGCGCAGGTATCCGGCATCCAGATCGGTGATCTCGATGATCGGTGCGTCGGGGGAATCGGTCATCGTCGCACCTCGTGCAGCGTCTTGGCGATGTGGTTGAGTGCCAACACCGTCAGCACCACCACCGCGCCGGGGAGCAGGGAAACCCACGGTGCGGTGATCAGGAAGTTGCGCCCACCCGCGACCAACGAACCCCACTCCGCGCGCGGCGGCGCCGCGCCGAAGCCGAGGAAGCTCAGCGCGGCGACCGCGATGATCGCCGCGCCGAAGTCCAACACCGCGAGGCCGAGCACCGGTCCCCAGGAGTTCGGCAGGATGTGCCGAATCAGCACCCGCGCCCAGCCCGCGCCACCCGCGCGCGCCGCTTCGACATACGGGAGGGTCTTCACCCGCAGCACTTCCGCGCGCGTGGTGCGGGCGAAGCCGGGGATCGTCCCGATCCCGACCGCGACGGCGACCGGAATGGCGCCGAAACCCAGTGCCGTCACGATCGCCAGCGCCAGCAACAGTCCGGGAATCGCCAACTGCACGTCGATCGCCCGCATGATGACCGCATCGAGGCGTCCGCCGAAGAACCCCGAGACCACGCCGAGCAGCAGGCCGACACACAAGGCGATGCCGATGGCGATGAGCGCGGCCTTCACCGTGAGGTCGGAGCCGTAAAGCGTGCGCGTCCACAGGTCACGGCCCACCTCGTCGGTGCCGAAAAGGTGTGCGCCACTGGGTGATCGCAGTCGTTCGGCGGGGTTTGTCGCATACGGGTCGCCGGAAGTGAACAGCGAGGGCGCGAACGCCGCGAGGATCACGAAGGCGACGAACAGCGTCGAGAGCGTGAATCCGGGGCGGCGCACCAGCCGCAACACCGAAGCGGCTCGGCCTCCGGCGCGTGGTGTGGCCGCGTCGTCGTCTCCGAGTGTCGCGTCGGTGTCTGCGATGGTGATGGTGGGTGTCGCCACGGCTCAGCCCCCTTCGACTGTCGCGGTATGGGTGATGCGTGGGTCCAGCAGCGGATACAGCAGGTCGACGAGCAGGTTGACCAACACGAATCCCGTCGCGGCGAGCACGACGATGGCCTGCACCACCGGCACATCCTTGACCAGCACAGATTCCTGCGCCAGCCGCCCGATTCCATTGCGGTTGAACACGGTTTCGACGACGATCGCGCTGGTCACGGTGACCCCGACGAGCACGCCGACGATCGTCAGCGCCGGTAATGCCGCATTGCGGAACGCGTGGCGCAACTGCACCTGGCCGCGCGACAAACCCTTCGCGCGCGCGGTCACGATGTACTGCTCACGCAGTGTGTCGTGAAAACTGCGCCCCAGCACTTGCGCGAGCTGTGCGGCGGCGGGCAATGCCATGGTGATGACCGGCAGGATCAAATACTGCCACCCGCCGGAACCCGTCGAAGGCACCCAACCGAGCTGGAACGAAAAGAATTGGATGAGCGCCAATCCCACCAGGAAGGTGGGTATCGCGACACCGAGCGCGGGCAGCCGGTCCAACAGCAGTCGCAGTGCTCGCGTGCGGACGAAGGCGGCCAGATAGGCCAGCGTCGTGCCCAACCCCACCGCTAGCACGCCCGCGATCGCGCTGAGCAGCAATGTCGCGCCGATGCGGTCGCCGATGAGTTGGCTCACCGGAACGTGTTTGGCGATCGAGGTGCCGAAATCGCCGTGCAGCACCCCGGTCAGCAGCGTCCAATACTGTTCGAGCACCGGCCGATCCAGCCCGTACTGCGCCTTGGCCGCGGCGAGCTGCTGCGGGCTCAGCGAATCGGTCTCTATGCCCGCGGCACCGAGTTGGATCGCCACGGGGTCACTCGGCAACAGGTACAGCACCACGAAGGTGACGGTGAACGCGGCCCACAGCACCACCACCGCCTGGAGCAGCCGCCCGAGGAGGTAGCGGATCACGGCTGCAACCAGACGTCGCGCAGGTCGAGGAAGCTCTCGGAGGTGAACCGGAAACCGTTGACCCGGTTACGGATTCCGGCGTCCTGTACCCGCTCGAACAAGGGGAAGGTGACCCCGTCGTCGATCAGCACGCTTTGCAGCTGACCGTAGATCTCGGTGCGTCGCGCCGCGTCGGTGGTGCGCACCGCCTGGTTGAACAGGTCGGCGATCTTTGCGGCCGTCTCCGACTTCTGCGCGTTGCGGGCCAGTGCCTTGGAGTTGGCCAGTTGCTCGACAAGAATGAATTGCAGCGCACCGGGATCGGCGCGAGTGAAGTAGGAACCGAGCAGGTCGTACTGGCCGTTGGCGGTGATGGCTTGTCGCTCGGCCTGCGTCATCACCCGCAACTGGAGCTCGATGCCGACCTTGCGTAGCTGATCCTGGAACAGTTCCGAGCCGATGCTTGCCGGTTCCACCGCCAGGGTCAGTGTGAGGCGTTGGCCGTCCTTGGCGCGGTACTGCTCGCCGGGTGCGAGCTGCCAGCCAGCGGCGTCCAAGATCTCGGCGGCCTCGGCGGGATCGTAGTTCAGCTTCGCGTCCTGCGGTGCGAAATCCGGTGTCGTGCTGTCGAACGCGCCTGCCACCGAGGGGTATTCGGGACCGAAGACGGTGGTGCCGAGGGTGCGCACGTCCACCGCGTGGTACAGCGCCCGGCGAACCTGGTCGTCGGCGAGCGGACGGCCCTGGGAGACATTCGGATACAGCGCGTAGGACACGCCTGGCAGCGACCGCGACCGGAGGTAGGCGCCCGAGCGCTCGATGAGTTCGCGGTCCTCGACGGTGAACGGATTGCGCGGCCACGCGATGTCGATCTGTCCGCTGACCAGGTCGCCGGTGCGCACACTGTCCTCGGCGATGTAGCTGACCTGGATCTTGTCCAGGTAGGGGTCACCGGTGTTCTTGGTGAGCGGGGAGGGCCACTGATAGCCGGTGCGGCGGCTGAGCGTCACGCCTTGGCCCGGCGTGTAGTTGTCCAGGGTGAACGGGCCGGTGCCGGAGATGCCGCCGAGGCAGCGCTGCTGCGGGGTCTTCTGCAACGACGCGGGCGACAGCAGCGCGAGGTTGGTCGTCGAGGTCGCTTGCAGGAACGAGGAATTCGGCTGCTCGAAGTGGAAACGCACGGTCCGAGCGTCGACCACGTCGGTCGAGCGCAGGCCTTGGATATAGCTGGCACCGTAGGTGGTGGTGCCGTCCGCGTGGCTCTGGGCGAGGAACGCGTCGAAGTTCGCCTTGACCGCCGCGGCGTCCAGGAGCGCGCCGTCGGAGAAGGTGACACCGTCGCGCAGGGTGAAGGTGTAATCGCGGCCGTCGGGCGAGATCTGCCATCCGGTCGCCAGCCACGGCACGATCTCGCCGGTTTCGGGATTCTGATCGGTGAGCGAGTCCGCGAAGTTGCGGATCAGGGTGCGGTGCTCGATCCAGTAGGTCTGGAACGGGTCGAGGCAGGAGAACGCCGCGTTGTCGGGGAAGAACGCGATGTTCAGCGTTCCGCCGCGCACCGGGGCCTGGCCCTCGCCGGTGGGGCCGCTGGGTTGGTCGGCGCCGCCGCACGCGGCGGTGAACGCGGTGAGTGCGGCGGCAGCGCACACGGCGGCCCGGCGTAGTAGGCGGGTCGTGGTAGGCATAGCGGATCGAGTCCTCGGGATAGGGCCGGAACATGGTGTCCCGGTGTGGGTTCGGTGCGTGCGACTAACCGGCGAAGGGGGATTGCGGGCGCAGGACCGCGCGGCCTGCCGCGAGTAGGGCGGTGTCCTCCTGGGGTGGGTGCACGCGGACACACAGCACGTCGCGCAGGTGACGTTCCAGCGGGTTGTGTCTGGTCAGCGCGGCGTTGCCCAGTGCGGCGACGGCGGTCTGTACCGCCGCGATCACCGACCGCGCGATCAAGGTCTTGGTCAACGCCAAGGTGTGCGCGGCAATCGCTTCGCCCGCGTCCACGCGGCGCAGTGTGCCGAACAGCAGCGCCTCGGCCTGGGTGATCTGTGCGTCGATCTCACCCGCGACGGTCTGGATGCGTTCGGTGTCGGCGATCGGGCGGTCCAGTGCGGTCGGCACCCTGGTTCGCGCGAAGTCCGCGAAGGCGCGGCGTGCGGCGCGCGCCACACCGAGGTAGATCGCGACGTGACCGAACGAGGCCGGTCCCGACGTGGCGGCCGGATCGCGGTAGACGCCGTCCTGAAACGGTATCTCCAGAAAATAACCGTGCGGCACAACGACATTCGTGTAGGTCACATCGTGGGTGTTGGAGGCGCGTAACCCGAGGTGATCCCAGCTGTCGTGCCAACTGACGCCCTCGGAATCGGCGTCGACGATGAAATGACCTACCCGCGTGGGGTTCTCGTCGGTCCGCGCCCACACCAGGTGGTAGGCCAGCGCGCTGCCGCCGGTGGCGAAGCTCTTGCTGCCGTCGAGAATCCACCCGCGCTCGGTACGGCGCGCGGTTGTCGCGGGCAGGCCGCCGCGTGCGGGAGCGCCGAGTTCGGGTTCGGCGCGGATCACGTTCAGTGGGGTGGGGCGCACGGCCGAGCGGGCGACTACTTCGGCGTAGATGTCCTCGGGCCACCCCGGACGCTCGGCCTGGCTCTGGTGGCAGGCAAGGGTGTTGGCGGCGATGAGCGCCACCGAAGGGTCGCCCTCGCCGAGTGCGGCGAGAATCCGCACCACGTCGCGATGCTGGAGCCGGGGGCCGCCGTACCGGTCGGCCACCGTGGCGGTGAGGTAACCGCCACGGTGCGCGGCCACGAGTCCCGCCTCCGGGATCGCGCCGCTGCGGTCGTATTCCGCAGCGGTGGCGGCGAGTTCGGTGGTGAGTGCGGTCAATGCCTCGGGCGACAGATCGGGCACGGCCAGTACCCGTCGTCCGGTGCTCGCGGTCACGGGCGACCCGCCGTGGCCAGTGCGCCGAGGTGCTCGGCCTGCACGCACCCGCGGCGTCCGGTGGCCTTGCGGTGGGCCAGTTCCTGCCGGACCAGCGGCAGGACGTAGCGGCCGTAGTCGATGGCGTCGTTGAGGGTGTCGTAGCCGCGGATCGACACCAGGCTCGCGCCGAGGTCGATGTAGTCGAGGATCGCCGCGGCCACCGTCTCCGGGGTGCCGACCAGCGCGGTGGACGCGCCGAGGCCGTTGGTTGCGGCCGCGGTCCTGGTCCACAGCGCACGGTCGTAGACCTCTTGGCGGCGAGCGAATTCCAGTGCGCGCTGCGAGCCGACATTCTGCGGTGTGCCCTGCGGGCGGGCGCGGAAGGCGCCGGACTCGAAGGTGCGCGCGATGCGGTCGGCGTAGTCGTGTGCCTTCGCCCAGGCCAGCTCGTCGGTGCGGTCGATGATCGGGCGGAAGGTCACCCAGATGCGCGGCCGGTCGGTGCGACCCGATGCGGCGGCGATCGCGTGCACCCGCTCGATCTGACTCTTGATGTCGGCCAACGGTTCTCCCCAGAAGGAGAAGACATCCGCCTTGGTGCCGCCGATCTCGAACGCGGCGTCGGACTGGCCGCCGATGGAGATCGGGATGGATCCCGCGTGTGGCGGGAAGCCGGGACCGAAGCCGTCGAAGCGGTAGTGCGCACCCTCGTGCGAGAACGGCTCGGTCTCGATCCACGAGCGACGGAGAATGTCGATGAATTCACTGGTGCGGGAGTATCTTTCGGTCTTCGAGAGATAGTCGCCCTGGCGCGCTTGTTCCACGTCGCTGCCGCCCGAGATGAGGTGGACCACGGCTCGACCCTCGGTCAACTGGTCGAGGGTGGCCAACTGTTGGGCGGCGACGGTGGGGAACACGGTGTTCGGGCGTACCGCGACGATCGGCTTGATCCGGTCGCTGAGCTGGCCCACCGCCGAGGCGAGCACGAAGGAGTCCGCGCTGCCGGACCCGTAGGGCAGCAGCGTGAGATCGAAACCGCCGTCCTCCAACGCGCGCACGTATCGGCGAATGTAGGCGGGGTCGAGGCCGCGCGTGGGGATCGGTGCCAGCTCGGTCGAGGCATTGGTGTGGGTGAGGCTGATGAACTCGACCTCGGGTGCCGCGGTGGCTGGTACCGCGTCTTGGCCGGATGCGACGGTCATGACGTTCCTCTCGGGCCGAACTGGGTCACCGATTCATGGTGGGTGAATGGACATCGTTACTCGATGCGTCGCAATAGTAGGGAAATCGGCGGGTCGGAGACAGAGTTTTATTCGCGTTATTCAATTCGTATCGCCGATAGCGATTGATAGTCGAAAGCTGCTCGAAGCGTTACGATCCCGCAGATTAAAAGGGTATTCAATGCGATGCGATCGCGCTTGAATCGCGTGAATATTCCTATTGTTTCGACGCGGCGAGGACACATGGCGGATCCGCTGGACCTGATGCATTTGCGCACCTTGGTGAGCATCGCCGACACCGGCGGATTTCGCCGCGCCGCCGACGCCCTGCATCTGAGTCAGCCGACGATCAGTCAGCATGTTCGGCTCCTGGAGCGGCGGTTGAAGCTGTCGCTGGTGGAAAAGGACGGTCGCAGTTCGCGTTTCACCGCCGACGGCGAACGGCTGGTGGTCGAGGCGCGCCTGCTGCTCGCCGCGCACGACGGCATGCTCGCCCGCTTCACCCCCTCGGATCCACAGCGCATCACGGTGGGGTCGACCGAACACGCCGCCGACGGGCTGTTGCCGGAACTACTCGGCGTGTTGCGCGCGGCCTATCCGGATGTGTATCTGCACTTCAGGATCGAGCGGTCCACCGCCCTGACCGAATCGGTGACCAAGGGCGCCCTGGATCTCGCGGTGGTGCTCGGCGGTAATGGTGATCCGGTGGGCGCGCAGGTCGGTGAACTCGAATTGCGGTGGGTCGCGGGGCCGGGCTGGCAGCTTCCTCGGGTGCCGGGCCCGATATCGCTGGTGGCCTTCGAGGAACCGTGTGGCCTCCGTCGGCGCGCGGTGCACAAGCTGACCGAACTGGGTTACGAGGTATCGGTGACCGCCGAGTCGGGAAACCTCGATGGCGTGCTGGCCGCGGCCAAAGCCGGTCTCGGTATCGCGCTGCTGCCGTTCCACGCGATGGTTCCCGACGGTGTGAGCGAGGTGCGCGCGCTGCCCGCGATGGGTTCGGTGGATGTGCGCCTGGTGGCTCGGCGCGGCCTCGACGCCGCCATCGAGAGCACCGCCATCGAGGCGATCACCGACCACTACCGAGCGGTGGCGGGACGGCGGTTGCGCGGCGTCGCGTAAAGGGCTGGTGTGCAAGGGTGTTCGCGCGGAGTCGGCAGATCTTCTTGGCTGCGACGAGGCCCGGTAGGTGGTCGTCGGTACCGGCACTCGTTCCCCGATCCGAATCACGCGCGTCCGCTCGAGTAGGCGGGGTTATCGCGCGCGTCGGCGAGGTTGTCGTGCACTCGCCGAAGTAGATCGACGATTCGCTGATCTCACCGACGGGTCCCGGCCTCGAGCACGTCATCGACTGGATGGCCGTCGCGTGACCCGCCGCTACATCGACAGGCGCGATGTCGGATCGCCGGGGCGCGCATGTTTCGCGCGGCGATGTTCATACCGCCTTGCCGGGGTTGAACAGCGCGTTCGGGTCGAGTGCGCGGCGGACCGCGAGCTGGACACGCAGTGCCCTCGGCCCGAGTTCGCAGGCCAGCCAGTCGCGTTTCAAGACGCCGATGCCGTGTTCCCCGGTGATCGTTCCGCCCAGTTCCAGTGCCGTGGCGAAGATCTCGTCGGCCGCCGCCACCGCGCGTGGGTGAGCATCCGGATCGTCGGTGGGTACCACGATGATCGGATGCAGGTTGCCGTCCCCGGCATGGCCGAAGGTGTAGATGCGGCTGTCGTGGCGTGCGGCGATCTCGGTGATCTTGCGGGCCGCCTCCGCAATCCGGGAGCGGGGGACGGCGATGTCCTCGATCAGCACCCGGCCGTGACGCTCCAAGGCTGGCAGGGCCGCGCGGCGCACGGCCAAAAGCTCGTGCGCGGCCTCGGCGTCGGTGCCGACGCGCACCCGCGCGGTCACGCGCCCGAATGTCTCGGCGATGCGGTCGGCCTCCGCGCGGGCGCCGAACCCGTCGGTCTGCGCGACCACGAACGCACCCGCCGCTTCCGCGCGGACACCGAGCAGATTCTGCGCCTCGCGCAGCGATGCCTCATCGAGCAGTTCGAGCATCGCGGGCCGCACCCGAGCGGTGAGGACCGCGGCGCAGGCGGCGGCCGCCTGCTCGATATCCGCGAAATACGCGGCGACGGTGACGGTGTCTACCGGCACCGGCTGCAAGCGCACGGTCGCGGCTACGATGACGCCGAGCGTCCCTTCCGAGCCGACGAAAAGGCTGGTGAGGTCAAAGCCCGCAACGCCTTTCGCGGTGCGGCGACCCGTGTGTAGTAGCTCGCCGTCGGCGAGGACAACGGTGAGCCCGAGGACAGAATCCCCGGTCACGCCGTACTTCACGCAGCGCAATCCACCGGCGTTCGTCGCGATATTGCCACCGATGGTCGAAATGGCGGTGCTCGCGGGATCGGGTGTGTAGCGCAGTCCGTGTCGGTGGGCCTCGGTGTCGAGTACGGCCGCACTCACGCCCGGTTGCACCACCGCCAGCTCGTCGCTCGTCGCGATTTCGAGGATCTGGTCCAGCCCGGAGACGTCGAGGACCAGCGCTCCCGCGCCAGCGGCCGCGGCGCCCGCCAGCCCGCTTCCCGCGCCGCGCACGACTACCGACCACCCCGAGTCCGCGGCGAGCCGGACCGCGTGCCGCACATCGTCGACATTCGCAGCCGAAACCAGCGCCTCGGGCGCACCGGAAGGAACATGGCCGGACCGGTCGTGTCGATAGCGTGCCGGAATGTCGCTGCCGAGCAGGACCGTCCCCGTGAATAGTCCGATGCTGTTCGGGGACAGTGGCATTCGTGATCTCCTCGATATACGACGCATTGTTGCCGAATCTCATCTTCGCGCACAGGAGTATGTTTGCGCAGGCTCCGATTGATCGAAACCTCCGATGTATCGGGTTCACCGGCCGCCGCGGTATTGCGATCTTGTCGATTTCAACCCTGCGCCGCCGAGCCGGGATGTAGTTCTGTGCACTGGACGAGAGGAGTCACGACATGGCCCTGCGAGCAGATGCCTTCCGCGCCGACACGGTGATTACCGCCGAACAGTTGTCGGCGCGGCTTGCCGCCGGTGACCCGGTGACCGTAGTCGATGTTCGCTGGCAGCTGGGGCGCCCCGACGGCCGCGCGGACTACGCGAGTGGCCATATCCCCGGTGCGGTGTACGCGGATGTGGAGACCGAACTATCGGACCACTCGGTGACCGGCCAAGGTCGTCATCCGCTGCCGACGGGAGCGGCATTGCAGGACGCGGCGCGCGGCTGGGGCGCGCGCACCGGCGTGCCGATCGTGCTCTACGACAACTGGAATCGCGCGGGCTCGGCGCGCGCATGGTGGGTGCTGCGTGCGGCGGGGATTTCCGATGTCCGGATTCTGGACGGTGGACTCGGCGCGTGGATCGCGGCCGGGTTCCCGGTGTCGTCGGCGGCCGAGGAGATCACGCCGGGGAACATCGAGGTGCTGCGTGACGATCTCTACGAGGGCGAGCTACCGACGCTGACCGTCCTCGAGGCTGCCGCCGCACCCGAGTCCGGGGTGCTGGTCGACGCGCGTGCGCCGCAACGTTTCCGCGGTGACGAGGAGCCGGTCGACCCGGTCGCGGGGCATATCCCCGGTGCGCGCAACGTGCCGAGCTCCGGCGTGTTGGACGACGCTGGCTTCTTCCGTCCCGCAGTGGAACTCGAGCGGGTGTTCGCCGCCGCGGGCGCGACGACCGCGCCCGCTGTCGGCGTCTATTGCGGATCGGGCGTGACCGCCGCCGTGGACATCGCGGCGCTGCGCATCCTCGGTATCGAGGCAGCGCTGTTCCCCGGATCATGGTCGCAATGGAGCGCGAACCCGGCCCGGCCGGTTGCGACCGGCGACAACGAATAGCCCGCTGCCGCAGCGGGACTGGTCACGGGCTTGGCGTAGCGCCGTCACCGCGAGCTGCGCGCGAGTGCGTTCGGATGCCGGGAGCGTGGCGACGAGATATCGACCGTCGTAGGCGGTATCGGCGACGGAGGGGTCTAGGCACGGGCGCACCGTGCTCGCGTTCGGTAGCAGGCCGACGGAGGCGACGTATCGTCCGCTGTCGAGCGATACGACCATAGGGCCGGTGTTGTCATCGGAAGCCGCGTTCTCGTCGCTCGAGATCCCTCGTCGTGTGAGGAAACATATACCGTCGCAACGAGTCCGACCATGGGCCCGGCCTTGTGTCGACCGAGGTGGACGACGCGGCGTCGAGTACTCCGGAGGCCGGTCCGGTGTCCGGTCACCTGGTTCTGGCGTCGGACAAAGGCCGAGCGGGGGCGGTCGCGCAGCTAGATGTACCAGCCGCCGTTGACGCCGATCACCTGGCCGGTGATGAACCCGGCCTGCTCGGAGCACAGGTAGCCGCAGGCGGCGCCGACGTCGTCGGGGGTGCCGGTTCTGCGGACCGGGGTCATCGCGGCCAGTGCGTCCAGATCGGGGACGATGGCGCCGGGCTCGGCATTGCGCGCCATCGGTGTGTCGATGATCGACGGCGGGATCGTGTTCACCGTAATACCCTGCGGCGCAAGCTCGAACGACAACGCCTTGGTCAGGCCGATCACCCCACCCTTGGACGCCACATAGTGCGCCATGCTCGGGGCTCCCGATTGCGCGCTCGATGAGGAGATCGTGACGATCCGGCCCCACCCCGCCTCGATCATGTCGGGAACCACCGGCTGGATGCTCTGGAAGGTGCCGGTGAGGTTCACCGCGATCAGCCGATCCCAGTCCTGTGCGGTGATCTCGGTGACGGGTTGGAACGATTCGATCCCCGCGCTGGTCACGATGATCTGCACCGGGCCGAAGCGCTCGCGCACGGTGGTCAGCGCGGCGTCGATGCTGGCACGGTCGGTCACGTCTACCTCGGCGGCCAGAGCGTCGGCGCCGCCGGTGCGCAGTGCCTTCGCCTCCTGTTCGGCCAGTTCACCCTGGCGATCGAACAGGGCGACCCGGTGTCCCTGCGCGGCCAGGTGCTGTGCGGCCGAAAGGCCGATGCCGGACGCGCCGCCGGTGATCACCGCGACGCGGCTGGTCTGCGGCGCGGATTTGCTGTTGTCGTTCATCGCTACTTCTTTCTCGAAAAGGCGCGTGGCTCAGGACGGGTCGTACTCGAGGTGTAGTTTCCGCAGCCCGCGCAGAATGTAGGTGGGTTCGTATTCGTAGGTGCGCGCGTCGGCGGGGCCGTGCACGGACTCGTCGATCGCGATCCGCGACATCCGGTCGAGCAGCCTTTCGATGCTGACCCTCGCCTCGACCCTGGCCAGCGGTCCGCCTGGGCAGGAATGGATCCCACGGCCGAACGCGAGGTGCTCGCGGGCGTTGGGGCGGTCGAGGCGGAATTCGGCAGGGTTCTCGAATCGTTCGGGGTCGCGATTGACCGCGCCACTGAGCACCATCACCGTGCTGCCCGCGGGAACATCGACGCCGCCGAGTGTCGTGGAGGTGCGCGCCAGCCGGAAGTCGCTCTTCACCGGGCTCTCCATGCGCAGCGTCTCTTCGATGAAATTCGGGATCAGGTCACGGTTTTCGCGTAATTGCCGCTGGATATCCGGACGTTCGGCGATCACGTGCAGCGCGGAGCTGAGCAGGCGGGCGGTGGTGTCCTGGCCCGCGGCGAACAAGAAGCAGGCGATGTGGACGACGTCGATGACTTCGGGGGTGCTGCCGTCGGGGAAGGTGGCGGTCGCGAGTTCGGTGAGGACATCGTCGCGCGGGGTGCTCCTGCGCTGTTCGATGTAGCCGGTGAACTTCTCTTCCAGGAATTGCAGCGGGTTGTCGGTGAGCGCCTCGTCCTCCTGGATGGAGCCGGGGCGTTGGGCCCCGAGGACGGCGCGGAAGCTCGCGCGGTCCTCCTCGGGGACACCGAGCAGATCGGCGACCACCAATACCGCGAACGGCTGGGCGTATTCGGCCATCAGATCGAAGCTGCCCTGGCTGAAGAACTCGTCGATCTGGCGGTCGGCCAGCCGCCACATGAATTCCTCGTTCTCCTTCAGCCGCCGTGGCGTCATGAGCTTGCGCAGCAGTGCGCGATGCGCGGTGTGCCGGGGCGGGTCGAAGGTGACCAGGTGTTCGTTGAGTGGGATCTGGTGGCGGAATTGCTCGATCAGCGCGCCGATGTCGTCGCCATCGGGTTCGAACGGCAGTCCGGGGAAGGGGCCGATCGGCGCGATGCAGGAGGAGTAGGTGTTGTGGTCGCGGTAGACCTCGGTGGCCTGCTCGTGACCGGTGACCGCGATGACGCCGTGGTGCGGTTCGCGCACGACGGGGCAGCGGTCGCGCAGGGCCTCGAAGTAGTCGTACGGGTTGGCGACGATCGAGGGGTCGGTGAAGAAATCGACACGGTCGGTGTCGATGGCAGGGCGGGTGTCGTCGAAGTGGGTGGTCATGGGGCTGGACCTCCTGGCGAGATGAGCACGATCCGGGATGCGCGATGCGGAGAGGGCGCGCGGGTTGTCCGCGGATGCTGTGCATGTGCTCAGCAATTGCTGCTGAGCACATGCTTAGCATAGGGTGATCTGCGCGGTCAATGGCGGAAAGTGGCCGCGGTAACCGACAATTCGGACTATTCACGATGCGGAGAACTGAGGAGGCTGCGATGGCATCGCCGCGCAGGATCGGTGCGCCGGACGCCAAGAACCGTGGGCTGCTGCTCGACGCCGCCGAGCAGCTCATGCTCGACAAGGGCTACGCGGCGGTCACCTCGCGTCGGGTCGCGGAGGCGGCCGGGCTCAAACCTCAACTGGTGCACTACTACTTCCGCACCATGGACGATCTGTTCCTGGATGTCTTCCGTCGTCGTGCCGAGGAAGGGTTGGCGTACCAGGCGCGGTTGATGGACTCCGACCAGCCGCTGTGGGCGTTCTGGGATTTCAGTACCCAGTCCGCAGGCACCGCGCTGACCATGGAATTCGTCGGACTGTCCAACCACCGCAAGACGATTCGCGCCGAGGTGGCGCGCTACGCCGAGCTGTTTCGCACGACCCAACTCGAGGCCCTCGAGAACCTGATGCCGCGTTACGAGATCAATCTCGGGGACTTTCCACCTTCGGCCATCCTGTTCTTCATGACGAGCCTGTCGCGGGTGCTGGTGATGGAACAGACGCTCGGCATGTCCAGCGGTCACGCCGAGGCATTGGCGGTCGTCGAGCGCGAACTGGAACGCCTGGAGGGGCCGAGGCGGCGGGCTCCGGGTGGCTCGGACGAGGTGGACGCGGGGCCGAGGAGCTAGTCGGGCGCTCATGCGTGCTCGACTCCCCGTCGCGCGCGGATCGCGGTGCCCAGCGCCCCGAGATCGCCACCGAGTTCGGCCGCGGTGCGCTCGACGACGGCGACGTCCTTGTCGAGGAAACCGCCGACGGCCGTGGTGAATTCGGTGAGCGAGCCGCGCGCGGCGACGCGGTCGATTACCCGACCACCCGAGCTGCCGTGCGACAACGCCTCCAACAGCGCGTGTTCGGTGATCCCGAGGTGCGCGGCGAGGGCGACCGCGTCCGCGAGGAGTCCGAGCTGGGCGGCGAACAGCGCGTTGTTCACCAGTTTGGTCCGTAGCCCCGCGCCGATGGCGCCGACGTGCAGTATCGGATCCCCATAGGCGGCGAGCGCCGGTCGGGTCCTGTCGAATGTGTCCTTGTCGCCGCCGACATAGAGGGTGAGTTGTCCTGCCGCGATATCGTGCGGGCCACCGCTGATGGCCGCGTCGAGCACACCGATGCCGCGAACGGCGGCCCGCGTCGCGACGGCTTCCGCAGTGGCAGGGCTTGCTGTTGTGTGCACGACCAGGGTGGAACCAGCGGGCATGCGCGCCAACAGTTCACCGTCGAGGCAGACCGCGCGTACCTGCTCGTCGGTGAACACACAGACGATCACCAGGTCGGCGTCCACGCCCACTTCGGCCACCGTGCCTACCGTCCGCGCTCCTGAGTGATGAAGGGCTGCGTACTTTCTCGCGGTCAGCGCTCCGGAACTGTCAGTGTCGGAGGGGGTGTGGTCGTCTTCCGCACCCGCACCGGGTCGCGCGGCGTGCACAGCCGTGCCAGCGGGTGTGTCATGTGACTGCGACTCGCTCGCCGAGCCGTGCCGACCGTCATCAGTAACCGGGCTCGGCCCGGCGGGTGTCGGCGACGTCGTGGATTCCGCTGGTGCGGAGCCTTTTTCGCCCGACCGATCCGAGACGCACACCGGATGACCAGCCGCGACGAGCCGTTCGATCATCGGCAGACCCATCCGACCCGGTCCGACGAATCCGACGCGCATCGGGATGCTCATCGCGGATCGGCTCCCAGGTCCCGTGCGGGGTCGAGTTCGCCCGCGTGCACCGCGCCGACCCAGCCGAAGCCGGTCGGTCTCGCCGGGCTGCTCGGGGGAGAAGCTGGCACGGACCACGGTGGCGCCGTGCCTGTTTCGTCCGGCTGGCCCGTGATCCACATCGGACAACCCCTCGCGACACGCCGTTCGATCATCGGCAGACCCATCCGGCCCGACCCGACGAATCCGACGCGCACCGGCGTACTCATCGCGGATCGGCTATCCGGTGCCGTGTGGGGTCGAACGCGCGCTCGTGCGCCGCGCCGAGCCGACCGGCACCGTTCGTTCGCACCGAATTGTTCGGCGTCGCGGGGGTGTCGAAACCCTGTGTGGCCATGCGTGTTGCGATTGCATGGTCGCAGATCAACGGACAACCCGCCGCGAGCAGCTGCCCGATCATCGCCAGACCCCTCCGGCCGACGCGCACCGGCGTACTCATCTCGGATGATCCATCATGGTGAGCGTGGCGTCGGCGGCATCGAGCACCACGCCGGGTCGCACGTCCGCCGCTCCGGCGAGCCCGGCCACCAACCCGACATCCTTGCGCAGCAATCCGCCCGCGTGTTGCGCGATGCGATCGAGGGTGCCGCCCGCGGAGACCACCCGCCCCAGCGCGAAGCTGTCCGCGGTGCCGTGGGTGATCACTCGGCCGAGTTGATCGCCATCGATGCCGAGCGCGGCGCCGAGGGTCAATGTGCTTGCGGCGGTAGCGAGATTCGCGGTGAACAACAGATTGTTCAGCAGCTTCGCGACCTGGCCGGAGCCGAGAGCGCCGAGGTGAACCACGGGATTGCCGTAGCTCTCGAACACCGGACGACACCGCGCGACATCGGCGTCGGCGCCGCCGACCATCACCAGCAGGCGGCCTTCCTCGGCCGCGCCGCCGCCACCGCTGACGGGGGCGTCCACGACCGTGACGCCCTTGGCCGCGGCCTGATCGGCGAGGTCGCGGCAGGTCTGCGGGTGCACGGTGCTGTGGATGACGATGATCCCGCCTTCGGCCAATCCGGCCAGTACCCCGTTCTCGCCGCTGACGACCTCGCGCACGTCGGCGTCGGCGACCACGCAAAGACACACCACATCGCTGAGCTCCGCCAATTCGGCGGGTGAGTTCGCGTATTTCGCCCCGGTGTCGTCGAACGGGACGAGCGCCTCACGCCGCCGCGCCCACAGTGTGGTGGGGTACCCGGCATGCGCGATGCGGCGAGCGATGCCGCCGCCTTGGCTACCGAGCCCGATGAATCCGACACGCATCAGTGCGCCTCCCGTTCGATTGTCGCGGTCATGCGGTTCGCGCTTGTTCGCTGTGGCGTTCCGGCCGCCAGAACACCGCCAGCAGTCCGCCCGTCGCGACCACCGCGAGGATCAGTGCGATCGCGCCACCGGCCCACCCGGTGATGGCGATGTCGGCAAGCGCGTCCACCGATACCTCGCCGGGGCCCAGCAGTGCCACCGCCAGCGCCACCGCCGCGAGCACGAGCACATACTCGTAGCCTTCGTTCATCACGAAGAATCCGTTCCCGCGATGCGCGAGTACCCCCGCCACCAACATGACGGAAATGATTGCCGCGCAGGCGAAAGGCGTGAGCAGCCCGAGGATCAGTAGTACCCCCGCCGCGATCTCGGTGAGCACGCTCAGCCACGCCTGCAACGGCCCGTTGCGTAAACCGAGGCTGGCGAACCAGCGGCCGGTCCCCGCGATCTTGCCGCCGCCGCGCCAATGGTTGACCCCGTGCGCGAGCATGGTGGCACCCACCACCACGCGGATCAGTAAGAGTCCGATATCGCCGACGCTCATCGGCCCACCTCCGCTTGTTGTGTCGGGTTGTCATCGGGGATCGAGTCATCTTGCGCGTCGAACGGTCTCGCGGGACGACGTTCGGCGGCCTCGGCGGGCACCGCAGTGGCGTCGGGTCGACGTTCGGCGCCATCGGGGTTCGTGTGCTCGTCCGAAACCGAGTCGCACTGCGCCACTACGGGTCTCATGGTGTCCCCCCGGCGGCGAGCTCGGGATCAGCGGCGATGCCGTGTCGAGGGCCGACGCGGGCGTGAGTTCCGCGACCGTTCGAGGTCGGGTTCGTCGCAGTTCGGCCGTTGTTGTCCGCGACGTCGGCGGCGGCGAAGTCCCCGGCGTCCGCGTCTACCGACTCGTGGGTGTCGGCCATGCTCGCCGCGGCGGAACCCGGCGTAAACGTATTACCCCGCGCGACAACGCATTCCTCGACGAATGCCAATGCGCGCAGATGGTAGGCGCGCGCGGCGTGGCCGAGGCTGAGGTTGTGGCCCGCGCCCGGTTGGTCATCGAAGCGGACCGTTGTTCGCGGGAATACGGCCGCGATCTCGTCGCGTGCGGATCGGTCGCCGCGCCAGACGTTCTCGTGTTCGGCCACGGTGAAGTGCACCGGTACGCGCACCCTCGGTGCGAGGGTCGGGAAATCGTGGCGCGGCCACCGGGTGACCACCTCGGCTTCGTAAGGAGGACTTGGTGACCCGATCGCGGCGCCGCCGACGAGTTCCCTCGGATACAGCGCGAACGGCTGCCACAACAGATCGCGCACACTGCCGGGCGGAAGGTCGCGACGGATCGTGCCGATGAGCTCGTGCGCGACGGGTTGGTGTGCACGACCGGTGCCCGCGAGCTCGATGCCGAGGAGTTCGAATCCGTGTGCGGCGGCGAGTGTTTGCTCGGTGGCGACGCGGATTCCGAGTTCACACCCGGACGAGTGCGCCCACACGAACAAGCCCGCACCGTAGGAGCGCGCGCCGAGGTGTCGGCGCAGCGCGCCGTAGACCAGCTCGACGCGCCGATCCGCCGAACGCAACTCATCGGCGTGTGGGTGCGAGGCGCCGTAGCCGGGGCGGTCGAGGGCCAGCACCGTGTAGCCGAGTGCCGCGGCGGTACGTAAGAGCGAAAGATCGGGGTGGCCGGGGCAGTCGTAGTAGCCGGAGTGCACCGCGCCACCGTGCAGCGCCAGGATCACCGCGCGCGGTTCGGCGGCCGCGGCGAGCAAGCCCGACATCGGGATGCCGTCGACGACGCGGGCCTGCGCGAGCACCGAAACCTCGTGCGTGCCAGCGTCGGCCGTCTCGGGGGTGGCGGTCATGTGTCGCTCCGCAAAAGTATCGCTCCGCTGGGGGTGAGCCCCCCGCTGGACACGACGGCGACCTTCGCGTCGGCGACCTGGCGCGCGTCCGCATGGCCGCGCAATTGGCTGACGGCCTCGTGCAGCAATCCCATGCCGTGGGTGCGACCGTGCGAGAGCTGTCCGCCGTGGGTGTTGATCGGGATCAGACCGTCGCGCGCGATGTTCTTGCCGCCGTCGAGAAAGTCCTTGGCGCCCCCGATTTCGCAGAAGCCGAGTGCCTCGATCCAGGACAGGCAGTTGAAGCTGAACCCGTCGTACAGCTCGGCCACATCGACATCGGAGGGCCGCAAGCTCGTACGCGACCAGAGGTGCGCGGCCTGGCCGAGCACCTGCGGTTCGTGCGCCGTGGTGCTCTGGTCCCAGTCGAGGCGTTCGAGGATCTGGGTGCCGACGGCCTCCACCAGCACCGGCGGCTGCGCGAGGTCGCGGGCGGTATCGGCGGCGGAGACGAGCACGGCGACCGCGCCGTCGCAGGGCACATCGCAGTCGTAGAGGCCGAACGGTGTGGTGATCGGGCGCGCGCCGAGATAGTCGTCCATCGTCATCGGGGTGCGATAGATCGCGGTGGGGTTGAGTTCGGCATTGGCTCGCTGGTTCAACGCGATCCAGCCCAGGGTCTCGCGGGTGGTGCCGTACCGGTGGAAGTGGCGTTGCGCGTTCTGCGCCAGGGTGTGTGCGGCCGAGGTGGCGCCGAACGGTGTCATCCAGCTGGCTGTGCGTGCGCTACCGGAGCGCGGGATCGCGCCGCTGCGCATGCGCTCGTTGAACGTCGCCTCCCACAGCGTGCGGAAGCACAGCACATGCCTGGCCAGCCCGCCCGCTACGGCGAGCATCGCCGCGATCACCGATCCACCGGGGCCGAAGGTTTCGATACCGCCGTTGTGCCAGGTGGGTCGGATGCCGAGGGCGGATTCGAGCGCGGTGATGCCACCTTCGCTGAAGCCACCGAGCTGTCCGCCACCGGGGTAGGTGGACAGACCGTCGATATCGGCAAGGTCCAGGCCCGCGTCGGCGACGGCGCGTTCGCACGCCTCCACGGTGAGCGACAGCGGTGCGCGCATGAGGCGTCGACCGATCTGCGACATCCCGATGCCGGTGAGCGCGACCTGGTCTTCGAACTTGCGGGTGCCGAGCATGGGGCGCACGTGCTCGTGCATGCGCTCGGGGGCGATCTCGTCGCGCGGCAGCGGCGCGAGTTCGGGTTGCTCGGCACTGGGCCGAAACAGCGGCAACCACACATCGTCGATCTGCTCGAAACACACCTCGACGCGCATGCCGAGGGTGAGTTGGTCGGCCTCGCAGTCGATCATGTTGGTGGTCAACCGGACTCGATCGTCCTCCAGCAGCGCCACCTGGGCGACGATGTAGGGCGCGGGCATTCCCGGCACACTGAACCGGTGGTTGACGGTGAATCCGACCAGGGTGGCGAACCCGGAGACTTCCCGCACCGCAATCTCGTGACCGCGGCAGTAGCGGCAGACCGGTTGCGGGGGATGGATCAGCGCCGCGCACTCGACGCAGTGCTGCACGCGCAGTGTCCCGTCGGCTCCCGAGGTCCAGAAGAACTCGTTGTCGGCGGTGAGCAACGGCAGCGGCCGTTCGGGATCGTCGGGCACATCGCCTCCGTCGGTTCGGTGAATGATATTGCTACGCAGCAGGGTTCGAGCGTGGTTCAGGTGCGACGGTCGGGAGGGTCGCGACGTGCCGTGACGGGTTCGGCCATCCGCTGCTCGTCGCAGACGCGTTGTAGCTCGCGCAGCGTGTCGTCGAGTCCGGCGCCGAGGCGTGGACCTGGCGTGAACGTCGCGGGCAGGTGGCGCATGCCCTGGATGACGCCGATCGTCTCGTAATGCACCGCGCCCTCGGGATCGCAGACGAAATCGGGCATCCGGTCCAAGACGGCCAGCAGCATGCGTTTGAACACCGTGCGCGCGAGATTGGAACCGATGCATCGGTGAATTCCGAGGCCGAAGCTGAAGTGGCGATTGCCTTTTCGATCGAGCTCGACGGTGCCAGGGTCGGCGAACACGGCCGGGTCGCGATTGGCCATCGCCCAGGAAAGCCACAGCCGCTCACCCTCTTTGAACTCGGTGTCGCCGAGCGCGCAATCGGCGGCGAAGGTGCGCCCGTCACCGGGGGCGGGGGTGAAGTACCGCAGGAACTCCTCGGTCGCGGAATCGAGCAGCAGGTCGCGGTCGCGGCTGAGCGTCGCGCGGTCGTCCGGGTGCTCGGACAACCATTCCAGCGAATGCGAGGTGAGTGCCGTCGTGGTGTCGAAGCCGCCGCCGATCAACAGGCCGAGCATGCCGAGAAGTTCCATGTCATCAGGCTTTTCGCCGTCGATCTCGGCGTCGGCGAGTGCCTGGACCAACCCTGGCCGGGGCTGCTCGCGCGCGGCGAGCAGGCTCTGCAACAGATCCATGCCCATCGCCCTGGTCTGCTCGCGCACTCGTGGCGCGTCCGGTGAATCAGGTGGGGTGTACACCGAGGCGTGCGCGGGCTCGCAGTACAGCGACCACTTCGCCACCGGGATACCGAGGATCGCGAGGGTGAGGACCGCGGGAACGATATTGGCGAGGTCGTCGACGAAATCGATGCGGCCCGACTCGATCCGCTCGTCGAGGCAGGCGCGCACCACCTCGTCGGCGAACGGAATCCAGCGGGCGACCGCCGCGGGGGAGAGGTACGGGTTCAGGATCCTACGGAACTCGCGGTGTTCGGGCGGGTCCATTTCCAGGATGCCGCCGCGACGTCCCTCGTAGTCCTCCGGCGGCGGTATCGAGATGCCTCGGTAGCCGCGTCGGCGATGGTGGATGTCGTTGTCGCTGGAAACATCGTCGGAGCGAGCCAGCGCGAAGACCTCACGGCTGCCCGCGGCGACCCAGTGTCCGCCGTAGGTGTCCGACCACGCCATCGGGCAGGTGCGGTGCATCTCGGTGGTGACCGCGTCGAACTCGGTGCGATATTGCGGGGTGTGCCGGTCGAAGTGATAGGTCTTCCTCGCCACGACGGTGTCCTCTCCCGTGGTGTGCGCACACACGAAAGTCGCGGGGCTGCGCGAGGTTTCGTGCGTGCGCGGTCATCATGTGTTGCGTCCGCCGTTGACGCCGAGAATCTGGCCGGTGATGTAGCCGGCCTCCTCGGCGGCCAGGAATGCGCACGCGGCGGCGATGTCTTCGGGACGGCCGACCCGGCGGACCGGTGTGCGCTGGATGTGTTCGTCGATGGTGCCGCCGAGCAGGCGGCGTTCCTCGGCGCCGCGCAGCATCGGGGTGTCGATGAAGCCGGGCGGCACGGCGTTGACGGTGATGCCCGAAGGTCCGAGCTCCAGCGCCAAGGCTTTGGTGAGTCCGTTCACCGCAGACTTCGCCGCCACATAGTGCGCCATGAACGGTTGCCCGGAATGCGCGCTGGAGGAGGAGATGTTGACCACGCGTCCCCAGCCGACCTGGGTCATGTCGGCGAGCACCGCCTGGGTGCAGTGGAAGATGCCGTGCAGGTTCACGTCGATGACGCGCTGCCATTCCTCGAAACTCATCGTCGCGAAGCGTTTGAACCCGTCGAGTCCGGCCGCGTTCACCAGAATCCCGATGGGGCCCAGTTCGTTTCGGATATCCGCGACGGCGGCGTCGACCGCCGCGCGATCGGTGACGTCGGCGCGGTAGGCGAACTTCTCGCCTTCTTTCGGTGCGAGATCGAGGATCGCGACCTGGTGTCCATCGGCGCGCAGGCGTTCGGCGACCGCTTTGCCGATGCCCGAGCCGCCGCCGGTGACGACGGCCGTCCTGGTCACGCCCATGCTTCTTCTCCGGCGATGGTGGTGCGGTGCATGGTGCGCTCCGAAGACGGGTCATAGGGCAGTGCGCGGTGCAGTATGCCGGTGTTGTCCCAGATGACGATGTCGCCGAGTTGCCATTCGTGGGTGTAGGTGAAGCGTTCCTGGGTGGACCAGTTCAACAGCTCGTCGATCAGCGCGCGGCTGTCGTCGGGGGTCATGCCGACGATGTGGTCGGCGGTCGCGCCGATCACCAGCGAGCGGCGACCGTCGTCGCGTGTCCAGACCAGCGACGATTCGTGACTCGGCAGCTTGCGCCACGCCGCGACCTGCTCGTCGGTGGGGTCGGGGTGGGTCTTGCGTTGCGAGGCCTCGAAGGTGTGCACCACGCGTAATCCCTCGTAGCGCTCGGCTTCCGTGTCGGGCAGGTTCTCGTAGGCGGCGTAGGTGCTGGCGAATTCGGTGCCGCCGCCGACCATGGCCACCCGGCGTGCCGACAACATGGTCGCCTTGGCGGGAACGACATTGGTGGTGTCGTCGATGTGCCAGTGGAAGGTGCCCTTGAGGTATTCGGCCGCCGGGTTGACGTTCGGGTTCAGCGAGACCTTGAAGATCTCCTTGCCGCCGGGCGCGAGGACGGGCCCCAGCCTGCGGCTGAAGGCGAGTTGGGCTTCGTCATCGAGTTCGAGGCCGCGAATGAGTAGCACGCCACGCCATTTCAAGGCTTCGAGGCACCGGCCGACCACGGCGTCGTCGAGCAGGTCCTCGACGCCGGTCACCTGGACCCCCAGTGCGGGGCTCAGGGCTTTCGTCTCGATCACAAGAATCTCCCTTCCTATTGAAAAGAACCGTACTCTCGTTTCTGCTCAATCGGCAAGATCCCGGGCGTGTGCGGTGTGTATGGCGTGCGCCCGGCGCAAGGTCGCGGAGTGGATCCGGCTGCGCGCGGTGCGGGTTTGTTGTTACAGTCTCCTCGATCGGATGTGTGATTCGCCTAGAATGAGAATCATATTTCCATTTCTCATCGAGGAGGCGAGATGCGAACGCATGACCATGCCGCACCGGCGGAACCGAGCGGCGGGTGCGCGACACCGGTCACCAAACGGTTGCTCATCGACGGGCAATTGCGCACCACCGCGCACACGTTCGAGTCGATCGACCCCGCGACCGGCGTGGTCATGGGTCACGCGCCCAACGCGAGTGTCGAGGACGCGGAAGCCGCGGTGCACGCGGCCCGACGCGCCTTCGACACCACCGACTGGGCCACCGATGTCGACCTGCGCGTGCGCTGCCTCGACCAATTGCACACCGCGCTGGTCGAACACAAGGAAGAGCTGCGCGAACTGACGATCGCCGAGGTGGGCGCCACCCGCATGCTCACCAACGCCAATCAGCTCGAGCAGCCCATCGAGATCATCAGGTACTACGCCGATCTGCTGCGCGACTACCCGTTGAGCCAAGAACTCGGCGCGATCGAAGTACGTGGCCAGAGCCATCGACGCTGGGTGGAGAAGGAGGCCGTCGGCGTGGTCTCCGCGATCGTCGCCTACAACTATCCGCACCAGTTGGCACTGGCCAAGCTCGGTCCCGCACTCGCCGCGGGCTGCACGGTGGTGCTCAAGGGCGCGCCGGACACCCCCTTGGTGACCCTGGCACTCGGCGAGCTGATCGCCGAGCACACCGATATTCCCCCCGGTGTGGTGAACGTGCTGTCCTCGACCGAAGTCGCTGTCGGCGAGGTGCTTTCGACACATCCCGAGGTGGACGCGGTCACCTTCACCGGCTCCACCGTGGTCGGCCGCAAGATCATGGCTGCCGCCAGCGCGACCCTCAAGCGGGTGTTCCTCGAACTCGGCGGCAAGTCGGCGCTGATCGTGCTCGATGACGCGGATTTGGCCACGGCGGCGACCTTCGCCGCGTTCAGTATTTGCAGCCATGCCGGTCAAGGCTGCGCGATCACCACGAGATTGCTGGTGCCGCGCGCACAGCACGACGCGATCGTCGAACAGGTCGCGGCCATGCTCGGCCACGTGTCCTACGGTGACCCGAACGACCCGAAAACCTATATGGGTCCGCTGATCAGCGCGAAACAACGCGACAAGGTCGACGGCATCGTGCAGCGTGCGGTGACGGCGGGCGCGCGCCTGGTCACCGGAGGTAAGCGCGTCGACCCCGGTTTCTTCTACGCACCGACCCTGCTCGCCGATGTCGACCCCGACAGCGAACTCGCGCAGGAAGAGGTGTTCGGGCCCGTGCTCGCGGTCATCCCGTTCGATGACGACGACGATGCCGTGCGCATCGCGAACAACTCGGCCTACGGTCTTTCCGGTGGCGTGATGAGCGCGGACAACGAGCGCGCGATCGCACTGGCCCGCCGCATCCGCAGCGGAACCTTCAGCATCAACGGCGGCAACTACTTCGCACCGGACGTTCCGTTCGGCGGCTACAAACAGTCCGGCATCGGTCGTGAGATGGGAACCGCGGGGCTAGAGGAATTCCTGGAGCAGAAGTCCTTCGCGGCGGTGGTCGCATGAAACCGCTCGAAGGTATCCGCGTGCTCGAAGTCGCGATGTACGGGTTCGTGCCGTCGGCGGGTGCGGTACTCGCCGACTGGGGCGCCGAGGTGATCAAGGTCGAGCACGCCGTCAACGGTGACCCACAGCGTGGTCTGCGGCGCACCGGGCAGTTCGTGGTCGAAGGCGACCCGAATCCCAATATCGAACACGCCAATCGAGGCAAACGTAGCATCGGCCTCGACATGTCGCGCCCGGAGGGCAAAGAGGTCCTCGACGAACTGATCCGCAGGGCGGATGTGTTCCTGACCAGCTTCCTGCCGGGGCATCGCCGCAAGTTCGGCATCGATGTCGAGGATGTCCGCGCACTGAATCCGACCGCGATCTACGCGCGCGGCAGCGCACTCGGACCGCGCGGCACCGAATCGGACAAGGGTGGTTACGACATGACCGCCTTCTGGTGCAGGGCGGGCATCGCCGCCTCGCTCACCCCGGCGGGCATGCAGGGCATGATCAATCCGCCGGGACCCGCGTTCGGTGACACCATCTCCGGCACCAACCTGGCCGGTGGCATCGCCGCCGCACTGCTGAAACGCGAACGCACGGGCGAACCTTCGACCGTCGACGTGTCGTTGCTCGGCAGTGGCGTCTGGTCGATGGGGCACGGCATCGCGCTGTCGGTGCACCTGGACAAGGCGATGGCCGCACCGGCACCCGGCGTACACGGTTCGCCGACCAACCCGCTGTCGGGGCTCTACGCCACCGCCGACGGGCGGTTCCTCACCTTCGTCATGATGCAGCCCGGCAAGTTCTGGGCCGACGTCGCCCGGCACATCGACCGACCGGAATTGGCCGACGATCCGCGCTTCGCCACCGCCGAGGCAATCGCCGAGAACACCCCCTCGGCAGTCGAGATCCTGCGCGAGACGCTGCTGACCCGCACCCTCGCGGAGTGGACCGAGCGCTTCGCCACCCTCGCCGGACCGTGGGCGCCGGTGCAGGATTCGCGGCAGGTCGGCGACGACGCGCAGATCCGTGCGAACGAATACCTGGTTCGGGCGGGCGAATTGGAGTTGGCCGCGAATCCGGTGCAGTTCGACGTCAGCGCACCGAAGCTCGAACCCGCGCCGGAATTCGCCGCGCAGACCGAGGACGTGTTGACCGAACTCGGCCTGGACTGGGATCGCATCATCGAACTCAAGGCCGCGGGCGCGGTCACCTGAGACCGGCTGTCGAGGAAACGCGAGAGGGACCGCATGCCATATATCGCATCGATCGGCACCTATCTGCCGTGCTGGGGTGAGCCCGATCATCGGATCGTGGGGGAGGACGAGGACGCCGTCACCCTCGCCGTCGAGGCGGGTCGCGCCGCGCTCGGCGGCGGTGGGTCGGTGGAGCACGTCGTCCTGGTCAGTCGCGATCTGCCGTTACTGGAATCCAGTAACAGCGCGGTGTTGTTGGCGGGGCTCGGCTTGGACGCTGAACTCGAGGTGACCGAACGACTCGGTGGCGCACCGGCGACGCTGGACGCGCTGAGCTCGGCACGCTCGCGCACCCTCATCATCGGTGTCGACCTCGACCCTGCCGGTGCGGCGGCCGTGCTGACCGCCGACCGTGGCACGCAGGTTCGTACCGCCGCCAGGGTGACGCGCAGCCTTCCTGTTCGGACCAGGGACGCGACCGGTGCGGTACACGACTACGGCGACCCGCGCCTGTTGCACGAACGCGGACTGCTCGCCGCGCTGGCCGCCGCCTGGGTCGACACCCCGGTGGCGGTGGCGGGGGTGGATCACGCCCAAGCCGCCGCCCTGTGTGCGGCCACGCCAGAGCCGTTGCCCACCGCCGGAGCGAGTTCGGGATTGTTCGCACTCGCGGCGATGGCGCAGTCGGGGCTCGCGGGACCACTCATCGGGGTGGAGCAGGCCAGCCTGTCCGGTGTGACTGTCGGCTCGGGAGGTGCTGCGGTGTACCGCACCGAACCGGCGGCGGTCGGCGCACCCGAGGGCACCTTCACCCCCGGTACGGAGCTGCCGATCTCCCTGGCCGCCTATGAGCGCGCGTTCGAGGCAAAAGTTCGATGGGAAGCCGGAAAGCACGAGGGCAGTGCGGAATTGGACTTTCCGCCGCGCTACCGCGTCGGCGCCGACGGCGGGTTGAGTGCCGACTACCAGCTGGTTCCGTTGCCGCGCAGCGGAACCGTGTACACGGGGGTCACGGTGCAGCTGCCCGTGCCGGGACTGCGGACACCGTACTCATTGGTCATCGTCGACCTGGACGAGGACGTGGGGGTGCGCGCGTTGATGAAGGTGACCGGCGCCGAGCCGGGCACGATCGGAATCGGCGACCGCGGTCGCATGGTGCTGCGCCGCGTGGCGGTGCGCTCCGGGGTGCCGGATTACGGGTATGCGTTCGAACGGGAGTCGACATGCGGAAAGTAGCCATCGTCGGGGCGGGAATGACCCCGTTCGCCGAGCACTTCGCGCTCGGCATCAAGGACCTGCTGCCGATGGCGTTCGCCGAATGCGCGGCCAGCGTCGACAAGGGCATCGACAAATCCGCTATCCAGGCGGCGTGGTTCGGTGAGCTCGGCACCACCGACGGCTTCCCCTCCGGTGTGCTCGCCGACGCACTCGGCCTACCGGATATTCCGGTAACCCGGGTCGAAAACGCCTGTGCCACCGGGCATGACGCGGTGCGTAACGCCCTGTTCGGCATCGCCTCCGGCGCCTGCGATGTGGCGCTGGTGTTGGGGGCGGACAAGCTGCGCGAGACCGCGACGAAGAACATGCTGTGGGAGTGGGAGGCGATGACCCGAGACATGGCATGGGACTATCCGCTCGGTCTCGTCGCCCCCGCGGGTTTCGCCCTGCACGTCACCCGGTACCTGCACGAATCACCGGCCACCAGGGAACATCTGGCAATGGTCGCGGTGAAGAATCACCGGCACGGACTGCGCAATCCGAAGGCGCGCCTGCGTTTCGAACTCACCGTCGACCAGGTGCTGGACGCGCCGATCGTGGTGAGCCCGTTCGGTCTCTACGACTGCGCCCCGCAAAGCGACGGCGCCGCGGCCCTTTTGCTGGTCGCCGAGGACGTCGTCGACCGCTACACCGACGACCCGGTCTGGGTGCGCGGCGTCGGCCTCGGCCTGGATTCGGTGATGCACCAACACAAACGGGATATGACCACCTTCCCCGCCACCGTCCGCGCCGCCGAACGCGCCTTCGCCATGGCAGGCCTCACCCCCGCCGACATAGACGTCGCCGAGGTGCACGACTTCTTCACCGGAGTCGAACTGATGAGCTACGAGGACCTGGGCTTCACCGACCGCTTCGAAGCACACAAACTCATCGAGGCAGGCGTCACCGACATCGGCGGTGCACTCCCGGTCAACCCCAGCGGCGGCTTGAAATCGAAGGGCCACCCACCCGGCGCGACGGGCGTAGCCCAGTGCGTCGAACTGTTCGAGCAACTACGCGGCCAAGCCGTCAACCAGGTCGATGGCGCCCGAATCGGCCTGGCACACAACATCGGTGGGCCGACGGCGGTGGCGGGAGTGACAATCCTGTCGTCGAACTGACGGCGGTGTTGTCGTCGAAAGGTTCTCTGGCGCAAAGCCAACGACCGTCTCACCGCAATGCTTTCTCGGCATTTGGGGAATGGAATCGGTGACGGCGTGTGCCGACGCGATCCCGATGGATACCTGATTGCCCGATCAGCGGTAGGGCCAGCACACGGCCCAAATCAGTACTCCCAGCGGCAATCCGATCGTGATGACCCACCCCAGTGCGATCATTGTTCGTGCGCGGTGGCGTTCCATCGTGCGAAGGACAACCGCGGTAGCACCGTTTCGACGTCGGCGATGTCCATGACTCTGTTGAGCTCCAGCGGGCCGAGGTGGTCGGGTGCGGGCAGGATCACCACATCGACCTCGGCATTGCGGGCCTGATCGGCGACTGATAGCACGGAACGTTCGTCCGGCCACACGATGCGATAGCCGAGACGACCCGCGAGTATCGATACCTGCGCGCGGTCCCGCTCGGGTGCGCTGCTCGAGTCGTGGTCGATCCATCCCAATGCGGTCGGCCGCATCCGTTTCCCCTCGCTGTTCGGTGGCTCGCACCCGCCGCCGGGGGTGCGAGCACCCGACGACGAGGCGTGAAAAGCACGCTAAGCGTGGACAGTTCGGGGCGAAACAAAAGTGCGCGTGAGTGCGCGGAGCTTGCCGAATATCGCATGAAGAAGCGAGAATGGAGGTGGAGCGACACACTTCGGCTCGCACCCACAGTTCGGGAGGGCATCATCATGAAAGTTCGACTGATCGGCGGGGAATCCGGCGGCGACGGGTCACCTCGCGTGTATGTAACCGAGACCGAGCCGCCGCGGTTCGCGGTTCCGGGTTGGAAAACCGACGACCCCGATACCGTCGAAATTCCACACAGGTTGTTGTGGTTCACCGAGCCGGGTACCTGTATCGCGGGCCTGCTCGACACGGGCCACGGCTCGTTCCTGCTGTCCGGTGCACCGCTCACCGACTCGGAAGCGCTGGGGGCCATGCAGATTCCGGCTCACGAGGCGGCCGTGCTGGTGCGGATCGCTGAGGAGGTGCGCCCGGATGCGCCTACTGCACGGGCCTGATGAGCTGCGTCCGGTATTCGCGGCGGCTGACCGGTCTGCCTTCCATCTGGAAACGCGCGACGACTATGTAAGTGAGTCCGAATCGGAGTCGCTGTCCGCGTTCCGGGCTGACGAGACCATCGACCCCGGTGGGGAATGGTTCTCGGACTGGACAAACCACGTTTCGGCTACGGTGGCCGGCGGGGTGGCGGTGCGTCGAGCCAGGATTGTCAGCGAGCCGCACACGCTCTACACGCGGTATCTGCTCGCGCTGAGCCGCCACAACGTCGCAGCCGGTGAGGATATTCGGTACCTCGCACGGCACGACGCCGATCCGTCGGATGCGATCACCGAGGACTTCTGGCTGTTCGATGACCGGTTGGTGGCGTTCTCCCTGTATGACGTACGCGGCGTCTGGGTCGGTGCGGCGCTGACCGAGGAACCGGTGATCGTCGCGCACGCGGTCGCGATCCGTGATCGTGTGTGGTCGGTGGCGAGACCGTTCGGCGAGTACACGAACCTATGAATGGGGCCGCCAGGGCGAAAGTCGCTCTCGGAGCACGGCTTCGAGAGCTTCGCAAAGATGCCGGGCTCGACGGGCGGCAGCTGTCTACCGCCGCCGAATGGCACTGGTCCAAGACATCCCGTATCGAGCACGGTAAACAGATGCCGAGCGAATCCGACCTGGCGGTGTGGTGTCGGGTGTGCGATGCGACGCTCGCGCTCCCAGATCTTGTCGCGACGTTACGCAATGTCCGAGCGCAGTGGGCGGAGTGGCGGCGGATCACCGCGACCGGACATACTCGCCGCCAGCAGCGCGGTCAGGAACTCGAATCCGAGACGCGGCAGCTGCGCATCTACAACCCGACTATCGTGCCCGGCTTACTCCAGACCGAGTCCTACGCCCGCGCTGTACTCGCGCAATGCATCGGATTCCTCGGCACCCTCGACGACCTGGACACCGCGGTCGCGGCACGGATGTCGCGCCAAAACATCTTGCGCAGCGGTGGCACTCGGGTGCTCGTTCTCATCCACGAGGCAGCGCTGCACACCACGCTGGCCGACGACGACGTGACCGTTGCGCAATTACGGCATCTGCTCGAGGTGGCATTCGGCAATGCCCGTGTCGGTTTCGGGGTCGTACCGCTGCGAGCCCGGTTCGCCTACCTCTCCAGCAGCTTCCACCTCTTCGATCGCAGGCAAGCCTTGATCGAAACGGCCAGCGCAGAACTCACTGTCACCGCGCCGAGCGAACTGGAGTTGTACGAGCGGTTATGGAACGAGTTGCACCGCCGTGCCGTCTACGGAGACGCGGCCCGTGCGCTGATCGAGTCTGCGCTCGAGCAGCGAGCGACGTAGCTAACTTGCGGGAAAAACGTAATATGTTGCGACGTAGCTGGTTCCGTATGCGCGTCGACCACACGATGTCAATGAGTCGCTAGCGTTGAGGGCGAAGTTCACTCCAGGTAACGCACGAGACTCTCCGCGACGCACGCCGGTTTCGTCGCGTCCTCCGCGGTGATCGTGATCGTTCGTTCGACCTGCACGCCGCCGGTGATGTCGGTGACGCCGGTGATCGCGACCGTGCCGCGGATGCGGCTGTCGACCAGGACCGGGTTGATGAAACGCACCTTGCCCAACCCGTAGTTGATCGCCATGCGTGCGCAACTGACCGTCATCACTTCCTGGCCGATCGGGGCCAGCAACGACAGGGTGAGGAAACCGTGCGCGATGGTGCGGCCGTAGGGGCCTTGGGCCGCGCGCTCGGGATCGACATGAATCCACTGGTGGTCGCCGGTGGCGTCGGCGAAGCGGTCGATGCGTTCCTGGTCGATGATGAGCCAGTCGCTGGTGCCGAGTTCGGTGCCGACGGCGGCGCGCAGGGTGTCGAAATCAGTGAAGTCGGTCATCGGGCCTCGTTTTTCGCTCGGGGTGCAGGCTCACCGTAGTTGGTCCTTCATCACCTTGCCCGTGGCGTTCAGCGGCAGTGCCTCCAGGAAGGTGATCGAGCGTGGCACCTTGTAGTTCGCCATCCGGTCCTTACTCCACGCGAGCAGATCCGCCTCGGACACCGGGCTTTTCAGCACGACGAACGCCTTGCCGACCTGCCCCATCCGTTCCTCGTCGACGCCGATCACCGCGACCTGCGCGATCGAGGGATGTTCGAGCAGGAACCCCTCGACCTCCGCCGGATACACATTGAATCCGCCGACGATGAACATGTCCTTCTTGCGTCCGACGATGCGCGCCTTGCCGCGCGCGTCGATGGTCGCGAGGTCCCCGGTGTGTAACCAGCCGTCCTGATCGATCGCTTCGGCGGTCGCCACCGGATCGTCCAGGTACCCCTTCATCACGGTGTATCCGCGCACCAGCAGTTCGCCGTCCTCGGCCACCTCCAGTTCCACGCCGTCGCAGGCCGAACCCACCGTGGTCGCGATGTCCTCGAAGGAATCTCCCGGTCGCGACGCCGTGCAGGTCCCGGCCTCGGTGAGTCCGTAGCCGGTCATGATCGACTGGAACGGCAATTCGTCGCGCACCCGACGGATCAATTCGACCGGAATATCGGCGGCACCCGTGACCGCCGCCCGCAGCGAGGAAAGGTCGCGTTCGCCACGCACCGCCAGCAGCGAGTGATACAGCGTCGGCGGGCCTGGCAGCATCGTGATTCGTTCTCGTTCGATCAGATCGAGCACGTGCTCGACGTCGAAGACCGGCACGGGAAAGATGGTCGCGCCACGAATCAGCGAGGCCACACACCCCGCTTTGTAGCCGAAGGTGTGGAACATCGGATTGACGATCAGATACTTGTCGCCCTCGCGCAGATCCGCGAGATCGCACCATTCCGCGTACAGCCGCAGGGTCTGGGTGTGGTTCATCAGCACACCCTTCGACCGCCCGGTGGTGCCGGAGGTGAACACGATGTCGGCGATGTCGTCGCCGTCGACATGCCGTTCGAAAGGCGCTGCGGTGGTGAGGAAATCGGACTTCAGGTCGATGAGCGCCACCCCGTCGGGAGCGTGATACTCGCGGTCGAGAAACCCCTGCGCGACCAGCACGGCCTTGGCCTTGCCGCGCACGATGATCTCGCCCGCCTCGGCGTCGGTGAACCGGGTGTTGATCGGCACCAGCACGCCGCCCGCGGTGAGCAGGCCGAACGCGGCGATGATCCATTCGGCGGAATTCGGCGCCCAGAGCGCGACGCGGTCGCCCTTGTCGATCCCGGCGGCGGCGAACGCGCCCGCGGCGCGACGGACCCGCTCGGCCAACTCGCGAAAGCTGAGCCGAAGCGGACCGTCGACGACCGCTTCGGCGTCACCGAAGCGGTCGGCCGCACTCAGGACCATCTCGGGGATGGTCGTCCACGTCATACCGAAAGCAACCGCGCGAGATTGCCGCCCATGATCTTGGCCTGATCGCCCTCGTCCAGATCCTTGATCGCGTCGTAGTAGCTGACCGGATCGGCCAGGCCCTCCGGGTGCGGGTAGTCGGAACCGAACAGCACCTTGTCGGCGCCGATGAGCTTCGACAGCTCACCGAGATCTTCCTCCCAGAACGGGCTGACATGAATGCTGCGCTTGATCGCCGCCACCGGATCGCCACCGAAACCCTCGGGCGCCTTCTTATAGGTGTCGGCGAGGGTTTGCAGCAGCGGTTCCAGCCAGGCCGAACCGTTTTCGATGACCGCGATCTTCAGGTCAGGGTGCCGGAACAACGCGCCGTGGCACACCCAGGAGGCCACCGCGTCCTGCACCGGCCGCCATTCGTTGACCATCCGGAAGGTGTTGGTCTTGAACGGCAGCATCTCGTCCTTGTTGCCCTCCCAATCGCTGGCGTACTTGGCGTAGCCGCTGTCGGAGGAGTGCATCGCCACCAGCACGCCGTGTTCGACGACGCGCTCCCAGAATGGATCGAACTCCGGCAGCGCGAACGACCGCGAACCCGAGAAACCGGGGACCGGTGCCGGTCGGACCAGGATGGCCTTGGCGCCGTTGGCCACACACCAATCCAGCTCCTCGATCGCCTTGTCCACGATCGGCAGACTGACCACGGGGACGGTGAAGATCCGATCCTCGTAGTTGAACGACCAGGTTTCGAGCAGCCACTGGTTGAGCGAGTGCACCACCGCGTGGATCAGGTCGGGATCGTCGCGCATGCGCTCTTCGACCAGACTGGCCAGGGTCGGGAACATCAGCGAGCGCTGAATCCCCAATTCGTCCATCAGTTGCAGACGCGGCGCGGGATCGCGGAAGGCGGGGATCGCACGCATCGGGTCGCCGAAGATCTCGCGGCGGCTCTTGCCCTCCGGGTTGCCGACGCGGAAGTAGTCCTCCATCGCGCCGGGACGGGCGACGACCTCGAAGGTCGGGTTGGGGATGTACTCGCTGATCTGGCCGCGGATCGCGATCTTGGTGCGGCCGTTCACCTGCACGTACTGGATCGCGTTCTTGTACTTCTCCGGGAGGTGCTTGGTGAGCGCCTCCTCGGTCTCGTAGAGGTGATTATCCGCGTCGAACAGGGGATACGGGAGGGTTCGCGAGGGCATAAGAGTCTCCTTTGCTGTTAATGAGAATCTTATTCTCTTGTTGTGCTCGCCGCAATGTCGCGTCGTAGCAAGAACTTCTGGACCTTGCCGCTGGCGGTGCGCGGGAACTCCTCGGTTTCGCGCAGCTCCTCCGGCCACTTCTGCTTGGCCAACCCCGCCCGGTCGAAATGCGCACGAACCTCGTCGAGGGTCGGCATCCGGTGGCCGGGCAGTAGCCGCAGCACCGCGGCCGCGTGTTCGCCGAGGCGCGAATCGGGCGCGGACACCACCGCCGCCTCCGCGATTCCGGGCAAACCCAGCAAGGCCTCCTCGACCTCGAGTGCGCTGATGTTCTCGCCGCCACGGATGATCACGTCGGCTTTGCGGTCGGTGATCGTGAGATAGCCGTCCTCGTCGAGGACGCCCACGTCGCCGGTGTGGTACCAGCCCTCGTCGTCGAAGGCGCGGGCGGTCAGTTCGTCGTCGGTGTACCCGAGGCAGAGATCGGGTCCTCGGCTCAAGATCTCGCCGTCATCGGCGAGTCGAATCTCCACACCCGGCAACACGTTTCCGTCGGTGTGCAGACGCTTGGCCTCCGGCGCGTCGTGTCGGGAGCCGGTGATCGACGGATGTTCGGTGCTGCCGTAGGAGCGGAATACCGTGATGCCGAGCCGCGCGAGTCGGGTGGTCACCACCGAAGGTACCGACGACCCGCCAAGTCCCGCGTACTTCATGTATCGCAGGTGGTCGGGGCCGAAATCCGGGTGGTCGAGCAGGCTGGTGACGTAGTAGGTCGCGCCGCCGCCGACGGTGAGGCCGTCGGTGTGCATGAGCGACAACGCTTTCGCCGGGTCCCAGGTGTCGGCCAGGTTCACCGTCGACGCGTCGAGCACCGGAATCAGGAAGGCGTTGATCATGCCGATGAAATGGCCCACCGGTGCGGCGGTGAGCTGGTCGCCCCGATCCGGTGGGAACAGCCCGGCGAGCTGGCGGGTCTCGTGACCGAGCGTTTGGTGGCTGTGCACGACGCCTTTGGCGTCCCTGGTGGTGCCGGAGGTGAATGCGATCAACGCGGGGGTCGACGGGGCGACCGCGACAGTGTCGGTCATCGGTTCGTCGGCCAACAGGTCGTCGAAATTCGCGCCGACCACCCCGACGATCGGCACCTGCTCACACAGGTCGGCGTGCAGTCGCAGTCGACCGAAACCCTCGGTCGTGATGAAGACCTTCGGCTGCGTGGTGGCCAGGATGTGGCGAATCTCCTTGCGCCCGTAGAAGTGCACGATCGGCACCACCGTCGCGCCGAGGAACGCCGACGCCCAGAACACCGCCGCGGCTTCCGTCCAATTCGGCAGCTGGAAGGCGACCACGTCACCCGGCTCGACCCCACGGGAGCGCAGCCCACCCGCCAGCCTGCGCGCCACCAACTCCACGTCCCCGAACGTGCCCGCCCACGGTCTGACTTTGGAATGCACCCGAAACGAAGTCTCCGGCGCGGCGGCCAACCCCCGAGCGAGCAACTCGCCGATCGTCTCTCGCGTCCACCACCCCTCGGCCTCGTATCGTGCCGCCAACTCCACAGGAACCGTACGCATATTCGAGCTCCGAACTCCGACTGTATCGCCAGAGTGAGGGTACCGTTCTCTGATAATTAGAATGGCGTTTCCGGGTGAAGGTGCTGTCAACCGAGGGAAGCGCTTGTCCACGCTGCGAGCAACCTGCTGTCGACACCGGAGCAGCCCGTCATGCGTGCGACACTGCTCGGACTTTTCATGCGATGGGAGACCCACGTACCGTACATATTCGGGGGCGCGCGTTGCGTCGCTTGTCGCGTTCACACTCCACCAGCGCCTTCTGCACCAAGCGGCGAACGGCAACCGATGAATTCGCGTGGGCACGGCCGTCTGAAGTCAGGAATGGATTATCCGCGCGGCCAAGGCATCTGGTACGACGTAGCGTGCTGCCGCACATGAACTGGAGGTCAATCGGTGACAGAGTCCGTCGATTCCGCCACGCTCTGGTCATTCACGCACAGTGAACGGGCCGCGTTGGCCGACGATCTCGCCGGTTTGTCGCGCGCACAGTGGGTCCAGCCTTCGCTGTGCGGCGAGTGGTCGGTCGAGGACGTGATCGCTCATCTCACCGCCGCCGCGAGCATCGGTCGACTCCGTTGGCTGACAAGCGTTCTCGGTGTCCGCTTCGATTTCGACAAGCACAACGACCGTCGACTCGCCGAGCACCGAGGCACGAACCCCACCGAAACCCTCGAACGATTCCGCGCGATCGTCACCAGCACCACCGCCCCCTTCGGAAACCCAGCCGCCTGGCTCGGCGAGGTACTCGTTCATGCCCAAGACATTCGCCGCCCACTGGGCATCGCACGCACACCATCGATCGAAGCCACCACCGCCGTCGCCCACTTCTTCGCCCGCAAGGACTTCACCGTCCCGAGTCACAGCACCGCGAAGAACCTCCGGCTGGAAGCCACCGACGGCCCCTTCACCGCAGGCGAAGGCCCCGTGGTCCAAGGCCCCACCATCGCCCTCGTGATGGCCATGGCAGGCAGACCGTCCTATTGCACCGACCTGACCGGCCCCGGCACCGCAACCCTGCTGGACCGGACAACCGCCTGAAGTGGCATTGTGAGCTGGATTGTTCAGCCCAGGTATGGCTGCGACCGATGCTCCGCATGGTGGCGCAACCTGAGACGGACGGTGTCGTGGACAGGTAGCTGCGACAGCTCGTCCGGTGGGATGAACCGGACGGCTGTCGATTCCCGGCTGACCTCGATGCGTCCGCCGATCACCTGACCGTAGAACGTGATGTTGAATTCTTGCCGAATCTCCCCATCCGCGTAGGCGATCACGTGCTGGGGGTCGGTGTAGATGCCGAGCAGCCCGATGACCTCGATATCGAGTCCAGTCTCTTCTTTCGTTTCCCGCACCGCGCACTGTTCGAGAGTTTCGCCCAGTTCCATGATCCCACCAGGTAGTGCCCAGTTACCCGAGTCGCTCCGGCGTTGCATCAACACCGCCCCCCGCTCGTCGACGATCAGGGCGGAGCTACCGGGGACCAGTGAGTTCGGTGGGGGCGCCGTTGGGTCGCGGTAGTAGTCACGTCGTGAGCTCATCAGGCACCTTCCGCACGTATGGTTTCGCTGTCTCCCAGATTTGTTCTGTCTGATCCTCGAAGGATGCGAATATTCCGTGCGGCGACAGCTTCCGCAGGTGCAGCGCGGTGTGCTGGTAACCCCGGGCGCGAACCAGGTACGGCGTCACTACCATGGAGTCGTCGAACCGGAACACCGAGTTGTAGAGGTGCGTGGTGTGCAATCCGATCGAGCACCCCGGGGTATCGACAAGTCCTCCGAGCATGCTCAACGCGTTACGGATCCGCCCGGGCAGGGTTCCTTGCATCTGCTCCAGCTGGTCTCGTTCGGTGACGTGAGCGCAGTCCGGATCGCCGAACGCCAGCCGCACCGTGACGCCGGTGCGGCATTTTTCAGCAATCAACTCCGATGCGTCGGGCAATAGCTCCAACACGAACGGGTACGCGTATCCGATGATGTCTATCCGTTCGGTCGCCCCGAGCAGTAGGGACGACCAGACCTCGTTCGGTATGTCCGCCCGATGCGCGTACGCGGCAATGACTTCAGCGGTTGCGGGCGCGCCCGCTGCCAGATCCGGCCGCTTGTCGGGCCACAGCGTCGATTCCGATTCACCGAGCACCTGAGCCACTTCGACACGGGTCCGCTTGTGCGGTGTTCGACCTGCGAGCCACCGGTTCACGGTCTTGGTGTCGACGTTGACGGCTGCCGCCAGAGTGGCGGAATCCAATTGTGCTCTCAGCATTGCGGATTCAAGGCGGTGGCGCATAGTTCAACCATACTTGGGACGATTTGGCGTTCTGAAATGTCCAAGGAAACGTCCTTCGCGAAGTTCAGGTGTCCTGACTGAGTCTTTAGCGTCTCTCTCGCCCCCGGGGATCGGTGCTCGGTCCCAATGCCGGGGGTGTAGATCCACTGACTCGGTGTAGATCCGCTGTACCGACAGCGAACGTTTGAGGGGCAAGGGGACATGGTTGCGCTCGGATGGATTGATCCGACCTCGCCTACGGGCGAGTGGGATGAGGCCCAAGTGGCAAGGCTCGCTAGGCGTCTCGGGTATCACCTCGCGTGGATTCCTCGGTGTTCGTTTCTCGGGCTCGCCGACCACGTCGAGTCTTCGGGCTACGAGGCTGTGCTGTTGCCGTCGTCAGCTCACGTGACCGCGCGAACGCTGCACCGTTTGCTGTGCGTCTGCGACGTCGAGTGCGCGGTTCCCCGTGTGTCGTTGCCTCGGTTCACAGTCCTTGCCGGTGCCCGGCGTTGAGTCGGAGTCCTTGGGCGGTGATATGAATACGCTGGAATTGGTGCTGGTGTCGGGGATTCCATTGGCTGTGCTCTTGTATGCGATCTTCTGGCCTGTCGACTGAGCCGTGGGCGCGCCGCGACGGCGAACTGATCCCGTCGCACCTGTGCCTCGTGCCGCGTCGGTCGCGCCATTACCTCGCGGGTAATGGCTCTCGGAACAGCATCTTCGTAGCATCGACGCATGAGCAATCGAACCGCCGGTGACTTGTTACGGCACTGGCGACTGGAACGCAGGTTGAGTCAGTTGGAGTTGGCGGGGCGGGCCGATACTTCCGCGCGGCATTTGAGTTTTCTGGAGACGGGGCGGGCGACGCCGAGTCGGACGATGATCGCGCACTTGGCTGAGCATTTGGAGATTCCCTTGCGTGAGCGCAACCGGTTGTTGCTGGCGGCGGGGTATGCGCCCGCGTATGCGGAACCGGCGATCGATACGCCAGCGATGGTGGCCGTGCGTGCGGCGATGCGGCAGATTCTCGTGGGGCACGAACCGTATCCGGCATTGGCGATCGACCAGAACTGGACGATGGTTGAAGCTAATTCCGGTGTGGGGCTGCTGCTTTCGGGGGTGGATCCGGCGTTGCTGGCGCCGCCGGTGAATGCGCTGCGGTTGAGTTTGCATCCGAACGGGATGGCCGAGCATATTCGGAACCTGCCGGAATGGCGCGGTCATGTGCTGGCTCGGTTGACCAGGCAGATCGAGGTGACGGGCGCGCCCGCGCTGATCGAGTTGCGGGAGGAGTTGCGTAGCTATCCTGGCGGGGAGGCGGATCTGAGCTTGCCGGAACCGGATCAGGTAGTGGTGCCGTTGCGGTTCGAGCATGCCGGTCGCGAGTTGTCGTTCCTCAGTGTCACCACGGTGTTCGGAACGCCGATGAACGTGACGGTCGCCGAGCTGGCCATCGAGTCGTTCTTCCCTGCCGACGAGGACACCCAAAAAATACTGAGTGCGAACCCGTGACGGTCGTCGACCAGCTCGAAATGCTGCTTGCCACCCCCGTGCGTTCCTGCGACGACCTGGGGGCCTCGCACGCGTGGACGCTGCACCGCGCGGTGCTGGCCGACGGCAGCACAGTGTTCGCGAAGGCATCGGCGACGCCGAATCCCGCGCTCACAGCCGAATCCGCCGGGCTGACTTGGCTCGGCGAATCGCTCGAGGGCAGCGGCAGTTCGCATGGTGCGCGCCTGCTGCCGAAAGTGGTCGCGGCCGACGAACGAATGCTCGTACTGCCCTGGCTCACCGAAACGGCACCAACGGCGGTGTCCGCCACCGCACTCGGCCGGGAACTTGCAGGGCTGCACCGGAACTCACCACCACACTTCGGTGCCCCTTGGCCCGGCCGCATTGCCGACCTGCCCCTGGACAACACCCCGACCGACGAACCGTGGTCGCACTGGTACGCCGAACGCCGCCTCGTCCCGTATCTCTCGGCCGCTGCCGACCATCTCGGCCAGGACGGAATCGACCTGCTGCACAAGGTGATCGAGCGTATCGACACCTTGTCCGGCCCACCGGAACCTCCTGCGCGCCTGCACGGGGACCTCTGGGCAGGCAACGTCGTCTGGACGGAACAAGGTGGCGTGCTCATCGACCCGGCCGCGCACGGCGGCCACCGCGAAACCGACCTCGCGATGCTCGCCCTCTTCGGTGCACCCCACCTGGACCGAATCCTCGCCGCCTACGACGAGCAGTACCCACTCGCCGACGGTTGGCGCGCCCGCATTCCGCTGCACCAACTCCACCCCCTGCTGGTGCACGTCGCGCTGTACGGCAGCGCCTACCGCGCCAGCACACTCACCGCGGCCCGCGCGGCACTCGAGGTGTGAATGATCCAGTGACCGAGCACTGCCCGGTGAACCACCATCCGATCACACGGCTGAAGCATGGCTGTCGAGAGGCGATCTGGTGGCGCGCGCCGTGATGACGGCTCAACTTGCCGGTCGATCAGGTGGGGCGCTGCCCATGGTCGACGTATCGGCGGTCGGGCGATGGCATGCGGTTCGTGCTGAGCGAGACCGCGCCCGGCACTCACCTGCCGCGCCGCCCACGATTGGTTCGGCGGTGCTCCCCGCGTCCCCACCGCGTCGAGTCGTTCGCGCCCCCGACGAGCTCTCAGAGGTCAAGGGTCGACGGTGGCGTGTTCTGTCGGTTGATGACCGCCGCATGCGAATCATCGTGTGCCCGCAGAGTGTTCGCCGCGACGGTCAAAGCCTCGGAAAGTTCGGCGAGGTGCTGTCGCAGCGTCGATCGGCGACCGTCCAGGTAACCGGTGAACCGGCCGAATGCCGTCGCCGCTTCATCGCGCCAGCCGTCATGGTTCTCGGCGATCGCCTGATCGTTGTCCTGAAGCGTCGCTGCCGAACTCGTGAACAGCGTGTCGAGTCGACCTGCCGCGACGCGCAAGGCGTCGGGGTCGACCGAAACGGAATCACTCATGGCACCCCTCCGTGCGGTCACGTGTGTCCGTTACGATACCGCTTGCACACGATGCCGACTCTGGGGGACGTTGATCGATGCAGCTGCCGGATGTTCGCTGGTGGAACGAACTCGCACTGGAAATGTTGGAAGCGTCGTTGTCCCGTCGAATCACCACCGTCGGCGATGTGGCGGCCCAACTCGCGGATATCGGCGCATTGCCGGGCTGGCAGGGAGATTCGGCGGACGCGGCTCGAAGGAGATTCGCCGTCACCGCAGACCAGTTGACCGACGAGGCGGCGGCATTGGGCGCGGTGCGGGAAATGACCACGCAGACAAGGCAAGCCGTCAAACATCTGAAGGCCACGCTCGCGGAGATCGATCAGACTGCCACCACGCACGGACTGGAGGTATGGGACACCGGACATGTCACGATCGCCGACGCGCCCGGTGCCCCCGACGCGGCCTCGGTGGCGGCGTTGCGATCCGAACTGGAAGACGCTGCCCGCGCGGTGATCCGCCAGGCCAACGACATAGACGCCGACGCCGCCGCCGTCCTGAACAAGGCCGCCGACGGCAAGATAGCCGACAAGGAAGCGACCGACGTGACCACCGCTGCCGCCACCGGCGCTGCCCAGGGTGGCCTGAGCGCCCTCGCACCTCCGGAAAACGCCACCCCCCAACAGAGCAAGGAATACTGGGACACCCTCGACGACCGACAACGCCGCGAGGTGATCGACCAGCACCCTGAGTGGGTGGGTAATCGCGATGGCATCCCGGCAGCTGCCAGACACGAAGCGAACGTCAACCGCATCGATGCCGAGCGAAGCCGACTGACGCGAGAACGCGACGACCTGCAAGCCGCGCTCGCTGGCGCACCCAACGGGGCCAGCTACCCCAACGCGCCTGATCCGAACGGTGCGGACAAGGCGCAGCTGGCGCGCGTCGAGGCGAAGTTGAAGGACCTCGACACGATCGAGGTGATAGTGCGAGAGCACCCGCTCGACCCGGCGAAGCCGGACCAAGGTGCGCGTCTGCTGCTGTTGGACATGCAGTCCGGCGAAAAGGGAATGGCAGCCATCGCGGTAGGCGATCCCGACAATGCCGACCACGTTTCGGTGACTACGCCCGGCGTGGGAACCACCATCCAGTCGATGGACGGGATGGTTCGTGAGGGTGAAGCACTGCAACGCGAGGCGCAGGATCAGTTGATCAAAGCGGGCCGTCCCGGTGAGCGAGTCGCCACGATCGCCTGGCTCGGCTACGAGCCGCCCCCGGACCTGGGTCTGGACGCGGCGACCACCGGGAGAGCGAAGGAGGCAGCGCCGCATCTGGCGAACTTCTTCGGCGGCGTGGATGCGGCGTCCAACAAGCCCGACCCACACATCACCGCGCTGGGGCACTCCTACGGCTCGTACACGACCGCGCTCGCGTTGCAGGATCCCGGTCCTGGGCAACCGGTGGACGATGTGGTGTTCTACGGCTCGCCCGGAGTGAACGCCAACGACGAGCCGGATCTCGGTGTACAACAAGGTCACGCGTACGTGATGCGAGCACCCGACGACCCGATTTCGCTCGCCGACGGTTTCGGCGTTTTCGGACCCGACCCGGTGACCACGGATCTGGAGCAACTGTCGGTGGCGGAGACCACCACGCAGGACGGCGTGCATCGTGAGGACTCGAACGGTCACAGCGAATACCCGCGGCCCAGTGCCAACGGTGAACTGCGCACGGCTACATACAACATGGCCGTCGTGATCGCTGGCCTGCCCGAGCTCGCGGTGCGTTGAGGCGATGACGAATCGTGCCGCGGGAGTGGTTGCGGCGGTCATTCTCGCGGCGATCGTAGGAGGGTGCGGGGGCAGTGTGGAAAAGCCGGTGACAAAGGACGAGATCGCACACGCCGAGGAGAAAATGCGGAAGCTGCCCTCGGTGGTCGATTCCGAGCGTGCGGTGGCGTCGATCGTCCAGCAGATCGCGGACGCCGCTGAAACCATTGCGCCGGAATTGGACTGGTACCCGATCGCGAACGGCGCGCAGGGGACCCTGGGCTGTCCATCGCCGTATCTCGAGACCAACGGTGTCTCGAGGACCACCGGTTCGCTCACCTCGGCTGTGCCGATCTCGGACAGCGATTGGCCCGCCGTGTTGAGTGTCGCTCGCGACATCGCCGGGCGCAACGGGCTCACGTCGTTCACCGTGCGAGTCGATGTCGCAGGACGTCATGATGTGGTGCTGCATTCCCCAGACGACGGCAACGAGATCAAGCTGGGCACCTACAAGGCCGCGCTCGTCAACGGTTCGACCGGTTGCCGTTTCACCGAGGAGGACCTCCGCAAGCAACCGGGAAACTGATCCCGGTCACTCAGTGGAGCGAAACCCTCGATACCGCGATGTTTTGTCGCTCAGCAGGATGCGAGCACGCTGTGCTCAGTTCCCGCTCTTGGCGATGACCGTCTCCGCGAAGCGTTCCAGGTTGGCGATCTTGCGGTCGAGCGGTTCGGTGTCGGCTTCGCGGGTGTAGGGCAGGCGGAAGCCGACGATGACGTCTGTGACCCCCTTGTCCTCGAGGCGCTTCACGCCGTCGACGGTGAAGCCGTCCATGGAGATGACGTGCACCTCGAAGTCCTCGCGGGTGCCGTATTCGGTGCGCAGTTCGCCGAGCCTGGCCAGCAGTCGGTCGAGGTCGTCACCACCGGCGTGCATCCAGCCGTCGCCGCGTTGGGCGGCTCTGCGCAGTGCGGGTTCGCTGTGGCCGCCGATGAGGATCGGGATCGGTTCTGTGGGGACCGGGGTGATCTTGATCGGCGGAATGTCGTAGAACTTGCCCTGGAATTCGAAGTAGCCCCCCGCCGTGAGACCGCGCACGATGTCGATGCATTCGTCCATGCGCGCCCCGCGCTTCTGGAACGGCACATCCATGATCTCGAAGTCCTCCGGCCACGGGCTGATGCCGACGCCGAGGCCGAAGCGGTTGCCGCTGAGCGCGGCTACCGAGGCGGCCTGTTTGGCGACCAGTACGGGTGGACGGATGGGCAGTTTGAGCACGAACGGGGTGAACCGCAGGGTGGTGGTCGCGGCGGCGAGTGCGGCGCTGAGCACAAAGGCTTCGATGAACGGCTTGTCGTCGAGGAATTCGCGGCTGCCGTCGGGGGTGTAGGGGTAGGTGGAGTCGGAGTCGCGCGGGTAGGCGACGCTGTCGGCGATCACCATCGACGTGTACCCGGCGGTCTCCGCGGCCTGGGCGAGCGGAATGTAGTTGGCGGGGTCGGTCATGGTTTCGGCGTAGGTGAAGCGCATGGATCGCCTTTCGTGCGAGGGGCGGGTCGGCATGGTCTTCGCCACAATGCCCACGTGGTCAATCAATCACTCGAAGCTTTACATCGTCAACCTGTTCGGCGCGGGGACACGGCGCGGGCGGATGCCGATGTCGGTGGATCGGGTCGGTAGTCTCGCTGTCGAGCGGGCGGCGTGCGAGTGTTTCTCGAAGTGTCGGTTCGGTGTGTGGGCAGGGGGTGAGCATGTGCTCACGGTCTCGCCGAATGTCGAAATATCTGTCAGTGCAAGGGTTTCCGAGCGAGCGGCGCACTGGTTCGGGGTGTGGCAGCGGAGATTCCGGACAGTTAGCCGGATCTCGGTGTCCATACCAAAGCTAATGTTCGGTTAATTGCCAGATATGCCTGGTCCGCGTGTGCAATAGTGGCGACCGGACTCAGTGGGGGATCCCCGCTGATCGCCGGGTTGAGCCACGCTGATCACAGAAATCGCAAGGGGAGCGAGGGTTTCCGAGTTGGTGACGATCGCGCAGTTGCGGGCCGTACTGGCCATACTGCACGTCGACCCTGATCGGGTCGGCGCACACATTCCGCCGGACTCCGATCGGGGACAGGCGACACAGCAAGCTGTCATGGTGGGGTTGCTACATCGACTGGCCAGTGCCGAACTACGTCGGGTTGTCACGGCGTCGGCGAGCGACCGCGACACCGCCAATGCCGCGGTGGAGAGCGAGCCCGTGCTCGGCGACAATCCCGCGGAGCAGGCGTGTTTCGACGCGAGCCTGCTCCAGTTGCGCATCGGCGCGCTCGCGGCGAACACGAAGGTGGATCCCGCGCCGGTGCTGTTGGACGCGGCGGCGCGAGCCGCTGACGCGGCGGGGGTGTTGGTGCGGTTGAGTCGCGAACCGCACGGCGCCGACGCCGAATCGCGGTGGCAGCGTGTGTTGGAAGATCTCAGCGCCGCCTACCACCTGAGCAACGACGAGCACGTGAGTGCGGCGAATGTCATGACCCAGCCGATTCGTTAGGCCCGCCGCCTATTCGGGCCGGTCGCTGGACCGGCGCGTGCCTACCCACCAGGAGGCGAGGGTGGCCACGGCGGCGACGGTCCCGACGACGATCGCGAAAACCACACCGGCTGTGCGCAACCCCCACAGTCGCGTGGCCATCCCTTCGCCGACCACCGGCACGGAGATCGCCAGGTAGGCGACGACGAAAAGGGTCGAGGTGATTTCCGCGCGCCGGTCGGGCGGCGCCGCCTCGGAAACGCTGGTGATCGCCTTGCTGAAGCTCATCCCTTGTCCCGCACCGGCGACGAGCGCCCCGAGCACGAGGAAGCTCGCCGAGGAGGTGAGTAGCGCGGTCAAGATCAACAGAATGCCCACCAGCAAGCTCGCGCCGCCCAGTGTCAGCGCGCGGGAGGTGCGCAGGCCCCGAGTGCCGAGCTGCGCGCCCACGGAGCCGATGAAGATCAGCGACACCACCAGCCCCGCGACGGCATGACTGCGCACCTCCAGGATTTGTTCGAGAAACGCGGGCACCACGGCGGTGAACAAGCCGAGCACCGCGAACCCCGCGAAGCTGACGATGGCGGCGGGCACGAATGCCGAGCGCACCTGCGCGGGCACCGCCAACGCTTGCGGTCGCAGCCGCCCACCCTCGACTTTCGGCGCGGTCTCCGGCACCACCAGCACCCCGATCGCCGCGACGAGCAACAAGACGACGTGCACCGCGAACACCAAATGCAGTGGCCAGCGCAAATATTGCACGAACACCCCGCCGATCAGGGGCCCGAGCCCGAGCCCGCCCATATTCGCGACGGTCGCGACGATCGCGGCCTTGGCACGATGCGCGGGCGCCGCGGCCTCGATGACGGCGGCGGTGGCGGCACCCGCGAAGATCCCGGCGGAGATACCCGACAGCGCCCGCCCGATGAGCAACTGCCACACCGGCCCCGCGGTGAGAAAGGTGAGGGAGCTGGCTGCCGAGATCACGATCCCCGCCAGCAGCAGCGGCTTGCGCCCCAACACATCCGACCAGCGCCCGACACCGATGAGCGCGGCGATCACCCCCGCGGCGTAGGTGGCGAAAATGACGGTGGTGGTGAGCACCGAGAAGTGCAGCCGTTGGGCGTAGAGCGCGTACATCGGGGTGGGCAGGGTGGTGGCGAGCATGACCACCGTGAAGGTGTAGGTGAGAATCGCGAACGGCGTAGGCGCCAACCGCCGACCGGGACGGTGATCGCGGGTCGGCTCGGTCCCTCGTGCGACGGCCATAGACGATCGAACCTACCAGCCGTGCGGTCGTTGTCCGGTGGGCGTGAACGAGTGGTACGCGGGCCGATAATCGGAGCCGGTGCCGCGCTCGATCGCTGGTGACCCGGCGGGATCGAGCAGGAAAGCGGTATCCGTCAGCGTGCTTCGCCGCGAACGAGCGGGCCGTGCGGTGGCACGTGCTCGACGCCACTGTCTGCCGCGAACCAGGTGGCACGGGGCGATTCCCCGCCGAGACGATGACGTCCGGCGGATGCGGCCGTCGACGCGGGAAGCCTCGGCGGCGCCGCCGAAACTGTCCACCACGAGCGGATCTGCCACGTTCGTCGGCACCGCCGATGGGTCGCGGCGGCTTGCCTCACCGTGGCATCGCCTGGCGTGGCGGCGACATGATTGCCAGCGATGAGCCGCTGTATCGCATCGGCTTCCGGCCCGAGCACCGCCCCGTATGCCACGGGCGGACAACAAGGGGTGTTATCCGGGCTGTGCGGTCGTGCAGGTCGGCCCGAGCAGTGCCTTCAATTCACCGAGCAACGCCGGGGACGGTGTCACCCGAAGCGCGGGATCGAGTGCGAAACCGACGCGTTGCCGATGCCCGATGAAATCGATCCTGATCTCGGTGTCGCCGGGATGTCGGCGCAGTGCCTCGCGCAGTGCCAGTACGGTGTCGCGGGTGCACACCTGGACGGGCATGCGGAGCGTGATCGGTCGGCGACCGTCGCGGTGCAGGTCGGGGTCGGTGACCGTGGCCCCGAAGACCGAGAGCCGCCCCTCGCGCACGTTGATGTTCGCGTGGACCAACACGATCGCGTCCTCGATCAGCGCGGGAGCGGCCTCGGCGAAGGCGGCGGGGAAGAACAGCACCTCGATGCTCGCGTCCAGGTCTTCCAATCGCACGATGGCCCACGGCTCACCCTTCTTGGTGACCCGCCGCTCGACCCCGGCGACGATGCCGCCCAGCAGCACCGCGCGCCCGTGCGGAATCCGTCCGTCGTGGATCGCGGTGATGGCGGTGTCGGCGACGGCGGCGAGCCGGTCGGCGACATCGTCGAGGGGATGACCGGTCACATACAGTCCCAACATCTCGCGCTCGAACGCCAGCACCTGCGCGGCGTCCCATTCCTGGTCGGGTACCGCCACATCGAACACCGCACCGGCCTGTTCGTCGTCGCCGCTGTCGGCGGCGAACAGGTCGAACTGGCCGACCGCGGCGGCTTTCTTCATGCCGAGTACGGCGTCGACGGCGTCCTCGTGAACAAGGTGTAATCCCTTGCGCGGGTGGCCCATCGAGTCGAACGCGCCCGCCTTGATCAACGAATCGGTCACCTTCTTGCCGCAGGCGGCGGAGTCCACGCGCTCGAGATAACGCGAGAACGTATCGAACGGTCCGACGCCGCGCGCCGCGACGATCGAATCCACCACGTGTACACCGACATTGCGCACCGCGCCGAGCCCGAACCTGATGTCGTCACCGACGCACGAGAAGGTCGCGATCGAGGTATTCACATCCGGCGGCAACACCCGAATGCCACGCTTGCGGCAGTCGGCCAGATAGATCGCGGACTTGTCCTTGTCGTCGCCCACCGAGGTGAGCAGCGCCGCCATGAATTCGGCGCAGTAGTTGGCTTTCAGGTATGCGGTCCAGTACATGACCAGGCTGTAGCCGCCCGCATGCGATTTGTTGTAGGCGTATCCGGCGAAGGGCAGCACCGCCTCCCACAGTGCGGTTACCGCGGCGTCGCTGTAGCCGTTGGCGCGCATGCCCGCACGGAAGTTCTCGAACTCCATGGCGAGCACTTCCGGTTTCTTCTTACCCATCGCACGGCGCAGCAGATCCGCCTGTCCGAGGGTGTACCCGGCGACCTTCTGCGCGAGCTGCATGATCTGCTCCTGGTAGACGATCAGCGCGTACGTCTCGCCGAGGATTTCGCGCAACGGCTCGTCGAGTTCCGGATGGATCGGGGTCACCGACTCGCGTCCGTTCTTGCGATCGGCGTACGACCAGTGCGCGCCGACCCCCATCGGCCCCGGCCGATACAGCGCGTTGGAGGCGATGAGATCGTTGAACTCGGTGGGCGCCATCTTCAACAGCAATTCCCGCATGCCCGCCGAATCCAATTGGAAGACACCGAGATTGTCGCCACGCGCCAACATCGCGTAGGTGGCGGGATCGTCCAGGCCGAGGGTGTCGAGGTCGATCTCGATGCCGCGGTTGCCGCGAATATTGTCGAGGCAGTCTCCGATCACGGTCAGCGTGCGCAGGCCGAGGAAATCCATCTTCAGCAGGCCGATGGCCTCACACGACGGGTAATCCCATCCGGTGATGATCGCGCCGTCCTGCGGGCGCTGCCACAGCGGAACCACGTCGATCAACGGCTCCGAGGACATGATCACCGCGCACGCGTGCACACCCGCGCCACGCACCATGCCCGCCAGGCCCGCCGCGGTGTCGTAGATGCGGCGCACCTGCGGATCGCTGTCGATCAGCGCGCGCACCTCGGCGGCCTCGCCGTAGCGTTCATGGGTGGGATCCATGATCCCGTGCACCGGAATGTCTTTCGCTGCCACGGCGGGCGGTAGTGCCTTGGTGATGCGGTCGGCGATCGCGAAACCCGGCTGCCCGAACTGCACCCGTGCCGCGTCCTTGATCGCGGCCTTGGTCTTGATGGTGCCGAAGGTGATCACCTGCGCCACCCGGTCGGCGCCCCAGCGTTCGGTGGCGTAGCGGATCATCTCCCCGCGCCGACGATCGTCGAAGTCGATATCGATGTCCGGCGCCGAAGGGCGCTCCGGATTGAGGAACCGTTCGAACAGCAGCCCGTGCACGATCGGGTCGATATTGGTGATCGCCAACGCGTACGCGACCAGCGACCCCGCCGCCGAACCACGGCCGGGTCCGACCCGAATGCCCACCTCGCGCGCGTGCGATACCAGGTCGCCGACCACGAGGAAGTAGGCGGGAAATCCCTTGTCGCGGATGATGTCCAGCTCGAACGCGGCCCGACGCGAGTAGTCGTGCGGGACCCCGTCAGGGAAGCGCCAACGCAATCCCGCGTCGACCTCGTGGCGTAACCAGCTGTCCTCGGTATGGCCGTCGGGTACCGGGAACACCGGCATCCGGTCGGTGAACGCCCAGATGTCGTCGTAGCGTTCGATCCGTTCGGCCACCAGCAGGGTGGCATCGCAGGCTCCCGGCACCTCGTCGTCCCACAGCGCGCGCATCTCGGCCGAGGACTTCAGGTAATAGCCGTCGCCACCGAACTGGAACCGCGTCGGGTCCGAGAGCGTCTTACCGGTCTGTACGCACAGCATGGCCGCGTGCGCCTCGGACTGGCTGCGCAGCACGTAGTGGCAGTCGTTGGTGGCCAGGGGAGTGAGCCCGGTCTTCGCGCCGACCGCGAGCAGATCCTCGCGCACCCTGCGCTCGATGCTCAGCCCGTGATCCATCACTTCGAGAAAGAAATTGTCGGGGCCGAAGATCTCCCGCCAGGAGCCCGCCGCCTGGTATGCCGCATCGAATTGGCCCAGCCGCAAACGGGTTTGGACCTCACCGGACGGACAACCCGTGGTCGCCAGTACCCCTTCGGCGTGCTCGGCGATCAGTTCCGCGTCCATCCTCGGCCACTTGCCGAGCCTGCCCTCCAGTGAGGCCAGCGACGACAGCTTGAACAGATTGCGCAGCCCGGTGCTATTGCGGGCGAACATCGTCATGTGCAGATAGGCGCCCGAGCCCGACACGTCGTCGCCGCGCTGCCCCGCCGACCCCCAGAACACCCGCTTGCTCGACCTGCGTGACTCCGGTGCCACATACGCCTCGATACCGATGATCGGCGTGACCCCGGAACCCTGTGCGCGACGGTAGAATTCGGCCGCACCGTACATGTTGCCGTGATCGGTCATGCCCACGGCGGGCATCCCGAGTCGCTGTGCTTCGGTGAACAGCGGGTCGATCTTCGCCATCCCGTCGAGCATGGAGAACTCGGTGTGGTTGTGCAGATGTACGAACGAGGCCTCGCTCATCGATTCCACCTTGTCGCGCTCGCCGACCCGCCGGGCCGTGCGGACACCTGATGGTTGTAATCTGATGTCCGCGAATCTCGTTGGCTCACGTATCTGACCAGTGGATATAGTCGATGTCGAACAACGGGCGCGCGGAAGAGGACAACCATTAGTTGTGTAGCGAGGTGACGGGGTGGATCTGGATCTGGCCGCGATACGTGCGTTCGTCGCCGTCGTCGACGACGAACAATTCGGCCACGCTGCCACCGCGCTCGGTATCAGCCAGCAAGCGGTGTCCAAACGCATCGCCAAGCTGGAGACACAGGTCGGTGCGGCACTGTTGGCGCGCGGATCCGGCCGCACGGCGCCCACGGACGCGGGCGCGCGACTGCTGCCGCACGCGCGCACCATGCTCGCCGCCTGCGCCGAGGCCGTCGCCGCCGTACACGCACGTCCACGACCACTGCGAGTCGCGGTGTTCGCCGAACGCATCGCGCCTATCGAACTGATGCGCAACTATTTCGCGCTACACCCCACCGCCGACGTCGAACTCGTCCTCCCCAACGGTGCCCTCTATCGCACCGAGCCGGCAACCGATTCCGCCGCGGCCGACTTCGTGTGCAGTACCCGCGACTTCCTCGTCGACGGCCGAGTCGACGCCGCCTTCGCCCGCGCGCACGGCGGACCGCGACCACTGCCCGGTCACATCAGTGCCTGCCCCGCCTACCGCGAGCCACTGCACCTGCTCGTGGGTAGGGAACATCCCCTCGCACACCGTTCTTCGGCCACCCTGGATGAGATCGTGCCCTACACCGCGTGGGTGCCAGGCGCCGTCGTCGCATCCGAATGGGCCGACTTCTACCGCGAGCTCACCGCATTCAGCGGCATCGTGGTCGAAACGGGAAGCCACCCCGACGGATTCGAGAAAATGGTGGACCGGGTCGCCACCTCCGCGAGCATGGTCACCTTCGTCGGTGACGGCGGCCGAACCCCCTGGCATCCGCACAGCCGTCAGCTGACCATCACCGATCCGACACCCGCCTACCCGTGGTCACTGCTGTGGTCGACGCGCAACGACCATCCGGCGTTGCCGCCGCTGATCGAGTACTTCGCCGCCGGGTACACCCCGGACTCGCCCGCCACCTACTGGGTACCCGATAGCGATCGAGTGCTCTTCACCCGAGGGGTACCGAGTCCGATGGGTGTGTCCGCCTGACCCCGAACTAGGCGGGTGGGGCCAGCTGTTGAAACCAGTCCAGGATCTTCGGCATGGCGGTGCGTGCCGTGCCCGTGTGATCGAGGTTGCCGAGATCGTTCAACGTAATCTCCTGCTGGCCTGAGTCATTCGGCACGGTGCCGCTCGGCCCCGGGCTGGTTGGCGTCGGCGTGCTCGGCGCCGCATCATTCCGTGAAGGTGGTGAAGGTGGTGAAGGTGGCACGGGTGCGTTGGTGTTCGCGTGCAGATCCCGCACGCACGCTTCGGAATTGGCGTACGGCACATCACGGTCCCCGGACGCCGCGTAGAGGCGCACCGGCACCTTCGGTGACCAGTCGCAGGCATTGTCGCTGTCGGTCATCGCGCGCAACACGGCACCCGTTGGGTGCGTCGCGAGGTCGACGAATCTCGGAGTGAGCAGATGTCGCGGCGTGATCGCCAACCCCAAGGCGATGGACAGCATGTCATGCGTCCCGTCGAGCAACCCCTCGACCTTCGAGGCCGACGGCTCCTGGAACGCCTCCTGCGGAGTGTCGTAGAGGTGATAGATACGATTCATCGAGGTCAGCCAATAGGCCACATAGAACACCGCCGAAGCTGGTTTCACCCGCCCATCGAAAGCAGCGGGCAGTTCGGTGTGCTGAATATCGAACGGCCCGCTCACCGGAGCCGCCGCCGCGAGCCGGAATCCCGGTGCCTGGCCTTCCTGCAATGCCCTGCTGAACGCCATCGCGGCCTGCCCGCCCTGCGAGAACCCGGTCACCAGCACCTCGGGATCCAGCTCACGTTGTCGCTGTGCTGCCATCGCACGCGCGGCCAACAGCAGGTCGACCGACGCGCTGGCCTCCGACGGCGCGTGCGCGTACGGATGGAAACCCGGGCCTTCGCCGAGGCCGAGGTAGTCGGGCGCGATCGCCGCATACCCGCTGGCGGCGAACATGAGGGCGCGCGCCCGGTCCTCGCCCGACGCATCGACCGAGGGCGCGTCCGCGCGCGCCGACATCGTGCCGTGCTCATAGCCGACCACACGCGGTCGCGGATTATCGGTGTCCGGCAACACCACCAGTCCGGTCGCGGAGGTTTGCCCGCCCTGCGGGTCGATGGTCCGATATTCCACCCGAAACGCCTCTACGCCATTGCGCACCGGCACGTCGATGTCGCGCTCGGCGAGCGCGGCTCGCGCCTGCTCCGCGTTCAGCTGACCGAGCGGAGTGGTCGAGACGATGGTGCCGCGCTCGGGTGTGGGAGTCGGCGCGGTCGGGGTCTGCGACGAGCACGCGAGCGAACCGCACCACAGCGCGAGTACCCCGAGGACGGCGACGATCGAACGTGCTGGCGTAACCATGGATGCTCCGAGTCTCGGGACGTGACCGGTGGGAACCGGTTGCGGCTGTTCGGCTTCGGTGGCGACGGCTCGGGCTCCCGCGTGGCGTGCGGCGCCTGAGTTACCGTCGCCCGGTGGAACTTCTAGGGATTCATCACGTCGCGATCATCGCATCGGACTACCAACGGTCCAAACGGTTCTACACCGAGGCCATGGGCTTGGCGGTGATCGCGGAGCAATACCGCGCCGAACGGCGTTCCTACAAACTGGATTTGGCGATTCCTGGCGGAAGCAGGATCGAGTTGTTCTCCTTTCCCGACCCGCCCGCGCGCCCGACGCGCCCGGAGGCGACCGGGTTGCGGCACCTGGCCTTCGCCGTCCGCGATGTCGCCGCGACATTGGCCGACCTGCGCGGCAGGGGAGTGCGGACCGAGCGACTACGGGTCGACGAGGTGACCGGCAAGCGCATGGCATTCTTCTTCGACCCCGACGACCTGCCGTTGGAGTTGTACGAGGTATGAGGCGATCGGAATAAGCGGACCGTGGTCCGTGTTCTCCTGGTTGCCACATCAACAAGTTAGTCCAGTATCGAGTCCGAGGAGTTCTCGTGCAGTTCGGAGTCTTCACCGTCGGCGACGTGACCACCGACCCGACCACCGGCACCACACCCACCGAGGCCGAGCGGATCAAGGCGATGGTCACCATCGCGCAGAAGGCCGAAGAAGTCGGCCTCGACGTATTCGCCACCGGCGAGCACCACAACCCGCCGTTCGTCCCGTCCTCACCCACCACCATGCTCGGCTACATCGCCGGCCGCACCGAGCGCATCCAACTCTCCACCGCCACCACCCTGATCACCACCAACGACCCGGTGAAGATCGCCGAAGACTTCGCCATGCTGCAACACCTCGCCGACGGCCGCGTCGACCTCATGCTCGGACGCGGCAACACCGGGCCCGTCTACCCCTGGTTCGGCAAGGACATTCGCGACGGCATTCCCTTGGCCATCGAGAACTACCGCCTGCTGCACCGCCTGTGGCGCGAAGACGTCGTCGACTGGGAAGGCAAGTTCCGTACCCCGTTGCAGTCGTTCACCTCCACCCCGCGTCCGCTCGACGACGTGGCGCCGTTCGTGTGGCACGGGTCCATCCGCAGTCCGGAGATCGCCGAGCAGGCCGCCTTCTACGGTGACGGATTCTTCGCCAACAACATCTTCTGGCCGAAGTACCACTTCCAGCGCCTCATCGAGCTCTACCGTCGCCGCTACGAGCACTACGGCCACGGAAAGGCCGACCAGGCCATCGTCGGACTCGGTGGTCAGGTCTTCATGCGCAAGAACTCCCAGGACGCGGTGCGTGAATTCCGCCCCTACTTCGACAACGCGCCCGTCTACGGGCACGGACCCTCGCTCGAGGACTTCACCGAACAGACCCCACTCACCGTGGGCAGTCCACAGCAGGTGATCGACAAGACACTCACCTTCCGTGAGACCTTCGGCGACTACCAGCGTCAGCTGTTCCTGATGGACCACGCGGGACTGCCGCTACGCACCGTGCTCGAACAGCTCGACCTGCTCGGCGAAGAGGTCGTGCCCGTGCTGCGCAAGGAGTTCGCCGCGAAACGTCCCGCCCATGTCCCCGACGCACCGACACACGCCTCGCTGCTGGCCGCGCGCGCCGACAACACCACCGAAAAGGAGCGCACGTCATGACCCGAATCGCCGTCGTCTCCGGTGGCCTGTCCTCGCCGTCGTCGACCAGGCTGCTGGCCGACCGTCTCGCGGCGGGAACTGCCGCGGCCCTCTCGGCGCTCGCCGATGACGCACAGGTCGAGGTGATCGAATTACGTGACCACGCCCACGAACTCGCCGACAACCTGCTCACCGGATTCCCCGCCGAGGGATTGCGTGCCACGATCGAACAGGTCGTTTCCGCCGATGGGTTGATCGCCGTCACCCCGATCTTCAACGCGTCCTACAGCGGACTGTTCAAGACGTTCTTCGACGTGTTCGAGCCCGACGCGCTCACCGGGATGCCCGTCTTGATCGGTGCCACCGGCGGTACCGCCCGACACTCGCTCGCCCTGGAGCACGCGGTGCGCCCGATGTTCACCTACCTGCGCTCGATTGTGGCGCCCACCTCGGTGTACGCGGCATCCGATGACTGGGGCTCGGCCGACGGGCTCGCCCCACGCATCGAACGCGCCACGGCGGAATTCGCGAGTCTGCTCACCGAACGACCACGCCGAGCCCCCGCCGACCCGTACCGTGACAGCGTGCCCTTCGAACAACTGCTCGAGGCTCAGCTGAAGCCGTGACCAGGCGACGGGTCGCCGGCGCTACTTCACCGCCCCGGCCGGGGCGGTGTTCGAAAACATTCCTACGCCGTTTCCCGGACACATAATCAAAAGTTCATCTACTTATCAGGAGGACGACCGATGGCCACCACGACACTCACCCCCGGCACCTGGCAGATCGACCCGACGCACTCCGCCGTCGGCTTCTCCGTGCGCCACCTCATGGTGAGCAAGATTCGCGGCCGCTTCACCGACTTCTCCGGCCAGCTCGTCGTCGCCGAAGACGGCACCGCCAGTGCCGAGGCCGAGATCCGCGCCGACTCGGTCACCACCGACAACCCGCAACGCGACGGCCACCTGCGCACCGCCGACTTCTTCAAGGTCGAGGAGTTTCCTGTCCTCACATTCAAGACCACCGGTTTCCAGGTCAGCGGCGAGAAGTTCGCCGTGCAAGGCGATTTCACCGTGCGCGGTGTCACGAAGAACATCACCCTCGACGTCGAATTCCTCGGCGTCAGTCCCGGCATGGGCGGTGGCCCGGTCGCGGGCTTCGAGGCACAAACCGTCGTCAACCGCCGCGATTTCGGCCTCGATATCGACATGCCGCTGCCCGACGGCGGCGGCGTCGTGATCGGCGACAAAATCACCCTCACCCTGGAAATCGAAGCAGGACTGCAAGACCCGGCCTGATTCCGGCGTCGCCGTGCCGCCCCACCCGGCACGGCGACGCGCACCTCCTGCGCACTTCCCGCGCACCCCGGCTACTCTCGTGCGCCGCCACCGTGACCCCACAGAGGGCCTCCAACGCTCGCCAGCACCTGGTGGAACTGTCGCTGCCGTCCTCAGCTGCGCTCTCCGGCACCCGGTGAAACCGCCACCGCCCGTACCCAACTCAACCCTCCCCACGAGCCGCCCGAACACCTGTTCCGAGCGCAGCGAGACCGGTACGGTAAGTTCGCGGCCGTCTCGCTGTTGAGTGCCCGTTTCGTAGGCGACGAAGGAGCAAGAAACGGGTACTCAACAGCGAGACTCAGGGCCGCGAACCACGCGGCGCCAGCCGCCAAAAACACAGCGAGGAGTTCCTCGCCCCCGCGTATCACCCCGTCGCCTGGCGTGTTGCTGGTTTCTCGCTCTCGTGTGTTACCCCGTCGCCTGGCGTGTTGCTGGTTTCTCGCTCTCGTGTGTTACCCCGTCGCCTGGCGTGTTGCTGGTTTCTCGCCCCCGTGTGTCACCCCGCCGCCTGACCTGCAGCTGGCTCCCGCTCCCGCGTATCCCCGCCCCGTCTCGTCGGCTCCTCAGTGGCCACGGCTACGCGGCTGCAGGTACGGCATAGAGCGGAGGTCGCGTGCACCGTCACGATGGTTCTCGATCTGCGGGGACGCCGAACCAGTCAGGACGCGGCGAGACACATGGCGGACCGACGAACTACCAGCTCCCCGCGGCAGTCTGATACGGTACGAAACGTGTCGTTTCGTAATAGTAGCGCCAACGATCAGCCCACCGAGGTACGTACCGGCCGCCCCCGAGACCAGGCCCGTGAGGCCGCGATCCTCGCGTGCGTACTCGAGCTACTCGGTGAAATAGGCTACGAGGCAGTGACTTTCGAAGCGGTGGCCCGGCGCGCCCACGCATCGAAAGCCACCCTGTATCGCCGCTGGGAGACCAAACGCGACATGGTCGTCACCGCGATCAAGGCCGGCCCCGCGTCCGGCAACGGCGCAGCTGCTGTCGACACCGGCTCGCTGCGCGGGGACCTCCTCGCCCTGTGTGAACGACTCGACACCACGATGCGCTCGGCCGACCCTTCGATGAGCCTGATGCTCCTGCACGCGGGTCTGGAAGACCCCGACCTGTGCCGCCACCTCGAAGAGAACACCGGGCCGACCGGGGCGAAAATGCCGGAATCGGTGCTGTCCGCCGCCATCGACAGGGGCGAACTGCCAGCGGGCGCGCGGCCGTTTCCGTACGAGGAGATCACCGGTTCGGTACTGCTGCTGCGCAGGCTGAACGGACTCGCCACCGGGCCCGAGTACCTCGCCCACCTGGTCGACACCATCCTCATCCCCGCACTGCGAGCGAGCGCCACCACCCCGGCGCCGCCGCTCCCCGCCATCTTCTCCTGACCACCGGGGCGAAACCGCCACTCCCGCAACGAAAGGTGCGCGCTCATGACGAGCACGACAATCGACGGCTTCGACTATCGGCGGATCGTGGGTGACGGCGGGGTCGACCTCAATGTCGCCGTCGGCGGCTCCGGCGATCCGATCGTCCTGCTGCACGGCTTTCCACAAACCCACCTCATGTGGCGTCACGTCGCGCGCACCCTCGCCGAGCGTCACCTGGTTGTCGTCCCGGACCTGCGCGGCTACGGCGCAAGCGACAAACCCACAGAAACCGGCCCCGACACCTACTCCAAACGCACGATGGCGCGCGACATCGTCAACATCATGCGCGAAATCGGCACACAGCCCGCTACCCGGTTCGCCTTGATCGGCCACGATCGGGGAGCCCTGGTCGGCGTGCGCGCCGCACTCGACCACCCGGAAAAGATCTCCCACCTCGGTATTCTGGACGTCCTGCCGACCATGGACACCTGGGAGGTGTTGCATGGCGTCGACGCGGCGGTCGCCTGGCACCTGTATCTGATGGCGCAACCGAAGGGCTTGCCCGAGCGGATGATCCAAGCGGTCGCCGAGGACTTCTTCGGCTCGTTTCTCGACGCCTGGGACCCCTCGGGGACCACATTCCCACCCGAGGTGCGCCAGCACTACCTCGACAGTTCGGTACGCGCCGTCCCGTCCATCGTCGCCGACTACCGCGCCACCGCGGGCATCGACCTCGACATGGACCGCGCCGACCGTGCGGCAGGAACCCAACTGGCCATGCCCGTCGCGGTGATCTCCCAGGACTGGGGCGCGCAACTCGGGTTCGACGCCCCCGCCCTGTGGCGCCGATGGGCGCCCGCCGCCACGTACCGACCCATCGACGCCGGCCACTTCATGGCCGAGGAGAAGCCCGACGAAATCGCCACCTTCATCGAAGAACTGGTCCGCCGCACACCCCGATGACCAGCGCGGTAGGTGGCGCCACACGAACTCAGCCCTCGCGCGCCAACCGCGCCAATTCCGCCGTCACCGCACGCAATTCGCCCGCCGAGCCGATCGGCTCCGCGTAACCCACCCGCGTGCGCGCCACCCCACGCGGCGTCACCACCCGCAAATCCAACCCGTAACGGTCCGCGCGCTCACAGCTGGCCTCGGTCGCATCGGGATAACCACCCAACACCCGCGCCATCGACGCCAGCGACTCCGCGTGGTCGTTGTTCAGATGCGTGATCGCCCCCGCCGCCACCGACACCACCGGATCGGGCTCTGCCGACGCGTACTGCTCGGCCGTCGCCGAATCCATCCGGCCGTACCCGCCGACCCACCGCACCCGGTGCACCCGCAACACCCACACCGTGAAATCGCTGTAATCGATGTAGTACTTCGCCGCTGGCACGGCAAGCAGATGCGCCTCGCGCGCCGCCTCGGCCTCCGCGTCGGCGGGCCGCTCCACCACGCCCGACAACGTGATCCTCGTGCCCGCCAGCGGATCCGAAGGCATATCCGGCGCCAGCACCGCGATACTCGCCCTCGGGTCACCCGCCAGATTGCGACCGTGCTCTGCCAACCGCGACACACACAGGACCGGCTGTCCGGCCAGCAACCCATAGGTCACGAACGACGCCCACGGGTCACCGTCGTCGGTGAGGCTCGCCATGGTCCCACTATTCGACGCCGCCGCAACGGTTCTCGCCTCCTCCGCCGCGCTCGGACGGGCCGGATTGCGCACCGGCGCGGTCGGCTGTGGAATCGAAGGCGCGTCGCCGGGATCACCGTGATCGAGTGTCATACGACCATCTTCCCAGTACGCGGCCCCGAAACAAGCGTCAGTCCCGCGAATTCCCACCCCGTCGCGGGCGAACCCGCGCCGGACAGAGCAGACTTGCCTGGTGACCCGTTACGCATTCGACGCCGACCGCAACGCGCTCGTCGCCACCTGGGCGACCGGACGCGGCGACCTGGCGCAGACAGTCGCCGTGCTGCCCGCGCAGGCAAACCGAGACCAGGCCACCGATCTCGCGTCGAACCTGACCATGCTCTCGCGTTTCCAGTGGCGCACCTACACCCATCCCGCCAGTGCCGCAGGCGACTCCGATGTGCCACACAGCGAAGCGTGGCGCCGCGCCGACGAACGCAGGAACTTCAAGGACGTCGAGGCGAGCATCCGCAAGCCCAATCTGCCCACCGACGAAGGGCTGCTCGTCTCCTACAGCGGTGTCGTCGAATCCGCGCACTGTGTGGGACGCATCCTCTACCAACTCGACGACACCGCCCTGCTGGAAACCGTCGTCGCCGAGGTCTCCTGCGAACAGATCGCCATCGAATCCGCCGAGCGCGGCGACCTGTCCGGTCGCGCCCGCCAAGCCGTGGAACTCTCGCGCCCCGATGTCTCTCCCGCTCAGGTGCAGGCCGCCTACGACCTGCTCAAAGCTGACCCGCTCGGCCCCATCGCCCTGTTCACCGAACTGGACCCCGCCTCCGCCTCCGTGGCCGCCGCGCACTGGCTGCACGCCGCCGCCGAGGTGGCCGGGGGAGTTGCCGACCTGGCCACCGCCGCCGTGGTGGTGGAAGCCGACGAGATCGAGGCGCTCCAGGTGGAGACCCCGACCCACATCCTCGAACGCGTCGGCGCGGGGGAGTCCGCCACCGACGTCGTCGTCGACCTGATCGCCGAGGCCACCGCCGTCAACGACGGACGCATCCCCTCACCGTGGGAGCTGGTCGCCCGGCTGGCCGAAATCGAAGCACAGGCATATAAATTCAACGTCGACCCGGAAGCACGCGAGAGCCTGATCGCGGGCTTCCGGATCAGCCGACTCGACCCATCCCGTCCCGCACTCGACCTGCTCGAGGACCTACTCGACGGCATCCGAGGCTGCCTGTTGCTCTACGTGGCGCACACCGATCTCGACGACCCCGACCAAGCCGAGAAGGAGTTCGCCGCCGAAGTTCGGGTCGCCGCCACGGAACTCGAGGACATGCTCTGAGCTTCCCGTGGGTTCGGCGAACCGCGCCACCACGTCGGGGTGGTCGGCGCGGCCATCAGGCGCCGCGCCGATTCCTCGTCGGTCGGCCAGTTCGGCAGCGGCGAATACGGACCCGCCTGACAATCAATCGGCCCGCGGTGGATACCGACTTGATCGGGATTCGTCAGTCACATAGCAGCCATCGACGCAACGCCGCGTAAACAGCGTCGTGGTTGAGCAGGGCGAAGTGATGCGCGCCGGGCACATGGAGACTGTTCGTCTCGTCGAAACCGATGCGGCGCGCGCTATTTCGACCGGAACCGCTCGGGGTGAGCACCAAACCATCGCCGATGATGCGGCCGATCGGATGGCGCGGGCTACGGGTGACGGTCGCGGTGACGAAATAATGCTCAGCGCCCTCGAGTAACGCCACCTCACGAATCGCCCTGCGGCGTAGGGCATCCGCGTCCATTCCCTGCCAATCCTCGTCCACCAGCGAACCATGCCGCAGATCCCGGATGCCGCCGCTGCGCCGACGCAGCAGCCGACCGAACGGCCGCGTCTCCGGCACGGCCACCAGCGCCGCGGACGCGTAATGCGCCAGCTGTTCCAGCGGCGCGCCCAGATGCGGTGAACCGAGGCACACGATCTTGCGCACCTTGCGCACCCAGGGCAGCCGCTGCTGTGTCGCGGCGAAACAAGCAGATCGTGCGACCAACCCGCCCATCGAATGGCCGATCAGCGACACCTGTTCCACCGGTACCGGCCAGTGCTCCACCAGGCGCGCCATGAGCGCGCTCAACTCGTGCGCGTTGTCGGAGATGTGCAGGCCGCTGTTGTACCGAACCTGGAGCGTGCAGCATTCGAGATCCTCGCCGAGCCGTTCGGCGTAACTCGGCTGTCCGCCGAACCGCCAGGCGTGTTCGGTTTCCACCAGGCCGTGCAGGAACACAATGAGATGCGAACTCGGTTGCGGCACAGTGGCACCGAGTAGTTCTGGCGGGACAGGTGCTCCGTCGTGCCGAAACGTCATCGGTCCGGCGAGCGTGGGCCGCCGGTCCTCCAGACTGTCACCGATCAGTCCTTGGATCACGCCGAGCGCGACCGAGCCGAATACCGTGCGCGACGGCGCCGTGACATCGGGTCGATCGACGATCCGCTCCGTCATGGCACCTACCGCGACGGTGCTACCGGCGACGATCTCGTACACGCCATCGGTGATCGCATTGTGCAACACCTCGACCGGCGCGACGGCAGGGCCGACCCCGAGTCGAACCGCGCCGAAGACCCGGCTCGAGATCGCGCGGTGCACGGCGGCGATGCCGTCCACCGCGCCGCTGATCTCGTCACCGGCGAGGCGGGCGAGCGCCGTGGCCTCGCCGCGTGGTTGCCGTGCCCGTCCCGTCATTCATTCAGTTTACAGTCGTGCACTGAATGGGGGTGGCGGTCGGTTCCGGCGCGGGTCTGACGGTGATTACGGCGTCGGTGCCGCTGTCCGGAGGTAACGCACCGTCCCGTTCGACGGCACCTGTCGTAATCCGCAGCTCGGTGCCTGTGGCGGGGGAGCGGTACGAATCCTGCGCGGAAAAATCGTTCGAGAGAGCGGGGTTTCGTCCCTCTCGATGGCGGCAGGGGCAGTCGAGCGAGATCGGCGGGGTAGGAAGCTGTCCGCACCATGTCGCTTCGGTCAATCACCTAAATACATCCTGATACGCAGATATGCGCATCTAGCCATGTGATGCACTATCGGCGAGACCAGGCACCTGCACCTGTCCTCACGACCAAAAGACGCAAAGACAGGCGAGGGGGTGGTCAGGGCTGGTGGGTGATCCCGTACCAGAGGACCGCGAGTGTGCCCGCGGTGAACAGCGGCGAGAGGATCCAGGTCTCCACCTTGTTGCCGGTGCGTTCGATGATCGGTACGGCAACGCGAAACTTGAACGGCCAGAACAGGCGACAGCCATGGTCGGTGAGACAGTCACCGAAGAGGTGGACCAGCGCGCCGAGGCCGACGGCGAAGGGCAACCACACGGGTTTGTTCGTGATCCAGTGGTCCATCGCGAAGGTGCCTGTCACCGCGAGCACTACGACCACACCCCAGGTCTTGAATCCTTCGCCGGGTGGGCACAGGTGCAGTGCGCGCACCGCGAGGGCCAGCAGGAAGAAGACGAGGCCGAGGGTGAACCAGCGGCCGATCCAGTGCTCACCCGCCCATGTCCCGTAGGTGACGAGGGCGACGAAGGCGAACGAGTGGGTGGCGTGGCGGTGGCCGCCGGAGATCCAGGAGATCAGTTTGCAGAGGTAGTGCGAGACCGGGCCGAGCACATGGGAGATGGTGCCGCTGGGGTGGTCGGCGTCGGGGAGCAATGCCGCTCCCGCGGTGAGAAAGGTGCCGAGCAGGAGATCGACGACGCCGAGGTGACCTGACTCGCCCTGGATTGTCGGATAGGTGAGTATCGAAACGGGTAACGCCACTGCCGCCCCCGACCAGGCCAACGCGCCACTGGTCGCATGTGAATGTCCAAGCACCGCTGAAGGTTAGTTCACCGAAGCTTTGCCAAGCGAACGACCTTGTGCTGAATGCTGTTGTGTCAGGGGAGGAGCCGGGGTCGAGGTACGCAGCGTGCTTTCGAACGCTATGGGGAGCAATCGGATTCGGGGGTGGGGGAGGGTGCTGGTCGTACGGCCTACGGGCTGCGACTGGGGATAGGGCGCGATTGCCGACGACAAGCCGCTGTATCGGATCGGCGCCCGGTTCGGATCTCTCGAGCTGTCCTGCAATAACTTCCATTCAGATACGTATTCATGCGCATATAACTATCTGGTCTGCAACCGCTATTCGCCGCGAATCTTCCAGTCACCCAAAAAACGCAAGGACGGACGGAAGGCTAGCGGCGCGCGTGCGGATCGATGATGCGCTTGAGTGCGTGCAGATCGGATTCGAGCGTGTAGAAGACGCGGAGCGCGCCGAGGAACGCGAGCAGACCGCCGACGCACAGCACGACGATCGAGACGATCACCGACTGTTGTTCGTCGGGGGTGAGGAAGGCCAGGCCCGCGGCCACCCCGATCAGCGGCACCGAGGCGGCGACAGCGAGGTAGATCCTGCTGCGCCTGGCCAGACGTCGCAGCAGGACCGCGTCGTGGGGCGAGACGTGGCCCGCGTCGACCAATCCCGGGTAGTACCAGCGCAGTACGAAGAACGTCACCGGGAAGTAGGTGTACACAACCGCCAGCGCGGCCGCGACGACATGGGATGCGGCCAGGTTGAGCAGGAGGCCCGCTGGCAGGTCGGAGACGCGGTTGAGCTCGATGAGGAATGCGGTGAGGGCGATCATCCAGCCCGCGAAGGAGCCGAGTGCGATGCGGTCACCACACGCGAGTGTGTCCGCTCTCGCCTTGGCGAGAGTGTCCTGGTCGTAGCGTTTGCCGCGGCGTAGTCCATTGGGTACGAGGAAGACTCGTCGACACCAGTACATGAGGAGGGTGAAGCCGAGTGGGTAGCCGATGAGGATACTCGCCACGATGAGGCGCACCAGGCGGCTGTAGGCCGCCTCGGTGAGTTCGGTGCTCAAGAGCATCTGGTTGTGCGTGAGTAGGTAGAGGCCGCCGAGTAGTTGGCCGGTGATCGCGGAGACCGACACCACCGGCATCGGACGCATCCTGAGCCGGGAGCGGATGCTGTGCGCGGGTGGTGCGACCAGGTTGCGCGCGGTGCGGTCGAGGGTGAGCTCGAGTTGTTGCGCGAATGCGGCTCCGCTGGAATAGCGGTCGTCGCGATCGGGCGACAGACATGTCTGTAGTGCACGTCGTAGCACCGAGGGGCAGTCCGGTGGTGCGGTGGCGGCGAGGCGTTCGGCCATCGGTCGGTGGCGTAGCGCGATCATCCGCGACAGCGAGCTGGCCGAGTCGCCCAGTGCGGGTTCGTCGGCGAAGGGTAGGCGGCCGGTGAGTAGTTCCCACAGCACCACGGCGAGGGCGTAGAGGTCGCTGCGGGTGTCGAGGTCGGCGGCGGTGGTGAAGCGACCGGGGTGGCAGGCCTCGAGTTGCTCGGGTGACATGTAGGCGAGTGATCCACCGAAGTAGGCGACCGGGCTGTTGCCGGGAATGTGGCTGCTGAAGCTGATGTTGAAGTCCGCGAGCTTAGGTTGGCCATCGGCGGTGAGCAGCATGTTGGCGGGTTTGATGTCGCGGTGCAGTACTCCCGCGCGGTCGGCGTAGTCCAGGGCGGTGGCCAGGCGGCTGCCCAGCCAGGCGACGGCTTCGGGCCAGGACAGTGCGGCGAGTTCGGCGCGCGTGGTCGAGGGTTGCGGTGTGAGGACGCCGCCGGAGGTGACCGACGCGTCGACCGCGTCCAGCAGGAGCTGTCCGGTGCGTTGCGCGACCGGTGTGGCGCGCACCAATCGGAGCACTCCGAGCAGCGTCCCGCCCGGTACGTACTGCATGTACATGAGTTTCAGGTGCTGGTCTTCGATTTGACGTTGGTCGAAGACGCGGACGATGTGCTCGTGGTCGAGTTGAGCGAGCGTTTGTGGTTCGCTGCCGCGGTCGCGGGAGATCTTCACCGCGACCAGGCGTTGCATCGACCGTTGCCTGGCGAGGAAGACGCGGGCGAACGCGCCCTGTCCGAGGCGGATCAGCAGATCGAAATCGTCGACGGTGTCGCCGGAGGCGAAGGTGTCGAGTGCGCCGACCGCGGTCGGGTCCGACAGCAGGGTGGTGCGGTAGTTCTCGGCGTGGATTTGGTCGGCGATCTGTGCCAGTTGCGGCGAGAACTCCTGTTCGTATTCCGCGATATCGACGGACCGATCACCGGCGCGCACCCGCGCGGTGATCTCCTCGTAGATGAGATCCGGTGGGAGGTCGGCATGGTCGAGTTCGGGGAACTGCGCGCGGTAGTCGGCCAGGCGCTTGCCGTCGTCGCTGTCGCGCCACCGATGATGCAGATCGACCTTGATGAGTTCGATGAGCGCTGAGCGCCGCAGCGGGGCGTCGACGGGTAGATGTGCGGCGAGGTCGGGTGGTTCGCCCTTGGCCCACGCGGTGTCGAAGTCGGCGACGAGCCGCGTCAACGCGTTGTGTGTCGCGGTCTGGGCCGCTCGCGCGCGATCCACCGCGTGGTCCGGCGCAGCGACGGTGTAGCGCATGTCCATGCCCGGCTCATCCGATCGATATGTTCCCGTGCCCCGTACCCGAGCGTAAACGATGCGGGCGCAACCCTGCTCGAGGATTCTCGTCGCGTGTCCGTGCGGGCCGACGACGTGTGGGGCATCGGCGTCGGTTCGCTACGGTCGAATGGTGACTTTCGAGGTGGTGCCGATGCCGGTTCCCGACATCGTGGTGCGGAAGGCGCAGGATTACGGACCCGGCTGGGACGAGGAATTGGTGCGCGCTTACGGATTGGTGCCGGATCATGCGCGAATGAAGTATTACCGCGAATTGTGGAATGCGACGTGATCAGTATTTTGCCGCGTGCCGTGGTGTCGTGGCGGGTCGGTGAAACCGCTTGTCGGACTGGTGAATTACCCGTGTCACCGGCCGAGAGCCTTGCCGCTGTGCGCGGTCACTTGGCATGACACCCCGGATCGGATGGTGTCGGACCTCGCCGCACGGAAATTTCGGCTATCCTGCCGTGAGTCTGTTCCTCGAACAAAGGATAAGTACACGGTGGGTTCTGTAGTCGATGCACCTGATACGGCCGCGCGTTTGGGATTTTACTACCGGGCGAACGGTACCTATGAGGTCGGCCGCGAGAAGGTGCGTGAGTACGCCCGCGCCGTGCAGGATTATCACCCCGCGCACTGGGACGAGGACGCGGCGGCCGCGCTCGGCTACACCGGCTTGGTCGCGCCGCTGACCTTCGTGTCGATTCCCGCCATGGCCGCCAACCGCTACCTTTTCGAGGAGGTAGTGGTCGGCTACGACACCTTTGTGCAGACCGAGCAGGTGTTCGAGCAGTACAAGCCGATCGTGGCCGGCGACGAACTGGTCACCGACGTGGAGCTGACGGCGGTGCGCAAGGTCGCGGGCCGCGACCTGGTCACCGTCACCAATACCCTGTACGACCGCTCCGGCGAGATCGTGCACATCATGCACACCACGGTCCTCGGCCTCGTGGGTGAGGGTGTCGACCCGGAGATCGCGACCGCGGTCGACAACGTCATGGTGCACGGCGTGAAGATGTTCGGGCGCAAGGAAGGTGAGGGCGACCCCGCCGCGCAGGCCGCTGTGCCGGAGTCGCAGGTGAAGCCCACCGAGCAGCCGACCGTGTCGATCGAAGGCGCTGCCCGCGCCTCCCGCACCTCGCTGTCGTTCGACGAGCTCACCGTCGGCCTCGAACTGCCGATTCGCCAGGCCCGCATCACCCGTGGTGATCTGGTCAACTATTCGGGTACCTCGGGTGACGGCAACCCGATCCACTGGGATGAGCATGTCGCCAAGTTGGCGGGCCTGCCGGATGTGATTGCCCAGGGCATGCTGACCATGGGTCTCGGTGCGGGATTCGTGTCGTCGTGGTCGGGGGATCCCGGCGCGGTCACCCGGTACGGCGTGCGGCTGTCCAACTACACCGTGGTGAGCGCCTCCGAGGGCGGGCACGTCGAATACTCCGCGCGAGTGAAGTCGGTGGACCCGGAGACCCGCAGCGCCGTCGTCGCGCTTGTCGCGAAGTCCGGCGGCCGCAAGATCTTCGGCCTCGCCACCGCCAACCTCCAGTTCGCCTGACCTGATACTGCTGAACAACGACGCTCTCGGTCCGGTCGGACCGAGAGCGTCCTTGTGCGTGCCTGTCGCTGTTACCGGGCTGCGGTGTTGTTGAGGATCAGATCGTGAATATCCCTGCTACGCAGAATGTTCGCGTGGTACCGGTCGGCTAGTTCGCCGCGGATCGGGATGCTGCTGATGAGCGGGACGAGCTGTTCGTGTCGTCCGCCGTGTGAGCGCAGCGCGCCGTGCAAGCCGGAGAGGTCGTGGTCGGCGGCGCGTGAGCCGAGTGCGGTGTCGGCGCTGGAGGTGATCGCGAGGTCGCCGATGCGGTCGGTCGGGTGTTCGTAGATCGTCGCGGATTCGGTCTTGTTCCAGATTTCCTCGATGCCGGGCAGGGTCGCGATCGTCGCGCGTGCGGCGGCTCGCTGGTCTTCGGGGAGGTAGATCCATGCGAATGAGCCGAGTGCGCCGTGGTGGCGGGTGTAGGGGTCGGTGATGGGCAGGATGATGTCGTCGTATTCGATGCCCGCGTCGGTGAGTACATCGCCGAGGTAGTGGACGCGGGGTCGGCCGTCGGCGTCGTGTTTGGTGTTCATGCCGTGGTCCGCGGTGATTCCCACCGTGAAGCCCGCGTCCAGGAAGTCACCGAGCAGCGCGTCGAACTCGCGAAAGAACAGGTCGGCCAGTTCGTCTCCCGGTGCGGACGCGTGTTGCACCCGGTCGGTGAGCGACACGTACATCAGTCGGATCTGCGGCCGGATTCGGTGGATCGCCAGAGCTGATCGCATGGCGTAATGGCTGGCGAGTGGGTCGTAGATGCCGGGGGCGGGCAACCCGACGAGCTTCTCCAGATCGGTGATGTCGTACTCGGGGAGGCCGGTGCCCGCGGCTTTCTCGACGCTGATACTCGGCACGCCGCCGTGGCCGAGGAGGCGGCGCAGCTTGTCTTTCGTGGTCACCGTCAGCGTCGGAACGCCGGCTTCCTGGAAGGCGGCGTGGATGCTGGGCGCTCGTAGGAACCGTGGGTCGTTGAGTAGTTCGATGTCGCCGTTCTCGAGTCGGCAGTAGTTGCCCGGCAGTCCGTGGAGGGCGGGGGAGACGCCGGTGACGATCGAGAGGTTGTTCGGGTTGGTGAGGCTCGGCATCTCGGAGGCGCCTACCCGCATCTCGCCGCCGTCGCGCAGCATTCCCGCCAGGCGCGGCATCAGCGAGCGGGCGAGGCTATCGGTGAAGTAGTCGGGATCACCGCCGTCGACCGTGATGACGACGACGGGGCCTTCGGGTACCCGGTAGTCACGGTGGTTCACGGTGATCGTCTGCGTCATTGCTCGGCCCTCTCGGTCATGTTGCGTAGGAACAGGTCTTCGGTGGTGGTGAGTGGTTTGTCATGTCGTCGGATGAGGTGGACGGGGCGGTCCTCCGGTTCGGGAAGTAGCCGGATCTCGGCGACCCTGCCGAGGTCGAGTGCGTCCTGTGCGCAGGCGCGCGGCACGCAGGACATGCCCAATCCGTGTGCGACGGCGCTGATGATGGCGCTGGTCCCGGCGATGCTGCTCGTCCTGGCGTGCGGAATGCGCCATACGGCGAGGAGTTGCTCCTGGTAGGACCTTGTGCTGGAACCGGATTCGCGCATCAGCACGGTGGTACTGCGCAATTCGCGCGGATCGACCCGCGCACCGGCCAGTAGGTGGTTTCCCGCGACGATGACGACCTGTGGTTCGTCGCCGATGCGTTCGGTGTGCAGTGCCGTGTGCTCGGCGGTGCCCGCGATGAGCCCCAGCGCGAGGTCGCCTTCGACGATCTTGCGGATGATTTCCCCGGTGTTCGCGACCGTCAGGTCGATGCGAACGTTCGGGTACCGACGGGTGTATGCGGTGAGTAGTCGCGGAAGTAGGTGTTCACCGGTGGTCGTTGTTGCGCCGATGGCGAGTGTTCCCGCGACAGGACGGTTCCCGAGGTGTTCCAGATCGGTGAGTGCGCGATGGGACAGGTCGAGGATGGTGCGGGCGTATTCGAGCAGGACCGCGCCCGCCTCGGTGGTCGTCGCATTCCTGCCGGTCCGGTCGATCAGGACCGCTTCGACATCGGTTTCCAGGTGCCGTAGATGGGTGGAAACCGTTGATTGGGTGAGTCCGAGGGCTCTGGCGGCACCGGACAGGCTGCCGGAGTCGACGATCGCGAGGAACACTTCGAGGCGGTGCAGGTTGGGTAGGTTCATCGTGGTGCCCCGGCGGTGTCGAGTTCGGGTGTGGAATCCGCAGCGGGGGAAACCATTTTCGCGGTAGGTGTGGGCGAGGTGCCCGCCATGACGGCGTTCACCGCGCTGGCGCTGATCTCGCCCTGCCAGCGCGCGACGACCAGTCCCGCGACCGCGTTGCCGAACGAATTGACCACGGCCCGGCACTCCGACATGACTCGATCGATTCCGAATACCAACATCACGCCCGCGACGGGGATCGCGGACACCGAGGACACCGTCGCCGTGAGCATGACGAACCCGCCGCCGGTGACCCCGGCCGTGCCCTTCGACGAGATGAGCATGATCCCGAGCATGAGCAGCTGTTGACCGAGGTCGAGGTGGATGCCGAGCGCCTGCGCGATGAACAACGACGACAGGGTGAGGTAGAGGCAGGTCCCGTCGAGATTGAACGAGTACCCCGCGCTGACACTGATTCCCGCCGTGCCCTTCGATACGCCCAGGTTTTCCAACTTGCGCACGATGCCCGGCAGCGCTGCCTCCGACGACGAGGCGCCGAGCGCGATCAGGATCTCCTCGCGGAAGTACCGAAATGTCCGCAGGGGGTTGATTCTGGTCAGTGCGATGATGCCGCCGAGGACGACGACAAGAAAGATCAGCGCGGTCACGTAGAACGTCGCGATCAGTTTCAGGAGTGCGCCGATGGTGTCGGCGCCGAAAGTACCCGTGGTGTAGGCCATCGCGGCGAACACGCCCACCGGTGCCGCGTAGGTGACGAAGCCGACGATGGTGAACAAGACCTCCGACAGTCGTTCGATCCCGCGTGCGAGTGGCGCTGCGCGTTCACCGAGTAACGACAGTGCGATGCCGAAAAGGATGGCGAACACGAGGATTTGCAGGATCGCGCCCTCGGCGAAGCTGTCGACGATATTGCCGGGCACCAGTTGGGTGAGGTAATCCGACCAGTGCATGGCTCGCCCGGCTTCGACCTTTTCCGACAGCGAGTCGTCGATGACGATGCTGTCGGCCGAGACGTTCATTCCCGCACCCGGTTGGACGAGGTTGACCGCGAGCATGCCCAGGACGAGCGCGACGGTGGTGACCGCTTCGAAGTACAGGATCGACCGCAACGCGACCTTGCCGACCTGCCGCAGATTCGCCACCGCCGCGATCCCCGTGACGACCATGCAGAACACGATCGGCCCCAACACCATCGTCAGCAGGCTGACGAATCCCTCGCTCACCGGTTCGAGCGCGCGGCCGAAGTCGGGTGCGAGCAAACCCGTGACCGCACCCGCGGCCATCGCGGCGAGCACCCACACGTAGAGCTGCCGGTACCACCGTGACCGTCGTCCCGATCCTGATCGTGCCGTCGGTATCGACATGGTGGTTCTCCTGACGTTCGGTGCTTGCCTGTTCGGCACATCGTGCAAGTCGGGAAGCACCGAAACCGCAATGCCGGGGGCAGCGAAGGTGAACAGCCGCCGACGAACCGACGACCGATCGATGACCCCCGTTGAGGAACACCGATCGGTCGTTGACGGCGTGCGGCCCGCGGCGTGGACGCGTGCGAGCACGCACAATGGCATGGTGGACTATGACGAATTCGCGATGTTCGCCGAGAACGCCCAGGAAGTGGGGTTGCCGTTGACCGAGGCGCCTCTGGTGCGGCGGTGCTCGGTGCGGATCGGTGACGGGCGAGGGGTCAGCGCATTGCGGTGGGGGTCGGGCGAACCGGAACTGGTGTTGCTGCATGGCGGTGCGCAGAACGCGCATACCTGGGACACGATGGCGCTGGCCTTGAATCGACCACTGGTCGCGGTGGATCTGCCGGGGCACGGTCATTCCGATTGGTGGTCCGATCACCGGTACACGCCGCAACGGCTGGCCGAAGCGGTCGCGATCGCCGTGGAAGCGCTCGCTCCGCGTGCGGCGGCGGTGGTGGGGATGTCATTGGGTGGTTTGACCGCTTGGCATCTCGCCGCGATCCGACCCGATCTCGTTCGCCGACTCGTCATCGTCGACGTGACACCCGGTAGCACCGACGACCCGCGAAAGACCGAGGCGATCACCACCTTCGTCAATGGACCCGCTGATTTCGCGTCGTTCGCAGAGATTCTCGAGCGCACGGTCGCGCATAATCCAGGTCGGTCCGTCCAGTCGCTGCGCCGAGGAATCCTGCACAACGCGCACGGTCGGGCCGACGGTCGTTGGGTGTGGCGCTACGACCGGCAACGTCCGACCGCCGAGGGGCCGTTCGATCTCGCGCCGCTGTGGAACGATGTTTCCGCCGTCGAAGCGCCACTGTTGTTGGTCCGTGGCGCACGGTCACCGGTGGTCGACGACGCCGACATCGCGGAGCTGCTCCGGCGGCGACCCGATGCTCAGGTCACCGTCGTCGAGAACGCCGGGCACTCCGTCCAGGGTGATCGTCCGCGCGAATTGGCCGAGCTCATCGATGGTTTCGTGTTCGCGAGATGACCGACCGTGCCGCGACGGTCTTCGCGGCGAACGTGCGGGCGCTGATGCCGACGGTGGATGTTCGAAAGCTAGGCCAGCAGCCGCCACAACCCGATCAGGCCGAGTACGACGATGGCGCCGCGCAGTGCCGCGGGGGAAAGTCTTCGGCCGTATCGTGCGCCCACGGTGCCTCCGACCAGTGAGCCGACGGCGATGAGCCCGGCGGCGGCCCAGCTGATCCGATCGAACGCGACGATCGAATACGTCAGTGCCGCCACGACATTGACGATCAGCGACAGGAGGTTCTTGGCGGCGTTCATGCGTTGGATGGGTTCGGAAACGAGCACGCCCATCACGCCGATCAACAGAATGCCTTGCGCGGCGGTGAAGTAGCCGCCGTAGACACCCACCGCGAAGGTGCCGACGGTCAGCAACACCAGTTTGGTTCGGGTGAGGTGTTCGGCGGCGCGGCCCGCTGCTTCGGAGCGACGCTTGGCCCACGCCTGAATCCGTGGCTGCAACACTACGAGTACCAGTGCGGCGATGAGCAGTACCGGCACGACCGCCGCGAACACCGAGGGCGGCAGGTGCAGAAGCAACCACGAACCGAGCAGGGCACCGAAGAACGATGCGGGAATCTGCCATCGCAGCATGGGCCACTGTCCGCGCAGCTCCCGCCGATACCCCCAGGTCCCGGACACGCTGCCCGCGACGAGCCCGATCGCATTCGACATCGTGGCGATCTGCGGGGGGTACCCGAATGCCACCAGTGTGGGGAACGTGATCAGCGTCCCTGACCCGACGACGGCATTGATGGCGCCCGCGCCGAAACCGGCGATCAGGATGACGAGTATTTCGGTGATCGGCACGGCAGTGACGTTACGGCGGCCCGAGGTGACGAACACACCGACCTGAGCGCGGGTAATGGAAATCACGCGGGAGGAGCATCGGTGGCGATCCCGGATGATGTCGGTGGGAGCCTTTGCCTGCGATTATTTCGCCGATCTGGGGTTCTTGCGCTGGTTGGCAGTGAATCGTGCCTTCTTCTGGCGATTTCCGCACGTGTTCATGTCGCACCATTTGCGGGTGCGGCTTTGGCTGGTGTCGAAGAATGCCGCTCGGCAGGTCGGGGATGCGCACAAGGCCAATTTTCCGTCGCGTTCACCGGCGATGATGCTGATCGCGTCGGCGGCGATGACACCGAGGGCGTCTACCACGGAGGAGGGCGAGCTGAGTCGCCATTGCCGTGTGCTTTCGGGTGTGAGGACGGCTGCGGCGCGACCCCGAATGCTGCGGTCGTTGATGATTCGGACGGCAGCCGCGGGGGGAGTGTCGTGGGTCGCGGCGGCTGTGGCGGCGGCGTGAATTGATTCCCGCAGTTGTCGTGCGAGTTCGAGCTGTGCGGTGGTGCAGGAGTCCACGGCGAGCCCGCTGACCGTGAGCCAGTCGATGAGCCGCTGCGGGGTCGGAATTCGCTCGACCGCTTCGCCCTGGCGTTCGGTGAGCGTCGCGGTGAAGCTGGTCGCCAATTCGGTGCCGAGGCGAAAGTCCGGGAAGTCGGCGGGCATGGAACCACCTTAGCCGGTTGCGCAAGACGGCTCCCGCTTGCTAGAACCGTCTTAGACGGTTCATCAGAGGTGGTGACCGGTTCGACGATGCCCAGGAGGCCACATGTCCGATCCCCACGCCGTGCACGCCTTCGAAGCCCACGCAACCGACGCCGACCTCGCCGACCTGCGGGCGCGGTTGGCCGCCGCGCGGTTACCGGAGGTCGAGACGGTCTATCGCCCCGCGCCCGACCCGCGCCGATGGGAGCAGGGCGTTCCCCGTGCCGACCTCATCGAGGTCGTGAACTACTGGCGCACCGGGTACGACTGGCGGTCGTTCGAAGCGCGGCTGCACCGAATCGGCCAGTTCCGCACCAGCATCGACGGTGTGGGAATCCACTTTCTGCACCGCCGATCCCCGCGCCCGGATGCCACCGCGCTGATCTTGACGCACGGATGGCCGGACAGTGTCGTGCGCTTCATCGATATAGTCGACGAGCTGGCGAATCCGACAGACGCGAACGCACCGGCGTTCCACGTCGTCGTTCCCTCGCTACCGGGCTTCGGTTACAGCGACAAGCCCGCCACCACCGGGTGGGGGACCGAAAAGATCGCCGCCACTTGGGTGGAACTGATGAAGCGGCTCGGCTACGACACCTTCGTCGCACACGGCGGCGACTGGGGCGGCAACATCACCACGGTTCTCGGCGGCCGGTTCCCGGAGCAGGTTCTCGGTATTCACACCACGTTCGCGCAGGCGCCACCGGGTGTGACCATGGATGGGCTGACCGCGACCGAACGCGAATGGGCCGAGGAAACCCAGTATTTCTGGCGCCACCGCGCGGCATACGCGAAGCAGCAGGCGACCCGACCGCAGACCATCGGCTACGCACTCGTCGACTCACCGGTCGGGCTGCTGGCCTGGATCCTCGACAAGTTCGCCGAGTGGACGGACACCGAGGACACTCCGTTCGAAACAATCGCGATGGACCGAATCCTCGATGACGTCACCCTGTACTGGCTGACGCGGACCGGCGCCTCGGCGGCCCGCATCTATTACGAGAGCCACAACGCACTCGACCCGCAACTGCGGGTCGAGGTCCCGTCGGCACTCACCATGTATCCGCGCGACGTCGAGAAGTGCCCGCGACCGTGGGCGCGGCAGCGGTACCGGCAGATCGTCCACTGGCGCTCGCCCGAAGCCGGTGGACATTTCCCCTCGCTGGAAGTGCCCGAGTTCTTCATCAGGGATCTGCGCGAAGGTCTCGCGGCGGTGCTGGCCGTCAGCGGATAACTCCGGGCGGGCACCGTGCGCGGTCGGCCGCAGGTGCGTCGTCCACGTCGAAACACGTTCTTGGCCGAACGGTCCCGGGGTCCGGTCGACCCCCGGCGATCGCTATGCGGTAGGCGACTTCGACACAAGCCCGCTGGGCCTCGTCGGCATCGCCGCGAACACCGGGTCCCCGAGGCTGGGTACGAGTCGCCCGCCGCCCGGGCCGGTTGGCGGATCAGGAGGCGGCGATCATCTGTCCGCTGCCACGACCAAGGGCGCCGAGCGTGTCGCGACACCGACGCGGGCGATCCAGCGGTGATCTGTTTGAGTGGAGTCACCGGTCTCGCGCGGACACGAAGAGGTGAGCAATGGGAAACCTGGAATTGAGAGCTGGCGACGCACATCTGACGGTGAGCCAGGATCGTGGCAGTGTGACCGGATTTCGCCTCGGTGACCGGCAGGTGCTGAGTGGCGAGCACGAGCTGTTCCCGATGGCGCCGTGGTGTGGTCGGATGCGCGACGGGGTGCTGGAGTGGGAGGGCGGCGAGTATCGGTTTCCTCGCACGTCCGGGCCGCACGCTATACACGGCACGGTGCGCAACCGGCCGTGGCAGGTGTTGGCGCACAGCGCGACGAATATCGTTTTAGCGCAGGAACTCTCGGATCCGTGGCCGTTCGAGGGCAGGGTGACGCAATCGATCACCCTCGGGACGAGTGTGGCGTTCACCATGACGGTGGCGGCAAGTTCGGCGCCCTTTCCCGCACAGGTCGGGTGGCACCCGTGGTTCGCGCGGCGAATCAACGACGTCGCCGCCGAGATTCGGTTCGACCCCGCGTGGCAGCTCGAACGCGGCGAGGACTATCTGCCGACCGGCCGCCGCATCACACCGAGCGAAGGACCGTGGGACGACTGCTTCGGCATGCCCGACGGCGTTCGCGTCGGCCTCGTCTGGCCACAGGAACTCGCCATGACCGTGACGAGTCCCCTGCACTGGGCCGTCGTCTTCGACCAGCCCGCCGACGCGATCTGTGTGGAACCACAGTCCGGGCCGCCCGACGGTCTGAACACCACCCCGCGCGTGGTCACCCCGGACAATCCGCTGATGGGTGAGATGGCGTGGGACTGGGAGGTTCTCGCCGACACCGCGCGCCGCGAATGAAGCAGTGGCGACTTCCAGGCGCGGACGAAGCATGCCGCACCGCGCACCTCCCGTGAGACGTCCGCGTCGCACCACGGCCGAACCGCGTGCCTGGTACTCGGACCGCTGGGCGATAGCGTGATCCACCGTAAACGGCGCGTCTACGCCACCGTGCGATTCCGCGGGACGGGCATCGTGGGAGAGTTCCACCGCACGGTGGATGTCCGCAGCTGCGACGCGGAGGTGTGTGGTTCAGGCGTCACTGCTTCTTCGAGACGACCGGTCCGGATTTCCGGCAAATCAGCAGCACCCCTGGCGCAGATCGGCCGTGCCGCCGGGATAGGTTGGGTAGAGCTCGCGGATCGTCGCGCTCGGTCGCACCGTGAGCGTTGACCGATTCCCAGGCCACGGAGGTGACGGCATGATCACGACTCGATCCGAGCTGGCCGATGGTCGCGAGATCATCTACTTCGACGCCGACCCGGTGTCGCGTACCGCCGTCGACACTCGCGATCTGCCGCGGACGACAACGCACTCGCAGACCCGATTCGATCCGCTGCTGGGGGAGTGGGTGGTCATGGCCTCGCACCGTCAGACCCGCACGTTCCTGCCGCCCGCCGACCTCTGCCCGCTGTGCCCATCGACGCCCGATCGAGCCACCGAGATTCCCGAATCCGATTACCAGGTAGCGGTTTTCGAGAATCGCTTCCCGTCGCTGGCGCCGGTGCACTTCGAGTTGCCGCCGACGGTCGACGGTTCGCCGCTCACCAGGCAACGCGAGGGTTTCGGCCGCTGCGAGGTGGTGTGCTTCACCAGTGATCACAACTCGTCGTTCGCGCGACTGGACGACAGGCGCGCCCGACTGGTGGTCGACGTGTGGGCCCAGCGGACCGCCGAATTGTCCGAGCTGGATGGGGTCGGTCAGGTGTTCTGCTTCGAGAATCACGGCAAGGACATCGGTGTCACGCTGACGCACCCGCACGGCCAGATCTACGCCTACCCGTTCGTGTCGCCGCGCGTCGCGAAGATCTCGGCGAATGTGGACGACTACCGAAAAGCGCATGGCGAGAACCTGTTCGGTGATGTGCTCACCGCCGAGCGAGAGTCGGGAATTCGGGTGGTCGCCGCGAACGAGGAGTGGACGGCGTTCGTGCCGCCCTTCGCCCGCTGGCCCTACGAGGTGCAGGTGTACCCACATCGTCGTGTCGCCGACATCCCCGAACTCGATGACGCCCAACGCGACGCCTTCGCCAGCCTCTACCTGGACCTACTGCGCCGCTTCGCGCGCCGCTTCGATACCCCGATGTCCTATATCGCCGCGTGGAATCAGGGGCCTACGCCGAAATCTGGTGTGCCACGCGATGATTGGTGGCTGCATCTGCAATTGTTCTCGATGCGTCGCGCCGCCGACAAGCTCAAGTTCCTGGCGGGTTCGGAATCCGGGATGCAGGTGTTCATCAGCGACACGACGCCCGAGATCGTCGCCGCGGAACTACGCGAACTGGGTTAGGTCGCCGCCGTCGGTATCGCGGCGAGCACCACATTCGTCAACGGCCGCACCGATTCGCGTCCTTCGAGAAGGTCCTCGAGCATACGGTCGCGCACAATCCAGGCAGATCCGTCCGGTCCCCTCGCGTGTTCGAGGTGCCGTGACGAATGCTACCGACGCGCGCGGATGGTGGGCCGGGCTGCTCCCCACTGATATGCGTTCGGTGCGGGCGCTATCGAACCCGTGCTCAATCGCCGCTGCTCTCGGCGGCCGTCGTGTGCGACGCCGCGCGCAGGTAGGCCTCGGTCAACTGCGCGAGGACGCCGTTGTCGGGAACCGGGGTGCCCGCCAGGTGGGTGGCGCGAAGTTCGTCCATGAACCGATCCCACAGTGCCGGCCCGCCCTCGGCCAACAACTCGGCGCGCACGGTGAGTTCGGGTGAGGTCTCCAGCCATCGCGCACCCCACGCGCCTACCTGTGCCATGACCGGCACGAGCTGAATCGCCGCTTCGGTGAGGTGGTAGCTCACCTTCTGTCGGTGGCTCGGGTCGGCGTCGCGGGTGAGCAGGCCCGCGTCGACGAGTTTTGCCAGCCGGGCGGCCAGCATGTTGGAAGCGATGCCCTCCAGTGACGCCGCCAGGAGTTCCCGGAAGTGGGTGAGTCCACCGAACATGATGTCGCGCAGGACGATCAGGCTCCACCGGTCGCCGAGCAGTTCGATCGTCATATTGATCGGACAGCCCGACTTGCCGGGCGGGACCGGTAGCTTCGTAGATGCAACTGGTTGCAACATGGGATCAGTCTAGAGTAGTTTCCCTACCACTTGCAAAATGCAACCAGTAAGGGGTTTGTCATGGCACCACTTGTTCGAATTCAAAACTTCGTGGTTTCCACCGACGGCTACGGGTCGGGCGAGGGGCAGAGCCTCGAGCACCCGTTCGGGCACGCCGATCCGGAAACGCTGATGTCCTGGGCGGGCGCTACCGCGCATTGGCCCAATCGCACCGACCCCGGCGGCACCTACGGCCTCGACGACTACATCACCCGCGACTACGCCAACAATGTCGGCGCGGAGATCATGGGGCGCAATAAATTCGGCCCCGAACGTGGGCCGTGGGAGAACTACGACTGGCAGGGCTGGTGGGGTGAAGAACCGCCGTTCCATACCCCCGTCTTCGTCCTGACCCACCATCCGCGCCCCTCGTTCAGCAAGGGGGAGACCACCTTTCACTTCCTCGATGCCTCGCCGAAGGACGCGCTGACCCAAGCGTTCGACGCCGCCGGGGGCAAGGACGTGCGAATCGGCGGTGGCGTCGCCACGGTGCGCGAGTTCCTCGACGCCGACCTCGTCGACACCATGCACATCGCGGTCGCGCCGGTGGAGATCGGTCGAGGCGAGAAGTTCTGGACCGGGCCGAACGAATACGTCGAACGATTCCACCACGAACAGATCCCGAGCCCGAGCGGCGTCGTGCACAACTTCTTCTGGCGTCGGTAATCAGCATCGCGCCTACACCGTGCGGCGGCGCGAACTCGTGTCGGGCAGCGCGGCGATCGCACACGGCAGGCGGCTACGGCGAGAGAGTCGTCTGCCCCACGATGCTCATCGCGGTGTGGCACTCGGGCTGCGCGAGGCGCCGGGCGACGGTCGGCGCCACCGACTCGGCCTGTTGGCCCCGATACCGGATGGAGTGGACCTGTCTGCCGACGACCGGCGACCGGCGACGGCTCGAGTTCGGGCACGTCGCGCGGTCGCGGATGGTCATCGCGTCGGTGTGTCGTCGTCGGTAGCGCGGACCGCCTTGTCCAGTTCCGCGCGCAGTCGGCTGACGGTGGACTGGTCGTCGGCGTCCTCGGCGGTGGTGATGTCCTGACGGAGTTGGGCGATGATGTCCTGATCGGCCATGAGTGCTCCTGACTTGTCCTTGGGCTTGTCAGTCGCCCGCGAGTTGGGCCTGCCACATCCAATGCAGCTGCTCCAGTCGGGCGGCGATGGTGATGAACAGGTCCTGGGTGACCGGGTCCGCCTTGGCGGTGGCGTCGATACGTTGCCGCATTCGCTCGATCACCGTCGCGAGGTTGCCGACGATCGTGTCGATGATCTCGGTGTCGCGCTGCCAGCCCTCCTCGATACCGGGAGCGCCGGACTGCTCGGCAACGGTCGCGGCGCGACCATCCGGACTGACGCCGATCGCGGTGGCCCGCTCGGCCGCGTCATCGGTGAAATCCCGTGCGACAACCACCAGTTCGTCCAATGCGAGATGGACCGAGCGAAAATTCGACCCGAGCACATTCCAGTGCGCCTGCTTGCCGATGAGCGCGAGGTCGATCAGATCGAGCACGGTGCCGCGCAGTGCTTCCCCCGCGATCTGTTGCTGCCCGGCGTCCAAAGTGCTGGTAATCGGCATAGCCGTACTCCCTTCGTGTCTGTTCGGGCACCCACGCCCCCTGCGTGTGCGGCAGCGACGTTCGGTGCTCGTTCACGTCCTACCCGGACAACCACGGCCGAATCACGCGGTTCGAAACCGCCCTGTTGTTTCGGGCCGTGCGGCCCGGGTAACGCGAATCGAGGCTACGAGCAGACAGGAGTAGGTGTGGCGACGAAACCCGAACGCCGCGACGAGGACGCGACCGCCGAGGCGCGCACGCGCCACGAAGAACCCGACGGCACGGTCTCCGACGATGCGACCACCGGCGACGGTCACCGACTGTCGGAGGTCGTCGACGACCTCGAAGAGCACATCGTCGAGGAGAGCGCACCGACCTCGGAGCAGAGCACGCAGAGCGTGGACACGACACCGACCGGTGCGGACGACGAGGCCCCCGACTGACAACGGCGGGGCGCCACCATCAACCGACAAAGCTCGGCGACCTCGAGGGTCGCCGAGCTTCCTTCTCGACCGGCCTGGCGTTACGCCGCGTTGCGCGCCGGTCGCCCCTCGGCCGATGCCGAGCTACGCAATGCGTCGAGAGTCGTTGCGAGAGTGCGTGATATCTGCATCTGCGAGACGCCGAGGCGTTCGGCGATCTGGTTCTGCGTCATGGATTCGAAGAACCGCATAATGAGTACTCTGCGCTGCATGGCAGGCAAAGCGGCGATCAACGGGCGCACGGTCATCGCCTGCTCGGTGAGCTCATAGCAGTGCTCGTCGCTGCCCAGGCTGCGGACAGGGGGGACGGTCGCCTCGTCGCCGTCCTCGTTGCCGAAGCCGTCGAGGGAGTTCGCCTGATACGCGTTGTCGGCGAGCACCGCCCTGGTCACCTGCTCGACGTCGAGTTCGAGGTCGGCGGCCAGCTCACGCACGGTCGGCATCCTCGACTCGCGCTGCGCGAAATCCTCGGTGGCCGGACCGATGCGCGCCTGGATCTCCTTGATGCCGCGCGGCACCCGCACCGACCACGTGCGGTCGCGGAAGTGCTTGCGGACCTCACCCATGATCGTGGGAACGGCGAACGACAGAAACGGGGTGCCCCTGCCGACATCGAAGCGGTCCACCGCCTCGACCAGGCCGACCCTGGCACTCTGGTTCAGATCGTCGAACGGTTCACCTCGGCCACCGTATCGGCGGGCGATGTGCTCGGCCAGTGGAAGACACCGGCGGGTGATCTCGGTACGTACCTCGGCTTTGCGGGGGTCGCGCGGCTCGAACCCGGCCATCTTCTCGAACTGTGGCTCGATGTCGTCGTAGCTGTTGCGGCCGTGGCGCGCTGTGCGAGTGGCGCCGTTTCGGACTGTGCTGGATTCTCGTTGCATGGAGACTCCTAGTCTGTTGCGGCAGTTCTCGCTACGTCACTTCCACGTTCCTTGCGGCTGACTGTCCGCGAGCTGCCAGTACGGCGGATCGACCACCTTGTCGATCGTTCACCGCCCTCGACTATCGATGGCGTCCAAGCGGCGCCCCGATAGCTTCCGCCGTGGGTCGATTCCGTCGACGGAAACGGTGCGAGCCCAACTCCTGCCGACTCGCTGCTGACCCCATGCTACGGATGCGTGTCAACAGCCGACGCGGTCGACGGCCGCGAATTCGCCCGAATCGGACCCACGACGAGCAACGGCGGCCGGTGACGAAAACGTGGCGTCTTCTCGTCACCGGCCGCCGAAAGATGCTGCGCAGGACCCTATTCGATCAGGGGATGTGAACGGGCGCCAAGGCGGGCGCCGGTTCGTCGGCCCAACGGTGGCCGGTGTCACGGGGAGTGACACCGCGCTCGGTCCACGCGGCGAGCAACTGGGCGACCTTCGTGTGCATGATGGTGCGCAGCCGATCGAACGAGTTCTCCGGGGTGTCGTCCACCCAGCCGAGCAGCAGCCACCATGCCCACGCGACGGCGCCCGCGTTGGCCACGAAGTCCGGCACCACCGGAATTCCTCGGCCCGCCAACATGGCCTCCGCCTCCGGTGTCGTGGCGGCATTCGCGGCCTCGACCACCACGCGGGCGCGAACGTCGTAGGAATTGTCCGGCGTGATCGCGTACGAGATCGCGGCGGGAACCAGAATATCGACCTCGGCACCGAGAATCGCGGTGCGCGGCAGCTGCTCGACGCCGTCGGGCAGCCGGGCGCGGTCGATCTCGCCGAAACCGTCGCGCAGGTCGAGCAGCGCGGGGATGTCCAGTCCGTCCGCGCAGTGCAGGGTGCCAGCGGCGTCGGCGACGGTGGTGACCCGCATTCCGGCCTCGTGCAGGTAGTAGGCGGCCGCGCCGCCCATTGTGCCGACACCTTGAATGGCGACGGTCGTCTCGGCGGGAGACTGCCCCCAGGAGACCGCGGCGGCCAGACAGGCGTGGGCCACACCGTATCCGCCGATCACGTCACCGAGCAGGAAACCACCGTCGACCGCGGCGTTGAGTCCGTTGCGGACACGCTCCAAGGTCGCGGCGGGGTCGGCGGCGCGGCTGATCGCGGCGTGGTAGCTCTGGCCGAGACCGAGCTTTTCGAAGACCTCGTCGATCAGGTGCTGCGGAACGCCGAGATCCTCCGCGGTCACCCAGTGCGAGTCGATCCACGGGCGCATCGCCTCGCAGAATCGCTCCAGCACCTCGGCGGCGCGCGAATCCTTGGGATCGAAGTCGATCCCGCCCTTGGCTCCGCCGACCGGCAGGTCGAAGGTGGCGGTCTTGTTCGCCATGCCGCGAGCCAGGTCCTCGACCTCACCGATCGTGCACCCCGCGCGCATGCGGGTGCCGCCGGTGGCCAGACCCGCGCGCAAGGTGTGCACGACCAGATAGCCGACCGCGCCGGTCACCGAATCGTTCCACTGCAACCGCATATACGGCTGGGGACGCAGTGCCGCGGGAACGACGGTTGGCGTCGCGGGGAGGGTCGGGACGGCCTGCGCAGTGATCTGCGGAGTGTTACCGGCCGGGTTCTCCATCGTCGTCACGGCGATCCCCTTCCATGTGATTCGGTACCGACCACCCACCGCTGGAAATGCGGGGTCGATGATCTCGGTGCCAACTGTCTTCCCGGCCGACGGCGCGCGTCCGGTGCACCAAGCCTGCATTCGTACCGGTGCGCGCGTCTATTTACGGTTCGTACACGGAGGTGTTCAGCGTTCCTGCACAGTGACCTGGCGCGTTCCCGCGCGCCGTTCTGTGCTGGGACTTGGTGCGGTTGTGGCACAACGGCTTAGGCTCATCACATGGACCTGTCGCTGGCCCGCCTGCGAATGCTGCGAGAGCTGCATCGACGCGGCACGATTACGGCGGCCGCCACCGCGTTGCATTACACGGCGTCCGCGGTATCCCAACAGCTCGCGCAGTTGGAGCGCGACGTCGGCACCCGCTTGTTCGAGCGAAGGGGGCGTCGCGTGCAACTCACCGACCTCGGGGTGCTGCTCGCCGATCATGCCGAGGAAATCCTCGCCGCCGTCGAACGCGCGACCCAGGCGTTGGAGGAGGCGGGCGAATCGGTGACGGCGAAGCTCACCGCGGGGGTGTGGGCGTCGGTGGCGTCGGGTTTACTACCGGAAGCGCTCACCGCGCTCGCGCGCACCCACCCCAATATTCTGGTGCGCAGTCAGGAACTGGCACCGGAGGCGACCGCCGCCGCCGTGCGTGATGGCGCGCTGGACCTCTCGTTTGTCCTCGACTACTCGAATTATCCGATGACCTGGGACGCTGGCCTGGAACGCGCGATCATCGCGGTCGAACGGCTCTACGCCGCGGTCCCCGCCGGTGCGGTGCCCTCGGCCAGTGTGACGTTGGCGGAACTGTCCGAGCACCCGTGGATTCTCGCGCCCGCACGCTCGCATTTCGGTCACGCGGCGCGGTTGGCGTTCCAATCCGCCGGGCTCACCCCGCGTATCGATCACGCCGTGGAGGAGCAATCGACGGCGATGGCGATGGTGGCGGCCGGGCTCGGTGTGACCCTGGTGTCGGATCTCGGCTTGGCGTTGCGCCCACCCGGCGTGGATATCGTGGCGCTCGGCGACATCCTGACGCGCACGGTGTCGCTGGCATACCGCACCAACACCGCGCGCCGCGCCGCGCTGCTGCTGGTCGTCGATGCGGTCCGCACCGCGGCCGCGGCGAAAGGGCTCGGCGCCGACGCCGCGCTGCTGTCCGCGCCCGAGCCGCCGGCGGTGCCACCGCCATCGCCGAATCCACTCGGTGCGAACCCCGGCTTGGGTTTGCGCTGACCGGGCGGCGAACGCGCGCGAACTGGGACGATGCGCGGGGGGTATGGACCGATGCGGAAATAGGGTTCGACGGCTGTCGCGGCATGCCCTAGCGTCGGGTCGCGTTGTTGTGTGGGAACTCGAAGCCGCACGCGCCGGGCTTCGGGAGGCGGAATTGAGTGTCACCGCGGGGGTTGTCCTCGGGTTCACGATCTTCGCCGCCGCGTGTATGCAGGCGAGTATCGGGTTCGGCATGGGCATGTTGGCCGCGCCGATCGTCGCGCTCATCGATCCCGGCCTGATCCCTGGAACGCTGATCATGTTGGCGACCACGGTGACGGTCTTGGTGCTGCTCCAGGAACGCGCCAGCCTGGATTTGCACGGCGCGGGCTGGGCGCTCGTCGGTCGCGTCGTCGGCACCGCGGCGGGCGCGGGATTGCTGGTCCTCATTCCCGAGCGCGGACTTTCCGTGCTGCTGGCACTCGCGGTGCTGGCAGGTGCCGCTGTCACGGTGCTGGGGTGGCAGCCGCCGCCGCTGCCACGGAATCTGGCGGTGGCGGGTGCGGCGTCCGGTCTGTTCGGCACCGCGACCTCGATCGGCGGTCCGCCCATGGCGTTGGTGCTCCAGGGCAGTAGTGGTGCGCGGTTGCGTGCGACGATGAGCGGGTTCTTCCTGGTCGGCTCGATCGTGTCGCTGGTCGTGCTTGCCGCTACCGGGTCGATCCACCGGGACAACGCGGTGGCGTTCGTCGTCCTCATCCCGGTGACGGTGCTCGGCTACCTCGCGTCCAGGTATGTGAACCGGTGGCTGGATCCGGTTCGGCTGCGCAAGGTTTCGATCGCCGTGTCGTGTTTCGGGGCGTTACTGCTGATCGGCCGTCAGTTGATGTGACGAGTGTTGCTGTTGCGCCGCACTCGTTTTCGTGAATCCGGCGGCGACCTCCACGACGAGATCACGAATCGCGTGCATGGCGGGATTGTCGTCGTTGGCACGCCACGCGGTGACCAGTTCGACCGGCTCGCCGTCGATACCGCGCACCGGGCGCAGCACCACACCGTCCAATCCGATCGCTTCGGCGGCCCTCGGTACGAGCGCGAGCCCGAGTCCGGCGCGCACCAGCGCCATGATCGTGTGCACCTGACTGAGGTGCTGTACGTAGCGCGGCGCGATCCCGGCACCACGGAAAACGCCGACGAGGACCTCGTAGAAGTAGCGCGCCTCGGCGGGCGAATACATGACGAACGGTTCGCCGTCGAGATCACGCACATGCGGTAGGTGTTCCTGCGCGGCCAAGGGGTGCCCGATCGGGATTGCCGCCAGCAGCGACTCTCGATACAACGACCGGTGCGCGAGTCCGGTGTCGCGCACCGGCGGACGGACCAACACCAGATCCAGCTCGCCCGAACGCAACTCCTCCAGCTGCGTTCCCGATACCCGTTCGCGCAATACCAGGTCGACGCCTGGCAGTCGCGATCGTGCCGCGGCGACGAAGGCGTCGAGTACCGAATGCGCGGACGAGGCAGTGAAACCCATTGCCACCGTTCCGGTTTCGCCTGTCGGTACGCGTCGTACGGTCAGCGTCGCCTGCTCGGACATGCCGAGAATGCGCCGCGCGTCGCCGAGGAACGCGTGCCCGGCGGTGGTCAGGCGGACGGCGCGGCCGGATCGGTCGAACAACTCGACACCCAACTCGCGCTCGAGCAATTGGATGCGGCGCGACAGCGGTGGCTGACTGATCGAGAGGCGCTGCGCGGCGCGCCCGTAGTGCATGGTCTCGGCGACGGCAACGAAGCTTTCCAACTGACTCAGCGTAAACACCGATTCATAATAGGTATTGATGCATGCCTAAAGAGTGTTGGACATGCATCGCTTCGCCTTCTTAGTGTGGTGTCATTCACTCGCGAATGGTTGTTATCCCGCAGGAGGAAACACTGATGTCCGCCTTCACGCCGACCGAACTCGCCGCGCAGCTCGGTTCCGGCTTGCTGTCGTTCCCGGTCACCCACTTCACCGAGGAACTGGCGTTCGACGAGCCCGCTTACCGGGAGAACATCGTCCGCCTCGGCAAGTACGACGTCGCGGGTCTGTTCGCCGCGGGAGGCACGGGGGAGTTCTTCTCCTTGACTCCGCAGGAAGTGGGCAGGGTCGTGCGTGCGGCGGCCGACAGCGCTGAGGGCGGCACCCCGATCCTGGCCCCCGCCGGATACGGCACCGCGCAAGCCGTCGAGATGGCCCGCGACGCCGAGGTCGCGGGAGCCGATGGGCTGCTGCTGTTTCCGCCCTACCTCACCGAATCCTCCGCCGACGGATTGCGCGACCACGTGCGCGCGGTGTGCGCGGCGACCTCGCTGAGCGTCGTGGTCTACGGCAGGGCCAACGCGGTGTACACCCCGCGGATTCTGGCCGAGTTGGCCGAGGCACACCCGAACCTGATCGGCTACAAGGACGGTGTCGGTGATCTCGAGGCGATCACCCGCATCCATTCGCGACTCGGCGACCGGCTGGTCTACATCGGCGGCCTACCGACCGCGGAGACCTTCGCGCTGCCCTACCTGGAACTGGGTGTCACGACCTACAGTTCGGCGATCTTCAACTTCCTGCCCGAATTCGCACTGAGCTTCTACAGCGCGGTGCGCGCGGGGGACAGGACCACGGTGCGACGGCTGCTCGACGATGTTGTGCTGCCCTATACCGCGATCCGCGACCGCAAGGCGGGATACGCCGTCAGCGTCGTGAAGGCGGGTATGCGGCTGGTCGGACAGGATGCGGGCCCGGTGCGCTCACCGTTGACCGACCTGGACGAGACCGAGATGGCGTTGCTGTCGAGCGTCATCGAGACCGCGCGTTCGGTGGCCGTCTGAGTGTCGTCGAATACTCCGCCAGCATGTCGATGAAGCCGAAGGAGCCCCTCGTGCCAGCTGAATCCACCACCGAACTCACCGGAGCCATGATCATCGGAGCCGAAACCGTCCTCGGTACCGAGCAGGCCGTTCGCTCGACCGATCCGAGGACCGGTGACGCGCTCGACCCCGCCTATCCCGGCGCCTCCGACGAACAGATCGACCAGGCTTGCGCGCTCGCGGCACAGGCGTTTCCGCGATTTCGCGCCCTGCCCGCCGAACACCGCGCCCGGTTCCTCGACCGCATCGCCGAGTTGCTCGACGAGCGCGTCGACGCGCTGGTCGAGCGTGCGCACACCGAAACCGCGCTTCCCCGTGCGCGACTCACCGGCGAGGTGGGACGTACCAGCGGACAACTGCGCTTGTTCGCGAGCGAGCTGCGCACCGGAACCTGGCAGGGCGCGCGCATCGACCAGTGCCGCACAGGTGCGAAGTCGCGACCAGATCTCCGGCAACGCCGCATCGCCATCGGTCCGGTCGCCGTCTTCGGCGCCAGCAACTTTCCCCTCGCCTTCTCCACGGCGGGCGGCGACACGGCCTCGGCGCTGGCCGCGGGGTGCCCGGTCGTCGTCAAAGCCCACCCGGCTCACCTCGGCACCGCCGAACTGGTGGCGCGCACGGTTCTCGACGCCGCACTGGACACCGGCATGCCGGAGGGAACCTTCGCGCAGATCGTGGGTGCCGGAAACGCGATCGGCGCCCGACTCGTCCGTGATCCACGCATTCGCGCGGTCGGCTTCACCGGATCGCGGGCCGGTGGACTCGCGATCGCGGCGGAAGCTGCCGCCCGGCCGGTACCGATTCCGGTCTACGCGGAGATGAGCAGCATCAACCCGGTGCTGTTGCTGCCCGCCGCGCTTGCCGAGGGTGGCGCCGGACTCGGCGCGGCGTTCGTCGATTCGCTGACCCTCGGTGCCGGGCAGTTCTGCACCAACCCCGGGCTCGTGCTTGCGGTGGAAAGCGAAGGGCTCGAAGCATTTACGGCGGCGGCCACCGAGGCGATCACCGCCGATACCGGTGCCGTGATGCTCACCGGCGCGATCGCCGACAATTATGCGGCGGGCGGCGCCGCACTGGCCGAGCGCGACGGTGTCGAGGAGTTGGCGCTCGGCGAGCGACCGGAGGGCGCGGCCGCCGGATTCGCTCGACTGTTGACCGTTGACGCCGCGGGATTCCTGGCCGATCCGGGACTGCAGGCCGAGGTGTTCGGTGCGACGTCACTGCTTGTCCGCTGCGCCGACACCGCGGAACTCGCCGCTGCGGTGAGCGCACTGGAGGGGCAGCTCACCGCCACCGTGCACGCGGCGGCCGAGGACACCGCCCTGGCCGAGACCCTGCTGCCGCTGCTGGAGGAACGTGCGGGTCGCATCCTGTTCAACGGCTGGCCGACCGGCGTCCATGTGGGACACGCGATGGTGCACGGCGGGCCGTTTCCCGCGACCTCCGACGCTCGCGCCACCTCGGTCGGCTCGCTCTCGATCGACCGTTTCCTGCGCCCGATCGCCTACCAGGACGTGCCGGAGGCCCTGCTGCCTGCCGAACTCACCGACGGTAATCCGTTGGGCGTGTGGCGGCGGGTCGACGGCCAGCTCGAGCGGTCCGCACCTGCGACCGTCTGACCACCAACGACCACGACCAATGCCTGGTCGACCCCTTCCAACGCTGTGAGGAAACCATGACATCTTCGCTACCCACACCGGACTGTCGGGCGCGGGCCGGATCGCCGCCGCTGTCGATCGGAACGTTCTGCGTGCGTTGTTGCGCACCCGTCGACGGGGGTGCACGCGGTGGCCATTTCTGAGATCGGTGCGAACGCCGCGGCGCCATCGGCCACCGAGCAGCAGCCTCGGGTACCGCGAGAACGTCGCAGGAAAAACTGGATGCCAGCTCGTGATTCGGTCGCGACCGGGATGAAGGCGGTCGCGGGCATCTTCGGGCTCTTCGCCATCTGGCAACTGTTGGTGGTGATCTTCGACCCGCCGGAGTTCCTCCTGGTCGGGCCGGTCTCGGCGTTCGCGGAACTCCTCGAGCGGCCGGAGTATTTCGCGAGCAACACCTTCGTCACGCTGCAAGAGGCGCTGGCCGGATTCGCACTGGGCACCGCGCTCGGTGTTTTGTGTGGTGCGACGCTGCATTATTCGAAGACGATCCGCAGCTTCCTCTACCCGGCGCTCGTCGCGATCGACACCATTCCCAAGGTGGCGCTCGCACCACTGTTCATCGTGTGGTTCGGGTTCGGCTTCGAATCCAAGGCTTTCGTGGCGATGGCGATCGCGTTCTTCCCGCTGGTGATCAATACCTACGACGGGCTGAGCTCGGTACCGAACGAATTGCAGGAACTCGCGCGGATCAACAAGGCCTCGCAGTGGAAGAAAATGACGAAGATCGAGTTGATCTATGCCCTGCCCTCGATCTTCTCGGGTGCGAAGATCTCCATCTCCCTTGCGGTGGGTGGCGCGGTTGTCGGCGAATTCATCGCGGGCTCCAAGGGATTGGGGTATGTGATCCTGCTGGCCAACAGTCAGGTCGATCTGCCCTCGATGTTCGCGGCATTCATTGTGCTCGCGTGTATCGCCCTTGCCTTGTTCTTCCTCGTCGATCTCGCTGGCCGCAAGTTGATTCCGTGGAAGAACCACACGAAGTGAGCGCGGGATCGGAGACTCGGATGCGCGATACGCGACGCATATCGGCCGCGCTCGTCGGCGCGATATTACTGGTGCTCGTCTCGGCGTGCGCTGGCGGCGGCAAGAATTCGATGACAGTGATGATGGACGTCGGGTACCTGCCCAAACACGCGCCGTTCTTCGCGGCGGTCGAGCGCGGCTTCTTTCGGGCCGAGGGAATCGACGTCACCATCATGCCGGGTTCGGGGTCGACCAACACCGTCACCTCCGTCGAAACCGGAAGGGTGGACGCGGGTTTCGCGGACTTCGGCGCCACCATCATCAGTCAGGGGCGAGGCGCGCGAGTAAAGCAGGTCAACCTCCTGCAGGCCAGGTCCGCCTATGCCGTTGTCGCGATCGAGGGGAACGGAATCAACGGATGGGATGATCTGCGCGGAAAAACCCTTGCCACCGAGGGCGCGGGTGCGATGACCGCGATGTGGCCGTTCGCGATGAGCAAGCTCGGTTTGACCGAAGGCGACGTCCATGTCGTGCATGCTTCCAGCGGATCGAAGATCCCCGGCTTGTTGGCGCGACAGTGGGATGCGAATCTCGCGTTGTACATCTCCGATCAGCCCGCCATCGACGCGCTCGGCCGCGAAGCGGTGGTGTTGAAATGGTCCGATCTCGGCATCGACCTCTACGGCAACGGCATGGTTGTCTCGGACAAGAAACTCGCCGAGAACCCCGATCAGGTACGCCGATTCAATCGGGCCATGCAGAAGGGTTTCCTCTGGTCGTGTGCGCACCCCGACGAGGCCGCACAGGATTTCCGCCGCCAGGTATCCGGTTTCGAAACCGACACGGTGACACTGGCGATTCGTGAGCAATGTTCCTTGAATTGGGGAACGGGTCGGTCCGCGAACGACTTCGGCGTCATGGACGACGCGGGTGCGCAGAAGATGCTCGACGTCGCGCAGCAGTTCCTCGGTTTGCCCGAGGACAGCGGTCTCACCCCAGACAAGGTCTACACCAACGATTTTCTCGCGCCGTTGCATCGCGACGAGACCATCCCGGCCCCGTAACAGGCGGACAGAACCATGAACAACGAATACGCCATCTCGGTCAACAGCATCGGCGTGACCTACCGGTCCCGCGACGGACACGACAACACCGTGTTGGAAGGGCTGGACTTCCAGGTGGATCCCGGCCAGTTCGTCTCGATCGTCGGCCAGTCCGGCAGCGGGAAAACCACCCTGCTCAAGACGATCTCCGGACTACAGCAACCCACCGAGGGGGAGATCCTGGTGAAGGGTCGCCCGATCAGCGAGGGACTCGAGGACATCGCGATGGTGTTCCAGAGCCCCGTGCTGCTTCCGTGGCGCAACAATATCGACAATGTGCTGCTGCCCTTGGAGTTTCGCGGCGCCCGCACCGACAAGGCGCGGCGTTACGCACAGGAACTGCTCGATATGGTCGGTCTCGGCGACCGAGCCACCCGCTATTCCTACGAACTCAGTGGTGGCATGCAGCAACGCGTGGCGATCTGCCGCGCGCTGGTCTCGCATCCCGAATTGCTGTTGATGGACGAGCCGTTCGGCGCGCTCGACGCCATGACCCGCGACTCGATGAATTTCGAGATCCAGCGTATCTGGCAGGCGGCGGGATGCAGCGTGCTCTTCGTGACCCACAGCATCTCCGAGGCGGTGTGGCTCGGCGACCGCGTGGTCGTGGTCGGCGGTCGACCCGGCCGGATCGTCGCGGACATCGCGATCGATCTGCCGCGACCGCGCGGCAAGGAGCACCGCTTCTCCACGGTGTTCTCCGACTACGTCACCGAGATCGAAGCACACATCGGGGTCACCACCGGAATCAGCTGAGACCTGCCATCGAAACCCTTATCCCACAACACCGCTCGACACGAGAGGGACGAAATGCTGAGTATCACCGCAGACCCCGCACGGGTCACCCGAAGCTACGGACTCGAGGCGCACAAGAGCCTGCTGTTCTCCGCGATCCGACTCGACTCCTCCCCGCTGGTGGCGCCACTGATCGCCGACATCGACGACGACGAGTTCCTGTTGGTGCGCCAACAGGAACAAGGCAACGCGCTCTCGGCCGGGGTGCCGAAGGACCGGATCAAGTTCTACGCGCCCTGGGTGACGATCGATCCGCGTGTCGTCGCCGATACCCCCGCTTCGGCGTCCCTGAGCAGCCTGGTGCGGGAGCTCGCCGCCGGGTCGGACGTTCGGCTCGCCGCCGACGTCGTCTACAGCCACTTTCTCGCGCTGTCGGATTCGGTGCGGCTCGTCGTTGACGATCAGGACCCCACTCCGGTCACCGCATACGAAGTCGATCTCGACGAGGTGCTCGCGCGGTTCGCGGGGTGGCGTGCGACCGGCGTGGACATCGCGCGGCGTCTGATCGAGGACGTGGAGCATCTGTCGGGCCTGGCGGGGGAGTTCACCGCGACCGCCGATACGCGGTTCTCCGCGCTGCGCGCACTGGTGGCCGACCGTTCGTTGGACGCGTTGCTGCTGGCCGCGCCGCCCAATTTCACCGAGGTGACCGGGTTCGCCCCGTCGTCGTCGACGGTCGCGGTGTGGCTCGCCGGTTCCGACAAGCTGCTGGTGTTGACCGACGCCGACACCGCGCCGACCTCCGGCGCGCAGGTCGGTCGCTTCCCGTCGATCGGTGCGGCGATCGGTGAGCTCGGGGCCGGACCTCGCGTGGGTGTCGAGGAGGAATGGATCAGCGTCGGCTTGGCTCGCGAGCTGGAACACGCGGCGGCGCAACTGGTTCCGGTCTCCCGAGACCTCGCGCATTGGCGCGATATTCGCGACAACGAAGACCTGGCCTTCCAGGTTGTCGCCGCGCGCACGAGCGTCTTCGCCATCGAGGAGGCGCTGGCCTGGGCGGAAACCGAACTCGACGCGGGCAACACGTTCACCGAACTCGACATCTACGCGGTGTACCTGAACAAGATCACCGAGTTCCACACGAGCCACGAGATCCCGTTCGGCGTCGAGCCCTATTTCACGAACCTGCATTCCTCCAACCGCATGCTGTTTCCCGGCCCGCCCGTCGACTTTCCGATCAACGACGAGACGACATGCATCCAGCTCGATGCGGGGGTGCGTGTCGTCATCGACGGCGTCACCGTGGCGACTTCCGACATGGCGCGCTCGCTGCCGCGTACCGCGGCCGCGAAGCAGGCATATTCCTTCTTCTTCGACGTGGTGCGCGAAGGGATCATCGGTCAGCTCGTGCCAGGGGTGCTGTGCGAGGACGTGCACGAGGGCACGCTGCGTTACCTCGCGCCGCATCTGGATCGGATGGTCGAGATCGGCATGCTCGGTACGGAGGTCGACTTCAATACCGAATACCGCAAACGCAATGTGGGCCATCTGATGGGTAAGCAGGAGTCGTTCGCCAACGAGCTGCGTCCCGGCTACAAGCACATGCTCGACGTCGGCTCGTTCGGCGCGGCCGAAATCCCCTGGCGCTACGAGAATGCCGCCATCGGCACCGAGGACCTCTGGTACATCGGGCGCGACCGCACCTACATCGTGAGCAAACGATGACGACGGACGCGTGCGGGGCTGGTTCCTCCATCTCGCACGCGTCGACCTGACGAACCACTTTGTCCCGCTAGTGAATTGGATGCCAGCATGACCGGCGCGCACGCACGCCTCGACGCATTGTCGCTCGAACTTCCGACCCTTGGCGCGCCGCGCTACGCCTACGCGGCCAGCGTGCGGTGGGGGGACACACTCTGGGTCTCCGGGCAGATCTCTCGCACGGCGTCGGGGGAGATTCTGCGAGGCCGCGTCGGCGCGGACGCGACGATCGAGGAGGGGGTCGGTGCCGCCGAGACCTCGGCACTGAACCTCTTGGCGCGCGTGCACGAAGCCGTCGGCTTGGACAATGTCGCACGTGTGGTGAAGCTCAATATCTGGATCGCGAGCGCACCGGATTTCATCGATCAACCCACGGTCGCCGACGGTGCCTCACGTCTGTTGCGCGAGGTTCTCGGCGACGCTGGCGCCCACGCCCGCACCGCGCTGCCCACGCATGTGCTGCCGCAGGGCGCGCTCGTGGAACTCGATGCCGTGATCGGTGTCCGCGAGGGAGTCTGACGCGATCGGGCGGGTTGGTCGGTCTGATCGTGGTCGGCCCGTGATGGGATCGGTGGTTCGGGCGGGTGGGGTCTGGTGCGCACCGATCACCATCGTGGCGCCATGACATCCGGCCACCAGGAGAACCCCGGCCAGACGTTGAGCACGCCATAGCGACCGGCTCACGGTCGCGCGTTCATCTCACGGCTCGCGCGACCAAACACTCGTCGAAGAAGCCGAGCGTGCGCAGATGATAGGACCTGGCCGCCCAGCCGAGGCTGATGTTGTGTCCGGCGCCGAGTTGGTGTTCGACGAGGACTGTCGGTGTGCCGTGGAAGGTGTCGCCGAGCTCGCGGACGGACAGCGCGTCATGGCGCCACAGCGCCTCGTGTTCGGCGAACGTCACGTGCACCGGGACCGTGATTCTCGCCGCGACTTCGGCGAATGTCGCGGTCCAACCGAATGCCTCGATTCGCTCGCTGCGTGGCACTTCACCAAGGATCGACGCGGCGGAGCGAAACGTGCCCGGCGGGTACAGCCGCAGCGCGCCCCAGTGCAAGCGCAGCGCGTCCGGCTGCGCGCAGTCCGCGAAAGCGGTCCCCCACCCTGATATTTCGAGTCCGAGTATATCCATGGCCGCCGAATCGGCGGCCATGGTCATGGCGACCGCGCTACCGAAGGAATGCCCGAGCAGGAAGACGCCCTTGCCGACCGCGTTGTGCGCGCGGAAGTCCCGCAGGGCCACCATCACGGTATGTGCCTGTCGCGAAATACGCTGTCCACCAGGCAGATCCGGCATCGATCGTCGATATCCGGGACGGTCGACGGCCAACATCGTGTATCCGAGTCGCGCCCCCAGTGCGAGGAAGGAAACATCGGGGTGCGCGCGGCCGTCGAAGTAGTGCGCATTCGCACCGGCGCCGTGCAGCGCGACGACCGTCGCGCGCGGGTTCTCGGCCTCGCACAACAGCGCCGAGAGGGTGAGGTCGCCAGCCGCCAAACCGATTCGGCGCACCGAGGTAGCCTCCCGTACGGCGTGCCGAGCCTCGCCAACCGGTGGCGGCTTCGGCGACGTCCGCGCCGAGTCGGTCGTAGCCACGATCACTCGGCGGCGGCGAAACCCGCCCGGTCCTCGGCATAAGCCTTGGCGAGGTCCAGGGTGGCGCTGCTGTTGGTGCTCAGGGCATTTCGCACGTAGTCGCGCGCATCGGCGAGAGTGGCGGTGTCACCGAGGATCGACGTGATGTTCTCGGTGTTCAACACCACGGTATGTCGCGACGACGCGAGGACGCCGTCGCCGACGGGGGTGAAAGTCCAGACACCCGTGTGCAGCGCAAGCAATTTCGGCAGCGTGACCTGCTTGTACACGATTCGATTCGCCGGGAACACCACCCGATACGACATGGTGCGGTGGGTGGATCCGTCCTTGGCCTTGGTATCCATTTCGAGGGTCTGCACCCCCTGTTCGGTGTGCTCGAACCGGACCGACGCGACATGAGGCAGTCGCTCGACCCACCGGTCGGCTTCGTTGACGAAGGCGTACACATCCTCGGCGACGCCGCGCACCAGCACCGAGTCCTCGAAAGAGAACGTCGAGTCCACGGCCGCGACGGTGGATTCGACGTTCTCGCGCAGTGCGGCCAGCTCGGCACGGGAATTGCGGTCGACGGCGGCATCGATCCACGCCAGGGCCTGCGCGTCGTCGTCGACAGCGCGGTAGCCGTGCAGCAGGCGCACTCGCGAATTGCCTTCCTGACCCGGCTCGATGATCCACTCGCCGCGCATCGCGGCGACCGGCGGCGCCGAAACCTCCTGCTGGAAGCGGATCCGGAACCGGTCGGGATCCAGCGTGCGCCGTGAGACCCAACTCTTCGGCTCGCCATTCGCGGTGGCCCAGATCCGAATACGTTCCTCCCGGTCGCCGGTGGACTCCTGATCGACATGGATGGTGGGTGGGAAGATGCGCGGCCAGTTCTCGACCTCCGCGATCAAACGGTAGACGACCTCGGCGGGCGCCGCGATCGTGATCTCGTGCTCGCATTCGTGCTGATCTGCTGTAGACATTGCCGCCTCCCTGGACGGGATGGATGAAGTGGTCAGAAGTTGCCGAGGCCGCCGCACACGTTGAGCGCCTGCGAGGTGATGGACGCGGCGACGTCGGAGACCAGGTAGCCGACCAATCCCGCGACCTCGGCGGGTGTCGAATACCTGCCGAGCGGGATTTTCGACTGGAATCGGGCGAGGATCTGTTCTTCGGTGGTGTCGTAGGCCGCGGCGTAGCCCTGCCGGACCCGTTGCGCCATCGGCGTTTCCACATACCCGGGGCAGACCGCGTTGACTGTGACGCCGGTCGGCGCCAGCTCGTTGCCCAGCGCCTTGGTGAACCCGACCACTCCGTGTTTGGAGGCCGAATAGGGTGCGCCGAGGACGACACCCTGTTTGCCGGCCGTGGACGCGATATTGACGATCCGCCCCCACGGCTTGTCTCGCATTCCGCCGGTGTTGAGCACCTCCCGTGTCATGCGGAACACGCTGTGCAGGTTGGTATCGATGACGTCGAACCACAATTCGTCGGTCACGTCCGCGGTGACGCCACCGCCGCTGCGCCCGGCATTGTTGACCAGTACGTCGACCGAGCCGAAGCGCGCGACCGCGGCGGCGACGAATTCGTGCACCGAGGCGTCCGACCGCACGTCGAGTTCGGTGCCGTCAACGTGCGGATTGCGCTCCCGCAGGGCTTTCACCGTCTGCGCGACGGACTCCGCTGTTCGTGCTCCGATGAAGACTCGATGCCCCTGGGTCGCCAGCTGATCGGCCACCGCGAGGCCGATGCCACTGGTCGCACCGGTGATCAGCGCGACACGTTCGTCCTGCGCGCTCATGCCGCGGTTCCCGTGGCGATCACGTTGTTGACGGCGTCGACGAACGACTGCGGCGTGGTCGCACCGGTCAGGACCGAATCATCAAGGGAGATACCGAATTCGCGTTCGATTCGACCGCCGACCTCCAGCAGCGCCAGCGAGTCGTAGCCGAGATCCTCGAACTCCCGCTCGCTGTCGGTGACGAAGTCGACACCGTCGTCGCCGCCGGCCGCGGCGAGCATGATGCCCTGGAAATCCTCTAGTGTGAGATGCCTGTCGGCCATGGGTAATACCTCTCTGGAGCCAGCTCGGTCATCGAATTCCCTTGCCTCGTGGGCTGTTGCTCGAATGACCGATGCGACGGTGTCCGGTCGGCTACGCGCAGCCGGAAGGAGTGGGGCTGGTCCTGGTCGCCTCGATCGAGGACGGTCCCGAGCTCACCGGGTTGCCGTCGGGATCGGTGACCTGGGTGTCGCCGGAGCTGCTGAACTTGTCGCCGTTTTGGTCGGCGGTGTGCTGTACCGCGACGTAGGCCGCCAATGTGCCGTCCGGGAGGATCACGTCGTGGGTGAGTTCGAAGGTGAACCGGTTATGCCCGGCTTGCTGCCAGGTGCCGGTACCGGTGCCGGAAGCGTCGCCGGGCTGGCCGTAGGTCAGGCAGATCTTGCCCGACTCGGTGAATTGGAACGTCGCCTCGTGCGGTGGGTCCTCGCTCACCTTGACCAGACCCTGCCAAGTGCCGACCGGCAAGAATTCGATGGCTTGTGCCTGTGCCTGTGCGGGCGCCACCGTGGCGGCCAGCACTCCGAGGAGCAGGAGAAGTGTTTTCGTCATGAGGCGATCCTGGGCGCAGCGACTCGCGTCACACTTGAAGTCCTCTGAAGACTGTCTCGAAGCCCGCGAGCACGCGGACGCGTCCAGCGACGACGCGCCGGGACTTGCCGAGCATGGAACCGAAAAACCCACGCCTGTCAGCTATCTGGCGTGCCGGACAGACGTGGGTGTGATTCGAGGGGGCGACCGATAGCCGCACCGGTCGGGCAGCGGCGGTGGTTTCGGGAGGCTCAGGTGCGCTCGGCCACCAAGACCCAGATCGGCAGTCGCATGAACCCGTCGTCATCGAGCCCGGGTCGAAAGCCGGTCTGCGCGAAGGAATCCAACATCGACTCCGAAGCCACCGCCGCGAGGCTGCCCGCGCGAAGGACGGTGATCGACCACTCGGGAGTGCCGAACGCTTCGCGCAACCCGTCCGCATCGATCGCGTACGGTGCGAACGCCGCGCTGAATTCCCCTTCGGCGAATGTGAATTGGATGAGCGTGCCGCCCGTCCTCGTCACTCGCGACAACGCGGCGACGTGTGCCCGGCGCTGCTGCGGCTCCAGGCAGTGGAACAACGCGCTGCTGACAACCGTGTCGAATCGGTCCTCGTAGCCGACGAGTGTCAGGGCGTCGGCGACATCGAACGACGCCGTGATCCGATCGGCCGCCGCGTGCGCACGAGCTTGCTCGATGGCGGTCGGAGCGAGATCCAGTCCGGTCACCCGATATCCACGCTCCGCCAGGTAGATAGCGGAATCACCTGGTCCACAACCGATGTCGAGTACCTCGCCGTGAATGCTGCCGGACCTCTCGAACTCGACCAGTTCGGGCTGTGGTCTGCCGGTTTCCCAGGGCAGCCGGTCCATTGTCGCGTCGCCCGGCGAGAGTGTGTGGTCCTGATAGCTCTGTTCGAAATCGACCATCGCGGGGTCGGTCTGCGGATTTGCGTCAGTCATCTGGTCTCGCCTATCTCTTCGCGCGGGAGAGTGCGTCCCGGTCGTTTCCGGGTTGTCGGGTCGTGCTCGATTCATCCTCGAATGTTCACTCACCCCACTTCAGATAGATCACGGGTTGCTCACGGTGCGGGAGTTGCCGCAACACCACCCGATCCAGGCCGAACGTCTCACGCAGCGCCGCGGTGACACCGGGCCACCGGGGGTGTCCGAGCTCGTCGAACGCCAGGATGCTGCCCTTGGCCAGGTGTGGGCGGATCGCTTCGAGTAATTCGCGAGTCGGCTCGTAGAGATCGAGGTCGAAGAAGGCCATACCGATAATCGTCTCCGGATTCTCCGCCAGATATCGCGGAACCGTCTCCCGGACGTCTCCCTGGATCACGAAGGTTCGCTCGACGTGGGAGACCGCGTCGCCGGACTCGTGCACGGCAAGTACCTCACGCAGATGGTCTACCTCACGGGGTGGGACAGCGAACCTGCCGACGGCCGCGCTCGGACTCACCTGGTCGATGTCGGAGAGGTCGGGAAATCCGGTGAAGGTATCGAAGCCGATGATCCTGCGGAAGCAGTTGTAGGGCTCGTACAGGCTACGCAGTGCGGAGAGAATCGCGAGATGACGTCCGTGGAGGACGCCGAATTCCATGATCACGCCGGGTAACTCGGGGAGCAGGCGATAGAGGGCGTCCATGGTCAGCAGATCCGCGAGCTGGTGGCGCCGAAGGTACACCGGAAGATTGTCGATCAGATACACCGGCGGTATCGGTGTCTCGATGAGCAGCTCTGTGAGCCGTTCACGCACCTGCTTCTCCTGCGGGGACTCGTGCGGCAGCCGCCGAGGGTTCGTGTGGGTGGGCTCTGTCATGCGGATTCCTTTCCCGATGTAGCAGCGCCCCTCCTACCGAAAGGCGCACAGGCGATGGAAGGGCGACGGCGATCAGGAAATCCAGGCCTCCGGGGCGGGCCCGCCCCGGCCCGTCGGCGGGAACAAGGTGTCGAGGCCGGACAGCTCTGCCTCCGACAAGGGGGCGTCGAGTGCGGCCAGCGCGCCGTCGACGTGCTCGATCGTTCGAGGTCCGATGACCGCGGCGGTGACCTCGGGGCGGGCGAGGACCCACGCCAGCCCGACCTGGGCGGGGTCACGTCCGATCTGGTCGCAGAACCGTTCGTATCGCACGATGGTGTCGCGCCGGTGATGCATCGCCGTGAGCGCGCGGCCCTGCGCCGACTTCACGGCGGTCCCCTCGGCGAGCTTGCGCACCGCGCCGCTGAGTAGTCCGCCGTGCAGTGGTGACCACGCGAGCACAGCGATGCCGTAGGCGTGCGCCGCCGGGAGCACCTCCGATTCGGCGAACCGTGTGGTCAGGTTGTAGAGGCACTGCTCGGAAGCCAGTCCGAGGAAGTGGCGCGCTCGGGCGGACTCCTGTGCCGCCGCGAGGTGCCAGCCCGCGAAGTTGGAGGATCCGACGTAACGCACTTTCCCCTGCCCGACAAGCAGCTCCATGGCCTGCCACACCTCCTCCCAGCCGACGGTGCGGTCCACTCGATGCATCTGGTAAAGATCGATCCATTCGGTGCGCATGCGCCGCAGTGAGGCCTCGCACTCGGCGATGATGTGTCGCGCGGACAGGCCACGGTCGTTGGGTCCCGATGCCATCTCGTTGCCGACTTTGGTCGCGAGCACGATCCCGTCACGACTACCGGATCGGGAACGCAACCATCGGCCGATGGCTTCTTCGGTGTATCCCTTGTGCACGCGCCAGCCGTACAGATTCGCGGTGTCGAAGAGGTTGATGCCGTGCGCGACGGCGTAGTCCATGAGCCGGTGAGCTTCCGGTTCCTGCACGCGCCCACCAAAGTTCACCGTCCCGAACGCGAGTCGGCTGACCCGTAGGCCGGTGCGACCCAGCTGCGTATAGAACGGGTTTTCGGTGCGCATGGCGTCGACGGGTGGTCGGCCGTGCTGCTCGGTGTGTTCCATGAATCATTCGTCCTCGGTGGCGGTCACGCGACACCGCGACGCGCGACGGCCGTCTCGCGCAGACGAGGTGCCTCGGCATCCTTGGGGGAGCGCAGCAGGTGCAGTGCCCGTCCTTCGCGGTCGGCAGTCGGCCAGGCGATGCCGATGTCCGGATCCAAAGCGTCCACCGCGTGGTCGAATTCGGGGCTGTACTCCAACGAACACAGATAGGTCACCGTCGAGTCGTCGGCCAAGGAAAGCAGTGCGTGGCCCAGCCCCTCGGACAGAAAGACCCAGCGCCGGTCGACATCATCGATGATGATGCTGTCCCAGGCGCCGAAGGTCGGCGAATCCGGTCGAAGGTCCACGACCACGTCCACGAACGCACCACGCGTGCAGGTCACGTATTTCGCCTGTCCCGGTGGATCTTCGGTGTAGTGGATACCGCGCAGCACCCCGGCGGCCGAGGTCGAGCTGTTGATCTGGAGTAGGTCGAACGGCCGCCCCACCACCTGCTCGAATTCCGACGCCTTGAACATCTCGGCGAAACCGCCTCGGGGGTCGACACGCACGGTCGGGGTGAACTCCCACGCACCGGGTATCGCCAATTCTCGAACCCGCATTGTTACCAATCCCTTCCGTGTTCGAGAAGTCCGAGCAGGTACCGGCCGTAGCCGGAGCGCACCAGCGGGTCGGCCAACCGGCACAGCTGCTCGTCGTCGATGAACCCCATCCGCCAGGCCACCTCCTCTGGCACGCTGATTTTCAGGCCTTGGCGCTCCCCGATGGTGCGGACATAATTGGCGGCGTCGAGCAGCGAGTCGAAGGTGCCGGTGTCCAGCCACGCGGTGCCACGGGCGAGCACGTCGACGCGCAGTCGGTCCTGTTCGAGGTAGGTCCGGTTGATGTCGGTGATCTCGTATTCGCCACGATCGGAGGGGCGCAGGCCGCGCGCGATCTCGACCACGTCGTTGTCGTAGAAGTACAGGCCGGGGATCGCGTAATGGGAACGCGGCACCTTGGGCTTCTCCTCGATCGATACCGCACGGCCCTCGGCGAATTCGATCACGCCGTAGGCAGTGGGGTCCGAGACCCAGTACGCGAACACGGCCGCACCGTCGAGACCGTGGAACCGGCGCAACCGGGTGCCGAGCTCGGGACCGTGAAAGATGTTGTCGCCCAATACCAGCGCGACCGATCCCGCACCGATGTGCTCGGCGCCGAGCACGAACGCGCTGGCCAATCCGTCCGGCTTCGGTTGCACCACGTAGTCGATGGCCAGCCCGAATTGCGAACCGTCACCCAGCAGTCGCCGGAAGCCCTCGGCATCCTCCGGTGTCGTGATCACGAGGATGTCGCGAATGTCGGCCAACATCAAGGTCGACAACGGGTAATACACCATCGGCTTGTCGTATACCGGGACCAGTTGCTTGCTGACGCCTCGGGTGATCGGATGCAGCCGAGAACCGGCGCCACCCGCCAGGATTATGCCCTTCACGTTCGGCGTCCCTGTCCGCTCGACTGCGGGGCGAGCGCGTGCTCGGCGACGAGGCGTTCGAGCCGCTCGACCACCTCGAACGGTGTCGGCCGGGCCCGCATATCGGCGCGCAGTTCGTTGGCGGCAGTGCGAAATTCGGTCCCGAGCAGCCGTCGGACGGCGGTATCGATCTCGCTGTCGGTGACGTCGGCGCCCGGCAGATGCAGCCCGGATCCGCTTTCCTGTACCCGCTGACCATGGATCGACTCGTCCGGCATATGCGAGATGACCAGTTGCGGCACACCGTTGACGAGCGAGGTCAGCACGGTGCCCGCACCGCCTCCGCCGACGAGCACCGAGCAGGTCGAGACCAGGGCGTCCAGCGGAACCGGGCCGAGGTGCACGACGTTGTCGGGCACCTCGTCGAACAGCTCACGCTGGTCGTCGGTGACGGCCACAGCGACTTCTACGTCGTGGTGAGCGAGCGCGGCGACCACCCGTGGCGCGAGCACCATGTGGTCGAAGCCGAGCGCGGACTTCGAAGTGCCCCAGGTGATTGCGACCCGTGGGCGCCGAGGCGGCTGCCACAACCACGGGTCCAGCACCGTGGGGCCGTTGTAGGGAATGAATCGAATCGGGTCACGGCCTCGGTCGTCGGCGATCTGCAACCGTGCGGGTGCGGGATCGAGTGTGTGCGTGCCGTTCACCCCGATCCGTGTCACACCGAAGGGTTGCGCGAGCTCGCCGACGATATCGTGCTCGAATTCCCCGATACGCGCGGTGAAGTCGATACTCCACAGGTGGCGGACCGTGGGCACACCGAGCAACGTGCCGATCAGGGGTCCGACGATTCCGGTCGGCTCGAAGACGACCAGGTCGGGGCGCCAACGCTCGGCAAAGGCCACTGCGTCGGCGGCCTGGGCCTTCGCCGCGGCCGCTGCGAGCCCGAACCCGATCATCAATCGCTGCTTTTCCTGCTCGGCGGCGATCGCCGGGTCGGTACTGAGTACCTCTGTCTCGGGTTTCCATGCGCGCCTGGCGGATTCGTCGCGCAGCGCCGTGAAGGAATCGAAGTGCGGACCCGCGGCGAGCGCGGGTAGTCCGGCGCCGAGCACGGTATCGACCATGTCAGGGCTGCTCACGACCACGACGTCGTGTCCGAGGGCGCGCAGCGCCCAGCCCAGTGGCACCAGCGGGCGCAGATGACCCGGCACGTTCCACGTTGCGATCAGGACGCGCATTCTCTTCGTCTCCCCTCTACCGGTTCGCGGCGGGCAGGTGTCGTGCGCACAGTCTCGTGTGGTGCGCTAGAAGATCACTCCAGCGGTGCTCGGTGCGGCGGTGATCGTGCAGGTCGAGGGCCGCTGGATCGGCGCTCCGGTCGTCCTCGACCACGGCGACGAGCATCGTTGTACCGCTGGCGGAGTGGAGGATTCGCGTGACGTGGACAGCCGTGTCGCCGCCACCGAGTGCTTGACCGGACGGCAGGGCGCGGGGCGTGGTGTCGCGCCGTTCGACGGTGGATGCGCGCTGGCGGTACGGCAAGTGACGGCGGGAACGGAAAAGTCGATTTCTGACCACTCCGGGGCCGTCACTGATCCGACCCTGTGAGTCCGACTCAACCGGCGCTCTGGCCTGCGCGCACGTGGGGCGGCGCGCTACCGGAAGGTCAGCCAGTAGTCGTGCAGTGCTTGCTCGACGTTGCGGGTGGCGCGCCAGCCGAGGGTGCGTTCGGCGGTATCGGTCGCCACTTCCAGCCAGGGCGCGCTGGCCCCGCTGGCCCCGAGCGCGCCGGACGCCGTGGCCGTTTCGACGATATCGACGGGTACCGCGCTGATCTCGGCCAAGCGGTGAACCAACTGCCGTACCGAGACTGCCTGTCCGTAACCGATATTCACGACGTCGGGGACGGTGGGTGGGCGCGCCGCCGCGTGTACCGCGTCACCGAGGTCGCGCACGTCGATGAAATCGCGGTATCCCCCTAACGTCGACAACTCGATACGCGCCCGACCGGCGGCAAGAGCGGTGCCGACTTTGCCGATCAGGGTGCCGTGATGCACACCGGGCCCGAGGCTGTTGGTCACGCGCAGCACGATCCCGTCGACGGCGCCGAGTTCCTTGCTTGCCCGCACGGCCGTGGTGGCCGCCAACTTCATTCGACCGTAGGGAGATCGGGGCTCGGTGGGCGCCGACTCATCGACCTGGCCGGACGTGGGAAGTGGGCCGTACTCCATGATGCTGCCCAGGTGGACGTAACGAGCGCGCAGGTCGGGCAGGGCCGCCAACGCGACCAGCGTGGTTTCGGTGAGAGTGACAAGCGACCGATACATCTGTGGTTCATCCATGCCCCAGTACGATCCGGCCGCGTTGACCACCAGGGTGGGGCTGAATCGGCGCAGCAGCTCGAGCAATGGTCGCGGGTCTTCGGTGGCGAGTTCGAGCGAAACATGGTCGATGCCAGCCTTACTCGGTCCGCGTGACACCGAGATGACGCGATAGCCGCCGCCGCGCAGCGCCGCGACGACGTGCGTGCCGACGGAACCCGTCCCGCCGAGCACGAGAGCGGTGGCTTGCCCGATCATCACAACTCCCACTGGACCCGAGTGCGTCGGCGACATCCGTGCGCAGCGGGCTCGTCCTCGATGGTGAAACAGCCCCGGCCGCACCGGTGCTCGGTGGCGCGTGCCGCCACCGACTGCCTCCCGACAGTCTCCGGCTCGATATTCGAAAACCGCTAGGACATGAATGGAGGCCGACGACCGGCCCGCGCGTCTCGAGACGAAATTCGGCCACCCCTGAACGGACGTCACGACCAACGAATCCTGGCTTCTCCCGAACCTCCACCGAAGTTCGAGGCCCCGCGACGACCCTCGATGATGCACGACTAATCGAACAGCGACGTGCGGGCTCGGCCCCGCTGTGCGCGCCGTCCCTGCGACGGATCGAACCGTCCAGGAGGGCGAATGCACATCATCGACCTGTCATCGCCCGTGGATAGCGAGCAGTACGAATCGGACCCGGTGGAGCACACGGTGCTCACTCCGGCGGAGGGCGCTCGGCACATGAGTGCGGAAATGGCCGCGCACTTCGGGCTCGGCTTCGACGTGAACGACCTGCCCGACGGCGAATTCCTGTCGTTGGACCGGCTGAGTCTGACCACGCACACCGGCACGCACGTGGATGCCCCATCGCACTACGGGACGCGAGCCTCCTACCGGGAGGGCGGTCCTCGGCACATCGATGAGATGCCGCTGGACTGGTTTCACCGTCCTGGCCTCGTACTCGATCTGTCGGACGCGCCGACCGGTGCCGTCGGAAGAGAAGTGCTGGAACGGGAATTCGCGCGGATCGCCACATTGCCCGAACCGATGGACATCGTGCTATTGCACACCGGTGCGCAGCGACACCGGGGCACACCGAAGTACTTCACGGACTTCGCCGGGCTGGACGGGGCGGCGACGAACTACTTGCTGGATCTGGGGGTGAAAGTGATCGGCACGGACGCGTTCAGCCTCGACGCACCCTTCACCGACATCATCGACCGGTATCAACGCTCGCGCGACCCCTCGGTTCTCTGGCCGGCGCACTTCGCGGGCCGCGACCGTGAGTACTGTCAGGTCGAGCGGCTGGCGAACCTGGAACTGCTTCCGCCACAGGGGTTTACCGTCGTCTGCTTTCCGGTCAAGGTGGCGCGGGCAGGGGCGGGGTGGGCCCGTGCGGTGGCATTGGTGGACGAGCGGTGAGCGGGGACGAGGCAGCGGCCGGGTCGAGGACAAGGCTGCCGTCGCTGACCGGATTGCGTTGGATCGCCGCGCTGATGGTCTTCGCGACGCACGCCGCGTTCCAGCCCGGCCTGTTGCCCCCCGGCGACGTTTCGATGGCATTCATGGACGTGGTGAAGATGGGCGGCTACGTCGGTGTCGGGTTCTTCTTCGTGCTCAGCGGGTTCGTGCTCACGTGGTCGGCGCGCGAGCATGATCGCCCGACGCGGTTCTGGCGGCGGCGCTTGTTCAAGATCTACCCGAACCACCTCGTCACATTCCTGCTCGCGATCGGGCTCATGCTGTCGAGCGGTCGGGAGATCGTCGGCAGCGTGCGACAACTGTTGTTGTTGCACGCGTGGTGGCCCGACCTCGACGTGGCTTTCGGCGTGAACGACGTCAGTTGGTCGTTGTCGGTGGAGGCGCTGTTCTATCTGTCGTTTCCGTTGCTGATCGTGCTGGTGCGCCGGATCAGGGCGGAGCGACTGTGGTGGTGGGCGGGCGCGATCATGGCCGCGGTCTTGCTGATGCCCGTGTTCGCGAAGCTGTTGCCCGCACAGCCTCAGGTGTGGTGGGAGGCCATACCCGAGTACGAATACTGGTTCGTCTACGTGTTCCCGCCGGTGCGCGCGCTGGACTTCGTGCTGGGCATGGTGATGGCGCGGATCGTCATGACGGGAAAATGGCCGAGGGTGCGACCGCTCTGGGCGGGGCTGGTGTTCGTCGCCGGGTATGTGGCCGCGTCGTCGCTGCCGACCACGTTCGCGATCGTCGCGGCGACCATCCTGCCGCTGGCGTTGCTCATTCCCGCGGTGGCCACCACCGACGTCGAGGGCGGGCGATCGTGGCTCGCCAGTCGTCCGATGGTGTGGCTCGGCGACATCTCATTCGCGTTCTACCTCTTGCACGAACTGGTCCTCTACACCATGTATCGCCTCTACGGCAACGAATTTCAGCCGAACCTCCTGCAATCGATCGGACTGTGGGTGGTGGGTCTGGGCGGGACGGTGCTGCTGGCGTGGGGGCTGCACCGGCTCGTGGAAGTTCCGATGCAGCGCCGGTTCTCAGGTTCACGCACGCGAATGGCGCCGCCGCAGCCTCGGCCTGCGCCGTCTTGACCAGCGCTCGCACATTTCTATGTGCGAACACCCCCTGAGCTTCGATAGAGTGTCCGAGAGAGCCACCAAGGATTCGCTCGGGGACGTATTCGCTTTCGTGACAACGATATTGGAGAACCAGATGATTCTCGTGGCCGATGCCGACGGTGGGGTCGTGCACGGCGTGGTCGGCGAGCCCGGCGACAACTACGGTCGCACGTCGGCGTGCGCGGTGGAGACGTTGCGGACCGGGGAGTGCGCGATGCGCAGCGCGGCAGGGGCGCCGCGGCCGGCTAACATCGCGGGGCGGGCGGTGAGGGTGAGGATTCGGGCGTCGTCGTCGACACCGAGGATCGCGGAATACAGTTCCTGCAGGCCACGCTCCGGATCCAACCCCAGTTCGTCGACCAGGGCGACGCGCAAGCGGTGGAACACTTGCAGTGCCTGCGCCCGCCGCCCGCTCAGGTGCAGCGCCCGCATGTACTGCGCGTGCAACCGTTCATTGAGGGGGTATTCAGCGCACAACGCGGCGAGCCGAGACAGGACTTCCCGGTACCGACCGAGGCGAAGTTCACCGTCGAGCATGTACTCGATGGTGACGAGCCTCGATTCCGACAGTTGCAGCGCCTTGGACGCCAGCACCCGCCCCGTGGCGATGTCCACGAGCGCGGGACCACGCCACGTGCGAAGGGCTGCGTCGAGGTCGGCGATTCCTTCTTCGTCGTTTCCGCCGGCCAGTGCGGCCAGTCCGGAATCGACGAGGGCATCGTAGCGATGCATATCGAGAGCGTTCGGTTCGACGTGCAGCAGATATCCGCCGGGGCGTGTCATCAGGATCTGCTTGGTGACTTCCGTCGGGGACAGGCCGGTGACGCCCGCGAAGTATTTGCGCAAATTGAGCACGTACGTCTGCAGTGTGGTGAGCCCGCTCGCCGGCGGAAGCTCATCCCAGAGGTCGGTGACAAGCGAGGACACCGGTACCACTTGGTCGGAGTGGATCAGCAGCATCGCCAATACGGTGCGTAGTTTCGGAGCACTGGGGACATTTGATTTACCTTGATGCTCTATCGAAAGTGGACCGAGCACGCCAAATTCCATACTTCCCCCAAACACTGAATATCGGCGCTCTTCACGGCGGCGCCTCTTGCCTGGAACATCGAAAATGAGGATCCAATGACCCTCGCATGGATCTTGCTGCCTCCCCGGATCAGACTCTGACCGATATGTCCCGTACGATATACCGGCTTTCATGCCTACGTCAATGTATGAATCTGTCGCGAACCACCCTGTGTGCGTTGGTGTTTCGTGCCTGTATACAAATACTTTGAGGTCTTGACTAATCGAAAATAACCCATCTGTGGGGGTGCCTACGCATCAGTGTCGGGCGCGACGGTGAACGCGGTCGGACGCTGTGGATCGGGTGGTCGGAGCATCAGGACAACTGATAAGAGAGATGGATCAGGAAAATGTGGCAAGACGCTGCGGTCGGTGACCGAGTAGGACAGGTTCGTGTCCGCCACACGACAGATTTCTATGTGCGCGATGGTCACTGATCTGTCTAGCCTGGGGGCATGAAAATACTCGTTACAGGAGCTACTGGAAATATCGGCCGCAAGGTGGTGGATCATCTTGTGAACCTGGGTGCCGATGACATTCGTGCGCTGTCGAACCATCCGGAACGCACCGCGTTCCCACCCGAAGTAGAGGTAGTCAAGGGCTACCTCAAACGGCCTTCCTCATTGCCCGCCGCATTCGAAGGTGTCGACCGGGTGTATCTCGCACCCTCGCTCGAAACCATCACCGACGTAGTCGATCTGGTGAGTCGAGCGGGCATTCCGCACGTCGTCGACCTGTCCGGCGACGAGAACACCAATTGGCACCCCATCGCACAGGCGGTCGAAAAGTCGGATGTCGGCTGGACACACCTGTGGACGGGTGAATTCATGGAGAACTCCACCGACTGGGCCGAGCAGATTCGCACGACCGGCGCCGTGCGCGAACCGTACCCGGATTCGGGGAACGCTCCCATCGCCATGGACGATATCGCCCGGGTCGCCGCGAACATCCTGGTCAGCGAAGGGCACCTCGGCAAGACCTACAACCTGACCGGCCCCGAAACCATTACCAGGGCACAGCGTCTCCAGTATCTGGCAGACGCGATCGGCCGCGAACTGGAATTCGTGACGGTGCCACCCGAGGAGCTCATCGCGCTGCTGGAGCCCGCGATGGGCGACTACGCGGGCTACTTCGTGAACGGCCTTGCCACCAGGGTCGATCAGCCGCAGCTCGCGACGACGACGGTGGCCGACCTCACCGGCCACGCCACCACCTTCAAGGCATGGGCCACGGCGAACGCCGACCTGTTCCGTTGAGCCGAGTGGTCGGCACGCGGTAGCCGGAAAAGATCCGCTCGCCGCGTTTGCGAGCGGTGGCAGCGCCGGGCGGGGATCCGGGACATACACCCGGGTCCCCGCACACGCGAAGAGTGATGCTCGCCAGTGTGCTCCCGCATGCCGGGAACACGTTGCACCAGTGCGTAATTCAGATATTGCCGCGCCGTTGACAGCCGCGTGCCAGCGCGCGGTACCGGCCCCATCGAAGTTCGAGTGTGTTTCGAGCCGCCCCGCTAGCCCTGTGCGGCAAGGTGGGGCCGAGTCACACGACGACTTCGGCTGAGTCGGGCACATCAGATAGGAAGCGTGAATTCCATGGCAGAACGCGTCGTCTCCACAGCTGACCTCCGCCTGTGGACCGAAGATTTCGGCGACCCGAGCGACCCTCCGCTGCTCCTGCTCGGCGCGCACAGCTCGCGAGGCTGGCCCGACGAATTCGTGGCAGCGCTCGCGGCGAAGGGACTGCACGTCATCCGGTACGACCACCGCGACACCGGGCGGACGGTTTCCCTCCGTGCGGATCCCCAGCCGTACACCTTCTATGAGCTGGCCTCCGACGCGATGGCGGTCTTGGACGGCTGGGAGATCGACCGCGTCCACCTGGTCTGCTTCGCGCTGGGTGCGGCGACCGGACAGCTCATCGCACTCGACTATCCCGACCGTCTGCGCAGCTTGACGATGACCGGCGCGGCCGCGCTGACCGTGGACTTCTTCACCAGCTGCGACTGTGCCTACAACGGGGCACCGACCCCGAGCGGGTTGCCCGCGCCCCGTCGGGAGGTGCTCGACCTGATCATGCAACCGCCGATCCTCGACGACGTCGAGGCCGAGTTGGACCGCCGGGTCGAGTTGGCGCGCGCGATGTCGGGCTCCGCGCTGCCGTTCGACCCTGGCGAGTTCCGGCGCTGGGAGCAGCGGGAAATCGCGCACTCCGGAATCGCGGGACTCAACCAGCCGAAGATCAGCGAGACCGCCGATATCACCGATCGCGGTGGCGAACTGGCGAATGTGCACACGCCGACGTTGGTGATCCAGGGGCCGCTGGACCCGGTCCACCAACCGCCGCACGGCGCGTTCCTCGCCGAATCCATCCCGGGCGCCGAGTTGCTCGAAATCCCTGGCCTCGGCCACAGCTTCCCGACCGCGGTGCACTCGGCGCTGGCCGCGGCGATCGCGACGCATGTTCTTCGCGCCGAACCGGTGGCCGCCGCCTGACACGCGCCTGGAGGGGCCCGCGCACCGGATCGGGGCGCGGGTCCCTCCGGTGTCCGTCTGATCCCAGCCGCCGCACAGGGAGGCCCGAGGGCTTCTCCAGCGGACTTCGACCGGGTACCGCCAGGTTTGAGGAATCAATCCAGTCGAGAGGCGGTAGACCGTGAACGCAGCGGTAGGGGAGAAGACATACGAACAGGTCTGCGCCGAGGTGGTGCGGTTCTACGCCCGCCACGTCCAGTTGATGGACGAGGGACGCGCCGAGGAGACCGCCGCCACCTTCACCGAAGACGGCACCATGGTTTCGCCGCCAAAGATCAGCACGCCGATCGTGGGGCGCACGACGCTGGCAGCCGGACTGCGGGCCAACGCGGACCAGTTGTCCGCCGACGGTATTCGATACCGCCGCTGCTACAGCACGATCCTGGTCGAGGTGCGCGCCGACGGATCGATCTTCGCCAAGTCCTACGTGCAGGTGGTCAGGACCGAGCGCGGCAAAGGGTCGTACCTGCACGCGATGTGCGTGTGTGAGGACGTGCTCGTGCGCGTCGACGGTGAACTACTGGTCGCCGAACGCGTGGTCACTCGAGACGACGAAATAGTCTGAGCATCAGCGGATCTCGACCGCGCTGCGAGTGCGCGAACCTAACTTCGGGGCATGACCTCCAAGCAGAGACGCGGCGTGATCATCACCGGCGGCGGGACCGGAATCGGAAGGGCGCTCGCCCACAGCTACGCAGAGGATTGCGACGTGCTCGTGGTGGGGCGCACGGAGTCCACCCTGCGCGCGACGGCGGCGGGGCGCGACAACATTCGCGTACTCGCGGCCGATCTGACCGAAGCGGGTGCCGCCGAACACGTCGTCGAGACGGCGCTGCGGATCTTCGCACGCGTCGATGTTCTCGTCAACAACGCGGGAACGGCCGCCCCGGCCGCACTCGTGGACGTCGAACGGGCCGCCGCCGAGACCCAGGTGGCGGTCAATCTCCTCGCGCCGGTTTTTCTCACCCGTGCGGCACTCGACGCGCTCGCCGAAACCCACGGCACGGTGCTGAATATCAGCAGTTCGGGGGCCTCCGGTGGACGCGCGTGGCCCGGATTCTCGGTGTATGGCGCAACCAAGGTCGCGCTCGAATTCCTGACCAGGACATGGTCGGTCGAACTGGCACCGAGGGGGATTCGGGTCGTGGCGATCGCGGCGGGCGTCGTCGCCTCCGGGATGGGCGTTCGGATGGGCTCCACGCCGGAGCAGTACCGCGCCTTCCTTTCCGATACAGCGACGAGAACGCCTGCCGGTCGCGTCGGGAAGCCGGAGGAAATCGCCTGGTGGGCAAGGCAATTGACCGCGCATGAAGCCGAGTTCGCTACCGGCTCGATCGCCGTTGTAGACGGGGGTTTGAGCCTGTTGTGAGTCGAGAATCTAGCCGGGTACGAGGCGCGGGGCGCACCGTTGACGACACCAGGAAAACGATCTCAGGAGCAGCACCGATGACCGCTACGGCCCAGAACGCCAAGGACCGCTACGACGCCACCGACAAGGGCATCGTGACTTTCGTCAACACCTTCACCGTGACCGGCGACCCGCAGGAGTTCGAGCGGGTGTTCGCCGACATCTCGGAGTTCATGGCCGCACAGCCCGGCTTCGTCCAGTTCACCTTGTCTAAGCACACAGATGCCTCGCGTGCCGACGAATACGTGAACATCGCGCTGTGGACCGACGTCCAGTCGTGGCGGGACGCCATCGCGGCACCCGGATTCGCCGACCACGCCAAGGAGATCCGGGCACGCGCGACCAACGTCGCCAACCTCTATGAGCCGAGGCTGGAGTTCATCAAGGCCTGACGCGGCCTGCAACCGTAAGGATTTCCGAGAGATGAAACGTCGTGTCGTCATGACCGGTATCGGGGTCGTCGCGCCCGGTGGCACCGGAGCCAAGCCGTTCTGGGATCTGTTGTCCTCCGGCCGCACCGCGACGCGGCGGATCACCCTGTTCGACGCGCAGCGGTTCCGCTCGCAGGTGGCTGCCGAATGTGATTTCGATCCTGTCGCCGAAGGGCTTGCCCCACAACAGATCCGGCGGATGGATCGGGCCGCGCAGCTGGCGGTGGTGAGCGCACGAGAATGCCTGTCCGACAGCGGCATCGACCCGTCCGCACTCGACCCGGCTCGCACCGGTGTCGTCGTCGGCAGCGCGGTCGGTTGCACGATGGGACTGGAACAGGAATACGTGGTGGTGTCCAATGGGGGTCAGCACTGGAACGTCGACGAGGCATACGCCGTCGGGCACCTGTACAACCACTTCGTACCGAGCTCGCTGGCGACCGAGGTTGCCTGGGAACTGGGTGCCGAAGGCCCGGTCTCCACCGTATCCACGGGCTGCACCTCCGGGCTGGACTCGGTGGGTCACGCCGTGGAGCTGATCGCCGAGGGCTCGGCCGACGTGGTGGTCGGCGGTGCGACGGACGCGCCGATCTCCCCGATAACCCTGGCCTGCTTCGACGCGATCAAGGCCACCACACCGCGAAATGACGACCCGGAGCACGCCTCTCGGCCGTTCGACCGCAGTCGCAACGGTTTCGTCCTCGGCGAAGGCTCGGCGATGTTCGTGTTCGAGGAGTACGAACACGCGCGCCGCCGCGGCGCGCGCATCTACGCCGAGGTCGCCGGGTACGCCGCACGCTGCAACGCCTACCACATGACCGGCCTGCGGCCCGACGGTGCGGAGATGGCCGAGGCGATACGGGCAGCCATGAACCAGGCCGAAGTCAATGCCGAAGACGTGGACTACATCAACGCCCACGGTTCCGGCACCGTACAGAACGATCGGCACGAAACAGCCGCGTTCAAGCGGAGTCTCGGCGAACACGCCTACCGCACCCCGGTCAGCTCCATCAAGTCGATGGTCGGCCACTCGCTCGGTGCCATCGGATCGTTGGAGGTCGCCGCCTGCGCGCTGGCGATCCGCGACGGCCTGGTGCCGCCGACGGCGAATCTGCACGAGCCGGACCCGGAATGCGACCTGGACTATGTGCCACTCACCGCCCGTGCGGTACCCGTCGGTACGGTGCTGACCGTCGGTAGCGGTTTCGGCGGATTCCAGAGCGCCATGATCCTGCGGAAAGTCGCATGAGGGCGGTGATCACCGGGATGGGCGTGATCGCCCCCACCGGCATGGACGTCGCCGAGCACTGGGCGAATACCCTTGCGGGACAGCGAAAGATCGCACGGATCACCGCCTTCGACCCCTCCGGATACTCGGCGACCCTTGCCGGGGAGATCGCCGGATTCACCGCCGAGGACCATCTGCCGAGCCGACTGCTGCCACAGACCGACCGGATGACCCAGTTGTCCCTGGTAGCCGCCGATCACGCCCTGGCCGACTCGACGGTGGGTGACTCGGCCCCCGCCGGATTCGATGTCGGCGTGGTCACGGCGAGCTCGGCGGGGGGCTTCGAATTCGGCCACCGCGAATTGGACAAGCTCTGGCGCAAAGGACCACAGCACGTCAGCGCCTACCAGTCGTTCGCCTGGTTCTACGCGGTGAACACCGGACAGATATCCATCCGCCACGACATGCGTGGTCCCAGTGGCGTCGTCGTGACCGGGCAGGCGGGCGGATTGGACGCGCTGGGGGTCGCTCGCCGACGAGTGCGCGCGGGACAACCGGCGATGGTCTGTGGCGCCGTGGACGGCTCGCCCTCCCCATGGGGGTGGGTCGCGCAGCTCACCAGCGGCCGGATCAGCACCGCCAACGATCCGGCACGCGCCTACCTACCCTTCGACACCGCGGCACGCGGCCATGTGCCCGGCGACGGCGGCGCACTGTTCGTCATGGAATCGGCGCAGCGCGCCCGGGCGCGAGGTGTCGGATCCTGGTACGGCGAAGTATCCGGCTACGCAACCACTTTCGATCCCGCGCCGGAATCGGGTCGGCCGTCGACGCTGCGCCGCGCCATCGACAACGCGCTGGCGGACGCCGAGCTCGCGCCCACCGACGTTGACGTCGTATTCGCCGATGCCGCGGGTACGCCGGAACTGGACCGGGTCGAAGCCGACGCATTGCGCGCGGTATTCGGGCCGCACGGGGTTCCGGTTACCGCACCCAAGACCATGACGGGTCGGCTCGGCAGCGGTGGCGCGTCGCTCGACGTCGCCACCGCGTTGCTCGCGATACGCGACGGTCGAATTCCCGCCACCGTCGGTGTCACCGATCCGGTCCCCGAATACGAACTCGACCTGGTGACCGAGACGAGGGCCCTGCCGTTGTCGGTGGCACTCGTCGTGGCGCGCGGGCACGGCGGCTTCAACGCGGCGATGGTGCTCACCAACCACAGCGGAACCCGACGCAGCACACAGAAGGAGGCGGCATGAAGCAACTGCCGATTGTCCCGGTGAACCAGACGCCGACCACCACGGCGGCGAGATGACCCGGACGGATAGCGACCTGGGTCGGCTGTTGCTGACCGAACGCGGAATGCAGTTCCTCTTCGCGCACGGGGGTGACCCGTACGCGGTGCTGCTTCGCGCGGAAGACGAGGACAACCAGGAGATCGTCGAGCGAATCAAGCAGCGGGGGCGGATCTATCGCAGCCGACCGGGCCCCTGGGTGGTCAGTGCTTCGGAGCTCGCCGAGCGAGTTCTCACCGATCCGCGTCTCGGCACGGAACTGCCGTCCTCGCATGTACTCGCGGACGTGGAGCCGTTTCCCGCGACGGACTGGACGGCGCCGGTGCCGACCGGCGGCGTGCCGCTCGACGGGTTCGGTCCTCGGTTCGACCTTGTCCGCGACGTTCTGCGTCCGGCGGTGGCCGGGCTGGCCGCGCAAGCGTTGACCGTGTCTGGCGCCGACCTGGCCACCTACACCCGCCACGTCATCGCCGCTGGACCTGCGGTGGACGCCACGCTCTGCGCGCCTCGACTCGCCGACGCTCGCGCTGTGATCGACGCCTGCGCCGGCCTGCGGAAACTCGTGCCGGACAGTGCCTTGTCGCTGTCGGTTCTCGGCGTCGAGCTCACAGCGACACTGGCCGCGGAAGCCGCGCACCTGCTGCTCGCCGACCGAGTTCGCTGGCGGGCGTTGTCCACCGACCCGGTGGCGGTCGGCGCGCTGCTCGACGGTGTGCTCGCCGAGTACCCGCCGATGCGACTGGACCGCAGGGTCGCTCGCGAAGATTTGGACCTGGGTGGCGAAGCGATCGCGGCCGGCGACGAGGTTGTCGTGCATATCGGCGCGGCGGGAATCGGACTGCGGGGCGTGCCGAGGATCGCGGCGTTCACCCGCGAGGTGGCGGCGACTGTATTGGCGGCCGTCGCGGTCCGCTTCCCCGAACTGCGCCTCGACGGCGCGCCGGTGCGACGACTGCGCGCGCCGGTGACGGGCGCTCTGATCCGTTTGCCGGTTGCCGACGCGAATTCCCTTGCCGCCCACTGACTAGGAGCTGCCCACGATGCGAGTTCTCATGACATCGCTTGCGGTAGAAGCACACTTCAATGGGACCGTCCCCCTGGCGTGGGCGCTGCGCGCCGCGGGTCACGAAGTGCGCTTCGCCAGCCAGCCCGCGCTCACCAAGGCCATCACCCACGCGGGACTGACCGCCGTACCGGTCGGCACCGACCACACCCACCATGAGATCGTGCGCGACCTGGGTGAGGAGCTCACCGGCTTCTACCGCGACATCGACTTCACCGGTCAACGCGGTGGCCCGCGTGCGCGCAAGGCCGCCAATTCCCTACTCACCGCGACGTTCTACGCCCAGGCCAACAACGACTCGATGGTGGACGACCTGGTCGCGTATGCCCGCTGGTGGCAACCGGACCTGGTGATCTGGGAGCCGTTCTCCTTCGCGGGCGGAGTCGCCGCGCGCGCCTGCGACACCGCCGGTGCCCGGCTGCTGTGGGGCCCCGATCTTTTCGGACTGTCCAGGGAGAGTTTGCGCGCCGACACCGCCGCGTTGCCACCGGAGTCGCGCGACGACGCGCTGGAGGAATGGTTGAGTTGGACCCTCGCACGACACGGTCTCGACTACGACGAGCGAGTCGTCACCGGGCACTTCAGCATCGACCAGATGCCCGAAGGCGTGCGGTTGCCGAGCCGGAGTGAGTCCATACCTATGCGGTACGTGCCATACAACGGAGTGTCGGAGGTGCCGGAGTGGTTGCGCGAGACGCCTTCTCGACCTCGTATCTGTCTCACCCTCGGTATCACCGCTCGCGATATGGCCTATCCCAACCTCCTTTCCCCCGCCGAACTGTTCGACGCGGTCGCCGATCTCGACGTGGAGATCGTGGCCACGCTCGACGCGGCGCAGATCGCCGAGGTCGGCCGGATTCCCGACAACACGAGGGCGGTCGACTTCGTACCGCTGCACGCCCTGATGCCCACCTGCGCTGGCATCGTCCATCACGGTGGCGCGGGTACCTGGTCCACCGCGGCCGTGTACGGCGTGCCGCAACTGGTGGTAGCGGGCATGTGGGACAACGTCTTCCGCGCCCAACGCCTCAGTGAGCTGGGGGCGGGCCGCTATCTGCCGCCGCACGAGCTGACCGGTAGCCGGTTGCGCGAGGGCGTGATCGGACTGCTCGATGACCCCGATCTCCGTACGGGAGCGCGATCGCTGCGCGATCGCATGCTCGCCGAGCCGAGTCCTGGCGAGATCGTCGAGACCGTTGTCGCCGCCGCAGCCCGACACGGCGCCCAGCTGACGCACTAGCACCGTCTACGAAACCTTGTGCACCGCAGTCGAAACCGAAGGAGCAGTCATGGCGTTGTTCGCCGTCTTGGCCACACAGGCCCCAGCCGCGGGGGAGGCGAAGGAATTCCGCGAACGTCTCGGCGAAGGTTTCGCCTACACGCGGGCGTTGGTGGAGAAAGGCACCATCCTGCACAGCTGGATCCGCGTCGGTGCGTCGGGTGGGCTCAATATCTACGATGTCGACTCGCATGAGGAACTGCTGTCGGTGCTGTACGACAACCCGGTCAGCCCGCATCTGAAGTTCGAGGTGATCCCCCTGGCCCGGCCCGACGCCTTCGACCAGCTGTCGATCTGGAACAGAGGGGCCGATCAGTCATGAGTGAGCTGCTCGACCGCTTACTGCGCGCGGGCACCGCTTCGGATGCGGAAATCGCCGTGCTCGTCAAGGAAGAGGGCATGGACGCGGTGCTCGCCGCCCTGGTCGAAGAGGTGCTGTTTCGTGCCTCGCTGCCGAACAACCCGGATCCGGTAGATATCGCGCTGGACATCACCCACTACGCCGAGACCCGGCGCGTGGTGTTCCGCAGTGTCGGTGGCGAGCCCGTCACCAGGGTCGACGGCGACGCGTCCCGCGAGATCTGCCGTGCGCTCGGAATGTCACTGACGCACCTGGTTCGCCGCGTCTACGGCCGATTCGACCAGCGCAGGACCGGAGACTTCAGTGACGTCTTCCTGCCGAGCCGACCCGACGATCTGTCCCGGCTGCCCGGCTTGGTGGACTCGACCAGTCGCGCTTCCGGCGCGTTGATGACCGGGCTGACCATTCCGCGCCACGAACTGGGTGCGCTGTGCTCGTCGTCGGGTTCGGACAAGTGGGCCAGCTTCCATTGGTACACAGGGCATTACGAGCGAGAGTTCGCGCCGTACCGCGACGAGCCCGTGCGGATCCTCGAGATCGGAATCGGCGGCTTCGACGGCGACCTCGGTGGCGGCTCGCTGCGGATGTGGAAGCGGTACTTCCACCGGGCCCAGGTGTTCGGCATCGACTTGTTCGACAAGTCCGCGCTCGATGAGCCTCGGCAGACCGCGCTGGTCTGTGACCAGAGCGACCCCGCCGCGTTGGCGGCGCTGGCGCAGGAGCACGGGCCGTTCGACATCGTCATCGATGACGGGAGCCACGAGAACGAGCATGTGCGCATCTCTTTCGACGCACTGTTTCCGTACGTCCGGCCGGGCGGGCTCTACGTCATCGAAGACATGCAGACCGCCTACATCCCCCGCATGGGCGGCACCGAGGGGCCGTCGGCGGGCGCCGATACCTCGATCGGCCTGATCAAGCGACTGGTGGACGACCTGCACTACCACGAACACAGTCCCGCGAGCGTTCCCACGGCGACGCAGCAGGACGTGGTGGGAGTGCGGGCCTACCGCAATATCGCCTTCGTAGAGAAGGGAACCAACGGCGAGGTCGGTATCCCGCCGTGGATGGACGACGCGGCGTGGGCGGCGTTGGGCGCCCTCCCGCCGACGGACTGAATCGAAGGAGCCGCAGTGAACACAACCGTCCGAACCGGACCGACGCCCGACCAGACGGTGGCCGAGCTGCTGGTCGAAGTCAGCGGCTACGCGGCGGCCGACCCGCCCGCGATCAGTTTGCCGCCGCAGATGTTCACCTCGCCGCAGGTGTACGAGCTGGAGCGGGAGCGGATCTTCCACCGGAACTGGATTATGGTCGCGCACACCGACCAACTGGCCGCACCCGGCGACTACGTGGCGCTGTCCATCGCCGGTGAGCCCGTGGCCATCACCCGCGCCGAAGACGGTCAGCTGCACGGCATGTCCCCGGTCTGCCGCCACCGGGCGATGCCGCTGTTGGAGGCGGGGGAGGGCACCGTGAAGGATTTCACCTGCTCCTACCACCTGTGGCGATACAAGCTCGACGGCTCGCTGCGCGCGGCCACCCACATGCGCGACAACCCCGAGTTCGACCCGGCCACCTGCCGCCTGCCCGGCTTCGCGGTGCGCGAATGGCACGGCTTGGTGTTCGTCAACTTGGACGCGCAAGCTCGCTCGTTCGAACCCGATCTGGCCATCGTCGAGACCGAGATGACCAATTACCGGCTCGACGACATGGTCCAAGTGAGCCATTGGACCGAGGAGTGGGCCTGCAACTGGAAGGTCGCGGTCGAGAACGGCTACGAGAACTATCACGCGATCGGACTGCACCCGGAGACCGTGCGGCCGTTGATGACCGGTGGCATCGACATGACGGTGCACCTGGACTCGCCGTGGGTGACTCGACTGCTCAGCGCCGCGGGGACCCCGTTCGACGCGCCGATCCTGCCGCTCACCGAAGCCGAACGATCCGTCATGTACAGCTACCGACTTTTCCCGTGCGGTGCGGTGGCGACGTTCGGCGAGTCGGTGGCGTGGATCAGCATCATCCCGCTGTCGCTGGAGCGCACTCAGGTCCGAGGCGGCACCCTGGTCCCGCGTCAGGCGCTGGAACACGTCTCCCTGGAGGTGATGCGCAAGGAGATCGAATCGATCACCAGCGTCATCAACGCCGAGGACCGAGCGGGCATGGAGGCGGTGCAACGCACCCTCGGCTCCCGCTTCGTCGAGCGCGGCCATCTGAGTCCGAAAGAACCCGGCGTGCTCGCGTTCTACCGCCAGCTCGCGCTCGCACTCACCAAGCAGGAGGCCTGACCATGGGCGGTCCACACACTTCTCCGAAACTGCGCGCGATGATGGACGACTACGCGCACGGCCGCGTGCACGAGCCGGTTCGGTTCAACGAGTCGACCGGCCGGTGGGAGGTGCTGCGCTACGTCGACGGCCTGCGCGTGATCTCCGACTCCGACGTCTTCTCCAACGATCTCAGCGAGTTCATTCCCGACCACGAGGAACTACGGAACTTCAGGAAGGGCAACTTCCAGGCGATGGACGAACCTCGGCACAGGGAGTTGCGCGGACTGGTCACCCAGGGTTTCACGCCGAAATTCGTCCAGAGCCTGGTGCCCAGGGTGGAGCGGGTAGCAGCCGAGTTGCTCGACGCGACAGTGGAACGTGGCCAGAAGCAGGTCGATATCGTGGCCGAACTCGCGGCCCCGCTGCCGGTGATCGTCATCGCCGAGGTAATGGGCCTGCCGGTGGAAGACCGAAAGCTGTTCCGCGAGTGGGCGGACGCCCTACTGGTGGACAACGGCGTGGACGCGCTGTTCAGCGAGGAGGGCGTGGCGGCGATGGCACCGTCCATCCGTGCGATGAACGAGTATCTGCTCAGCCATGTGGACTCCTACCGTCGTTCGAACAAGGAGGGGATGATCCGCGACCTGCTCTGCGCCGAGCTCAACGGGCGCACCTTGGACGACTTCGAGATCCTCGGATTCCTCGCCCTTTTGCTGACCGCGGGCCATCTCACCACCAGCACCGTGCTCACCAATACGCTGCTGTGCCTGGACGAGAACCCCGGTCTGCTCGAGCAGCTGCGCGCCGACCCCGCGCTGCTCGCGCCGACGATCGAGGAAGTCATGCGCGTGCGATCGCCACTGGTGTGGATCGATCGTCGTGCGCGCGTCGACGTCGAGTTGGGCGGCAAACAGATCCCGCAGGGGTCACTTGTCAGCGCCTCACTGGTCTCGACCATGCGTGACGAGGCCGAATTCGTCGATCCGGATGTCTTCGACATGCACCGCAAGCAGGCCCGACATCTGGCGTTCGGCAAGGGGATTCACTTCTGCCTCGGTGCGCCGCTGGCCAGGCAAGAGGTCAGGATCGCGCTCACCGCCATGCTCGAGCGGTTCGAGGACTTCCAGGTAGCCGAGGGCGAGGAGATCGTGTTCCACGACCCCAAGGACTTCAATGGCACCAAGAAGCTCCCGATGGACCTGGTGCGCCGATGACCGGGATGCTCGATCGCACCGCGATCACCGCCGACGACCCCCGATACCTCGAGATGACGACGGCCGCGAACAGCCGCTTTCGGTGCACACCACGGGTCGTCTACGTGCCGTCAACGCCGGGGGAGGTGGTGGCCGCGGTGCAGTCGGCGGCCGACTCCGGTGCGCGTGTGGCGGTGCGTAGTGGGGGACACTGCTTGGAGGATTTCGTCGACTCGGCGGAAACCGAAGTGTTGCTTGATCTCTCGCGGCTGAACCGGGTGGAGTACGACGCTGGGATGCGTGCGTTCGCGATCGAGCCGGGGGCGCTGCTCGGCGAGGTGTACCGCGGTTTGCTGAAGGGTTGGGGTGTCACGATTCCAGCGGGTCTCGAGTACACGGTCGCGGCGGGCGGACACATCCTCGGCGGCGGCTACGGCCCGCTGACCCGGGTACACGGCTGCGTCGTCGACCACCTCTATGCCGTCGAGGTTGTCACGGTGGACGGGGCGGGCAAGGCCAGGATCGTCGTCGCTACTCGCGAGGCCGCCGACCGGCACCACGACCTCTGGTGGGCGCACACCGGTTGCGGCGGTGGGAATTTCGGAGTGGTGACGAAGTATTGGATGCGCGCACCCGATGCCGAGGGCGACAACCCGGCGCTGCTGTTGCCGAGACCGCCCGCCGAGGTCCTGGACGGTCTGACGTTGTGGTCGTGGTCGGACATGACGCCGGATTCCTTCCGTCGACTACTGGCCAACCACGGCCGGTGGCATGAGCACCACAGCGCGCCAGGCATGCCGGAGAACGCCCTGTTCTCCATCCTCACAGTGCTTCGCGCTCAGTCGAATACGATCGCCTTGCTCACCCAGGTGGATGCGACCGTCGACGGTGCCGAGGAGATGTTGTCGGATTACCTCGACGCACTCAACGCCGGTGTCGGCGTGCGGTACGACCATGATGTGCGGCGGCGGCCGTGGCTTCGATCGATGCTGTGGCCGAGAATGCGTGGCGACGTGTACGGCCAGCGGGCCAAGTGCAAGGCGGCCTACCTGCGGCGGCGCTACACCGACGAGCAGATCGCCGTCATCTACCGCTACCTCACCGATGACGCCTACGACAATCCGACCGCCGGGGTCATCCTCGCCGCGTATGGCGGACAGGCTTCGGCGACGGCACCCGATGCCACAGCTACCGCGCAGCGTGACTCGGTACTGAAGGCCTTTTACCTGAACAATTGGACCGACCCGGCCGGCGACGACGCGCACGTAGCCTGGATCCGGTCGTTTTACCGAGATTTGTACGCGGACAGCGGTGGTGTCCCCGACCTGAACGGCCAGTCGGACGGGTCGTACATCAACTACCCGGACACCGATCTTGCCGATCCGCACTGGAACCGGTCGGAATCTGCCTGGCACGACCTGTATTACAAGGACAACTATCCGCGCTTGCAGCGCGCCAAGGCCGCATACGACCCGACCGGTTTCTTCGGACACGCGCTGGGCATCACCGCCTGACACTCCGGACCCGGTCACCCGCAATGGGTGGCCGGGTCGCTCGATCACCCGTAGAAGGTCGCCGCGTCCAGTTCGGCCAGCGGGATCCAGTCCGGGTCGGCCACCTCGGCGGCCGCGGCGCTGTTCATCCGCAGCTCCACCGCCAGCCGTGGTCGCTCGTCCACCCGCATCGAAAGCGCGTACAGAGTGGCGAGGATGTGCACGCACGGCCGTTTACGCGTCTTGCAGTCGCAGGTCGCGACCTGCTCGGCCAAGGGGACCGCGAAAGTGATTCCTGCCGAGGTCAATTCGGACTCCAAGCTATCGGGCAGGTCGCCGGTGGCAAGTCCTGGATTGGCCGCGAGCGACTTCGCGATCAGTCGCTCCGCGTCCTGCCTGGTCGCCTCGGACCACGGCGGTAGCTCGATCAGCACGGTGGACTCGGTGCCCGATACCACAACCTTCGCGGTGACCGCGCCGACCGTCGTGCTCAGCGTGGCATGGTGATTGCGTGCGATGCTGCGGGCCTTGGGCAGCAACGGGTTCGGGGCCGAGGTGACGGTGGACTCCACGGTGCGGGTCCATGAGCGCCCCCACGGGGTGGCGCCGAATTCGGCGGGCATCAGGCGATCGCTCCCTGGTCGAGTTCGAGGACGGCATGCAATTCGTCGTCGGACAGTTTGGCGAGCGCGGCCTCGGTGCCGCCGTCCACGACGACGTCGGCGACACCACGCTTGGCCTCGTGCATCTGCGCGATGTGGTCCTCGATCGTGCCGCCGGAGACCAGTGTGTACACGTTGAGGGTGCGTTGTTGACCGATGCGGTGGGCGCGGTCGGTGGCCTGCTCCTCGACCGCCGGGTTCCACCAGCGGTCGTAATGCATGACATGCGCGGCTCGCGTGAGGTTGAGTCCGAACCCCGCCGCGCGCAAACTGAGCAGCAGCACCGGAGGTGCGTCGTCGTCCTCCTGGAATGCGCGGACCATCTCATCGCGCTTGTCGCCGGACAATCCGCCATGCAGGAACGGCACTCGACCCGTGCCGAGGGTCTTGCCGAGCGCCTCGGACAGGAGCTCACCCATGATGCGGTACTGGGTGAAGACAAGGGCACGGTCGCCATCGTCGACGATCTCGGACAACATCTCGACGGCCCGGTCGAACTTGCCCGAGCGGCCGGGGCCCGCGGGGCCGTCCGCTAGGTAGTGCGCCGGGTGGTTACAGATCTGCTTCAGCGCGGTGAGCAGCGCGAGCACCCTGCCGCTGCGGCCGATGCCGCTGCCGAGGCCCTGGTTGAATGCTCGGTCGGTGGCCTCCCGGTACAGCCGCACCTGCTCGTCGGTGAGGGTGCAGATCATCGAGGTGTACTGCTTGGGTGGCAGTTCGGCGGCGACCAGTGCCTTGGTGCGGCGCAACATGTGTGGGCGCACCAGTGCGTTGAGTGCCGCGGCGGCCGGGGCCGATCGGCGCTGTTCGATCGGCGCCACGAATCGCTGCCGGAACCGTCCTCGGGTGCCGAGCAGGCCGGGATTGGTGACGTGGAAGATCGACCAGAGCTCATCGAGTCGGTTCTCCACGGGGGTGCCGGTCATCGCGATCCGCACCGTCGCGTGCAGCCGCGCGGCCGCCCGGCTCGCCTGTGCCTCAGGGTTTTTGATCTGTTGCGCCTCGTCGAGCACGACGATGTCCCACACGTTGTCCATCAGCCGTTTGTCGCTGCGCAGCACCGGATAGCTGGTGATCACGACGGTGCCGGGCTCCCACTGTTCGGGCAGATCGCGATTGCTGCCGTGATATCGCAGCACCGGCGATGTAGGGGAGAAGCGCGCGAGTTCGCGCCGCCAGTTGCCGATCAGCGAGGTCGGGCAGACCACCAGGTGTGGGCGCTCGCTACGTCGGATCGCCAGCAGACAGATGGCCTGGAGCGTTTTGCCGAGACCCATCTCGTCGGCGAGCACGCCGCCCGTGCCCAGCTCCGGGCGGGAGTTGAGCCAGGTCACGCCGTGGATCTGGTACGGGCGTAGCGTCGCCTCGACCGCCGTGTCGGCCAGGATGTCGCTGGTGGTCGCCGCGCGACGGAACTGGGTGAGCAGCGCCGTCGGGGCGGCCACCGCCGCGCCGTCCTGATTGGTCACGGCGTGCGCGGCGGCGGGCATCTTGGCGGCGAGTTCGTCGAAGTCCGTGTCTTTGGCCGCGCTGTCGCCCAGCAATCGCGCGGCCGCCTGCCAGCTCTTCACCGACTTGCCCACCTTGGCTCGCCGGTCGAGGGCGACCAGAGCGGGCACAGCCTCGTTCAGATCGAGGAGGCGGACGTCCCGCTCGGCGGCGACCACCGCCTCGCCCTCGGGTGCCGCGAGCGAACACGTCGCGACTCGTCCGGCGGGCAGCCCGAATTCGCGCACGGCCGCATCGAGGTCGAGCGGGCCCCACCAGGCGAAGGCGTTCTCGGCGGGGACGAATGTGGCCTGCAGGCGTGGAACTTTCGTCCGTCCAGACAGTGGGACCAACTCCTTGGATCTCCTGCGGTCGCGAGAAGTCGTCTCGCGTCGGGCACCGGCTAGCAGCCCACATCATTGTGCTGCGGTGATATTGTGCGTGAGAAATATTGTGTTGCGTGAATATTGTGTGACGCAAGAATACTTCCACGGATGGGCTCGTGTCACATGACTATGGGACAGCAGGAAAAGGCGCAGGTCAGTGCGTTGCTGGAGCTATTGCCCGACTGGCTTCAGCAGCTGATCCGGATCAACAGCCTGGTCGCGACCCGGATGGGCGTGATCATGACCGACTTCCACTGTCTGCACGTACTCCAGCAGGACGGGCCGGCCACACCCGGCGCACTCGCGGCCCGTGTCGGTCTCACCGCCGGCTCGGCGACCCGGATGGTCGACCGACTGGAAGCGGCCGGCTGCGTTACCCGAGCGACCGATCCCAAGGACCGACGCAAGGTAGTGGTCGCGGCGACCCAGGAAGGCTTGGCGCGCGCCAGTTCCTACTATGCGGGCCTCACCGACCGGACCGAGCAGGACCTGGCCGACTTCACCGAGGAGGAGCTGCGAGTGCTGCTCCGGTTCGTTCAACGCAGCCTGGCCAGCGCGATCGCGGAGGCCGACCGGTTGCACGCGAGTTCGTGACAATCGCTGCCCACCACCGAGTTTCGAATGTTCAGTGCTGGATGAAAGTCCATGACCCCGATCCAGCACGGTAGGTGGCGAACCTCGCGTCTCGATCGACCGGTAACGCGTCATCGGCGGCGTCGACTTCCGCGTTCGCTCGCAACAGGGGCACGACGATGGTGGCAATACTGTTCGCCGGTACCGAGACATCCAGTGTCATCGTCGTGCCAGCACGGCGCCAACTACTGGTGATGTCCCCGCGTACGGTCCGAACCCGCGCTGTTACCGCCGTGAGCGAGCCGACGACGGCGGGGGCGATGCGGATCTTGTCGAAGGCCACCGCGTCGTGGTCCTGCTGAATTCCCGCGAGGCCACGGGTGAACCATGCGGTCAGTCCACCGAGGATATTCAGATCCGCCACGCCCGCTGTGCCGTTCCATTCCCAGCTCTCCGGTAGAGCGGTGGCACCGTGTTCGATCCAATACCCGTAGCTGGGGTAGCTGGTTCGGGTGGCGGCGTCGTAGAGGACGTCGTGTCTGCCAGCTTCGGTGAGGGCACGCACAATGGCGAGCAATCCGATCATCCCGGCGTTGAGGTGGTTTCCGGATTCTCTGATGCTCGCGATGAGGCGGGCGAGCACGGGCGCGCGCAATCGCGCGGGAGGCGCGTCCATATCGAGGGCCAGCGCTGTCGCGGTCTGCGACCCCCGCGAGTATGTGCCGGTGGCGGGGTCGAAGAAGCTCCGGTGGTACCCGGTCGCGATGGCCTCGGCGCTGCGTTGGTACTCGAGCATGTCGTCGGGTCGGCCCAGTGCTCGCGCGATACCCGCCATCGCGGTGGCAAGTTTCCAATACCCCCATGTCACCGTCACTTCAGGTGGGGTGAAGTGGGCGTTGTCCTGATCGAACGGCTGCTGCCAGTGCTGGCCCGGGTACATCCAATCGCCGAAGTAACCCTCGGCGAAGTCACCGGCGGGGTAGCTTCCTTCCTTTTCTCCGGCTCGCAGCAGCCGAAAGTAGTGCCGCATTTCGGGATAGTGGCGACGCAGCGAGCGGGTGTCACCGTAGCGGCGGTAGCTTTCATACGCTTGCACGATCGGCGCCCCGGTCCAGTTGATGTCGCCGATGTACCAGAAGCCGGTGGGGTCGGGCACGATGCCCGACAGCGCGCCGTCAGGACGTTGCGCGTCGAAGACATCGCGCAGCAGCGCCTGGTTGTAGGCGGCGAAATCGTAGCGATGGACTCCGCCGCTCAGCGCGACACCGCGGTCGGCCTGCCACCCGGCCTTTTCCCGGTTGGGATCGGTGGGCATCGTCGGCGAGACCATGGCGCTTTGCATGCTGCGGTCGGCGATTCTGTCGATGTCGTTGAGCAGCTGATGGGAGCATTCGAACTCGACGGTGGCGACCGTCGCGGCGCGCAGCACGATCCCGGTCACGCTCGAAATGCTCGGTGCGGTGGGCATTCCGCGAATCTCGAGGTAGCGAAATCCGTGATAGGTGAAGCGTGGATGCCACCGTTCGATCCCGCCGCCCGCCAACGTGTAGTGGTCGGCGACAACCACATTCGGCACCCAGCCGACCATGCCGCTCTGGCTGACCCGGCCGCTGTCCAGATACCAGCCGGGCAGCAGCGCGACCCGCGCTCCGGCAGGCCCTTCGACGTCGATCTGCGGCCATCCGACGAAGGACTTGCCGAAATCGAAGACATAGATTCCCGGCTCGGGTTCGGTCATCTCGACGGCGGGTAGCCGCTGTACCTCGGTCACGGCGGGTTCGAATTGCGCGCTGAGCGCGGCGGGGATGTCGGAGGCGGGCGCGGCGTATCGCCACCCGGAGTGGTCACCTTCCGGTCGATCCCAGTCGGGTTGCCAGCGGCGTGCGTCGTAGTCCTCGCCCCCGTAATGGCCGGAGAATTCGAGGGGTCCGTCGTCTGCTCGCCAGGAGGAGTCGCTGGACACTCGCTGAACTGTTCCGTCGGCATAGTGGATCTCCAACTGCGCGATCACCTTTGGCTCGCCGGACAGCCGGACGGTCTCCCCACTGCCGCCGAGTCCGCTTTTCCAGGTCACCGATTCCCAGTAGCGGCCTTCTCGTTCCGGCACGTTGAACAAGCCGTTGCCGACCATGAGTCCCACCACGTTGTCGCCGGTCCGCAGGTATTCGGCGATGTCGTAGGTCTTGTACAGCGCTCGCTTCCGGTAATCGGTCACGCTCGGCGTCAAGACATCCGTGCCGATTTTGCGGCCGTTGAGCCGAGCTTCGTACAGGCCGAGCCCCGACACATAAAGCCGCGCCCGCGCGATTCGACCAGGCCCGGCGGTGAACCGCTTGGCGAAGATCGGCAGCGCTGTCCGTGCGGTCGGCGTGGGGTCGGTGAGCCATTGCGCCGTCCAATCGGCCGGTTCGAGGAGACCCATTTCCCAATGGGCCACCGGACTCCACGTCGAGGGGCGATCGCCGCCGGTCCACACCCGAACCTGCCAGAACACCCGCGCACGCGCGAACAACGCCCGACCGCCGTATTCGACGTCGGTCTGCTGATCGGATTCCGTTGCGCCGGAGTCCCACAGGTCCGGCAGGTCCTGTTCGAGATGTCGCGCGGTGGAAGCGGCTCTGAGCTGGTACGCCGACTGTGTGACGGCACGGTCGGTCGAGTCCAGCCGCCAACCCAGGGTGGGCGTCGGGTCATCGATTCCGCGGGGGTCGATGAGATAGTTCACGGTCAGATCGACCGGCGCTACCTCGGCGGCCGCGCCGCGGGAGCCGACTACCCGCACGGTGTCCGCTTCGACCGGCGCACCGAAAGTATCCGCACCACTACTGTTCATTCAAGCTCCCTGTTCTCCACGCGGAATAGGTCGAATCGCCCGCCGCTCACCCGAAAGGCTGGACGGTCGACAGAAACGAAGAATTCGACCGCAGCATGACTCCCCCCGATGGCACCACCCTCGAACCAGCACGAAACCAATTCGACCGAACGCGATACTAGCGCAAAGGATTTCGCCCCGCACCCCGGCTCTAGCAGGACTCCAGCGGTCTTCACGAGCAGGTCGATACAGTCCATGACATGGTCGAATGCCGAGTGTGTGGCGATGTCGTTACGGAGTTCATCGACTTCGGGCAGCAGCCGTTGTCGGATGCTTTCCGAACCGAGGAAGAGACTCGAGAGGAGTTCTTCTATCGTTTAGCGGTAGGACAGTGCGGGTCGTGCTCGATGACCCAATTGCTCGAAGAAGTACCGCGGACAAAGATGTTCCACACGGACTATCCCTATTTCTCTTCCGGCTCCTCGGTCATGCGCGAGCATTTCGAGAACACCGCGAATAAATTCCTGGAACAAGAGCTGATCGGATCCGATCCGTTTATCGTCGAGCTCGGCAGCAACGACGGCATCATGCTTCGCACCATCGCGAAAGCGGGGGTGCGTCATCTCGGTGTCGAACCCTCCGGCGGTGTCGCCGAACACGCTCGCGCGCAAGGCATCAACGTACTCACCGAATTCTTCGAGGCCACCACCGCGGCCGCGGTGCGCGCCGAATACGGCCCCGCCGATGTCGTCTACGCCGCCAATACGATGTGCCACATCCCGTACGTCGACTCCATCTTCGCGGGTTTGGATGCCTTGCTCACCCCCGGCGGGGTGTTCGTGTTCGAAGACCCGTACCTGGGCGAGATCGTCGAGCGCACCTCGTTCGATCAGATTTATGACGAGCACTTCTATTTCTTCAGCGCCACCTCGGTGGATGCCATGGCCCGCCGGTTCGGCTTCGAGTTGGTCGATGTTCAACGGCTGACGGTGCACGGAGGCGAAGTGCGCTACACCCTGGCTCGCGCCGGTGCCCGCGCGGCGACCCCGGCTGTCGCGGAACTGTTGGCCGAAGAGTCGGTGCGTGGCCTGCACGATCGTGACTGCCTCGCCCGCTTCGCCGCCGAGGTCGGGGTGGTCCGTACCGAGCTGATCGCGCTGCTGCACAAGCTGAAGGCCGACGGTGCCACCGTCGTGGGATACGGAGCGACGGCCAAGAGTGCCACCGTCATCAACTACTGCGGTATCACGCCGGACCAGGTGCGTTATGTCGTCGACACGACCCCCGCCAAGCAGCACCGGGTGACACCGGGCGCGCACTTGCCCGTACGTCCCGCCGAAGCGTTCGCGGCACCCTACCCGGACTACGCGCTGCTGTTCGCGTGGAACCACGCGGAGGAGATCATGGCCAAGGAATCCGAATTCCGTGCCGGTGGCGGCAAGTGGATCCTGTACACCCCGAACGTTCGGGTTGTCGACTGACGGTCGGACTTTCCGATCACCTCGACGTCCACATGTCGCGCAGCGACTCCTGTAGCGACCATCGAGGCTGCCAATCGAGCAGGTCGACCGCCCTACCCACGTCGGCCTGTAACCACGACCCGCCGTAACCGCGGACCTCGGTCGGGAGATCTTCTATCACCGATTGCGGGAAGCCCGCTTCTCGGACGAAGGTCTCCACGAATTCGCGCATCGCTACCGCCCGACCGCTGCCGATATTGACCACGCCGCACACGCCGGGGCGCTGGGCGGCGGCCACGACGGCACGCGCCAAGTCGCGCACGTCCAGCCAATCGCGGTGCGCGTCGGCGATCGGTAGTCGCACCTGTCCGGATGTCAGCAGCGTCACCAGCTTTCCCGGCAGACTCGCCCGCGACGGCTGCGGCCCGGAGACATTCACCGATCGCAACACGATGGCGTCCACGGCACCGGCCGATGCCGCGTCGAGCACAGCCTGCGAGCCAGCGAGTTTTGTTCGGGCATAGGCTGATTCGGGCACGCATGCGGCGGATTCGTCGACCGCGACACCGAAGTCGACGGGTGTGTACTCGTGCATCGTTCCGAGGTGCACCAACCGCACCGGCCGTGGCTGCGTTCGCACCGCGCGCAGAACTTGCTCGACCAGCGCGACGTTGGCGCGCTGGAGTTCGGTCTCGGTACGGTCCCATCCGTCGGTCGCGTTCGCCGCGTCGGTGGCGTTGACCACGACGTCGGCCGACTCCTCGTGCAACAGGGTCGCGGTGGTGGCCGCCGACGCGCGGGACAGGTCGAGCGAGACGAACCGATCGCACCGGAGTCCTTCGGTGTGCCCGCGGGCCACCGCCACCACACGGGCGCCCCGCTGCGCCAGCTCCGCGCAGACAAACCTGCCGACCCAGCCCGTGCCACCCAACACCACGGCTGTCCTGATCCGGTTGTGTACCAACGGTTTTCTACTCCCCATAGGTGCAGCCTAGAGGCGGCCTGGGCTCGTCGCCACCGTAACCGCGCTCCCACGAAAGCTCCAGTGAGGCTTGAGTTGCCGTTGGTAAACCCGAGAGGAATCGACCCGACTGCAGAGGACTGATCCGTGGCTACCTTGGTGTGGGATTATCTGGGCGAATACGACAGCGAACGCGACGACATTCTCGCCGCCGTGGACAAGGTCTTCCGGTCCGGCCGACTCGTGTTCGGCGAGAGCACGAGCTCGTTCGAGCACGAGTTCGCCGCGTATCACGGGACGCGCCACGCCGTCGGCGTGGACAACGGCACCAATGCGATCAAGCTCGGTCTGCAGGCCCTGGGGATCGGTCCCGGCGACGAGGTGATCACGGTGTCGAACACCGCGGCGCCGACCGTCGTTGCCATCGACGCCCTCGGCGCGACCCCGGTGTTCGTAGACGTACGCGTCGAGGACTATCTGATGGATACCGCACAGGTGGCCGGGGCGATCACCGAGCGAACCAAAGCGCTTGTGCCCGTCCATCTGTACGGCCAGTGTGTCGACATGGTGCCGCTGCGGCGACTCGCGACCGAGCACGGGCTCAGGATCTTGGAAGACTGTGCGCAGTCGCACGGCGCTCGACAGCGCGGGCAGGTGGCGGGCACTATGAGCGACGCGAGCGCCTTCTCGTTCTATCCCACCAAGGTGCTCGGCGGGTACGGCGATGGTGGCGCGGTCGTGACGGCCGATGCGGAGCTCGATCGGCGGTTGCGTCGGCTGCGGTACTACGGCATGGCGGAGCAGTACTACGTAGTCGAGACGCCCGGACACAACAGCCGACTCGACGAGGTGCAGGCGGAGATTCTGCGCCGCAAGCTCGACAGGCTCGACGAGTACATCGCGCACCGACGTGCCGTCGCGGCCCGATACGCCGAGGGTTTGGCGGGGACCGACCTCGGTCTTCCCGTGCTCGCCGAGGGCAACGACCACGTGTATTACCTGTACGTGGTCCGCCATCCGCGCCGCGACGAGATCCTGAAAGCTTTGCTGGACTACGACATCCAGCTGAACGTCAGCTATCGCTGGCCGGTGCACACCATGTCCGGATTCGAGAAACTCGGCTATGCCATGGGGTCGCTGCCGGTCACCGAGGCGCTGGCCGACGAGATTTTCTCGCTCCCGATGTACCCCTCGCTGCCGTTGGACGTGCAGGACAAGGTGATCGGCGCCCTGTGTGAGGTCCTCGCGCGGCTTTGAACGAGACGTCCGTAGCGAACGGGACGTCCGTTGCACGCCCGGCATGCAGGACCGGGCGTGCAACGGAGCCGGATCATGCGGGGACGGGCGCAGGTGTCACGGTGGGCGTGGGTGTGGGAGCAGGCGTGGTTCTGCGGATGAAAAGGCTTGTCACGGCCACGCCTATGGACAGAATGACCGCCGTGACGAAACCGGAGACCATGCTCTCGGTGAGCACGTAATAGTCGGCCCGATCGCCAGGCACCCCGGCGGGTACGGTCACGTTCCTACCGGCGGTGGCGAGTACGGTCACGAGGATGGCCAGCACGAACGGCCCGCCCAGTTGCAGCATGGTGTTGTAGGTGCTCGAGGCCGAGCCGTAATTGCCCGACTCGACGCCTGCGCCCGCCATTTCGGTGGCCGGTATGAGCGTCGCCGCCATACCGATGCCGGTCAGCGCCAAGGGGCCGAAAATTGTTCCCCAGTAACCACTGTCGAGTGCGATTGTGGTGAGCCACAGGTTACCGGCGATCAGCATCAGCGCGCCCGCGAAGGTCATCCACCGCTCACCGATCTTGCGCATCAGGCCGATCACCACGGTGGAACTGAACACCAGGGCGAAACCGGTGGTCAAGAAGGCGAATCCGGTCAACAGCGCACTGAATCCGAGTGGCCCCTGCAGAAACATCGTCAGGAAGAACGACTGACCGATCATGACGCCGGTGACCAGTACCGCGCAGATGTAGGCGGCCACGCGATTACGGTCAGCGAACAGCGACAGCGGCATGATCGGTTGCGAAGCTCGTCGCTCCACCAGCGTGAACGCGACGAACAATGCCGCTCCAAGCAGGATCGGCAGCCACACCGATACCGTTGACCAGCCCGCTTCGCCCGCGTGCGAGAGCCCGAAAACCAGCAGCGCCACACCGAGCGCCGACGTCGCCGCCCCCGCGATGTCGAATTTGCCGCGGATCCGGGACTGCTCCTTGATGTAGAGCGGGGCGAGGATGAGCACGATGATGCCGACCGGGACATTGACGAACATGACCCAACGCCAAGACAACCCGGTGGACAGCACACCGCCGAGGAGCAGCCCGACGACGGCGCCGGAACTGGAGGCCGCCGCCGAAGTGGCGATCGCTTTGGTGCGCTGGGGTCCCGCCGGGAACAGGCTCAGGATGAGCGCGAGGCAGTTCGGCATGACCATCGCCGCGCCAATGCCTTGCAGCGCACGACAAGTGAGGAACCACCAGTCGGACATCGCGAAACCGCCGGCCAGCGAGGCGACGGTGAACAGCGCGATACCCAGCATGAACAGCTTGCGCCGTCCGAAGGTGTCACCGAATCTGCCGCCGAGCAGCATGAGACCGCCCAGCGCGAGGCCGTAGGCGTTGACCACCCAGGCTAGTCCGCTCTCACCGAGGCCGAGGTCCTTGCCGATCGAGGGTAGTGCCACGGTCACGATCATCAGGTCGATCGTGAGCATGAGTTGAACCACGACGATGATCACCAGCGCAGAGCCGAGACGACCGGCGGGCTGCGCTCTGCCCCGGTCCTTTCCCAGGCTGACGGGTACGGCATCCGATGACATTATTTCCCCATTTCTCGTCCGCGAAGACAGCGACGGACAAGACAGTACAAATTATTTTCAGGAAGTGCACATGAGAGCTTGATTTGACAAAATTAAAAAAGGTTATCCTAGAATGGATCAGTCGTGCCATCGAATTTGAAACACGCATCAAACAGCCTGTTCAGCGGGTGTTTTCGCCAGAATATCCTGTTCGATCAAGCTGACCGTCGAGGTAATCTTCGGGTGTAATCGGCATTGCGTATTCCGCAGATTTACGCACCGCAGTCGGGCGCGGCGAATGCGTTCGTTTCCGTCGTTCACGGCACCTCCGAGCGCTTCTGTATGTGCTTTCAACCAGATTTGGAGGCGGCCGAACTAGCGTCCGAAACGAATGGGATGCGGCTCGGGAGCGAAGGGGTAGGGAGTGGACAGTGGGCTACGCCGGAGGTTGCAGCTCGTACGCGGGTTGCAGTGGTTGCGCTCCGCGGAGGGGGACCCGCTGGCGGCAGTGTTGCGTGGACACCCGGCGGCCGCACCGTCGACGATCACGGATTCGGTGTACCGCAGTACCACCGGGACGGTAGTCGTCGGCGGCAGGCATACGGCTGAATTGTTCGCGGCCAGTGCAGGGCTCGCCGATTGGCGCCCGACCGGCACCAGGGTGATGGCGGTCGCCGCCGAGGAAATCGAACCCGCCGATCCGGCGGATGTGGCCGCGCTGGCCGACACAGCGCCGCCGGCGGTGGGGGATGTTCCCGACGAACTGAGCGACCTCGTGCCCATCGCGGAGTCGTTGTGCGCCAAGGCATACGCGGATCTGCTCGGCGTCGAACCGGACAGCTTGCTCGGCGCCACCGCGGTGCTGGACAACTTCCTGTGCCCACAGGAGACCTCGGTCACCGAGGGCATGCTCGCCGCGGTCGAAAACCTGCGCGACGCACTGTGCCCCCGCACACCGGCCTTCTTCCTCGCTGTGGTCGCGCCACGACTCACCGCCGACCTGGTCAGCCGCACGGCCGCGACCCTCCTCGCGGACGGCCGATGGCCGGACGTCGTGGGAGCGGTCGAGCGGGTCAGCGCCGCGAACCCGCTGCTGTCGCTGTCGCTGACAACCACGACCGAGGACGTGACCGTTGCCGGGGAGGTGATTCCAGGAAGCAGTCAGGTGGCCGTGCTGAACAGCCCCGCTGTGTGGCCGCGGACACTGGATCTGCCATTGGTCGACGCCACCGCGGACGCTGTGGTGACGGCGATCGCCACCCGCCACCCTCGACTGATGGCCACCGGCGCCCCGGTACGCCGCCGGTGCGCTCCGGCGACCAGCGGGCTTGCGCACCTGCCGGTCGCTTCGCTGCGCACCGACCCCCTGCTCGTGCGGTAGCAAAACGCCGGGCTCACCGCACATCTGAGAGTTGGTATTCGTATGAGGGTCGTTCTGACCTGTTTCGCCGCGCCCACGCACTTCTACTCCATGGTTCCGCTGGCCTGGGCGCTGCGCACGGCCGGGCACGAAGTGCGGGTGGTCAGCCAGGCCGCGATGGTGCCGACGATCACCGGTGCGGGACTCACCGCCGTCACAGCGGGGCGCGCCGAGTGGTTCGGTGACCAGCACGCGCCGGATCTGCTCACCACGATTTTTCCCGGCTGTCTCGATCAGGTACGCGACTTCGATTACGCGGGCACCGACACCTGGACACACACCGGGCTGCTCGCCCTCGAGCACATGGCGAGTTCGGCGATGTTCGCCACCATGAACGACGACCGGATGGTGGACGATATCGTCGCGTTTGCCAGGGGCTGGCGTCCCGACCTGGTCATCTCGGAGACCTTCACGTTCGCCGGTAGCATCGCCGCCCGTGTCGTCGGCGCCGCGTACGCCAGATTCACCTGGGGGCCGGACGGTGCACTGCGCGCCAGGCAGGCGCTGCTTCGCACATCGGCCGCACTGCCCGCGAGTCACCGCGAGGACCCCACCGGCGAGTGGTTGTCGAATACCCTTGCCAGGTACGACTGTTGCTTCGACGAGAAGATAATCACCGGCCAGTTCACCGTGGATATCACGCCGCCAGCGATGCGGGTGGACACCGGACTGCACTACGAGTCCCTGCGGTACATCCCGTACAACGGCCCCTCGGTCGTCCCGGACTGGTTGCACACCCCACCTGAACGCCCCCGGCTCTGCCTGACATTGGGCGTCACCGACCGCGAGCACGGACAGATCAACCACTTGGACGCGGTGCTCGGAGAATTGACCCAGGTCGAATTGTTCGACGCGGTCGCCGATGTGGACTGTGAAGTGATCGCGACGCTGGACCCGGAGCGACTGACGATCCCGGTGCCCGAGAATGTGCGCGCCGTCGGCTTCGTCCCGCTCAGCGATCTGCTGCCCACCTGTTCGGCCGTCGCCCATCACGGCGGCAGCGGCACCCGCTCCACGGCAGAGGTGCACGGTGTGCCGCAGCTGATGGTCGCAGAAGGATGGGATGTGTTGCGCGGCAACGGTATTCAGGAAGCAGGGGCTGGCCTGTGTGTCCCGGTGGAGAAGCTCTCCGCCCAGGTGCTGCGCGACAGTCTGCACACTCTGCTGACGGACCCGTCGCTCGCCGAAGGCGCGTTGCGGCTGCGCGACGAGATCCACACCCTGCCGACACCCGCCGCACTGGTGGCGAGGCTGGAAGCCCTGGTAGACGCCTATCGAGAGGAACGTTGAGATGTACGAGGGCGAGTTCGCCGACATCTACGACCGCATCCACGCACACCGTGGCAAGGACTACGCGGGGGAGGCTCGACTGGTCGCCGATCTCGTGCGCGAGCGCAACCCCGGCGCGGCTTCGGTGCTCGACATCGCCGCGGGAACCGGCAACCACTTGCGTTACCTCCGTGCGGATTTCCCCGATGCCGCAGGGTTGGAACAATCGCCGGAAATGATCGCGACAGCCAAGCGGCGCATTCCCGAGATCACCATCCATGAGGGCGACATGCGCGACTTCGACCTCGGACGCACCTTCGACGTCGTCACGCTGATGTTCAGCAGTATCGGTTATGTGGAGGACTACGCCGATCTGGAGCGGGCACTGGCCGCGCTGAGCCGCCATCTCACGCCCGGCGGAGTGGTCGTGGTCGAGCCATGGGTGTTTCCCGATTCCTTTACCCCCGACTACCTCGCGACCGATCTGGTCCGCGACGACGAAGGCGCGGTGACTCGCTTCTCCCATTCCGTGCGGGAAGGTGACGCTGTCGTGATGAGCGTGCAATACCTGGTCGCGACGCCGGAGCAGGGGATTCACCACCTCACCGACCGGCACCGGCTCGCGTTGTTCACCCGCGCGCAGTATCTCGCGGCATTCGCGACAGCGAAGTGCCCGGCGGAGTTCGTCCGGCCCGAGCCGTTCGGTCGGGGATTGTTCGTGGGGGTGAAGCAGCGGTGAATCTGTCAGGTCACGGCTCCAGCGCGAGGCAGTCCTCGTAGTGGGGGAGCAGGTCGCGTTCCAGTGCCTCGGCCAAGGTCGGTGCGCTGGTGTCGCGCTCGGACAGTAGCTGGGCCGAGCGAACGTGCACACCGAGCTCGGGATCGCGCGGGTCGAGCGCACATTCGTTTTCCGGGATATAGCCGCCGGACAACAGGTATGTCATCACCGTGTCGTCCTCCAGTGCGAGAAAGGCGTGGGCGACACCGATCGGCAGGTACAGGCCGCGTTGTGCACTCCCGTCCAATTCCACGATCTCGAGCGCGCCGAAGGTCGGGGAGCCGACGCGGACATCCAGCACCATGTCGAGGCAGCGACCGTGCGCGCACCACACATACTTCGCCCGGCCGGGTGGCGGCATCGTGTAGTGCACGCCCCGAAAGACGCCCCGTTTGGATCGACTGATCGCGCCCTGCGCCACCGGAAACAGCGGGCGGCCCAGTTCGGCGGCGAGCACGTCGGCATCCAGTGGGGTGACGAAGCTTCCCCGATCGTCGGTGAAGCCGGTGGCATCGAATTCCAGCGCACCGGTGACGGACAAGTCGCGCGCCTTCATCGAGTGGTCCGGATCGTCAGGCTGTGCAGGCAGGCCACCAACGTGCGGGCCTGCACATTGACGTAGTGGCTGTGGCGAAGTAAATCTGCCAACTGGTGCACCGGCATCCAGCGGAAGTCCTGGCGTTCGTGGCGGCTGTCGCGCTCGACCTCGACCACCGCATACGTGTTGCGCGACCGATAGAACCGGCCGCCCTCCTCCGACAGCAGCGTGCGATACCGGATCTGTTCGGGACGGGCGGACAACACCTCGTCCACGAACGTCGGCCTGGCGGCGGCAGGCAGGTGCCGATAGTTGTCGGGCGTGCATTGCACCGTCGGGGCCAGCTCCACCACATCGAGGTATCCGGGTTCGGCGCGAGCGTGGACGAGTGCGTGCAGCACGCCGTGCACGCGGGCCACCAGGAACGCCACCAGGCCGGTGCCCTTGGCGGCGATCATGGGTTGGCTCCAGCCGGGCACCTCCCGTGTCCTCGTCCGCACCTCGACCCCGATGACATCGAAGAACTGCCCGCTGACGTGCGAAATGGTCCCGTCGACCCGATGCCAGTCCGGGAGCGCGGCCAGCGGCAACTCTCGTGTGGCGACCTCGGTGTGGGTGCGAATGTCTGTGACCCAGCTGAGCACCTCTGCCATGCTGTGCAGGCCGCCGCTGTCGGCGTCGCAAGAAGCCAGCAGCGCGGCGTGGAACTCGCCGTGCGGCGGCACGATCGCCTCGCGCAGTGCGGGCCCGGCGAAGGGCAGACAAGCCAGTACCGTCCGCGCGTCCATATTGATCAGGTCCTCGACAGCCAGTAATCGGTGCACCTGGCCCAGGGTCAGCCAGTAAAACCCCGGTAGTTCGCGAACCTCTTCGGTGACCTCGACGACCATGTTGCGGTTGCGCTTCTGTCGAAACCACGCGCCCTGTTCGGACTGCCGCACGTCCGCGAGGACGCGGTGTCGGGCCGTGTCGCGGAAGATGTCGAGGTAGGGGACCGCCGAACCGCCGTGTACGCGTGTGTAGTTCGACCTCGTGGCCTGCACGGTAGGCGAAAGTTGAAGTCCAAGAGCATTGCCCGGCTCCACCTTGCCCTGCATCAGTAGGTGTGCCACACCGTCGAACTCCTTGACCAGGATGCCGAGCACGCCGACCTCGGGTTGGTTGATGATCGGCTGACTCCAGGTCGAGACGGGCGCGCCGCTGCGGTGTACTTCCAAGCCGCCGACGGTGAAGAATCGGCCGCTGTCGTGGGTGATGTCGCCGGTGTCCTGGTCGGTGCGCCACCCTGCGAGGTCGTCCAGCGACACCTGGCGTACCGCCATGGTGGCGCGCCCGTGGCACTGCTCGAACCATTGCCGAAACCCATCGAGGTCACCGAGCGGTCCCGCAGGATCGGAGCCGGCCACCGCCGACACCGCGAGCCGACGTGGCGTGTCCACGTCCGGCCCCACCGACAGCGGTGCGGTCTGTTCCGCGGTGGTGTGGTGCGCCACATCAAACTCCTGCTCGGTCCGCCGGGGTCCTCGCCCGACCCGGAGTGGGCGGGCCGGACTCACCTTCGCGCACCCAGCTAGAGGGGCGGTTCGAAAGACACTCGAACTTCGGTGGGAGAGCTGCGTACGCGCCCCTTCAACGTTGCCCGAGGCGGTGCGTCGGGCTGCCGAACTCGCGGGCGTCGACGCACTACCAGCTGCGCCGTGCGGCTACCTCTCGAGCCGGGGGACCGGTTGTCGCGGCGTCATCCGGCAGCCCGATCGTGGAAGGCGTGTCGGCGCAGTCTCGCGTCCTGGAGGTGCGGTGGCACGTATGCCACGTCGATCGGTCCGGTGTCGGTCCCCGGCGGCACGATGTCGTCGATCTGGTCGAGGAGGTCGTCGCTCAGGCCGGTGGCGGTTCCGGCGAGGAGGTCGTCCAATTGCTCGGCGGTGCGCGGTCCGATAATGGCCGAACTGACCGCGGGATGCGCGAGGACGAAACCCATGGCCAGGTGGGTCAAGGACAGTCCGGCCTGTGCGGCGACCGGGATGAGCGCTTCGACGGCGTCGCGTTTGCGTTCGTCGGCAATGTGTTTCGGCGCCCAGTGCAAGAGCGCATCCGATGCCGTTTCGCCGCCGCGCCTGCGGTAGCGGCCGGTGAGCAATCCCATCGACAGCGGGCTCCACACCAGGGTGCCGAGGCCATAGCGCTGACAGACCGGGAAGATCTCACGTTCGACTCCGCGCTCGAGAATCGAGTAGTGCGGTTGCTCGGTGCGGAATCGGGCCAGTCCGCGATGGTCGGACACCCATTGGGCCTCCACGATTTCCGAGGGCGGCAGGTTGGAGTGGCCGATGGCACGCACTTTTCCCGAGCGCAGCAGATCGGTCAACGCACTCAGGGTTTCCTCGATATCGGTGTCGGGTGCGGGGTGATGGACCTGATAGAGATCGATGTGGTCGATATCGAGTCGACGCAGCGACGCCTCGACGGCCGAGACGATCCAGCGGCGAGAATTGCCACGCCGATTGGGGTCAGGACCCATCGGTCCGTTGAACTTGGTGGCGACAACGACGTCGTCGCGGCGGCCGCGCAAGGCTTTTGCGACGATACGCTCGGATTCGCCGTCACCGCCGTACACGTCGGCGGTGTCGATGGTGTTGATCCCGCTGTCGAGTGCGCGGTGGATGATGCGTACGCAGTCATCGTGGTCGGGGTTGCCGAAGCGCCCGAATTTCATGGTGCCCAGGGTGTACGAGCTCACCTGGATGCCGGTGCGGCCCAGTGGGCGGGTGCGCATGCTGTCTCCTGTGGTAGCCGACGTTCGTCAGGAAAAGAACTGGGCGCGACCGAGGTTCGGCCGCGCCCAGGGTGTCGATCAGGCCGGGGTGTACTCGGCGACGACGTCGAGGATCCAGGTGACGCCGAAGCGGTCGCTCAACATCCCGAAAGCGGGCGCCCACTGGGCGGGGCCGAAGTCCTCGATGACCGTGGCGCCGTCGGCGAGGCGTTTCCACAGCGCACCGACCTCGTCGACGGTCTCACCACGGACGGACAGGAAGAACGGCTCCTCGGTGATCGTGGTCCCGTGTTCGCGGCGAGTGGAAGGTGCGGCCTTGCTCGCCGGTTCGTCGGCGCCGGGCACGTCATAGGCCATCACACGGAAGCCGTTGTCGGCGACCACCTGGCCGAACACCACCTTGGCCGCGTCGGGCGACTCGGCGGGCATCCCGAAGTCGCCGTAGGTGGCGATCGTGGCCTGCCCGTCGAACACCGACTGGTAGAACTCCAGGGCGGCGCGCGCCTGACCGTGGAAGTTCAGGTGAGCAACAGCGTTTACCGACATTGTGGTTCGGTTCCCTTCGCAGGAGGTTTCGTCGCCGGGGATTCCGTGCGACGAGGACCACTCTGGCAGCGATACCGGTCAGGGAACGTCCGCTATTTATGGCAATCTGGTCGTTGTGCCCATTGCTTCCTCGACCACGACCTCCGCGCGCCTGTTGTCGTTGCTTTCCCTGCTGCAAGTCCGTCGGGATTGGCCTGGCGAACTGCTCGCGCAGCGGCTGGGTATCAGCGAACGCACCGTGCGCCGCGACGTCGATCGTTTGCGTGAGCTGGGCTACCCGGTCCGTGCGGTCAAGGGGCCCGAGGGGGGTTATCGCCTGGAGGCGGGTAGCGAACTGCCGCCGCTGCGTTTCGATGACGAACAGGCTGTCGCGCTCGCGGTGGCATTACGCATCGCGGTCGGGACCGGCGCGGGCATCGAGGAGGGCGCGACCCGCGCGTTGGCGACGATCCGCCGGGTCCTGCCCTCGCGTTTGCGCCAACACGTGGACGCTCTGGAGATCACCGCGGTCGAAACAACCGCGCGCACAAGCGACTCGCAGGTCGACCCGCCGGTCCTGCTCGCACTGAGCGCCGCCATCCGAACCTGTACGGAGGTGCGATTCGACTACCGATCACCGACACGCTCCGATTCCATCGACTCACAGCCGCCGCGGCGCGTGCAGGCCCATCACCTCGTGGCTCGCGGCGGTCGGTGGTACCTCGTGGGATGGGACCCATCCCGCGAGGACTGGCGCGTCTTTCGCGTCGACCGGATGACGCTCCGGGTCCCCAACGGGCCGCGCTTTGTGTCGAAACACCTACCCGGCGGTGACATCGCCACGTTCCTCTCGGCCCGTTTCAAGGGCTCCGAAACCGAGGACAGCTGGCCGTGTTACGGCGAGGCGATTCTCGAATTGCCTGCTGCACAGGTGGTTCCGTTTGTCGGCGATGGCGTCGTCGAGGAGCTCGGCCCCACTCGAACCAAACTCGGCCTCGGTTCCTGGTCCTGGATCGCCCTCGCCGCGACGCTCGCGCGCTTCGACGCCGAGATCGAGGTCATCACCCCGGACCCACTGCGCACCGCTTTCGCCGAACTGGCCCGCCGCGCCCACCGCACGGCCGGTCGCCCCTGACCGACTGCGAGATGTTCCCGGCCCCGGCGCTTTACGCGAGCCCGGTGGTGCCGACACCCGAACCGCCGAGGAGCAGCGGTGCCGCGCGTCCCGAGGTCGCTTCCGCGCGAGGGTTGGACGGCAGCACCGTCGGTCGGCTCGCCGACTAGCTGGGAATGAGCCCGGACTGTTTCGACGCAGTCGCGTCCGGCAAGGTTCAGGGGATCTGTGCCTCGATGTGGCTGAGTTGGGCGGCGAGGATCTGCTCGAAGGCGGCGGTGCGTTCGGCTCCCAGGGGGCGGATGTCGCGCGCGAAATGGGCTAGGGCGGGGAAGTGTTCGGGGTCGGCGCCGAGTACCGCGACGCGGAATTGCTCCATGCCCTGTTCGTACTCGGCCGGGGCGACGGTGCTGATCCCGGATTCCGCGGCGATCAGCGCGGCGAGGAGGATGGCGAGACGGTGGTAGCGCACCGGCACCTCTGTGTCGGGGAGGCCGGAAACGCGCAGGGCCTGGAGTAGTTCTTCCATCACCAGGCGGGATCCGGTACCGCCGGAGCCGAAACGTCCCCACACCGCGGCGAGTTGGGGTTGTTCGCCGAAGGCTGCGCGTAAACGTAGGGCCACCGCGGTGATGCGTTGTTTCCAATCGCCCTCGGGGCGGTAGTCGTCCATGGCGGCCAGCAGGATTCGGTCGGCCACCGCCCGCAGCAGTTCGGTCTTGTTGCGAAAGTGCCGGTAGAGGCTGGAGGAGTCGGTGCCGAGCACCGACGCGAGCTTGCGCACGCTGAACGACTCGGCGTCGCCGGTGCGTAACAGTTGCGCCGCGGTATCCAGGATCTCGTCGGTCGACCATCGCCTTCGGCCAGTCATCTGTTCCCTTTCGTCCAGTCGAGCATAACCTATGCACTTGCTGTTGCACGCGCCGCGTGCATAATGGGGACAAGACGTTGTCGACTACACCGAGGTCCCGGTGACACCGGGCCCAGGACAGGAAGATCATGAACGAGATCAACACTGCGGCAAGGCCGTTGGCCCCCGACTTCGCGGCGATCACGCGCGAAGAGCTGCTCGCCTACCGCGACGCGGAGAACCGCTTCCGCGCCTCACCCGAGATGCGAGCGATCACCGGCGAACCGCACCAGGACGCGGTGATCACCTGGCAGCAGATCGCGCTGCCCGGCCGCGACCTACCGGTCAGGGTGTACCGGCCGCGGTCGACAGGAGACGGTGATCCCGGAACGGCCCTGCCACTCGTAATCCATGTACACGGAGGCGGTTTCGTGGGGACCGCAGTGCAGTGCGACTGGACCAACAGTCATCTCGCTGCCAGACTGCCCGCCGTCGTCGTCTCGGTGGAGCATCGTCTCCTCGCTCACGACAGTCCGCTGGCGAATGCCGTCGACGACGGCTGGGACGTGCTCGACCACGTGGTACGCCATGCCGTGCGGTGGGGTATCGATCCGGCGCGCGTCGCCGTCTTCGGCGAAAGCTGCGGTGGACTGATCAGCGCCCTGGCGGCCATTCGCGCCAGGGACACCGGGCTCGACCTTGCTGCGCAAGTACTGGTCAACCCCGCGGTCGATGTGTCCGAGACGATGTTCGACTACCCCTCGATCGCCGAGCCCACGGACAGTCCCGGGCTGAACCTGCCGACCTTGCGACTGTTCCAACGACTGGCCATCCCAACGGGTACCGACGGCCGCGTCCTGTCGCCGCTGTACGCGAACCTCGACCGCCTGGCCCCCGCGCTCGTCGTCGTGCCCACCCGGGATCCCGTCGCCGATCACGGCCGCTGCTACGCCGAGTTCCTCCGCGCCGCGGGAACCGACGTGCAGTACACCGAGTATCCGGACGCACGGCACGGGTTCCTCGCGATGCCCGGCGTAGAACCACAGGCCGAGCCCGCCCAGTCGGAGGTTCTCGCGTTTCTTCGTGCGGCGCTGGCGAAGTGAGTGCGAGCCACCGTCCGGTAGACGGCGACCCCCGAGCATGCGAATGACCGGGCCGCGAACACAGGGATTGACACAACCCGACCTTGTGGCGCGATGGCACACGATCGGGTTGCGTGCGGGCATGTCGGTGATCGTGCACTCCTCGCTGTCGCGCATCGGCCGCGTCGAGGGCGCGGCCGCCACCGTCATCGCCAGTCTGCGCACCGTCCTCGGCCCGACCGGCACGCTCGTTGCTCCCACGTTCACCTGGCAGGTCACCGATCCCGCTCCCAGTCGCGTCGGGATCCCCGATGTCGAGGTAATGCGACGGCGCGCGGCGGTACCCACTTATCATCCCGACCTGCCGTCCACCGGCATGGGTGCCGTCGCGGAATCGCTGCGTTGTTTGCCAGGGAGCATGCGCAGCGCGCATCCGCAGGCCTCCGTGGCCGCCATCGGCGCTCGGGCCGCCGACATCGTTCGGCGCCAGACGCTCGGATTCGCGGTGGGACCGACATCGCCGTTCGGTCGCTTGCACGACCTCGGCGGCCATATTCTTCTGCTAGGAGTCGGCCACGACCGCAACACCTTTCTGCATTACGCCGAAACGCTGACACCGAACCCCCGCTTGCGGATTCGCCGCTTTCCCCGAGAGTTCGACGGCGAACGGGTGTGGGTCGAGACGCTCGATGTCGGCAACGACAACGGGCGGCATTTCCCGACCGTCGGTCGCGAATTCGAGGAGCGGGCAGGCATCGAGGAGGTCATGATCGGCGACGCGCCGTGCCGACTGATCCCGGCGCAACCGTTGGTCGACTTCGCGACTCGCCGTCTCACCGAACTACTACACGCCGACCATTCACACGATTCGCTGGATAAACTCCGCCGGGCGTAGGTAGTGTGCGTCGCCAACGCTTTCCCCGGTCCGACGGACGAACAGCGGCGAGATCGAGGTGCCTGCGATCGGCGCGATACTGCGATCACTCTGGAAGGCCAACGATCTGCTCCGGTTCGCTACACCATGATCAGGCATGCCCTCCGCACCTACGCCCGCGACCAACTCAACGACCTCGCCCACCAGTAGCTGGGGGAGTCCCTAGGGCGCCGGACGGACAAGGGCGACAAGGCATCATCGGCTTTCGTGCGTCGTGGCCTAGTCGGGATCGAGGCGGGAACTCTCGCTGCTACCGGGGAATTCGCGCGTCCGGTGGGGGTTGCCGCTGTAACGAGAACCTCGAACAGTCACTCGTCAACGGGATCCGCGCGAGGAGAGCTGATCGCGGATCCCTCGCGATCGGCTTCAGCACCTAGTGGTCGTCTACCCCTGACCGCTTCCCGTCGGCGCCACGGTACTCGTCGGCGGCAGCGCACAAATACGTTGCGCGAACTGGGATTTTATGCCCACTCCTGTGGGCAGTTAGCGTCGGGTTCATGGAGTGGAATTACCGATCGGCCGAGCAGCTCTCGGCCGCCTTGCGCGCAGGTGAAGTGAGCTCGGTGGAGCTGACCGAGGACGCGATCGCGCACATCGAGAGCGACGACAAGACGATCAACGCGATCTGCGTGCCGGACTTCGACCGTGCGCGCGACGCCGCACGCGAGGCCGACCAGGCGCGGGCGCGCGGCGAGGACCGGCCATTGCTGGGCATCCCGCTGACGGTCAAAGAGTCCTACAACGTCGCCGGGCTCCCCACGACCTGGGGTATGCCGCAGTTCGCCGACTATGTGCCGACCGAAGACGCCGTAGCGGTAGCGCGGGTGAAGGCTGCCGGGGCGGTGGTGCTCGGCAAGACCAATGTGCCGCTGATGCTGAAGGATTGGCAGAGCTACAACGACATCTACGGCACCACCAACAACCCGTGGGACCGCACTCGCACCCCCGGCGGATCCTCCGGTGGATCGTCGGCGGCACTGGCCGCCGGATTCGGTGCGCTGTCGCTGGGCTCCGACCTCGCCGGTTCGTTGCGTACGCCCGCGCATTTCTGCGGCATCTACGCGCACAAGCCGTCGTTCGGGCTGGTGGCGACGCGCGGTATGGTTCCGCCACCGGTACAGGCATTGCCTAGCGAAGGAGAGCTTGCGGTCGCGGGTCCGATGGCACGAACCGCCCGTGACCTCACGCTGCTGCTGGATGTCATGGCAGGCCCTGATCCGCTGACGCACGGGGTCGCGTACAACCTGGCGCTGCCGCCCGCGCGGCACCAGGAGCTGCGCGACTTCCGAGTCCTCATCCTCGAGGAGCATCCGGTACTTCCCACCGGTTCCGCCGTACGAGCCGCGCTGAACCGCGTCACAGACGCACTCGCCGCCGACGGCGCCCGCGTCGAACGCCACAGTCCACTGCTACCCGACCTGACCGAAGCCGCCACGCTCTACACGCAATTGATGGTCTCGAATGTCGCCGCGAGTTTCCCCGCGCAGCAGTACGAACAGTTGCGCGCCGCCGCGGCCGGACTCGATGCCGACGATCAGAGTCGTGACGCCGCATGGTTGCGTGGCACGGTGTTCAGTCACCGCGACTGGATCGAAGCGAACAACCTCCGCGAGCGACACCGCCACGGCTGGCGACAACTCTTCGCCGAGTTCGACGCCGTGATATGCCCGATCACACCGACCCCCGCGTTCCCGCACAACCAAGGCCCCAATTCGTGGGAACAGGGAATCGACATCGACGGTGTCGAACACCCCTACGGCGATCAGATGGTCTGGGCCGGTGTAGCGACCATGCCAGGACTTCCCGCCACCGCGATACCCGCGGGTCGAACCCCCGAGGGTTTGCCGGTGGGCGTGCAGCTCATCGGGCCGATGTTCGAGGACCGGACGCCGTTGCGGCTTGCCGAATTGCTCGAGCAGCGGATCGGAGGATTCGAGGCACCCGGGTCTTGACGCGGTGAATCAGCTTCCACCGCAGGAGGTTATGGGTGCACCAGCTTATCGATTCGGATTGCCGCAGGCGATGGGGCTCGACATTCCCTCGCCGGGCGGCGCCCGAAATCAGCGCGTTCGGGGGCTGGGGCGGTCGGTTCGACAGAGCCGCTACCGATTCCGACTCACCGAGAACGTCGTGCATCCGCGCGACAGCACCTCGCCGCGCATGGTGGTCGCCGTGCGTTCCCTGACCAGAAGATTCACCATGTCGTAGCGACCGGGCCGCTCGATCCACCTTTTGGCCGCGATTCCAAGCGTATCGATGATGAACACCGCCTCCGCCTGGTATTTACCTGTCGCCGAATGACTACCACTGTTCACCGGATAGAAGGAGAATTCGATCTTGCCGGACGGCTCGATCGCCAGCCGCAGCCCGGTCTCGCCTTGCGTACAGCTGTAAGTACCAGTCCACACCCCGGCGATCGCCTCCTTCTGGTCCACCGCGGTCCCCGACACCGACCGTGTACACCCGGACAGCACCCCGATCACGCACAGCACCACCACCACGAACCACCGGACCCCCGGCCTCCCACCACCCATACACGGACATTACCGCGACCAGCTCACCGGCGATATACGAGATTCATCAAAACGGTCGACGCGGCGGGCATTCCACATCCGCTGCGGTCGCGTGCCGCTGAAATGTCTGCTGCGGGTACAGGGTTGTCACCCCGTCGACTTCTCCGAGCAATGCTCGAACCGTCGACACCGGTAGGTGTTCCAAAGCAGGAAGGAACACCGCCGCGACGTCCATCCGGCGCACGAGGTCGAGCAGCTCCGCGGTGCGGTTCGGAGTGCTCGCCGTGTGCGTCACGATCAAGTCCATGCGATAGCCGTAGCGAGTTGCCAACGCCCGCAACCGCTTCGCATCCCACTGCTGTGCCTCGCCGGACAAGTCGCCGCGCAGGTACCCGAGCGCGAGAAGCGGTTCATCCTCGCTCACCGCTCCACACGCGGGTCCGGCGTCGCCCGCCCGGCGTCGACCACCGTCCAGAACGCGGCGTGCTTCGCCGCACACGTAGCGGTATCGCAGTCGATGCGTACTTGCATCACACGATGCGCCTGCTCGACGGAATACGGAGCCTCCGGCGCCGCATGACATCCCCGCTTCAGGATCTCGTCGACCGGCACCGCACCGGGAACGTCGACGGGTCGATCGAGTAGCCACGGCAGCAGCCAGAACACGACGCCGAGCAGCGCCAGTGATCCGACGACAACAACGATGGTGATCGCGAGCTCAGACATGCGCGCCCCCTGGTGCACGAGTCGGTTGGCAGAGTTTCCGGACGCCGAGGACAGGCCATTCGAGGCAAGCCTCGTGCTTCCCAATCGGATCGGGGCACACGGTTCGTGCCGCCTGAACTGAGCACACCGCGCCACCCTGCAGGCAAGGAAGGTGGCAAATTACCCGAAAGGGGACTTGCCACCATTGCCTGGTAAGTCACAATGAACCCATGAGCAGGGGGCCTACCAACGAGCCAGTCGACCACGGACTGCACCGCGCAGCCGTGGCCGATGCACTCGCGCGTGAAATCAAACGCCGCCGGGACGAAGCTGGACTCAGTCAGCGTGCGCTCGCCACCCGGATCGGCTACTCACGCCAGTACGTCTCGATGACTGAATGGGAAGACGCCAACCTCCCTTCATCAGAACTTGTTGCAGCCCTGGATAAGGCTCTCGGCGCTGGTGGGGCACTTACCGCGCTACGTGCCGAAATCACAACCAGCCGGCGAACCACTGAGCTTGTCGGCCCCGGCACACCGGCCTCGATACCGTGGGACGAACGATCGTCACGACAGAGATCGCCCGCGATCACCCAACTGTGTGCTGTACTGACCGATTACGGTGCCAGTCACTACCGACCTGTGCCGAGTCGGCCACGTCAGATTCCGTCAGTCGAGTCCTTGGAGCGCGATCTCGAAGTCGCTTTCATCGCGTATCAGCACTCGCACCTCGCCGCTGCGGCAAGTCGCTGCGCGGTGTTACTGCCTGACGCGCAGTCAGTTTCACGACATTGCGAGGAAATAGAGCGTCCGCGGGCGTACCGTTTACTCGCCATGGCCTATCAGTGCACTGCGTCTGTATTGGCGAAAGCGAGTGAAGTGGATGCCGCGTGGATTGCGTCAGAACGTGGTTTGAACGCATCTGATGTTGCCGATAGTCCGTCGGTTCGGGGTTCGTTGATTCGGTCGGTCGCTTTCGCCCTGCTGTCGAGCGGACGTCTTGAACCCGCAATGAGTTTGGTCGACTCAGGTGTAGAGAGCCTGGCAGCCGAGGTACCCGAGAACGACAGCGTCCTGTCGGTTTATGGAACGCTTCTGCTAGTCGGTTCCATCGCGGCCGCACGATTCGGCGATAGGGCTAGAACGCTCGATTATCTGGACAAAGCCAGCAACGCCGCGCAATGTCTAGGGAAAGACGCAAACCACTTGTGGACTGCGTTTGGTCCCACCAACGTTGCTATCCACCGTGTCAATACGGCGGCTGAGCTCGGTGATTTTAAGACTGCACTCGACTCGACAATCAATGTAAACAGCGCGCCCTTGGAACGACGTACGCGTTATCTCCTCGATATCGCTCGCGCACATTGCCTTGGAGGTAACCGCGCCGACGCGCTCAGCACGCTACTGATGGCCGAAAGAATCGCTCCCGAACAAGTTCGACAACATTACTTGAGCAGAAAGGTGGTCATTGCATTGGTGCGTAGCAAGATGGATGGTCCGGTCGAACTCGACAGATTGGCGCGGCGCGTGAACGCTCTCGAGTCGATCTGATGGTAGGTAACCCAGTCGAGCTATTTGCCACACCTCGTCTTGCGGCCGGTGCGCTGTTTGTCGACGGCAACAGCATCCTGCTTGTTCGCAAGACCTATGGCAACCGGTGGGATCTCCCCGGCGGTTATGTCGATAGGGGCGAGTCTCCTGCGTCGGCCTGCGAACGTGAGGTTCGAGAGGAGTTGGGCTTGAACCGGTCGGTGCGTCGATTGCTGGTTCACGACTGGGCGCCGAGCGATTCCGAAGGTGACAAGATCCTGTACATATTCGACTGCGGTGCACTCGGTGACGATGAACAGAAGATGCGCGTCGACGGTGTCGAGATCGACAGAACCGAATGGGTTCCCGTAAACAAGCTGTCCGACTACGTGATTCAGCGACTCGAACGCCGCCTCATCCACGCCTGTCGCTCGTGCAAGTCAGATACCATCGCGTATCTCGAGCACGGCGAACTCCGGACCTGAGTCTCGGGCAGGCCGAGCATGGAAGTCGCCATGACGCTCAGCACCCGTGGCGGTTGGGGTTCTTCACCTCGATGACCAGGCATTGTCAGACGTCCCTGCTCCGCGCTCGAGGGCGTCCCGCGAAGATAACGCCATCACCGCGAGCCGAGCTGCGTAGGGTCGGGGGATGAGCATCGAGTGTTCGACTGTTGTCGCGGTCCCTCGATCCGAAGTTTTCGCGTGGTTCGGACGCCCGGGAGCGTTTGCCCGCCTTGCGCCGCCGTGGCAGCCAGCGTCGCTGGTCGAGGAGGCCGAATCGCTCGCGGACGGGCGGGCGGTGCTCGGCCTACCGGGTGGGCTTCGCTGGGTCGCCCAGCACGAGGCCGCCGCCTATGATCCGCCGTCTCGATTCGCTGACCGGATTTCGCGAGACGGACCGGCTTCGATTCCCGTCGCCAAGGCATTGTCGTGGCATCACGTGCACGAATTCGCCGAAGTCGACCCCACCCATACCAGGGTGATCGACCGGGTGGACACCTGGGTTCCGGAATTCGCGCTCCGCCCCATGTTCGCGTATCGGTACCGCCAGCTCGCCGATGATCTCGACGCCCACGGCAGGGCGGCCGAACGCGGGTTCGCCGCCAAAACGGTTGCGGTGACCGGGTCCTCCGGGCTGATCGGTTCGGCACTGACCGCGTTTCTCACCGCGGGCGGTCACACGGTCGTTCGCTTGGTGCGTCATCAACCTCACGGCAGTGACGAGCGCCGGTGGAACCCCGATGACCCGAACCCGGCGCTGCTCGCGGGGGTGGACGCGGTCATCCATTTGGCGGGTGAGTCGATCGCGGGACGCTTCACCGAGGAGCACAAACGCGCGATCCGCGACAGCAGGGTCGACCCGACCCGCAAGCTCGCCGAGCTCACCGCACGCAGCGGCGTCCCCACATTTGTCTCCGCGTCGGCGATCGGCTACTACGGCAATGATCGCGGCGACGAGGTGCTGACGGAGAACGCCGAGCGCGGCACCGGCTTCCTGGCCGACGTTGTCGCCGATTGGGAGGACGCGGCCAGCGAAGCCGCCACCGGGACCACCCGCGTTGTGTCCGTGCGCACCGGCATCGTGCAGTCGCCACGCGGCGGCGTTCTTCGGCTGCTGCGGCCACTGTTCGCCGCGGGCCTCGGCGGGCGAATCGGCGCGGGCCGTCAATGGATGCCGTGGATCGGCATCGATGACCTCGTCGACATCTATCACCGCGCGCTGTGGGACACCGAGCTGCACGGGCCTGTCAACGCCGTCGCACCGAACCCCGTGCGCAACAACGACTTCACGCGTGCCCTCGGAAAAACACTGCGCCGACCGACACTGCTTCCCGTGCCCGCGTTCGGTCCGGAACTGCTCCTGGGCGGCGAGGGCGCGCAGGAACTCGCGACGGCGAGCCAACGCGTGACACCGCAACGCCTTCTCGGCAGCGACCATGCGTTTCGCGCCGCGGAACTAGAACCCGCGTTGCGTCATGTCCTGGGGCGGGCGCGCCTGGAGTGATCGCGCTGCGCCGAGGCGGCCGGATCTTCCCGGGAGTACACCTCGGCGCCAACAGGCCCGTCGCTGCTTGGTTCGAGCGCTCAGGCTTCGGTCACCAGGTGCACGCCGAAGCCGACGAGGGCGAAGCCCGCGATGGCGTCGAGGCGTTTGCGGATGCGGGGGGTTTGCATCCAGGTGGCGACCTTGCCGGCGGCGGTGACCAGGACGAAGCAGTAGGCGGCGGTGAGCGCTACGTAGATGCTGGCCAAGCCGAGGGTTGTCCAGCCGACGGGGTAGCCGTCGGGGACGAAACCGGGGAGGAAGCTGATGAACAGGATGCCGATCTTCGGGTTCAGGATGTCGGTGAGCAAGCCGGAGCGGAAGCCGGTGGAACGTCCTGTTTGCGCGGTGTTCGACACGTCGACCGCGGCTATCTCGGTGGCGGTGCGGCGCAGGGAGCGCAGCGACTGAATGCCCATCCAGACCAGGTAGCAGGCGCCCGCGATTTTCAGCGCTTCGTAGCCGAACTCGCTGGCACGCAACAGGGCTGACAATCCTAGTGTCGCGGCGATCACCCACACCATGAGCCCGCACAGCACGCCCGCGCTGGTTCGGATGCCGCCGCGACGTCCGCCACGGATGAGGCCGCGCACGATGATCAGGGTGTCCGGGCCTGGGATCAGCACCAGGATGGTCGCGGCGACGAGAAACGACGCGAGTGAAACGAGCATGAGTCGATTTTAGGGTGCCACCAGGCGCGATGCGCGGGCCCCCGAGGAAAGCGAGACGGCCGCCGCGGCCTCCCGAATCGAGAGCGCCGTGACGACCGTGTGCAGCCGAACCCGACCGGTGGCTACTTCGGCTCGAGAACGAAGACCGGAATCTGGCGGTCGGTCTTGAGCTGGTACTCGGCGTAGGGCGGGTACGCCGCGACCGCGCGTTCCCACCACTGCGCACGTTCGTCGCCCTCGACCTCGCGCGCGGTGTATTCCTTGGTGACGGTCCCGTCCTGCAACGGAAATTCGGGGTGCGCCTTGATGTTGTGGTACCACACCGGGTGCTCCTGCGCGCCACCCTTCGACGCGACCGCCGCGTACTTGCCTTCGTGCTCGACGCGCATCAGCGGGGTGTAGCGCAGCTTGCCGCTCTTGGCGCCACGCAGGGTCAGCAACACCACCGGCGAACCCACAACTTCGATGCCCTCGGTGGTCCCGGTCTCGAGAATCTTCTTCGTCTGGTCCTGCACCCAATCGGTGGGGCTGAGTTCCACGCTTTCGTTGCTCATACCCTCATCCAAGGCGTTCGGGCTCGTGGTGATTCCCGCGGGGGGCGGATCTCACAGCATCCGGACCACTCCGCAGACCGGAAAGCGCGGAACTATTGCCCGTCGCCGCGCGCCTCGAGCTCGGTGATCATCCGCCGCTGATGTCGGTGACCGAAAGTCTCGTAACCAATCACCGTGACAAACGGCACGAGCATGACCACGAGCACGCAGACCGCCACCGGAACGCCACCGGCCGCGAGGAGGACGGCCGCGGCCAGTACCGCGAGCGTGCCGACGATCAGCTGGACATGGGCGCGGTCGGCGCGGGAAAGCAGCAGCGTGTGCAGCAGATACACCATCAACAGGTAGATCCCGACCGGCAAAGCCAGCGCCAGCACCACGGCGACGGCGCCGAGTTCCGCGTCGTGTTCGAGGTGCAGTCCCGCCACGTGCAGTCCCGCGCCCGCGCCCGCGATTCCGATGAACAGCGGCAGATGTCCGTAGCCGAAGAGGTATCCCCGTCGCCGACGTAGCTCGAGGATGTCGCCGAACGGCGTCGCGAAATACACCCACCACATGCCGAAGGTGAGCCCGACACCGGCGATGACGACCGCGACCGCGTTGCTGGTCCAATCCAGTCCGTCCTCGCCGCCCAGCAGCCCGCTCGAGGAGGCGACCGTGCCGACCACGCCTTCGCCGAGGGTGATGATCGCGAAGGCGCTGTAGCGCTCCGCGATGTGGTGGGGGTGCCAGGGGGTTCCTCCCGCATCACCCTGCGCCAGCACCGGCAGCAACAGCTCCAGCACACCGAGGACGAGAACCGCGATGATGGTGACGGTGAGCGGCGGTTGACTGAAAGCCAGGACCACCCAACCGATTTGAGCAAGCACCGTCCAGCGGATATTGGCGATCCCCACCGAGCGGAATGCCTCGGACTGGCGTGCAGCGCGCCACCATTGCAGCACCATCGCGATCCGCATCACCACGTATCCGATCACCATGAGCCGTAGCTCCAGTTGATCGCCGTGTTCCACCGAGTGGAACATCGGCGGCAATCCCAGAGCGAACACCACGACACCCACCATTTGCAGCATGGTCAGCACGCGATAGAACCAGTCGTCGGTGTCGAACGCCGAGGCGAACCAGGTGAAGCTGAACCAGGCGACGAAGATCGCGAACATCGCGAGGACAAACGCCGCGATCGACCCGATGACCTGCCCTTGCGCGAGCAATTCGGCGAACTGCGCGGCCGCGGCACTGACCGCGACGACGAAAGTGAGGTCGACCAACAGCTCCAACGGCGAGGCCACACGACCACTCTCGTCGGGGTCACGTCCGGTCATCGGCGCCAAACGATGCGCGATACCGGCGCGCGCACTATTGTCGAACGTTTCGGAATCAGTCACGCCAGCGATCATGGCGCACACAACGACAATGATCGAGCCGAGACGCCGAGCACCTGCGGACCCGACCGCTCACCGACCTCGACATCGACGCCGTCGCCGCCACTTCCTGACCAGCCTGCTTCCGCGTGTGCTGCCGGGGCAGCGGTCGTTGTCATTCCAGTACGTGTCTCAGCAATGAGTCGAGGATGTCGAGGCCGGACGGATGCGAAGCGTTTGCCGCGCAAGGCGTGTATCGCGGCGCTCGTGGGTCCGCTGACTATCCTCGGAGCAGCGCGCAGTGGCGATGGCAAGACCAGCGGTCGGCGACCAGCGCGGGGTCGCCAATTACTTGCTGAATAGATTGCGCTGCTGCGGCATTCGCTGACCTGCGGTAGGTTCGGGGGTGCAATTCGACGGGCAGCCGCGCGGTGGGGCGTCCGGCCGTGGACCAGACAAGTAGGGAACCGGGGGACATTGATATCCGACAGTGAAGTTCTCACGACCACATCGCCGGGCGGTTTCGGCGGACCGCGTCTTGCGATGTACTCGGCGGAGTTCGCGGCCGATCCGCATGCCGCATACCGCCAAATGCGTGACCAGTTCGGTTCGTTGGTGCCGGTGGAGCTGGCGCCAGGGGTCCCAGCCACCTTGGTGGTCGGTTACCAGGCGGCGTTGCAGATCCTCAACGATCCTGAGCACTTTCCCGCCGATCCGCGGACCTGGCAGCGCAATATTCCGGCGGATTGCCCCGTGCTGCCGATGATGGAATGGCGGCCCAACCCCATTCGCAGCGCCGGTCAGGACCACACACGCTACCGGTCGGCGGTCTCCTCGGCGCTGGCCAAGGTCGATCTGCACCGACTACACGCGACGGTCGAACAGATCGCGGTTCCGCTGATCAATTCGTTCTGTGAGACCGGCGAAGCCGATGTGCTCGGCCAGTACGCCCAACCGCTCATCTTCGCCGCCCTGAGCGCGATGCTCGGGGTGACGCCCGAAATCGGTCAGCGCGCATCGGAGGGGATGGCCGCCATCTTCGGGATGGTCGATGCCGCCGCGGGCAACGCGATGCTCGGTGCGGCGTTGCAGGACCTCGTCCAGCTCAAACGCGCGACGCCGGGGGAGGACGTCACAAGCTGGCTGATCCAGCATCCGGTCGGGTTGAGCGATGAAGAGATGATGCAGCAGCTCGTGCTGCTCTACGGTGCGGGGCTCGAGCCACCGCAGCATCTGATCACCAACTCGCTGCTGCTGATGCTGACCGATGACCGATTCGCCGCGACGGTCCTCGATGGCAGCCTCTCGACCAGGGACGCCTTGGACGAGGTCCTGTTCAACGATCCGCCGATGGCGAACTTCTGCATCAGCTATCCGCGCCAGCCGATTCTGGTGGACCGAATGTGGTTGCCCGCGCATCAGCCGGTGGTCGTGAGTATGGCTGCGTGCAACAACGATCCAGCCATTCGGCGAGGCGAAATCCTCGACAACCGTTCGCATCTGGCGTTCAGCGCGGGCCCGCACGCCTGCCCCGCGCGTTCGCCCGCGACGCTGATCGTGCAGGACGCGATCGACCAACTCCTCGACGCGCTCCCGGAATTGGAACTCGCGGTGCCGGTCTCGAAACTCGAGTGGCGACCCGACCCGTTCTACCGGGCTCTGGTCTCGCTGCCGGTCCGGTTCCCACCGAGTCCACCGATCGGGACGGTCGGTTTTTGATAGTCGAGTGAGGAGCTCTCGATGGCCAAGCACACCACTCCCGTGGTCCTCGATCCGACAGGATCGGATATCCAAGGCGAGAGTGCCCGTCTCCGAGAGCGGGGGCCCGCGGCCCTCGTGGAGTTGCCGGGCGGCATTCGAGCGTGGTCGGTCACCGATGCCGCCGTGCTGGAGCAGCTGCTGTCGGGGCCCGACGTGTCGAAGAATGCCAGGCAGCACTGGCCCGCCTTCCGTGACGGCGAAATCGCCGAGGACTGGCCACTTCTCCCATGGGTGGCGGTGAACAATATGTTCACCGCCTACGGCCCCGATCACCGCCGACTACGCAAGATCGTCGCCCCGGCCTTCACGCACCGGCGCACTACGGCACTGGAACCTCGGATCCACGAAATCACCGAGGAACTCCTCGATGGGCTCGCCGCAACCCCTGCGGGCACGCCCACCGATCTGCGGGAACGCTTCGCATACCCCTTGCCGATCCGGGTGATCTGCGAATTGATGGGCGTGCCAGCGGATTTGCGGACGCGGCTACGGCAATGTGTGGACGGGGTCTTCGACACCTCATTGTCGCCCGAGCAATCCCAGGCGAACTACGCCGCGCTCTACGAGCTCATGTTCGAACTCGTCGCTCGCAGGCGCGATCACCCCGGCGACGACATGACGAGTCTGCTCGTCGCCGCCGCCGACGATGTCGATACCCCGCTCACCGAACTGGAGCTGGTCGACACGTTGATGCTGGTGATCGGCGCCGGGCACGAAACAACGGTGAACCTTCTCGACCAGGCGATCTACCAGCTACTGCTGCGCCCGCAGTTGCGGGCACAGCTGCTGGCGGGCCAGGTCGAATGGTCGGCGCTGATCGAGGAGGTGCTGCGCTTCGAAGCACCGCTCGCGCATGTTCCGCTGCGCTTCGCCGTCAGAGACCTGACGGTGGGCGAGGTGGTGATCGCTCAGGGGGAACCGATCCTCGCCGGATACGCCGGTGCCAACCGGGATCCTGCGGTCCACGGCGCCACCGCCGACGAATTCGACCCCACCCGCGCGCTCAAAACCCACCTCGCCTTCGGCTACGGTGCGCACCACTGTCTCGGCGCACCACTGGCCAGGTTGGAGGCAACGATCGCCCTGCCCGCCATCTTCCAGCGATTCCCGGAGATCGAACTCGCCGTCGCCCCAGCGGAACTCGGCGCGGTGGCCAGCTTCATCTCCAACGGACATCACCACCTGCCGGTATATCTGTCGACTCCCCGCGAGCCTCGCACCTGAGCGGGTTCGTCGGCACCAGGTCACGTAGGAGCGGCGGGCCGCCGAACGAGACACCGTGGAAACTGCTATTCGCCTCCGCGCGCCCGACCATTCCGCGTTGTCCGGTGGTCGTGGGAGGCGAGGGTGATCAAGGGCCCGTAATACAACCGCGAGTTCGACCACGATGCGGTGCTCGCCCCAGCGCGTGGCTCGGTGGTCACCGTCGGCGCATTATCGAGCCGCGGCTGGCAGTACGGGTTTTCCGAACCATCGACCTGCGGCGTGCTCGAATTCACCACGATCGGGGTCGTGGTCGACGGCCCAGGCGACGATCCCGTCCGGGCGGATCAGAACGGCGGCCAATCCCAGATTGTCGCGGGCTGGCAGGGCGGAGTAGCGAATCTTGTTCGCCCAGTTCGCTACCGGCGCCCGCAGTGCTCGGTCGGCGCTGAAGTCGAGCAGGACTGCCTGTCCTTCGTGCATCAGGTCGCCGAGGCGGCTACCGCCCTCGAGGTGGAAGTCCGGCACGTCTCTACCTACCAGTGGGTGCTGGTCGCCGAGGTCGTAGCGGATGCAGGCGCCCGAAACCTTCTGTGCCGCATAGGTTGCGCCGTCGCGGGTCGCGAGCAGGTCGCGCAGCAGGGAGCGGGTCGCGCGCGAATGGGCGTCCGGTCGCATGACCTCCACCTGGGCGCGAGACCAGTCGAGCACTCGTGCGCCGATCGGGTGACGCTCGCGGGTATAGCTGTCGAGCAGGTCGTCCTGCGCGTCGTCGAGCACGGTCGCGGCCAGCTTCCAGCCGAGATTTCCGGCGTCACCCAAACCGGTGTTGAGTCCCTGCCCGCCCAGCGGGGAGTGAATGTGCGCGGCGTCGCCCGCGAGCAGAACACGGCCGCGCCGGTAGCTCGTCGTCTGCATCGCACGGTCGGTGAAGCTCGAGGCCAGCTGCACCTCCTCGATCGTGACGTCGGTTCCGGACACACGGCGCAGCACCGACTGCAGGTAATCCCGCGTGAGCTCCCGGCTGCGATCGAACGCGCCGCCGTCGAAATCCATGATGGCGACGTGGCCTACCTGTTGGCCGATCGACATGCGAATGTAGGCGCCGGTCGGGGTCGTGGTGATCATCCCGGTGCCGAGTTTGTCCAGATCGGGAATGGTGGCGCGCATGGTGTATCCCGTGAATTGTGGCTCGGTGCCGACGAACTCGAAACCGGCGAGCTTGCGCACCGTGCTGCGGCCGCCATCGCAACCGACCACCCATCGTGCTGCGTATTCGTCGTCACCGGCGCGCACGAGCACGCCCTTGTCTTCTTGCGTCAGCTCCGTCACCGCCGCCCCGTAGTGCACCCGCACACCGAGATGCTCGGCACGCGCGGCCAGTATTTCCTCGATCTCGGTGAGGCTGGTCATCAGCATGCCCGGCGCGGGACGAGGAAGTTGGTACGGCGCAGCCGCCGGATCGATCACGGAACCGTCGATCATCATGCCCGCGAAATGGCCAACGATTCGCGGCGCCGACGGTCCAGGAGCACCCGGAAACGTGTGACCTGCCGCCCGTAGCTGCGGCAACATCCCCCGACGATAGAACGCGTCGATCGAAGTGGCGAACAACCCACGCCGACCCAGCGGCGCCGCACGCCAGGGCGACCCCGACTCCGCTTCCCGCTCCAGCACCACCACCGAACATCCAGCGAGGCCGAGCTCACAGGCAACGAACAACCCCACCGGTCCGGCACCGACCACAACAACATCGAATTCATCCATGACCCAATGGTTTCCGGGCCAGCTTGCACGGCGCTGGCGCGCCTCTTGCGGCCACGCACACGCAGTCGCAAGTAGCGGCGGGTAGTCATGGACGACGTGCACGCAGAGCACACCGGTCGCGGACGCAAAAGATCGAGCGACGCCCCCGATGACGAAGTCGTCTTCCGCGAATGAACCGCGAAGCACATCACGACAAGAGGACCGCTGTCGTCAGGGGCGGTGGAGAGTGTCGAAAGTGATCGCGAGGGTGACCGGTGAGTCGAGGACCAAGGCGGTGCGGTGAACCTTGTGTGGCATGTATCGCAATCCTGACCAGTCGAGCCGATATTCCTCGATGCGATCGATGGCTTCCCAGCTCTTGTCGAAGTGCACGATCAGATAGGCGGGGATTCCGGTGCGCGCGTAGAGCTTGTGCTTTTCACTGATGTCCGTATCGACAGTGCTTTTGGAAACGACCTCGACGACGAGGGCGATGTGGTGACGGACAGTATTGACGTCGTATGGCTCGCAGTCACGGATGAAGATGTCCGGGTAACGGATGTTGAGCTGGTGGTCGGTTCGGCGATCCTCGGCGTCGGCGAAGCGAACGGCAACATCGGATCCGACCCGCAGACAGGGGCCCACGGGATCGCGAGCGTCATCCATGGCGGTCGCGAGTCGCCGAACGACGCGGCTGTGTGCTTCGGATTGAGCCATCAAGCGAACTACGAGACCGTCGGTGATCTCGACGTCACCGAATGTGCTGCTGAACACGTCCGGCTCGGCGGCCAGAAACTCTTCGGCAGTGATTCTGGGATGCGCGTCGGAATGTGTGGCCGGCACAATCAGCTCCTTAGGGTGACCCGTTTGCTCGAGCTTACGACACCGCATACCGCGTGAGACGACGTCTGATCGTGACAATTCGCAGCACGAAGTGACGGCTGGCGCGAGCATATCTCCGAGGCGCCCGCCGGTGATCAAGCCGTCGACGACAGCCAGTGAGTCACCGGTCGTCAGCCACTGTGGAGCGGCCGGTCCGGTGTGCGCGGCACGCACGACAATGATCGCGTCGTGGTGGTCCGGGTGTCCCAAGGGCAGGGAATCGGGCGGACTGTTCTGATGTTGGCAACAGCGGCGGATCGAGCGGTCGGTGCTCCGTGGAATCGGGGTCGGCGGCGTGCTCGAGGACGCGTTTCGACTACCCAGCACAGGAAGAGGATGCGGTGCGCCACAGTAGGATTGACGGGCAGGGCTGATGCGCGTTTCCTTGCTCGATCGCGCACGGACACGCAGCGGTGAGACCGACGCCGAGGCGGTGGCCGGCACGGTGGAACGGGCTGTGCGCGCGGAGCGGCTCGGGTTCGATCGGTTCTGGACCGCCGAGCACCATGCGGTGCCCGGTATTGCCAGTGCGGCGCCCACCCTGCTGCTCGCGGCGATCGGGGCACGCACTGACCGGATTCGGCTCGGTACCGGGGGGATCATGGTTCCCAACCACCGTCCGCTGGTGGTTGCCGAGCAGGCGCTTCTGCTCGAATCGCTCTATCCCGGCAGGGTGGACATCGGGCTCGGCGGCTCGCTCGGCTTCACAGCTCCGGTGCGGCGCGCACTGGGGCGGACGATCGTGCGCGACGGTGCGTACGCGGCCGAGATCGCGGAGATCCTGGCCTATCTGGACGGGCGCGCCGACATCACCGTCCGACCCCGCGTCGATCCGCCGCCCGTACTGCTGCTCGCCATCCAAGGCGGTCTGACACTTGCCGCCGAACTGGGTCTGCCGGTGGTGATCGGAGGTCCGCTCCTGCGGGACAAGAAGCGACTCGACGCCTATTTCCAGAACTTTCGACCCAGCTCGCTCGTGCCTGACCCGTATCTGATCGCGAGCGTCGAGGTGTCGGTAGCGGAAACCACCGAGCGCGCCCGCGACTTGCTACTACCGGAGGCTTGGGCATACGCCGACTCACGGGACGTCGGCGAGTTCCGTGCCCTGCGCCCGGTGGCGCACGTGCGTCGAATGCTCAGCGGCGCAAGCAGTTCGAAAAAGATCGAAGCTGTGCGCGCCTGGACGGACGCGGCCGTCGCGGGCACCGCCGAAGCGGTGGCCGACGCGCTGGCGAAGATCGTCGAGCGAACCGGCGCGTCAGAAATTCTCGCGAGCGTCAGCACTTTCGAGCGCGCGGATGTCGAAGACACCGACGAGTTCCTGGCCGCCCTGCAATCCTGACACGAGCCGCGCCCCAGGTATGCGCTCTCGTGGAGGCAGACGCGAGGATCGCATGGAAAACGTTGGTGGGTAAGACCCTTTCGACATCGCCGACGATGTGGGTATGATCCGGACCACAGTTTTTCCCGGTTGATACGTGCCGATCGTGGGGAGGGTGCGTGTGGTTTCCAACGCGAGTCCCGAGGATCGGCCGCCCGCGCTCCGTCTGCGGGGCGTGAACAAGCGCTTCCCCGGCGTGGTGGCGGTGTCGGACGTCGATCTCGAGATCCTGGCCGGTGAGGTGCATGTCCTGGCGGGGGAGAACGGGGCAGGCAAGTCGACCCTGATGAAGCTCATCGCGCAGATCGAGGCACCGACCTCGGGTGTGCTCGAGTTGCACGGTCGCCCGATGCCCCACCAGGGGCCGGGTGCCGCGCGCGACCTCGGAATCTCCATGGTGCACCAGGAATTCGTGCTGGCCCCGGACCTGTCGGTGTCGGAAAACCTGTTCATCGGCAGGGAGCCCGGTAAGTACGGCTGGATCTCCCGTAGTGCCGAACGACGGGCCGCGCAGCGACTGCTGCGCCGGGTCGGATTGGCGATCGAGCCGGACCGGCAGGTGCGACACCTGTCGACGGCACAGCAGCAGCGGGTGGAATTGGCCAAGGCGCTCGCGGTCGAGGCGAGCGTGCTGATCTTGGACGAGCCCACCGCGACCCTCACCGAAAGCGAAACGCGGGACCTGTTCGGCATCGTTCGCGAACTCACCGCGCAAGGCATTGCGGTGCTCTACATTTCGCATCGGTTGGACGAGATCTTCGAGATCGGTGACCGCGTCACCGTGCTGCGGGACGGGGCGGTAGTGGAGACCCGGCCGGTGTCCGACCTCGACGAAGGACAACTCGTCGGTCTGATGGTCGGCCGGGATGTCGAGAATTTGTACCCGCGCGCGTATCAGGAACCCGGCGAGGTGCGCTTGCGAGTCAGCGAGCTGAATCTGGCCGATACCGTTCGCGACGCGTCGTTCGAGGTCAGGGCCGGTGAGATCGTAGGAATGGCCGGGCTGGTCGGCGCCGGGCGCACCGAGCTCGCGCGCGCCATATTCGGCGCCGAACTGCCCGACAGCGGCACGGTCACCTTGGACGGCCGTCGGCTGAAGATCCGCAACCCCGCCGACGCCATCGCGGCCGGGATCGGGTACCTCACCGAGAGCAGGAAAGAGGACGGCCTGGCACTGCAACTGGGTGTGGACACCAACATCACGATGGCGAAGCTTCCGATGCGCAGGGGACTGATCGACCTGGGTGCGCAGCGGCGGGTGGCCGAAAAGTACACCGACAGCCTACGAATCCGCGTGCCATGGGTGGGCCGTCCCGTGCGACTACTGTCCGGCGGTAACCAGCAGAAGGTGGTGCTGGCTCGCTGGTTGGAGACCGGGGCCGAGGTGCTGTTGTTCGACGAGCCGGGCAGGGGGATGGATGTCGGAGCCAAATCGGAGATGTTCCATCAGATGGATCGACTTGCGGCGCAGGGTAAAGCGCTCGTTTTGATCTCCAGCTACCTGCCGGAACTGTTGAACATGTGCGATCGCATCCTGGTGATGCGGCAGGGACGGATCACCGGCGAGGTCGCGCGCTCGGCGGACTTCTCCGACTTCTCTGAGGAGCGTGTGATCGCCCTCGCTACGGGAGCGAAGGACACTCATGACTGAGCAACTGCGCGCGAGTGGTGCTGGACTGCGCATGAAAGGCCGGATGTCGGGCGCGATTTCGCAGGTGGCGGCGGCCGGAACGCTGATCGTGCTGTTCATCGCGCTCTCGATCGCGGCGCCGTCGTTCCTCACCGCCGACAATCTGTTCAACCTGGGCTCACAGACCTCGGTGAACGCGGTCATGGCGGTCGGGGTAACCCTGGTGATCATCACCGGCGGGATCGACCTGTCGGTGGGGTCGGTGTCGGCGCTGTCCGGCGTGCTCGGTGTGATGCTGATGGCCGACTACGGATTCGGTCCCGTGCTCGGCATTCTCGGCGGCATTGTGATCGGTGCGCTCGCTGGGCTGGTGAACGGCTTGTTGGTGTCGGTGGTCGAGCTGCCGCCGTTTATCGCGACGCTCGGAATGCTCAGTGTGGGTAGAGGTTTGGTGCTGATCGCCACGGGCGCGGTGGCCGTGTTCGGTGCACCGGACTCGTTCCGATTGCTCGGGCAGGGGGTGCTCGGACCGATTCCGATCCCGGTTTTGATCATCGTCGTGGTCGCGATCCTCGGGCATGTGGTGCTGACCCGAACCAGGCTGGGGCGGTACTCCTACATCATGGGCTCCAATATGGATGCCGCGCGGCTGTCCGGTGTCCCGGTGCGCAAGCATCTCACCCTGGTGTACGTGGTCTCCGGTGCATTGGCCGGGCTCGGCGGGATGATCGCGGCTTCGCGCATCAACTCGGGGCAGCCCAACTTCGGTGACGGGTTGGAACTCGATGTGATTGCCGCCGTAGTCATCGGTGGCGCAAGTCTTTTCGGCGGTCGCGGCACCGTGCTGGGTTCCTTGATCGGCGCGTTCTTGGTCGCGGTGATCCGCAACGGCGCCGTGCAACTCGATATCGGCACCTTCTACCAGAACGTGCTGATCGGCGTGATCATCTGGCTTGCCGTGTGGTGGGACCGCTACCAGCGGCGCAAGCTCAGCGGCGCCGAGGGATAGGCGGCATACGATGTGGCGGAGAAAAGTCCTCGTGGTCGTTGTGCTTACGCTACTGCTGTCGGCCTGCTCGATCTACGAACCCACCGGTGGCGCAGGCGGTTCCGGCAAGATCCGGGTGGCCGTCGTCCCGAAGGCCATCGGTTTCGACTTCTGGGAACAGGTCAGGATCGGCGCGGAATGCGCGGGGGCCACGGACACCGACATCAACCTGCACTGGGACGGTGTCACCTCGGAGGAAGACGTCAGCGGCCAGCAGAACCTCTTGCAGGATCTACTGGCGCAGGGAGTAGACGGGCTGGTTTACGCGGCAACGGACGCGCGGGCATTGGCCGAGGTCAGCAAGACCGCACAGCAGCAGAACACCAGGGTCGTCAACCTCGACTCCGGCACCGACCCGCAGCCGAGGGGTGTTCCGGTATACGCGACGAACAATGTGGAGGCCGCGAGAAAGGGCACCGCACTGCTGGCCGAGCAACTCGGCGACGCCGGCGACGTCGCCTACATCGAGTTCCAGCCGGGAACCAGTACCAACGAACTCAGAGGCCGGGGTTTCGAGCTTGGCTTGGCCGAGCATCCGGGGCTCACACTGGTAGCCCGCCAATCGAGTCAGAGCGACTACAACACCGCACTGCAGGTCACCCAAGACATTCTGACGGCGAACCCGCGACTGAAGGGGATCTACGCGGGCAACGAGCCGAGTGTGCTCGGTGCGGCGGAGGCCGTGCGGCAGGCCGGAAAGGCGGGCCAAATCAAGATCGTCGGATGGGATAGCTCCGAAGGTCAAATCGATGCCCTACGCGACGGCGTAATCACCGGACTGATAGCGCAGAACCCCTTCGAAATGGGTTACGGCGCAGTGCGTTCGGTGATCGGCAAGATCCGAGGCAGTGGGGAGTCGGAACCGAATACCGACACCGGCTCGATGCTCATCACCAAGCAAAACCTGGAGTCCCCGGAGATCCAGAAGATCTTGCACCCCAGCTGCGCCGACCCACCACAGTAGGTGCGTCACCGACCTTTCCAGGGTGGGTCTGGGATTGTGCGAAAGTGCGCACGTATATCACTGCGCCGCAATGGCGTTGGTTCCGATACGAGGTTGAGACGCCAACAGTGCGATGCGGGGTACCCCGAGTGTCGATGTGGTCGGGTTCCCTGCCGTGGGGGCTGGGCGTCACTTGTGACGCTCATCACTCCAGCAAACTCTTCCTTTACCTTTGCTTTACTCTGGGTGTCGCACGCAGGTTCAGCTCCACCGAAGGGATTTTCCATGAAAGACATGATCAAGGTTCTTGCCCGGGAAGAGAATTGGGAAAAGTGGGTGTCGGTGAACTCGGCGGCAGCCGCTAAGGACGGGTGCATCTCGAAGGCGGGTTGCATCTCCAAGGCCGGTTGCATCTCCTAACCGCTATGCAGGAGCCGGGCCGGTTTTCCGGCCCGGCTTCGAGCGGTAATCTATGATGGAAGCCCCTGTTGCCCGCCCTCTTTCGCCCGCGTTCGTCGAGGCCACTCGCGCGATCCCGTTCTATCGGGAACAGGCCGTGGCGAATTCTTTCCCCGTCATCACCAAAGCCGATCTGGCGCAATCATTTCCCGAGTCGTTCCTGACGCCCCAGGTCGAGCAGGCGCTGGAGTCCGGTGCGGCACAATATGTCTGGTCAACCGGCACCAATCACGCCAGGATGCAGCTGATCCGGCCGCCACTTTTCCTCCTGCGCACCTATTACGCGGTGTGGCAGGACCATCCGGATATCGGCGACACCTTCGCCGCCGGCGTTCCCCGCATTTCGGTGACAACACGACTGGCCACCGATCACGTGGCGCGAGTCAACGAGTCCAAGGGTGGCGAGCCCACCGACATCGCCAGGCGCTGGCTCGACGACCGAACCTTCTACATCAACCAGGACCTCGACCCGGCATTGTGGACCCCGGCGGCCGTCGAGAGGATGCTCGCCGAGATCGACACCGTACGCAGCGAGAAGGGCGACGGCCGTTACCATCTCGACTGCTCGTCCTATCATGCCGCGTATCTGCTGCGCGCTGGTGGAACGCGACTCGCGCAGCCGGTGAGCGCGATCCACGGATACGAATTCACGCCGCGCAACGTCCGAAGGTTCCTCGAAGAACACCTCGATTGCCCGGTGGTCGAACTGTTCGGCAGTACCGAGCTGGGATATCTGTACTACGGCGATACGCAGGGCCGGTACCACCCGCATCTGGAACACATGGAAGTCGAGCTGCAACCGATTCCCGGTACCCGTGGGATCCACAATCTGATCGTCTCGAGTATCCGGAACCCGTTCATGCCGTTGCTGCGCTACAACACCGGTGACTGCGTGCACACCAGCGACGGCTCGGCCGACCCGCGGCGAATCGTGCGGTTCTGCGGGCGCGAGAAGGAACTACTCGTCACCGACACGGCGATCACCTCGCAGGCCGAACTCGATGATGTCGTCGCGAATGTCAGCCCGCGGGTGTTCGTTTACCAGCTGCGCGTCGAGGGCGGCGATGGCCGATTGGCGTACACCACCTTCGACGAAACGGCGCTGGATGCGGACGAAACCACTGCGTTGGCGGCATCGGCCGCGCAGCTGACCGGACTTTCCGTCACCGTCGAACATCGCCGCCACATCCCGATCGGTAAGTCCGGAAAATACGCCTGGCTCGAGCGCTGAGGAAGCAACCGATGACAGAACACGACATGCTCGGTGAGCTGTACGACGAAACGGTGCACTATGTGCGCCAACACAATCAGGTCGACGACGCGGTCGCGCGGGTGCAGGTGCGGGAGGCGGTACGTTATCTGACGTTGGTTTCGGCGCACCCCGACCAGCTCGGTGGGCTGTTCTTGCCCGTCGAGCAGGCGATCGACGAGGTGTGGCACTACCTCATCCTGCAAACCCGCGAGTATGTCGACCTCTGCGAGAACCGTCTCCCCGGTGGATTCTTCATCGAGCACCGGTCGATTTCCTACTCCGACTACGGTCGCGAGCAGCCCTCCCGCGAGACCATGATCGAGCAATCCCTGCGCTGGATTCCCCTGTATTGCAGCAGATTCGGCGAATTCGATGCGGAAGGCGCCGCGTGGTGGACCATGGTGCGCTTCCTGCACGAACAGATGAACTACAGCCTGAGCGACATCTCGGCACTCCATCCTGCCGACGCCACCAGTGGTAGCTGAGTGCCGAGCGAGGGTTCCTTCGCCCACGGGCGTGGCGGTTCGAGGACGCACCGAGGGTGTCACCGGACGTTTCGAACGATGGCGGTGCCCTCGGTGACCCCCGCCCGCCCCGGGCGGTACGGCGGCACTGGTCCCGACAGAACCGACGAAGCAACAGAGAGCGTGGACCGACGTGGCCGGTTTGTCCGGAATGGGTAGTCTGGGCGGCGTGTTGGATGTCGCGGTAATCGGGGCCGGGTTCGCCGGGATGCACATGCTCGATCAGCTCCGCAGGCACGGATTCGACTGTCACGCTTATGAATCGGCGCCCGGGGTCGGTGGCACGTGGTACTGGAATCGCTACCCAGGAGCCCGCTGCGACGTGGAGAGCCTGGACTACTCCTACCTGCACGATCGGGAGCTGTACGAAGCCTGGGCGTGGTCGTCGCGGTTCGCCAGTCAGCCCGAAATCCTTCGCTACGCCGAGCATTTCGCCGAACGCCAAGACCTGTTGCCGCACATCACCTTCGGGACCACGGTGCTCGGTGCGACCTTCGCCGACGGCAGCTGGACCCTCGGTACCGACACCGGTGAGCAGGTGCGGGCGCGGTTCGTGGTGACGGCCGTCGGCTGCATGTCCGCGGTCAACACGCCACCCATCCCCGGCCTGGAACAGTTCGGTGGAACACTATTGCGCACCGCCAGGTGGCCCACCGAACCGGTCGAGCTGACCGGTCGACGGGTCGGCGTGATCGGCACCGGCTCCTCCGGGGTCCAACTCGTGCCCGAACTAGCGAGGGAAGCCGCCGAACTGGTGGTTTTTCAGCGCACACCCAACTTCAGCGTGCCTGCTCGAAATCGTCCGCTGACCGAGGCTGAGCGCGTCGCCGCCGTTACCGAATACGAGCGGAAAGTGGTGCACGCCAGCACCACTCGCTTCGGGCACCCGGTAACTGGCACCGGCAGAGCCGCCTTGGCCACCGAACCGGCCGAGCGTGCCGCCGAATTCGACAAGGGGTGGGAGCGCGGCGGCACACACATCGTCGCGACCTTCACCGACACCGGCCGCGACCCGACAGCGAATGCTGTACTGGCGGAATACTTTCGCGATCGGATACGGGAAACAGTGCACGACGAGCAACTCGCGCGGGCCCTCACGCCGATCGGCTACCCGATCGGCACCAAGCGCCTGTGCGTCGATGACGGCTACTACGAAACCTTCAATCACTCGCACGTCGAGCTCGTCGACCTGCGCCACGACCCGATCGAGGAAGTTACCGAGACCGGAATCCGCACCAGGAGTGGCGATTACGAGCTGGATGTCCTCGTACTGGCCACCGGATTCGACGCCTTCACCGGATCGCTCACCAGACTGGGCCTCACCGACCGTGCCGGGAAAGCACTCGCCGACCGCTGGCAGGACGGGCCGCGCAGCTACCTCGGACTCGCGGTCGCAGGGTTTCCCAACCTGTTCACGCTGACCGGCCCCGGCAGCACCATGGTGCTGTCCAACGTCATGCGGGCAATCGAGCATCACGTCGAGTGGGTGCGCGAGCTGCTTCTGCATGCCCGCTCGCACGGCATCACCGAGGTCGAGGCACTGGAGTCCGCTGAAAACGACTGGGTGGCTCGGGTCGCCGAACTCGCGGGCCGAACCCTGTACCCGCACACCGATTCCTACTACCTCGGCGCCAACATCGAGGGAAAGGCGCGGGTGTTCGCCCCCTTCGCAGGGGGCCTGGACGCCTACCGCCGCATCTGCGATGACGTTGCGGCCCAGGGCTACCGGGGGTTCCGCACCGCATGACCACCGTCGCTGAGCGGAAACTCGGATCGCTCGGCCTGGCCACGCTGCTGCTGGCCGCACTGCTGCCGATGATGGACGCCTTCATCGTCAATGTCGCGCTACCCACCATCGCCGACGACCTGGGCGCCTCCGGGGCCGACCTGGAACTGGTGGTGGCCGGGTACGGGTTGGCGTTCACGGTTTTCCTGGTCCTGAGCGGTCGGCTCGGTGACGCCTATGGGCGCAAGCGGGTCCTCGTCACCGGGTTGGTGGTGTTCACGCTCGCCTCGTTGCTGTGTGCCCTGGCCGGGGCAGGTGGGTGGCTGGTCGCCGCGCGCGTTCTGCAAGGTGCGGCGGCCGCGCTGATCGTGCCGCAGGTACTCGGCACGATCCAGGCCGCCGTAGCTGCCGAGCGCAAGCCGCGCGCGATGAGCCGCTACGCCGCGGTGAGCGGGCTCGCGGCCATCCTCGGTTTGGTGCTGGGCGGTGTGCTGGTGCAGGCCGACCTGTGGGGTACTTCGTGGCGGCTGATTTTCCTGGTGAACCTGCCCCTCGGCATCGCCGCGGTGGTGCTGACGCTGCTGCTGGTCCCCGAGACCCGTTCCCCGCACCCCACGGGTATCGATCTGCGTGGCACCGCGCTGCTCGGTACGACGATCGTGCTGCTACTGGTGGGACTCAACCGTGGGGCGCTGCTGGGCTGGCCGTGGTGGACTGTCGCCCTGCTCGTTGTGCTGCCGTGTGCGGCAATAGTGTTGTGGCGCACCGAAACGCGGGTCGTCGAGCAGGGGCGGGTGCCGCTGTTGCCGCCCTCGGTGCTGACCGAGCCACGGGTGCGTACCGGGCTGCTGCTCGTGGCACCGTTCCTGGCGGCATGGGCCGGATATCTGTTCGCACTGCCATTGACGCTGCAACACGGGTTCGGCCTCGACCCCGCACCAGCCGGACTGGCCGTGGCACCGATGTCGGCGGCGTTCCTCGCCGGATCGTTCGCGGTGCCGAAACTGCGTGCGCGCCTGGGTGACCGGACGATGAGTGCGGGCGCACTGGGGCAGGCCGTCGGCGTGCTGTGGCTGTTGGGCGTATTGCACGGCGACGGCGCGGTGTGGTTGGTCATGCCCGGACTGGTGCTGATCGGGCTCGGCCAGGCACTGGTGGTCGGATCGTCGCAGATCTCCGTGCTCGGCGCGGTGCCGACCGAGTACGCCGGGGTCGGCGGGGGAGTGCTGGTCACTACCCAGCAGGGCTCGATGGCGATCGGCGTCACGGCGTTCGGTTCGCTGTATACCGCCCTCGTCGTCACCGGCCACACCACTGCCTTCGCGGTCATTCTGGTGGTGCAATTCGTGATCGCGACCGCGGTGGCGGTTATCGGCTACCGCTGGACGAGGACGCCGCATCAGTCGCAGAGGTAGCCGCACGCGCATCGGTCGAACGCTCGGCGAGCGGTAAAGTCTTGGCGCGCTCGAGTTCTCGTCACGAACGACCGCATGGGTCAACGCACGCGTGCGCGGTGGCGAGGCTGGCGCACTCGCGAGTGTGCCGCATACCCGACAATCCGGGCAAGGCGCGGGTCGTCGCCTCTGGATCAGAGCCGGCGGTACCCGTTGCAGCCGGGCACATCGCAGTACGGGTTTCCGACATTGATCCACTCTTCGGTGTCGCCGGTCAACGCCATCACCGATCGCACGTCCTGCTTCATAGGCTGCGCACACACCGGGCACGGCCGCCCATTGAGGGTGTTCGTCTTATTTGCCATCACCGCAGGTTACGCCCGCGCGCACGGCCCAATAGCGGTTTTCCGGTCGGCTGATATGGAGACGATGTCGTCGGCTGGAAGACGGTTCTGCGCAGCTGTCACCGCTCGAGCGTCGACTCCGAACCTGCGAGGTCCCGCAGTCTCGCCAGGTCGACACCGAGCGACTGCCGCTGCGCATCGGTGAGCTGGACCGCGGCGGCCTTCTTCAGCGTGGACGCCGCCGTGGCCTCGTCGCCGAGTCGCCCGGCCACGTCGCCGCGCAGGACTAGCAGGCGTACGAGCTGTGTGGGTGTCGGCCGCTCGCCCTCTAGTCCGAGCACTCGGTCGATGATCTTCGCCGCACCCGCCGGGTCCTCTTTGGAGTCGGCGAAGAGCGTGGCGTTGTGCAGCGCCCGCGCGAAGGTCTCCTTGGGTGCGGGCCGGTGGTGCAGGTCCTCGCTGGTGGGCCGCCCGACCCGGATGCAGTTGCCCCCGGGGTCGGTCATCAGGAACTGCCGCACCCCGTAGGACATATCCTTGAGCGGCCCGATCCGCGGAATGCCCCGGCTCGGAATCTTTCCGTACGCGGCCCTGAGTCCGGCCCGGAAGGCCTCGTACAGCCCGTCCACGTCATCGGTGAGGACATAGCAGGTGCTGTACGACTCGCTCGGCTCGTACTTCTTCATGCCGAAGAACTGCAGCCCGATATCGCCGCGCTCGACAACCGCGAACGGGTTGGGACTCTTCTGTAGGAAGGTCACCTCGAAGCCGAGCGCCGTATAGAAGTCGACGACGGGCTGGATGGTCTGACAGGGGAGTAGGGGGATCGTCTTCTCGGCCATACCGCTAAACTAGTCAAAATTGACTAGAAGAGGAAGGGTTTTCCGCATGTCCGCGATCCGTCTCCTCGTACTGGGCGCCGTCCGCCAGCGTGGCCGCGCGCACGGCTATCAGGTGCGCAACGACCTCGAACAATGGGGTGCGCACGAGTGGTCGAGCGCACAGCCCGGCTCGATCTACCACGCGCTCAAGCAAATGGCGAAGCGAGGTCTGCTGCTGGCCCACGAGATCGCCCCGTCCACGGCGGGCGGACCGCCACGCACCGAGTACGAACTCACACAGCGGGGCACCGAGGAGTTCTTCTCCCTCCTTCGCCGGGCGCTCGTCTCCCATGACCAGAAGATGGACGTCGTCTCGTCCGGCATCGGCTTCCTCGTCCATCTGCCGCGCGAGGAGGCGGTGGCGCTACTGAGGAAGCGGGTGGCGGGGCACGCGGAGTGGCGCAAGAGCGTGACCGACTACTACGCCCCGGAGGGCGGGTCCGAACAGTTCGGTCACATCGGCGAGGTCATGCGCTTCTGGGTGCACTCGGCGGACGCGGGCGCGGAGTGGACCCTCGGCCTGATCGAGCGAATCGAAGGTGGCGCGTACACCTTCGAGGGCGAGGGGTGAACGGCTCGGCGGCGCGATAATTCGACACCGAATAGTGCTGTGCCGCCGACGATCAGCGAAACAGACGGAAGAATCCGCGCACCTGCTCGACCAGCGACTTCGGCTGCTCCAATGCGGCGAAGTGGCCACCGTGCGGTAGTTCCTCGAACCAGCGCAGGTCGGTGAACCGCCGTTCGGCCTCTCGCCGGGACGGGCGGGTGATTTCGCGCGGGTAGATCGACAACCCAGACGGTGCGGTGACCTTGTCGCGGAAGCTGCCGAAGCTTTCCCAGTACAGGCGCGCCGACGACGTGGCCGACGCGGTGAACCAGTAGACGGAAATCGCGTCGAGGATCGTTTGCCGCGACACCGCGTCCTCGGGGCGGCCGTTGTTGTCCGTCCACGCCCAGAACTTCTCGGCGATCCAGGCGGCCTGGCCCGCGGGGGAGTCGGTGAGGCCGTAACCGAGCGTCTGCGGCCGCGTCGCCTGCTGACCCGAGTACCCCCGGCCGGTGCGCTGGAATTCCTTCGCCGCCTCGAGATTCGCCAGCTCCGCCGGCGTCGGATCATCGAACGTGCCCAGCGCCGCGGACCCCATGTTCAGGTGCACGCCGACAACCCGTTCGGGCGCCACCTCGCCCAGCGCACCGGACACCGCCGAACCCCAGTCACCGCCCTGCGCCCCGTACCGCTCGTATCCCAGCGAAACCATCAAGGCGTCCCAGGCGCGCGCGATGCGAGTGACACCCCACCCGGTCGTCGAAGGCTTGTCGCTCCAGCCGTACCCGGGCAACGATGGTGCGACGACATGGAAGGCGTCCGCCGGGTCTGCGCCGTGCGCGCGCGGGTCGGTCAGCGGGCCGAGAACATCCAAGAACTCGAGCACCGACCCCGGCCACCCGTGCGTGAGCACCAGCGGCAACGCGTCCGGCTCCGGCGAGCGGACGTGTAGGAAGTGGATGCCCAACCCATCGATGGTGTCGCGGTACTGCGGAAAAGCGTTCAGCCGCTTGGCGAATCCGAAGTCGTAGTCCTCGGCCCAACTGCGGCACAGTTCCTGCGCGTAAGCCAGCGGCAGCCCCTGCGACCAGTCGTCCACCGGCTCGGCCTCGGGCCACCGCGTTCGTCGCAACCGTTCACGCAGATCCGCGATCTCGGACTCGGTGATGCTGACCTCGAACGGCTCGGCGACCACGGCGGGGCTCCCTTCCTCGGCGAGATCGACGTTATCACCTGTCGGCGGTACCCGCCCTCGTCACCCAGAGATACAGCGCCGCAGAGCCTTTCGCTTCATTGCTGGTCAGATCAGTTTTGCCGCGATGGCACGGAAGGCGTCGGCGGGAAACGCGGTGGCGTCGCCACCGTTGAGGACCTGGATCGCCACCTCGTCCGCCCCGGCCTGGAAGTGCTTCTCGATCCCGGCCGCCACCTGCTCGAGCGTGCCCCACGGGATGAGGGCGTCGACGAGGCGGTCGCTGCCACCATCGACGAAGTCTTCGTCGGTCCAACCGAAGCGTCGAAGGTTGTTGGTGTAGTTCGGCATTGCGAGATAGAGGGTGGTGTACTGCCGGGCGACCTGGCGCGCAGCGGCCGCGTCCTGCTCGACGACGACCGCGACTTCGGGTGCCAGCAGTGGGTCGGGCCCGAGGATCTTCCTCGCCTCGGCCGTGTGCTCGACGGGAACGAAGTACGGGTGCGCGCCCACCGAACGGTCGCGTGACAGCTCCATCATCCGTGGGCCGAGCGCGGCCAGCACCCGTCGCTCGGGCGCGATCCCTGCCGCGTCGAGCGCGTCGAGGTAGGCCACCGTCTTCGAGTACGGCTTCCGGTAGGCGGTGTCGTCGTTTTCCACCAGCGCGGCGTGGCTGGCGCCGAGGCCGAGCAGGAAGCGACCGGGATGATCACGCTCGGCTTGCTCGGTGAATGCCGCCGTCTCGGCGGGTGGCGTATGCCAGATGCTCAGGATTCCCGAGGCGAGTCCGAGCCGCTCGGTGCCGTCGAGGATCTCACGGAATCGTGGTGGAACGGTCTTCCCGAAGCCCCCGGAGAACCAAAGCCGTGCGTACCCCAGCTCTTCCAGTTCGACCGCTGCGGCGGTGACCGCCGCGGAGTCTTCGTTGGCGAGGAAATAGGGCTGCCAGACGCTGACGAGTCGTTGTGCCATACCGAAACTCTACGACCGACGGCTCCCACGTCCGTGCAATACCTTGGTACGCGGCGGCGAATCCGTCCGCGCGTTCAGGAGCGTTCCGCCCGGACAGCACCGGCGTTTCCCGCTGGCTTCCGCGAGCACCCTCGCGGTGGTGAGAGCCCGGCGGGGGAATGGATCGTGCACCGGTTCCGGTTGGCACAGTCGAGCGCAGAGGAGCGGAAGAATGAAAGTTCGGATCGGCGTCGGCCTCGGCCCTGACACCGCACCGGAGCAACTCGGGGCCGTGGTGGATCGGCTCGAGTCGACCGGCGTGGATTCCTTGTGGTTGTCCGAGCTCGTCTACTCGAAGGCCGTGGATCCCGCCGTCGGTATGGCTTTCGCGCTCTCGCGGACCAGCCGCTTGAAAGTTGGAACGTCGGTGGCGATCCTGCCTGGTCGTCACCCGGTTCTTGTCGCCAAACAACTGGCCTCGCTCGCCGCACTCGCGCCGAAACGCGTGTTGCCGGTATTCGGCCTGCAGTCGGCTCAGCCGAGCGAACGTGAGCTTTTCCCGGTGCCGCCGGGCCAGCGTGGTGCGGTATTCGATGAGTCGCTGCGCCTGTTGCGCGCGGTCCTCGATGCGGACGACGTTTCGTTCGAGGGTGAATTCTTCACCGTCCGGAACGCGGGCATCGGGTCACGCCCCGCGCGGCCGCTGGATATTTGGCTCGGCGGCTCCGCGCCCGCGGCGCTTCGCCGCATCGGCCGCTACGCGGACGGTTGGCTCGGCAGTTTTCTGACTCCTGAGCAAGCGCGGATCGGACGGGAAACAATCCAGTCCACGGCGGCCGACGCGGGTCGAGAGATCGAGGACGACCACTTCGGCATCAACCTGGCCATCGCCGAGGGCGGCATCCCCGCCGAACTGGCGGCGGTAGTCCGCCATCGCCGACCCGGCATCGACCCGACGAGCATGATCGCCGACGGCTGGGCAGACCTACACCGACTCCTCGACGGTTACCTCGAGGCCGGACTCAGCAAGTTCGTGGTTCGCTACACCGGCCCAAGATCCTTCGAAGAATTCATCGATCACTTTGCGGCCGAATTGATCCCGCGACAGACTGATCAGTAGCGGTCGTTCTGTGCCGGAAAAAAAACTATGCGCGTCGGCGGGCAAGTGCTGCGCAGCGAACCGTGCCGAAAACAACGGAGTCACCCTTGTCGCTCCTGTTGTGAGAAGTGTGCGGGTCTTGCGTGGGTGATGAAGGGGCTGCGATATTTAATGCATTTTGTTGATCAAACTGCTGTTTGTGTGACTTGAGCAGGCTTTTGCGTAGTTCGTAGTGTCGGTGGTCACAGCACAACGAGGTGGCCGAGGAGGCACGATGTCGCGCCGACGCAGTGTTTATGTCGAGGGATTCGCTCATGAGAATCCGGTGCCAGCTGCCTGTGTGATCGACAACGTGCTTTTCACGGGTGCGGTGCACGGTGGCGGTCGAGGGAGCGATCCTGAGGAGTTCTCGCCGGACGCCGCAACGCAGTGCGAGCGGATGTTCGAGCGAGTTCTCGCGATTATGTCGGCTGCGGGCGGCAGCGCCGATGACATTGTGAAGATGTCGGTTCGGATCGCCTCGCCCGCGGTTCGGGGAGCGCTGAACCGTTTCTGGGGCAATCTCTTTCCTGACCCGCACAGTAGGCCTGCGCGACAGGTGACGGTCGGAACCACCCAGCCGCACATTCTCGTGCAGTGCGAGGTCGTCGGTGTGCTGCCCAACGCGTGATCGCGGTTTCGCGGCGGCGTCTTTCGAAGGAGTTCTTGTGCACGACTACGCGCTGTTCGATCCCGATACCCGAGCCCCGGAGTATCCGGTGCCGCGAGGTGCCTGCGACAGTCAGGTCCATATTTTCGGTGATTCGCAACGCTTTCCGACCAAACCGGATGCGGCTTACGTCGTGCACCAGGCCACGGTTCAAGCGATGCTGGATATGCACAAGAAGCTCGGCATAGATCGCGGAGTGATCGTGCAGTCCACCGCATACGGGGCCGACCACGGCGCATTGCTCGAGGCGCTGCGTATCGCCGGCCCGGAATACCGGGGATGTGGTGTCGTCAATGATTCGGTCAGCGATGTCGAGTTGGCCGCCATGCACGAAGCAGGTGTCCGTGGTGCTCGGTTCAATTTCCATCCGAAGCTGAAGAACCGGATGCCGAGTCCGGAGGATGTCATTCGGACCGCCCGGCGGGTGCTGCCGCTGGGGTGGCATCTCAAGCTGCACATGAATGGGCTCGACCCACGAACGGTGACGCCGCTGCTCGACGGAATCGAAACGCCCGTCGTTATCGATCACATGGGACCACTGCAATACGAGCACGGAACCGACGATCCATACTTCCGACATCTGCTGGAACTACTGGAGCGCGGCAATTGGTGGATCATGCTGTCCAATGGGGACCGGCGTTCGGTGGCAGGCTACCCGTGGGACGACGCGCGCACCTACGCGGCCGAATACATCAGGCACGCACCCGATCGTGTTCTGTGGGCCACGGATTGGCCACACCCGCTGCACGCGGGACCGATTCCGAATGACGGCGACCTGCTCGACTTGCTTGCCCGTTACGCCCCGGACGAGCGGATGCGTGCGCGCATCCTGGTAGACAATCCCGTGGAGCTGTTCGGATTCGCCACGGTGAACCGGGGCGACGATGATCGGCGGTGACATCGTGCGTGACCCGGACAGCGCGCGGGAACGACTCGGGCGCGCCGATGCCAAGGTCATCGCGGCAGCGGTACTGGGCTGGACGATCGACATGTTCGATCTGCTGGTCATCTTGCATGTCGCAGGCCATGTGTCGAGGGCGTTCTTCCCTTCGGACAACGAGATGCTCGGATTTACGGCCACCTACGCCGCATTCGCAGTGAGCTTGCTGGTCCGCCCGCTGGGTGCATTGCTGCTCGGTTCGCTCTCCGATCGTTCCGGGCGCCGGGTGTCGATGATGATCGGTGTTCTCGGCGCAGGCGCGGCGACGGCGGCCATGGGAGCATTGCCCGGCGTGGTGACCATCGGTCTCGCCGCGCCGGTCTTGTTCATTGTTTTGCGGATCGTGCAGGGTATCTTCGTTGGTGGTATCGCCGCGTCCACCCACACGATCGCGACCGAAACCGTTCCGGAGCGTTTTCGGGGTATGACCGCGGGTTTGATCAAAGGCGGCGGTGCGAGCTTGGCCGTCGTGGTGATCAATGTGCTGGTCTTGGGTTTGACCGCGGCGTTCGGCAGTGCGGCGTTCGCCGAATGGGGATGGCGGATCTTGTTCGCCGTTGCGCTGCTCGGCGCGTTTGTGAATTACTTTGTGCTGCGCGGCATCGAGGAATCGCCGCTGTGGCTGCGACGGCAAGCCCAGATCGCCCACGAACGGGACATCGAATCGGTTACCGTGAGAGTGGAACGTCCCGGTCGGGAGCTGTTCTCCGCCCGATGGCGCACGCTGGTGTTGACCAGTGCGGCAATCGTTTTCGCCGCATCCGCCCCGTACTATCTGACCACCGGAATTCTTCCGACGGTGTACAAGAACGCTTTTCATCTTTCCCAGTCGGAGACGAGCAGCTTCCTGATCATCAATGTGGTGGGCTCGGCGATCGTCGCAGTGGTCTGTGGGCATCTGAGTCAGCACATCGGTCGTAAGCGGTTGTTTCTCGGTGCGGGTGTCGCGTGCCTGGTCCTGATTCCCGGGCTGTACGCGTTCATGTGGTACGTCACCCCGGACAATCTTGCGGTCGTGCTGATCTGTAGCGCCACCATGGTGATGGCTTCCGGGGCGATCAGCGCCCCGTTGATCATCTTCCTCAACGAGCGCTTTCCTACTGAACTCCGTTCTACCGCAACTGCATTCGCTTGGAACATTGGTTACGGGCTGAGCGGGATGATGCCGACGCTGGTGACGGCGCTCAGTGCGGGGGCGGGCAGTATGGTGCCGGTTCTGATCGTGCTCAGCCTGCTTATCGCGGTCGGTTTCCTTGTGCTGATCGTGCGCGCCGACGAGACGCGAGGAGCTTTGTCTCGAAATACTGTGCACACGTGAGTACGTTCGGCCCGGGGCGATCCATCGCCTCGGGCCGAATCCGTGTCACAACCAGTTGTTTTCGCGTCCGTGTAGCTGTGCTGTTTCGGCGAAGGCGGCGACGGCCGGATCCGCGTCTTCGCGATACACCAGCCGGACTGGCAACCGCGCGAAGTCGTCGGTGATGGGGAGAAAGGCCGCGACGCCGCTGGGGTGGATCTGCTCGGCGGAGGCGGGCAGGATGGACACGGCCTCGTTGCGGCGCAGTACGGTCATTACCCTGCTGCCCGGGACCGGGTTGGCGACCGCTTTCGGGGTGAACCCGGCGGCGGCGAAGATGTCGTCGATGAGTCCCTGATAGCCCGGCGCCAGCGTGGCGGGAGTGACGACGAAACGCTCACCGGCGAGTTCGGTGACGCTGATGCCTTGCCTTCCGGCGAGGTGGTGGCCGGTCGGCACAGCGAGAATCAGCGGCTCCCTTCGGATGAGAATGGAGACGAGTCCGTCCCCGGGTGGGTCGCAGCGCACCGCGCCGATATCCATGGTGCGGCGACGGACCGCGTCGAGCACATCGCGCTCCCACATTTCCAACGCCTCGAACTCGAGGCCGGGGGCCCGCTCGTGTGCGGCGGACAGTATCACCGGCAACGTCTCGTATCCCACACTGAGCGTGTATGCGATACGTACCAGACCGCGGGAACCTTTCTGCGCTTCGCGGGCACGCTCAACAGCGTTGTCGATTCGGTCGAGAATCTCCGCCGCATCTTTCAGGAAGGTTGCACCTGCCGGGGTCAGTCGCACGTTGCGGGTATCGCGAGTCAGTAATCGCACGCCGATTCGCTGCTCCAGACGCTTGATTCGCTGGCTGAGGGCGGGCTGCTCGATGTATAACCGCTCGGCCGCGCGCGCGAAATGCAATTCCTCGGCAACGACGGTGAACGAGCGGAGAAGGGCAGTATCCACATTCATGCTTGGAATTTATCAATACTGTTCGGCTTTGTCTTGAGTCGTCGGAAATCCGCTCATAGCGTCGTATTCGCTACCGCAATCGGCAACCGAGGGAGTTCAACGCATGGCCGACGCACCACGAGAACTGGGTGGTTCGATCACCCCGCTGGTCACTCCGTTCGCTCCCGACGGGTCGCTGGACCTGCCCACTCTGCGTAAGCTGATCGATCAGCAGGTCGCAGCAGGAACGCACGGCATCTCGGTCACTGGCACCACCGGCGAACCGGGAGCGTTGACGCTGTCCGAGCGGCTCACCATGATCGAGGAGGCCGCTGCCGCAGTCGACGGACGGTTGCCGTTCGTGCCTGGTACCGGCACTCACCAGTTGCCCGAAACGATCGAGATCACCCGCAAGGCCGCCGAGGTCGGCGCCGACGCCGCGCTCGTCATCGTGCCCTACTACGCGCGTCCGACCCAGGATGGCCTCTACGCCTGGTATTCCGAACTAGCTGCGGCCGTGGATATTCCGATACTGATCTACAATATCCCGTCACGCACGGGGGTCGAGATCACGCCCGAGACCGTCGGACGGCTCTACCGAGACGTGCCGAACATCATCGGCATGAAGGAGGCCAGTCCGGATTTCGCGCACGCCAACTTCGTCATACACGAATGCGGCCGTGAGTTCCTGCTCTTCTCCGGTCTCGAAGCGCTATGTTTCCCGATCCTAGCGATCGGCGGTGCCGGATTCATCAGCGTCACAGCCAATCTCGTCCCAATGCAGATCGCCCAAATGTACGAGCTGTTCCGTGCGGGCGACTGGGACGCGACCAGAGATTTGCACTACCGGCTGCTCGAACTCAATGATGTCGTGCTGACCGAAACCAATCCGACTGCCGTGAAATGGCTTATGGGAGAACTCGATATGTGCGCGCCGACCCTGCGGGCGCCGCTCGCGCCGCTGTCCGAACAGGGGCAGGCCACGGTCCGTGCGGCCGCTGCCAGGTGGGGACTGCTGGAGGGTGCGAAATGAACGAGCCGACCTGGGTTCCGCTCGACCCCGACCTCATCGAGAAATTCCGTGCTGTCGGCACCGCCACCGTCGCCAGCCAGCTACTCAAACGCGGTCTGCGCGACCAGTTCGTCGCTGGAGTCACTCCGCTCGCTCCTGACCAGCGGATCGCAGGCGCAGCGTGGACTATGCGGATGATTCCGTCCCGGGAAGATCTCGACGGCCTATTGCCCGGTTCGACCCCGGTGAAAGGTCTTTCGCTGTTCGAGGTGATCGAGTCCACGCCCGCGGGTGCAGTACTGGTGATCGATGGTCGCGGGGAGACCCGGACCGCTACCGGCGGTGACATTCTCATCGAGCGGCTGCGGGTTCGTGGTGGCGCCGGGCTGGTCACCGACGGCTGTCTGCGCGATGTCGCAGGCGTGCGCGCCACCGATTTGCCGTGTTACTCGGCAGGCGCTACCGCCAATGTGAGCCGTGCGTACCTGCGGGTCATCGACCAGAACATCCCGGTCGGTTGCGGCGGCACAGCGGTGTATCCCGGTGATGTGCTCGTAGGCGACGGCGACGGCGTGATCGTGGTCCCCCGCCACCTTGCCGAAGAGGTGGCCCTCGGCTCGGTCGAGCAGGAACGGTTGGAGGAGTTTCTCATCGCGAAAGTTCGTGCGGGAGCGCCGCTCGCAGGCGTGTACCCCCCGTCTGCGTCGACGCGCGAGGAGTATCGCAGGTCGATCACCGAGCGGCAGGCATGAAGGTCGACCCCGGTGCGTTGAGTCCAGAACAGACCTACAAGCTGATGACCGGCGTGGTGGTGCCGAGGCCGATCGCGTGGGTCCTCACCGAATCGGTAGACGGCATCGGCAACCTCGCCCCCTTCAGTTGCTTCACGTTCGTGTCGAACAAGCCGCCGATGATCGGGATCAATATCGGCCGAAAAGCGGGTAATCGCAAGGACACCGGTCGGAATATCCACGAGACACGCGAGTATGTCGTGCATATTCCCGACGAGGGTTGGATCGAAGCGGTGCATCGCAGCGCGGTCGAATATCCGGCCGGGGTGAGCGAGATAGAGGTCTTGGGACTGTCCACGATCGAGTCCGATCATGTCGGTGTGCCGCGATTGCGCGACGCGCCGATCGCACTGGAGTGCAGAATCTGCAGTAGCACCGAATACGGCAGTACCGGAGCGGAATTCGTTGTCGGGGAAATCCTCGCTTTCCATATCCGTGACGAACTGTATCGCGACGGCAAGATCGATACCTCCGCATTGCGCCCCATCGCCCGCATCGGCGGGCCCAATTATGCCGCTCTGGGCAAGATTTCACGGATGATTCCCATCGGGCAGACCCCGAAGTCGGTCCTGTAGTAATCCGGCCATCAGACAGTCTCGAGGAAATTATGAAGATCACCGCGCCCACCCAGCGACCGCTGGAACTGTTCGCCACCGACGGACTACTCGAGGACGAGGAACGGGATGTCGCCGCCACCGTGCGGAAGTTCGTCGACAGCCGGCTGCGGCCGGAACTGCCCGCATGGTTCGAATCCGCGATACTGCCCCGCGAGCTGGCCCGCGAGGTCGGGGCCATCGGGTTGTTCGGTATGCATCTGGAGGGATACGGGTGTGCCGGGGCCAATGCGGTCAGCTACGGGCTTGCCTGCCTGGAACTCGAGGCCGGAGACAGTGGATTACGCAGTTTCGTCTCCGTTCAGGGATCGCTGGCAATGTTCTCGATCCACCGATTCGGTTCCGAGGAACAGAAACTCGAATGGCTGCCCCGCATGGCCACCGGGGAGGCGATCGGCTGTTTCGGACTGACCGAACCCGATTTCGGCTCCAATCCGGCCGGGATGCGTACACGTGCTCGTCGCGACGGCTCGGACTGGGTTCTTGACGGCACCAAGATGTGGATCACCAACGGCAATCTCGCCGACGTGGCCACTATCTGGGCGCAGACCGACGACGGTGTGCGTGGGTTCGTCGTCCCCACTGGCACAACGGGTTTCACGGCCAACAAGATCGAGCGCAAGCTTTCCCTGCGCGCGTCGGTCACCTCCGAACTCGTGCTGGATGGCGTCCGGCTGCCCGCCGCCGCCGAACTTCCGCTGGCCAAAGGCTTACGTGCCCCGTTGACCTGCTTGAACGAGGCGCGGTTCGGTATCGCGTTCGGTGCGATCGGCGCCGCCCGCGACAGCCTGGAGACCACGATCGACTACGCGGCCGTGCGTGAGGTGTTCGATCGCCCGCTCTCGTCCTTCCAGATCACACAGCAAAAGCTCGCCGACATGTCCCTCGAGCTCGGCAAAGGCTACCTCCTGGCGCTGCATCTCGGCCGACTCAAGGACAAGGGTCTCGCCGCGCCCGAACAAGTGAGTCTCGGCAAGTTGAACAATGTGCGCGAAGCACTCGCGATCGCCCGCGAATGCCGCACCATTCTCGGTGCAAGCGGCATCACCCTCGAGTACTCCCCGCTACGTCACGCGAACAACCTGGAGTCGGTCCTCACTTACGAAGGCACCAGCGAAATGCACGCGCTGACCATCGGTCGCGCATTGACCGGCCTGTCCGCGTTCCGGTGAAGTCGAGTCGTCGTGCGACCGTCACCGCACCGGTCGGCCTCCGTAACCACATAGCGGGACGCTGGCATACCGGCAGTGGGGAACGGTTCGTGAGCACGAGCCCCACCTATCCGGACGAGGTCATTGCCCACGGCCACAACGCAACTCACGCCGAACTCGATGCCGCCGTGGCGGCGGCTCGTGCCGCAGCGCACGACTGGGCGCGCACGCAGGCCCACGAACGGGGAGCCATACTGCTGCGTGCCGCCGCGGCGGTCGACGCCGCCGCCGATCGATGGGGCAGCGAACTCGCACGGGAAGAAGGCAAACCCGTCGCCGAAGCCATCGGTGAAGTGCGGCGGGCCGCCCAGATCCTGCGCTATTACGGTGTGGAAGGCGACCGCCCCAGCGGCGAGAGCTACCACTCGCCGCGCCCGGGCGAGCGAATCCTGGTGACCCGCAAAGCACTCGGTGTCGTAGCCGTCATCACACCGTTCAACTTCCCGATCGCGATACCGGCATGGAAAATCGCGCCCGCGCTTGCGCTGGGTAACACCGTGGTGTGGAAGCCCGCCGAGGCGGTTCCACTATTGGCAATGCGTCTGATGACGGCGCTCGCCGATGCCGGGCTGCCCGCGGGCGTGTGCAATCTCGTCCTCGGCGATCGCGAGCTCGGTGCGTGTCTGGTGGAACATCGCGATATCAACGGAGTTACCTTCACCGGGTCAACTTCTGTCGGCCGCGCCATCGCCGCGTCGGCGGCGGGCCGTGGAATACCGGTGCAGGCCGAAATGGGCGGCAAGAACGCCGCTGTGGTCCTCGACGACGCCGATCTCGGCACCGCCGTCGATCAGGTGCTGGCCGGAGCGTTTCGTTCGGCCGGACAAAAATGCACCGCCACTTCGAGATTGGTCGTCACCCCCGGAATCGCCGACGCTCTCCTCGACGAACTCGTGGCACGCCTCGGGGCCTGGGCCGTCGGCGACCCTCTCGACCAGCATGTCCGGATCGGCCCGGTCGTGGACCGGGCCGCGCAGGCATCGATTCTTGCCGGAATACGCGGGGCACTCGACCAGAACGCTCGGGTGCTATTCGGCGGTCAGCCGTATGTGTCGGGGTTTCGACAGGCCGGATGCTTTGTGCCGCCGACGATTCTGGAACTCGAGGACACCACGGCGCAGGTGTGGCGCACCGAGCTGTTCGGTCCGGTGCTCGCCGTGCACCGCGCCGAGAACTCCGACCACGCCTTCATGCTCGCCGCCGACAGCGAATTCGGCCTCTCCGCGGCCATTTTCACCAATGACCTCAGTCGAGCGCTCGGTGCGGTGGACGATCTCGACGTCGGTATCCTGCACATCAACTCCGAATCCGCTGGAGCCGATCCGCACGTTCCCTTCGGCGGTGCCAAGGCCAGTGGATACGGACCGAAGGAACAGGGCAGGGCCGCGGTCGAATTCTTCACCCACCCGACTACCGTTTACTTGCGGGGCGGAAGGAGCGATCGATGAGCGCAGGAGCACTCGACGGGCTGCTCGTTATCGACTTCACCAGGGTACTGGCCGGGCCTTACGCGACGATGATGCTCGCCGACATGGGAGCCAGGGTGATCAAGATCGAACGTCCGATCACCGGTGACGACACTCGATCCTGGGGGCCGCCCTACGACCCAAGCGGAACCACCACCTACTTCAACTCCGTCAACCGAAACAAGACATCCACCGTGCTCGATCTGTCCACCGCGCAGGGCCGGGCGGAAGCCGTTCGGCTTGCCTCGACCGCCGACATCGTGATCGAGAACTTTCGGGCGGGAACAATGGGTCGGCTCGGACTCGATTACGAGCGTCTCTCGGCCACCAACCCCGGCCTGATCTATTGCTCCATCACCGGATTCGGCAGCGGCCGCGGCGCGAGTCTGCCCGGATACGACCTGCTTGTGCAGGCGCTCGGCGGGCTGATGAGCATTACAGGGTCGCAGCGCGGAGCACCTACGAAGGTCGGTGTCGCGGTCGTCGACGTCCTCACCGGCACCCATGCGCTCAGTGGAATCCTTGCCGCGCTGCACCATCGGGACAGGACCGGTAATGGCCAGTACTTGGAGACCGACCTTCTCTCGGTGCTGTTGTCGTCGCTGGTCAATCAGGCGGCCGCCTATCAGGGGGCCGGGGTCGTGCCGGGGATTATGGGTAACCGACATCCCAGTATCGCGCCCTATGAGGAGTTCGCGACCAAGGACCGTCCACTGGTCGTCGCGGTGGGAAATGACCGGCAGTTCCGAGATTTCGTCACCGTCCTCGGCGTCGGACATCTTGCCGAGGATCCTCGTTTCGTGACGAATGCTGATCGAGTCGAGCATCGCGATGCTCTGCGAGATGAGGTCCTGCCATTACTGGCGGCGCGTGGTGCGGAAGCTTGGTTCCGCGATCTCACCGCTGCGGGCGTACCTGCGGGCCCGATCAACGACATCGCCGAAGCGTTCACCTTCGCCGAGAGCCTCGGCCTGCCCGTAGCGGTACGAGTTCCCGGTTCGGATGTCCCCTATGTCGGTAACCCGCTGCGATTCTCCCAGACTCCGGTCGCCTATTATTCCGGACCGCCAGCGTTGGGATCGCCGCCGGTCAATGGCACGTCTGGGAAAGAGTGAAAGCCATCCCGCCTGAGGTGATTCGGCGTGGGCATCACAGCGTCGGGGAATGCGTCGTCGGCCGCGCCCGGGATTCCTACGAAGTCGGGACCGTTGGCAGGTCCGATACGTCGACAGTGAGCTGTCCAAGTGAATTGGCGGAGGGGTCGAAGCGCTCGGCGCGTCCATGACCGTTGCGGGATCGGTGGATTCGGGTAATTCGCCGCGTTCGACCGCTCGTTCGAATAGGGGGCGTTCGCGTTCGAGCCTGCTGCGAAGAAGGTGTGACTCATAGCGCCCAACTGCGGGCGGTCGGGTGCGGCAGCGAGCACGGCGGTGGCGAGCGGCGCGGTTTTCGTGTCGGTGAGCAGACCGTGAATTGCCGCAGCGACTTCGAGTAGATCGCTGCGCAGGGTCCCGGTGCCTGGCACAGGGAAGCTCAGCAGGTCGGAGTTGGTGAGTGCGTCGGCCAGCAATGCGTCCTTCGACGACCACCAGCGGTACAGGGTTGTCTTGTTGACACCGGATTTGACCGCGACCGCCTCCATGGTCAGGCCGGTATAGCCCTGGGTAGCGGTGCCGGTGCCGTGATTGCCGGTCCATTCGATCGTCACGTCGTAACTGTGTGTCGTCGCCAGGGATACATCCGCTAACCACACGGATCGACCTACGGAAATAGTTGCCGCGCGAGCCATCCCGTTCTGCGGCGGGAAACGCGAACGACAGGGCGGGCGGGTTGTGACGGGCAGCGACTGCTGGAGACGAGGCCGAGTCTTGTCGCGGCACCAATGCGCACGGTCTGACGTGACAACGGCAGCGCGGACCGGTAGAAAAGCATGTGAAGCCCTTGGTGTTCAGCGGTTGTGGTAAACAGCTGATCTATCAGGGGCTTTCTCGGTCAGGGCGGTGATACACCGCACAAATCCTCAACGGGCACAACACCTCTCATCCGAGGATGAAAAAAGGGCTCAGTGATCGACCGTCGGGATCGATCATGAGGCAGTCCATTATTTGTGCTCGAGTGACATCTATTCGAATGAGCTGAGGCCCCGTTCGCTTTCCATTTCGCCAAATCCTCGCGAACGGCGGTTGAACAAAAACTCTCCAGTAGGTTGCTCAATATCCTGCTGTCGCAGCTTATTGCGGTCCAGGCATGGGCCGATGCCTCGCTGACATCATTTCGAGGTGTCACTTCTTGCCCTAGCGTCTGTTGAACGACGCACCCTGCTCTGTCAGACTGAGGTGCGAAACTCGGACTTCCCCGGGTTCACTGTTCGAGGGCGCGACTTGAGTAAAGATTCCGTGAGTAGCTCGAGTTCCGCGCCTGAAGTGGTCCGGTCGATACGATTCCGAAGCCGACACGGTGAACCGTCACCGCGCGGTACCGCGACAAGGTTGCCGACGAGTGCAGCAGCGCCCGGCACGGGCGGAATCCGGCGGTACGACCGCGATGATTCCCGCCGAAGCGCAGTTCAAAACCCTTGCCTCGCTGCCGGATACGTGTTCACCCGCTTCGGTGCCGCCGGCACTCGCGAGGCCTTCGAGAATAAATATTCGCATATTGACAGCTTACGAATTTAATACAAGGAGAAATCGCTCCAATGCCCATGAGTGATGATTTCACCCGTCGATTCACCCCCTTGCTGCCTGCGGTGGCCCAGCATTTCGGTACCCCGTTTCACATCTACGATCTTTGTGGCGTGCACGAAACATCGACAGCATTCAATTATGCGTTTCGGGATATCGAATTCCGTGAATATTTTTCGGTGAAAGCGCAGCCGAATCCGGTGATGTTGCGTCATCTCGCCGAGCATGGCTTCGGTTTCGATTGCAGCTCTCCTGCCGAACTTGCGGCCGCGACTACGGCGGGTGCGTCCGGAGAAGACATTGCCTTCACCTCGAATAACACAAGTCGCGAGGAGTTGGCAGAGGCGGTCCGACTCGGTGCGATCATCACAGTTGACGATGAGACAGTTCTCGACAAACTCCTCGAGATGCGACTACGGCCGACGACGCTGTGTCTGAGAGTGCATCCTGGCGCGGCGGCTGTCGTCCAGGACATGCATCTCGGGGGTGCGAATTCGGCCAAATTCGGTATCCGCCTCGACCGTTTGGCCGCTGTCGCGGCGAAGGCCACGCAGGTCCGCGCGGCCACATACGGACTGCACATCATGCTGGGCTCCCATCTACAGCGAGTCGACCAGTTTCTGAGCAACCTGGACTTGCTGTTGCGGCAGAGCTTGCTCCTGCGCAGCACATCGGGGTTTCGGGTCGACGTGCTCAATCTCGGGGGTGGCATCGGCATCCCGTACCGCCCCGAACAAGAGAGGTTCGACCTGCCGCTGCTCGCGGACGGTATCCACCAGCGTTTGCGTGCGTTCGAGCAGCGACACCACTGGCCGTTGCGAGTTTTGTTCGAGTGCGGCCGGTACATGCTCGGGCCGCACGGCGTACTGGTCACCCGGGTGCTCAACCGGATGAGCAAGTGGCGCGAAATGGTCGGCGTCGATTCCGGGATGAACGCGTTGATCCGTCCGGGCATGTACCCGGACGCCTATCACCACATCACCGTCCACGACGGTGAAGGCCGCCCGACGGAGACCGTAGACGTGGTCGGGTCGATGTGCGAGAACAACGACAAGTTGGCCATTGCGCGAACGTTGCCGCGAACCGTCGAAGGCGACCTGTTGATGGTGCACGACACCGGGGCTCACGCCCTGTCACAGGCGTACACCTACAACGGACGCCTGCGCCCACAGGAGTTGCTGTTGCACACCGACGGCAGTGTCGAACGCATCCGGCGGGCGGAGACTGTCAGTGACTACCTCGCCACGTTGAACTGCGACGCCGATCAGCTCTACCCGGAAATGGCGGCGCGTTGATGGACGCGCAGGTCATCTCCAGCCCTGGAACCTCCGGAAAAGACCGCCCGCCAGGGCTACTGGAGGAAATCCGATGTCGGGTCGAGACGCAATCGTCCGCGGCCGCGGTGATAGCCGGCGACCGCGTGTTGACCTATGGCCAGCTGATGTCGGCCGCGGAGTCGGTCGCCGCCCAGCTCATCAGCTGCGGGGTGCGCCCAGGTGAACCGGTCGCGGTCGCCGCGGTCCGCGACATCGAGAACATCGTGGCCATGCTCGGGATCCTGCTGGCCGATGCCGCGTTCGTTCCGCTCGAGCCGGGCGACCCACCGGGGCGGCTGGCCGAGATGGTTCATGACGTCGGGGCCACAGTGGCGGTCGCCGCGGTCGAACATCACTCGACGTTCGCTGAGGCGGGCCTCACCTGCCTGCGTCCCGAGGGGTCGGGTGACGGCCCGATCGGCGCCGGGTGGTCTGTCGACGCCGATGCCCTGTGTTACATCATCCACACCTCGGGCACTACCGGTCGCGCGAAAGGCGTCGGCATTCCGCGACGCGCCCTCGATCATTTCAGCAAGATCTCCGCCGAGTACTTCGAGATGGGCCCCGGGGATCGGATTCTGCAGTTCTTTTCCTTGTCGTTCGACGCATGCATCGAAGACATCTTTCCGCCGTTGCGCGCGGGAGCCACGATCGTGCTGCGCGACGACGCCATGGTCGCGACGCTCGACCTCTTCCTTCAGCGCTGCGCCGAATGGGCGATCACAATCCTGATGCTGCCCACGGCCTACTGGCATGAGCTCGTCGATGCGATGGTGCGGGACGGATTGCGGCTGCCCGCGACGGTCCGGCTGGTGACCATCGGCGGTGAGGAAGTTCGCGCCGATCGGGTGGCCGATTGGCGACGGATGTCGCTGGACCCGCGCGTTCGCTTGGTGAACGAGTACGGCCCGACCGAGACCACAGTCGCGGTCACCGCGGACGAACTGGCAGGCCCGCGCAGCCAGGTCGATCTCGACGGTGAGTCCACCATCGGTCGGCCGCTGCCGGGGATCGCCGTGCGGGTCGTCGACGATGCCGGGGTCGATGTGGTCGAGGGGCACGAAGGTGAACTGCTGTTGGGTGGCCCCACCGTCGCTGTCGGATACGTCGGCCAGCCGGATCGGACAGCCGAACGATTCATCATCGGACCCGACGGACAGCGCTATTACCGCACTGGCGATCGGGTGCGTATGCGGGCCGACGGCCGCCTGGCATTCGGCGGGCGTACCGACGGTCAGCTCAAGATCCGCGGCTACCGCATAGAGCGCGCCGCTGTCGAGCGTGCGCTGCTCGGTCACTTCGCCGTCCGCGATGCGGTGGTAGACCTCGATCGTGCGCGTGGCGTGTTGATCGCTTACCTGATCATCGACGGTGGCACCGTCGATGACGTTCGCCACCACATCGAGAGTCGACTCCCCGCCTATAGCGTCCCCTCGCTGCTCGTACCCGTCGCCACGTTTCCGCGCACCAGCCGTGACAAGGTGGATGTGGCTGCGCTGCACCGCGATTACCCCGCGCCCGATCCAGGTGACCGTGGCGGAACCCCCACCGAGGTACGGGTACGGGCTCTGCTGGCCGCGGTGCTTGCCACCGACCGGATCGGTCTCGACGATTCGCTGGTCGCGATGGGTACCCACTCGCTGGCCATGGTGCAGATCGGCACACGCGTCGCCCGTGAGTTCGGAGTGCGGTTATCGCTGGCCGACCTGCATGCCGAGCCAACGATCAGGGGCATCGCAGCGGCGGTGCGCACCCGCGAACGGGTTGTCGAACGCACGCCGACGCCAGCTACCGTGTTGCCGCTGACGGAGTTTCAACGCGACATCTGGTTGGCCGACCAGCTACACCCTGGTACTCCGCTACACACCATCGGCGTGTGCTATCGAATCACCGGCGACGCCGACCCGGCCCGAATTCAGGCCGCGCTCGATGCCTTGGTGACACGCCACGACGCATTGCGCGCCGTATTCGGTCTGGACGGCGATGACCCTGTCATGGTGTTCGGCCGCCCCGCGCGGTCGGTGCCGCTGCGGGTGAGATACGCCGACATGACTGAGATCGACCAGCTGCGCCGCGAACGGGGTCGCACCGTCCTCGATCCTGCTTCCGGTGACGTGATCGCGGCGACCCTGGTCATCGCCGACGAGAGCACCGAGCTGATCGTGGCCGTGCATCACCTCGTCTTCGACGGCTGGTCGGCCACTGTGCTCGCCGAAGACCTCGCCGCCCTGATCGACGGCGCATCACTCGAACCGGCAGGCGCTTTCGCGACCCAGCTCGCCCGTCCCCGTGACACCTCGCTCGATTACTGGATCGAGCAGCTCACCGGCATCGACACCGATGTTCTCGTCCCCACCGACCGACCCCGGCCCGCAGTGCGATCGTTCCAGGGCGCGATCATCGAGCGCCGCATCGGCACCGACCGGTTCGACCGTGTCGGCAGTATCGCGGCCGCGGCCGGAACCAGCACGGCCACTGTGGTACTCGCCGCTGTGCAAACTCTGCTCTCGAGGGTGACCGGGCACACCGACATCACCGTGCTCGCACCGGTCGCCCACCGCACCGACGTCGATGGTGAACGGAGCATCGGGGCCTTCGTCACCGTCGTGCCGCTACGCACAGACCTCGCCGGTGATCCCGACTTCCAGACCGTGATAGCCCGAGCGAACCGCACCTTGCTCGGCGCGCTGGATCATGACGACCCGCCGATGGCGGAGCTGGTAACCGCGTTGGGCGTGCCCGTGCACACCGACCGGAGCCCGTTCACCCAGGTCATCTTGATGATGCAGAACACGCCACCAGCGGTGGCGCACAGCGGTCGAACCTCGGTGGAGTTTCTCGGCAGCACGCATCCTGGGATGACGAAGCTCGATCTGACCTTCAGTATCGATTTTCCCGACGGTCTGCCCGTGCTCTACATCGAGTACGCCCAGGAACTGTTCGACGAAACCACTGTCGCCCAGCTCGCCGACCAATTCCTCACCCTGCTCGACGCCGTGACCGAGGATCCAGCCCACTCGCTCAGTCGCCTGCCATTGCCTTCGGTCCCCACCGTCGCGACTCCAGACCGGGACGCGGTACTCACCCATTACTGGCAGCGACGACTGGTCGATGCCGACGTCGCAGCCGAGTTGCCGCGTGACCGTCCACGACCGCAGGATCGGCCGTTTGCCGCGGCACGGGTCACCCGTCGGCTGGACACACAGCTGGTCGAGCGGCTCCGAGAGTTCGGCCATGCCAGGGAAGCCGGCCTGTTCCCGGTGATACTGGCTGGGCTGCACGCGGTCATCTCCCGCTACACCGGGCGAACTGGCGTCACCATCCTTGCTCCATCGGCCGGTGGCGACGATCGTGCACGTACGCAGTCCGGTGACCTCGCCCCAGAACTCCACGCGCGCCGAATGGTCGGCGGTCGGCGGGAAGATATCGAGAACGCCGCCGCGCACCGCGAACTCACCGCGGCTGCCCACCATGTCGACCCGGGTGTAAGCGTCATCGACGTACAACCGACCTGCCTGCCGATCCACGGTGACCTGCGGGCCGAGCCGGGGTTCGCCGACTTGGTGGTTCAGCTACGCGACGCGGTCGCCGCTGATCTCGAGCATCGGCTACCGGCCCTGTCCGACATCGTGTCCGCCTCGGGCTTGCCCATCTCTTCGAACCGCCATCCGCTGGGTGACGTGGTGCTCGCAGTGCACGAACCAGTGCGTCTCGGTAGTCACTCGCAGCCTGGAGGGCCGGCGACCATTCCGGTCGATCTGTCGATCACTCTCGACTGTTTCGTTGATGGACCGGTTCTCTCCATCGATTACGCGACGGAGATGTTCGATTCCAGCCGAGTCGACGCACTGATCGATCATCTGCTGACGTTGCTCACTGCGGCGATGAACGATCCAGCCATCCCGGTCACGCGGCTGCGGTGGCTCACCGACGACGAGCGTGACCGCCTGATCAACCGCTGGAACGACACCAGTGTGGACGTGCCCGCGAACCGTGGAATCCATCAATTGCTCGAATATCACGCTCGCACAACACCGCACGCGGCGGCGCTGACCTACCGCGACCAGACGATGACATATGAGCAGCTGAACCGCGCGGCCAACCGGCTCGCGCACCTGCTGCGCTCTCTCGGCATCGGCCCGGGTGCCAGGGCGGCGATCTGTCTGGACCGAGGAACAGATTTCTTTGTCGCCATGTGGGCAGTGTTGAAGGCGGGCGGCGGCTACGTCCCGCTCGATCCGGCCTATCCGCCTCGCCGGTTGAGTTTCATGCTGCGCGACAGCGCACCGCTGGTTCTGATAACCAGGCAGGACATGGCGGTCAGTCCACAGGCGCCCGACGGTGTGGTGCTTGTCGCCCTCGACCGCGACAGTGCGGAGATCGTCGCTCAGCCCGGCACCGATCCCGTGCCAGTCGGCGACCCGTCCGACACGGCCTACCTGACATATACCTCCGGTTCGAGTGGCGATCCCAAAGGCGTTGTGGTCGAACACGGCCACCTGTTGCACGCCGCGGCGATGTGGCAGCACGCATACCAGCTGGAGCCTTCGTGGACCTTTCAGCAGGCGGCGAGCTTTTCCTTCGACATGTTCGTCGGCGAAACGCTCCGAGCCCACTGTGCCGGTGGCCGTCTCCTGGTGATCCCGCGCGAGACACTGCTCGACCCGGGCGAGCTGTTCACACTGATGAGTACCGAGCAGGTGGCATGTACGGAACTCGTTCCCGCGGTACTTCGTCGGCTACTGGCGTACGTCGAGTCCACGGAACAATCGCTCGACTTCGTCAAGGTGCTGATCGGCGGCGGTGAGAAGTGGAGTGTTCAAGAATACGAGCGAGCCCGTCGGCTCGTCGGCCCGCACGGGCGGGTGGTGAACTCCTACGGCGTCACAGAGGTGACCGTCGACAACGTCTACTTCGACGGTGATGTGGAGGGCTTGCCCGCCGACGCGCCACTTCCCATCGGCAGGCCCTTCCCGAACAACCGCGTATATGTGCTCGACGCCCACCAGTCGCCTGTCCCCGCCGGGATCGTAGGTGAGCTCTATCTCGGAGGCCGTGGCGTCGCTCGCGGCTATCACGAACGTGAGCGGCTCAACGCCGAGCGCTTCCTGCCCGATCCGTTCGACTCTCGGGATGGCGGGCGCATGTATCGCACAGGCGACAGCGCTCGCTGGCGCGGCGATGGGGTGGTGGAATTCCTCGGCCGCCTCGATGACCAAGTCAAAATCAACGGCTATCGCGTCGAGCTGAACGAGGTCGAGGCCGCCCTGACGGCGCTACCCGCGGTCGCGGCGGTGGGCGCCGCGGTGCACCGCACCTCGACCGACCACGCCTATCTCGTCGGCTACGTGGCAGCCAGGCCGGGAGCCGACGCCGAGCAACTCGATGAGAACGCGATCCGTCTGCACTTGGCCGAGGTTGTGCCGCCCCATCTCGTGCCCGCCCGGATCATCGTATTGCCTTCCCTGCCTTTGACACCCAACGGAAAGCTGGACCGCAAAGCACTCCCGATACCCGCCGTCGCGGACCGCGCCGTGTCGATCACCGCGCGCACCACGACCGAACAGCGAATCGCAGCGGTCTGGGCGACCGTTCTCGAAATCGACACCGGTCCCGACACCATCGGCATCGATGACAGCTTCTTTTCCCTTGGCGGTGACTCATTTTCGGCGCTGAGGGTTGCCCGGCGTCTCGACCCCGCACCGCCATTGCTCGAGCTGTATCGAAATCCGACCATTCGCATGCTTGCCGGTTGGTTCGACTCCGAACCCGAAGCGGCCGATCACCCGCGCCCCCTGCTGCACCGACTGACCGCAACCGACGCCGACCGCGACGGCCTCACCGTTGTCGCCATTCCCTACTCCGGCGGAAGTGCCGTCTCGTACCAGCCGCTGGCCGACTCGATGCCGATCGGTTGGGCGCTCTACGCAGCCGAGTTGCCGGGCCATGACAGTGCGCGACCAGACGAGGTGCTACTCGGGGTGGAGGAGATCGCGGCATCGGTCGTAGCGGAGGTGCGGGCGCTGACGGGGTCCGTGCTGCTCTACGGGCACTGCCTCGGCGTCGCGGCGACCGTGGAAATCGCCAAGCGCATGGAAGCGGAAGGTCTCCCACTGGCCGGTGTCGGCCTCGGCGCCGCTTTTCCCACGGCCCGCCTCCCTGGTCGGTTGTTCGATCTCTTCTACCGACTCTTCCCGCTGGACCGATTCGTCTCCGACCGGCACTACCTGTCTTTTCTGCGGTCTCGGGGCGGTTTCATCGATTTGGGTAGCCCGGAGGAGGAAGCGTTTGTGCTGCGCAACGTGCGCCGCGATGCGCGGGACGCCGAAGAGTACTTCACCGAGCAGTACCGGCATTCCGGGCAGGCCAAGCTGGAGGCTCCGATAATCAGCATCGTCGGCGCGCGCGATCGGGCCACGGAACTGTACGAGGAGCGCCACCACGAGTGGGAACAGCTGGCTGAAAGCGTCGACCTGGCGGTAATCCCACGGGCAGGACACTTTTTCGTTCGCACCCACGCCAGGCAGCTCGCCGAAGCACTGCACGACAAGTTCGGCCCACCGGCACCGAAACCCGTAAGCCCGAAGGTCGGTGCCCCGGCCGAGAGTCGGGTAGTCGCGGCGCGGCCATCGCGATCGTCCCCTGAGCCAAGCCTGCGACGGTACGCCGTGGTCGCAGGGGGACAGACCATCTCGATGCTCGGCAGTGCCATCAGTGCACTCGTGCTCAGCATCTGGGTGTTTCGCGAGACCGGCTCCATCACCCAGTTCTCCGTGATCAGTGCGCTGGGGATGTTGCCGGGCATCATCGTCTCGCCGTTCGCGGGGGCTGTCGCGGACGCGGCGGATCGCCGAATGGTGATGCTCGCCAGTGATTTCGGGGCCGCCATAGCGATGGGGATCGTCGCCGTGCTCGTCTACAGCGGCGACGTACACCTGTGGCAGGTCTACCTGGCGGTCATCGTCACTTCTGTGGCTGTGGCCTTCCAACGGCCCGCGTATCTGGCGGCGGTCGCCCAGCTCGTCCCCAAGCGCTATCTCGGACGTACCAACGGGATTACCCAACTCGGCGTCGGTGCGGCCGCGGTAGTCGCGCCGATAGTCGGCATCTGGCTGATCGGACATATCGATGTCGGAGGCGCGATCCTGCTCGACATCGCCACGTTCGCCGTGGCTGTCAGCGCACTGCTGCTGGTGCGCTTCCCCGATCGACTGTTCCGTCGGCGCGAAGAGCGCTTCGCCGCCGAAATTCTCAATGGCTGGCGCTACATCGTCCGCCGCCCATCCCTGCTGGCGGCGCTGCGTTATTTTCTCGTCGACAATGCCATGTTCTTGATCGGGTTCGCGGTCATCATGCCGCTGCTGCTCATCGAACAATCTGCCTGGGTGCTGAGTGCGGCGCTGACCGCAGGGGGCCTCGGGGCGCTCAGCGCTGGGCTGGTTATGGGGCTGTGGGGCGGCGTGGCACGCCGCGCGAACGGGATGCTCTTTTTCATGGGCGTGTGCAGCGTCGGCATCACCGCTGTCGGCGTGAGCCCCTCGCCGATTCTGGTGATAGGCGGAATGTTCCTGATGTCGTTCGGTGAGTCCATGGCCATCGCTCACTGGATGACACTGCTGCAAACCAAAGTCGGTGTCGAACTGCAGGGCCGGGTGCTGTCCTGCTTCTTGACGGTGATGCTGCTGACCGAGCCGTTGAGCTATCTGTTGATCGGACCGCTCGCCGAAACGTATGTGCAGCCACTGTTGAAGCCGGGGCGTCCCCTTGCCGATCTCTTGGGTCCGCTGCTGGGTACCGGTCCGGCACGCGGGCTGGCATTGCTGCTCGTCATCAGTGGTCTGCTGCAGTTCGGTTGGGCGGTGCGGGGGTGGTTGTACCGGCCGGTGCGGTTCATCGAAGATGCTCTGCCCGACGCGATTCCGCCGGATGAGATCGGCGACCGCGATGCACTGCAGCGGCATGAAGACAGCCGCTTGCTCGATCAGCACTGACTTTCACGATCGCTGCCCTCCGAACGAAAGATTCGTCATGTCATCAGTCGAAGCCAGCGAACCGCACATACCCGACGATGCGGATCAGACTCCACTTCTCGACGTGTCGGCACTGGTACCGGGTGCCCACGTTCTGATCAAAGACGAGACCAGGTATGCCTCGGGCAGTCACAAAGAACCAGCCGCGCGAGCGGTGGTCGCACGGGCGATGGCCGACGGGTGTCACCGCATCGTGCTCGGCTCATGCGGCAACTACGGGCGTGCCATGGCGATCGCGTCTCGCGCCGCTGGAATCAGCTGCACGGTAGTGCTACCGGCGGGCAAGAGTGATGGTGCCGAGTGGATGCGTGCCGCCGGTGCCGACGTGCGGTTGATCGAAGGCAGCTATGAGGACGCGGTCGCACAATCCCGGTCTCGGGCAATGGCCGACGGCGACTATGGCGTAGCCGACGGAAATGTCGACGGTCAGTACGCTGAAACTATCCTCCGGGGCCACGGGATCGTCGTCGACTCCCTAGCCGCGGCGCTGCTTACGCCGCCTACCGCGATCTGGCTCCCTGCGGGTAACGGGACCACCATCATCGCGGTGCACCAACGCCTTCGGGCACTGAACTGGCCCACCGCGATCAACGGAGTCGGTTCACGTGGCAACAACGCGATGCTGACCAGCTGGCCGGGGGTCTACCGAATGCTCGATCCTGACCAAGTCCGTACCACCGAGCACAACCAGCCGCTGGTCAACTGGCACGCCCTGCACGGGCCGGAGGCACTCGCGGCTGTAGCGGACACCGGTGGTGCCCTCTACGGTGTGGAAGACGAGGACCTGTGCGCCGCCGCGTCGAATTTGGCTCAGTACAACGCGTTCCCCACCCCTGCGGGAGCGGTTGCCCTGGCGGGCCTGCTCACCCGAGCGCGGACCACGGGTGTCGCACCGGGTGCCCACGTAGCCCTCTTGAGCGGCCGCGAACTGGATTCACCTGGTCAACCGTCATGAGGGTCTGGGAACGGTGATCGCCCACGGATCGCGATGCGCGCCTGCGGATGCAAGGTCATCGATGGCGTCAGCGCGGTCGGGGGTTGAGACTGGTAAGGATCTGTATCGAAGTGATCTGTATTCCGTGACTCACCTCGCTGAGGAGTCAACTCGTTGGCCGGGCGGGTTTCCTGGTGAAGTTGGTCGTCCAGCTCCTCGCTGACACGGGGTCGAGGAGCATCTGAGAAGAAGAGTCACGGTCAGCGGACGGGCTTAATCGTGTTGTTGTGCTGGCGATTTCGCCATAGGCGATGTCAACGGGTCGATGAGGACCCTGCCGCCGCCGGAGGACAACGAGCGCATGCTGGATTCGCTCGCCACGGCGTGCGTGACAAAGCCGCAGCGCAAGTCGAACTGACCAGCTTGTCGAAAATCGAACGACGCACCGAAACCGAGATCCGAAAACTCCTCGAATCACTGGGCGATATCAAGGCCGAACTGACCGCAGCACCGGCTGCCGACAAGGCCGAACTCTATCGAGTACTTGAACTGGAAGTGCGCTATCAACCCGATCGGCGGTGCGCCATCGTTGGTGTCAACCCCTGTGGGGTTAGCACTGGTGTGTCCGGAGGGGGACTTGAACCCCCACGCCCGTTAAAGGGCACTAGCACCTCAAGCTAGCGCGTCTGCCATTCCGCCACCCGGACCGGTGATGCTCAGCAAGATTATAGGAAGGGTGTCGCATGGACCAAATCGCGGGGTTGAGCTGCGAAAAGTAGGCCAGAGGTTGAATGGTCACACGCTGTTGAGCGGCCTGACTGGCGCCGCCTGTGCCGGGGTGGGCTCATAACCATCGCAGCAGTCCGGACTGTTGGGGCCACGGCTTCCCCTGCCGTTCGGGCGGTGCGTGTTCGGAGGTGCACGGTCGTCGTCGAACGGCTCATGGGCCGGCCTTCCTCCGCTCGGGGCCCGGCCTCGCTGCCACGATGGCGCCCGATTGCAAGGCATTGTGGCCGCCGCGACCGTTGCAGGGCGCGGTATGCGCGCGTTGGATAACCCTCCGTGATTTGTTTCGACACATCGAATCTGTTCGGCGCTATTCGGGTTCGCTCACCTTTGCCGTAGGACGTGAGCGTTCCGGCCGAGGACGAACCGTCAGCCGAATATCTCGCAGCAGGTACGCGGCAACGAGGCTAACGACCGCGCACAGCGCTCCGACCCAGAAGACGGTCTGCACGCCCGAGGTCACGGCCGCATGCACCGTGTCCTGCGCAGCTGATGGCAGGGAACGGACCAGATCCGGCGACAGGTCACTGCCGTCCGAGGTCACGTGCGGTCCGAGCCCGCCGCGATCAGCCGCGGTAGCGGCGAACCTGCTCGCATAGATTGTGCCCAATACCGCGGCACCGAGCGACATACCCATCGTGCGGAGGAAGGTGCTGATTCCCATGCCCGCGCCCAGGTCTCGCATCGAGACACTGTTCTGCGCGATCAGAGTCGGCACCTGCAGCGTGAATCCGAGGCCGACACCGAGCACGGCCATGTATCCGATCACCACCAGTTGACTGGTGTGCACATCGATCTGGGCGAGCAGCAGCATGCCGAGGGCAGCGACGGCCGACCCGATGATCGGGTGGATCCTGACTCGACCGGAGCGCGAGATGGCTTGACCCACCAGGACACTGACGACCACGGCGGGCGCCATGATCGGGAGGCCGAGTAATCCGCTGTTGGTCGCCGAAAAGCCCTGCACCAGTTGCAGGTAGAGCGCAATGAAGGATGCCGCGGCGATCATCACCAGGCCGGAGACGAACGCCAACACGCTGGCCATCGCGAAGTCTCGATTGGCAAGGATATGCAACGGTGTGACCGGTTCGGGCGTCGTACGCTCGACCCAGACATAGAGGGGAAGCACGACGACCAGCACCACGGCGAGGACGAGGATCTGCCACGACCCCCACGCGTAGTGCGCGCCTGCCAAACTGCCGATCAGCACCAGCGCAGTGGTCCATATCGTCAGCAGCAGGATTCCCCACCAATCGATGATCAGTTTCGGTCGCTCCCGATGCGGGAGATGCACAGCGAGGCTGATCGTCAGCAGTACGATCGCGCCGAGCGGGAGGTTGATGTAGAACACCCAGCGCCAGGACGCGTGATCAGTGAACCAACCGCCTACGAGCGGACCGCCGAGTAGCGCGATCGGCATGATCGCCATCAACAGACCCTGGTACCTCGCCCGTTCAGCGGGTAGCACCATCGCCCCCATGATCGCCATGGAACCGGATACGAGCCCGCCGGCGCCCAAGCCCTGGATCGCGCGAAATACGACCAGCTCCACCATGTTCTGCGAGGCGCCGCTGAGGGCGGACCCGAGCAGAAACAGCCCGATCGACGCCAGGAAAACCGCTTTGTGCCCGACCAGATCACCGATCTTACCCAGGACCAAGGTCGAGATTCCGGAGGTGAGCGTGTATCCGGTCACCACCCACAGCAGATGCTGTGCACCGCCGAGTTCGCCGACCATCGTGGGCATCGCGGTTCCCACGACGGTGTTGTCCAGCATTGCGAGGAGTAATGCGATCAGCAGACTGCCGAGAACCGGCAGTAATTCGCGGAAGCTCCGTAATTCAGGCTCGCCTTCGGTTCGCCGTGTCGGCTTCGCTGTGTCCATTTACCCCTCATCAGATCCGTTCGACATGTGCGTTCACAGCGGTCGCTCGTATGCGGCGGAATACTCTCCCCAGGCCAACCCGTCCGACATCTGAAACATTCGGAAATACCTGACATTTGGGCAAATTAACCGAATGCCGGATGGGGCGGTTGGCGAAGTGTAGCCGCTCATTTCGGCGAACGTGCGCATCTTGTGAACTTCCGTATCGAACGGGTTCGACATTCCCCATATACAACAACGTAGGAATATGGTCGGTCGAACGAGCGTCGCCAGAAGGGTGCGCTCGGTGTTCGAGTTCCGCTGGTCTCCGTGGTCGGAAGGGGCGAATTGTCCGGTCCCGGAGAAGGAGTCGTGGTGGGTGCGGCCCCTGGGCCGGGGTGTCGGCATTGTTTTGCGTAATGCCTGTTCCATCGGCCTATGTCACCTTCGGCGGATGGCCTGTCGAGTTCGCGGAGCCGGATCGACAGCAGGTCGACGTCGCGGCGTAGCTGAACCGGATTGAGCCCGCGGTAGCGCAGAGTCGCGGCGGACTTGATCCGGTCCGCCACCGTGTCATTATCCTATTCGGGCTCCGCGTACGAGGGGAAGACTCGGGCGGCGATGTCCAAGGCGAGCTGGGTTGCGGCCGTGTGGCTTTCGTCGTTGCCGAGATCGAGATCGTTCATCATCGACAGGCTCAGACTGATTGCCAACAGGGCTTGGCGGGCATGGAAGACGGCGATCGGCGTCCGGTCGGGCCCCGCCATCAGGTCGGCCAACGTTCGGAACTGGCCCCGCAGGCTCGCGCCGATCCCGATTTCGCCGAGCGCGGACTGGTTTTCCGCCCAGAACCGAATCATGTCCCTACCGAGATCGTGCAGCAGCTCGCCATAACGCAGAACGATGTGTTCACTGCGTTCTCGGCCCGGCGGTGCCGATTCTGCCCATCGCACAATGTCATCGATGCCGCGATGCAAATCCTCGAACAGACTCGCGACGATGTCTTCCTTGGTGCGGAAGTGGTAGTAGAGAGCGGCTTTCGTGACATCGAGCCGTTCGGCGATTTCTCGCAGCGACGTTGTCTCGTATCCGCGCTCGGCGAACAGTTCGATGGCGACCGAACGGATTCGCTCCCTGGTGTCACTACGGCGCTTGTCCATTGGTGTTCCTCATTTGCTTGACGGCCGACAAGGCATGAGCCTAACGTATGGTATGCCGCACGGAGCTTGCCGGTCGACAAGTTGGTTAGCGTGCGCACACGTGTGGGGTGGCGTCTTCGGCCTGCCTGGCCGGGGAAGGGATGTAGCTTGAAGCGCTTCGTAAGCATTCTTTGGGACAGTGGTAACCCCAGCGATACGGCGAGTGCTCCGTCCGATTCGATCATCGATCTGAACCTGGAGCAGGTCTTCGTTCTGGCCGGAGCCACGAAACACAAAGCCGCGCACCATCGTCCACTGCGTGATGTCAGCCTGGTCCGGTACCGACAGCAGGTGTTCAACGATCTACAGGACGAAGCCGTGTCACGCGCCTTCGAGACGTTCGTTGCCGGAATGAGCTCTGTTCGTCAACATCTGGAGCGGGCCAGGAAGCTGACGAACCCTCGGCAGAGCGACCGTTGGCAACTCGACGCCGAGACGCTGTACTGCCGCACAGTGCTGGACTTGCACGCGGCCCTGCGTGAACTACCGCTCTCGGGCGAGGGCTTGCGACAATGGCGCGACTGGTTGGCCGAGTACGTCGACGGTCCGAACTTCGGCGGGCTACTGGCCGACGAGGCGCACGTGCGCGCCGCCCTGGACGAGGTGCGCTATACGGTACATGTGAACGGCCGACACCTGGTTATCGACCGGTATGCGGGGCAATCCGACTACAGCGACGTCATCGCCGCCGCATTCGCCCGGTTCGGCGTGGACGACGACGCGGACCGCCAGCGCTTCTTCGACCCGTGGCCGGATATGAACGTGGTCGAAGAGCAGGTCATCGCCTTGGTCGCCGACCAGCAACCAGGCCCGTTCCAGCAACTGGAAGGGCATGCTCGGCACTACCGAGAATTCATCGATCCAGTACTCGGTCGGTTCGACGCCGAATTGCATTTCTATCTCGACTATCTATGGATGGTGCGCGAGTTCGACAAGCACGGGCTGGCGTTCTGCCTGCCCGAGGTCACCGAGGGTTTCGCGGGTATGTACGCCGAGGGTGCCTACGACGCCGCACTGGTGCCCAAGCTGATCAAGTCGAAAGTCTCCGTGGTCCGCAACGACTTTCGGCTGGAAGGCGCGGAGCGCGCGATCGTCGTCACCGGCCCCAATCAGGGTGGCAAAAGCACCTTCGCCCGAATGTTCGGCGGATTGGCCTACTTGGCCGCACTGGGCTGCCCGGTCCCCGCCACCCGTGCGCGGCTGCCATTGCCCGACAACATCTTCACGCATTTCGTGAGAGAAGACGACATCAGCGACGCGGAGGGCGGCTTGGCGCGTGAGCTCGCCCGCTTGCACGATATTCTGGCAGATATTACCGCGAGCAGCCTGGTGGTACTGAATGAAAGCCTGAGTACGACAACTGTTTCCGATGCCACACGACTCGGCGGCGAAGTATTGCGCCGAATAGTGGAGCGCGGGGCAGTCGCGGTTTATGTGACATTTCTGGAAGAACTCGCCGAATTGGGCCCGGAGGTGGTGAGCATGGTTGCCGGTGTGGATTCCGCTGACGATGCGATACGGACGTTTCGCGTCGAACGCCGTTTACCCGACGGGCTTGCGCACGCCGCGGTGGTTGCCGAGCGGCACGGATTGACCTACGACGCGATCAGGGCGAGGGTCCGATGATCCCGGTCGGGCTGCTGCATCCTCCGAATTACGCCCCGCAGGTCGTGCGCAATGGTGAATCGACCAGCGAGGACCTCGGTGTGACCGAGCTGTGCGCAGCGATGTCCTGCAACGACGAATTCGTGGCGACGGTGGTGAAATCCGTCGTTTCGGCCAGTCTGACCGACCCCGCGGTGATCCGATACCGGCAAGGAGTCCTCCAGGAGTGCTTGGAAAAGCCCGAACTAGTCCGCGCCCTGTACGACATCGCTACCGAGGCAACGACGGCGCGCCGCTGGACCGTCGGTCGCGGTCGGGCGCCCAGATCGAAACTCGGCCTCGGACTGCAACCGCTGGAGGAACTCGTCGGCCATCTGCGTCGGCTGCGACAATACTGTGAGCGAAATGCCGGACAGAGCCGCTCGGAAGGTTTTATCCGATTCCGGGCAACGCTGTCCGAGCAGCTCGACGACGACTACCTGACGAAGCTGGACAGCCTGTTGCCGGTGTTGTTCTTCGAAAACGGCGTGCTGCTCAGTGCGGCGCTCGGGACAGGCAACAAGGCCGATCGGGTCATGTTGCACGAACCACCGAAAACGTCGAAGAATGCGAAGCTTTCGTTGTTCAGTCGACGCTCCGGTGGCTCGTTCGAAGCGACCAGCGACTACGAACTCCCCAATGACCCACTGGCAGCGGTAATCGAGCCGGCCCTCGACTCGGTCGCCGAGGTGGTCTCGCGCGCGGCAGACAAGGTGCAGGCCTTCTTTCGCCAGCTGCGGACCGAGCTGGGGTTCTACATCGGCTGCTTGAACTTGCATGAGCGACTCGGCCGGATGGGGGCGCCGATATGTCTGCCACAGCCCGTGGTGGGCAGCCCCGCGCTCCAGTGCCGTGACCTGCGAGATCCGTCGCTATGCCTGTCCTCGAACGCGGTGGTGGGCAACGACATCGATGACCTCGGCAGCACTTTCGTCGTCGTGACGGGAGCCAACAGCGGCGGAAAATCGACCTTTCTGCGCAGTGTCGGCCTCGCCCAATTGATGATGCAGGCCGGAATGTTCGTGGTCGCTCAGAGTTTCGCGTCCGACGTGCGGGCCGGGGTGTTCACGCATTTCGTGCGCGGAGAAGACGAGACCATGAAGCATGGCCGGCTCGATGAGGAGCTGACGCGGATGCGCTCGATCACCGACCAGCTTCGGCCGGGTGGCATGCTGCTGTGCAACGAGCCGTTCGCCTCGACCAACGACCGAGAGGCAGCGATGATCGCCGCACCGATCTTCTCGGCGTTGGTGGATTCGGGTACGAAAGTGGTGCTGGTCACCCACCTTTTCGACTTCGTGCGACAACGGTACGCGGATGAGCGAGCTACTGATCTGTTCCTCCACGCCGAGCGTGCTTCCGATGGTGGCCGGACCTATCGGCTCACCGTCGGCGCGCCGGAATCGACCAGCTACGGCGACGATATTTTCGCCAGGGTGTTCGGGTACCGCCCTGGCGAATGACGATGACGCTCGGCCGCCTCTGGCCCGCGCCGAGTTGAGCGTGGTCTTCTCCACCATGCCCGGGCGCCTACCGGGCCTGCGACTGGTCCACGCGGTCGAAGACGCGAGCCTGGACGGCGACAGACTCAACGGCGGCCTGACGGAATTGGTCGTGGACTGGTAACACCCACTCGATCCGGCCGCTCGCCGCGAGGACGACCCGGGCACTGCCTGGTTCATCGCACGGCAAGCGTGTGTTCGGCGTCGTCGGCATGGGTGACGGCGATGTCGAGCAGGTTGCGCGCCGGGGCGCTGAAGCGGTGGTTGCGGCGCCAGCAGGCGTGCAGGTTGCGTTCGAGGGTGAGGCTGGGGATGGGGACTTCGCGGAGGGTGCCGTCGGCGAGTTCGCCGCGGACGGTCAATTCGCTCAGTACGGCGGGGCCGAGGCCGCTGGCGGCCGCGTTCTTGATGGCGGTGGCCGAGGTCAGTTCCATCGCGGGGAGTGCGGTCAACGGGTCGGGGAGGGTGGCGAGCCGGTCGTGCAGCACCGAGCGGGTGGCCGAACCGGATTCGCGCAAGATCAAGGGCGCCGTCGCGAGGTCGGTGGCGGTGATGCTCGCACGCGCGGCCCAGGGGTGGTCCGGGGCGACCACGACGACGAGGCGATCACGCACGACAGGGCAGTGGTCGAGCTCGGCGGGAATGTGACCCGCTTCGGCGAATCCCAATTCCGCGCCGCCGCGGCGGATCAGTGCGACGGTGTCGGCGCTGTTATGGCACAACAGGCTGACGTTGGTGCCCGGCAACCGTTTTCGCAAGGCGGAGAACCACGTCGGCAGGAAGAATTCGGCGATGGTGGTACTGGCCGCGAGCATCAGGTGCACCGGCGCCGCACCGCTCACCGCGGTCAGCGCCTGGTCTAGGTTGGCGGCGGCTTCCAACGCGGGCCGCGCCCACCGCAACACCCGCTGACCACTCTCGGTCACGGTCGCGCCGCGCGGATGCCGGTCCAGTAGCCGCAGACCCAAGCGCTGCTCGAGACCGCGGATGCGGGTACTGACCGCGGGCTGGGTGAGGCCGTGCTGGCGGGCGCAGGCGCCGATGCTGCCGGTGGCGGCGATCGTGGCCAGCAGTTCGTACGGCCCCAGATCGGTGACTTTCGACGACAAACCCATAAAGCGACCTTATGGGTACCCGAGGAAACCGGCTCTACCGCGTCCAGGGGCACGCCCAAGACACTTGTCATGCCATCGGGGCACCCCGATATTCAGGACAGAAGGGCATGGTTGATGACACGCATTCAGGCGGTAGTCGGACACGAAATCCTCGACAGCCGAGGCAATCCCACCGTCGAGGTCGCCGTAGAACTGGAAGACGGCTCCACGGGGCGGGCCAGCGTGCCTTCGGGTGCGTCGACGGGTACCCGTGAGGCCGTCGAACTGCGTGACGGCGACCGGTCTCGCTTCCACGGCCGCGGTGTGCTCACCGCGGTGGCGCGTGTGAACGCCGAGATCGCGGCGGTCGTGGTCGGCAAGGATGCCGAGGATCAGGCGGCGATCGACCACGCCATGATCAGCTTGGACGGCACCGCGAACAAGGCGGGGTTGGGTGCGAACGCCACGCTGGGGGTTTCGCTCGCCGTCGCCAAGGCGGCCGCCGCATCCCACCGGACCCCGCTCTACCGCTATCTCGGTGGAGCGGCCGCTCGGCTGTTGCCGTTGCCGATGTTCAACATCATCAACGGCGGTGCGCACGCGGACAACCTGCTCGATTTCCAGGAATTCATGATCGCGCCGATCGGAGCAGCCACCTTCCGAGAGTCGGTGCGCATCGGCGCGGAGGTCTTTCACACGCTGAAGGCCGACCTGGCCGCTGTCGGTGAATACACCAACGTCGGCGACGAGGGCGGGTTCGCCCCCGACTTGCGTTCCGCGGAGCAGGCCCTGGATTACATTGTGGCGGCGATCGAGTCGGCGGGCTACCGACCCGGCGTGGACATCGTCATCATGCTCGACCCCGCCGCCTCGGAGTTCTACACCGACGGCGCCTACCACTATCGCGCGGACGACACGGTGATGACCGTCGATGAACACATCGACTACCTGGTGAGACTGCTGGACGCGTACCCGATCGTGTCCTTGGAAGACCCCATCGCCCAGGACGATTACGCGGGTTGGGCGCAACTCACCACCGTCATCGGCGAACGCTGCCAACTCGTCGGCGACGACGTGTTCTGCACCAACCCAGCGCTACTGACCGAAGGCATCCGCGACGGCCTCGGAAACTCGATCCTCATGAAGATCAACCAAATCGGCACGCTCACCGAGACTTTCGACACCGCCGACATCGCACGCAGGGCCGCATACGCCACGATCGTTTCGCACCGCTCCGGTGAGACCGAGGACACCAGCATCGCCGACCTCGCCGTCGCCCTCGGGGCGGGCCAGATCAAAACCGGTTCGCTGTCGCGGTCGGACCGCACCGCGAAGTACAACCAACTCCTGCGCATCGAAACCGAACTCGGCGCACAGGCGATCTACGCGGGTGCTTCGACCCTCGCCGGTCACAACGCCCCGAACTGATCACGAAGACTCGCCGACGGACTACGGGGCGACAGCTTCCCGGTCGCACAGCATTCGATTGCCGCAACGCCTGGCCTCCCGCCGCGCGAGCTCAGTGGTGAGTCTCTTGTGGGCCACCGGTGTCTTTCCGGGCCGTACTGTTTGGCCCACGCGTCGAGCATGTTCTCGGAAGCGGTCTCGCGGTGTCTGCCGCAACGATGGATGGCGAGGTCGCACTCGCCGGTCGCGCACCCGGTGAGTTGCTCGCGGCCGCGGCGATCGCGTTCCGCGCAGGGAAAGTCGACGATCAGTGAGGACCGCGTAGGTGCCCGTCCGCTCCTGTCACGGGGAGCCGGACGGTGCTGAGCAGCCCGCCGCCGGGACGTGGGGTGAGGGTCAGTATTCCACCGTGCGCGCGGGTGATGCTGTCGACGATGGCCAGGCCGAGGCCGACGCCGGAGTGGTGGGTGCGGACGCGTTCGGTGCCGCGCTGGAACGGTTCGACCAGCGTGGAAACCAGTTGCGGCGTGAGGTATTCGCCGGTGTTCTCCACGGTGAGCACGACGGTGCCGGGGTAGGCGTCGGTCGTGGTCCACACGATGCCCTGTCGTGGCAGGTTGTGCACGATCGCGTTGTGCACGAGGTTCGTCGTCAGCTGTAGGAGGAGGGCGTGCGAGCCGCTGGTCGGTGCTGGTCTGCCCGAGGTTTCCAGCGTGACGCCGTGTTCTTCGGCGAGGAAAAGCAGTGTTTCGGTGGCCTCCTCCGCGAGTAACGAGAGATCGACGGGTTCTCGGGCGAATGACCCTCGGTCGGCTCGGCTGAGGAGCAGCAACGCTTCGGTGAGGTCGATCGCGCGGGTATTGACGGTGTGCAGACGATCGGCCAGTTCTCGGGGATCGTGCTGGGCATCCTTGCGTGCCACGTCGAGCAGGGTTTGCGTGATCGCCAGCGGAGTGCGCAGTTCGTGTGCGGCGTTGGCCGCGAAGCGCTGTTGTTCGGCGACGTGCGTTTCGAGGCGGGCGAGCATGGTGTCGAAGGCGTCGGCGAGTTCGCGGAATTCATCGCTGCGGCCGGGGAGTCGAATCCGGTGGGAGAGTGACCCATTCGCGGCCATGCGGGTGGAATCGGTGATGCGGGTCAGCGGAGCGAGCATGCGCCCCGCGAGAATCCATCCCCCCAGGAGGCCGAATATCAGGAGAAACGCCAGCACAAGGGCCATGAACGGCGCGAAGGTGCGCAGCAGCAGTTTGCGGTCGATCCAGAAGTTGCCGTTGGTGTCGATCCAACCGGCGGGCAAGAAGTACAGGTAGAAGATCATGACGGCCGCGAGCAGCAAGGTGCCAGCGAGCATCAGGAAACCCGCGTAGCTGAGGGTGAGTTTGAGGCGAACACTCAATCCCGGCTGCCTACCCACGGCGGACGCCCGCGTCGATCCGGTACCCGGTACCGGCGACGGTCGCGATGATCCAGGGTTCGCCGAGCCGTTTACGCAACGCCGAGACGGTGATGCGCACAGCGTTCGTGAACGGATCGGCGTTCTCGTCCCACGCCCGTTCGAGCAGGTCCTCGGCACTGACGACACCACCCTCGGCCGCCACGAGCACTTCGAGCACGGCGAACTGTTTCCTGGTGAGCGCGATGTAGCGGCCGTCGCGGTACACCTCGCGGCGAAACGGGTCCACACGCAGCCCCGCGATCTCCCGCACCGGCGGCCTGCTGTGGGCGCGTCGCCGGTCGAGCGCGCGGAGCCGGAGCACGAGTTCTCGCAATTCGAAAGGCTTGGTGAGGTAGTCGTCGGCGCCGAGGCCGAATCCGGTCGCCTTGTCGTCGAGGCGGTCGGCGGCGGTGAGCATCATGATCGGCATACCGCTGCCGGCGGCGACGATGTGTTCCGCGATCTCGTCGCCGGAGGGCCCTGGAATGTCGCGGTCGAGGACAGCGATGTCGTAGGTGTTGATGCTCAAGAGTTCCATGGCGGTATCGCCGTCACCGGCGATGTCGGCGGCGATCGCGGCCAGACGCAATCCATCGCGGATGGCCTCGGCCAAATAGGGTTCGTCCTCAACGATCAACACGCGCATAGGTGCTCGATTCTCCCAGCCGGGACATATCGTCGGCGTATCGAAAATCGCATACGTGCTGGCAACGCCACACTGCCTTGACTGAAGGCATGATGCACAGCCAACCAGCACGAACCGCGTCCCACGGTATCCGATCGAGCGTTCTGGCCGCCGTTGTCGTCGGCGGCGCGGCGCTTGCCGGAGTTCTCGCCTTGCCGGCGTTGACATCCCTGTCCTTCTTGACCGAACGATCTTCCGACGGGGTGTCGGTCTTCGATGACGACGCGCCGACCGTGGCCGATCTCGACCCCGAATTGCGCAGTGCCCTAAGGCAAGCGGCCGCGGATGCGGTGGGGGACGGGGTGCGGATCGTCGTCAACAGTGGCTGGCGCTCGGCCGAGTACCAGACCCAGCTGCTGCGCGAGGCGGTCGCGAAGTACGGCTCTGAGCAGGAAGCCGCGCGATGGGTGGCCGCCGCCGATACGTCCGCGCACGTGACGGGTAACGCGGTGGATATCGGTCCTACCGAAGCCACGGCGTGGTTGTCCGCGCACGGCGCTGCTTACGGCCTGTGTCAGATCTACGTCAACGAACCGTGGCATTTCGAATTGCGCCCCGGTGCTGAAGATTACGGCTGTCCGCCACCGTATGCCGACCCCACCGAGGATCCGAGGATGCGACAGCAATAGTGCGTGGCCGCGCACCGGGATCTGGTATCCGTGAGCGTCCGCTCATGAAAGAGGAGCAATACCTTGGTAATTCATGGAAAGCATATCCGGCGAGTCGAATCGGACGCACCTGCGCTCACCGTGCGACCCCATTGGCATCCGCTGACGCGGATCGCGTTTCGATTCTCTTTCCTCTACTTCACCCTGCTCTGCCTGCTCTACACGCCGATTCCGCTCGCACTGCTCGGTGTGCTCGGCCGGTATGCGGGACCGTGGGGGACACCCCTGACGAATCCCGTCACCACCTGGGTGGGCCGCACGTTTTTCGGGGTCGACGCGGTGCTGCACACCGACTCCGGGGCCGGGGACCAGGCGGCCATGTGGGTGCTGGCCTGCTGTCTGCTGGTGGTGTCGGCAGCGGTTGTCGCCGTGTGGACGGCCGTCGATCGTCGTGGTGCCTATCCTCGGCTGTTGGCCTGGTTCACGCTGTTGCTCCGGGTGTGTCTGGGCGGGCAGATGTTGTCGTTCGGGTTCGCGAAGCTGATTCCCACCCAAATGCCGGGCCCCACGCTGGCACAGCTGTTGGAGCCGTACGGTCACCTGAGCCCGGCCTCGGTGCTGTGGTTGCAGGTGGGTAGTTCTTTTCCGTACGAAATGGCGCTCGGCGCAGTCGAGGTGGTCGCCGGGCTGCTGTTGTTCGTACCGAGGACCGCGGTGCTGGGTTCCGCGGTGAGCCTGGCGAGCATGGCGCAAGTCCTGCTCACCAACATGGCGTTCGATATTCCGGAGAAGCTGCTCGCGCTGCATCTGCTGGCGATGAGCATGGTGCTGCTCGCACCGTATGCGCGGCGACTGTTCGATGTCTTCGCGCGCCAACGTGCGTGCGAACCGCTGCGGCCACCCGCGTTGTTCGCCGACCGCCGCCGCAACCGCATCGCGCTCGTGGCACAGCTGCTTTTGTGCCTCTGGGTCGTCGTGAACGGCTACGACCGGTGGGATGTCTGGCAGCGGCAGTACGGCCCCGACAGCCCCAAATCCGAGCTGTACGGCATCTGGGATGTTCAGGATTTCGCCCTCGACGGGGCGTCGGTTCCACCGCTGATCACCGACGAGACTCGTTGGCAACGGCTTGTTTTCGATGATCCCGGTGCGGCGACGTATCAACGCATGAACGGCGAACTGGTGCCAGCGCATGCCGAGTTCCGCGCCAACGGAGAGTTCGAACTCACCACCACCGCCGACCCGAGCGGCAGAACGGCCGACGCGGCGCCACCCTTCGCGCGACTGTCTGCCGAGCAACCGAACCCGGACCAGCTCGTACTCCACGGAAGTCTGCGTGGCCACCCGATCACGATCACCCTGGAACGTGTCGATCTCGACAGTTTCACCCTGCGTAACCGGGGATTTCATTGGGTGCAGGACTATCCGTACTTTCGCTAGGCCTCGAACAGCAGGTACAGCCCGGTGAAGGTGAAGCCGACCATGGTGAGCATCAAGGCCAGTTGGCCGCTGAGTCGGTGGGCGCGGGGGAGTAGGCGCAGGCAGCGGTCGTGCGCGAGGGCGACGCCGACGATGTGGCCGAGCAGCACCGCGAGCACCTTGATCGTGCCGAGCAACGCGGGATGGGTCGACAGGAGGTAGGCGACGTCGCGGTCGGCGAGTCCGGCGAGGTCCCAGCCCTGGTCGAAGGGGTCGGCGAACAGGATCACCGTCGCCTGACCTTTCTCGACCAGGAACGTGAGGTAGTGGGCCACAATGTATCCCGCGATGATCGGGGTGAGGCTGTGGGCGAGTCGGCCTGGTATCAGCTTGCGGTCGAGAGGAGTGAGACCGCCGGTGGCGCGGGCGGCGAGCACGAATATTCCGCCGACGAACACGATGAAGCCGAGCAGGCCGAGTGTGCGTATCAAGGTCGGCAGAATCGAGGAGCCTCCTGATCCACTGCCCGCGTCGGCGAGCAGTGCGCGCCAGAAGGGAAAGCTGGAGAAGCTGTCGAACGCGGTGGAACCCAGCAGGGTGGCGGCCACCGCGACCCCGCCGAGACGAACCGGGGTGCCCGCGAGGTTGGCCAGCGGGGACCGCAGGACGAGTTCGCCGGTGTCGCGGCGCCCGAGTGCGCTCGACCTGCCGAGCAGGCTGCTGTACACCTCGAGCGGGTCGGCGTTCTCCGCCCACGCGGTGCCGCACACGATCAATCCGACCGTGGTCACGGCGAGATATCCGATCAGCCACGTCGTCACCGCCGCAAGCGAACTCGGCTCCGAATAGGCGAGCTCGAGCCAGACGAAGGTGAACAATCCGACCGCCGCGGGCCACTGCCCCCACGATTCGGGATAGCGAACCACACCTCGATCCAGCGGTCGACCGAGCACGGCGCAGAGCGCACGGTGGATCGCACGCGGCGCGGATATCACCTGCCACACGGGGCCGAGCACGAGTGAGACGACGGGAACACCGACCCACAAGAAGATATAGAGCACGCCGGGGACCGGACTGAGCGCCGAATCGCGCTGCCCGAGAAGCGCTATCGCCAAGACGAGAGCAGTGCCGACAAGGCTGACCGCCGCGAGGAACACCCGCGCGAGCGGCGCGTCGACGACGGCGCGAAACGCCGGGGGCAGTGCGAAACCGGGGGACCGCGGGTTCAGTCGTGGCTCACGCCAGGCGAATACCAGGATCCCGAAGGAGAACGTCAGCGCCCATGCCGCGCCGATGAGCGCGTAGGTCAAAGGTATCGGCAGGTCGGAGGCGCCGCCGATACCGTGGGCGAGGATCGTCATGCGCGCACGAGCAGCGTCACCACCGTGCGATCGGCGTGATGCAGTTCGACCTCGACCCGGCCCGGCACGTCGACGCTGAACCGGAACCGTTGTCCCGCACCGGGAGTCACCGCGAAGGTGTGTTGTGGTGCGGCGTGCACGTGCAGTTCGTCCTCGGCGTCGCTGTCGACCACGATCTCGACCGGCTGGCCGACTTTCGCGTCGAACCGCTGGTCGGCGGGAGTGACCTGGCCACCGGCGATCCGCACCTCGACGACGAGGGCGGCGGGAGCGTCCGGCGCGGTGACCGAATTACCGGGTTCGGCTGTGTGTTCGGGATCGGCGGCTGCGCACCCTGCCACGAGGAGTCCACCGAGGAGAGCCAGCGCGCAGCGGTGCCATAGGGGTGCCATCAATCGTCCTTGTCGCTGTCGGATGCCGAAGCATCGTTGTCGGGTTTCGGGGCGGTGTCGCCGGTGTCTTCGTCGTCGTCTTCATCGCCCTGGCGGCGGTCGCGCAGGGCGATGAACAGGACGACACCGGCGAGCAGTACCGCGGGAAAGAATGCCGGGATCGCCAGCAGGATCGAATGATCCGCGAGCACATCGACGTTGTCGGTGCGCACGGTCATTCGGTGGCGACCGGTTCCGGTGCTCGGGTCGAGTGTGGGTAGCGGTTGTTGATCCGAGCCGCCCCCCACGACAGGGCCGCGACGAGCAGCAGGCTGCACACCAGCACCACCAACGAGGCCACGCTGAACAACCACGCCGGGTGCTCGAACGACCGTTCCCGTTGCAGCACGGTCACTTCGGAGGCGAACGGCCGGGTGAACGAGTCGAGCGCGGGGATCTCCTCGGCGCCGATGCCGGGGTCTGCCGCCATGAAGATCGGTAGCGCGGCCTGCGTGCGCCCGTCCTGGATGCGCAGCACGGATTTCCAACTTCCGTATGCCGGTATCGGTTTCGTCGACGCATAGTGGCCGTAGGCCACCTGCCGGAGCTGGTCGACGACCAGGCCGCGACCGGGGCTGTTGCCGCCGATCCCGCCCTGCCAGGACAGGATCTGCACCCACTCGGGATCGGAACTCAGCAGATCGGTAGGCGTGATGTGGATCTCGGCCAACACCATTCGGCCGTTCGGCGACGTCGTGCTGTCGCGCAGTTGGACCGCGGCTTCGGCATGCTCGGGAACGTCGATGTGCAGACCGTTGGCCGTGGTCGCTCCGGCGATCAGCACGGCGGCGATCACCAACGCACGCCGCACGGGCGGACTGGGCAACGGCTCGCCGCGCAGCACCAAGGCCAGCAAGGCGCCGATCACACCGCCCGCGATGCCGATGGGCACGGCCATCGCCAGCAATTCCGGCCACATCGCGCTCGGCCACGGGTCGACGAACATCGCACTGATCCACAGCGATTCCAGCCACAAACCCACGGTGGCGATACCGAATCCGCTGAGCGCACCCCACCAGACGGGGCGGCGGCGAGCCAGGGGCAGCAGAGCGAGCAGTTCCACCACCACGGCGGCACCGAGGTAGAGCGGGAAGACATTACGTGGCGCGTCGATAATGGGCCCGCCGACCAGCCACGCCACCACCGTGCGGATGACGGCGGCGAAGACCACGGCCACCAACGCACTGAACGGACCGAGGGTCGCGCGTGCGGCGACCAAGGCCACCGCGGCGGCGGCCGCGATCAGCATCGGCTGCAAGACCAGACGGAACTGTTCCACGCCGAAGTCGAATTCCACCTGGAATACCGACAATCCGATCAGCAACCCACCGAAAGCGAAGATCCGCACCAGCCACATCAGGCGGCCGCCGGGACGGTCGGGGTCGGGGCGGTTGTTCCTGCCCTCGAATTCCAGCAGCAGCACGCCGACCAGCGAGAAGCCCGCGCCGCCGATGAGCATCAGGTGCGTCGGCCCCCACAGGGTGACGTCTTGACCGAAGATGCGGTGCCAGATGTCATCGAGCGGAAAGCCGATCAGCGCGTAGAGACCGGCACCGGCGAGCAGGATTCCGCCGACGGGCGCGTACCAGGTGCGGGTGATGCGCACGGACGCGACGCCGGGCTTTTCGTCGAGCGGCAGGACTATCGCCGTCATCCCCGCGGTGAACAGGAAGAACAGTCCTACGAGAATGAAGTAGTGCGCCGGATTCGCCAGCGGCCCGGGATCACGACCGTTGCCCGCGTGCAGGCTGACATCCCAGATGAAGCCGAGCAGCGCGGTGAGGATCGTGGCGATGAACAGCGCGAGCGGCAGGGCGACCCACCCCGGCCGGTTGAACACCTCACCCACCCGATCCGCGACCCGCTGCAACCACGTGATGCGCCGGGTGCGATGCAGATACCCCACCCACAGCAACCCGAGCGCGACCAGACCCGCGGCCCCGGACATGGCGGCCACCTGGTCCAACGCGGCTCCGCCACCCTCGCCACCCGGCGCGGCCGACCACTCTGTGTGCACACCGTCGAGCACTGGACCTCCATTACGGTTGGTAAGTGTTACGGAAAGTAGCACAAATCAGCAGTGGAGAAACGTGCAGATCGTCGATACCGGACAATTCTCCAAAAAGGTGCCCTGCTGGCGATATACCGTCACAAACCAGCAGTTCAGACGGCATGTGCGGCGGCAAGATTCGACACATCGGCGGCACAATGGCCCGCGTTCACCAAGCCCGGCGGGAGACGACCGAGCAACCACACGGCACGCGCCCGGCCGGCAACGACGTGCCAAGCCCGCAGCGGTCGATGGTGAAGTTCGACCTGGGCTGCGATGATGTCTGGCGTGAGCGCCCACGACGAGCAGCGTGCACTGCGTGTAACAGCCGAGGAATTCGCCGAGGGTGCCACAGCCGAACTCGGTGACCTCGAGATCGTCGATGGTCGCGTCGTCCGACTCATGGCTCAAAAGCCGATGCACAGTCGCGTAGTCCGACGTTTAGCGGGACTGCTCGGGGCAGCTCGACATGACGGCGGGCCGTGCATGGTGGTGGATTCCGAAGTGGCAGCACGGTTCCAAGACGCGGACTCCGCTGCCGGGGACCGGCGATTGAACATCCGCTACCCCGACATCTGGATTCGAGACTGCGAACCCTACGACGTCAACTCCGTGCGTGAGCACATCCTGCTTGTCGTCGAGGTCACCTCGGATTCGACGATCGACGTCGACATCAACGACAAGCGAATTCAATACGCTACGGCGGGCATTCCCCGGTATTTGATCGTGCGGATGGATCAGAAGGAAGAACGCATCGAGGAGATCGAGGAATACCGCCTCGACTGGTCGGGTCGCCGCTACCGCGCGGATACCGTGCACCGGCGTGTCCTGTTGCTCGATGAACCGGTCGAGGCCACCATCCCGTTCGAGGTACTGGAACAGCCGTAGTCCCGCCACGTGAACTCGTCTATTCGCCCCGTCGGTACGCGACGAACCGACGTGCGGATTGTTCGTGGTCGACGATTCGGGCCGGATAGCCCGCCGCGTCCGAGGGTAGCCGCCATGGTTCGTGGAGATCGAGGCCGTGCAGGTGAGCGAGTTCGGGGACCCAGCGGCGCACGTAATCGCCGTCGGGGTCGTAACGTCGCGCTTGCCTGATCGGGTTGAGGACCCGGTTGGGTCTGGTGTCGGCGCCGGTACCCGCGACCCACTGCCAGTTGAGTTGGTTGTTGGCCATGTCGCCGTCGGCGAGTAGGTCGAGGAAATGTTTCGCGCCGTGGCGCCAATCCAGGTAGAGGGTCTTGGTCAGGAAACTGGCGGTGATCAACCTGGCGCGGTTGTGCATCCACCCTTGCGCGGCCAGTTGCCGCATTCCCGCATCGACGATCGGGTATCCGGTGCGGCCCTCGCGCCAAGCCGACAGCAACGCCTCGTCGTCGGCCCACCTGTCGTGGCGCGGTCGGTAATCACGGTGGGTGATCGCCGGACGCACCGCCAGCATTTGGTGATGGAAGTCGCGCCAGGCCAGCTGCCGCACGAAGGCCGCGCCACCGGTTGTCGACAGATCCGAACGGTGCACCAGCTCGGTGGCCGACACACAACCGAAATGCAGGTAGGGCGACAGGTGGGAGGTGGCGTCGGCGGCAAGGTCGTCGTGCAGGTCGGCGTAGGCCTCGATACCGTCGGTGAACCAGGTTCGTGCCGTGCGGCGTGCCGCCGATTCACCGCCCGGCGCCAGCTGCGGCGACACGGCGCCGGGCGCGAGATCCGAAGCGGACGGCACCTTTTCGCCAGCGACACCGCGGGGAAGTCGAAGACCGCGCGGCACGGCCAGCGGCGCACGCGCGCGAACCCGCGCCCAGCGGCGGTGGTACGGGGTGAAGACGGCGAAATGGTCGTTACCGCCGCTCGGCGTGATTCGGCCCGGCGCGACCACGGTGACACTGCCCGCGTGTACTTCGAGACCACACCCCAACTCGGCCAGCCGAGTACGCAGCCGCTCCTCGCGACGATGGCTGAAGGCGCTCACATCCTCGGCGATATGCACCTGCTCGACCGAGTACCGGCGCACCAGCCGACACACTTCGTCCACGGTGTCGCCGCCGCGCAGCACCAGTTCGCCGCCCGCGCGCCGCAGTCCCTCGTCCAGGTCGGCCAGCGCGGCAATCAGGAACGCCGCCTTGTTCGCGCTCAGGTACGCGGTCGAACGGATGGCGTCGTCCACCACGAATACCGGGAGCACCTCCTCCGCTCGGCTGGCGGCCACCAGCACCGGGTTGTCACGCACACGCAGGTCACGAGTGAACAACGCCAACGCCACCGCCATACGCCACCGAGCCTTTCGTCCGTTACCTGTGCGCTTGCCTCGCGGGCGACGCTAACCGATGCGCCATCGATGGACGCGGACGCTGGCCGACGGCGCCCAAGATCACGGTGGAAAACGCTTGGGCCGCCGATTGATCAATGCGGCGGGCACCGGATGATTCGTTGAGTCATGGGATTTCGACCACGGTGTCGGCGATCTGTTCCACGGTCCTGCGAGCGTGTGACACAAGCACGACGGCGGTGCCGTCGTCGGCGAGCGCAGACAAGAGCTCGAGCACCTGGGCGGCGCTGGCCGCATCGAGGGCGGCGGTTGGCTCATCGGCCAGCAGTAGGCGCACGTCACCAACCAGTGCGCGGGCGATCGCCACCCGTTGCGCCTGCCCGCCGGACAGCTGAGCGGGACGACGGGTGGGGTCGAGATCGCCGAGTCCCACACGGTGGAGTGCGGTGCGGGCGAGTGCGAGCGCATCGGTGCGCGACATCCGGTCACGCAAGCGGGGGACAAGAGGTTCGGTGACACTGCGGTAGATCGGGCGGTGCGGCGCGAGACTGCCGAGAGCGTCCTGGAACACGATGCCCACGGCGCCGGGTGGGGGTGGCCCGCCCCGACCGTCCCAGGACAAGGAACCGGCGTCGGGCGATTCGATTCCGGCGAGCAAGCGCAGCAGCGTGCTCTTACCCGCCCCCGAAGCTCCGGTGATCGCCACGATCTCGCCGCGTCGCACCTCCAGCGTCGTCGGGGGCAGGCCCGCGCCGGTGGGATACCGCTTGACCACGCCTTTCGCAGTGAGTATCGGCTTCGCGGGCAACGCTTTTCGTTCGCGCGGTGCGGGCGGCGCGGTGGGTGCCGACCGTGTCGGCGGTGCCTCGATCAGCGTGCCGCCTTCGACGCGATATACCCGGTCGGCGTACCGATCGACCAGTTCCCGATCATGGCTGACGATCAACAGTGCCGCCGCGCCCTCGGTGAGCGCCGCGAGCACCCGGTGCGCGTTCGGTTCGTCGAGCGCGTGCGTCGGTTCGTCGGCCAGGATCACCGGCGGTCGCAGGGCGCGCGCGGTCGTCACCGAGGCGCGTTGCAGCATGCCGCCGGACCAGGTGAAGGGACGTTGCCGGACGCGTTCGGCGGGACGGCTGATGTCGAAGGCGGTGAGGTCGTCGACGATGCGGCCGTGTGGGACCCGCTCATGCTTGATCCGCCAGCCCTGCGCGATATTCGTGCCGACCGTCATGAGCGGGTCCATGCTCGTGAACGGGTCTTGACCGACATAGCCGAGCAGAGTGCCGCGCAGTGCGCGGAAGTCACGCTCGGAGCGTGAAACCAGGTCGGAGCCTTCGATTCGGATCGTGCCCGTAACCTCGGCTGGCGGGTCCAGGATGCCGAGTACGGCGCGCAGCAGGGTGGTTTTACCGCTGCCGCTGGGGCCGACGATGGCGACCGTCTCGCCACGGTGAACGCTCAGGTCGACGGCATGCAACACCGTGACCGACGCGTAAGACACCGTGAGGCCCCGGATATCGATGATCGGCTCGCTCATCGCTGGATCACCTCCGGTCCACGGCCACGCATCCCTTCGGCGAGCAGGTTGGCGGCCGCGGCCAATGTCAGAATCGCGACCGACGGCGCGATCAGCAACCACGGTGCGGCGGTGAGGAATCGGCGCGCGTCACCGAGCATGGCGCCGAGTTCGGCCTCCGGCATCTGCACACCGAGCCCGAGGAACGACAGTCCCGCGAGTGCCACCACGATGCCCCCGAGCCGCAGGGTCGTGACCACCAGGAACGGTCGCAGCACCGCGGGCAGCAGGTGGCGAAATCCGATGGCCGGTCGGCGCACGCCGGCGACCACGGCCGCCACCACGGAGGGGCGGGTGCGCGCTTCGAGTGTCAGCGCCCGCGCGATCCGCGCATCCGCGGCCCATCCCGAGAACACCAATGCCACCAGCAGATTCACATACCCCGGCCCGAATGCTCCGACTACGGCCAAAGCGAGCACCAGCGAGGGAACGGCCAGGACGATATCGATCATCCTGGTGAGGATCCGATCGAAGAGACCGCCGTAGATGCCGCAGCCCAGACCGGCGACCAGGCTGATCGTCGCCGACCCCAGCAAAACCAGCAACGCCGACAGCATCGACAACCGCAGCCCGTACATCAGCCTGGCGAATTGGTCGCGGCCGTATTGGTCGGTGCCGAGCCAGTATTCGGCGCTCGGTGCCGACAATTTGTCCGCGTAGTGCGGGGTATTCGGTGCGTACCCGGCCAGCACGGGCCCGAAGACCGCCAGCAGCACGAGTATCCCGAGTACCACCGTGGCGGCGCGCACGGTCCCCGGCAGCCGCACCCATTCGGCACGCACGGATATCGCGCCGGTTCGCAACGCGGTCATGTGCCCACCCTGATCCTGCGGTCGATCACCGACGACAGCACGTCCGCCGCCACACTCGTGACCACGTAACACAACGCCGCGAAAACCGTGAACGCTTGGATCACCGGCAGATCCCGATTCTTCACCGACTCCACCACATACGCGCCGAGGCCCGGCCACGTGAACACGGTCTCGACGACCGTGGCGCCGCCGATGAGCACCGCGACCCCGACCGCGAGCGCGTGCAACGAAGGGACCGCGCTGTTGACGAGCCCGTGTCGCCACAGGATGCGCCACCTGGTCGCACCGCGCGCCCGAAGGGTCTGTGCGGCAGGTGTTTCCATGAAGGCGAGCAGGTCGGCGCGCAGCAATCGCGACCACGTATCGGACAGACCGACCGCGACACAGACCGCGGGCAGCCACACCTGCTGCCATGTGCCGTCCAGCGCGGCCTTGCCGACACCGAGGCCGACGACCACCACCTGAATCAACAGCAGCGCCACCACGAACCCGGGCACCGACGCGAAAACCAATGCCAGCCCGCGCGTTCCGTGATCGGGCCAGCGACCGGGAAACTGTGCGGCGGCGACACCCAATGCCACCGCGACGACCACGGCGAGTACCAACGAAACCGCCGCGAGGGTCAGCGAGGCGGGCAGGCGCGCGCCGAGCTCGTCGGCGACCGGGCGACCAGAGGCGAACGACAGGCCGAAGTCGCCGCGCAGCACACCCCACAACCAGTGCGCGTACCGCTCGATCAACCCGTGATCGAGGTGCAAACGCTGCCGCAGCGCACTGATCTGCGCCGGAGTCGGCTCGGGAATGCCTTGGGCGACAAGAATCATCCGCGCCGGATCACCGGGAGCCAGCGGCATCAACGCCCAGATGAGCACGCTGGCGCCGAACAGGGTGACAAGGGCCTCGAACACCCTGTGCCGTGCCAGGGTGAGAACACGCATCGGTGCCGCCGTCAGGCGCCGGTGCGGCTGGTGATGTGGCGTCGCACGTTCGACACGGTGTAATCGGCCCACTCCGGCCCGGTCACCACCGTGAAGTATTTGAAGGTGCCCGCGACAACATAGGCCTGCTCGGCCACCAGAATTCGCTGCGCGCGCTCCAGTAGCTGATCGCGGCGCCCTGGATCGAATTCACCACGCAGTTGTCGGCCGATGTCATCGATCTCGGCATTCGCGACACCTTGCGCATTGGACGAACCACCGGTGGTCCACCGCACCAGGTACGGCTGGACGGGATCGGCGGTGCCCGAGAGCGAACCACTGAGCGCCACCGACGATTCCCACGCCGTCGGGTCCTTCTTCACCTCGGCGGAGTCCTCGGCATTGTCGATGCGCAACGCGAATCCGGCCTTGGCGACCTGATCCTGAATCGCGATCGCCACATCATTGGTCTCCGGGCCCTGCGCCTGGGTAACGAAGCGCACCACCAGTTTCCGTCCGTCCTTCTGCCGGATTCCGTCGGGTCCGGTCCGCCAACCCGCATCGTCGAGCAGCCGTTGGGCCGCATCGAGGTCGTGCACCTGATCGGCAACGGCGAACGGCATGTTCTGCGGATAGAGCCCGGTGGCCGCCTCGAATTGGCCGTTGCCGACATCGGCGGCGACGGCCTCGTAGTCGATGGCGGCGGCGAAGGCCTTGCGCACCGCGACATCCGTGAAAATCCCCGCCTTGGCGTTCATCTCCACCAACAGCGACTGCAACGCCTCCGGCGACGACAACACGTGCGTGTCGGAGTCACCCTGGAGTTCGAGCTGCGCCGAGGTCGACGGATAGAACGCCATATCGGCCTCGCCGCTGCGCACGCCGGCCAGGCGCGCCTGCTCGTCGGGGACCACCCGCACGGTGACGCCCCGCAGCGGCGGTGGGCCCTCCCAATGCCGCGGATAGGGAGCCAAAACCAGATTGTCGGGCGACCATTCGGTGATCTCGTAGGGCCCCGAGTAAGCACCGGCGCCGACGATCTTCGCCGAATCACCGCCCGCGGCCGCCATCGCCGCGACATCGTAGATCTGCAAGGAGTTGTCGCGAGCTGCCAGCGCCGCGGGCACCATGGCGTTGGGTCGCGGCGTGGTCAGCACGACCTTTCCGCCTTCGACGGTCGCGGTGGTGGCGGGATCCAAATACACCTGTGCCGCCGAGGACCGTGCGATCTGCCTGGTGAGCGCGGCGGCGACAGCGGGAGCGTCGACGGGCGCGCCGTTTTGGAAGGTGACACCGTCGCGCAAGGTCACCACCCAGCGGGTGTCGCCGTCGCGGGAGACGTCGCGGGCCAGCCAGGGTTGGACCGTGCCGTCCTCGGCGACCTGCAACAGATTCTCCGCCACGCCCCAGTCGAACAGCCAGTTCGTTCCGGTGCCGATCGGGTCGAGCCCGGCGATCTTGTAGGAGTTGTAGATCGTCAGCGTGCCGTCACCGGACTCGCGTAATCGGTGCGCGGCGGCCGCCGCGTCTGTCGGGGTATCACCGGCCCCGCAGGCGGGCAACACCATCGCGACAGCGAGCAGTGCGGCCGAGATGACGGCACGGGTGGAACGCCGACGCGGTAGGACATCGCGGGCATGGTCGGGTAGCCGCACGGCGTGACGCCGAGCGCGGCGAGTGAACACTCGCATCTTCATCCTCGTGAAATTCGATCCTGAACTGCGGAGCAGGTGTCCTGGCTCCCGGATCAACACTCGCCTTCGGCCTTCCAACCCAGGCAGGTCGTGGCCATCGGATGAAGGTTTGCTACTCGGTCACAGTTGCGGGACAGCCCCGGATTCGCACCGGTGTTCCCTGCGCAAGGAACTTAGCATCAGCCGTCTCGTCGGTTTGCTGCCCGAGGCGCGCATGCCATGCCGGAACGATCGCCGCCGGGCCCGTTCGAGCACGCGACGTCGTTCAGACGCGGGCGAAGCGGGCGCCCCAGGCCCGGAGCTCGTCGCGCAGTGCCTCCGGCTCGATCACGTCGAATTCCGCGTTCAACGTGCCGAGGCCCATGATCGGCCATTCCATGGAGTCGGCGCTCATCAGGACTCGGCAGTGGCGCAGATCGATGGTCTCCACGGTGCACCAGCGGCCGATGCGCTCGCGCACATACTGCGCGGGCGCACGGACCACCACCTCGATCCGGTGGGGCCGGCGCGCCTGATCCATTCCGGCACGGACGAATTCGGCGGCATCGGCGGCGGGAAGTTCGCGCGGACGGAACCGAGAACCGTCGCCCGACGGGTCGACGAGCCGGTCCAACCGGAAACTGCGCCAGCCGTGCCGGTCGAGGTCGTAGGCGACGAGATACCACCGGCGACCCAGTGCGACAAGGCGATGCGGCTCGGTGTGGCGCTGCGTTCGCCGACCGCCCACGGCGGTGTAATCGAATCGAAGACGCTCATTGTCGCGGCACGCGGTGGCGACGGTGGTGAGCGCGACCGGATCCGTACCCCGGCCGTCCGGTGCGCTCCACGCCGCGGGCACGGTCATCGTGCGCAAGGCGTCGACGCGTTGACGCAGGCGCGGGGGCAGCACCTGAATCACCTTGGCCAGCACCCGAACCGAGGGTTCCGCGAGCCCCTCAACGGTCCCGTGCACGGCCGCCTGCATGCCGACGACCAGCGCTACCGCTTCCTCGTCGTCGATCATCAAGGGCGGCAGCGCGGCACCCGGCGTGAGCTGGTAGCCGCCGTCGACACCCCGATGCGCCTGCACCGGGTATCCGAGTTCGCGCAACCGCTCGACATCGCGCCGCAGGGTTCGCCCCGAAACCTCTAGCCGATCGGCCAGTTCGATGCCCGGCCAGTACTTGTGTGTCTGTAGCAAGGACAGCAGTCGCAGTGTCCTGACGCTGGTGTTCGCCATATTTTCCAGTCTTCCCGCTATTGCGGACAGAAAGTGACCGCAATAGGTCATAGCGTAGCCATCGACGCACGAACCGACCATTGAATCCCCAGTTCGAAAGGCTGACCATGACCTCGACAACGCCCGTCGACCCGACCACCTCGACCGAACGTGACGACCTGCTCGCCGAGTTGAACCAGGCACGCTTCTTCCTGCGGCACACTGCCCAGAACCTCACCGACGAGCAGTCCGCGGCGCGCACCACCGTCAGCGAGTTGTGTGTGGCTGGCCTGATCAAGCACGTCACCGAGGTCGAACGCAACTGGGTCGGCATCATCCGTGGTGACAATTCGGGCATGAAGGACTTCGATGACATGACCGAAGCGGATTTCCAGAAGCGGGTCGACGAGTTCAAGCTGCTGCCCGGTGAAACGCTCGCAGAGGTCGTCGCGGCCTACGACGAGGTGGCGGCCGAGACCAATGCCCTCGTCGCGACTATCGATCTGAACAGCCGGTGGCCACTGCCGAAGGCACCGTGGTTCCAAGAAACGAGCAGGTCGACCCGCCGCGTGCTCATCCACATCATTGCCGAAACCGCCCAGCACGCGGGCCACGCCGACATCATTCGCGAGGCGATCGACGGTCAGAAGAGCATGGGCTGAGCGCAGCCGGCTTGCCTACCGGCGGCGCCGGTGGTGGTCGTGGGTCGAGCTCCCCGAGACAAGGTGCTAATGTCGCCCGCGTGACTGCCGGGTCGGCTATCAGCCGTGAGCGAGACGGGTTCCCGGCTGCTCCTTGATCGTCGGGCGGGCCCGAGGCCCGCCCCCTCCATGAGTGAAATCAGATCAAAAACCCCATGGAGGAAGGAGTTTCCTATGCCACATCCACAGGTGGATGTACGTTTCGACCACACCATCATCGCCGCGCGCGACAAACATGAGTCCGCACGATTCTTCGCCGAGATCTTCGGCCTGCCCGAACCGCTGGAAGCGGGACACTTCGTCGCGGTGTATTTGACCGACGGGCGGGTGCTCGATTTCGCCGTGCCGCCGATCGATTTCCCCGGCCAGCATCTGGCATTCCTGGTCAACGACGACACGTTCGACCACATCATGGAACAAGTCCGTGCGCGAGGTATCCCGTACTGGGCCGGTCCGCAGCTGATGGGGCCGGGTGAGATCAACACCAACCATGGCGGGCGAGGCGTGTATTTCGACGACCCGGCAGGTCACCATCTAGAAGCGCTCACCGCCCGCTACGAGGGCTATCCTGACCTGACCTGACGACTCGGTGCTGCGCCGGACCCCGTCCCCGGCGTAGCACGGGCCGGGCCGCCTCGAAGCACCGACGTACTCGCGGCGCCCGAGGATATCCTCGACGGTGCGCTCGACGCCGAGTTCGGCGTTCCCGTCGGCGAGCGATCTGGCGGTGCCGTAGTGGTCTTGATCGGCGCGACAAGATCCAATGAGGCGCTCGACGCGCTCCCGGCCCCTGCGGCGCGGAGATCGATGTCCTTGCCCGGTGTGCGATTCCGGACGGTGACCGCGAATCGTCGGTGGAGCACGGTGGCGGCCGTAGCCTGCTCCATCGTACCTGGTCCGAGAAATGGCAGTCGAGTGTTGTTCTCCGCCATGTCATTTCGGTCATCGAAAGAAATCTCGCGATCCCGACCCGGTCTGCTTCGACCCTGCTGGGAAGCCAGTGTTGCCACAAGTACGCACTTTCGAGTCGGGTACTTGGCGTCAGTGCGTGAGCAGGACGCGTTTTCCTATCCCGACACAGGAACGAGACCGGGCCGGGCGATTGCGATCAACGTGAGGCCAACCCCGGACCGTGGTGTTCTCGCTCGCGCACCCGCCCGGTGGGGGCGCCGTCGGCGGGCGGCTGCCGTGCAGGGTGGTAGGAAAGGGGACGTGTCCGCAACTGGTGAAGCATCAGATCCGAAACAGAACGTACGCGCCGTGGGCGAAGTCGTGGAGTTGGTCAGCAAGCTGATCCGCTTCGACACCTCCAACACCGGCGACCTGACCACCACCAAAGGTGAGCAGGAGTGTGCGCGATGGGTGATCGAGCAATTGCAGGAAGTCGGCTACGAAACCGAATACGTGGAATCCGGGCAGCCGGGACGCGCGAACGTCTTCGCCAGGCTCAAAGGTGCCGATTCCAGCCGGGGCGCGTTGATGATGCACGGCCACCTGGACGTAGTGCCCGCCGAGGCCGCCGACTGGAGCGTGCACCCGTTCTCCGGTGCCGTGCAGGACGGCTACGTGTGGGGTCGCGGCGCGATCGACATGAAGGACATGGTCGGAATGACGCTGGCGGTGGCACGCCAGTTCAAGCGCGAAGGCACGGTGCCACCGCGTGACCTGGTGTTCGCGTTCCTCGCCGACGAGGAGAACGGCGGCAAGTGGGGTTCACAGTGGTTGGCCGACCACCGTCCCGACCTTTTCGAGGGGATCACCGAGGCGGTGGGTGAGGTCGGCGGGTTTTCCTTGACGGTCGACCGCCCCGACGGCACCGAAAGCAGGCTGTATCTGGTGGAGACCGCCGAGAAGGGCCTCGGCTGGATGCGGTTGCGCGCCAAGGCCAGGGCGGGACACGGTTCGTTCCTGCACGAGGACAACGCCGTCACCATCCTCGCCGACGCGGTCGCGCGGCTGGGCAAACACACTTTCCCCCTGGTGCTTTCGGATTCGGTGAACGAATTCCTCACCGCCGTCGCCGAGGAAACCGGACTGACCTTCGACCCCGACAGCCCCGACATCGAAGGCCAACTCGCCAAGCTCGGCACGATCTCCCGGATCATCGGTGCGACCTTGCGCGACACCGCGAATCCGACGATGCTGCAAGCCGGATACAAGGCCAACGTCATCCCGCAGACCGCGGAAGCGGTGGTCGACTGCCGGGTGGTGCCCGGCCGCCGCGCGCAGTTCGAACGGGAGGTCGACGAGTTGATCGGCCCCGACGTGGAACGCGAATGGATCACCGCGTTGGATTCCTATGAGACGACCTTCGACGGCCACCTGGTCGACGCGATGAACGACGCCATCCTCGCCCACGACCCACAGGGTAGAACGGTGCCCTACATGCTTTCGGGTGGCACGGACGCGAAGGCGTTCGCCCGCTTGGGTATTCGCTGCTTCGGCTTCGCGCCGCTGCGGCTGCCGCCGGACCTGGACTTCTCGGCACTGTTCCACGGTGTCGACGAGCGAGTCCCGGTCGATGCCCTCGAATTCGGCACCGAGGTGCTGGAACACTTCCTGTTGCACAGCTGAATCGACCGAGAAAGGACCTCATGACCTTCAACCCCTACTCCGCACTGCCGCAGTTGCCGTCGTTCACGCTCACCTCCACCGATGTCACCGACGGGCAGCCGCTGCACAACGATCAGGTCAGCGGAAAGCTCGGCGCGGGCGGCAAGGACGTCTCGCCGCAACTGTCGTGGTCCGGATTCCCCGAGGGCACACAGAGTTTCGCGGTCACCGTCTACGACCCGGACGCACCCACGGCGTCGGGTTTCTGGCACTGGGTCGTCGCCGACATCCCGGTCTCGACCACCGAGCTGGCCTCCGGTGCCGGTAGCGACGGCGGCACACTGCCCTCCGGTGCCGTCACCCTACGCAACGACGCCGGTTTCCCCGGTTTCGTCGGCGCGGGCCCGCCCCCCGGCCACGGCCCGCACCATTACTACGTCGTGGTGCACGCGGTCGACGTGCCGAGCCTCGGCATCGACGCCAGCGCAACCCCCGCATTCCTCGGTTTCAACCTGTTCTCCCACGCCATCGGCCGCGCGACGCTGATCGGCACCTACGAGCAGAAGTAACCGCGAAAATCTCCGGTACGTAAACTCCAGGGGCATAAGCCTTTTCGTATCCCGGCGCGATCAACACCGAACGAGTACCCCCGAATGGACCGAACGACAGTCCATCCGGGGGTATTTTCGCCTCGACGCCGAGTCACCCCGCTTGCGTGACGAACCAACACGTTTCCCCAGTACAAAGGAGCGATGTGAACGGCCGCCCTGGCGGCTCATAGCGTCCGGGGTGGTTTCCGTATGTATCCCGCACCAGGGATACCGCTCAACGGTTGCTCCGGGGCTGGGCGCCGCCGCCATAGTCATGAGCAGCACTGCCCTGAGTCCGGGGCGGTTTCGTACGCACACCAGGGAACCCGCGCAATGGCCGCTCCGGGCTGAGCGCCGCGCTCGAGCGACAGCAGCTGGCGCCAATCACAGCTCTATCACAGCGAAATCTTGTTCGGGCAAAATTGATCCGATCGAGAACATCTGAGACACGGCGTTTTTCAATAAAATCGGCCCTGGCGTGTCGTTATAGCAGTGGATAATATGTGGGCATGGGGGAACAATTCAGCACATCGAGCCGTGTAGGCGCTGAGTTGTTGCATGCTGTCACCCGGCTGCGGGACCGTGGTCACACAGACTTGTCGGATTCGCAGACCCTGGAGTTGTTGCGTGACATCGAGTCCGCGACACGGATACTCACCTCGGTGAGCGTCGCGACGATGGTCGAGGCGTCCGATCGGGGGATTCCCGACCAGGTGGGCGTGGGGACGCTGAAGAAGCTGTTGGTGCAGACCCTGCGACTGTCACATATCGACGCGGGTGCGCGGGTGGCGGCGGCGCGATCGTTGGGGAGTTGGCACGCCGTCGATGGCAGTACTCGCGAGCCTGAATTGGCATGCACTGCGGCGGCATTGGGGGCGGGTGAGATCTCGACCGACCACGCACGTGGGATCGCCGCGGTGATGAAGCGTATTCCGCGGCTCACACCGCATGACGAGGTGCGGGCAGCGGAGGAAATTCTCGCCGACTTCGCGCGCACCGGATCACCCGATGACATCCCGGAGGTCGGTCGTGCGATCCTGGCGCACCTGGACCCCGACGGACGGTTGACCGACGATTACGACCGCCAACGGAGACGTGGTATCAGCATCGGTCGTCAACGCCCCGACGGCATGTCACCGATCAGCGGCGAGATCACACCCACGCTGCGGGCACTGCTCGAGCCCTTGATCGCGAAATTCGCTCGACCCGGAATGTGCAACCCGGACGACCCCGACAGTCCTGTGTCCGGTGCGCGTATCGGGCGTGACGAACTGAGTGCCGCCGCGCGCAGGGATCGACGCAGCGCCGCGCAACGCACCCACGACGCCTTCCTCGCGATTCTGCGACCGAATACCCTTGGTGCTGAATGGGGTTCCCACCGGGGTGTCCCGGTGTCGACCATCTTGACGATGAGCGTGCACGACGTCGAGACCGCTTCGGGTGTCGCCACCACCGCCACCGGCGGCACCGTCCCGATCAGCGAAGCACTCGAACTCGCCCAAGTCTCCCAGCCGTATTTGCTGGTGTTCGATCACGGTGGTGCGGCACTGCATCTCGGACGAGCCAAGCGCCTGGCGACGCACGATCAGCGGCTGGCGTTGATCGCCTCCGTGCGCGGCTGCTCGCGTCCCGGCTGCGACGCACCCGCCAGCCTGTGCGCCACCCACCACGTGCATGAGTACGCCAAAGGCGGTCGCACCGACATCACCAACGAAACCCTCGCCTGCGACGCCTGCCACGCGCTGATTCACGAGGGTGAAGGCGGTTGGAAAACCGTGGTGATGGGCCAAGATTCCGAGTTCGCTGGCCGCACAGGGTGGATCGCACCCCCACACATCGACCCGACCGCCACCCCCATGGTCAATCACCGCCACCACGCCAGAGAACTCCTCGCCGCCGCACTCGCCAATATCCATCGTCACCGCGAAAGCCGGTATCAAGAATGGCTACACGAACACCACCCGCCGCCCGCAGCATGAAATCGGCGCGGCTGACACCCACGTCTCGTGGGGCGATACCGCGCGCCCGCAACGTGGTTCTGTCCGTTAAATCCTCGCAGCCACAATAGGATCGCTGCGAGGATGAATATCCGAGACGTCAGCGCGGCACAACGGCGGCTGACCGATTCACGCCGCCGCACATAACTCCTGAGTAGTCGATTGACGACTTGAACGTCAGCCTGGAGGTAGGAAATGTGGGTGGCGTATCGGGTCGCCAGGCCACGAAACTGTTTGAGCCGGTGGGAATTACACCGCTAGCCCACGTCGCGCTCTTTGTCGAGCCCGGTATCCAGTGCAGGGGGACGGCCGCCCTGATCTTCCCGGCCGACCACATCGACACGAACCACATCGACACACGAACCACACCGGCACACGAACCACACCGGCACAGACCGCTCGCAATGTTTCGGCGACGCTGATCAGGAAACCCGCCAGCGATATGCTCGGGGCGCACACCGCCGAACGATCCGTCGGCCCGATCCACGAGTTCATCGACAGCCCACCCGACGCCCCATTGACGGCGATCGCTCGTGGAAAGAGTCTGCCGCTCACGCTCGCCACCCTCGACCCCACGGACGCCGAGCGACTGGCAGTGGCAACACGGCAACTGTTGGCCAAGCCCTTTGCTCAGTCCTGACTACACGCCAGCTCGGGCACCGACTGAACACGTCGAACGCGAGGCCGACGGCGAAAAGCCTACTGGACGAACGTAGTTGGAACCCGTGCTCACCACGACAGTCCGGGATCGCCACCACACGATCCGAGCCCGTGTCGCTACTGTCGCCTGGCGATCCGAACCCGGCGCGCGCGGGCGTAATCTTTCAATATGCGGATCGGCGAACTGTCCAAGCGCACGGGCGTGAGCCCGCGCTCACTGCGGTACTACGAAGAGCAGGGCCTGCTCGCCAGCTCACGCTCCGACACCGGGCAGCGTCACTATTCCGACGCCCAGGTCCAGCGCGTATCGCTCATCCGACAACTGTTCGACGCGGGCATGTCCAGCCGGGTGATCGCCACGGTGCTGCCGTGTGTGGATATCCCGGATGACCTCGATGTCGCCGAGGAGACGTTCACGGCGATGACGCGCGAGCGCGACCGAATCGATGCCGATATCGCGCACCTGATCGAGACCAGGGCTGCGCTCGACGTGCTGATCGGGGCCAACAGTCGGCATCGGGCGGAGCTGTCCATGGACCAGGTGGCGCGGTCGGCCTGATGCTGTGACCTGCACCTCAGTAGGTTGCCCCTGACACCGATGTGAGGGGTGAGGATGGCTACAGAGCCCGGAACCACCGGGATCGGTCATCCGAGAGGCGGCAGAAGATGGGTCAGGCGTGGGGTTTCGGCAGGTATGGCGGACCCGAGGTGCAGGAGTTCTTCGATCGTTCCGATCCGACCCCCGGACGCGGTGAAGTGCTGATTCGGGTCGAGGTCGCGGGCGTGAATCCCCTCGACCACATGCTGCGTTCGGGTCTGGTCCCCGGACTCGACGGCGGGCGGCCGTTTCCTCGTGTGCTGGGCATGGAGGCGGCCGGAACCGTTCTCGCCCTGGGCGAGGACGTCGACGGCCTCGAGGTCGGTGACGCGGTCTTCGGCTTCGCCTTCACCGGTGGCGGCACTTACGCCGAGACGACGGTGCTGTCCGCACCGAACACCGCGCGTATCCCGGTGGGCCTGTCCGCGACCGTGGCGGCAACACTGCCGGTGGCCGGGACGACCGCGGTGGATGCGCTCGACCAGCTCGACCTTCCTGCTGGTGCCACGGTCCTGGTGAACGGGGTCGGTGGCGGGGTCGGCCTCGCCGTGGCCCGATTGGCCATCGGACGCGAGCTGCGGGTGATCGGCACCGGGAGCACCGCCAAACGCGAGCACGCCGAGGCCATCGGGGTGCGGTTCATCGACTACGCCGCCGAGGATGTCGTCGCCGCGGCACGCGAGCTGGTTCCGGACGGCTTCGACGGGATCGTCGACCTGGTCGGCGGCGCCTCACTACGGACGGTCGCTGCGCTGGTCCGGGATCCTCGGAACGTCATCGCCGTCGGTGACATGTCGGTGCCCGATCTGGGTGGACGTGTCGTCGAGCGTCGCCTCGACCGCGAGAACCTGGAGCGGGCCGCCCAACTGGCCCTCGACGGAGTCCTCACGCCCGTCATCACCGCGGTCCACCCGCTCTCCGACGCCCCTACCGCCCTCGCCACCGTCGAGGACGGTCACAGCTCGGGCAAGGTCGTCATCAAGGTGACATGAGAAGTGCCCGGCCGACCGACGCCGATCTGCGGGCGCCCGCAGATCGGGTAACAGTGGTGCCGCCCAACTGATCTCGGGACCTCACCGAGCCCTGTGGAGGAACTGGCGCAGCGTCCGAACAGTGATTCAGGCGGCCAGTGCTCGGGTAACAGTGGTGCCGCCCAACTGATCTCGGAACCTTACCGAAGCCCTGTGGAGGAACTGGCGCAGCGTCCGAACAGTGATTCAGGCGGCCAGTGCGTCGAAGTCGCCCACCTCGAAGTCGCCCACCTCGACGGCGGACACGTCGGCGTCCGTGACTCCAAGACCGGTCCCGCGCTCGTGTTCACCGCCGGCGAGTGGGACGCCTTCCTCGGCGGATCATGCGGCGGCGAACTCAACCGCCCATAGTTGCCCGAAACCTGAGTTGCCCGAAACCTGCTGTGTGCGAGAGGGCGCTGCGTTGGTCCGCTGCGTGTTCTCAGTGGGAGTGGTATCCACCGGGGAGTCTTATCCCGTGTCGGCTCGCCAGTCCTGCGCCCACTGTGCGAGCGGTGTGAGTCGCTCGACGAGCGTATGACCGGCGGGAGCCAATCGGTAACCCTTCTCGTGTTCGATGAGGCGGGCTTCGGTGAGTTCGGACAGCCGACGGGTCAGCACGCTAGAGGAGATGTCGCCGCACGCGGTGCGTAGTTCGCGGAAAGTGAGCGGGTCGGGGGCGCGGTCCAGTTCCCAGAGCACTCGCAGCACCCAGCGTCGTCCGAGTAGATCGAACAGGGCCATGATCGGGCGCCCGGTGGTCGACCCGCGCACCGGGCGTGGGGTTTCGGCGGCCATGATCACGCCGCCGGTGGCGGAGGTGAATCCTCCAGCCGCCGTGTCATTTCCGCGATGGCCGCACGCAAGGCCCGATACGGCCGGAGGAACAGTGTCACGTGGGTAAGACTGCCGGTCTCGGCGAGTTCTTCCCGCAGCACCCCTTGCAGTTCCTGGTCGCCGAATCGTGCGGTAAAGGCGAACATTCTCTGCTGCCCATCGCTCCACTGTCGGGTCTGGTGCACCGAGTCGAGCACCGTGGCGATGGTGGCCAGCAGGTGTGCCGCGCGGGCCCGGCCGTGGTAGTCGGCGACCGGACTCGAAAAGGTCGCGTCCTCGGCGAGCAGGTCGGGCAGTTGTGCGGCGTCTTTCGATTGCCACGCCCGCAGGATCAGGCTGTCGGTCATGCCTCTATTTTAGAGGCATGCGGAGGTCGCCGCCAGCCCCGTCGCACGGGCGTGGAGGTTCACCATGCTGGCCATCGAGTCGGGTTCGTGAGTACCTTCACGAGCATGGACAACGAGGGACCAAGCCGGACCGCGCTCGTGACCGCCTACGCCCGTGCCTATCATCAAATCGCCGACCAGCCGAGGATTCTCACCGATCCGCTGGCGGCGCGCCTGCTGGGTGTCACCGCGGACGAGCTGACCGAATTCGGCCTACCCGACCAGGATCACGCGGGCAGCGGCGACTCGGAAATCCTGCGGCTGGGTGTCGGCGATCGACCGCGCCGCCTGTTTTTCGCCGCCCGTGCCCGCTTCGCCGAGGACCGGGTGGCCGAAGCCGTCGCCGCGGGCTTGCGACAGGTCGTCATCCTCGGTGCCGGTCTGGACACCTTCGCCTACCGCGACCCGCATCCGCGGCTGCGGGTCTTCGAGGTCGACCATCCGGCTACCCAGGCGTGGAAACGTCAGCGCCTCAACGCATCCGGAATCGACCAGCCCGAGCGATTGACTTTCGTTCCGGTGGACTTCGAAACCGACACACTGGCAACACAATTGGCGATCGCAGGCTTCAACCGGGCCGAGTCGGCCGTATTCGTGTGGCTGGGTGTCGTCTTCTATCTGACCCAGGACGCCGTCCGCGCCACCCTGGAATACATTGCCCGCCAATCCGAGTCGGCCGAGGTGATCTTCGACTACCTGCGGGCGGCGGACACCGACGAGGATCGTGCGCGGCTACAGGCGCGTGCGAATCGGGCGACAGCGGTCGGCGAACCCTGGTTCAGCTACTTCACCCCCGATGACATCGCCGCACGGCTGCGCGCGCTCGGCTTCACCGACATCGAAGACCACGCCGCTGCCGACGTCATCACCGGGTACCTCGATGGCTCGACCGAGTTCGCAGGCGAACCACCACAGGCATTGCGCCCCGTCCGCATACTGCGGGCGAGCCGCTGAGGACATCGCACTCACGCACCGCCTCGGCAGCCCGCACTGCCGCAAGACGCGCTGGTCCCGTATGGCGCTCACCGCCATAGGCAAGGTGATCCCGCACGCAGAGCGCAACCGCCGGTGAAGATCTCGCCCATTTCAGTTTCCGCGCCCGCTGACCTGACACTTCGGCGAATTCCACCGCGTCGAGCAGGAGGAAAGCCCCTGAGCTGGCTATCCTTCCGTCACATGTATTCGCTCACCCGTCGCCGGGGTCGCGTCCGGCCGCGTGCGCAAGCACCGACGAAGCAGGTTGCGGCGCAACGGTTTCCGCACCGAGATCCGGAGTCGGCTGGTCCGGCTCGGCGCAGCCGGGCACGGTGTCGTCCGGTGCCCACGGCACCTCGTCGGTGGGGATCCAGTGTTTGCGGTGCCGCCGTTTGGCTTCGAGGTAGTCGCGGGCGCGATCGCTGAGGGCGCGGGTGCTCAGGGGGACCACGGTGACCGTCAGTCCCGCCTGCTCGAGCGCCTGGACTTTGGCGGGGTTGTTGGTGAGCAGCTGGACGGATCGAAGTCCCAGCTCGACCAGGCTGCGGGCGGACGCGGAGTACGTGCGGGCGTCGACCGGGTAGCCGAGGGCCTCGTAGCTGGTGAAGGTGTCGGTGCCCGACAGTTCGCTCTCGCGGTAGCCGCGTGCTTTCGCGATCAATCCGGCGCCGCGACCCTCCTGTTCGAGATAGATCAGCACCCCGGCGCCAGCACGCTGGATGAGGTCGAGCGATTTCTCCAGTTCCGGACCACAGTCACAGTCGTCGGAGCCGAGCGCCTCGCCGTACAGGCATCGGGAATGAACCCGCACCAGGCACCCGTCGGTGACCGCGCCGAAGACGAGCAAATGCCCTCGCTCACCGTCGGAGTTCAACTCCCGCACGCGAACTCGCAGATCATGTCCCTTGCGGCCGAACCGATGATCGGTGTCGACGAGGTCGGACACAACTGTGGTCAATGCTCCTCCGTGGCGAGTGTGGCGATCCGGTCTATCTCAGTGGCCAGCGGCATCGCACCGGGAACATTCCCGATTGATTGCGTCGCCACCATCGCGGCAGTCGCCCACAGGTAATCCTGCTGGTCTGCTGGGCGGCGCGTCGAGAGGAGACGATATACCAGCGCCGCCGAAAATGCCGCGTGGGCACCGAGTGAATCACGCAGTGCGGTGGGGAAGGGATCCAGTGTCGCCTCGACCCGATCCGACCACACGGTGCAGGTGAAATCCTGGATCGCGCACACCGAGGGGACGCCGAGCGCGCGCAGCATCCCGGCGGCCTTGGCGCCGGACTCGATGACGGTCGAGGTCGCGGTGCCCCCGCCGTGCCCGCTGGGGGTCAGCGCGGCGTCGGGGACGACACCGGCGGCCATTGCCACGGCTTCGAGTTCCCGTACCGAACCCACGAGATAGTCTGCGGCGCTGAGGTATTGATACAGCTGTTGGGGACGTGACACCGAAGGCGCCGGATGGATCACCAGCAGCGGCGGCGAGTCGTGATGACGCAACCAGCCGAGGATGTGTTCGAGCACCGCGAGCGGCTGCTCGAAGGTGAGCAGCACAGCGTCGGAGGAGGTGAGCGCGGCCTTGATATGGGGACTGCGCAGATCCTGGGCGCTCAGGCGCACCCTGTCGTCCTTGCAGCCGATGGTGCTCGATTCGCCGGTGCCCGCGATCGTCACCGAGGTGACCGGGGTCGGCGCGAAGGGCACGACCTTCACGAACTCGGTGTCGACCCCTTCCGAGCGCAGGTAGTCGAGGATGCGCCTGCCCGCGTCGTCGTCGCCGACCGCGCAGATCAGCCGTACCCGCAGCCCGAGCCTGGCCGCGGCGACCGCACGGGCCAGTCCCTTACCACCGGGGTGATCGTCGAACGTGCCGCGCGCGGTGCCGCCGGGTCCGGGAATGCGGTCGACCAGGTACATGTGGTCGATGACGGCGTCGCCGACGACGGTGATCGTTGCCGGTTGGGGTTGTGGCGAATCCTCGTGCGCGACAATCGGTTGCGTCGGTAGCACCGAGTAGGTGGAGGCACCGTCGAATACCGACCCGGTGGCGAGGCGTTCGGCGAGTGCGGTGAACGCGCGACGCTCGGGATTGGCGCGCAGCGACCGCACGCTGGGGGCGGGTGGAATGTTCTGCACGCCAAGGGTTTCGTGCAGCCTGCGCCATTGCGTGCTGAGGTATTCGCGGCGCTCGCCGAGGTCGCTGGCATAGAGGTGATCGAGATCTATTCCCGCGGGCGCGGTTTCGCGCAGCAGACCGAGGCACAGTTCGGCGTCGGCGATCAGGCGATCGGTAGGCTCCAACTGGCGGGTGAGGTCGCGGACCAGGGCGATCACGGCCTCGACGCGGCCGATGCCTGCCCGGTGCGCGTACTGGCGCACGGCCAGCAGGTCTAGCAGAGGGGAGACGTCGATCTCGGTATTGTGCAGCCGGTCGGGACTCAGGCCCGAACGCTTGCTCAAGCGCGTGAGGATGTTCCGCACGGCGAGCACTCCCGCGTCTTGCGCCACCATGACGTGTCATCCCCTCGAACTCGGTCGTTTTGTCTCATTCAAGCCCATGGGCCGGGTTTAGCCTAACGCCAATCGGGCAATTACCTAGGCATGACGGCATTTGACCGCAGCAGGCGGCAAAAGCCAGACTGGGGTTGGCGAACCCCGCCACACCACGGACTGGGAGGGCCTGGTGATGACAATGACTACCCTCAGACGGCAACTCCGACGGCGCAGGACACGGCGCGCACTCGGACCGGATACCGACCTCGAACCGAGGTCGTCGGCCGCATAGCCGCCGCCGTGCGCACCCCGCTACCGGCCGACCACCGTTCTCGGCGACAGCCCACGCGCCGAGCGAGCACGGCGGAAGACCAGTGAATCCACCGAAGCGGTGACTCGCGCGGGGCCGCACCTCGGCTCGACCGCCGACATGGTTGCGCCACAACACCATTCACCACCTGGCGCCCCCGCCGCATCCGCCGACGAGCGCGGGTCGCTCCTCGACCCAGCGCCCCGAGTTCTACCCGCGGCACACGCACCCCGTGCCGCATCCGCGGACCCCACCAGGTCCGCGCGAATCTGGAGGCAGCGATGACTGTTTACACGACCGAATGGACGATGACCAGCGATATCACCCCCGAAACGGCCTACCGTGACCTCGAAGGGGCCGCCCCTGACACGTGGCGGCTGAGCTGGCTGTCCGACCGCCGCCTGACCAGGGCACAGGCGCTGGCCGGTATGGAACTCGACGAACTGTTCAGCGACCCCGACGGTGTGCACGACCGGATGGTCCAGGCCCAGCTCGATATCCGTGCCGACCAACTGGGCATGCTGCGCGATCAGGCACTGATCCGGTTGGCCAAGAGCATGGCCGAAAGGCTGAGCTCAGATCTTCCCGACGGCCCGACGCCGCCCGGTCCGAACCCGTGTGGGCCGCGCAGCCCACACACCGGCCACAGCAAGCACCACGTCATCGACCTGCCGCTAGAGCCGCCGCGAGCGACCCGAGTGGCTTTATCGGACTCGTAGGCGTTCGTGCGGTAATCGCGGAAAGCCTGTGAACATGGCGTGGGCCGCCCTTGGCAGCCGACGCCGTGCGCGAGTGCTGGCGTCGCGACTGCCGGGCCTATCGTGTCCGGGCTCGGTCAGCGACAGGACGGCGACCGCGACGGGGCGACGTTCGTGGTTGAGGGTGTGGACAGGGGTCTGGAAGCACCGGGCGTGGCACACGGTGGCTGAATCCTCGTGGACCTGGATTCCGAGGTTCGAGTTGATCAACCGAGTTCGGCCAGCGCGATTCCTGTCGCGCCGGGACCGAGATCAGCGAGCAGACGCTTTTCGCTCGTCGCGGAATCTACGGCGTACACGCCCCCGTGCAAGTCGGTGACGTAGTAGGTTCGCTGGTCCACGGTGGTGAGCCCGATGGTTTCACGGAATCCGGTGGCGAGGATTTCCGGTGTCGTGGAGCCGGGATGGATGCGACCGCGATTGAGTGTGTTTCCCTCGGGTTCCGCGCCGCGATCGGTCCAGGTCAGTGTGGATGCGTCGGGTGCCAACTCCAGGTCGATCGGTTCGGGCAGGTCTGCCCACAGGATTTCGATGTCCTTGCGGTCGGTGGCGGACTGGCCGACCGGAATGTCGAGTCCTGCGCGAAGGATCCTGCCCCGACCTGCCTTCGGCGCACCCTTCTGTGTCCAATACAGCTGCCGCGCAACCGGATCGACCGCGATCCCGACGCAGTGGTTCTCGATCACCTGCGCGGCGCAGTCGCCCGTCGCGGTGACGACCAGCGGTTCCAGTCGGGACCCGTCGAGGTCGGCCCGCAGTACCCGCATACCTTCCCTGTCGCACCAGTACAGACTTCCCGTGGCGAAATCGGCGGTGAGCTGTTTACCGGTGGTGAACGCGCCCGAGGGCAGAATGGTGCGGCGTCCGGTGCCGTCCAGATCGACGCGTTCCAGGGACCCGTTGCGGGTGTAGTACCCGTCGCCACCGGGACGGTCGGGCACACCCATATTCGTCCAGTAGAGGTGACCGCGCGCCTGGTCGACGGCGATGCCGTCGGGCACCTGGTCGGTGCCGTCGAGGAATACGCGGATATCCGCGCCGTCGGTGGACATGGCGATGATCTGTTTGCGTCCAGGATGCAGGACGAGCAACTGTGTTTCGGCCATCTGTCGAACCTCCTAGGCAGGTGCGTTCTCGGCGCGCACAGCGAGGATCTCGCGCGTGAGGTCGTCGCGCCGCTGTGCGCGCGATCGGTATTGTGCTGCGCCGGTGCCGTATTCCTGTTCGACCGCCGAGATCACGGCTTCCATCCGCTCGGGATCCGGTACGCCCGGCGCGAAATTCATCTGCGCCCCGACATGGGTGGCGAGATGACGGATCCCGGCCGGACCGCCGCCGAGATGGCCGCCCTCGAACGGTCCGACCGTCGCCCAGCGCAGGCCGAGCGAATTCTTCACCACCGTGTCGAGCCCCTCCGGGTCGATGATGCCCTGTTGCACCAGGTAGTAGGCCTCGTTGTTGAGTGCCTTCTGCAAGCGGTTGCCGACGAAGCCACGGATCTCGGCGCGCAACCGCACCGGCGTGCGGTCCAGCGACTCGTACACCGCGAAGGCGGCATCGAGCGTGGCCTCGGCGGTGTCGCGGCCGGGAACCAGCTCGACCAGCGGCATCAGGGCGGGCGGATTGAACGGGTGACCCACCAGGATCCTGGCGGCGGCGGGGTTGTCCTCGGCGATATCGCTGGGCAGCAGCGACGACGAAGAGGAGGCGAGAATCGCGGTGGCCGGTGCCGCCGCCGCGAGCGTCGCGAACATCTCGCGCTTGAATTCCACTCGCTCCGGACCGTTTTCCTGGACGAAGTCCGCGTCGGCGACGGCGTCGGCGGGATCGGCGGTGAGCAGGACGGTGCGCTCGCCGAGCGCCTCGCGAGCGACCTCGGCGAGGTCGGGGCGCGGATCGCAGATGGTCACGTGCCAACCGTGATCGTGGAACAGCTGCGCCCACGACAGTCCGATTACTCCGGCACCGATGATCGCAACGGTAGACATCGACATTCCTCCTTGGATCTTCGAACGACCGCCGTCAGGCTGCCGTGGCTTCGGGTGTGGACAGTGCGCTCGGCGCGGTGACGGCCCGGCGCTGCGCGGCGGCGATCCCCCCGAAGGACTGGGTGATCGCGGTCAGCCGCGCGGCGAGGTGACTGACGTCCGATTCGTAGGTCATGCCGATGCCGCCGTGCAGCTGGATGATCTCCTCCGCGGCGCCACGCGCGACCCCCGCCACGAAAACGAAGGCGTCGTCGGCGATCGCGCTCAGGTCGACCTGAGCGCCGCCGTCGAATTCCGCCACCTTCGCGGTCGCCCACAGTGCGGTCGAGCGCGCCAGTTCGATCTCGGCGTACAGATCCGCGGCGCGATGCACCAGGGCCTGGAACATCGACAGCGTGACGCCGAACTGCTTGCGGGAGCGCAGATATTCGACCACCTGCGCCAACCCCGACTCCATCACTCCGACCGCTTCGGCGGCGATGGCGATGCGCGCCTTGGCGATCGATACCGCGAAGGCCTGCCGCGCCTCGGCGCCGGTCGCGAGCAATGTCGCGGGGGCGTCGGTGAAGGTGAGCTGCGAGGCGTGGGTCCAATCGGTGGTACGACCGTCGACGCGCGCGATACCCGCGGCGGCGGCGTCGACGGCGTAGAGCGCGAACTCGCCGTGTTCGTCGACGGCGGTCACGAGGTAGTGCTGTGCGTGATCCGCGTGGGCCACCGGTGATTTCACGCCGGACACCGCCGCCGATTCGCCCTGTGTGCTGGCGGTAGTGGTGGGCGCGAGATCCCAGTCGCGGCCGGGCTCCGCATGGGCGAGGGCGAAGGTGTGCTCCCCTTCGGCGAGTGCGCTCGGTGAAAGCCGAGCCCCGCCGAGGGCGCAGAGCAGCCATGCGGGCAGGAATACGCCGTCGAGCAGCGGTTCGGCCGCCGCTTTGCGGCCGAGCTGCTCGAGCACCACGTACACTTCGGCCGCACCGGCGCCGACCCCACCGTCGGCTTCAGCGATGGTCAATCCGGTGACGCCGAGCTCTGCCAGTGCTTGGAAAGTCTGTGCGCTCCAGCCGAGTTCGGATTCGACGGCCTCGGCCCGGAATCCGGGAACGTAGTGGTGGGCGAGCACGGATTCGACGCTCTGCGCGAGCAGTCGCTGTTCGTTGTTCGGTTCGAGATTCATGGTTGTTATTCCTTACCTGTGCTTCACAGTCCCAAGATGGTTTTCGCGATGACGCCGCGCTGAATCTCGTTGGAACCACCGAAGATCGACAGTTTGCGCATATTCAGGTACTGCTCGGCGGCGACGGTGGCGGCGAGATCGGCGCTCAGTTCGGCGCCCGCGCCGTTGACCCCGCCCGCCAAGATCGCATCCGACCCGTAGGACGCCAGACGCAGTGCCGACAGCTCCTGTAGCAGGCGAGTACCTTCCAGCTTCAGGAGCGAGGAGACGGGGCTCGCCTTGCCATTCTCGGAGGCACCGGTGACGCGCAGTTGCGTCGCGTCCAGCGCGAGTAGCCGCAGTTTCACCGCGTGCATTCGCGCACGGAACGCACTGTCCTGCGACAGGGATCCGTCGGGCAGGGCGATCTTCTCCGCGCGTGCGACCAGGTCGGCGAATACGCGCTGGCTGGTACCCACCTGGGCGATGCTGTTGCGCTCGTTGCCGAGCAGGTACTTGGCGTAGTTCCAGCCCTCGTTCTCCGCGCCGATCAGGTTCTGCACCGGTACCCGGACGTTGTCGAAGAAGAATTCGTTGACTTCCGACCCGCCGTCGATCAGTTTGATCGGCCGACGCTCGATGCCAGGGGTCTTCATATCGAGCACGAGGAAGGAGATTCCGCGTTGTTTGCGCTCGGCGGCCGGATCGGTGCGTGCGAGCAGGAACATCCACTCGCCGAACTGGCCGAGGGTGGTCCAGGTCTTCTGACCATTGACCACATAGTGGTCGCCGTCGCGGATCGCGGTCGTCTTCAGTCCCGCGAGGTCGGATCCGGCTTCCGGCTCCGAAAAACCTTGTGACCACCAAATATCCAGGTTCGCCGTGGCTGGCAGGAATTTCTGCTTCTGCTCCTCGGTGCCGAATTCCGCGATGATCGGCCCGACCATGCTCACATTGAATGCCAGTGGCTGCGGCACCGAAGCCCGCTGCAACTCGGCGGCATAGATGTGCGATTGCGTGGGCGTCCATTCGCGTCCGCCCCAGCGCACCGGCCAGTGCGGTACCGCGAGCCCGTGCGCGTTGAGGGTGCGTTGGGTGGTGACGATATCGTCCTTGGTGGTCTCGCCGAGCGAATAGCGTTCGCGGATACCCGCATCGATGTCTTCGTAGAAGACTTTGCGCAACTCGTCGCGGAACGCCAGGTCGGCGTCGTCGTATTCGAGGTTCATGTTTTTCTCCTGGCTGTACATCTGGGTGGGGGAGTCAGACTCCGGCCTCGACGGGGCTACGGGTGAGCACTTCCGCCGTGCTCTGGCCCGGAGTTTCCGCGTGGCGCCGATAGGTCACGGGGGTCTGGGAGAAGTGCACGGGGTTCGCGACGACGCGGATGGTGCCTTCGGTGGGATGCTCCGATTCGGTGATCAGGTTCATTTCGCGGACGTAGTCCGAATCCGGAAGGTCCGCGATATCGACGACAACGCCGTAGGGCATGTCGTTGGCGAGCAGATACTGCTCCCATTCGGCAGCCGACCGGGTGTCGGAGTGTGCGAGGACTTTCTCGATGCCCTTGTAGAAAACGGTGCGGTCCATGACTTCCTCGTCCCACACCGGATTCGCGGCGTCCTCGTCCAATCCGCAGCCGATCAGTAGTGCCCGGATGTCTCGGTAGGTGTAGGGGACGGCGGCGATCGCTTTGCCGTCGCTGGTGCGTATGGCGGCGTGTGTATCCGAGAGGCTCAGCGGGTTGCCGACATCGCCCGCGGCGGGGACGAAGACATCACCCGACAGGTGCTCGACCATGTTCACCGCGATCATGGTGTCGGCCATGGCGATCGAAACCTCCTGTCCCATACCGGTCCGCTCACGATGGAACAGCGCGGCGAGCAGGCCATTGACCAGATACAGCGCCGCGGTCTTGTCGGCGATGAAGGTCGGCATGAACTGCAGTGAGCCGCTGGCCCTGCGCTGCATGTCGACCAGTCCGGTCACCGCCTGGATCACCTCGTCGTAGGCGGGTCTCGCGCTCTGGCTGGAGGATCGGTGGAAGCCCTGCGCGTGGGCGTAGATGAGGTGCGGGAATTGTTCCCGAATGTGCTCGTAGTCCAGGCCGAGCCGCTCGAGCGCGCCCGATCGCATGTTGGTCACGAGCACGTCGGCATCGGCGAGCAAGCGCAGGACGGCGGCTTTGCCCTCGGCGTCCTTCAGGTTCAGCGCGACACTGCGCTTGTTGCGGTTGACCTGCATGTACAGCGGTCCCATGCCGGGGTGGACGCCGACGCCCGCGGGAGAGAATCGCGCGGTGTCGTAGGGCGGTTCGACGCGGATGACGTCCGCACCGAAGTCACCGAGGATTTGCGTGGCATACGGGCCCATGACGACGGTCGAGATGTCCACAACCTTGATTCCGTCGAGCGGCCCCGCGGCCTGGCCTTCCGAGGTTTCGAACTGCATGATGCCCTTTCGCCGATGTTCGTTCTGAACTCCACGGTAGGTAGTTAGGTCAGCTAACGGAATGACCGTTTGTCTCGCGGTGGCATGACCAAACCGATAACACCGGAAGGTAGGTTGGGGGCGTGGAGATCAGACATCTGCGCTACTTCCTGGCCGTAGCTCGCGAGCTCAACTTCACCAGGGCCGCGCAGACACTGCACATGTCGGTGCCGCCACTGAGTCAGCGCATCAAGGCCATGGAAGCCGAGCTCGGCACACCGTTGTTCGACCGGTCCACCCACCACACCACACTGACCTCCGCGGGCGAGGCCCTGTTGCCGATCGCGACGACCGTGGTCACGGAGTTCGACGCGATCCCCCATGTCATCCGCTCCCGCGACCGCCGTGAGACGGTCCGACTCGCGATTCCCGACGTGCTCAACCCGGCTCATCGAAAAGATCTGTCGCACAACATGTCCGCCGTCGCCGACCGATACGACTTCCAGATCCGGCAGATTCCCTCGCTGGACATGGAAGCGGAATTGCTGAATCGATCAGTTGATCTCGCGGTCTCGCACGTGGATTCGGTGCACCCTGAGGTGTCGGTCACCGTGCTCGACCGTGAGCCGATGGGGGTGCTGGTGGACGCGCGCGTATTTTCGGCCGGGACGCAGCTGCGCGCGGCGGATCTGCGCGGCATGCGCTACGCCCGCGGCCCTGAGCATTGGGACCTCGGCACCGACGCCAACGTCCGTCGACTGGCCGACTACGGTGTCGACGTGAGCGCCGGTCTTCGCTTCTCGGACATATCCGGAATGCTGATGCTGCTACGGACGAACCGGTGCTTCGTGTTGAGTCCGCTCGGCGCCGAAGCCGTGCGGCAACTGGACCCCACCGAGATATCGGCGCTGCCCCTCACCGATTTGGAGCTGGCCCTGACGACGTATCTCCTGCGCAAGAAGGCCGATCGCTGGCTCGAACCGGTGGCACAGAACCTCACCGACGCACGCGAGGACTGAGCTCGCACAGGCTCCGTCGCCGAACCCGCGGGCAATCGGCCCGTGGTGTTTGTCGTCAGGCCGGCGCGGTGTCGTGTTCGGCGCCGATGGCGTCGCCGAGGCTGCGGTAGCCGTCGGCGCGCAGGCGGCGGGCGATCCCGTGATGGATGCCGCGCATCCAAAACGGGCCGCCGTAGATGAACCCGGTATAACCCTGGAGCAGCGTGGCGCCCGCGAGAATGCGCGCATAAGCCTGGTCGGCGGTTTCGATGCCACCGACCGAGACGAGCACCAGCCGATCGCCGACCCGGCGATACAACCGCCGCAGCACCTCGAGCGACCGCTCGGCCACCGGTGGCCCGGACAAACCCCCCGCTCCCATCGCGGCGACCTCGTCGGCCGGGGTGCGCAGTCCGTCGCGCCGCACGGTGGTGTTGGTGGCGACGATTCCCGCCAACCCCAACTCGACCGCCAGATCGGCGACGGCGTCGACGTCCTCGTCGGAAAGATCGGGGGCGATCTTCACCAATACCGGCACCCGCACGCTGTCGAGCACCGCCCGCAACAACGGCCGCAGCGATTCCACCGCCTGGAGATCGCGCAGACCCGGTGTATTCGGCGAACTGACATTGACGACGACGAAATCCGACAGCGGCCCCAACAACGACGCGCTGGTCGCGTAATCGGCGGCGGCGTCGGCGGGTTCGACGACCTTCGTTTTCCCGATGTTCGCCCCGATCGGGACGCCACCGCGCCGACCGTGCAGACGCTGCGCCGCCGCGGCCGCACCAGCATTGTTGAACCCCATGCGGTTCACCAATGCGCGATCGGCCGACAATCGAAACAACCTCGGCGCGGGATTGCCCGGCTGCGCGTGCGCGGTGACGGTGCCGATCTCGGCGAAACCGAACCCGAGCGGCGCCCACGAGTCCACCCCGTCGGCATTCTTGTCGAATCCGGCGGCCAGACCGAGCGGGCCGGGAAAATCCACCCCGAACGCGGTATTGCGCAGGATCGGATCGTCGACGACCAAGAGCCGCGATAGCAGCGTGCGCGTCGGTGGGAACAGCGTCGCCCAGCGCATCGCGAGAAAGGCGAGATGATGGATGCGTTCGGGCGGGAGCAGGAACATCAACCGGAGCAGGAGCGCGTACATCCGATCACACACCGGGTTCAGGCTGGGGTAGTGCGGTCTTCCGACGTCGCAGCAACACCCTTCGGCTGCCATCGGTGTAGGCGCGCACGCGCGACAGCTCCCATCCGCCGAACTCGGCCTGGATCGTCAGGCGCATCGAAGCGCTGACCCTCGTCATATCCGGCGGCAATCGCAACGGGACGTATTCGTAGTCGTCGCCGGTGGTTTCCCAGCCCTCGGGAAGGGACCGGCGCGACGAGGAACCCACGATTCGCCGCCGCCGACTCGGCGAAGACGCCGGATCGTCGGCCGGGCTCGGTGCAGCAGCCATCAGTGCCCTCTCTTCCGATCGTCCGCGCCGATCCGCTGCACACCGTCGCCGGTCGCGGACCCCACGAACAGGTCGCCGGTCCGCTGATCGACGGTCACCGAATTCGGTTGGCGAACGGTGGGATACCGCCCCTGCTCCTTCGGTATACCGGTCGACAGATCGAATCCGACGACTTCGTTGCTCTGCGTGCACGTCACCCAGATCAGATCCGAGCGCTGATCGTAGGCAAGTGCGTAAGGCGATGATCTTACCGGGAAACGCTGATGCAGGACGAGCGGTCCGACACCGTAGACCAGCAACTGCCCGCCCTCGCTGTCGGTGACCACGACTCGCCCCCTGGTGTCCGCGAGCATCTTGGTGGCGCCGTCGCCCGCGCGTAATGCCAGGCCGAGGCGATCTTCACCGGGATCGAGTTCGGTGATCGAGGTCTGTGGTCGGTCCAGGGCCGTCACCTTGTCGCCGACCATGGCGAGCGCATCCGCCGAGACGAGGCCCCGCACCGTGCGGGTGACCACCGCGCCGTCGGCCGAGAGCTCACGCAGCGTGCCGTCGGCGGTGCCGACCACCAGCGAGCCGTCCTGGCGCGCGAGGACCGAGCGCGGCTCACCTTCGACCGGGATCTCCCGGACGGTCGCCGCGGCGACGTCGATGCGCGCCACACCGTGCGCGGTGGCGGCGAGGAATTCGCCCGGCACACCGACGCTCAGGTCGGCGGCCGGTCCCGGCAACGTGACGGTCCGCGCGGGCGAACCCGGCGCGGACGGATCGAGCAACGACACGGTGGCGCCGTCGAGGGTGCCGAGGACTCCAGTCTTCGGGTCGCTCACCAACGCGGCGACCGGTCCGGATGCCAGCACCTGCCCGGCGGGGGAAGCGCTCGTCGCGGGGGAGACCGCCGCGGTCGCGGGGGAACGGGTGGGTACATCGTCGGCGGTGGTGCTCTCGGAGCAACCCGCGCTTCCCGCGAGCAACGCCACCGAGACCATCCCGACCAGTATCGAGGAGACCGAGCCACGAGGGCGCATCACTGCGAACTCCTTCTACCGACAAGAAACCGACGACGACCATGCAACCTCACCATCTGACCATGTCGCGCGGACGCCAGTGCCGACCGGGGGTCAGGCACCCACCGAGGACACACGCGCCGAGCTTTCTCCGGACACGACGGGCCATGCGCTACCCGGCTTGTCGTAACTCAGGGTTACGGTTGAGACACGAACAGCATCCGATACAGGGAGATCCGGTTGGAAGCCGACCATTCGTCGGGATATGCCCCTAACGAATTCGTCATCGACTACCTCACCGTCGGCGCCTACGCGCACGGCTTCGGCAGCACCGACGACGGCAGACCGTATGCGTTCCGCACCGTCAAGGCGACCATGACCCTCGAGATCTACCGGCGCGACCTCGACACCGATGTGCCCGCCCCCGAGGACGTCACCGCGCGCGCCGACGCGAAGGTCACCGACGTCGACCTCGACGACGAACGCAGTGTTGTCGCCATGGTCCGTGACCTCGTCCCCACCGCTGTACCCGTCGCACCCGCCGCCACCGCGGAACCGACCGACCCTTCCGCTCCCCGAGACCGAACGACCGTGCGCGCGTTGCTCGCCCGGATCAGTTCGGTGATTGATGGTATGTAGATGCTGATGACTGCCACCCGATTCACCCGCACCGCGATCCTCGCCGTCGCCATGATCGCCACCGTCGCCGCGTGCGGCACCGAACCGGACGAATCGGCGGTACAAGCCGCGCGCGAATCCGCCAACGCCTCGGTGTCGGCCTCCGCGCAAGCGTCCTCGAGTGCCGCGCACCCGCCGCTGCCCACCGCCGCCGACCTCGACGCGCAGATCAAACGCGCTCTGGATCCCGAACTGCCCGACACCGAACGCACCGCGCTCATCGAGGACGGTGCGGCCTTCAGCGACGCGATCCCCGACATGTACAAAGCGCTGCGCGACAACCCGCAGGCCGTCTACGGGGTGACCGACCCGGTCTTCGACAACCACGACGGCACCCTCACCGCCACCATGCGCCTGGACAAGGACGGCACCGGCGCGGCCGTGCGCACCACCGTCGTGCATTTCGTGCTGCTGGACGGAACCTGGAAGATCTCACGCACCGACCTCTGCGGCATCCTGCGCTCGGCCGACTACCGCACCGCGGCCTGCGGCTGAAGCGCAGCGGCTCGTCGATGTTGAGAGCAGGCTCGCTGCGCTGGGGCAGCTTCGTCTACCGCCACCGTTTCCTGGTGCTGGGTGGGTTCATCCTGTTCGTCCTCGTATCGGGGTGGTTCGGTCGCGACCTGGCCGACCACCTCACCCAGGACGGCTGGTTCGACGAAAGCAGCGAATCGGTCGCCGCCGCGGAACTCGCCGACGGCACCTTCGGTCGCGACACCGACAGCGACATCGTCCTGCTCTACACCGCCCCCGACGGCACCACCGTCGACGATCCCGAAGTACGCGGGCCGGTTACCCGCGCGCTCGCCGACCTCGCGGCCGCACACCCCGAACACATCCTGAAGATCGACAGCTACTGGGACAGCCCGTTCGCCGCGCAGGCCACCGACGCCACCCACACGCACGCCTTCGCCAGCATCGGCTTGCAGGGCGAAGGCACCGCAACGGTCGACAACTACCTCGCGATCAAGTCCGAACTCGGCGCCGACGGCGACGGCGACGGACCTGGCGGCACGACCGTCCAACTGGCCGGGATGCAGCCGATCGTCGAAGGCATCAACAACGGCATGCAGCACGACATCAAGCGCGCCGAAATGATCGCGCTGCCCCTGGTGGCGATCCTGCTGTACTTCGTGTTCGGTGGCGTCATCGGCGCACTGCTGCCCGTACTGATCGGCGGAATGACGATCCTCGGCACCCAGGGCAGCATGCGGCTGCTCACCGATTACATGGACGTCAACGTCTTCGCCAGTGCCGTCATGACCCTGGTCAGCCTCGGCCTCGCCATCGATTACGGACTGTTCACCGTCACCCGATTCCGCGAAGAACTCAGCGCGGGTCGCAGCGTCGAGGAAGCCACCGCGCGCACCGTCGCCACCGCCGGTCGCACCGTCGTCTTCTCTGCCGGGATCATCGCCATCAGCCTCGGCGCGCTGTTCATCTTCCCCATCGGCGTGCTGCGTTCGGTGCCCTACGGCGGCATCAGCTCGGTGCTGTTGGCCGCGCTGCTCTCGGTGACCGCGCTGCCCGCCGCCCTCGCCATCGCGGGCCACCGCATCGACTTCCTCGGCTGGAAACGCTTCTCCCGCAGCCGCACCGAGAAACAGATCGACGCGGGATTCTTCTCCCGCCTCGCGCAATGGGCCATGCGGCGACCATGGCGGGTCGTGATCCCGATTGTGCTGGCCCTGCTCGCGTTGGCGATACCGTTGCGCGGCATCGCCTTCGGCGGGATCAGCGAGAAATATCTGGCCGACGACAGTCCCGCCCGCGTCGCGCAGGAACGCTTCGACGAACTGTTTCCCACCTTCCGCACCGACCCGATGAAACTCGTGGTGGTGGGGGCGGATTCGCAACAACTCGGCGATATTCGCTACGCCGCCAACCAGATTCCCGGACTCACCGGCCCCTTCGACCCCGTAGCGCCGACCGTGAACGGCATCAACGTGCTCAGCGCGGGGCTGGAGAACAAGAACGACGACAACCGAGTCATGCGTGAATTACGGGCCATCGAACAGCCACCCGGCGTGCGGGTCATGGTGACCGGTGTGCCCGCGTTGGAACGCGACAGCATCAACGGCATGCTCGAACGCCTCCCGCTGCTCGTCGCGATTCTCATCGCCGCGGCACTGGCGCTGATGTACGCGGCGTTCCGCTCGGTGGTGCTCGCGATCAAGGCCGTAGTAATGAGCGCGCTGAGCCTCGTGGCCACCCTCGGCATCCTGACCTGGATCTTCGTCGACGGACACGGGTCGGGGATCTTCGACTTCACCCCCGGCCCGCTGATGTTCGCGGTGCTCGCACTCATCGTCACCGTGGTGTTCGGGCTGTCCACCGACTACGAGGTGTTCCTGCTGTCGCGGGTCGCCGAGGCGCGCGGCGAAGGCGCCGATGTGCGCGAATCCATCCGCTACGGCATCGCACACACCGGCGGGGTGATCACCTCCGCCGCAGCGATCCTCATCGTGGTCACCGGCGCGTTCGGATTCTCCGATCTGGTACTGATGAAATACATCGCCTACGGCATGATCGCGGCGCTGATCCTGGACGCCACCGTCATCAGGATGCTGCTGACACCGGCCGTACTGAAACTGATTTGGCGCTGAGCACGACCCAGCGCGGAGGGGCTCGATCATGCACGCGATCAAGATCATCAATCTGGGGGTGATGTTCCTGCTCGAACTCGGGGTGCTCGCGGGCACCGCCGTGTGGGGCGCGACCGTGCCCGCCGAACTCTGGGTGCGCCTGGCCGCCGGAATCGGCGCGCCCGCACTGTTCGTCATCATGTGGGCGCAGTTCGGCGCCCCCAACGGGGCGCGATTCCCGCTCACCGGAGGCTGGCGGGTGGGATTGGAACTGCTGTGGTTCGGTGGTGGCGCACTGGCGTGGGGGATCGGCAGTACGCCCGTCGTCGGATTCGTGTTCTTCGCGGTGTGGGTGCTCAACGCGATCGGCCGGTATCTGTCCCACGGCGACCTCATCGTCCACGCCGGTGCGAACGACCTCGTCCACGACCCCGACGTTCCCGACGTCGTGGACGTCCTCGAACCCGAAACCCCTTCGCCCGAAGACTATCTCGTTATCGACGGACCGGAAGAATCAACTGCGCACCCGTGACGGGATGATCGAGCACCTCCACCGGATGCTCGTACACCTCGCTCAATAAGTCCGTGGTCAACACGCGCCTCGGCGGGCCGTCGGCGACGATCCGACCCGAGGCCAACACCGCCACCCGATCCGCGTAGGCCGCCGCGATCCCCAGATCGTGCAGCACCACCACCACGGCCGCACCGTCGGCGGCACGCGCCGTCGCCGCACGCAACACCGCCTCCTGATGGCCGAGATCCAACGCCGCCGTCGGCTCGTCCAACAGCAGCGTCCCGGTGTCCTGCGCCAACACGCGCGCCAACGCCACCCGCGCCCGCTCACCACCCGACAACATCGGAAATGCCCGTGCCGCGAGATGCGTCGCGTCCACCGTGGCCATGGCCGAGGCGATCCGTTCGTCATCGTGCTCGCGCAGCACGGTGCGCTGCCACGGCGAACGCCCCATCGCCACCACTTCCCGCGCGGTGAACGGGAATCCGACGGTATGACTCTGCGGCAACACCGCCCGCCGACGCGCCATATCGACCGTCGACCAGTGCGACAAGGGGAGCCCGTCCAACTCGACGACACCTTCATCGAGGGACAGCTCACCGGCCAACGCCGCCAACAATGTGGACTTGCCCGCACCGTTCGGACCGACCAGCGCGACCACCGCACCGGCCTCGACCGCGAAATCCACGTCCTCGAGCACACGGCGCGCCCCCGGCCGGTCCACGCTCACCCCGCGCGCACGCAACGTCACCGCACCCGGCTCCGGTGTCGCGGGGACCGCGTGGGTGCGGGTGAACAGGTCCCGCAGCGCGCCCGTCATCCCCAACCGCCCGCGCGCGCCCTGGTACGGCGCAACATCCAGAAGAAGAACGGACCGCCGACCAGCGAGGTGAGCATGCCCAGTGGCAGGTCGGCATTGTGCACCAGCGAGCGCGCACCCACGTCGGCCGCCAAAAGCACCACCGCGCCGACGATCGCGCTCAACGGAATCAACACCCGATGACCGGGCCCGACGAGCATCCGGACCAGGTGCGGCACGATCAACCCGACGAACAGGATGATCCCGGTGAACGCCACACCCGCCGTCGCCAGGATCGCCACCACCACGATCACATTGCGGCGCAACCGTTCCACGTCGACACCGAGGTGCCTGGCCGCGGATTCGCCGAGCGCCAACAGGTCCAGGCGCGGCGCGATGATCACCGCAGCGGCGATCCCGACGGCGGTGAGCACCGCGACCACACCCACCGAATCCCATACCGCGCCGTTGAGCGAACCCAACTGCCAGAACACGATCTGATCACGCGCCGACGGCGAGGCGACGAACAACAAGAACGCGATCAGCCCCCCGGCGAACGCGTTGATCGCGACGCCCGTGAGCACCAACGTCACCACCTCGGTACGGCCATTGGACCTGGCGAGCAGATACACCAGCAACGTCGTCACCAGTCCCGCGACGAACGCCGCACCCGCCACCGACCACGCGGCGACGAACGCCCCACCGAACACGATGACCGTGCCCGCACCCACCGCGGCACCCGCCGACACACCGATCACACCCGGCTCGGCCAACGGATTCGCGAACACTCCCTGCAACAACGCACCCGCTGTCGCCAACGCGGCACCCACCAGCAAGGCCAGCACCACCCGAGGAAAGCGCACCTGCCACAACGCGGCCTCGCCCGAGGGATGCGCGGGCAAAGGCCCCCAGTCCAAGCCGATCCGGTGCAGCACACTGCCCGCCACCTCCAACGGCGTGGTCGGCACCTGGCCGATCGCCGCGGAAACCAACGCGAACAGAACCAATGCCGTCACGGCGAGCACGAACACCAGGGTGGTGCGCGAACGGCCGTGCGAGGACGGCGTATTCGCGGTGACCTCGGTGTGCGGTGCGGCGTCCTTCTTCGGCTCGCTGGATGCTGGCGCGGCAGGCGTGGCCGACCGGTTCTTGCGCGTCATGCGGGCCGTTGCCCGTACACCGCCTGGTCCAGCGCCTCGATCACCCGCCCGGTGTTCGGCCCGAAACTCAACACCACGGCGTCGGACATGTCGACCACCCGACGGTTGCGTCCCGCGGGTGTCTGCGCCACACCGGGCACCTTCAACAAACCGTCGACGCCACCCACCGACTTCAAACCGTCCGACATCACCACCAGCACATCCGGGGCGGCGGCGATCATCGCCTCACTGGTGATCGCGGTGAACGGCTCGGTCACACCCGCGACCTCGCCCGCATCGCGTCCGTGCAAGGCGGCGATCAAGGAATCGGCGCCCGAACCCGGCCCTGCCAACATGGTGATGGCGGTGCTGCGCAGGTAGAGGAAACCGATCGTCAACGGCGGGTCCTGCTGCGGGACGGCCGCGGTGGCTGCGGCGATCTCGTCACGGGTGCGCTGCGCCAATGCCTTTCCCGCATCCGGCACCCCGAGCGCGGCGGCCACGGCCTCGATCTGCGGGGCGGTGCCGTCCATCGTGCGTTGTGGATCGAAGTACACGACCGTTACACCGGCCGCCGCCAACTGCTGGCGCAGGGCAGGAGTCACCGTGGTGGTGTCGGTCAGAAAGACGGTGGGGCGCAGATCCAGCACCGATTCCACGTTCAGCGAACCGTTGCCACCGGCGACGTTCGGCACCTGCGCCACCGCGGGGAACGCGGCGGACGTGCTGCGCCCCACGATCTTCGGACCGAGACCCAACGCCCACACCACCTGCGCGAGCGTGCCGTACCTGTCGACGGCGATGATGCGGTCCGCGCTGGTAACGGTGACGTCGGTCCCGTCGAACGAGCGCACCTTCGCGGGCAGGTTCGGTGTCGGTGCGGGGCCGATCGGCTCGGGATCCAGATCGCGCAACGTCGCTGTCACCGGACCACGCTGATTCGGATCACCCGAACCCGCTGTCTGCGTGCCACACGCCGCCGAGGACCCCACCAGCAAGGTGAGTGCGAGAAGGGCGAGCACGCTACGGGTCGTACCGGATCGGACACGGTCGAGACACCTCATGCAGGTAAGCCTAAGACGTGCCGGTCGTGCACAATGCGCGCACCCTCACTCGGTGCGGTCGCTCACATCGTCCAATGCCGCGGCGATCGCGCGCGGCAACTCCAACGCCTCCGCCGCCAACACGCCCGTGAGCTGACCGATATCGCGAGCGCCCACGATCAGGCTCGACACCCCCGGCCGGTCGCGAATCCACGCCAACGCCACCGCCAACGGCGAGGTGCCGAGCCCGTCGGCCGCGGTCACCACGGCCTCGACCACCATGCTCGCCCGTTCGTCGAGCGTGCCGGCGATCTCCGCGGCGGTCGACTCGTCGGCACCGCGCGAGTCCGCGGGCACACCGTTGCGGTACTTCCCGGTGAGGATGCCGCCGGCCAACGGCGAAGCCGCGAGCAGCCCCACACCGTGGTGCTGCGCCGAGGGAACCAGATCGGCTTCGGCCCCGCGCGCCAACAACGAATACGGTGCCTGCGCGACCGTGACCGGGGTGCGCGCCGCCAGGCTCGCCAACTGCCAGGCGTTGAAGCCGCGCACGCCCGCGTAGCGGACCTTGCCCGAGCGCACCACCGACTCCAACGTTTCGGCGATCTCGTCGAGCGGTGTCCGGTGATCCCACACCGCGACGCTCCAGACGTCGAGATGATCGGTGCCCAGCTCCAGTAACGTGCGATCCAGTTGCCGCAGCAGTGCGCGCCGCGAAGCGTCCACCGTCAGTTGCGGGGTCTCCGATTCCGGCAGCGCCGCACCCGTGGCGGGATCGGCCACCGCCAGCACCCTCGGTGCGATGCCCGCGCACCCACTGAGCACCAGATCGTCGCGCGAAACGATGTCACCGAGCACGTCGGCCAATATCCGTTGCGCCGCGCCACCGGCGTAGGCAGGGGAGCAGTCGACGAGGGTGCCGCCCGCGTCGACGAACGCCACCAGTTGCCCCGCCGCCTCGTCGGTGTCCGTGTGCGCCCCCCAGGTGTGGGTCGCCAGGCCGATCCGCGATACCCGCAGACCGCTACGGCCGACCGTCCGCTGTTCCATCACCGTGCCCACGCAATCGTCACGGGCGTCAGCCTAGAGCGTGCGGTGACAAGACCGTCGGTACCCGCACACCGACCATGCGCGCGTCGCCACCATCGACCACCGTGCGCGCCAGCACATCCGCGTTGCGGGCCGTGCGTCTTGGGCATCGTGCACGTCGTGCACCGGCGAGGTGGACGTACCAGCGGACAACGGCGCTTTGTTCGCGAACGAGCTGCGCACCGGAACCTGGCAGGGTGCGCGCATCGACGAGGGGCGAACGGGTGCGCAGCCGCGACCCGACCTGCGGCAACGCCGCGCGTCTCGGTCACTGTCTGCGTCGCGCGTCTCGATCACCGTCCGCATCGCACGCCTCGACCACGCACCGGAGTATCGATCACTGTGCGCATCGCACATCTCGCCACGGGGCGACCCCGGGTGGGACGCATCGCTTCTTCGACAATCCTCCCAGCGGGAAGAAGCGGATTCGCTACCGGCGCAATCGGACATTCGACGCGGCTCGCCGCCGCGCGGTCTGCTCGACTCCGAGGCGATGGTTGCTCGGGTTCGCGACCGCACGCGTTCCGATGACCACCACGGTTGCGGAAACCGAGGTTGCTCCTGTGCGGCACGCACACTCGCGGGCGCCGAGGCCGAAAGTCCGCGAACACTCTTCGGGCGCGCCCGTGCACCGCCCAACGAATACAGCCCGACACGCCGTGTGCGCGGCAAGGCTGTACTGTCGCTGCGGGATCGCGCGGCGCCACCGCGGGCAGCGACCCGAAAAACGAGCCAATTGCCCACGCGGAACGGACCTTTCGGGCAGCGGAACAACGAGCGAACAAACAGGAGTGTGCGTGACAGGCGAGGCGATGACCTGGGTACAAGCCCTGGTACTCGGACTGGTGCAGGGGCTGACGGAGTTCTTGCCCGTGTCGTCCTCAGGGCACCTGCGCATCGTGTCGGCGGTGTTCTTCGGCGACGACGCCGGTGCCTCCTTCACCGCGGTCACCCAGTTGGGCACCGAGGCCGCCGTCCTGGTGTATTTCGCCAAAGACATCGTGCGCATCATCGCCGCGTGGTTTCGCGGCATCGCCGACAAGGCCAAGCGCGGCCTCGACTACCGCATCGGCTGGTATGTGATCATCGCCACCATCCCGGTCGGTGTGCTCGGCTTCGCGTTCAAAGATCAGATCCGTACCGGCGCACGCAATCTGTGGCTGGTCTCCACCATGCTCATCGTGTTCGCACTGGTGATCGCCGCCGCCGAGTACTACGGCCGCAAGGCGCGCCCGATCGAACAGCTCACCACCCGCGACGGCCTGATCATGGGCTTCGCGCAATGTCTTTCGCTGATTCCCGGTGTCTCGCGCTCGGGCGCCACCTCCAGCGCCGGACTGTTCGTCGGCCTCGAACGCGCGGCGGCCGTGCGATTCTCGTTCCTGCTCGCCATCCCCGCGGTGACGGCGTCGGGCTTGTTCAGCCTGCCGGATGCCTTCGAACCCGCAGGTGAGGGTCTCAATGCGAGCGGCCCACAGCTGCTGGTCGCGACCATCGTGGCCTTCGTCGTCGGTTATGCGTCGGTGGCGTGGTTGTTGCAGTTCGTGTCCAAGCATTCCCTCAACTGGTTCGTCGGCTACCGCATCGTGCTCGGCCTCGTGGTGATGGGTTTGCTGGCGGGCGGGGTGGTGTCGGCGACATGATCGCTAGGCTGGCCGCATGACGGTGATCCTGCTGCGGCACGGTGTGTCCACCTCGAACACCGCCCGCACTCTCGCCGGTCGCAGTACCGGCGTCGAACTGACCGATCGAGGCAGTCAGCAGGCCACCGCGGTGGCCGAACGACTCCTCGGGCTCCCGATCCGACGCATCGTGCACTCACCCTTGCTGCGGTGTCAGCGCACGATCGCGCCGTTGGCGGACAAGCTCGGCCTGGAACCGGTCTTCGACGACCGGCTGATCGAGGTCGATTACGGCGAGTGGACCGGGCGGCCGATCGCGGAACTGTTGAGCGAGCCGCTCTGGAAAGTGGTGCAACAGCACGCTTCCGGCGCGGTTTTCCCCGGTGGGGAGGGGTTGGCGCAGGTGCAGGCACGGGCGGTGCACGCGCTGCGCGAACACGACAGGGCGCTGGCCGAGGAGCATGGCCACGACACCCTGTGGGTGGCGTGTACGCACGGCGACGTGATCAAGTCCGTGCTCGCCGACGCGCTCGGTATCCATTTGGACGGATTTCAACGCATCGTGGTCGAACCCGCGTCGATCAGCGTCATCCGCTACACCCCGACCGCGCCCTATGTGTGGCGTCTCAATGACACCGGCACGGATCTCTCGGCCTTGGCCGCGACCCCGAAAACAGCGGAACCACAACCGGCGCAGGCGAATTCGAGTTCTTCGACCTCCACTGAGGCGTCGGAGGTGGTCGATACCTCGGGTCCGGTCCCCGGTGGGGAGATCGGTGGTGGCGGTGGTGCGGATAATGGAAGTGCGGAGCGCTGAGATTTCTTGCCGACGTCCCACGACGTTGTATGAATCCCTGTGTTGCGGGTAGTCGATCAGGGTCACGTATCAGGAGGTGCATGTGTCACGAGCAATCCATGTATTTCGCACCCCCGATCGTTTCGTCGCCGGGACAGTCGGTGAGCCAGGCGATCGCGCGTTCTATCTCCAGGCGGTCGAGGACCCAAGAGTCGTCAGCGTGCTGTTGGAGAAGCAACAGGTGAAGGTGCTCGCCGACCGGATGGGTCTGCTGTTGGACGAGGTCGCACGCCGCTTCGGTGCCGAGGTGCCGCCGCAGGCCGACGACATCAACGACAGCGATCCGCTGGTCACCCCGGTGGACGCGGAGTTCAGGGTCGGCACGATGGGTCTGGGTTGGGATGCCGACGCGGAGTCGGTGGTGGTGGAGCTGTTGGCCATCACCGAGACCGAGGTGGACGAATCGGTGGTCCTCGACGACACCGAGGAGGGCCCCGACGCGGTGCGCGTATTCCTCACCCCGATCCAGGCGCGCGAGTTCGCGTTGCGTTCCACCAGGGTGATCGCCGCCGGTCGGCCGCCGTGCCCGTTGTGCGGGGAGCCGTTGTCCCCGCGCGGGCACATGTGTGTGCGCACCAACGGCTACAAGCGTGGCGATATCTTCGGCGTGGCCGAACTGGAGGAGTAGGTCGTGGCGGCCGAGACCGGGACACGATTACGCGAGGGCGAGCTGACGGTGATCGGACGGATCACCACCGCGAGCAACGTGACCCTGGTGTGTGAGATCGCCCAGGACGCCGAGGTCGAACCGTTGCGGGTGGTGTACAAACCGATCCGAGGTGAACGTCCACTGTGGGACTTCCCCGACGGGACCCTGGCCGACCGTGAGGTGGCTTCGTATCTGGTCTCGCACGCGCTGGGCTGGGAGGTGATCCCGGAGACGGTGTTGCGCGAGGGCCCCTACGGGTCGGGGATGGTGCAACGCTGGATCGACAGCGTCGACCGCCCCGACGACCTCGAGCGCCTGGATCTGGTGGACCTGTGTCGGCCCGATGCGGTACCCGACGGGTTCCGTGAAGTGTTGCGCGCACTCGACCCGGAGGGCGAGGAGGTCGCGTTGGTGCACGCCGACGATCCGCGACTGCGGCGGATGGCGGTGCTCGACGTGTTGCTCAACAATGCCGACCGCAAGGGCGGACACATCCTCGAGGCCGCCGACGGCGGCGTATACGGCGTCGATCACGGCATCTGCTTGCACACTGAGCCGAAGTTGCGCACGGTGCTGTGGGGATGGGTCGATGAGCGGATCGAGGACACGTTGCTGGCCGACATCACCACGCTCGGCAAGGAGTTGCGCGCCGACCTCGGTGACACCATGGCCGCGCACCTCACCGACGCCGAAATCGAAGCACTGGCCGCCAGAACGCAGCGGTTGTCGGACGATCCGGTGCTGCCCGCGCCGAATACGATGCGCCCCATTCCCTGGCCCGCGTTCTGAGCATGATCCGCGTGCGGTGAGACCAGCCAGCCACGGTTGCTGTGTGGGTGGGTGTGCTTCGGCTACCCCGATCCAGCTTCGAGCGGGTGTCTCGCGGCCACCTCGACGGTGGTAACGCGCGTTCGTGACTGTCTGCGCGTGCTCGCCGGAGCGGTACGACGGTGGCCACACCGACTTCGGCTGGCGCGAGGTCGCTGTGTGCGCCGCACGTGGTTCAGTGAGACCAAAAGTGTTGACATCCCATGTTCGCGGGATCGTCGCAGGTCGCGCTGACGACTAGCGCATGAGGATCCGCGTACTGGGGCGGGGCGGAACACAGCGCCCTCGACCGCACCTCTACCCTCGAATCATGCAGTCCTGGTCCGATCCCGCGTTACCGACCGTCCCCGGAGCAGGCCCGCCGTTGCGCCTCTACGACACCGCCGATGGGGTGGTGCGGCCGGTGACCCCCGGCGCGACGGCAGGCATGTACGTCTGCGGTATCACCCCGTACGACGCCACTCACCTCGGTCACGCCGCCACCTACCTCACCTTCGACCTGGTGAACCGGGTGTGGCGCGACGCGGGCTTGGACGTGCACTACGTGCAGAACGTCACCGATGTCGACGATCCGCTGTTCGAGCGCGCCGCCCGCGACAATGTCGACTGGCGTGAGCTCGGCGCCTCGGAGATCGCGTTGTTCCGTGCGGACATGGCCGCACTCGACGTGCTCCCACCGCGCGAGTACGTGGGTGCGATCGAATCCGTCGACGAGGTCGTCGCGTTCGTCGAGAAGCTGTTGGCGGCGGGCGCGGCCTACATCGTGGACGACGCCGAATACCCGGACGTGTACTTCCGCGCCGACGCCACCGACCAGTTCGGCTACGAATCCGGCTACGACCGCGCCACCATGGAGCGCTTGTTCGCCGAGCGTGGCGGCGATCCGCAGCGGCCAGGTAAGCGCGACGCCATCGACGCCTTGGTGTGGCGGGCGGCGCGTCCCGACGAACCGTCGTGGCCGTCACCGCTGGGCGCGGGTCGCCCCGGTTGGCATATCGAGTGTTCGGCGATCGCATTGAATCGCTTGGGCGCCGAATTCGACATCCAGGGCGGCGGCAGCGATCTCATCTACCCGCACCACGAGTATTCGGCCGCGCACGCGGAGGCGCTGAACGCGGGTCGTCGTTTCGCCCGTCACTATGTGCACGCCGGCTTGATCGGCCTCGACGGCGAGAAGATGTCGAAATCCAAGGGCAATCTGGTGCTGGTTTCGGCGCTGCGCCGCGCGGGCGTCGACCCCGCGGCGATCCGGCTCGGGTTGCTGGCGGGGCACTACCGCAGCGACCGGATGTGGACCGACGACGTGCTCGACCACGCCAAGGCCCGCCTCGAGCTGTGGCGGCGCGCCACCACGTTGTCGTCGGGTCCCAGCGCCGAGGATACGATCGCCCGCATTCGTCAGCATCTGGCCGACGATCTCGACACCCCGAAAGCCTTGGACGCGGTGGACAATTGGGCCCGCCAGGCGCTCGACTACGGCGGCGAGGACACCGACGCTCCCGCCGCGATCGCCGCGGCTGTCACCGCCTTGCTCGGCGTGCGCCTGTAGGCAACCGCTACACCCACACAGCGGGACCGTCGGGGAGGGCTCTCGCGTGCGTGTGCGAGCACGGCGATCCGTGCCTCACGATGAGCTACGGATCGCCGCCTCGGGCTGAAAGCCGCACCGACACCCGATCCGAACCGGACACCCGCGCAGATCCCTAGGCGGCCTGCTGATTCCTTTGGTGGCTTCCGCAGCAGATCGGAGTCCGCAACAACGGCACCGGACAACGCTGTCGGACACAGCGTGGCCACCACGAGGGGCATTCTGTGACGGCAAGGTCGGGGTCGGGGTCGATTTGTCTTCCCGGCACATCGTGGTCGTGCCGATCGGAACTCGTCGATCCTGCTCGTGCTCAGAGGTGGACCGGGAGCCTCGTCACGCCGTGGATGAGCGTGCTTTGGCGCCAGGCGAGACGCTCCGGTTCTTCGGCGAGAGTCAGGTCCGGGAAGCGTCGCAGGAGCGTGCGGAAGGCGATCTCACCCTCGAGTCGGGCCAGCGGCGCACCGAGGCAGTGGTGTATTCCGTAGCCGAACGCGACGTGACCGGAGGCGTCGCGGTGGACGTCCAGTTCGGTCGGCTCGGGGTATCGGTCGGGGTCGCGGTTGGCCGAAATCAGCGACAGGAGCACGATCTCCCCTTCCGGGATCGTGGTCCCCGCCAGCTCCACCGGCTCGGTGGTGTAACGCAACGTCGCGAGGTTGACCGGGCCCTCGACGCGCAGGAACTCCTCGACGGCGTTGGGGATCAGGGACGGGTCGGTGCGCAGCGCGGCGAGCTGGTCGGGGTGGCGCAGCAGCGCCAGCACACCATTGCCGATGAGATTGACCGTCGTCTCATGCCCGGCCACGATCAGCAGCTGAGCCATGGAGATGGCCTCGCCGGTGGACAGTGAGTCACCTTCCTCGGCGGCTTGCACGATCGCCGAGAGGATGTCCTCGCCCGGGTGCGCGGCCTTGTCGCTGACGAGCCGGGCGAGGTAGTCGTGCATCGCGGTCGCGGCGGCGATGCGTTCGTGCGACGCGGAGACCGAGAGCACGGTGTTCGACCAGGCCCGGAAGTCGTCTCGTTCGCCGTCGGGGACGCCGAGAAGTTCGCAGATGACGGTCATGGGTAAGGGGAAGGCGAACTCGTCGATCACATCGACGGTCTCCCCACCGGCTGCCTTGGCCCGCATCGTGTCGGCAAGCCGGTCGGCGATCTCTTCGATGCGGGGCCGCATCTGCGCGATCGCCCGTCCCGTGAAGGCGCGAGTGACCAGCTTGCGTAGCCGGGTGTGGTCCGGTGGGTCGGAGTTGAGCATGCTCGGCGACAGGACATCTTCGAATCGATACTGTCCGTGTGGAATCGGTTGCCGCTCAATGATGTCGGCGACGTGGGCGGCGTTCTTGGCCAGCCGTGGGTCGCGCAGCGCGGGCCGGACGTCCGCGAACCGGGTCACCATCCACGCATTCAGGCCCGTCGGCAAGGTCACGCGCACGACAGGGGACTCCCGGCGCAATCGTTGGTACAGCTCGTCCGGATCGTCGAAGAACGGACCGAGTAGATCGATGGTCGTTGACTGTGTCATTTCCTACTCCTGGCGTGGCGACAACCGTCTGATGCGGCGACCGTGGGGACAACGCGAAGTACGCGGGGAACCCGGTCGTGGTGTGGCGGTGTGGAAGTCAGTTGATCGAGGGTGGTGAAGCCGGGGCGACATGTCGGGTCATTAGGTATACGAAGGATAACATTAGGTATATTAACGAGTCATGGAAACGGGGACGCCCGAACAACAGCCAGCCGAGACTCGCGCGGACGAACTCGGCGCGCAGGTACGCCTCGCGGTAGGGCGCCTCTACCGTCGTTTCCGCAGCGAGCGCCCCGCAGGTGGCCTCGGTGACACGGCTTTGGCCGTACTCACTCACCTGCACAAATGCGGACCACGGACCCTGACCGAGCTCAGCGAGCACGATCGGGTCTCTCCCGCTTCGATGAGCCAGACGGTGAACCGCCTCACCTCCGCCGGTTACGCCGTGCGCACCCCGGACCCGGACGACGGTCGCAAAGTACTCCTCAGGACCACCGAGGAAGGCGACGAATTCGCCTGCGCTGTCCGAGATCAGCGCAACGCCTGGCTCGACGAACAGCTGAGTGCCCTCAGTCCCGAGGACCGCTCGGTCATCGCCCGCACCGCAGAGCTGTTCCTCAGCATCGCCGACTCCTGACAACCGTGGCGGCGCCGACGTGGTGTGCGATCCAGCAGCCCTCCCGCCGGGCCCGTGGGTATGGTCGCGCCAAAGCGGGCCCGAGCCCCTGGAATCGGCCATCTACGCGCTGACCACGGCAGGTCGGTGTTCAACCTGCGAGAGCACCACGCGATCAGCATGCGGAACACCGGGGCCCGTCGCAACGAAGAATCGCCGCCGTGGCCGACCGTCTGCCGGGTGGCATGTCGCGGCGACTGCCTGTCGCACTCCGTCGCCCACGCGACCAGGCCCACCGGCTGCGACAGCGGGTCGACCTCGTCGCGAGCTTCGCCCGGACACCTGCACGCTCAGGCGTTGAGCGTACGGCCGAACAGGTCGACCAGCGCAACCCAGTGGCGTTCGGCGGCATCGGCGTCGTAGGCGGCGGTGTCGGCTTGGGTGTAACCGTGCTGTGCGCCCTCGTAGACCTCGGTGGTGTAGCGCAGGTCCGCGTCATCGAGTGCTTCGTCGAAGCGTGCGAACTGTTCCGGGCTCTTCTCGACATCCCCTCCGGCGTGGCCGTAGTACAGCTCGGCGGTCATCGATTCGACCAAGCGATGCGGGCTGTCGGGTGCTTCGGTGACGAGGGGACCGCCGTGGAACCCGGCGACGGCCGCGATCCGGTCCGGGAAGGCGGCGGCCGCGCGCAGGGCGAGCACACCGCCCATGCAGTAGCCGGTGGTTCCTACCGGGCCTTCGGCCGTGTGGGGGTGCTGGGCCAGCCAGTCGAGGTAGGCGCCCGCGTCCCGGATGACGGGTTCGGCGGTGAGTTCGATGATCATCGGCAGGACCCGTTCGAAGATGTCGGGCCGTTGCGCGGTGTCGATGTGGGCGGGCAGATCCACGACGGGTGTGCGGCCGTGCCGGTAGAACACATTCGCCAGCAACACCGTGTAGCCGTGTGCCGCAAGGCGATCGGCCATCGCCAGCAGGCTGGGTCGCAGGCCGAAGCCGTCCATGTAGAACAGGACTCCCGGGTGTTTCGCGTCGTCGTCGGGGTGGACCACGTAGGCGTCGGTGGTGCCGTCGGGTGTGGTGATGTCTACTGATCGGCCTTCTACGGCAACAGTCATAAGCGGAAAGTCTCCTCGCGAGTAGGACCGCGAACCGGCTTCACGACGAGGGGCAGGCCCGGTTCGGGGTCGATCCAGATCTACCACTTCAACGGAAGGCGGTCGAGTTTCCCTGCGCCGAGTGCGGATTCGTCGACGGCGACCGGGAAAGGGCCGCTGCGGGGTGCGACGCCTCTTGCCGCGGGCGTGGTCGCCGTGATCTCGTAGTGTTCGTGTGCGCGATCGCCGGACTCGGCCCGATCCGGGCGCGGATGTCCGCCCGGCTGACCCCCTCGGAACCGCCCCACGCCCCGAAGACGACCGCGACCAGGCGACGATTCTTCGGTGCGAGCGCCATCGACACGAGAACCGGTGTGCCGCATCCGGATCGGGTAGTCCTGTCCTGGGTCGGGTGCACGACGTACGCGCTGGCCATGGGCGGCTCGGTGTTCTTGTTGGACGCGTGGGTGCCCCGATTGACGAGCGTGGGGTATGTGCCAGCGACGCCACAGGACCTGGTGGACTTGGCGCCGGAGGCGATCTTCATCGGGCACGGCCATTTCGATCATGCCGGGGACGCGGGCGCGATCGCGGAGGCCACCGGCGCCGTGGTGTATGGCACCGCCGAACACGGTGCGGCGATCCACGCGCAGGTGCGGCATCCGAGTTTCGCCACCGTCGGTCTCGGTGACGCGACGGCGCGGCCGGGGGACCGGCACGATTTCTCGGTGGGCCCGCTCGAGGTGACGGCGATCCGGCACCTGCATTCCGCGCGCACCGCCCCTGAACATCCTGGCGGCTCACCGCGTTTCTTCCCGCGCCCGCAACCAGGGGTGATCCTGCGGCATCCGCCGACGCCGTCGGCGTTCGCGCAGAGCGCGGCGCGGTTGCTCGACGCGGAGGGTGGCACCGTGCTCTACCAGTTTCGGGTACCGGGTTTCGCACTGGTCTGGCATGATTCGTCGGGTCCGTTGACCGAGCACGCCCCGCACGTGCTCGACCTGTTGGCCCGGTTACCACCGACCGATGTGCAGATCGGTGCGGTGCAGGGCTACAACCAGATCAGCAATGGTTTGCGTGACCCTCGTCGCTATATCGAGGCGATCGCCCCCGGCGTGTTCGTGCCCAGCCACCACGACAATTGGTTGCCCGGCCTCACCGCGTCGGCCGCCACCTACGACGGGCCGTTGCGCACCGAGTTCGAACGACTGTCCGCCGATCCGCCGCCGCGGTTGCACACCATGCACGATCCCGACGACTATCTGCATCCGGAGCGGTTGACGTTCCCGCTGTGAGCGCCGCCGGTCGTCTGACGGCGGCGGTTTCATTCGCCGCAGCTGTGCAGCGTCCGCACAGTCGCCCGCCGAAGCCGCGGCTGCGGCGAGCACGCCACGCCGTTGATCGCCTTGCTCGCGAGTCGCATGCGAGCTGATGGTCGTTGCGCACACCCGCATCGGGTCCGACCGAACCACAGAGGTGTGCGGCGAGGACGCGTCCGCGCACGAGGCAGCCTGCGGCAGAGTCGATTTCGCTTCAATCGGGATTGCTCATCCACCGGTCGACAGCATCCAGCGCATCGGGAACGAACGCGCAGGTGAGGTGCTCACACGGTTTCATGTCCAGCGTGACGTCGGCGCCTTTGTCCCGCCACGACTGTGCCAGCGCGCGAGCTCCTTCGGCGGGAATCCATTCGTCGAACTTCCCGTGCCACAGGTAGATCGGCATGGTGGGTGCGACGGCGCCCGCGGTGGTCTCCCGGTAGACCCGTTGCACCACGGGTGTCTCGTAGACGTCTTTCGAGGTGAACAGTTTCAAGGGCAGCGGGGCGAGTCCCGCGATGGCGCCTTCGGTGAAGCAGAGGTTCTTGTTCTTCTTCGCGGTCACCTTGCCCGCCTCGTTGAGCAGGTCGAGCGCGCCGGGAGTGACCCGGGCGATGCCCAGTGCGGCAAGCAGATACAACCCGGCGGCGGGCGGTTTGCCATCCATGGTTTCGCGCAGCAGTCGCAGATCGGCGGGTGTGCCGCCGGCGGCGGCACCGACGATGTTCAACTCGGGCGCGTACGCGGACTGGGTTTGCGCGGCCCATACCGTGGCGATCGCGCCACCGCTGTAGCCGATCATCGCTACCGGACTGTCGGCCAGTCCCGCGTCGGGCAATGCCAACGCGGCGCGCAGACCGTCGAGGACTTCGCGTGCCTGGGTCGGACCGTGTGCGTAGGCCATTTTCGGGCCCTGGTAGTCGGTCATCACGACCGCGTACCCGCGCGAGAGCAACTGCCGGGTGGTGTCGGGTGCTTCGATCGACACCTCGTGGGTGAGCTGGTAGGACGGGTTACATTTCAGGCCGACGCTGTCGATCGCGTAGTTGTTGCTGACCACCCGCCCGTTCCACCGATGGGGTTTCATGATGGTCGTGATCGCGGCGATCGGGGAGCCGTCGGCGGCGCTCGTGCTGAACCACACCTGCCAGGCGTCGAACGAGGAGGTCACCGCGAGCGGCGGCAGAATGTCGACGCGTCGGCTGGACAGGATGGTGCCGTGCGGCAGCCCCTCGGTGTCGAACCGTTGGTCGAGGTAGGTGTCCCCGGTGGGGTCGGGGTCGAAGTCGGCGACGCGCACCGGATCCGCGGCGACGACCCCACCGCACAGGGTCACCAGCACCGCGCATACCGTCATGACGACCGAAACCCGTCGCGGGAGGCGAAGCATCACCGAACACCCTTTCGCTCGAACAATCTCGACGATCACGAGCGGGTCGGCAGAAAGCCGTATGCCGAGGTCCCGGCGCGCAACGTTAGACGACCGGCGCCGAGGCACCCGGCATTTGCGTGAACACGCCACGCGCGCGCCGCGCGCTCAACCGGGCGGGCGCCTAGATTCGGGGGTATGGAGACCATCGAGCTCGCCGCGCCGGACGGCAGCGTGGAGGCACTGATCGCGCGACCGTCGGGAGCGGGTCCATGGCCGGGTGTCGTCGTCCTGCACGATGCGTTCGGTTTCGGCACCGACGTGCGCACGCATCTGACCACCCTCGCCGAGCGAGGCTATCTGGCGATCGCACCGAACTTGTTCGCCCGCAACAAGGTCGCGTGCATCAATGCGGTGTATCGGGCATTGGTGTTCAGTGCGGAGGGACCGCAGGTGCGCGATATCCTCGCCGCCCGCGACCATCTGGCCGCCGACCCCGACTGCACGCGTCGCATCGCGGTGATCGGGTTCTGCATGGGTGGTGGTTTCGCGTTGTTGGTGGCGCCGAAGGGTTTCGACGCCGCCGCACCGTTCTATCCGACGTTGTTCGCCGACTACCGGCGTTTTCTGGAGGGTTCCTGCCCGGTGGTGGCGAGTTTCGCCCGTCGCGACCCGATGTTGATCGGCAAACCGGCCAAGCTGGAGCGGGCGCTCACCGAATTCGGCGTCGAGCACGACATCAAGACCTACGACACGGTGACGCACGGTTTCGCGAATATCACCCCCGCCGAACCGATCCTGCGTGTCACCGGCCTCGGCCACAACGACGAGGCCGCCGCCGACGCGTGGCAGCGTATCTTCACCTTCTTCGACCGGCACCTGAGCGCCGCCGCGTCGTAATGAGCGCCGCCGCGTCGGGGTACGCGCCACGAGTTCGCGGCACCGGACTTCTCGGCGATCCCGCGCACGGGATCACCGATCACCGATCAGTGTCGACTGGGAACGAACGCCGTTGGCGCGCGGTGGTCGTCAGGCGGCGGTGAGCGCGGCGAAGGGCGCTGCGAACATCGTCTGTTTGATGTCGGCGAGGGTGTCGGCGTCCTTGGCGCCCAGTGGTTCGACCAGACCCACGGCGGTGTCGACGACCGCGTCGTGTGCGGCGGTGGCGTCGACGAGCCCGACGGCTTCGGCATCGGTGCCACCGAAGCGGCGGCCCGTCGTCATCGCCGTGAGCGCGGTCTTCGGGGTGAGTTTGGCTTGGATGAGTGCGCTCATGCCGGGGGTGAAGCGGATCCCGAGGTCGACCTCGGGGAGGCAGAAGTAGCCTCGGTCGGCGCGCATCACCCGGTAGTCGTGGGCGAGTGCGAGCATCGCGCCCGCCCCGAAGGCGTGGCCGGGTAGTGCGGCTACGGTGGGGACGGCGAGGGTGAGTACGCGACCGAGCAGTTGTTGCACCCGCGCGACGTACCACGGCGCGCGATCACCGTTGGCGCTCAACCAGTCCAGGTCGAGGCCGTTGGAGTAGAACTTGCCGCTGGCGGTGGTGAGCAGGGCGGGTGCGCCGGCGGCGAGTGCGGTATCGAGGTGGTGGTCGATCTCGTCGAGGGCCTCGGGGGAAAAGCGGTTCTCGGTGTCGCCGAGATCGAGGACGGCGATGCGGTCGCGGTAGGTGAGGGTCGGCATGGATGCTCCTGGATATCACGGGGTCGGGTCATGAACCGGGTGTGGGGCCGAGCGCCACTACGGCACGCACCGCGGCGCGCAGGTGTTCTCGGGCAAGGGAATCGGGGTCGGCGGCGGGGGTGAGGCGATCGCGGCGCAGCAGTATCGCGGTGGGCAGATCCACCACGCACAGGGTGATCGTGTCGACGGCGTGGCGGTCGCGGCGACCCCACAGACAGTGCGCGAGCCGGATCAGTACGGCCAGCAACGTCTTGTCGGTCTCGGCGAGGTCGGCGGCCACGGGTTCGGGGACCTCGGTGAACAATTCGGCGCGGTCGAGGGCGAGTAGCAAACGCGCGGAATCCGGAAATTGTCGCGCGAAATCGGCGGGGGTGGTCGCGGCCGCGAGAACGGCTGCGAGGCCGTCGGATTCGCGCAGTAGCGGGTCGACCAGTTCGGTTTGCATGGCCAGAAACCGGTGCGCGCCGCGCAACCAGGCGCGGGCGAGCAGCTCGCCGCGCGAGCCAAAGGTGTGGTAGATGGCCCCGTTGGAGGCGCCGGTGGCGGCGGCGACGGCACGGATGGTGACCGCGGCCGGTCCGGCGCGCACGGCGAGCGATTCGGCGGCGTCGAGCACGGCGTCGGGGTCGTGGATGCGGGGCCGTGGCATGCCACCGAGAGTAACAGAACATCTGCTCTGTTACTTCTGCGCTAGCTATTTCCCCAGGTAACGGCAACCGAAGTTCTGTGCGCGACACCCTGATGCGGTGACGAGCCGATCTCACGATGCGGTAGCCTTCGGTCTCTCGAACATCGATCCCTACCCGAAAACGACCGAAACGAAACCTTGTCCGAAACGAACAGAACGGCGCGCCGAATGTCACGTGTGGTCACCAAGGAGCAGTACTTCGACACCGCTCTGGAGGTGCTCGCCGAACTAGGCTTCAAAGGTCTCAATATCGGGGTTCTGTGCGGTCGCCTCGGCATCACCAGCGGATCGTTCTACCACCATTTCGGCAGTTGGCAGGGTTTCGTCGACGCCCTGTTGGAACATTGGGAGAACCGGCAGGTTCGCATCCTGCGCACGTTGAAGTTCAACCAGGGCAATCCCGACGACGATCTGCGTGCGATCTCGGAACTCACGCTGGGACTGCATCATTCGGCCGAGGCCGCGATCCGCGCATGGGCGGCCAACGACGAGTCGGTGAACCTGGCGCTCAAGCGGGTCGACGAGTCGCGCAGGCGCACGGTGCACAAGGTGATCGACGGCATCGTCGCCGACGACGACACCGCCGCGGTGGTGGCATCGCTGGGAATCGCGATGCTGGTGGGCTACCAACAGATCGCGGCCGGCGGCGGCGAGGCGACGTCGTTGGACAGTCTGCTCACGGAGTTCGCGCGCCTGGTCTACTCGCACGTGCGCCGCTGAATCGCCGGAGGGGTTGCGGCGCAACGCATGCCCGCGTTCGCTCAGTCCAGCGTTACTTCAGCTCAGCCCAGTTCTTCGTCGACGAAGCACCAGCGCCAGGCCTCGCCGGGTTCGACACTGCGCATCACCGGATGTCCGGAGGCACGGAAGTGCGCGGTCGCGTGATTGCCCGGCGAGGAGTCGCAGCATCCGATGTGACCGCAGGACAGGCACATTCGTAGGTGCACCCAGCTCAGGCCCTCGGCGCGGCATTCGCCGCATTCGTCGGGGCCGTCGGGTTCTCTGGTGAGTGGTGCGGCGCGCAGGTGTGCGCAGCAGTTGTCGGCGCCGGTCGCGGCGAGCACGCCTTCCTCCTGGTCGTCGGAGGTGTCGAATCGATCGATCATCGATTCCTCGAGATCCAGTTGGGCCAGGACGTACTGCAGGACCGCGTAGTCCACGGTGCCGGAGTCCCGCACGCGCAGGACGGTTTGGCGTTCGGCGCGCAGCATGACCAAGCGCAGGCGAATGTACTCGGCGTTGGGTGTGGTCGACTCGGATTCGGCGCGCCCCAACCGTTCCCACGCCGCGTTCGCCTTCCATTCCACGCGTTCGCGCAGCTGGGTGACCACGCCGGGTGGTGTCTGCGGGGTGACGGCTTTATCCAGTTCGACCAGTCCCGCGGCGGTTGCCTGCTGCATCAGGCTGGCCGCGGTGAGCGCGTCTTCGGAACGGCTCGGTCCACGCAGGCGCAGCAAACGCACCAGCAACGGCAAGGAGGTGCCCTGGATGACGAGCGTGCCGGTCACCACGACCAGCGCCAGCAGTTTCAGTACTTCCAATTGTGGGGTGTCCCGGGGGAGCAGCAGCACCGCGGCCAGTGTCACCACGCCGCGCATGCCCGCCCACGAGACCACCGCCGAGTACCGCAGCGAATCCGCGGTCGAGCGCCGGAATCGGCGCAGCAGCATCAGCCACGGGAAAATCCACAGTGGCCGCGCCAGCACGGTCGCGGCGAACACCCCGACCGCGGCGATAGCGATCGTCGTGTTGTCGAGTCCGCCGCGCCAGGCGCCTTCGACGATCGCGCGGACCTGCAATCCGATGATCAGGAAGACCGCGCTCTCCAGGATGAATTGGATGGTGCGCCAGTTGATTCGCTCCGACACCCTGGAGGCGGCGCTCTGCCAGACGGGTGCGCCGTGGCCGAGGATCATTCCGCAGATCACGACCGCGATCACCCCGGAGGCATGGATTTCCTCAGCGGGCAGGTAGGCGACGAACGGCGCGAGGAACGACACGGTGGTGTCCAGCACGGGGTCGTTGATCCTGCGGCGAATCCAGGCCAACAGCAACGCCACCACGACACCCACCGCCGCGCCACCACCGGCGGCCAATGCGAAATCGCCACCGGCCTGCCACACCGAGACCGTGCCCGCGGAGGCGGCGATCGCGGTGCGCAACGCGACCAGTGCGGTCGCGTCGTTGAACAAGGATTCGTCTTCGAGAATGGTCACGATCTGGCGCGGCATCCCGATACGTCTGGCCACCGCGGTCGCGGCGACGGCGTCCGGTGGTGCGACGACCGCGCCGACGGCGACCGCGACCGCGAACGGCACCGGAAGCAACCACCACACGACCGCGGCCACCACGAAGGTGCTGAACAGCACCAGCCCCACCGAAAGAAACGCGATGGTGCCGAGATTGGCACGGAAGTCCACCAGCGAGGTGCGGATGGCCGCGGTGTAAAGCAGGGGAGGCAGCAGGCCGAGCAGAATGATTTCGGGATCGGGGTGGATCTCGGGGACCAGTGGCAGATACGACGCGACGATTCCCGCGACGATCAGCACCAGCGGTTCGGAGACTCCGAGACGGCGCGCCGCCGCGGCCAGGGCCGCTGCCGCCGCCACGAGCACTACCAGGCCGATCGCGATGTCCACGGGGGCATTCTCGCAGAGCGCTCCCGGCATTCGACGCACGGTGGATGACATGTCCGCAGTTTCCAGAATGCCTGTGGTGCTCGGATTCGCGCGCCATCATGGTCGGACAACAAGGAGGTTGTCATGGAGGAGTTCGTATCCTGGCGGGCGAACGGACGACGGCTCACCCACCGCGGACATCAGATTTTCTGGCGCGACAGCGACATTCCGGCACGCCCCGAAGCGAACAAACGCGGCACGGGCACGTTGCTGTGCATTCACGGATTCCCGACCGCGTCGTGGGATTGGCATGCGGTGTGGCCGGGACTGTGCGAGCGCTTCGCGCGGGTGCTCGCTCCCGACATGATCGGTTTCGGGTGGTCGGCCAAGCCGCGGCACTACGCCTACAGTATCGCCGATCAGGCCGATATCCACGAGACGTTGCTCCGCGAGCAGGGCATCACCCGCTATCACATTCTGTCCCACGATTACGGCGATACCGTCGCTCAGGAATTGCTTGCCCGCGACAATCGTCGGCGCGCCGAGGGCGAGGAGACGTTGCGGGTGGAGTCGGTGTGTCTGCTCAACGGTGGACTGTTCCCGGAAGCCCATCTCGCGCGCCCGATCCAACGGCTGTTGGCCAGCCCGCTCGGTCCGTTGGTCGGGGTGATCGGCACCGAGCGCACGTTCCGTCGCAGCCTGTCGGCGGTGTTCGGCCCCGATACCCGCCCCACCGACGCCGAATTACACCAGTTCTGGTTGCTGTGGTGCGGTAAGCATGGAAAACGCAACGGCGACAAGCTGATTCATTATCTGAGCGAGCGCCGCAGGCATCGGGAACGGTGGGTCGGCGCGTTACGTGACACCGAGGTGCCGATCCGTTTGATCGACGGTCTGCTCGACCCGGTGTCCGGCGCGCACATGGTGCGCCGCTATCGGGCGGTGATCGCCGACCCCGATGTGGTGGAACTGCCGGAGGTGGGCCACTATCCGCAGGTGGAGGCGCCGAGCCGAACTCTCGACGCGATCCTGCAATTCCACCGGGAGCGCGTGGACAACTCCACGCGCTGAGGGTGAGGGGTTATCGCTCCCACTCGCCGTCGCGTTCCCATCCACCGTCGGGTTCGGGTTGCGCCGATACCTGCGCGTAGAGCACCACGTCGACGTCGATCGTGTCGGCGCCGACCGAGACCGCTCTCGGACCGCTGGCGGCACTGTCCACGGTGTAGCTGCCCGCGTCGACGCGATCGAAGCGGTAGGCGCCCGCCTTGTCGGTATTGGTCGTGGCGATCGGTACGCCGTGGCGATCACGCAGCGTCAACCGCAGTCCCGCGACGGGTTCACCACCGTAGGTGACCGTTCCGCCGAGCACACTGCGCACGTCCACCGACAGGTCGACGGTGTGTTCGGTGCCGTCCGCGCACGAGACCACGGTGGCGACGGGGTCGGCGCCCGGTGCGGCGAGCACGAGGGTGATTTCGTCGGCGTGGATCTCGGTGAGCCGGTAGTGGCCGGTGACGTCGGTGACGTCGCTGGTGAGGACTTCGCCGTCGGCGCCGATCGCGGTCAGTGTCGCGTCCGGGACCGGTTGACCGTCGCGCAGGTGCGTCACCCGGCCGCGCACACTGGTCGAGGGTGTGAGGGTGACGGCAAGCGCTGCCGCATTCGCGGTGAGGGTCACCATCACCGCGTGCGGGTCGTAGCCGCGGTGGGAGAACACCGCGAGATAGCTGCCGACGGGCAGGCCGGTGACGGCGAATTCGCCGTCGGCGTCGGTGTGGGTGAGGCCGACCTGGGCGCCGGTGCGGTCGGCGAGGGTGACCGCCACCCCGGCGACACCGGCGCGCCCGTTGTCGGCGCGGCCGCGCAGGGTCGCGCCGTCTCGGGTGTTGGACGACCGAGGCGAGAAAGCGTTGCTCTCGTGCATTGTCACGGACGTTCTTTCGTCGAGGGATTCGGTTCGGTGGGGAGGATGATGTCATGTCGTTGCGCCACACCGGAACCCACGGTCACCGGAGAGTGCACGAGGGGGTGTTCGACGGCGACGAGGGTCAGCGGTTCGGCGGGGAGATCGTCGAACCGGTAGCTGCCGTCGCGCGCGGCGACGGTGGTGGTGAGGTTGGTGCCGTCGCCGCGGTGTGCGGTGACGGTGACCGTCGCGTACGGCGCCTGTTCGATCGCGCCGACCACGCCGCGCACGGTGCGGGTACCGGTCGCCACGGCGCCCTCGACCTGTGCGCGCTCGACCTGCGCGGCCGCGGTCCGGTGGCGATAGGGAACGACGGCGGCGGCGATGATGGCGAGCACGCAGATACCGCCGGAGACGCCGAAGGCGAGGGTGTAGGCGTCGAGGGTGGGCAGGGGGATGCCCGGCAGGGTTTTGGTGGCGAGCATCGCGGTGGCCACGGCGGTGCCGATGGATCCGCCGACCGAGCGCAGTGTCTGGTTGACGCTGTTGGCGATGCTGGTCTGTTCCGGTGTGGTGCCGCTGTTGAGCAGGGTCGGCATCGCGCCCATCGCCAAACCCAGTCCGAGACCGAGTAATCCGGTGGCGACGAAGAAGTGCCAGTGCTGCACGTGCCACAGCACGAGGAACCCGAAGGTCGCTGTCGCGACGACAGTGCCGATGACCAACGGCACCTTCGGTCCGAGGTGCCGGATGAGCACCGAGACCGCACCGGCGGCGATCAGGGTGCCCGCGGTGAGCGGCAGCAGGGTGATGCCCGCGCCGAGTGCGTCGGAGCCGAAGCCGTAGCCGACCTTGCTCGGGGTTTGCACGAACTGGATCACCAGCACGAACGCGCCGTACATGCCGGCGCCGGTGAGGAACGCGGTGAGGTTGGTGCCCAACACGACCGGCTTGCGCATCATTCGCATGTCGACCAGCGGTTCGGCGACGCGTTGTTCGACGAACACCCAGATCGCCAGCAGCACTGCGGCTCCCGCGAACAAGCCGAGCACCGAGCCGGAGGTCCATCCCCAGGTCGGTCCGCGGTTGATGGCCAGCACCAGGCACACCAGGCCGCCGCTGAGGGTGAGCAGACCCCACACATCGACGTGGAAGGCTTTGGCGCGCTCGGGAAGCCGGATCAGTGTGACGACACCGAGGAGGCCGATGGCGGTGGAGGCGGCGGAGATCCAGAACATGCCCTGTGCGGTGATCCCCGCCTTGACCAGGCCCCCGGAGATCAGTAGGCCCGCGCCGGCGCCGATGCCGGTGAGTGCGCTGAGCAACGCGATGCTGGAGGCGACGCGTTCGGGCGGGAAGATCGACCGCACGATGCCGATGGCCAGTGGCATGGCCGCGAATCCCATGCCTTGCAGTACCCGGCCGACCAGGACGACGGCGATGGACGGGGAGACGGCGACCAGCACCGATCCGACCGTGGTGAGGGCGAGGGTGATCATCAGGACGCGTTTGCGACCGAGGGCGTCGCCGAGTGAGCCGAGGAACGGCGTGAACACCGCCGCCGCCAAAAGGTTGACGGTGACGACCCAGGTGATGTCGGCCATCGACACCTCGAGCGAGGTGGCCAGGCCCGAGAGGATCGGCATCACCATGCTCTGCATGACGACCACGGAGAACGTGGACAGCGCGAGCACCAGCAGGACGGCTACCGGATTGGCATGCGCTGACTCGGCAGCGGGTGGCGGGTCGGCGGGTAGGCGATGCCGTGGCGGCGCGAGGGTCTCGGTCACAAGATAACTCCCTATGTAGTCAACTGACGACTTGAACCATAGCGCCGACCCGCAAGCTAAGTCAACAACTGACTACATTGTGTCTTATGCCTCTGAACAGCATGTTTCGTCTGGTCTACACTGGGTCGTCAGTTGACGAGTTCGTCACACGAAGGGCTAGGCGATGACGACAACACATTCCGACGGCGCCGCGAAGCCGCGCCGTCGCGACGCGGCGGCCACCCGGCAAGCACTACTCACCGCCGCCCGCGTCCGCATCGCCGAACAGGGTGTCGAGGCCACAAGTACCCGTGATGTCGCCGCCGAAGCCGGGGTGAACCAGGCGCTGGTCTACCGCTATTTCGGGTCCAAGGAAAAGCTTTTCGCCGAAGCCGTCGGCGGTGCCGCGGCGACACCCGATCCGACAATGATGGATTCCCCCCTGCCGGACCTCCCGCGCGCATTGCTCGACCACGCCCTTGACGTCTCGGCCACCGGCCGCTATCCGAGCAGTTTCTCCGCGCTGGCCACCGGCGCCAACGACGACACCATGCGCACCATCCTCAAGGACCGCATCGAGTTCGCCTTCGGCACCCAACTCAGCACCCGCCTCACCGGCCCCGACCCGGAGCTACGCGCCGAACTCGTCGCCGCCCTCATCACCGGAATCGGCCTGCTCCGCGGCAAGGTCGGCACCCGAGCCCTCGCCACCGCCGACCGCGACACCCTCGCCACCTACGTCGACCTGATGACCCAGTCATTGCTCGGTCCGGACGAAAACGGTTGATCGATCAGGTGATTCACCGGGGTCGGGTTCGTCAGTGGGAGGGCGAGAACGCCGACATGTTGACCTGACGAGCCAGCGGTTGCTCGTCCCCGACGAGAATGGTTGAGCGAGTGAGAGTTTCGTCGGCGGCACGGTTCATCGGCGAGAAGCGGGTCACCGAAACGGTCCCTCGCCCTCCTCGTCGAACGCGACGCCCTATCGGCCGAAAGGGCGTTGCGGGCTCGATCCCCGCTCACCGCGGGTTGATCAACGCGTGCAGGTGCATGTCGTGCCAGCCGTCGGTGTGTGCGCAAGCGCTGCGTTGGGTGCCTTCGAGCGTGAAGCCGGTGGCTTGCGCGACTCGGCACGACGCGCTGTTACGCACCGAGTGCACGAGAGCGAGTCGGTGGAAGCCGATGTCGTCGAAAGCCCAGGCGATCAGGGTGGTCAGTGCCCTCGGAGCGATGCGCTGACCGCGGTGGCCGGGCATGGTCCAGTAGGCGACCTCCGCTTCGCCTTCGGCCGGCGCCATGTAGCGGAACCCGACGCGACCGACGACCTGCTCGCCGTCCACGACCGCCCACTGGGCTGCGGCGGCCTCGCGCCACCCGGTGCGCCAGCGGTCGATGAACTGGTGCGCCTCTTCTTCGGTGTCGATCGAACGGCAGTGCCAGGCTTGGATTTCGGGGTCCTGGTAGGCGATGCGCACGGCGGGCGCGTCGCCGTGCACCCATGGCCGCAGTGTCAACCCGTCCTCGGCGGTCAGTGTCGGCTGCGCCAGCTTCGTGAAGAGATCGGCGGACACGATATCGGGCAACAGATTCGGCATGGATGGATTGTGCACCGGCCGTGCGGTGTTGGTCACCGTGGACGTACCGACGATCGACGCATCCCGCTCACGACCCTTCGGTCACCGTGTCGGGGTGCCGATTGTGCTGCGGCGCAGCCGGTTCGGGGTTTTTCCGGAAGCCGGGGAGGTAGCCGTCGACCGCGGGGATCATCAGCTGGATGAGTGGTCCGATGCCGAATGCGTAGAGCAGGGTGCCGATACCCACGCTGCCACCCAGCAACCAGCCCGTCGACAGCACCGCCACCTCGATGGTGGTGCGTACGACCCACACCGGCCTGCCCAGCCGGCGCACCAGTCCGGTCATCAAACCGTCGCGCGGCCCCGGCCCCATGCCCGCGCCGATGTAGAGCACCGTCGCCACCGCGTTGAGCGCCACCGCCGCCAGCATCGCCACGACCCGCCCGACCAACGGTTCCCACGACGGCAACAACCACAGACCGACGTCCACGGCGACACCGACGACCACCACGTTGCTCACCGTCCCCAGGCCGGGCCGCTGCCGCAACGGAATCCACGCCAGCAACACGACAACACCCGCCAACGCGGTCACCATGCCGAAACTCAGCGGCACATGCCGAGTTACCCCTTGATGGAACACATCCCACGGGTCCAAGCCCAGCCCGGCCCGAATCATCACCGCCATCGAGAACCCATAGAGCGACAACCCGACATACAGCGCGACCAGCCGACGAATCAACACCGGTCAAGCATCCGGTCGCGCTCCGCGATCCGAAAGATCCACCACGACAACAGTGGCCCGCTTTCGGTGCGGACGACGGCCGCGTACCCGAGGCAGCGCCCGCGCGTCGACTCTGCTCAGTGTGCGGGCTCGAACCAGGCGGGCCCCTCGCGCAGCGCCTCGGTGATGCGGAACCTCTCGAAGTCGGGAAGCTCGGGAAGTCGGTCGGTGGCAAACCAGCCGACCTCGAGTGATTCGTCGTCGTTGACGCGTGCGTCGCCGTCGATGGCGCGGCAACGAACGGTGATGTCCATGAATTGGCAGACATCACCGTTGGGGTAGGTCTGTGCGGGCAGCGCGCGGACGGTCACGATGCGTTCGGCGACGCACCGCACCGCGGTTTCCTCGAACACCTCGCGTACCGCGCACTCCGCGGGTTGCTCACCGGGTTCCGGGATCCCGGCCAGGACGGCCCACGCCCCGGTGTCGGCGCGTCGACCGAGGAGCACTCGTCTCGCGTCATCGAACACGACGGCGGTCACACCGGGTAACCACAGTGGTTGGTGCCCGATCTCGGCGCGGATGCTGCGAATGAAGTCGGGAGTCGCCATGGGTCGACCGTAGCGGCACCGTTGCCTCTCGCCGGGTTCGCTGCGCCACGCGATACGGCATCAATCCCTCGAGCCTCGAGCAACCGTGCAACGGAAACTCCCCGTGTCCTGTCATGCGGCAGACCGGCGGCACAACGAATCATTCTGTCGCGGAGCGCACCATCGGCTGCCGCGCCCGGTTCGTGTCGAGCATCGTCACCGCACCGGCAGTGCCGGTGGCCTCGGCGCCTCGTCGCTGGTCACCGCCCGACCCTTCTGGCGCGCCGACGCCGCTTGCAGCGCACACGCGCCCGCACCGAGCAGCAAGCCGACCAGGGTGAGTATCGAGAGTTGCTCGCCGAGGAAGGCCCAGGCGATGAGGCTGGTGATCGCGGGGATGACGGCGAAGAGGATGGCGGCGGCCATGGCGCCCGCGCGTTTGATGCATGCCGAATACAGGGTTGTCCCGATCATCGAGCTGATCACAACCATCACGGTGAGCAGTATCAGCGCGCGCGGCAGGTCGGTGGTGGTGACGGGGGAAAACAGCAGGGTCAGCGCGGCGACGGGGGTCGAGGCGGTGAGGCCGAGCGCGTTCACCACCCACGGGTCCATGTTCGAGCAGTGCCTGCCCTGATAGACGCCGCCGACGGACAAGCCGAGCATCGCGATGATCACCGCGATGACGCCGGGCCCCACCGCGTGGTCGTGCACGATCTTCGGCAAACAGGCCAGCACCACGGCCGCCGCCGCGAGCCCCAATGCCACGACACCGCGCCGTGATTGGCGCTGCCCCAGAAACACCGCCAGCAGCGCGGCCGTCATCACCGGATTGAGCGCGATCACCAAGGCGGCCAACCCTGCCGAAACCCCGTGCGCCAGACCCCAATACGCGCCGAGGAACTGCACGCCCTGGGTGAGTAGACCCGCGATCATCGCGTGCCCCACCTTGCGGCGGTCCGACAGCGGTGACACCCGTGGTGCGGCGGCACCGCCGCGCGCGCCGAGGACGTGGCGGGCGACGACCACCCCCCACAGGAGTACGGCGGAGGCGGCGAACCGGAGCGAGATCACCAGGAACGGTGACATCACCGCGACCGTCGCGGCACCGATCGGATAACCGGCGGCATAGAGGATCGCGGTGGGCCCAGCGAGCCGAATCGGCAGGCGGCGAGCGGGGGGCGAGGTCTCGGACATGATTTCGAGCGTCGCCGACCAACCACCCGCCCGACAAGACTGTTCACGAATCACGAACGGTCTATGCTTGTGGGGTGGTTACCCTCGACATCGCACCCCTGCGCAGCTTCGTCGCCGTCGCCGCCTTCTCCGGCGTCCGCCAAGCCGGACTGGCGCTGCACCTGTCGCGTTCGGCGGTCACCGGCCACATTCGCAAACTCGAACGCGAACTCGGTTGCCGCCTGGTCGAACCACAGGGCCGGGGGATCGCCCTCACCAGCGACGGCGAAGAGCTCGCCGAGCGCGCCCGCGAAATCCTGCGACAACACGACGACGCTGTCCGCGCGCTCGCCACCCCCGAAGCCGACGATCTACTCGTCGCCGCGACCGAACATGCCGCCGAATTCCTGATACCGGTGGTGGTCGGCCTGATCGAGCACCGTTTCCCGCACCGCCGAATCCAGTTGCGCCTGACCAGAAGCGCGAAGGTGCGCGCACTCGTCGACGACGAGCGCGCCGACATCGCACTCATGCTGACCGGCCCGACACCGCGCAGCGTCCGCGTCGCCACCATCCCCTCGCAATGGTTCGGCACACCGGGCACACCCCCCGACCACCTGGTCCTGTTCACCGAACCGTGCGCGGTGCGCCTGCAAGCACTCACGACCCTCGGCAACCGCCCCTACCGAATCATCAAACAGTGCCACGACCTGACCACTCTGCTCAGCGCGGCCCGCAACGGAACGGGCATCGTCCCCCTCCCACGCATCGGCCCCGCCCCCGATGGTCTACGCCCGGTGCCCGACATGCCCGCGCTCCCCGACCTGACCCTGCACGCCGCCACCAGCCCCCGCGTGGACCCCGTCACCCGCACAGCCATCGTCGACGCCCTGCGTGAACGACTGACCGAGAAAACGCCGGCACTCACCACCACCTGACCCACCCTCTCCTCGGCCCGAGAAGAGGGTGGGGAGGGCCGAACACCCACCGCGAAGGCCGGCCGCCCACGTCGGTGACAGCCGTCCTCGCTGCCACCGAACAGATTCCCAAGACACCGACAATCACGCAGGGCCAACGCGGCCGGATGCGCCACCCTCATCGCGCTATCCGCGTCAGCGCCGTATCGCGCGCTACCCAACCACGATTCGCCGATACCAGCGCAGGTCGCAACGCCCCACGCCCGCGCAGTCGCAGAGGGATCGTGGACAAAGGCGCAGCCGGATCGTTCGTGCTCGCCCGGTCAGCGGCTGCGATTCGCCAATGCGGTGAAGGCCAGCTTCGGTGCCCAGGTTTTGGCGGCGCCGTCGATGCTGTCGAACACTTTCACCAGGCCGCCGCTGGCAAGGTCGAGATCGAGGGCGGGGTCGTCGCGGTGGACGAGGTCGGGGCGGGAGAAGCAGTACCAGAAGGCGGTGTCGATCCCGGCTTCGTCCAGGATGTCCAGCATTTCGAGCAGGTGGGCGGCCTGCGCCTGTTCATCGCGCGCGTAAGTTCCGTTCAGCCGCAGCGGGGTAGCGGTGTCGGTGTCCCAGTGCACGACATCGACACCGCGATCTGCTTTGTCGGCCGCACCGCGGTAGGTAACGCAACCGAATTCGGTGACAGCCACCGGCTTTTCGAGCTTCGCACCCTCGGCGACATAGGTGCGCATCAGTTCTGGGTAACTGTCGATCAGTGCGGCCGAACGATATCCGGCATCCGTGGCGAGCAGGTCGAACGGTTCCCAGTCCACCTGCTCGAAGGGCAGGCAACAGTAGGTGAGCCTGCCGCGGAAGCGCTCGCGCGCGATCGCGGAGGCGCGGCCGAGGAATTCGTTGAACACGATCGGTAGGTCGGCCATCGCCGCTCGACCCTCGGGAGTGACCAGAGCGGCGGCGCGCTGCTCGAAGTCGGCACCGGGGAGGAAGCCGTCCACGAACAGGCTCAGTTCGGAGCCGACGGCGAGCACCACGTTCGCGCCACCCGTTCGCAGGCGCTCGGCGAATTCCGCGAGGTCGGCGACGAGTTCGAGCAGGTGTTCCTGGGTGACACCGTTGACGAACGGGCAGAGCCACACCTCGAGACCGACATCGGCGGCCAGCGTCGCCGCTTGCTTCAGCCGGTCCACGTATCCGCCCGTGATCCGCACCGCGTCGCAGTGCAGATCGCGGCGGATGGCTCGCATATCGCGCAGCACGGCGTCCGGGTCGAACGGTTCGTGCGTGCTGTTGCCGCGATGGACAAATCCGGTGTCGTAGCACACGCCGAGTGCGCGCATCGGTACCTCCTCAACCAATAAGGCACGGTACGTACCTTATTGATAAAGCGTAGCGAGGCATAGGAAGTCTTCGCAAGGTACGGTGAGTACCGTTATGAGCGAACCCGAGCGTGTCACCCGCCGTCGCGGCGCCGTCCTCGAGCAGGCCATTCTGCGCGCCGCCGTGGACGAACTGCTCGAATCCGGCTATCCCGGCATGACCATGGACGCCGTCGCCGCTCGCGCCCGCACGAACAAGAACGCCATCTACCGCCGCTGGCCCAACCGGACAGCCCTCGGGGTCGCCGCCTACGCCCAGCTCACCGCGACCACCCTCGACCTTCCCGACACCGACGACCTGCGCACGGACGCACTGGAGTTATTGCGGCGCGCCAACTCTCACCTCGCCTCACCACTCGGCGAGATCCTGCGCAGCCTGCTCGCCGAACTCGCCGACGACCCAACACTGCTCACCCGGCTGCGTGAACAAGCACCGGACGCAGGAGCGCAGCCGTGGCTCACCATCCTCGACCGAGCCATCACACGCGGGCAGGCTCCCGCGGCCGCACGCCGACCCCGCGTCGCCGCGGTCCCAATAGACCTGCTGCGCAATGAATTCGTCACCCGCGGTGTGTCCACCGTGCCCGACGACGTCCTGGTAGAGATCATCGACACGGTGTACCTGCCGCTCATTCGCGGCCACCAGGCCTGACAGCTGTTCCAGCACAACCGATTCCGATCACGAGGGACCCTGCGCGCCGCAGACTCCGTGATCCCGATCCCGATCCCGAACAACGGATCAACGGGTGCTGCTCGGTCGCGCCGCCGCGCTTTTTGTTCGGCGAGCATCCAGATCGCGAGTCGACCTGGATGGGAACCGATCGGCTCCCGTCGCGCGTCTAGCTATGTATAGGCGGCGAATTGGTCTCCGCCACTCGGGGATACCTGCATCATCTCACCGCGCCCGAGCCCGCAGCCCGGAATGATCTACCGTCCCCCGTGGGGATTATCGTGTCTCCGCCAGTGGGGCCGGTTTGCGCTTGCCGCCGGGGACGGCGACTTCGGCAGGTCAGTCGAGTTCGAGGACGGCTTTACCGTGCAGGCGAGCTTCGAGCAACGCGCTGCTGGCTTCGTCGTAGCGGGTCCACGAACCGCGCCAGCTGATGCCGGGGTCGAGGCTTCCGAGGGCGACCTGGGTGGCGAGCCAGGTGAGGTCGGCGGAGAAATCGGTGGTGGGGTCGCCGAACAGGAAGAAGGTGCGGATGGCTCGGTCGTGGCGACCGTCGGTGGGTGTGAACGCCTCGGCCGGAAAAACCGCCTCGGCTTCCGCTGACCTCCCGACGCTGATCAGTACACCCTCGGCCTGCACGGCGGCGAAGGCGTCGACCATCTGCCGGCCGCCGACATTGTCGAGCACCCCGTACACCGGCCGGTCCACGCTCGCGGGGTCGGTGCGGACCTCGTGTGCGCCCAGTGAACGGAGTTCGTCTGCGTGCGCGGGGTTTCGGCTGATCGCGACGACCTCGGCTCCTGCGCGTGCGGCCAACTGCACGGCGTACCGGCCGACGCCACCGGAGGCTCCAGTGATCAGCACTCGTTTGCCGAGTACCTGCCCCATGCGTCGCAGCACATGCAGTGCGGTCAATGCGGCGACCGGAATGGTGCTCACCGCGCCGAGGTCGGCGCCGTCGGGCACGATCCCGAGTCGAGCGGTCCGAACAGCACGCAGTTCGGCCCACCCTTGTTCGCCGACGGTGACGACCTTGGCACCCACCGCCGGGCCGGTTCCGTCCGCGGCGGCTCGCACCACTTCGCCCACCGCGTCCCAGCCGACGACCGTGCCAGCGGGGACCTGTGGGTCGGTCGCCCCCTTGACCTCGCCGTAGTTCAGCGATACCGCGCTCACCCGCACCAGGGACTCACCGGGATTCGGTACCGGGTCGGGAACCTCGGCCAGCGCGAGGTGGGCGGGGGCGGTGTGGTCGACAACTAGGGCGCGCACAGTCGAAACTCCTTCAATCAGACGTCGAAGCGAAAACTGCCACACTGTGGCATTTGCTCCATTGAAGCATATGCATCGGTGGCGCGAAAACGCTACTCTGGGCGCATGACCACCGTCGACCAACCCGGCACGCTGCGCGAACGCAAAAAACTGCGCACCCGTGCGGCCCTGGCCGATACCGCCGTCATCCTCTTCAGCGAACGCGGATTCGACAACACCCCCCTCGACGCACTCCTCGAAGTCGTCGAGGTATCGCGGCGGACGTTCTTCCGCAACTACCGCTCCAAAGAGGACGTCGCCCTCACCGCCGTCACCCACCTCTGGAACGAATTCCTCGTCGTCTTCGACGAATCCGAGCAGTCCGGACCACTCACCGAACTCTTCCGCGACACCATGCTCACCACCCTCGACCGCATGGATGACAGCTGGTACCAACGCTTTCCCCGCACCCTCGAACTGGTCGACCAATCACCCGCCCTCAACGGCCACACCCTGCGCCACTGTGCCCAGATGCGGTCCGAGATCACGCGGCGACTCACCGCCCCCGACAGCCTCGAACTACGACTCGTCCTCGAATTCTGTGTCGCCACCTGGCGGTGCGCCCTGGAAGAATGGCACGCCCCCCACACACCGGAGGATCTCCGCGAGGCGACCCGCCGCGCCTTCGCCGCAATGGACACCAGCCTGCGCCTACGGGTCTAGCGCGCCGCCTTCTCCACCGGGTCGGGCCCGAGCGCCACGGTGGCGAGCACACCCACCAGCGCCGCGACCGCCGTGTAAACACCCACCGCGAGCACACTTCCCGTGGCATCGCGGGCATCTCCGCCATGCCATGGGCAGACGCCTACACCGCCACCAAAGGCGCCGTCGTCGCACTCACCCGCAGCTGGGCCACCGACTACAGCCGCTACGGCATCCGCGTGAACTGTGTCTGCCCCGGCGCCACCGACACAGGCATGATGGCCGGCATCCTCGACGAATTCGATGAGCACCACCGCATGGCCACCCCGCAACAACGCTTCGCCACCCGCGCCGAGATCGCCGCCGTCATCGCCTTCGCCGTCTCACCCTCGGCCACCTATCTGTCGGGCGCGATCATTCCCGTCGACGGGGGAGCGACCGCGAACACCGCGGGGCTGCCGTTCCCCGCGCGTCGCCCACGCGCAAACCCGTAGCGGGACGCCCGCGGGTCCCGGGCCCTGCGATGCGCTTGCCGAGTTTGTGGTGACCTCGGCATGCGACACTGGTCACACAGACCTCGCAGCCGCATCGCCCACCGTGCACGTCACCCGTCTGCTGGCAGCCGTACCACCGGTCAACACACAGACGGGGGACCGGCCCGCACCGGGTGGGGACATTCGGGCGACCAGATGGTCCGTTATCGAACTGTAGCCTGGCGTCGGAGATACCCCGACGACCAAGGCAAGGAGCTCGACACCGTGGAGGATGTACTACGGCCCCTGATCGTTCTCGGCGGAACCCTCGCGGTGACCGTCTTGATCGGGCTGCTGATCGACCGCCTCCTGCGCTACAGCTCCGACACCCACCCGAAAACCCGACTGCCCGGCCTGCTGCGCCGAGTCCAACTGCCCTTGCAGGTGCTACTCGCCTCCGCCGCCCTGCACAACACCTTTCCGTTGGCACAATTGCACTTCGCGCAACAAGAAGTGGTCAGGAATGTGCTCGCGGCCGTCGCCATCATGTCCGCGGCATGGGTCGCGGTCCGTGTCGTCGACGCGACCGCCGAAAACACCCTGCACAAATACGCCGACCGCACAGCCGACACCGCCAAGGTGCGCCAACTCAACACTCAGTTGGCACTCGTGCGCCGCATCGTGACCGTGCTGCTCGCACTGAGCACCGCCGCGGTGGCGATCCTGCTGCTGTTCCCCAACCTGCGCGTCCTCGGCACCTCACTGCTCGCCTCGGCCGGTGTCATCGGCGTTATCGCCGGCGTCGCCGCCCAGTCGACCCTGGGCAACCTCATGGCGGGCCTGCAAATCGCGTTCGGCGATTCGGTGAAGATCGGCGACACCGTCGTGGTCGAAGACGAATGGGGCACGGTCGAGGAAATCACCCTGACCTTCCTGACCGTGCGCATCTGGGACGATCGCCGCCTGACCATGCCGGTGTCCTACTTCAACAGCAAGCCCTACGAGAACTGGTCCAAAGGCGGCTCCCAAATCACCGGAACCGTCTACCTCCACCTCGACCACAGCACCCCCGTTCAGGAACTCCGCGAGCACCTCCGCGACTATCTCCAGCGACGCAAAGACTGGGACCACCGCAACTGGAACCTCCTCGTCACCGACAGCACACCCACCAGCATCATCGTCCGCGCCTCGATGTCGGCCCGAAACCCCGACGACGTCTGGACCCTGCGATGCGCTGTCCGCGAAGAACTCCTCACCTGGCTCGGCCGCACCCACCCCTACGCACTACCGAAGGTCGCCACCGCTACCGCACCGACCCTCGAGCATCGAACACCGGCGATGGCTGGATCGGTCAACGGCTACCGGAACGCCTCGGACTGAGCACCGAGCACACGGTCGAGATCAAGCGAATCCCTGTGCGCGACAGACTCGAAGCTGACGTTTGGTGTGGACACCAGCAGGCAAAACGTCACAGTGACGAAATAGGGAAGGATCCCGCCAAGGCACTAGGGGAGGTGGACCAGGGGGTGGTGAGATCGATCGGCCGAAACGACTGATCGCCAAAGTTTCATCCGCGCCAACGATTTCATGCAGAACTATGCATAAAACTCACCAGCCGACATTGCCTGAAAACCTTTTGTCGTACCCAAACTTCGCACGCAGAATGTCAGGCCGCCGAGGGGAAGGAACTGCAGCCGGATGGGTTTGCAGAGACCCGACAAGACAGTCGGCGAGCAAACACAAAACACCCGCTCCGCGCGCCCGGTTTACTACGCCGATAATTGACATTATGTAAAGTAAACGGGTCGACGCCTACCCTCACCCGCGCACGCACGCACGCGTCGCCGCCGTACCCCTGTCTCGGCAACGTCACGCCCGCCAGAGTCAGAGCCGCCACGCTAGCGTGCATTGACTGCATCGAACTCCCTTCGCGGACTCGATGATCGATCGCCCTCGTAAACCTTCCTCGATCCGAATCGCGTCTCCGGCCCGCCTGCGGGTCCGCCGCGCCGACGCAGCACCCCACCGGCGCCCTGTCTGCGTCCGAGGGCACGGCGGCCTGAACATGACACGTCCATATCACCCGTCCGTGCCGAGAGATCCAGGCGAGATGCCTTCAGTGAGTTACGTTTTCGGACTGCCGGTCAAATCGATCCTGCGCATCGACGACAGTTTCTATGTGCCGAATGGTCCACCCGTACAGTGCGAGCATCGGTTCGTAAAGTGTCGTGCCCAGCGGGGTTAGTCGATAGGTGACCGCGACGGGTCCGCTCGTTGCCACGAGGCGTTCGACCATCCCGTTACGTTCGAGTCCGCGCAGCGTGCTGGTCAACACCTTCTGGGATACCCCATCGACGCGGCGGCGCAGTTCGTTGAAACGGCTGGGCCCCTCGTCCAGTACGCAGATCACCAGCACGGTCCACTTGTCCGCGATCTGATCGAGCAGCAGTCGCGCAGGGCAATCGCGGTGTAATGCCGACATGGATACGGGAGGCGGCTCGGTGGTCACCTCCGGGATACCTGGTAACGTCATAGTGTCTATTTAACATCAAGTATCCAATAGATACCATGACTGCATGCCTTCTACGAGTCCCATCCCCTACACCAGCGCAGTGCACTGGCCCGTTGGGCGCCAGATATTCACGTCGGTCAGCGATGGCTACTACCAAACCGACCTCACGGTCTTCCCCAGCTTCGATCACTCGGAAGCCGGCGGTCTGCAGCGCGCCGCATACCGGACGACCGAACCCCGGATCTCGCACAACATGTATGTGGTGCGCGGTCCCGACCACGCCCCCGTACTGATCGACGCGGGTATGGGAGACGGCTGGGGCTCGACCATGGGTCACCTGCCATGGGCGCTGTCCTCGATCGGCGTCGGTGCCGAGGAGGTGGGGACGGTGTTGCTGACCCATCTCCACCTCGATCACTGCGCCGGTCTGATCGATCGAGACGGTGCGGCGCGATTTCCGAACGCGGAGGTGGTCGTTCACGCCGCCGAGGTCGATTACTGGCTCGACGGTGCTGCCGAGGTACCGTCCGACGACGACCCGCCGTGGGCACCTGCGGTGACCCGCCGCGGCGCCGCCGCTGCGCTGGCGCCCTACCGAAACCGCCTGCGGACCTTCGACCATGAGCAAGATATCGCGCCTGGCATCACCGCTGTCCCGCTGACCGGGCACACTCCAGGGCATAGCGGCTACCGGGTCGGTGCAGGAGTCGACGCGATCCTCGTCGTCGGCGACATCGTGCACGTTCCCGCGGTACAGGGCCCCCGCCCCGACGCCAGCGTGGTCTTCGATGTCGACCCCGACGCCGCTGTGCACGCGCGCAGGCGATTGTTCGCTGCGGCCGACCGCGCCGGATTCCGGATTGCGGGCGCCCACACCGAGTTTCCCGGGGTCACCCTCGTCCGGCGGGTGGGTGAGGGCTACCGACTTGTCCCCGATCTATGGGTCGGAGCTCTCGGCACATGACAACTGGTTGAATCGCGAAGCAGGGCAACCCATCCCCCGCGACGCGGTCCGAAGACAAACCTCTCGACGGAAGACACGACCATGCAGCGAATTCACCTGTCCACGTGGCCGACCCCGATGGAACCAGCGCCTCGACTCGCGGTGGCCATCGGCCTGCGACCAGACGATCTATGGATCAAGCGAGATGACCTGACCGGCCTCGGCGCCGGCGGCAACAAGGTTCGAAAGCTCGAATGGACCGTCGGCGCGGCGCTCGCCGAAGGCGCCGACGTGCTGGTCACCACTGGCGCACCACAGTCCAATCACGCACGACTGACCGCCGCCGCTGCCGCGCGTGCGGGGCTGCGTTCAGTTCTCGTCTTCCCCGGACCGCCGCCTACCGAATCGCGCGGCAACCTGCTGCTCGATACGCTGCTCGGCACCGAGATCCGCTGGGCCGACACTGCCGAACTCGGTGATTGCGACATGGCTACCGCTCTCGCTACCATCGCCCGCCAGACCGCCGAGGACCTCCGAGTCAACGGCCACCGTCCGGCGGTCATCCCGTTCGGCGGATCCAGCGGCGTCGGCGCCCAGGGATATCGGGTAGCCGCCGACGAGATCAAGACGCAAACATCCGATGTCGACCACGTCGTATGCGCGGTCGGCTCGGGAGGCACGATGGCCGGACTTGTCGCCGGGCTGGGACCGGAGCGCGTGCGCGGCATCGACACCGGTGCGATCTCGGACCCGCACGCTCGCGTCGCGCAAATCCTCACCGAGATGGACTCCCCCGCCGATCCCGCGAGTCTCGATATCGACCAGGACCAGATCGGGCGGGGCTATCCGACGTTGACCTCCCCGGCCGCGCAAGCCCTCACTCTCGCCGCCCGAATCGAAGGTCTCATCCTCGATCCCACCTATACCGGCCGCGCACTCGCTGGGCTTATCGCGCAGGTCGCGCGCGGGGCAGTGCAACCCGGTGACAGAACCGTCTTCCTCGCCAGCGGCGGGCTCCCAGGGCTTTTCGGACATCCCGAATCCCACACCCTCAGCTGAACGTGCGACAGACCGTTTAGCCAATGGCGTGTTTCGACGCGGACGGCGCACCTGCGGGCCGACCGAGCTGGCTGCCTGGACCGTTCGGCCATGGGGGGTGTTTCGACGTTGGCGACACATCTGCGGGCCGACCCCACGCTCAGTACCCGGGACCGTTCGACCAACGGAGTGTCGACATGGACAGCACACCTTGCGGCCGATCACGCTTGGTGCCCGTACCGTTCCGGCCAAGGGAGTGCTTCAGCGGGGACAGCACACCTGCGGGCCGAGCGCGAATGGTCCCCAGGACCGTTTCGACGTCGAGTCGGTTCGGGCCGACGATGTTCGACATCGGTTCGGGGCCTTATTCGAGCTTGATCACGGCGATCATGTGCGGGAGAGCGTCGTCGAATCCGCCGGCCAAGGGTGGTCCGATGTGGGCGGCAGGTCTACGGCATCGTGCGGTTTCGTTTCGCGGAACGGGCCGAGCAGAGCATTGCCGGAGACGGCGTGTCTGGGTCTGCGGCAGTGGGGTTCACCGAGCAGGACGCTTCGCAGATGTGGTCGGGGTGGCCGTGGCTGCTTGTCGGCTCCTCAGCGTTGCCAACAACAACGCGACCCCCGCCGTGGTGGCGCCGAGGAAGCACACGCCTGGCCAGTGTCCGTGGGCCCACACGGTGGGAGTTACCGCCGAGCCGATTGCTCCCGCCGCGAAGAAGAGGGTCATGAACACGGCGTTGATGCGGCCCCGTGCGTCCGGCCGTAGTTCGTAGCTGGCGCTCTGTGCGGCATTGAGCATGGCGGTCTGTCCGAGATTGATCAGCACCATGCCGACGACGAGCCAGCTCAGCTGTCCGGAACCGGCGGGGATCATCACGGTCCATGCCACCAGTTCCAGTGCGACACCGGCGATGAGGACCGTGCGGATATGACCACGGTCGACGATGCGCGCGGCGAAGGTCATCGAGGCGAGGCCGATGACACCGACGAGCCCGAACATCCCGATCCGGCCGGGACCCCAGTGGTAGGGCGCCTCCGAAAGCAGCATCGTCAGTGCGCTGAGCTGCACCGAATATCCTGCCATCGTCGCCGCGGCGACCGCGACCGGACGGCGCAAGGCGGGCAGATCTCGCAACAGCAGCGCGGTCGAGCGCAGGTAGTGCGGTAACGACGGTTGCGGGAGGTCGCTCGGCTCTGTGCGTGGCAGCATGCGCACTACGAGAACCGCCATGATCGCCAGCGCGGCGGCGGTGAACCAATAGACCGTGCGCCATCCCAGTGTGTCGGCCAGCGCGCCCGAGGCGGCCCGCCCGAGCAACCCACCGAGCAGCACCCCGGACATCACCACGGAGATGTTGCGCGCCCGGTGATCCGGGGCGCTGAGCTCCGCCGCGAACGGGACGAGTACCTGCGCGCCCACCGCCGTCGCCGCGGCGAGTCCGGTCGCGATCAAGAGCACCGCCCCGGATGGGGCGCAGCCCGCGACCAGCAAGGACAACGATGTCGCGGCCAGGAGTGCTGCCGCGAGCCCGCGCCGTGAGACGCGGTCGCCGAGCGGTACGAGCAGTGCGAGTCCGATCGCGTAGCCGACCTGGCCGGCGGTCACGGTGAGTCCGGCTGCGGTGGCACTCATATGCAGTGCGTCGCGTAGGACGGCCAGTAGCGGCTGCGCGAAATACATTCCGGCGGCGGACAGTCCGGACGCGATGGTCATCAGGAGCAGGATCGGGCGGGTCACTGTGGGTGCGCTGTGGGGCAGCGCGACTTGGGGTGAAGAGGCATCAAGCATGTACTGATCATGCGACTAGCAGCATGTATGAGTACAACTCATTGTCTTCATGTATTTGATCGCGATATACGATGCTTGAATGGAGTTGCAGCAGCTGCGTTATGTGGTCGCGATCGCCGAGACCGGAAGCTTCACGCGCGCCGCGCAGCGCTGTCATGTGGTGCAGTCCGCGCTGAGCCATCAGGTCGCTCAGCTCGAAAAGCGCTTGGGCATCGCGCTATTCGTGCGCAACAACCGGCACGTGCGGCTCACCGCCGCCGGTGCGGCGTTTCTGCCCGCCGCGCGCGACACGTTGGCTGCCGCCGCGCGTGCCGAGGACGAGGTCGCCGCGGTCACCGGGTTGCTGCGCGGATCGGTGGCCCTCGGCATGATTGCGACGGTGACGGCGGTCGATGTGATCGGCGTGATCGCGAACTTCCGGGTCGAGCATCCGGGGATCGCGGTGTCGGTCAGCACCGATCTCAGCGAAACGCTCGTGGAGCAGGTGCGTACCCATCGGCTCGATGTCGCCATGATCGCGGCGCCGGACAGCTACCGCGTCACCGATGCCGTCGAGTGTGCGCGCTTGGCGGCCGATCAACTGTGCCTGGTGGTCGCCGACAGCCACGAATTCGCCGCACGTCGCGATCGGATTCTGACGCTGGCCGATATTCGTGACCAGCCCTTCGTCGACTTCCCCACCAGCAGTCAGGCGCGTGCGGAGACCGACGAGGCGTTCGCGGTGGCGGATGTGCGGCGCGAGGTGGTGTTCGAGGTCGATCACATCCACACCCTGGTCCGGTTCGTGCGCGCGGGCGTCGCGGTGTCGGTAATCCCGCCCGGCATCGCCGAGCCGTCGGACGGGCTGTGCGAGATTGCCCTGGCCGACCCGCCGACACGCTCGCAATACCTGGTTTGGGGTAAGCATGCGAGTCCGGCTGCGCGCGCTCTTGTCGCGGCGCTGCGACCGCGCTGACCGGGTTTGCCACGAAATGTGTTGCGGCGGCGAGGTTGCCAGGCGTTGCCTTGGTCGAGAAGCTTCGCGTCGGTGAAATCAGCACGCGGCGAGCGGTTCTCGTATTCATACGATCTGGTCGGACTTCTCGGAATACTGAAATTGTTGGCGGGCAGCAGGTTTGAATAACCGCACTTCAGGAAAATTGGAGAACAAATTTTAGAACACTGGATCCCGCTGTCTATTAGCGGAATTCGGATCGAGCGAAATTCGCATAGTTATTCGGAAGCCGATTTATCGTCATTGTCCGGAATGTGGTGATGTAAAACAACTATTGTCCATCGCATACGCACCCACACCGCCGCGAGAAAGCAAACAGTCCGCCGGATCGAATCCGACGGACCGCTCTGCTGGGTTTCCCCAAATATGCAGGGCTACCTGCTACTCAGCGGAGAAGCTCGACAGGCCACCCAGGCCGCTGAAGATGTTGCCGAACGCGCTGAAGAGATCGCCGAGGCTACTCAGGTCAACCGAACCCATAACTTGCTCCTATCAACTGTGTTGGTCCCGCGATGCCGCAACACCGCCGCATACATTGATAGATCCGTAATATGAACGTTATGTAATCCGATTGTGAACGCGAGTTTAAGTTGCTGGTCGTCGGTTCAAATAAGCCATCGACAGTAAATCACAGAGGTGTGATGCATCGATAATGCCGTGACCCTGTTCACAGGAAACACGCGGTGTGGCGATGATCAATTTATGAAAATCGGCCCGAAAAGTCCGTTATGAGCGTTAACGGACAGATCGCCGGAGGGTTCCCAACTCAGACATCCCCGGAAGTCCAGTCCCAAGGTGGTCGCGATGCGCCCACGTTCCACGCCGCCAACCGAGCGTTGTCGACCAGCCGGACCCCCAGGCGCTGCGCGGTCTCCCGCGCGGGCCGGGTGAATCGTGAGGTCGTGACGAGGACGGCGATGTCGTATTCGTGCCAGGTATTGATGCCACCCACGAACTGCTGCATGTCCTTGTCGCCGACGGGGTTGCCGATGCGGTAGCGCTTGGCCTGGACGATGAGGCGCCGACCGTCGGGGGTGCGCGCGGTGACGTCGACGCCGCGGTCCCCCGAGCCGCCACACACCCGCACGTCGTGGCAGCCGCCCTCGCGGCAGAGCGACGCCACAGCGTCCTCGAATTCCTTGTCGTTCATCGAGTGGAACGGCAGCACGGCGCGCAGACGGTCTTGTTTCCGCTCGACCTGCCTGCGCACGTACACTTTTCGGCTGATCAACGCGCACGTCACCGCAACGACGATCGCGACCACCATCGCGACGATGAGCGCCAGATTCTCGCGAGCCAACCGCAATAGTGGCGCCAAGACGATCACCCCCGCGATGCCCGCCATGCATACCAACCCCGCGTTGTTGGAACGACGCCGTCGCGCCATGCGCAACCCCCTTGCTCGACGATAAGAACCCGAATCAGACCCGAGACCACCCTGCTACCGATCGATCACGACACTGTAGCCCGGGTCACCGACACGTTCTGCCGAAATCGATACGCGCGCAGTCGTTGCCGAGCCCGGCACCGAGGAACGCCTCGACGGCCGCGAGTGCCGGTGCGGCGCTATGCGCGTGGTGCTCGCCGACAGCGTCAGGGCACGCGGAACGCCCGCCGATAGGCGCCGGGAGTGGTGCCGACTCGACTGTGGAAACGTCGACGCAGATTGACCGCGGTGCCGAGACCGACACGCGCGGCGATGGACTCGACGGACAGGTCGGTCTGCTCGAGCAGGACCCGAGCCCGCGACACTCGGCGCGAGAGCAGCCACGCACCGGGGCTCGTACCGAGTTGGTCGGCGAAGCGGCGGGCGAGTGTGCGCGTCGAGATGCTCAGATGCGCGGCCATCTCCGCTACCGAGACCTCTGCGGACAGCCGGTCATCCGCCCAGGTGAGTAGGCCGTCGAGTGCGTCGCAGGGAGGCTGTGTCGGCACGTATTGCACCTGACCACCGTCGCGCTGCGGTGGCATCACCATGTGCCTGGCAATGATGGCGGCGTGCTCCGCGCCGTGATCATTGCGCACCAGATGCAGGCACAGGTCGATCCCCGCTCCCGCTCCCGCACTGGTGGCTATGTCCCCGTGGTCTATATAAAGTCGGTCCGGCTCCACCTGGATCAGTGGAAATTCGCGGGCGAGCTGCGCGGCGTTCGCCCAGTGTGTGGTGGTCGAGCGTCCGTCGAGCAGGCCGGTGCGCGCCAAGGCGAACACCCCGGAACAGATCGTGACGAGCCGCGCCCCTCGGCCGTGTGCGCGGAGAAGCGCTTCGCGCACATCGTTGTGCAGCGGTGCTTCCACGGGCGTCCACCCGGGGATGATCACCGTGTCCGCCGACTCGAGGGCCGCCAAGCCGTGTGCGACGGAAATCGCGTATCCGGCGGACGTCGCCACCTGTCCCGGCTCCTGGGTGCAAACGTCGAACTCGTAATGCTGCGTCACTCCCGTGCGCCGGGTGCCGAATACCTCCATGGCACAACCGAGTTCGAACGTCGACTGCACCGGTCGCACGAGGGCCAGCACGCGATGCATGGCAGAAATGTACCCCTTGACGTCTTCTCTGACACTGTTGGGCTGGCACGGCGCGCGGCAGGGTGAGAACCATGCTCTCCGAAATCCTCGATCAACCGGGTTATGTCGCCGTCACGGTGGCTGACGCGCCCGTTCGCGAACTGTTCCCCGGTGTTCGACTGCGGCCGCTGTGGTCGAACCTGTCGGGCGCCCACGCCAACATTCTGGAGATGGACCCCGGCGCGGCGTGGCCGCACCGCGATGTGCACGAGCCGGGCCCCGAAGAGGTCTTCGTCGTCGCGGGAGTCTTCGATGACGGTGCACGCGACTACCCGGCCGGTACTTTCCTGCACGCGCCGGCCGGGTCGTGGCACGTACCCGCGACCACAACCGGTTGCACACTGTTCTTGTTCTACCCGGAGGGATGACGGGGCCGATGACGAGCGGCCTTTCGGCGCAGGCTGACTGGTGATCGGCGGGCGGTAGGGCCGCCCACGCCGTGGTAGCCGAGGCAGCCCGATCCGAGACTTTTCGCCTGGCAGCCTGCGCGGGGTGGGGGTAGCAACACCTCGGACAGGCCTGTCCGCTCCCTCGCGTCGGCCGTCCGCCGCGACCGACCATGGATCGAGGAACGCGACAGCGCCGCACGTGCCAGATCAGGGCCGCAAGGTTTCTTTAACGGATCACTTAGTGCTGGCGGGTGTGCTGTCTGCGTACATAGGTTCGGCCTTGCTCAGCTCAGTGATCGGAGACGCAGTGATTACGACATTCCCGAGTCTTGCCGCAACGGCGACACCGGAGGTCGTCCTCGGCTATCGCGACCGAGGGTGGACGGTCGCGGAGACCACCAACGGCCTGTGTCTGATCACCGACGCGCGCATCGGTGCCGTCGAGTTCGTCGACAACGTCGCCGAGGGCGTCGAACGGTACTTGCGTGCCAACGCGCTTTCCGGCCCCTGCCTCGAGATCCCGGGCCGCAGCCGTCGGCACATTCACCTGGTCGTGGGGATCGACAGGGCCCCCGGCGCCGTGGCAACACTGCATGCGGCCGGGGCGGTCGTACACACGCAAGGCGCCACACTCGCCTTGCCGCCGACCCGGTTGTCGACGGGCTCGGTGCGCTGGCTCCTCTCCCCCGAGCAAGCGCCCTGGGTGCCGCCGGTCGTCACACTGGCCGCCGCGGTCCGCGCCACCCGGGACGGCTGCGCCGACGTCGAGCGGCGAACCAGCGCCACCGCCTGAATCGCGCAGACCCACGCCGAGTAGGGGTTGAGGAGCATCCGGGCCGCGAGATCAAGGCCCAGGCCAACCTCACCGAGGGCCGCCACGACCTGGCGCGGCGAATCTTCCACGGTCGCAAAGGCAAAATGACGCGCACCTACTACAACGGCACGGAAGACCAGCTCGAAGCCCTCGGTCTGGTGCTGAACCGCGTGGCGCTGTGGAACACCGCCACCTCGACATTGACCGCGACCGCCGGCCGGGCCTTACGGTCAGTGAGAAACTGCGGCCCGGACTGACGCCCGGCCAGCATCCTCGGCAGGAGCCCGGCGCGCGACTCACTTTCTGTCCACCGCGACTCCTGCGCTGGTGCGGCATAGGGCGAATCGCGAACGCACGGGAGGCAGCTCGGACAGCTGCCCTGACTGCGGGAGGCCCGCGTCACGGCGCGGACGCCACGTCGAGGGCGACCAACACGAACAGTTGGCCTCGCCTGCCCTCATCGCAGGCTAGGCCAACTGCCGCGCGAAGTCGCTGTTACTCCAGGGTTTTCGCAGCGAGGGCGCGCACCTCCTCGGCGTCCGCACACCGCAGCGCCTCGTCGGCGATCCTGCGGCACTGCGACAAATCCAGTTCGCGCACGCGGGCTTTGGTCAGCGGGATCGCCGGCGGCGACACACTCAACTCATCGACGCCGAGTCCGAGTAATACGGCGGCGGCGGTCGGATCGGCAGCGGCCTCTCCGCACACCGCGACATGCGCCGAGCCCGCGTCCTCGCACACCATCGCGATCAGTCGGAGTACGCCGGGGTCCAGGGGGTCGGCGAGGGAATTGAGCGCGTCGTTGCCGCGTTCGGCGGCCAGGGCGTATTGGGTCAGATCGTTGGTGCCGATGCTGAAGAAGTCGACGTGCTCGGCGAAGGTCGCGGTTTTGGCCGCCGTCGCGGGGACCTCGACCATGATGCCCACCTCCAGGGCAATCTCCGGCGCGACCACCTCGTCGAGAACGCCTCGGGCCGTGAGCAGTTCGTCCAGTTGCGTGATCATCGGGAACATCACGCTCACCGGATGATCGGCGGCTACTCTGCCGATGGCGGTCAGTTGGTCGCGTAGGAGGTCTCGTCGTTCCAGTGTGAGCCGGATGCCTCGGACGCCGAGGAACGGATTGGCTTCCTCGGGTTGGGCGACATACGGCAGCGGTTTGTCGCCACCCACATCGAGGGTGCGTAGCACGATGCGGCGCCCGGCGAACTGTTCGGCGATGGCGCGGTAGACCTGTTCCTGTTCGTCGATCGAAGGTGCGCTCTCGCGGTCGAGGAACAGGAATTCGGTCCGCACGAGACCCGCCAGATCGGCGCCGCCCTGGACGGATTCGGCGGCGGTGTCCACATCGCCGACATTCGCGGCGACCTGGACTGTCAGGCCGTCACGGGTGACAGCGGGTTCGGACGCGTTCGCCTCGGCGTCGCGCCGTCGTTGTCGGTGTGCGTCGGCCAATCCGGTGAATTCCGCCAGTGTTGCCGGATCGGGGTCGACGACGACCGTGCCCGCTCCCCCGTCCAACGCGATCACGGTGCCCTCGCCCACTGACAGGATGTCCGCACCCGCGCCCACCACGGCGGGGATTCCCCGTGAGCGCGCGAGGATCGCGCTGTGCGAGGTCGGACTGCCCTGTGCGAGCACGATTCCCGTCACGATGTCGCGGTCGAGCCCGGCCGCCTGTGCCGGTGTGAGGTCCGACGACACGAGCACGCCCGGGCGTGTGACGATGTCGATGCCGTGGCCGAGCAGCACGGCGAGTACCTGATCGCGGACCGCACGGAGGTCGGCGGCACGCGCGCGCTGGTATTCGTCGGTCAACCGATCCAGTTCGGCGGCGGCTGATTCCAGCACCTGGTTCCATGCTGCCGCGGCCGAGCGACCCGCCAGGATGCCGCGATGTACGGCGTCGATGAGGTCGTCGTCTTCCAGCAGGAACAGGTGTGCGCGGAAGATGTCGGCTTCGGCACCCGCGCTCGCCCGGGTGCGTTCGATGTCGTCGGCTACGTCATCGATGGCGTTGTCGAGGAGGGCACGCTCCAGTTCCGGTGGCCCGGAGGGTGCTTCGGTGACGACGAGTTCCGCGTGGCCCAGTCGCCACACCGGGCCGATGCCGATGCCGTCCGACGCGGGATACGGACCGGTGCCGCGTTCGGGAAGGTGATGCCCGGCGGCACTCGAATCGGTCGAGTCGTCCGTTTCGTCGAAGCGCTGTGCGGCCAACTCGAGTAGTCGGTCCACCGCATCGGCCGCGCCGGGGCCTGTTGCCTCGACGCATATTTCGTGTCCGCACAGGGCGCCGAGTGCGGCGACTCGACTGAGGCTCTTGCCGGACACCCGGCCGGTGCCCGTCGTCAGATTGCGCAGGTATACCGAGGCAGGTAGCCACCGTACCTCGGCGACGAGGCGGGCTGCTGGTCGAGCGTGCAGCCCGTGGGTGTTGGCGACGACGAATCGTCCGCTCACGGCGGATTCCTCGGCGGACTCGCCCTCGGCGTCCGGCCTTGCGGCGACGGGCACTCCGAGGTGAGTCTGCTTGCCCGCCAGCGCTTCCCGCGCTTCGATTGCCGCCTCGTCGAGGTCGGCGCCGCCGGCGGCGGAGACCGCGGCCGCGATCAAGCCCTCCACGAACGGTGCCGCGCAGAGCCGGACCTCGTGCGGAGATTCGAGGAGGTCGATCGCGAGTTCCGCCGAGAGCACCGCGCTACCGAGGTCCATCAGGACCAGAACGCCGTCCCCGGAGTCCGCGTGCGCGATGGCCTCGGACACCGCTACCGCGTCGGTGCCGAGTGTGTGTTCGTCGAGTCCGGCCGCGACGACGATCCGTACGGACTCACCGTGCAGCATCTCCTGCGCCAAACCCACCGCCGCGGTCGCCAGCGACCGACTGTGCGAGACCGCCACGATGCCGATCATTGGGCCGCCCGCCATGCGGCGAGCACCAACAGCGCCGCGCTGGCCGCGCCGGGATCGCGGTGCCCCACGCTGCGTTCGCCGAGATAGGAGGCGCGGCCTTTGCGTGCCAGCATCGGAATGGTGGCATCGGAGCCGTCCTCGGCGGCGGTGGTCGCGGCATCCAGTGCCGCCGCCAGTGAATCCCCCGCGGCCAGTCGGCGGTCGAGTTCGTCGGCGGCGGGGGCCAGGGCGTCGAACATCGTCTTGTCGCCGAGTTCTGCCTTGCCGCGCGCGACGACCTTGTCGAGGCCGCCGCGGAAGGCGGCCGCGAAATCGGTGGTGTCGAGTTTCTTGTCGCCCAGTGCGGTCGCGCAGCCGAGGAAGAAGGACCCGTAGAGCGGGCCACTTGCCCCGCCGACGGTCCTGATCAGCGTCATGCCCACCTGTTTGAGTTGTTCGGCCGCCGAGCCCGGTGCGGCGTCGGCCAGTGTCTCGACCACGGCCGAGGTGCCTCGCCGCAAATTGCTGCCGTGGTCGGCATCGCCGATCGCGGCGTCGAGTGCGGTCAGTTCATCGGTGTGTTGCTCGATCAGCTCGGCGAACGCACGAACCCATTCGTTCGGATCGATCATCGTCATACTCCCCAGCGCAGGGCGGGCGTACGCACCGGCGCATCCCACAGGTTCAACAGGTCGTTGTCGACCTTGGTCAAGGTCACCGAGCATCCGGCCATATCCAGCGAGGTGATGTACGGGCCGACCAGGTTGCGGGCGATCTCGACACCGTGCGCGTCCAGGATCTTGGCGACCTCGTTGTACATGACATACAGCTCGAGTAGCGGTGTGGCGCCCAAGCTGTTGACGAAGCAGATCACCGCGTCGCCCTTCTCGTATGGCAGGTCCGCCAGGATCGGCTCCACCAGAATCGCGGCGGCTTCGCGCGCCGAGACGAGCTCCGTGCGGCGGCGGCCGGGCTCGCCGTGAATGCCGACGCCCACCTCCATCTCGTTCTCGCCGATCTCGAAGGTCGGATGTCCCGCCGCGGGAACCGTGCAGGAGGTGAGTGCGACGCCCATGCTGCGCGAGTGAGCGTTCGCCGTTCTTGCCACCTCGGCGACCTCGGCCAGTGACCGGCCCGCTTCGGCGGCCGCGCCCGCGAGCTTCTCGGCGATGACGGTCGCGCCGACCCCACGGCGGCCGGCGGTGAACAGGCTGTCCTGCACCGCCACATCGTCGTTCACCACCACGGCGGCGACCTGGGTCCCGGATTCGAGGTCGGCGAGTTCGGCGGCCATCTCGAAGTTCATCACGTCGCCGGTGTAGTTCTTCACGATGTGCAGCACTCCGGCGCCCGCGTCGACCGCGGTCGTGGCGGCGACGATCTGATCGGGCACCGGGGAGGTGAATACCTCACCCGCGCAGGCGGCATCGAGCATGCCGAGACCGACGAATCCCGCGTGCATCGGTTCGTGGCCGGAGCCGCCCCCCGAGAGCAATCCCACCTTCCCCGGTCTCGGGGCCTCGGCACGCAGGACGGTCTTGTTCTCGTGGTCCACCCGTAGTTCGGGGTGGGCGGCGGCGATCCCCGACAACGCGTCACCGACCAGGTCGGCCGGGTCGTTGATCAGCTTCTTCATCGAGTTCTCCTGTGCTGCGGTGGTTTCGAGCCGGACTCGTCGTATGCCGCGACGCCGAGACCGCCCGCCCTCACGCCGTGGACGAGTGTGGTTGTCTGACACGCGTACGAAGCCGCGCGCCGTGATTTTCGAAACACATTCGACATTGTCGAATGATGTTCGTAGACTACGACGATGTAGCGCAAGTCACAACCCCCGACCGGGGGTTGCCGAGATTTCCGATGGAGGAGCCGCGTGATCCAGTCCGTCGACCGGGCCGTTCGCATCCTGTTCGCCCTACAGGGCGCGCGGCGGATGACCCTGTCCGAGCTCGCGGCGGAGCTCGGTCTCGCCTCGACCACGGTGCACGGGATCGTGCGCACGCTCGCCACCCACGGCGTCGTCGTGCAGGAACACGGGGGCGGGCGCTACCAGTTGGGACCGGCGGTACTGCGGATGGGCAACGTCTATCTCGATACCCTCGACCTGCGTTCGCGCGCACTCACCTGGGCGCACGAACTGGCCAAGACGACGGGTTTCGCGGTCAGGGTAGGTGTGCTCTTCGGCGGGGATGTCGTCATCATTCATCATGAGCCGCGCCCGGACGGCAGCCGGCAGATGCCCGAGGTCGGTATCGAAATCCCCTCGCATACGAGCGCTTTGGGCAAGGCGATGCTGGCGTTTCTCGACCATCCCGAGGGCCCGCTACGCAGCATGACGGGCGAGACGATCACCTCGACGGACGCACTGCGCGACCATCTCGCTCCCACGATCACCTCGGGGATCGCCCGGGAATGCGACGAGGCCGTACTCGGTGAATCCGGTGTCGCCGGAGCCATCTTCGATCGAGCGGGCGTGGTGGTCGGTGCCGTGGGCGTCGTGATCCCCACCCCCGACTGGCCCGCCTCGGAAGCCACCGTCGAGGCGGTACGCACCGCGGCGCGTACGGTCACCCGCGAGCTGGGGTCCAACCAGTGGCCGGTTCCGCCGACCACGGCGTAAACCCCGCTGCCACACAACGATCGCGGGCCCGGAGCTGAGATGCTCCGGGCCCGCGATCGTGGCGGTCGCGTCAGTCGACTACCTGGGTGCCTCCGGCGAACTGGTCGTGCCACCCCTGCTTGGTGGGGCTGGAACTCACCGTGACCGCGATCGCGATCGCGCCGATGAACCACAGCACGGGGCCGACGCACGGGATGATGGCGAGCAGCATGTAGGCGTTACGGAACGCGGATTCCTTGATATTCGGCTTGTCGCCGCCGCCAGCACCTCTGACGTGCAGTCCGAGCAGCTTCTTGCCGGGGGTCGATCCTGAGGTCACCTCGAAGACGAGGAAGTACAGGAACCCGAATCCGGCACCGGGAAGGATGCCCACCCAGTCCGGTACGTTCGCCTTGTTCAGTAACCAGAACACGATGCCGCCGACGATGCCCGCGATGATCCAGTCGATGAATCTGGCCGCCGCGCGCTTGCCGAGACCACCCGGCGAAACTCCAGCGGCCGTCCCCAGTTGCGGGTCGAATCCACCTGTGCTCACGTTGCTCCTCCTGGTATGTGGCGACCTCACCTGAACGAGGTGTCGTGCCGTCCGTGGCGTGTGCGGTCCTACGATCTCACAAATGTCCGATTTCGTCGGGGTTATCCCATCGCGTTCGGCCACAGCCGTGGCCGATTCGGCCGACCTCGACCACTGATCGACCTGCGAGGATCTGATCATGAACGGTAAGGCGGCGCGCACGCCCCAATCCGATATGTCCGTGTCCGGCGGCCGCACGCGTAATCCGCGCGGCCAGGGCGACCGATTACGCGGTGAAATCCTGGCCGCGGCCAGCAGATTGCTCTCCGAACTCGGCGGTGAGCAAGCGGTGACCATCCGAGGAGTGGCGCGGGCGGCGGGAATCGCTCCCGCGAGCATCTACGAACATTTCGCCGACAAGTCGGCGCTGATCGACGGCCTTGTCGTGCACGACCACGATCGTCTGGCGGACGCACTCGGCGAGGCGGGGTCGGCGCACGATGCGAGGCAGGCCCTGACCGACCAGATGCACGCCTACTGCCGGTTCGCGGTCGAGAACCCGAGTCACTATCGGCTCTTGCTCACCCGGCGTAAAGCGCTGCGCGACAGCGCCTCACTGACCCCCATCCTCGCCTCGGTCTCGGAGAACTTCGAGCGATGCGCGAAAAATGGCTACCCGCTGCGGATGTCGCCCGATCGCGCCGCGCAGATGGTATTCGTCGGCACCCACGGTCGAGTGGCGTTGTTCCATACCTCCGACTCCGAGGACGATCTCGCGACCGTGCTGGCTTTCGCCGACGAACTCATCGGTCTGATGTTCCTTTCGGGTGCCGATCAGTGAAACTCGCCGTACCATCAACGTTGTAACCGAACGATTGTTCGGCCAGAACGAATTGCTTGGAGGCTCGGTGACCAACACTCTGACGCCCACGTCCCAACAGGCCCCGCCGACTTATCCCATGGCACGCACTCCCACCTGCCCGTTCAATCCACCGCCCGAGCTGGGTCGACTGCGGGAGACCGAGCCCATCAGCCGCGTGCGGATCTGGAACGGTGACCAAGGTTGGCTGATCACCCGCTACGAGGACGTGCGCTCGGTGCTCATCGATCCTCGCTTCAGCGCCGATCCCGACAAGCCCGGCTACCTTCCGGTCACAGCGGCCGGCCAGGCGCGGCGGCGACGGTCGAAAAGCTTTATCTCCATGGACAATCCCGAACACGACGTGATGCGTCGCATGCTGACCAGGGACTTCATGGTCAAACGCGTCGAGGCGATGCGTCCGCGCATCCAGCAGATCGTCGACGGGCTGATCGACGATCTGCTCGCGGCGGGCCCACCGGCGAACCTGGTCTCGGACTTCGCATTACCCGTTCCGTCCTTGGTGATCTGCGAACTGCTCGGAGTTCCCTACACCGATCACGAGTTCTTCCAGCGGTGCAGTAGCACGCTGATCGCGATGAACACCAAGCCGGAGATCGCGATCGCGGCCAGCGAGGAATTGCGCGATTACCTGGGCGCATTGGTCCAGCGCAAACAAGGCGAACCCGAGGACTCGACCGTGCTGAGTCGGCTCGCCCACAATCAGGTCGCCAAGGGCGAGCTCACCGTCGACGAGGCGGTCGACACCGGGTTGCTGCTGCTGATCGCCGGGCACGAGACCACCGCGAACATGATCGCGCTCGGCACGCTCGCCTTGCTCGAACACCCCGAACAGCTTGCGCAACTGCGTGATTCGCCGGACCCGGCGCTGGTGCGCTCCACCGTCGAGGAAATGCTGCGCTACCTCACCATCGTGCACAGCGGCCGACGTCGGGTGGCCATCGAAGACGTCGAGGTCGGCGGCCAGCTGATCCGGGCAGGAGAAGGCATCATCGTCGCGGGTGAGGCGGCCAATCGGGATGCGAACGCCTTCCCCGACGCACCCGACGAACTCGACATCCATCGCGACGCGCGCCATCACGTGGCCTTCGGCTACGGCATCCACCAGTGCCTGGGGCAGCCGCTGGCACGGGTGGAACTACAGGTCGTCTACAGCACGCTCTACCGTCGCATTCCGACGTTGCGGCTCGAGGGTGACCTGGCCGACGTGCGGTTCAAGAACGACATGGTGGTTTACGGCGTGCACGCGCTTCCGGTGACCTGGTAAAGGAGAGAAAACATGAAAGTTCTTCTGGACGAAGACAAGTGCATCGGATCCGGGCAGTGCGTGATGGCGGCACCCGAGGTGTTCGACCAACGCGACGAAGACGGTATCGCCTTCCTGCTCACCGATGCCGTCACCGATGACGAACCCGCCCGCCAAGCCGCCAGGATCTGCCCGGCGCTGGCGATCGAAGTCAGCGACGAGTAGTTCCGAAACAGCCCGCACCACGCATAGCTCCCCGGGTGTCGGACCGAGAAACTCGGTCGCGACATCCGGGGAGCTGTTGTGTGCGAAGACCATTCGATCGGCCGGGCAGGTCGTGACGCGACCGCGGGGTCCGCGCCCGACGCGATGTCGAGCCCGAACCCCGCGTCACACCCGATATTTCGGTGCTACGGCTGGTCCCAGGTGACCAGCAAGCGCTCCGGCCCGCGCGTGGACATGCCGGTCTTCCAATCGATGCCGGACTCCTCGTCGACGATCCGGAGACCGGGTAGGCGCTCGAGCAGGGTTTGCAGCGCGACCTGGAGTTCCATCCTGGCCAGTGGCGCGCCGAGGCAGTGATGCGGACCGTGCCCGAAACCGACGTGATGCGCGCCGGAACGCCGCAGATCCAGGACGTCGGCGTCGGGGAAGATCGACTCGTCCCGGTTGCCGGAGGCCACCGCCGCCATCACCGGCTCGCCCGCACGCACGAGCACACCGCCGACTTCGATGTCTTCGGTTGCGTACCTGGCGGTTCCGACGGCCGCGCCCAGCGGCGTGAAGCGCATCAGTTCCTCGACCGCTCGCGGCAGCAGGTCGGGATCGGCGCGCAATTGCGCGAGCTGATCGGGGTGATGCAGCAGGATGTAGACGAAATTCGGAATCTGCGACGCGGTGGTTTCGTGTCCGGCGACCAGGATGGTCTGGCCCATCGAGATGAGCTCGTCTTCGGAAAGCCGATCGTGCTCGTCGCGCGCTTGCACCAGGTCGCTGAGCATATCGTCCTGCGGCTGCACGCGGCGCTGCGCGACGAGTTCGGCGATGTAGTCACGCATCCGCTGGGAGTAGAGCGCGACTTCCTCCGGGGTGAAGCGGGTGGTGGACAAAAACGCGTCCGACCAGAGCCGGAAGTCGGTGCGGTCCTCGAACGGCACGCCGAGCATCTCGCAGATGACAGTGATCGGCAGGGGTAATGCGAAGTCCGCCACCAGGTCCGACGGCGCGCCGCGCTCGATCATGCCGTCGACCAGTCGTTCGGCGATGCCGGTGACCTCCGGCCGCAATTCGGCCATCCGGCGCGCGGTGAACGCTTTCAGCACAAGCCGCCGCAGCCGACTGTGTTCGGGTGGGTCGACGCTGAGAATGTTGCCCGGCGCGGAAATCAGTGGCCGCACGCGCGGCTCGTCCCGTCCCGTTGCCTCGGCGCGGCTGAAGCGGCGGTCGCCGAGCACGACCTTGATGTCTTCGTATCGTGTTGCCAGCCAACCGGGTTCACCGTAGGGCAACTGAATCCTGCTCAGCGGCGCGTCTGCGCGCAGCTCGGCGAAAAGGGGGTCGGGTTCGAGTCGATCCAGCTCATTCGCGGGGAAAATCTTCGGTTCCGTGGTGGTCACGCCGCCTCCTCGATGCTTACTCAACTAACACCGCCCCCTCCGGGAGCGGATGGCTCGGAAAACGCGGCTGGCTAGCCGCGCAGGGCCGGTGCGAGCAGGTGGCAGACCGCGTCCGCGAGCAGGTCGAGCGGGTCCTCGGTTTCCACCGCCCAGCCACCGCTGATCCAGACGGTGAGGAACGACTCGGTTTGCAGCACGGCCATGAGCGCGCGCTGTCGCCGATCGGCGGGCGAACAGCCTTGCCAGCGTTCAGGATTGCCGCACAATGCGGTGACGTGCCGCTCGTGCGCCGCCAAGTAGCGTTGCCCCGCTTCGTCGGAGCTGCGCGCGATGCTCGTGCCAGCACTGCTGAGCACACGGATCGTCGGCGTCAGCGCCGCCCAGCGCGCGACAAGCCTGGTCAGCCATTCGCGGACCACGGATCGGGTCCATTCGGGGATGTCGGTGAGTTCGGCGTATGCCTCGTCGATCGAGCCGTACACCCGCGCGACGACGGCGTCGACGAGTTCGGCCTTCCCCCCGGCGAAGTGGGCGTACACGGTGGCCCTGGTGACGCCAGCCGCGCGCGCGATGTCGTCGATCGTCGCGCCGAGAAACTGCTTCTCACCGAACACGGTGACCGCCGCGTCGAGGACGCGATTGTGGGTCAGCGTCTTCTGTTCTTCTCGAAGGCTCGGTCGCCCCTGCGGCATCTCCGATATCGCAGACATCGCGACCGCACCCTCGGCTTCCATTCCTTCACAGTACGATTCGGATAGTGGTTATACAAGTTGTATAGCGAATTGGCGCCACTGGGCCATCGGACGATGCGTGTGAAACAACAAGGCCCGTTGCGGGTTTCACCCTGTGGTGAAACCCGCAACGGGCAGCGGTGGGTGTCGCGAGGACGATCCGCCTCGACCGACTACTTCGCGGCAGCCGCGAAAGTGGGCTCCAGCTTGTCCAGCAGGTACGGAACATTCAGTGGGGTCGGCTGATTGATCCCACTGCCAGCGGCCATGTCGACGAAGGCGATGCTGTCGGCCCGTACGGCGGGCAGGTTGTCGTAGCCGGGCAGCCGCTTGAACGCTTCCTGGAGATCGGGCGTCGCCGTGACCACGAGCAGATCCGCGGTCAGGTCACCGATGCGCTCGGGTGAGAGCGTCAGTCGACCCATCGCGCCCCGCTGATCGACCAGGCTCTGCGGAATGGTCAAGCCGAGGCGGCTGAACAGTTCGGTGGAGCCGTCCTTCGGATCGTTGGACACCACCAGTTGCGTGGAGGTGAACAGGAACGTGCTGGTGAATGTCTTGCCTTGCAGTGCGGGATGCCGGGCGGCGGCCGCGGTGATCTCGGCGTCGATATCGCCGACCACCTTCGCCGCCTCGTCCTGCTTGTGCAGGATTTTTCCGAGTGCGCTCACCTGATCGCGCCACGGATCGACACCGGCGCTCGTCAGCGAGCCGACGGTGGGCGCGAACTTCGCGAGCTTGTCGAAGGTGGCCTGATCGGCCAAATAGTCCGGCACCAGGATGAGATCGGGATTCTGCGCGGCGATTTGCTCGACGACATCGCCCTGCGGGTCGAGTGGTTTCGCCTGCTGCAACGTGGCGGGCTCCCATTCGGGAGTTCCCCCGGCGACGGCGGCGACCGTGTCGATGTAGGCCACGGGGGTGACGCCCAGCGACTGGACGGCGTCCAACCACTGATTGCCCAGCGCCACAATGCGTTCCGGAACGCCGTCGATCGAGGTCTCGCCTCGGTTGTGCTTGATGACGGTGGCCGCCGTCGCGGTGCTCGAACTCGGTTCGTCGTCGGACCCACACGCCACCACGGTGAGTGCGAGCCCGCCCGCGAGGACCGCGGCGATCGCGGATTTGATCGGTCTCATCTGTGCTCCCAATTTCCTGATTGCAGTGAATGCGCCGCACTGGCGCGTGATTCGAGCCCCGCCTCGAAGTCTTCGACCCACGCCCCGTGGACGTATCGGGTATCGCCGCAGCGGAGTGTTCCCACTGGTGGCCCGGTCATATGGCCGCCTTTCGACGCGCGCGGACCAGGAGAAACAGCAGACCCACGCCGCCCGCCGCGGAGGTCACGATCCCGACCGGCAGTGGGGTCGGCAGCACCGTGCGCGCAACGATGTCACCGCCGACCACGAGCGCCGAACCCACCAGTACCGACGTCACGATCGGTTCCATCGGCGAGCGCACGAACAGGCGCGCGATCTGCGGTGCGGCGAGAGCGATGAATCCGATGGGTCCGCACGCCGAGGTGGCCAATGCCGCCGCCGCGACGGCGGCCAGCAGCACCAAGGCTTGCCGCAGGGAAAGCCGCACGCCCAGCGATCGCGCCTTGTCGTCGCCGAAACGCAGGACGGCCAGCGTCGGGATCGACCACACGGCGACCGCGCCCGCGACGAGCAACCCGATCACCGGCGGCCACAACCGAGTCCACGAGGCCGCGTCGAGGGAACCGTTCAACCACACCTGCGCGCGGGTGGCGTCGGTGAGGTCGGCGTAGGTCAGCAACCAGGTGATCGCGGCGACGAGCATGGCGTTGGCGCCGATACCGATCAGCACGATCCGAAATCCGTCGAAACCGTGGCGCCAGGCGAGGCCGATGACCACCGCCATCGTCGACAATCCGCCGAGCAGTGCCGCGACGGTGACGCCGAGCACGCCGAACAGGCCCTCGCCACCCACGATGAGGGCCAGTACCGCGCCAGCACCCGCACCGGAGGTGACGCCGAGCAGGTCGGGCGCGGCCAGCGGGTTGCGCAGCAGTGATTGTGTGAGCGCTCCGGACAGTCCGAGGCAGCCGCCCGCGACGACACCGGTCAATGCCCGAGGTAACCGCAGTTCCAGGACGACGAAGCGGTGCGAGCGTGTTCCCGCGCCGCCAAGGACATTCAGCACCTCACGCACCGAGACGGCGACGTCACCGCGGCCGAGATCGACGCACACCAACGCGAATGTCAACGCCGCCAACACCATCACCAGCACCATCGCGCGTGGCCGCAGCACCGTCGACACGCCCCCGATTCGCAGGGTCGGCCTGTCGGGCACGCGCGCATCGACCGCCGAGGACTTCACAGCACGGCCAATCGTCGTCGACGCACCAGCATCACGAAGCACGGTGCACCGAACACCGCAAGCGCGATACCGACGCTCAGCTCACCGGGTGGCACCACCACTCGCCCGACGACGTCGGCCGCCAATAACACGGCCGCGCCGAGCAATCCCGAGTACGGAACCAACCAGCGGTGATCCGGTCCGGTGATCCACCTGGCCACGTGCGGAACCACCAGTCCGAGAAACGCGATCGGTCCGCACGCCGCCGTAGCCGCGCCGGAGAGCAGGGCGACGGCGGCGAGTCCGACCGCGCGCGTCACGCGAACGCGGCCACCGAGCGCGCGTGCGGTGTCCTCACCCAGCGCGAGCACGTTGAGTGCGGGCGTGTTGATCGCGGCGAGCAGCAAACCCACGACCAAGAACGGCGCGACCTGGGCGGCGACGTGGAGGTCGCGGCCACCGAGCGCGCCGACGATCCAGAATCGGAAGCTGTCGAAGGCGGTGATGTCGTCGAGCGCCAGCGCATTCGTCATCGCCTGCAGAAAGAAGGTGACGGCCGCGCCCGCGATCGCCAAGCTGAGCGGGTCTCCCCCGCCGCGTCCGAGCGCGCTGACACCGAAAACGATGAACGCCGCGATGAGCGAGCCGAGCAGAGCGAACCAGATATAGCCGCCGGGGTCGGTGATGTGGAGCAGGTGAATCGACAACACCACCGCGAACGCCGCACCGGCGTTGAGGCCGAGTAACCCGGTGTCGGCCAGCGGATTTCGGGTGTGCCCCTGCAACAACGCGCCCGCGACACCGAGTGCGACTCCGACCATCACGCCGAGCAGCGTGCGTGGCATCCGCAACTTCCACACCAGCTCGTCGCCGGGCGAGGCGTCGGCGGCGAACAACGCGTGCCACACCTGCGCGGGCGAGGTGGATTGCGCACCGATGACAAGGCTCGCGACGACGGTCAGCGCCACGAATCCCACCAGTGCGGCCACTCCGACCAGCCGTCGTTTGCGCACCGTCACGTCCCGCGCCCTATCTGCCGAATATTTTTGGTAAGGCTAACCTTAATAGACAGGAAGTGCGCTACTAACCGCGCGTCCAGTTCGTGCACCGTTCCGCTCACCACACGGGGGAAGCTGTTTCCGCAGCGCATTCGCCTTCGCGTAGTGTCAGCGCGATTGTTCGATCAGAGGGCGTGGGAAATGTCGAGACTTACGAAGTCGCTGGCCGCGGCGGGACTCACCGCTCTGGTGGTGACCGCATCCCCCGCACACGCGCAGGAACGCGAGCCCGGCTACGCCCCCACCATGGTCGTGCTCGACGCCTCGGGGTCGATGAACGCGGACGATCCGAGCGGCGGAACGAAAATGGATGCCGCCAAGACCGCGGTCCGCGACTTCGTCGACGCGGCGCCCACCACCTCGAAAGTCGGCCTCACCGCGTACGGGACCGCCACGGGCTCATCGGATGCCGAGAAGACAGCCGGATGCACCGACGTGCGAGTCCTTCGCGAGGTCGACACCCTCGACCAGGGGGCGCTCACCGCCGCCGTCGACGGAATCCGAGCCAGTGGATACACGCCGATCGGTGCGTCACTGCGCGAAGCCGCGGCGGCGCTGCCGAACTCGGGTCCGCGATCGGTCGTGCTGGTCTCCGACGGTGTGGACACCTGCGCCCCACCCGATCCGTGTGCGGTGGCACAGGAGCTGCACGAGCAGGGCGTCGACCTCGTCGTGCACGCGATCGGATTCGGCGTCGACGCGGCTTCCCGCGCGCAGCTGACCTGCATCGCGCAACAGACCGGCGGCACATACACCGATGCCGCGGACGGCCCCGCGCTCAAGCGGGTCCTGCCACGGGTGAGCCAGGCGGCATTGCGCACCTACCAGTCGACGGGAACCGCCATCACCGGGACCGAGACATACAACGGCGCTCCGGTCGCCACGCCCGGCCAATACCTGGACACCCTCGGGCAGAAGCGCGCGCAGTACTACGCCGTCGACGTGCCGCAGGGCGCGACCGCGTACTTCGGTGCGACCGTGTCGTTTCCCCGCGTGCAGCACGACGCGCCGAACGGCGATACGAGCGCACTCGCCGTGCGCGTCTACGACGCCGACGGCGCGGACTGCCACGGCTTCGAATCCGAATCCGTCGTGAACTCCAGCCACGGCGCCGCGCTCACCATCAGCAAGACCTGGGACGGCGCCACCGAGGCGAAGTCCGGCGATCGGAAGTGTCGTGGCGGCGGCCGGTACTACTTCTCTCTCGAATGGAGCACCGTCGCCGACAACATGCCCGAGCGGACACCGGTCGAACTGCTCGTCGGCATCGAACCGGCGGTCACCGATCCCGGCCCCGCGACCGCCACCGGGGATTCCCCCTTCACCGAGCCGACCGGCGAACCGACGGCAGCGGTCGGCGGCGGTTCCTTCAATGTCGCCGGGACACTGCCGAGTTCGGGCAGCTACACGGACACACTGCAACGCGGCGAATTCGTCTTCTATCGCGTGCGACTGGACTGGGGACAGGGTCTCGCCTACCGCGTGCGGTACGAAGGCACCGGCTCGCGCGGCGTCGACGGCATATCGAATGCCACGACCACGCTGTACTCACCGTTCCGTGCGGAAATCGACCACTCGTTCACCTCGTACACGGGCGAGACCACGGCTCTGCCCAACAACGATCCCGCTCTCACCACCGCGAAGGTGCGCTACGCCAACCGCACCGCCGACGCGCACGAGGATCGCAGTCAAAGCGTTCCCGGCTGGTACTACATCGCCGTCAAGCTCGGGCCAGCTCGCGAGGAGTCGGCGGGAACGCCGGTCCCGATCAGCATCGACGTCGCGGTCTCCGGACAACCCGAGCCGGGACCGATATACCAATCCAACACGGCGGGAGACGTTTTCGGCGAGAAAGGTACGCCGTCGGGCACGGACAGCACAGCGTCGACGGTGGCCGCGACCAAGGGTGACGAGGATTCCGCGACCGGGATGATCGCGCTCGCCGCGGGGGCCGCTGTGCTGCTGGTATTGGTCGGTGGCGGCGCGTTTGCCTGGAGAAAGCGCAAGGCCGCGCGGCGGTAGCGCCGAGTCGCAATCCCCCTCGTTCGCCGGGGCTACTCGCTCGGTTTCCGCGACGACACGATCGTCGGCGAGATCTGGATCGACCGGCTGCGTCCACTCTCCGGTGACCGGCCGCTCGCGCGCTACGACGACGTCACCGCACGCCGCGCGTCCGCGCTGGCGCAGCTGGACGCCGACACCGATCGGGCGGATCAGCTACGGCACGTTCATGCCGGTGCGGCTGTTCGTCCGTCAGAATAGCGAGTGCCAGCCGCCGACTCGAGCACGCTCGCGATGCCGGAGGCCGCCTCGCACGAGGCTTTCGGGCATTTTCAGTGCCGGGTCGTCGACGCGCGTGCGCGCCGCCGTGCGGCATCGGGTCGACGATTACGGTACGGACCCGAAAGGAGCGAGTCCGACACAAGGCCGTCGGGGCCGGTAGGCGATGAAGTCGGCCGCGTCGGTCAGGCGGTGATCGGCACCGAATCCGCGGCGAGTGCGGTGAACAGTTCGACGGCACGCTGGACGGCGGGAGTGTGTGCCACGGATTCTCGAACGGCGAGGCCCACGTGGCGAATCGGGGCCGGTGCGGTCAGTGGTCGCGCGCACAAACCCGCAGGCAGATCCACCACCGCCAGCTGCGGCAAGACGGTGATGCCGATACCGGTGGCGACCAGTGGCAGCGCCGTGCGGTAGTCGGGGGCCTGGACCTGGAAGCGCGGTGTGACGCCCGCTTCCGCGCACGCCGCCAACAGGATTCGTCGACACACGCCGTCGCGGCGTTCATTGTCGATCCATGATCGTTGTGCCAGCTCACCGATCGGAACCCCGGAGCGCTGCGCCAACGGATCGTCGTCGCGCAGGATCACGTGATACGGGTCCGACAGCAGGCGACGCACCGAAACGGACCCGGCGGGTTGCTCGGCCGTGTCTTCGATGAAAACCTGGACATCACTGCCGCCGCTGCCGAACTCGTCGAGGTGCAATGCCAAACGCAGCTCGGGAAACTCGCGCCGCAACACGTCGATGAGCGGCGGGAGCCAACTGGCACCGACCGAGGCGACGTAGCCGATCGACAGACTGCCGACGCGGCCAGCGCGCAGGTCGCCGACCAACCCGTCGAGTCGCCCGAGTTCGGCGAACAGTGCCTCCGCCTCGGTGGCGAGGGCTCGTCCGGTGGTCGTCGGCTCGATGCCCCTGCCGACCCGTTCGACCAGCCGCAGCCCGGTCTGGCGCTGGAGGGTGGCGAGTTGCTGGCTTGCCGCCGACGGGGTGTAGCCGAGCGCGGCGGCACTGGCGCGCAGCGATCCCGTGGCGACGATGGTGCGTAAGAGCTGGAGGTGTGAGATGTCGAGCACCGCCTGATTGTACAGCTGTCCTTAACATTTGATGTCGAATAATCGCTTGTGCTGTCTGGTCGGAGTGGAGACGATAGTCGAGTGACCACCGACCTCTCCCCCGCCGAAACCACCCCTCCCACACCGGTTCGCAAGGCCATCGACCTGCCGAGCGCGATCGCCGCGGTGATCACGGTGATCCTGTGGGCCTCCGCATTCGTCGCCATCCGTGACGTCGGCACAACGCTCTCCCCGGCGCCGATGGCCTTGCTGCGCCTCGCGGTCGCGGGGGTGGCGCTGTCGGTGGTCGTCCTGGTGAAAACCAAAGGGAAACCGAGGATTCCACGCGCCAGGACTCCGCTGGTGCTGATCGCCACCTACGCGGTGCTGTGGCTGGCCGGGTACACCGTGGCACTCAACGTCGCGGAACTGCACGTCGACGCGGGCACGGCAGCGCTGTTGGTGACGCTGGCGCCGCTGCTGGTCGCGTTCGCGGCCGGGATCATCTTCCGTGAGGGAATCACGCGCATGCTGATCGTCGGCGGCTTGGTGTCGCTGCTGGGCGTCGCGACGATGACGATCGGTGTCGAAGGGCACCGCAGCGGTTTCGGTGTGCTCATGTGCCTACTCGCGGCGGTGCTGTACGCGGCGGGTGTGCTCGTCCAGAAGGCCGCGCTGCGCCATGTCGACGGACTCACCGCGATCTGGCTGGGGTGCCTCGTCGGTGTGGTGGCACTGTCGCCGTGGGCGCCGCAGCTGATCGGTGAACTGTCCACCGCCCCGGCTCGCACCCTCTTCGACGGCATCTACCTCGGATTGTTCCCCACCGCACTGGGTTTCACCGCATGGTCGTTCGCCCTGCGCCGCACCGACGCGAGTCGGCTCGCCGCGAGCACCTACGCCGTTCCCGCCGTCTCGGTGGTGCTGTCATGGGTGCTGCTCGGTGAGACGCCGACGGGATGGGCCCTGCTGGGTGGCGCCTTCTGCCTTGCCGGAGTGGCGATTTCCCGAGCTCGAGGCAAGACGGCCACCAAGTAACGCCGCGCGCATGTGCCACCAGTATTGGTGGCTTACCCGGTCGACCGGAGCTGGGAAGCTATTGCTCATGTCCCATCGACCTCGAAACCCGAAGCCTCGTCGCACGATTCGCCGACGCCCCACCCTTGTCCTCGCCCTTCTCATGATGTGCGTGCTCGCTGTTTCCGGATGCGGTTCCTCGTCGAGAACCGACTCCATCAAGGTGGGTGACTGCGGTTTCTTCGTCAAGATCAAGGACGCCGGCACCTGGGACATGCAGCATCGCGACTGCGCCGCCCCCGAGGCAGTACTGATCGTGGTGCGTAATTCCGCCACCAACAGGTGCCCCGACAACGACTTCCGGTGGACCTCGCGCCGCAAGAAGAAGACGGTCTACGCCTGCACACAACTCAACGCCCAGGTCGGTGAGTGCGTCAACGACCCCGCCAACACCGGCCAAAACCTCCACCTCCTGCGAAAAGTGCCCTGTTCGACACGGGGCGCCCACCAGGTCAACACGCGAATCGCCCGCGACGACGCGAACGTCTGCCAGCCCGTGAGCAAAAAGTTCACCCGCACAACCGCCATCCACCACCGCAAACAACCGACCTCCTACTGCCTCAATCCCGTCAACACCTGACACCCCGCCCCCACCACATTCGGTTTCGACTCCCGGCATGGGGCGGCGAGCACGCGCCGTCCGCTCCGGCCCGAAGGCAGCTATCGGGCGGCGCGTGCCTCGCCTTGGACGCAGAACTGTGGCCTACTGCGAACGGATGTCGTGGTCGGCATAGACCGACCCGCACCAGCGGCGGCGCGGACGCAGCGAGACCGCACGCGATCGAAGCCAGCACGAACACCGCCGTTCCGGTCTGGGGCGCGCGGCGAGCATCGACTCGATCGCTCACGAACAGTCATCGGTAACAGGGCAGCGAATGCCAGCGTAAAGCCGTGCGCGGATGGGCCGGCAGGAAATCCAGCTTCGCGACCGGGGCTCAGCAGGTTTCGATCCGGCGAAGCCGAGATGGGCCGGCGGGCTCCAGTTTCTCGGATATTTAGGCTAGCCTATCCTGCGAGGGGCGCGGGTCTGGTAAAGCTGGCCCGATTCCGGAGACATCGGCGTACCAAGCTCGAGAGGCGAGAAGACATGACGGTGGAGGCCGCGCCACAGGTGGGGGCGGATACGGGCAATCCTTTGCCCAAATCGGTACAAAAGGCGAACAAGCAGCAGGAAGCCAAGGCGCGCAAAGAAATTCTCGCGCCCGTCGCGACAACACTGAACATCGCGAGCCTCATCATGGCCGTCGCGTCGGTGCTCTCGGTCGTGCCGTTCATCCTGATCGTGCAGTCCTGCCGAGAGATGCTCGCCGAGAACGTGGACACCGATCGCGTGTGGCGGCTGCTGCTGATCGCCGTGCTCGTCCTCGTGGTCCGCGGCCTCTTACAAGCCGCCGCGCTCACCTGGACCCATCTGGTGGACTCCGGATTCCAACTCGCGGTCCGGCGTGCGTTGGCGCAGAAGCTGACCCAGGTTCCGCTCGGCTGGTTCGGCGAGCGCTCCTCGGGTGAGATCAAGAAGTACCTCCAGGACGATGTCGAAGCGCTGCACTATCTGGTCGCGCACGCGCGGCTGGAGTTCGTGGGTGCGCTCGTCGTCCCCCTGGTCACCCTCGGCTACCTGGCGACCGTCGACTGGCGGTTGACGCTGGTACTGCTCATCCCGCTCGTGGTCTACGCGATCTCGTTGAGCAAGATGATGGATCAGACCAGTCGCGACCGATTGGCGGTATACAACCGCTGGGAACGGCAGGTACAGGAGAAGACCATCGAATTCGTCGACGGCATCCAGGTCGTGCGCGCGTTCGGGCAGGCAGGCAAGGCGCACACCGAGTTCCAGGCCGCCGTCGACGGGCAGACCCGCAGTCTGGATCGGTGGAAGACGCCGATGATCCCGCTGCAGTCGTTCACCGACGTGGTGATCTCGCCCGTGTCGGTGATGCTGGTGATCGCGGTGGCTGGCCTGGCCGGTGTCGGCCTCGACTGGATCACCCCGCTGGATGTGCTGCCGTTCTTCCTGGTCGGCCTCGGCCTCGGCGCGTCGCTCCTGGGCCTCGGCTACGGCGGGCAGGCCCTGCGCACCGCGGGCGCGGCGGCGGTGCGGCTGCACGAGCTGCAACAGACCACCGAGCTTGTCACGAATGCGCCCGCAGCCGCGCAGGATTCGACGGAGACCGGCGACGTGCGCGCCGACCCCGACGGTCTGGTGAGATTCAGCGGCGTCACCTTCGGCTACAACGCCGAACGCGAGGTGTTGCGCGGCCTCGATCTCGAGCTCGCACCGGGAACCCTTACCGCACTGGTCGGCCCCAGCGGGTCGGGCAAGTCCACGCTCGCGAAACTCCTTCCACGGTTCTACGACGTCGGATCGGGTCGAATCACCATCGGTGGCCGCGATATCCGCGACTTCAGTACCGAAGAGCTTTATCACACCGTGGGTTTCGTCTTCCAGGATGTTCGGCTGATCCGCGGATCGATCCGTGACAACCTGCGCCTTGCCCGCGAACACGCCACCGACGAGGAACTCGAGCGCGCCGCACGCGCCGCGCAGATCCACGACAGGATCATCGCGATGCCACACGGCTACGACTCGAATATCGGCACGGACGTCAATCTGTCCGGCGGTGAGGCGCAACGCCTTTCGATCGCGCGCGCCCTCTTGGCCGATACCCCCGTGCTGGTCCTGGACGAGGCGACGGCCTTCGCCGACCCCGAATCCGAGGCGGCGGTTCAGGACGCGCTCGCGGTCCTCGTCGCCGAGCGGACCGTCCTGGTGATCGCGCACCGGCTGCACACCATCACCGGCGTCGACCAGATCCTGGTGTTGGACAACGGAGTGCTGGTCGAGCAAGGCACCCACGCGAGCCTGCACGCGGCGGGCGGCACCTACCAGCGGCTCTGGGAAATGAACGAGGCCGCGCTGCACACCGTTTCGCTCGTCGAGAGTGAGGAAGTTCGATGATTCGCAAGGTACTCGGGCTCGTCCCCGCCGAATTCTCTCGACTGATCCCCCGGCTGTTCGCCGCCATCATCGCCTTCTCGCTCAGCCAGGCGGTCGCCTATCTGCTCCTCGTCCCCGTCCTGCAGGCGCTGTTCGACAACGACCTCGGTCTTGCGTGGATCTGGGTGCTGGTGATGGCGGCGACCGTCGCCGTGATGGCCATCTTCGGCTACCTGCAAGCCTCCGTCGGGCTGCGGATCGCGGTCGGCATGCAACGCGGATTGCAGACCAGGATCGGCGACCACCTCAACGCGCTGCCGCTGGGCTGGTTCGAAACCCACGGTGCCGGACCGCTTTCCAGGATCGCCGTGGAGAACATCCGGGAGATCCAGGGCACGATCGCCTATCTGCTCGCCAAGGTACTCAACGGCATCGTCGTGCCGATCGCCGTAGCTGTCGGCATGCTGTTCATCGAATGGCGGGTCGCACTGATCATGCTGATCTCGGCGCCGGTGCTGTTCGGAGTGAACTGGGTGGCCAACCGCTCCTACGCCTCGTCCGACGAAAGCGTGCACGAGGCCGCGGCCGAAGCCGACTCGCGCGTGGTCGAATTCGCCCAGGCCCAACCGGTGCTGCGCGCCTTCGGTGCGGTGGGCTCCGGCAACCGCGCGTTGGAGCGGGCACTGCACCAGCAGCGTGCGGCGAACAAACGGATGGTCTTCATCGCTGTTCCCGGCCTCATCGTGTTCTCACTGGTGGTTCAGGCGCTGTTCCTGCTCCTGGCCTACGCCGTGGTCAGCCGGTTCACCGGCGGCGGCATCTCGCCCGCCGCCGCGATCGCGCTCATCGCGGTGAGCGCCCGATTCATCGAACCGTTGAACCAGACGGCGCAGGTGAGCAACGGGTTGCGTTCGGCAGCGGCGGCGGTCGATCGAGTGACGGGACTATTGGAAGAACCGGTACTCCCGGAAGCCACTGGCGCGGTGACACCCTCGGCCTCCGGTGTCGAATTCGACGCGGTGACTTTCGGTTATCAACCCGAATCCCCCGTGCTGTCGAATCTGACGTTCACGGTGCCCGCTGGCACCACGACGGCGATCGTGGGTCCCAGCGGAGCGGGTAAAACCACGCTGCTGCGCTTGGCTGCGCGCTACTACGACGTCGACTCGGGTCGGGTGATCGTCGGCGGGCACGGCGTGCGCGAGCAACCCACCGAGACGCTGTTGAACCAACTCTCGCTGGTATTCCAGAACGTCTACCTTTTCGATCGGTCGGTCGCGGAGAACATCACGATCGGTCGGCCGGAGGCCACCGAGGCCGAATTCGACCGCGCGGTCGCCGCGGCGCGGGTCGACGAGATCGCCGCGCGTCTGCCCGACGGCGTGGACAGTCCGGTCGGCGAGGGCGGTAGCGCCTTGTCGGGTGGTGAGCGCCAACGTGTTTCGATCGCACGCGCGTTGCTCAAGGACGCGCCCATCGTCCTGCTCGACGAGGCGACGAGCTCCTTGGACCCACACAGCGAGGCGGTCGTGGTGCGCGGTGTGCACGAACTGACCAAGAGCAAGACGGTCATGGTCGTCGCGCATCGCCTCACGACCATCGCGCACGCCGATCAGATCCTCTTCCTCGACGGTGGGCGCATCGTCGAGCGCGGCACGCACACCGAGCTGCTGGCCATGGACGGCCGCTACGCCGACTTCTGGAACGAACGTTCCAGGGCCACCGGATGGCACTTGGCGTCGGCGACGGCACCGGCGTGACCGCCTCGGCGTGGACGCGCGGAACCCGAGTGCGTCCACGCCGAGCGTTCGCCCGATTCGAGCGGATTCGAGCGGATTCAGCACACCGAATCGTAGTTGGTTAGGGTAGCCTACATTTCATGGGTAAAGGCTTTGACGGGCTCATCATGAAGACGTGGCGCGCGGACAACTATCAGCTGACCGCCACATCGGTAGAGACCGTCACCGACAAATACATTCGTATCGGCTTCACCGGGGGCGGACTCCTCGCCGACATCCCGTCGCATCCCACGCAGTGGATTCGACTGTGGATCGATGACGGCACCGGCAAACTACGTCAGCGCGGCTACACGCTGGTCGACCCGGTCCCCGCCGAGGACACCTTCGACATCGAGTTCGCCGTCCACCACGGCCCCGCCTCACTGTGGGCGGCGCAAGCCGAGCCCGGCGACCAACTCGAAGCCAGCATTATCGCGAAAGGCGTTGGCGCGTCCACGTTCGTGGTACCGGACCCGGCACCGTCGGAGTTCGTGATCTTCGGCGACACCGCCTCACTGCCCGCGATCAACTCCCTACTGGACGCACTCGGCGAGATCCCGGCCAGGGTGTGGCTGGAATGGCAGTACGAATCCGACAAAACACTGCCGGTGCGCTCGGGTCCCGCCACCGAGGTCACCTGGCTGCAACGCGTCGACGGGGGCCGATTGATGCGCGAGCAGGCCGAGCAGATCACCTGCGATCCGGGCGGATTCGGCTGGGTCGCGTGCGACGGCGCCACCACGCGATCGATCACCAAGACGCTGAAGACCACGCACGCGTTACCCAAGGAGTCCATCAAGGCGCAGGCCTACTGGAAATAGCCGAAAGCCACCGACCTGCGCGGCGAATCGGCCATGGCCAACCCGAAACAGGTTGAGCATGGCCGATTTTCTGTGACACTCCCCGGAGTGATGCGCGCCGTGTGTACCGCGCAGGGGTCAGGCCAACGCGGCGAGCACCTCGTCGGCGAGTGGCCCGGCGGAGGCAGGGTTCTGGCCGGTGAACAGTCCTCGGTCGACCTCCACGTGCGGACTCCACGCCGTCTCTTCGCGGAAATCGATGTCCAAACGCACCAAACGATCCTGGAGCAACCACTTGGCGTTGTCCGCGAGTCCGGTCGTGCGCTCTTCCGCGTCGGTGAACGCGGTCAGCCGGTAACCGTCGAACGGTGAGCGACCGTCGTCGTCCACCGTGGCCAGCAACGCGGCCGGTGCGTGACAGACCACCGCCAGCGGCCGTCCGGAGGCGAGGGTCTCGAGCAGGACCCGCGCGGAATTCTTGTCGACGGACAGGTCCTCCATCGGACCGTGCCCGCCGGGGTAGAACACGGCGGCGTAGTCGCCGACCGCGACGTCCTCGAGGGGGATCGGCCGCGTCAACTCCTCCGCGTCATCGAGCGCCGACCGCATGTCCGCGGCGCCTTGCTCGCCGCCGTTGAACTCGGGCGCGAGACTGGCCTGGTCGAGCGTCGGCACCACCCCGCCCGGCGTCGCCACCACGATCTCGTATCCGGCGGACTTGAACGCACGGTAGGGCGCGATCACTTCCTCGGCCCAATAGCCGGTGGGGTGTTCGCTCCCATCGGCCAGGGTCCAATGATCGGAACCGGTCACGACGAACAGGATCTTCGACATAGTGCCTCCTCGCTGATTGCCGAATCCGTGACGGCGTACCACTGCGGAGTCGACGCAAACTCGGCCGGTCAGCGTGACGTTTTCGGGGGCGTGGCGGGTTTACCGCACGGTGATCGCAACGGTTTTCCCGTCGTCGCGTTCGGCCTAGATTCGAGCGAGAAGCCGTACGTCCCCGTGTTGGCGAAGGTCGAGGAGGACCGATGACTGCCGTGGCTGCCCCACCCGCCCGTTCGGTGTCGACGCGCCGTGAGTTACCTGTCCTCGACGTGTGCAAGGTCGGCGGCGCGCTCGGCGCCGAGGTCAGGGGCATCACGCTGGGTCAAGAGCTGGACGATCCGACCGCGACCGCGATCCAGGTCGCGCTCGCCGAACATCAGGTGCTGTTCTTCCGCGACCAGCACCACCTGGACCGCAGCACCCAGTGGCAAGCCGCCGCCCGCCTCGGCACCCCCACCCAGCCGCATCCCACCGTGAAGTCTCGTGGCACGGACCTGCTGGAGCTGGAAGGCGCCGCGAACGCGTGGCACTCGGATGTCACGTTCGTCGATCGCGTGCCGAAGGCTTCGCTGCTGCGCGCGGTGACGCTGCCGCCCTACGGCGGGACGACCGTGTGGGCGTCCACCACGGCCGCCTACGACGCGCTGCCCGTGTCGCTGCGGCACCTGGCCGAGGAACTGTGGGCACTGCACACCAACCGGTACGACTACGCCGAACACGGGCGCAGCAGCTACTCCGACAACACCTACTATCAGGAATTCACCAACGAGCAGTTCGAGACCCGCCACCCTGTGGTGCGCTTGCACCCCGAGACGGGGAAGAAGTCGCTGGTGCTCGGTCAATTCGTCAAGACCCTGCTCGATGTCTCGGCGCAGGATTCGCGCGCGCTCATGGAACTGTTCCAGCAGCGCATTATTCGGCTGGAGAACACCGTGCGCTGGGACTGGCGCGATGGTGACGTGGCATTGTGGGACAACCGTGCCACTCAGCACTATGGCGTCGCCGATTTCGGTGAGCACCGTCGTCAGCTGCATCGGGTGACGCTGGCTGGCGATCTTCCGGTATCGGTCGACGGTGAGGTCAGTCAGACCGTTGTCGGCAATCCGGAAAATTACTCCCCGATCGTCGCCGCGCCCACCCTGCCTCTGTAAATCACGCAGCGGCGCATCGACCCCACTCCCGGACCGTTACTCGGTCCGGGAGTTCGCGCATTTATTGCCGTGTGAGCGGTCGGCTATGGCCGGGCGCACGCCGTGACGTGTCGGCCTGTCGCGTGATCGATTGCCCGTCAACGAGGTTCGCGGCAACGACCCCGCAGCGATCGATTCGCGGAAATCGGTCAGATTTCCGCGCCGACGATATCGCCGTGACCTGCAATTATGCCCGTCTCGTCACCGTCAGTGGCCGTCGGTTACAGTTTGATGGCACACCACGATGGGTACTCCGGAGTAACGATGGAGATTTTGAGGTAGACGACCTCGATGTCGAAAATTCAAGAAAATTTGAGGTCTAGAGGGGAGACGGTTTGTCGATTGCAACCCAAGAATCGAAGGCTCGGAACACGGAAAAAGGCTATGTAGCTCTATTGGGTTGGAGCTTGAACGCTGTCGAAGCGGTGGATAGATTCGACAGGCGATATGTCGTCGTTGCCCCCGAATGGGCCGAAGAATATTGCGTCCACCACAACATTCCTTATATCCCATGGAATTTCGAGCGTCTCAACGATCGCTCGATGGAAATCGCCGAGACGCTGAAGGAATTGGGTGTCGACGTCGCCATTCCGATCTTCGAGGAGACGGTCGAATGGGCAGGCGCGATCAACTCCGTCCTGCTCGACAATCCCCGCCTGTTCGGTCAGGCGATGCTACTGCGCGACAAGGCGCTGATGAAACGCCGCGCACAGTTGGGCGGCATCCGCGTCGGTATCTTCGAGGAGGCACACGAGCGCGACGACGTCATCCGCTTCCTCAAGCGGGTCAACCAGACCCTGCTGAAGCTCGACGGCGACCCCAACGACCCCATCCACGTCAAGGCCTTCGACAAGGCCGGCTGCCTCGGTCACCGGGTGATCCGCACACCCGACGAGATCGACACTATCCCCGACGAGGAATTCCCGGTCCTGATGGAATCGCACCTCGACGGCTGGGAATTCGCCGTGGAAGCGTGGATCCACGACGGCAAGATCATGTTCCTCAACATTTCCGAATACGTGACCCTCGGTTACTCCGTATTCGTGCCCGCCACCCCCGAGCTCGAACGCTATCGACCGGAAATCACCCGGCAGGTCGAGAAGCTGATCAAGACATTCGACATCGAATTCGGATTCGTGCATCCCGAATACTTCGTCACCAGCGACGGTGAGATGTATTTCGGCGAGGTCGCCTACCGGCCACCGGGCTTCAAGGTCTTCGAGCTGCTCGAACGCGCCTACGGATTCAATGCCTATCACGCACTCGTGCTCGCATTCGATCCCAAGACCACCGCCGAGGAGATCGAGGCGTTCTTCCCGAAGGAGGTCGTGGACGCGAAGGGGCACGCGGGTTCGTTCGGCGTCTACCCTCGACGCAGAGTGGTCAGTCAAATGTCGGTGCCGGAGGAGACCGAGGACCACGACTACTTCGACGCACACGAGTTGACCTCACCCCTGGAGGAGAAAGTCACCAAACGCACAGCGTTCGGCAACCATTGGGGGCTGTTGTACTTCTTCGGCGACGATCCGTACACTCTCCGGGATCTGCTGAAGCGACAGGAAGAGCTCGACTTCTATATCTGATCCGTTCTCCGACAACGGATCACAGGAGGATCCGGATTTGAGTCCATTCAGCGGCGATGCGGCGGCTACGGCTGCGGCGACAGCGACTCTGGCCAAACGCCTGGAGTCGCTGGACGACGCCACGCGATCGCTCTCGGACGCCAGCGACTTCGGCAAGCAGATCAAACTGCCGAGAGTGCTGGACGCACTGCGGAGGGTGTTGTTGTTGCCCGGCGGCTGCGCTGCGGTGCAGTCGCGGGCAATTCAACTCGAGGCGGCGGGGCTGTTCCTCGGCACCGACTGGGCCAACCCGCAGATTCTCATCCCGACGCTCAGCACCGGGTCACTGCGCAGCCCCCATGCCGAAACCGTCGTGTTGGAAGCGGTGAGCGAACTGCGCTTGCAGGCGGTCGCAGGCGGCGAGTACGTGCATCCGATGATCTCCGCCGAGCAGGCGAATTATCATCTGTCGCAGGTACTGGCGATCAATCTGACGATGCTGTTCATGCCGCCGAGCGAGGCCGAGCGCACGCAGCAGGGACGCATCGCGCAGCTGCCGCGCGCGCTACTACACCACCTCGTCGAGCAGGTGGGCTACGAGAAGGTGCTCGAGCACCTCGTCGATGAGATCTGGCGCATCCTGCGTCAGCGGCCCATCCAGGTGGATCCGGTGAAGCGCATGATCACCCAGATCGCTGTCGCGCGGAGCAACCCGGACATCGATCTCGGTGCCACCGGGCTCGGCGCGGACCGGCTGATCAGCAGTCTCTACGGCACCACCGACGCGTGCAGGGAAGACCCCGGCGTCGAGGTCTATGCCACCCGGCTGGAATCCATGGACGACAGCGCCCTGCAGTACGAGGCGTCGGGTTTCGCGCGATCCATGCACGACACCGGCCTGGTGTCGCCCTATCACGCTGTGCTGCTGCGGTTTCTGCTCGGCAAGGGTGAGTATCTGCTCGCCGAGGCGATGGGTCTGTCGAGTACGGGGCGCGACTGTCTGCTGTGCTACCACGAACTCGTCCGCATCTTGATCGACAAGGCCGTGCACGTCGAGACGGCGCAGTGCATCTACGGATTCGCACTGATGCTGGAACGCGGCATCCTGTATCAGCCACCGGTCGCCCCCGCGCTGTGGCGCCAGATCGCACTGCATCTTTCGGCGGCTTCGGCCGACCGCCTGGCCAATGCCTTCGGTCCGACACCCGAACCGCGCGCGTGGCTGCTGTCCGGGATGCTGTCGATCCTCGGCCTTCCGCTCGGGGTGGGTCAGGGCGACAATCCGACCTGCCAGTCCGCGCGAGCACTCTCGATGTGGGCCTACAACGATCCCGACTACCTGTTGCAGACCTTGGCGTGGGCCGCGCGGGACGACGAGATCGTGATGCACTTCGAAGGCAAGCCCATTTCTTCGCGCGAGAGCCTGTCCGGCGTCGCCACCACCATGCCGAACGATCTGGACCCTGTGTCGTTACTGGTGGTCCCCCACCTCGACCGGATCTACGCGGAGATGGGTCGCGAGTGCATCGGCAGGGAGGGCGATCCGCATCGGTGGATCAATCCCGAATTCCACGGCTGGTGGTCGGGGCGTGGATTCCGGATCAATGTGGATGTGGCGAGCGGGAAACTGATCGACCTCAGCGAGTTCCTCCGCTACTTCTACGCGGGCTATCACCCGTTCTACAACGGCAATCAGCCACTGGTGCATCCGCAGCCCGCCGGTATCGCGGTCACCGACAGTGCGGCGCGTTTCGTCGGCTGGCACGCGATCACCGTCCTGCGGGTCACCCTCGATCCGCAGGAAACGATGCGGGTCTACTTCTACAACCCGAACAATGACAGCGGCCAGGACTGGGGTGACGGCGTAGTCGTCGGCACCGCGGGGCACGGCGAACGGTTCGGCGAGGCGTCACTGCCGTTCGAGCAGTTCGCCTCGCGCTTGTACATCTTCCATTTCGACCCGCTCGAACCCGGCGAGTTGGCCGCTGTCGATTATGAAGAACTGGAACGCGTCGTGGGTTACGTCCATCGCAGCTGGGGTGCCGACCGGCTGCCCGAAGTGGTCACCGACAACGCAGCCCCCTGATCTCCCACCACCAGAAATGCCCTGCGGCGCGACCGAATTCACGGTGCACCGCAGGGCATTCTGCTATCGCCGGCGCGAGTCGCGTCAGTGGACCAACAGCGGCTTGTCCGCGTCGTCGTCGGAATCCTCGGTCTTGGGGGCACGGTTGGGTAGCGACACCGCCGTCACGATGACGATCACCGAAAGCCCGGCGGATACGCCGAACGCCCACCGCATCCCGTCGAGGCTCGCGGTGACCCGGTCGACGCCGTCGGCGATGAGCGCGCTGCTGCGGGTCGACATCACCGTCACCACGAGTGCCGTACCGAGCGCGGCGGCGACCTGCTGCAACGTGCCGAGCATCGAGCTGCCGTGCGAGTACAGGTGTTTCGGGAGCGCACCGAGTCCCAGGGTGAACACGGGGGTGAACGTGGCGGCCAGTGACACCATCAGCAGGATGTGCAGCACGAGCAACACCCAGTACGGCATGGTCGGAGAGATCTGGGTGAAGCCGGCCAGCGCCACCGTCACACCGACCGCGCCAGGAATCACCAGCAGCCGACCGCCGAACCGGTCGAAGAGCCGACCGATCCCCGGCCCGAGCAGCCCCATCGCCAGACCGCCTGGCATCACCAACAATCCGGTGGCCAACGGCGAAAGCCCACGCAGGTTCTGCAGGTACAGCGGAAGCAATAGCATCGAGCCGAGCATGGCGAGGAACGCCACCGCCATCAGCACCAGCGCCTTGGTGTAGGTACCCGCCAGCAGGATGCGCAGATCGAGCAGTGGGGTTCCGGTGCGCTGCAAGCGGATCTGACGTGCGACGAACAGGCCGATCAACGCCGCACCCGCCACGGTGATCAGCGTGGGCTCCATGACATTGGTGGTCTCGAAAGTACTCAGGCCGTAGACGAGCCCGCCGAAGCCGAGCGCCGCGCACAGCACGCTCAGCCAGTCCAACTCGCTGGTCTCGGGCTCGCCGACGTTCTCCAGTCGACGCAGGCCCAGCAGGGTGACGATGCCGGCGATCGGGAGGACCAGCACGAACAGCCACCGCCACGAGGCGACCTGCAACACCAGCCCGGAGATGACCGGGCCCATAGCGGGCGCGACCGAGATGGCCAGCGTGACGTTACCCATCACCTTGCCGCGATCGCGCTCGGCGACCACCGTCATCAAGGTGGTCATCAACAGGGGCATCATCACGGCGGTGCCGCCTGCCTGGACGACCCGGCCGACCAGCAACACGGCGAACGAGGGTGCGATCGCCGAGAGTGCCGTGCCGGCCAGGAACACACCCATCGCGATCGCGTACGCGCGCCGAGTGGTCACTCGTTGCAGGAACCAGCCGGTCACGGGGATGACCGCGGCCATGGTGAGCATGAAGGCTGTCGACACCCATTGCGCGGAACGCTCGGTGACGTGCATGTCCTCCATCAGGCGCGGGATCGCGTTGATCATGATGGTCTCGTTCAGAATCACCACGAAGGTCGCGAACACGAGTAGTCGAATAACCATCGGGGTTCGCCCGCCCGTCGAGCGATCGGTGATGTCGGCGGGCATGGGCGGAACCTCCGGTGTTCGTTGGGGCAGGCAGTCGGTGGGCGGCGGTGAGCCGTCGTCAACTCCTGTCGCGGCGCCACATGAGATGGGACGGGGATGGTTGGCTCAACTCATCGGCCGCCGGTCAGTATTCCTGGGGGGTACGACAGAGATCACCTGATTTTCCCGGATCCCCGGCTACTGCTCGCTCGAAATATCCTGTCCACCAGTGTCTCTCGAACTCGACCGAGATCGCAGTGACGCTTGTCACGTCTTTGATTCGACGTCCTGGTCGTCGCCCAGTCGGCGCGGACCGCCGCGCACCCGAGCCGCGCCGAGGCGAACTAGCGCTGCGTCGACAGGATGGTCACCACACAGGCATTGCCGTCCATTCCTGCCGCGCCGCCACCCATGGTCTCCACCAAGCCGACCCCGTGGCGGGCCACCTGTCGGGCCTGCGCACGGCCGCGCAGCTGCCACGCGATCTCCGCCAGCTGGGCAAGGCCGGTCGCGCCCAGCGGATGCCCACGCGAGAGCAGACCACCGCTGGGGTTCACCGGTTGCGCGCCGTCGCGCGCGGTGTGGCCCGACGGCGCCAGTTCCGCGCCTTTGCCACGTTCGGCCAGGCCGAGCGCCTCCAGGGTGATGATCTCACCGATCGTGAACGCGTCGTGCACCTCGAGCACGTCGATCTCGGCGGGTACGCGACCGGCCTGCGCGAAGGCTTGCTCGGCCGCCCGCGCGACGCTGGCGAATCCCCATACCTCGGTACTGCGGTGGTCCCACAGCGCACCCGACACCATCGCCGAGGACTCGATCCGCAGATCGTCTGCCGCGCCACGGTCGCCGCCGACAATGGCCGCGGCGGCACCGTCGCTGGTCGGGCAACATTGCAGAAAGGTCAGCGGTTCGGCGATCATCCTCGACGCGAGCACCGCATCGATCGTCGGCGCCTCGGACCGCAGTTGCGCGCGCGGGTTGTCCACACCGTTGCGCTTGTTCTTCACCGCTATCGCGGCGAGTTGTTCCGGGCTGACACCGAATTCGTCGATATAACGACGCGCCTGCAGGGCATACAGTCCCGGCAGCGGCAGCGAGGCCGCGCCCTCCGGATCGGTCGCCTCGGGCACGATCGCCCCGGAGAACAGAGTCGACATCTGTTCGACGCCCAGCACCAGCACGCAACCGAATCGTCCGGCTCGCACTGCCTCGACGGCCTCGTGGTAGGCACTCGTGCCGCTGGCACACGCGTTTTCGACCGTCCACATGGGCACCGGGCGGATACCGAGCCCGCGCTGGACGCGCGTCGCGACACCGGGCGGCCCGAAAACGGAACCGACGACGACGGCATCGATCCGGTCGGGGCGAATGCCCGCATCGCGCACGGCTTCGGCGACCGCTTCCCAGGCCAGCGCCTCCACCCTGCGCTCGGGCAACCGTCCATAGGGTGAGGTGCCGACGCCCCACAACATGGGTTGATTCACGCTCCAACCTCCTTGCTCGCGATGAGATCCCCGTCGTCGGTACCCACGACCGCCATCCGGGTACCCGCGGCGAGCACGGTGGGCTCGTCGGTGTGTACCAGCACGCGGGGGCCGTCGTCGAGATCGAGGTAGGCCACCCCGAAGGGCGGGCGACGGGTGCCGACCGCGATCGCCACCACGGTCGAGGACCAGACCGCGCCGGCCCTGGCGAACCGGGCGGCGCCGACCGGCTCATAACAAACCGGGCACCACGGGATCCCCTGCTGCGCACACGCGTACCGGCAGACTGTGCAGCGGGTGCCGAGCACCGCGTCACCGTCCAGCACCGGCCGCGAGTCGGCCACCGCGAGCCCACCCGCCGCCACACCGGCCCTGCGTTTGGTCGGCCGGTCGACACCGAGTTCACCCATCAGTGATCACCTTCCAGCGTCAGTGAGAAGTCGGGCGCGTCGATGTGCAGGTAGGCCGACACCGAGGTTTCCACGAGCTGCCTGATGAATCGCAGCTGTTTGGTCGTCGGCGCGAAGTCGCGCTCGCGTTGCGGGGTCGCGCGCATCACGTCGATGTCGTTCTCCGGCACCAATAGTCGAAGGATCAGCTCGTCGTCGCTGATCGCCGTGCCGAACCGCTCGCGAAGCTGCGCGAGCGTGGGCTGTGGCGGCTCCCAGTTCTCGAAGCTCTTGGCCTTCGGCGAACCCATGATCGTGTCCAGGACATTCTGATCCAGGGGTGCGACGGGCTTGCCGTAGAAGCCGTGCGCGTAGATCATCACCTCGTCGGGCACGACCGAATAGCGCGACCCGGTCACCACGTTCAGCACCGCCTGGGTGCCAACCAGTTGCGAGAACGGCGTCGCCATCACCGGGTAGCCGAGCTCTTCGCGCACCCGCGACATCTCGTCGAGCACCTCTTCGAAGCGGTCGACCATGCCGCGATCGCGCAGTTGCGCCTTGAAGGTGCCCGCCATCCCGCCAGGCAACTGGTGGCGGTACTGGAACAACGCGAATTCGGCGGGTTGGCCGACCGGCAGGTCCTCGTATTCCGCGACGCGCAACAAGTGCTGCTCGACGGCGGCGAAACGGGACTCGTCCAGGTCGACATCGAAACCGGCGTAGCGCAGGTTCGCCACGGTGTTCTCGGTGGAGGGCAACGAAACCCCCGCCGCCAGTGGACGACTGGCGGTGTGCACCCGATCGGCACCCGCGAGTAGGCCCTCCAGGTAGTTCAGTGGCGCGAGCGCGTTGTTGCTGTGGAAATGGATTTCCACCGGCAGCGCGCCCGCGGCGCCCTTGATCGCGGCCACCAGTGTGCGTGTGCGCTCCGGGGTGAGCAGGCCCGCCGCGTCCTCCAGTTCGATGCCGTCGGCGCCTAGCGCGACCAGTTCACGAGTGCGGGAGGCGTAGTACTCGTCGGTGTGGAATGGGCTGTCGGCGTAAAGGATGCACGGCAGCGCCTGGGCACCTTCGGCGTGCACGGTGTTGACCAGTCGACCGATCTTGTCGGTGTTGAACAGGCCGTCGTAGATCCAGAAACTGCCGATGCCGTGTGCGCACAGCCGTTGCACCCACAGGTCCATGACGCTGTCGGCGGTGAGTCCGAAGGTGACGATGCCGTTACTGCGGGTGCCCGCGCGCACGGTGGTGTTCGGCATGGCCTTCGACAGCGAGATCAGCTGTTCCCACGGGTCTTCCTTGCAGTGGCGCACCAGGACTTCGAAGATCGAGCTGCCGACCAGGTCGATGGTGTGGAAGCCGGTGTTGTCGAGTTCGGCGGCCATCGGCAGACCCATGTCCTTGCGCAGCCGCATCCCCCACCAGCTCTGCGGGCCGTCACGCAGGGTCTGATCGATGATGTCGATCTTGCGGCGGCCGCCGCCCTCGGTGCGCGGGGCACAATCCAGGTAACTCATGCGCTCAACTCCAAATACTCGGGTAGTCCTCGGGAAGCGATCCAGTCGGTGGTGACGGTGCCCGCCCGGAAGTCGGGGTGATCGACTGCGACTCGGACGAATTCGGTGATGGTCGCGACACCTTCGACCCGGAGTCGGCCGAGCGCGGCGACCATGCGGTCGGCGGCCGTGGCACGGTCGGGTCCATGGGCGATGACCTTGGCCAGTAACGAGTCGTAGTAGGGCGTGACGACATAGCCGGGCTCGCAGTGGCTGTCGACGCGGATCCCCGCGCCCGTCGGCGGCTGCCACACGGTGACCGTGCCCGGGGTCGGAATGAAATCCTTGGTCGGGTCCTCGGTGGTGACCCGGACCTCGATGGCGTGACCGGAGAGCGCGACGTCGCCCTGGGTGTAGCGCAGCCGCTCCCCCGCCGCACTGCGCAATTGCTCGGCGACCAGGTCGACCCCGGTCACCATCTCGGTCACCGGGTGTTCCACCTGAATGCGCGCGTTGAATTCGAGGAAGGCGTAATCGCCGGTATCGGCGTCGTAGATGAATTCGACCGTTCCCGCGCTGTCGAGCTTCAGTGCCGTGGCGAAAGCGACCCCGCTGTCGCGTATTTCGGTGCGAATCCGCTCGGGCAGATTGGGTGCTGGCGATTCCTCGACAACCTTCTGATGCCGCCGTTGCAGTGTGCAGTCGCGTTCGCCGAGGTGGATCACCGTGCCGTATTTGTCGCCGAGCACCTGCACCTCGATGTGGCGCGCGTGTCGGATGAACCGTTCGACATACAGGCGACCGTCGCCGAACGCCGACTGGGCCTCGGCCGCCGCGGCGGGCCAACGGGCGCGTAACTCGCGCTCGTTGGCCACCACCGACATGCCTCGGCCGCCGCCGCCCGCCGCTGCCTTCACGAGAACGGGGTACCCGAGGTCAGCGGCGGCGCGGGCCGCCGCCGCAGCGGATGCCACTACCGCGGATCCCGACAAGACCGGTATTCCGGCCGAGCGCGCCAATTCTCTCGCGCGCGCCTTGTCGCCCGCTTGCGCCACCGCGTCCGGGCGCGGACCGATGAACACGAGTCCGTGCGCTACACACGCGGCGGCGAATTCCGGGTTCTCCGAGAGGAATCCGTAGCCGGGGTGCACCGCGTCGCAACCGGTGCCGAGTGCGGCGCTGAGTATCGATTCGATGCGCAGGTAGCTTTCGGACGCCGAGGCCGGCCCGATACACACCGCGCGGTCGGCCAGGCGCGCGGCAAGTCCGTTTCGGTCGACCGTCGAGGTCACCACCACGGCCTCGATGCCCAGCGCTTGACACGCCCGTACCACTCGGACCGCGATCTCACCCCGGTTGGCCACCAGCACCCTGCGCAGCGGGGTACTGGTGACCGTGGTCTCCGCGGCGACCGCCGACTCAGCCATCGGTGGGCCTCAGCAAGAACAACGGCTGGTCGTACTCGACCAGCGCGGCGTCGGCGACGAACACCCGCACGATCTCCCCCGGCTGTGGGGCGACCACCGGGTTCATCAACTTCATCACCTCGACGATCCCGAGTTGCTGCGCGTTGTCAACGGTGTCGCCGACCTGAACGAAAGGTGGTTCACCCGGACTCGGCGCGACCCAGAACGAGCCGACGGCGGGCGACCGAATCTCGACACATCCCGCGGCGTCGACCGGCTCGGCGGCGGGCGTGGTCGGTGCGGTCGACTTCGTCGGCGCCGTGGCGGGTCCTTGGGGTGCGGGTGGCAGTGTCCTGGCCGGGGCCGCTTCGGGTGCCGTGGCCGAGCTACCGGAGGCGTCTCTCCCCGCCGCGACCGCCGACGGCGGGCCGTCCTTGCCGACGGTGACCCGGATTCCGTCGACATCGAGTGTCATGGCATTCCACCCGGATTCGTGAAAGCTGCGGAGCAGCTCGCGCAGCTCGCGATGGGTGACCCGCTCGGGTGTACTCATGCCGTCCTCCTCTGATGATCGATGGCGGCCAGCAGTACGGGCAGCCGATACGGTGCGACGATCACTTCCACGCCTGCGTCGAGCGCGGCGCGCACGCCGTCGGGCGCGCAGAACAGCGCGCCGCGAACTGTTTTCGTGCCGGAAGGGATCTCGGGCAACTGCTCGCCCAGTTCTTCGGGCGCGAGCGCGTCGGCGTCGAACACCGGCGCGACGACATCGTCTTCACCCACGCGCACCGGACTGTGCCGTTGTGCCCATTCGGTGAGCAGACGGAGATCGTCGTCGGAACCTTCATCGATGGCCGAGGTGGCTACCGCCCCGGCGTAGACGCGGCCGCTGGTCGCGTCCACGGTCACGACGGTGCCGGTCAGGCGCGCGACGGTGCCGCTGCCGCAGCCCACCACACACGGCGTGTCCAGTGCGCGGCTCACTACGGCGGCGTGCGAGGTCGCGCCGCCTTGCTCGGTGATGACCGCGCCCGCGGCGATCATGCCGTGCACATCGTCAGGGCTGGTGGCTTTGCGCACCAGTACGCAGCCGGGATCGGCCTGCGCGGCCTCCGGGGTGTCGACCACCGTGCCGGTGACAACGCCGGGGCTGGCTCCGACGCCGGTCGCCAGCACCTGCGCGGTATCGGCCGCACCGGTGGCGATTTCGGGGCGCAAGAGAGTCCGCACCTGATCGGGTGTCACGCGGGTGAGCGCTTGCTCGGGCGTGAGTACACCTTCGTCGACCAGTTCCACCGCGATCCGCACCGCGGCCCGTGCGGTGCGCTTGGCCGGGCGCGATTGCAGCAGGAACAGCTCGCCGCGTTGGACGGTGAACTCGATGTCCTGCGCGTCACGGCCCTCGCGGTCGAGTCGTTCGGCCGCGGCGAGCAGTTCGGTGTGCACCGTCGGCCACTGCCGCGCCAAGTGCGACAAGGGTTTGGGGGTCACTCGGCCCGACACCACGTCTTCGCCCTGGCCGCGCGGGAGATACTCGCCGTAGGGTTCGCGGGTGCCGTCGACGGGGTTGCGAGTGAACAGTACGCCCGTACCGGAATCGTCGTCGAGGTTGCCGAACACCATGGCCTGCACCGTGACCGCGGTGCCGAGGTCGTCCTGGATCCCGTAATGCCGGCGATAGGCCAGCGCGCGCCGCGATCTGCTCGACTCGAACACCGCGGCGATCGCCGCCCGCAACTGCTCCCACGGGTCGGCGGGAACCGTTTGCCCGAGGTCCTCGGCGATCGCCGCGCGCACCGCGGCGGTGTCGGGCAGATCCTCCAATTCCTCGGTGCTGCCGAGCACCAACCGTCCGTAGAACCCGGTGAAACGGCGGTGCACCTCGGCGGCGAAGCCCTGGTCGCCCGTCTCGGCGGCGAGCGCAGCCTCCACGACGTCGTTACAACCGAGGTCGAGGATCGTGTCCATCATCCCGGGCATGCTCACCGCAGCCCCGGAACGTACCGAAACCAGCAGTGGCCGTTCATTACCGCCGAAGGTGCGGCCGAGTTCGGTTTCCAGCAGCCCTATTCCGTGAACGAGTTCTTGCGCGAGGCCCTCGGGTAGTCCGCCGGTGGCGAAGTACTCCGCGCACGCCTCGGTGGTGACGACGAATGCGGGCGGAACATGTAACCCGAGCGACCGCATCCGCCACAGGCTCCACGCCTTGCCGCCCACCAGGTCTCGATTCGGTTCGGACTGCGCGGTGTCGGGAAAGACCAACCACCGTGCTCCCATCGCCGTGCTCATTCCGGTCGCTCCCGTCCGGTCAGCCGCAGTAGGTGCTCGTGCAGCTGGAACCACACGGTGTGCACCGAATCCACCCGAACCCCGCTCACATAGTCGATCTCGCCGCCTTCCACCCGGGTGAGCGCGGCGGCGATCCGATCGAGAAATCGTCCGACCAGCGCGTCCACCTCGACGAGCGGACGCAGCACCCGCTGGGTCTTGTCGAGCACCCGACCGAGCTTGTCGATGATCGCGGCGTCGTATTCGGCGTCGCCGTGGTCGTTGCTCACTCGTTCGCCGTTGACCTCGACGGTCTGCCAATCGGTGGTGAGCGCCAGAATCTGTTTGTTCACACCGGTTTCGAAAGAATCCATCGCCGCGTCGACCGCGGCGTCGGAGCGCACAGCGGCGAAGGCGCTCGGATAGACGGTGTCGAGGAAGCCGCGTCCGGCGGGCGTGATCATGAAGTTGCCGCGCGCGGCAATGACGTTGCCGTCGGCCACGGCCTTCGCCAGCGCCGTCTCGGTGTCGGCGACCTGGTTCGCGTTGATCTCGGCGAGCTGCGCGGCGGAACCGAGCTGGCGCAGCGTGAGAGTGTGCACGGTGAGTGCGTAGGGGTCGAGCATCGCTGTCCTTTCGAGCGTTGCGGTGCGGGGAGCATGCGAGTACGCGGCGCTCACTCCGGTGTGGCGGCGGCGGCCATGCGGTCGCGTACCTCGCGGCGCAGCGACTTGCCGACCGCGCTCTTGGGCAGGTCGGTCCAGATCTCCACGGTGCGTGGACGTTTGAACCCGGCGAGGCGGTCGGCGCAGAAATCGACAATCTCCTGCGCGGCCACCGTGCTGCGGGTGACTACCGCGGCGGCGACACGCTCGCCCCACTTCTGGTCGGGCAGTCCGACCACAGCCGCCTCCAGCACGGCCGGATGGGTGAGCAGCGCGTCCTCGACCTCACGCGGGTAGACATTGAATCCGCCGCTGATGATCACATCGTTGCGGCGATCGAGCAGATGCAGGTAACCCTCGTCGTCCCAGCGTCCGATGTCGCCGGTGTGCAACCAGCCGTCGGATTCCAGGGTCTGCGCGGTGGCGTCCGGTCGCCGCCAGTACCGCTGCATGGTGTGCGGCCCCCTGGTGAGCACTTCGCCGACCTCGCCGGCGCCCAACGCTTTCCCCGCTTCGTCGCGTATCTCCACCTCGACGAAGGTGTAGGGCTTGCCCGCGGCGGTCAGGCGTTGCGGGGTGTGCTCCCACGGTTGCAGGCAGGTGATCGCCAACGGCGCCTCGGCCTGTCCGTAAAGCTGCGCGAACACCGGCCCGAGCAGATCGATCCCCCGTTGCAGCACGTTGGCGGCGATCGGCGCCCCGCCGTAACACAGTCGCTCCAGCGACAGCGCCGACAGTTCGGCACCGTCGCGTTCCTCCAGCAGCATCGCGATCATCGTCGGGACCATGAATGTTGTTGTCGCGCCATAGGTTCGCGCGGATTCGACGAACCCCGCCGTGCTGAACTTCGACAGGATGACATTCGGCGCTCCCTTCACCAGATGCGGCAGGAAGAACGCACCGCTGCCATGGGTGATCGGCGCCGCATGCAGCATCACCGACTCCGGGCGCAGGTTCGGCAACAGATCGGCGAGGAAGTTCGCCACCTCCGCCAGCTCGTTGCCGGTGCTGAGTTCCACCGCCTTCGGCTTGCCCGTGGTGCCACCGGTGTAGGCCAGCCGTAACGGATCGTCGCGGTGCCGACGCACATCACAGACTTCGCCGGACCCGGTGTCGAGCAAGCCCGGCAGCTCCTCGGCCGCGATCATCAGTTCGACTTCGGCGGGCGGCGTCCCCGCGTACACCAGCGCGCAGGCCTGCGAGTCCGCGATCTTGTAGGCGTGTTCGTGCGCCGTCTCGCGGACATTGAGCGGCACGCGCACCAACCCCGCCTTGGCTAGCGCGTAATACACGACGACGCCATCGATCCCGTTGGGCATCAGCACCGCCACCCGCTCGCCCGGTTCGAGCCCACGGGCGAGCAACGCGTTGCCGAGCCGGTCGGTCAGCGCATCGAATTCCGCGAAGCTCACCACTCGTGCACCGTCGATCAGCGCGGGTGCCGCACCGAATTGGCGTCCGGCCCTGCGGATCAGGTCACCGATCTGCATCGCTGGAGTCCTCCGCGAGCCGGGTGAGATCAGCGCGACGCAGCCCCGCCCCTCGGTCGGCGAGGTTGCGCGAACCGCGCTGAGTGAGCCGGTAGAGCTCGTCGGCCTCGGCGCGGGGGTAGTTCCACTTCACCCATTCCTCGTCGCGGTAGCGGCGCGCACCCGTGAGCACCTCGGGGGTGAAACCGCGTGCACGGTCGTTGTATTCGGCGATCTCGAGGCGACCGGCGCTGGTGGTCCACCGCCCGCTCTTGGGCGGCAGACTGCTCGAACCCGACAGCTGGTCACCGACCGTCGGCGCGAACCGATCGTCGGTCAGCACCGAGTACGGGATGCCACTGAGCATGTTCTGATTGAGTCCCGAGTAACGCGCCATCGCGTACTCGTTGGTCTTCTGATGCGGAAAACCCAGTAACCCCACCATTTCCGCGAGATTGTCTCGGCCGTACTCGTCGTTCATCAGCGGCTTGAACCGCTGCGCGCGCTCGTCGAGCTGCAACCAGTCGTCCTGACGGTAGGTCCCGGCCAGGTGCGCGAAATCCTTGGCCACCGAGGAATACACCAGCGCACCGGCGTCGATCATCTGCTCACGCGACCAACTCGCGATCCGCTTCCACAGATCCGCCGTCGCCTCGTTGAGGATGCGCCGGTAGCGCTCCATGGTCTCGGCGAGTGTGCTCGCGTTCTCCATGCCCACCTGCACGTAGCCGTCGGTCAGCGCATCGCTGGTGTACATGCCGACGGCGACGATGTTGTCGGCGTGATAACTCGGCTCCGCCTCGAACGACGCCCAGTCGTCCATCAGATGGAAGTTGGTGTCCTTCAATACGATCGGAATCGTCAGGTTGTTCACCGTCAGCTGGGTGGCGATGCCGTCCAGCCAGGGGTAATCACCCTCGGTGAGATCGAAGAAGTCGCGCACGATCAGCTGGCGGTTGTCACCGAACCGGTAGGGGCCGCTGTTGTGCAGGCCGATGCGGCACTCGCAATGCGCGAGAAAGGCGTACTGCGACAGCTGCGCCATCAGCTTTGTCGCCGCGGTGTGCAAGCGGTCGCCCGGCGTGACACCGTGCAGATCGCTCTCGAACACCTGAAGCGTGCGTTCGGGCAGGAACTGGCCACGATCGCCGAATTCCTTGTTGGTGATGTGTCCGTCGTTGCGGTGATAGGACAGGTTGAATCTGCGGGAGAAGTCCAGCACGTCGACCACGTCCTCGACGGCGTCATCCGGGCGCAGCAGCCCCCAATTCATCAGCATCTCGCGTCCGATCAGGTAGAACGCGGGCATTCCCCACGCCGCGTTCACCGTGTCCACCTTCAAGCTCACCTCGCGGGCACGATCTCCCAGTTCCTCGGCGGGTGTGGCCGCATCGATCTCGCGAAGCAGTGTCGGCAGCCGATAAAACGAGTTGAGATAGCTCAGCAACATGTACGGGTTCATCGGGAACAACTTGGATTCCTGCACGGTGCGCGTGATGCACAACCAGTAGGTGGTGTCCGACAGGGTGCGCAGGTAGTTGTTGGTTTCCAGCAGGGAGCGGTAGTTCAATGTCGCCATGAGTCAGCCCTCGTTCTCGATCAGCCAGATGCGTGCGTGCCCGGTGTCACCCATCTCGTAGGCGTCGGCGGCGGGAGGTGCGGCGGTCACCTCGAGTTCCACGACGTCGCCGTCGGCGAGGGTGTCGATCTTGCAGTTCATCAGCGTCGGCACGTCGTATTCGCGCGCGAGAATTCCCAAATGTGAGCGCACCGTTCCGCCGAGACACAGCACTCCGGCGAAGTTCTCGATGATCGGCGCGGTGAGCGTCCCGCCGGAATCGTCGATCACGGCGATCGTGCCCTCGGGGACGCCGTCGGTGAGGTAACCCATCACCTGCTCGACGGTGGAGATCAGCGCTACCGGACCGCTGACGGTCACCGCTCGGCGAATGACGTTGTCGCCGATGCCGACCTGACGACGACCACCGACCGTGGCCACCTCCTCGAACGCGGGTGTCGCCCGCTCGGGCCGCTTGTATTTGTTCGGTTCGGACTCCAACGACACCGTCGCCGAGAAGTCGAAGCGATAGCCGGAATCGAGGGCGTCCCGCTCGATCGCCTCGGCATCGGCGACGGCGAACATGTCGAATTGACTGGCGAAGACGAGATCCTTCCACGCCGTGTCGGTACCGAGCGTCGCGAGCCGCTCCTGAGCCAAGGCCCTGACCGCGCTGTTGAACCGGGCGGGCAGCGGCTGAATTTCGGTCGACCCCCATTTCGGGGGATGTGTCGCGGTGTCGGACTGCTGTGCGTCGGACATGTCACCTCGTTCCCATTCGTGCCGAGGACGGCTGCGTCACCGGCACCGAATTCGGCTTCGCCCGCTGGCGATTCACCGAAATTCGGTTTTCTTCCGTTGGATGGGAACGCTATGTAGGATCGCGACTGTGACCCAGTCCACGTTGGTGGACAGTCCGGCGTCGACGAAGACGAGTAAGTCCCCGCAGCGCCCGGCTGGTTCCACGCTGCGCGCAACTCTCCAAAAAGCCGACTACGAGCGAGCATTCGGCATCCTCGAATACTGCGATACGTCGGTGAGCGTCGTCGACTTCAAGCAACGCGCTGTCGAGGCCCTGAACAGCTATTTCGGCTTCGAGCACGTCTCGTTCTTCGCTGGAGCCACGTTCCACAACACCTTCGAAGACCTCACCCCGCTCACCGAGGGCAACACCGCGAAGATGCTGCCCGAATACCAGGGCCGCTGGGCCCGCCACGACGTGTTCGGCGCGCCCACGGCAATGCGTCAGTTGGTGTCCAGTGGTGTCTGTTCGCTCTCGGAGCTGTCGGCGTTCGGCCCTCTGCCCGCAGCCGCGAGCGCGTATGTCCGGCATTTCCTGATCGGTACGTGGCGGATGGAGTCCGCGACCGCCATGCGCCTGGAACTGCCCGGCGGACACACCGCGTTGCTGGGCATGTTCGACCCCGACCCCGACAAGGTCGGTCGCTGTGAAGCCGCGACACTGCGGCTGGTGAGCCGCCAGCTGTCGGCCATCTGTCGCGGCCTGCCCGTCTCGCTACCCACCGCCTCGCTCAATCGGCTCTCGGCCCGCCAACGCCAAGTCGTGCAACTGGTCGCCGACGGCTTGTCGAACGCGCAGATCGCCGAAACCCTCACCCTCGCCGAGGACAGCGTGAAGAAGTACGTCAGCCGCATTCTCGGCAGCACCGGCTGCCGGTCACGAATGGAACTCGCGCTGCTGGCGCGCTCGCAGCGCCTCTGAGTCACCGCAACAACGCAAAAGGGCCGAGACAGTGAACTGCTCCCCGGAGGTCGGAACTGAATTTCTCAGTCCAACTTCCGGGGAGCAGTTCATCTGCTCTCGGCCCTTCTCATCGCCAGGGTGGGTGGTGCGCTGTCAGAGGAACGACGTCTCCCGTGTCAGCCCGTAACGCGGATGCTCGCCGATCACCATCGACTCGAAGATCCCGTAGCCGACCGCGTCACCCTCTCGGCAACGAATCACACAATCGCGCAACTGATGCACCTCGCGGGCGGTATCCGCCTGCGATACATCGGGATAGCGCTCACCGTCGAGGTGTTCGGGCCCGTGCCATTGACCGTGCCGTTGCCCCTTGAACCCGAAATACAGGCCGGTTCCCAAATGGAATCCGGTGTCGCTGATTGCCTCGATCTCGATCGTTCGGGTCTTGCCCCACCCCTCGTCGAAGGTCATGGTTCCGCCGATCAGCCTGCGATTGACCGGGTCGTAGCGCAGCTGATCCACCACGGCGTACAGGGGATTCTGCGTACCGTCGGGGAGGTTCTCGAAGCCTGAGAAGTACGTGGTCGCGCCGTCGACCCACTGCTGGTAGTGATGGATCTCGTAACTGGACCCGTCTGGGCGGCGCAGGTACATCGGACTCCAGGTGAGGATGAAGTCACCGTCGAGCCGCTGCGGCTTGAAGATGTCCGGTGCCGGTTCACCCACGTCCATCCGCACACCCCAGGAGTGGTCGCGGAAGCCGAACCACTCCTCGTCGCGTACCTCGATCCGTTCGCCGTCGAGCCAGATCTCGCCGCTCACGGTGCTCGACTGGTGGTAGCGCAGCAGATCGGACTGGATACGAAAACCGTGCGGCTCGCGTTGTTCGTCCTTCTGCTCCAAGAACGGTGGTAGCACGCCGGTGACGGTGAGGTCGAATCGCAACGGCTGAATATCATTGTGTCGCAGGATGAACCGCACCTTGCGTAGCGGTTCGATCACCTCGTAGTCCACCGGCCCGACACCCACCCGATGCGGGTCGAGATCCAGCTGTCTGCTGGCCCGGACGGTGAGTTGCTCGGGTCCTCGGGAGACTCCCGCGAACATGTCGATCACATTCCGGTTGTGGTACTTGCCGATTCCCACATCGACCTGAATCGAGCCGTCGCGGGCGAACAGCGAACCCCACAGTTTTTCGGTCCAGGACGAATCGGCCTGGCTGATCGTCGCGAACGTCTCCGGTGTCTGGTGACACAACAGCTCGTCGGCGGGAAAAAGCTTCTGCATCGACTGGCGCACCTCGCGCCTCCTTCCCATGACATCCGTTGTCGAGCAACGGATGTCGTCAGCGCTGTAGCGGTCGGAAACAGCTGTCGCGATCCTGCGGCACGAAAATGCCGCCGATCAATCGCAGGGCGAGATCGGGATCGCTGAATTTCTCGAACGAGCGGGCGATCATCGGGGTGATCTCCCAGTCGATCTCGTCGTAGCAACCGGCCAACCGGGCCCACGCCTTCAACTTCCACGCATACATCTGCGTGGCGAACAAATTGCGCTGCTCAGGATCGGTTTCGGCCAGTCGCTGATACAGGGCGCGGTGCGCTTTCCTGATCGCCTTCGTCGCCTCCTCGACCTCATCGAGATCGAGCGGGCGCAGCGTGCCGTCATCGGTGCAGAACACCCTGGTCTCGATGATGTCAGCTTGATAATCGCTCGGCGTGAACCACGCTGTGCCCCAGACATTATTGTCCATTTTAATGGTGGCAGGCAGGCGGTAGGCGACGACGAAATGGTGATACGGCAGGGTGTCGCGGATGCCGTCGAGCCACGGGAAATCACCGTCACCGTCGGCACAGGTCTCGCGCAGCGCGAGGAAGGTGCCGTCGTCCAACTCATACGGCCCGGTGTCGCACACCGCGGTGCGCGCGTCGCAATTCTCCAGGAACGCGTACGCGGTCAGGCGGGCACCGAATTTCCGGATCGTCGCCTTCACCGTGTCGTCGGCCGGAACCAAGGCAGCACGGATCTGCGTCAACAGTGCGTCGTCGACTACATGCGAACTGTTGGCGGGATCGGCATCCATATTGAACAAGGCGCCGTCGGTTCGCATGGCGATGGTGGCCTCGCGCCAGAAACGCAGCACCTCCAACTGGTCGTCCAACCCGTCGGACAGACCGTTCTCACCGAGGTCGACGAACAATTCACGTCCGGTCATGTAGTGCAGCGGCATGGCGGCCAGATTGATGAAACTGCGCTTGTTGCCGATCGGAAGGGCCTTCGCGATCAATTCGGCCGGTGACGCATGGCGGCGAATCGTCCGAATTCTTTCGGGTACCCGAAGATAATCCTCCATCATCGACATCAGGATGTAGGTGTTCATCCCGAACAATTCCGATTCGAATACCGTGCGCGCCGACAGCTCCGACTTGTACGCGGCGCCACCCGCGTGCACCAGCCAGTTCCACTCCTCGAGCGTCGGCTCATAGGTGGGATCGGTGTAGAGACGTGTCAGATCCGTGGGTGTATTCAATGGCGCGGTCATGCCGTCACTACTCCGTCCGCGACCGCGAGACGGGCGGTGTCGGCGTCGGTGAGGTCGAGGACCACTGTGTCACCGTCGGTTACCGCCCCGGTCAATTCCGCCGCGACAACGCACGGCACATCCGACTCCCTGCACAGAATCGCGAGGTGCGATTCCCTGCTGCCCGCCGTGCACACGATCGCGCGCAGGTCGGGCAGGATCGGCGAAAGGAACGTCATTCCACCCTTATTGACGAACGCGATGGTGTTTTCCAGATCGTCGTCATCGATCGACAGGACATCGGACGTGTCGTTGAACCATCGGGCCACACCGCGAACCGCACCACTGGTGAAGAGATTCGTTCCGGTTCCGACCTCGTTCAGGTCACCGCTCATTACTGCTCCGTTCCGCCCCGACGCTGGGACGTTGGGTTGATTCGGCGCGCAGATCCGCGCGAATCGAACGATACGAGCGAGGGTGAAATGTGACCCAGTGCACTTAGGGGGACAGTGTGGCGCGGTCTCACCGCGCCACCGTCCGTCGATCAGTCGGAGGTGATCACGAAAAATGCTGTTGGAATGACGATTCGCGCTCCGGCGCGCTAGTGCGTCAGTCGGACTCGCGCATCGTCTGTAGGACCCAGCGTCCCTTGCCGTTGGCCTTGGCGTAGTACAGGCCGGCGTCGGCGACGTCCAGCAGCGTGTCGGCCTCCGCGCCGACGACCGGTGTCACCACCGCGCCGATGCTCGCCGAGACACTGATGTCGTAGCCGTCGACGTTGACCGGATTCGAGAACACCGACAGCAGCTGATTCGCCACCACCGATACCTGGTCGGCGTCGGCGGGTGGTGGCACGAGCGCGACGAACTCGTCGCCGCCCAGGCGCGACACCAGGCAGCCGTCACTGTGCACGGCCTCGTGCAAGCGGTGTGCGAGTTCGACGAGGACCTTGTCGCCGACACCGTGCCCGTAGCGGTCGTTGACCTGTTTGAAGTGGTCCAGATCGGCGAAGCACAAGCCGGCCTGGTCGCCTTCCTTCGCGGAACTGACCAGATCCTGGATTCGCTCGAGCAGGTAGCGGCGGTTGGCCAGCCCGGTCAGCGGGTCGTGCCTGGCCTGCCGGTGCAGCTCCTCCTGTAGTCGGTGTTGCTCGGTGATATCGGCGCCGATGGCAAGCAGGTGATCGGAATGGCCACGGGAGCCCTTCACATACGTGATGGCGAAGGTCATCCACCCCACGCTGCCGTCGGCACGAACCAGGCGCTGGTCGAGCATCACCGTGCCCTCGCGTGCGGGGACCAGGTTGTCGTAGAGCAGGTCGCGGATTTCGCCGCGGTCGTCGGGGTGGGCGAAGTCGTAGACCGAGATGCCCTGCAGCGATCCGATCGGCACGCCGATCATGTCGGCCAACGCGGAATTGGCGTCCAGCAGGATGCCATCGGTGTCACCGATGGCTATCGCGACGGCCGTGTTGTCGAACAGGATGCGGAATCGCGCGTCCTGTTCGGCACGTTCGCGTTGGGCCACCGTCTGCTCCACCGGCAGCCCCTGCTCCGCGCGGGCCCTGGCCACTTCGCGCTGATGGCTCTGCCCCAACGTCGCGGTCAACCCCGCCATCCGCAGCACCGCATCGGGACGGTCGCAGTGCTGCGTCAACCGTCCGAGCACCTGCGCTGACACCGAGGGAACCATCTCGTCGACCAGGTGCGCGTTCGCCAACGCCTCACCGATGAGCGCACCGGCGTCAGCATCGAAGTTCTCGGCATCCAGTGCCGCCCAAAACTCCTTGACCAGCCCGGACAGTAACTCATGCCAGCGCTCGACCGAGATCGTCGTATCGTGCGCGGCGGTCAATGCCCGCCACCAGTCTCGAGTTAGTGCCGCACTGTCGATGTCGTCCACCACAACCCCTCATGCGTCGCGCCGCTCGACAACCCCTTGTCGATCACGGTGATGCGTTCACCCGACGATAGACGGTGTGCCGAGCGTTCGCGCGAACGCGTCCCGGTGTCGGGTGCGATCACCAGAGGCGATTCTCCGCGAAGATGGACTCGCCCTTGTACCGATGCGTCGCGATCTGCCATTCCCAGGTCGCCTGGACTGAACCGACCAGATCAGCGACATGACCCGACAAGGTGGCCACGAGCGGCCGATCGTCGACCGCACGGCAGGTGAGCTCCAGCCGAACACACACCGCGCGGAACTCGGTGACCAGATCGCGCACGATTGCGGCCGCGTGCTGTACCGCGTCCACGAGGGTGGCGCCAGGAACGTCGAGCAGGCACACCGGGATCAGATTGAAGTCGGCGTTGTCGACGATGCACTCCTTCTCGAAGGAGAACACATCGTTCATCAACGCGCCGATGTCTACCGTCAGCCGACGCAGCCGCCGCACGTCGTCCTCGAGCCCCGCCGCGCGAATCCGGTCCCATAACAGATACTCGTCGCGGCCGAACTCGCACAGCGCGATCGCCGGGTACATCCCTGACACATGTGCGCGCAGATCGATGTAATCGGCCACACTGAGCAGCTCACCGCGGGCCTCGGCGTTCTGATCGCGGATCGCGGGACGCAGATGCTCCGCCGTCGACTCGAGAAAGTCATCGAGCCACCGCGCGTCGGCGCGCTCGGCGAGCAATGCGATGAACTCCGCGGTCGCGGCCTCCACCGGCGCCGGTTCCGGCGCCGCGCACCGGGTCTCCAGGAGCCGACACAGGCTGTTCACGGTGGCTTTCGCCCTGAGTTGCCGGTCGAGCGACAGTGCGGCGAATTTCTCCCGACCGACGGTATCGTTGAGCCAGAACAAGATCGCGTTGTAGATCCCGATGATCGTCATCCGCTCCGCGCTGATGGCATTCGGATGCAGATAGGGCGTCATGCTGTTGTAGTGCGCGCCACCGGCTTCCAGCCAGATGCCGTGCCGACGACTGAACGCCTCGGCATTCGCGAGGGCTTGCCCGCCGAACCGGTTCGGCCGAAAGCCCTTGCAGTAGTCGACAATATCGCAGTCCGGCGTGCTGAACAGTTCGCGCAGCGACCATCCCGATCCGCTTCGCACCAGATCCGCGTGGTCGGCTCGCATCGTGGCGAGCTCCGCCTCGATCGTCGGCGTGCAGTCGCCCATATCGAACTCCTCCCCCGGACCACACCCCGCAACCGGTCAGCGACGTGCTTATCTGCGCCGGAGGCGAGCTGGCCGCGGTAGTGGTTCGGTGACCAAATGATAAACGATCACACTCCAGAATATTCCAGACCGGCGGATACCCTGCTCGATCGCGGATCCGACCTACGCCCGGAAGACGCTGTGCGTCAAGGCTTCACACGGCCGTATCCCGCGAACCACCACGGTTCGCGGGATACGGCAGCCACTGCGGAAGCCGGGATCAGCCCAGGTCGAACCGATCCAGGTTCGTCACCTTCACCCACGCGGCGACGAAGTCACGAGCGAACTTCTCGTTCGCGTCGTCGGCGGCGTACACCTCCGCCAGCGCGCGCAGCTGCGAATTGGAGCCGAACACCAAATCCGCGCGGCTTCCCGTCCACTTCACCGCACCGGTCGCCGAGTCGATGCCCTCGAAGGTGTCCTGCTCGTCGGAGGTCGCGCGCCACCGCGTACCCATATCGAGCAGGTTCACGAAGAAATCGTTGGTCAGCTTGCCCGGGTTGTCGGTCAAGACTCCCAGCGTCGACTGCTTGTAGTTCGCGCCGAGCACGCGCAGACCACCGATCAACACGGTCAGTTCGGGAGCGCCGAGCGTCAGCAGGTTCGCCTTGTCGATCAGCAGATACTCCGCGGGCAGACGGTTGCCCTTACCCAGGTAGTTACGGAATCCGTCGGCGCCCGGCTCCATCGCCGCGAACGACTCGACATCCGTCTGTTCCTGTGTGGCATCGGCACGGCCCGGGGTGAACGGCACCGCGAGCTCGAATCCCGCGTCGCGGGCGGCCCGCTCCACCGCCGCGTTGCCGCCGAGCACCACCAGATCAGCGAACGACACCCGGGTGTTGCCCGACTGCGCACCGTTGAACTCCTCGGCGATGCCCGCCAGCACGCGCACGACCTTCGCGAGCTCGTCGGGCTCGTTCACCTCCCACGCGGCCTGCGGCTGCAAGCGAATGCGGCCGCCGTTCGCGCCACCGCGCTTGTCGCTGCCACGGAACGACGAGACCGCCGCCCACGCCGTCGAGACCAGTTGCGCGACAGTCAGCTCCGAGTCCAGGATCTTCGCCTTCAGCGCGGCGATGTCCTCGGCGGTCACCAGGTCGTGCGTCACCTCCGGTACCGGGTCCTGCCACAGCTGAACCTCCTCGGGCACCTCGGGGCCGAGATACCGCGCGACCGGGCCGAGATCGCGGTGGGTGAGCTTGAACCACGCGCGGGCGAACGCCTCCGAGAGTTCGGCGGGGTTCTCCAGGAAACGACGGGAGATCGGCTCGTAGATCGGGTCGACGCGCAACGCCAGATCGGTCGTCAACATCGTCGGCGCATGGGTCTTCGAGGAATCGTGCGCATCGGGAACCGTGCCGACACCCGCGCCATCCTTCGGTCGCCACTGCCACGCGCCCGCGGGGCTCTTGAACTGCTCCCACTCGTAGCCGAACAGGATCTCGAAGAAGCTGTTGTCCCAGGTGGTCGGGGTATTGGTCCAAATACCCTCCAGGCCACTGACAATCGCGTCGCCCGCCTTGCCGGTGCCGTGCGAGCTGACCCACCCCAGGCCCTGCGCCTCCAACGGGGCACCCTCCGGCTCCGGGCCGACCAGGTCGGCGTCGCCCGCGCCGTGCGTCTTGCCGAAGGTGTGGCCGCCTGCGATCAACGCGACGGTCTCCTCGTCGTTCATCGCCATCCTGCGGAAGGTCTCGCGGATGTCGACGGCAGCGGCCAGCGGGTCCGGATTTCCGTTCGGGCCTTCGGGATTGACGTAGATCAAGCCCATCTGGACCGCGCCGAGCGGATTCTCCAGGTCGCGCTCACCGGTGTAGCGCTCGTCGCCGAGCCACGTGCTCTCCGGACCCCAGTACACGTCCTCGTCCGGTTCCCACACGTCGGCGCGTCCACCGGCGAAGCCGAAGGTCTGCAGCCCCATCGTCTCCAGTGCCACATTGCCGGTGAGGATCAGCAGGTCGGCCCACGAGAGGTTCTTGCCGTACTTCTTCTTCACCGGCCACAGCACCCTGCGAGCCTTGTCCAGGCCGCCGTTGTCGGGCCAGCTGTTGAGCGGCGCGAAACGTTGCTGGCCCGAGCCCGCGCCGCCACGGCCGTCGCTGATGCGGTAGGTGCCCGCGCTGTGCCACGCCATCCTGACCATCAACGGGCCGTAATTGCCGAAGTCCGCGGGCCACCAATCCTGTGACGTGGTCAGCACTTCGGCGATGTCACGCTTCACCGCGGGCAGATCCAGCGAGCCGAACGCCTCGGCGTAGTCGAAACCCTCGTCCATCGGATCCGCGATCGGCGGGTTCTTCTGCAGGATCTTCAGATTGAGCTGGCTGGGCCACCAGTCGCGGTTACTTCCACCCTCGACCGGGTACTTCCTGCGCCCGGAGGCAACCGGGCAACCCGGTTCGGTATTGGCTTCTCCGATGGGTGGATGTTCCTGGGGCATGGCTTTTCCTTCCACAAGTGATCTGAACGGGCTGTTTTCAGAGGGGTGGGTTCAGGTGGACGCGCGGGAGACTCTCGGCGCGCAGTCGGGGCACAGGCCCCAGTAGATGACCTCCGCCTCGTCGACAACGAAACCGTTGTCTTCCGAGGCCGTCAGGCACGGTGCCGCGCCCTGGGCGCAATCGACGTCCGCGATGAGTCCGCAGGAACGGCAGATCAAATGATGGTGGTTGTCGCCGACGCGCGACTCGTAGCGCGCCACCGATCCCATCGGTTGGATGCGCCGCAACAGCCCCGCGTTGGTCAGCGCGCGCAGCACGTCGTAGACGGCCTGATGCGAGACGGCGCCGAGGGTTTCGCGGACCAGGCCGAGGATCGAATCGGTGTCGGCATGCGGATGGGCGTGCACCGCTTCCAGGACTGCGACTCGGGGGCGAGTCACCCGCAGGTCAGCCTTTCGCAGCTGCTCCGCGTAATCCCTTGCCGGTGACATGTGTTCCATATCACGCGCTTTTCTTGAATTAGTCAAGGGTGACTTTTCGCGCCACCTCGCATCGCCCCCCACTCACAGATCACCCTGCGCGCGTGTCGGTTCCGTCCGACATCGCGCCCTCGGCTACCGCCTGGCATCAGGTGCCGAGCGCAGGCGAACGAGTCACCGATCGCGCAGCTTCGGCCGCGCGATGACGACAGTTCCGCGAAGCTCGGCGACAGTGGTGCCATGAACACTTCCGGCACCGAACGCCTCGGCGACGGCTCGCACGACGGCACCGACTCGAACACGCACTGCCCGACAACGCTGTCGCGTCCGCTGACGGCGGTCGCGCTCGCGTCCCTTGCGGCGGGACTCGTCTCGGGCGGCGTACTCCTCCTTCAGCGAGACCCCGAGCGCGCCGACCACGTCGACGGGACCGCCGCGTGGTGGCCGCACGCGGTGTTGGCGCTGATCACCGTCGCGGGCCTCGTGCTGCTGCGTCGACGCGGCGTCGACCTCGCGCGCTCGGCGTTGGCCCCCATCGGCACCTCCGCGGCGCGGCGCCTCGCCGCTACCGTCCGGTCGGTGCCGCACCACCCCACGGCCGCGCTGCGGTTGCTCGGCGGGCTGGTGCCGCTGGCGATACTGGTGTTCGGGCCGTTCCGTACCGGTCAGCAGGTACTCGCCGGACTCGACCCGAATTTCACCGTCAACGCGTGGGGCGGACCCAGCTACGTCGGTGCGATGGCATGTCACTACCTCGACGGCGCGTTGATGATGGCGCTGGCCGCGTGGCTGTTGCACCTACTCTTGCTGCGCTCGCACGATATCGATTCGTACTCGTCGACCGAATAGGCTTGGCGTGCCACGCATTTCGTGGGAAATGGCTCTGGGTTCGGTTACAAGGAGCCACCGGCGTCGAGGAGCTGGGTGGTTCCGGTGATGAACTTTCCGGAGTCGGCGACCAGGTGTAGGACGGTTTCGGTGATGTCCTCGGGTTCGAGGGCGGCGACCGGCAGTCGGTTGAGAGTGCGCGCCGCCACTTCGAAGTCGTCGTAGCCGGGGTTTTCCACGTCGGGGCGGAATAGTCGATACGTGGCCTCGTTGAGAATCATGCCCGTGGCGACGGTGGTGGGATGCACGGTGTTCACCCGAATATTCTGTGGCGCGAGCTCTTTCGCCAGCACCTTCATGAGCATGACCTGACCCGCCTTGGAGGCGGAGTAGTGCGCCTGATTGCCGTTGGCGTACATTGCGGCCAGCGAACTCGTGATCACGATGGCGCCACCGCGACCGCCCGCGATCACATGCGGCACCGAGGCTTTCAGCGACTTCCAGGTGCCGGTGAGGTTGACGTCGATCATGTCCTGCCAGACGTCCTCGCTCATCTCGAGCGTGGGGGCGGGGTTGGAGATGCCCGCGTTCGCCACCACGATATCCAGTCGACCGAACGCCTCCACCCCCTCGGTGACCACGGATGCCGTGGCCGCGTAGTCGCGAACGTCGGCGTCGCGGGCGATGATCCGCCGCCCGGTGGCCTCGACCAGTCGCGCTGTCTCGGCCAGGTCCTCCGCCACGGCGAGGGGGTACGGCACGCTCGATACCCCCGCCGTGGTGTCGGTGGCGATGATGTCGGCACCCTCGCGGGCGAAACGCACCGCGTGACTTCTGCCTTGCCCTCGTCCCGCACCCGTGATGAACGCGACCTTGCCATCCAATTTGCCCATGCTGCTTCTCCGCATACCCACGAACGAACCCGCTTATGACACGGGTCGAGAATATGACGCGAACTGTCAAAAGTCGAGGGCGCCGAGGACGTCTCGACAACGACCCTTCTCGCCGTCGATTCCTGAATAGCAAGCAGCACTTCACATTTCGAGATACACCAGCGCGAATTGGTTTACCAGCAGACCCTTCCCGCTGCCGAACATGCGCGGGGACAACGCAACTGCGAGCATGTCGTATCATTCTGAACGCATCGCCGTTGATGCCCGGCCGAAGCACCTGCCGGAATTGTTCATTCGCCCGCGCAAATAACACGACCCGTGCTTGGAGCAGGTTATTGGTCACGCCACCGGATTATGTGCAGCACAACAGCTCCCCCATCCAGGACTACGAAGAGCGTGTCGCCCTGCACTCCCCGGAGTTCAGTGCCGATCCGCATCGCGCCTACCGCGAGATGCGTGAACGCTACGGCTCGCTGGTACCTGTGGAGCTAGCACCCGGCGTGCCGGCGACCCTCGTGGTCGGATACCGCACCGCGCTGAAGATTCTCAACGACCCCGATCACTTCCCCGCCGACCCGCGCGTGTGGGAGAAGAATGTCCCGGCGGACTGCCCGGTGCTCCCTGTGATGCAGTGGCGGCCGAATCCGCCGCGTAGCGCGGGTGCCGAGCATTCGCGCTATCGCGCGGCGAACGTCTCGGCGCTCGACGGCGTCGATCTGCACGCGCTGCACGGCATCGTGGAGACCAGGGCGATCCCGCTGATCAACGCCTTCTGCGCCGCCGGCTCCGCGGACCTGGTGAGCCAGTACGCCTTTCCGCTCGCCTTCGACGTCGTCAACGCCATGCTCGGCTGCCCCCCGGACATCAGCGAAAAGGCGGTCATCGCCACCACCGCCATCTTCGACGGCGTCAACGCCGAAGAGGGCAACCGGCTCTTCGGCGAGGCAGTGCTCGAACTGGTCCGCTACAAGGCCGCCAACCCTGGCGACGACGTCACCACCCGGCTGCTCCAGCATTCCGCACAGCTCGATGAGACCGAGGCGGTGCACCAGCTCATCTCGATCTACGGTGTCGCCATGGGGCCGATGCAGAGCCTCATCATCAATACGCTGCGACTGATCCTGTCCGACAACAGACTTGGCGACAACTTGCTCGGCGGCTCGATGTCGACGAGAGACGCGCTCGATTCCGTCCTGTTCGAGGATCCGCCGCTGGCCAACGCCAGCTGCACCTACCCGAGGCAGCCCATCCTCATCGACGGTGTGTGGTTGCCCGCGCACCAACCGGTTGTCATCAGCCTCGCCGGGTGCAACAACGACCCCGCGATCGGCACCAGGACCAATACGGGCAACCGCTCGCACCTGGCATGGGGCGCGGGGCCACACCAGTGCCCTTCCCAGTCGGCGGCGTACCTCATCGCGCAGGAGTCGATCGATCAGTTGCTCGACGCGTTGCCCGACCTCGAACTCGCGGTGCCGGTCGAACAGCTCGTCTGGCGGCCGGGGTCGGTGCAGCGCACCCTCGCCGACCTGCCGGTGCGGTTTCCGCCCTCGCCGCCCTTGCAAGTCCAGTGATCCCCGCAATCTCCGCCGCGGCGGCGCCGATCACTACCGGATCCCCGGTCGGGTAGGAACCGTGGCCGAGTTGCCCGGTGACGAGTCCGGAAAGCTCGACAAACACGTTCCGCGAGAACGCAATCGAGGGTCTCGGCGCGGTAAACCGATGCTCGGCGCCGCGCACAGGGCATGCTCACCGTACGTGACGCGCTGCTGCGCGCTACCTGCGGCTGTGCGAGGCTGAACACATGACGGAAGAACGGTTCGAGGTCCAACGCCAGATCGCGGCGACCCCCTCGGAGATATTCACCCTGCTGTGCTCGCCCGCTGGTCACGTAGCGATCGATAGTTCGGGCATGTTGCAGTCGGCCGACGGCGCGACAGTCACCGGCGTCGGTGACGAATTCGTGGTGCACATGGATCGCGAGTCGCTCAACGATCTGCCGATGGGACGCTACGACGTCACGGTGATCATCACGGCGTACGAGCAGGACGCACACCTCGAGTGGACGATCTCGGGGACGATCCAGCCGCCGATCGAACACCGCTACGGGTATCGCTTGGTGCCCAGCGAGGTCGGCACCCTGGTGAGCTCGTATTACGACTGGAGCCACATCGCCCCGCGCTACCGCGAGGCCGCCATCTTCCCGGTCATCCCCGAGTCGGCCTTGCGCGCGACGCTCGGAATTCTCGCGCGAACCGTAGTGAAGTAGACGCGGCACGCGCCTAGACTCGGATTCGAGAAGGAGGACACCCGTCATGAAGCGAAACCTGAACTGCCCCTGCGGAGAAACGATCGTCGGTACCGACGAGGACGATCTGGTGACGAAGACCCAGTCGCACCTCGCCGAGAATCACCCCGGCCACGACTACTCCCGCGACGAAATTCTGTTCATCGCCTACTGATTCGTCGGACGGCGGCACCGCTGGGGTGCCGTCTCCGTATCGGCCGAGGTGATCGAGACCGGAGCAAGCAGTACATTCGGCGTATGACGACAACTCATTGGACCGCCGCGCATCTCCCCCTGGTGGAAGGCAAGACGATCGTCGTCACCGGCGCGAACAGCGGCGTCGGCTCCGGTATCGCGAAAGCGTTCGCCGACGCGGGTGCCCACGTGGTGTTCGCGGTGCGCGATCTCGCCCGTGGGACCGAAGCCGCGAGGCGCATCGGCGGCAGCACCGAGGTGCGGCGGCTCGACCTGGCCGACTTGGCGTCCGTGCACGAGTTCGCGCGTGACTGGGAAGGCGAGCTGTCGATCCTGGTCAACAATGCCGGTGTGGCGCTGGTGCCGCAGGGACGCACCAAGGACGGCTTCGAAACCCAGTTCGGCACCAATCATCTCGGCCATTTCGCACTGACCAACCTGTTGCTCGGCCACATCACCGACCGGGTGATCACCATGGCCTCCGGTGCGCATCGCGCCGGTGTGCTCGACTTGGACGATCTCGACTTCCGCCGCGGCGGCTACGGCCCGGTGAAAGGCTACGGCCGCTCCAAATTGGCGAACCTGCTGTTCACCCTCGAATTGCAGCGTCGACTGGCGCACGCGGGGTCCTCGGTTCGATCGTTGGCAGCCCACCCCGGCTATGCCGCCACCGAACTCGGCACGCGGGGCCGCAACAAATACCTGGTCGTTGCGACGCATCTGGCGGGTCGCTTGTTCGCGCAGTCCCCCGAGCAAGCCGCCCGGCCCGTTCTCTTCGCCGCGACCGAGGACCTGCCCGGCGCCAGTTATGTCGGTCCCGATGGTCGCGGCGAGCTGCGTGGGGAGCCCACCCTGGTGGGCCGGTCCGCGCAGGCCAGCGACGTCGCGCTGGCGGGCCGCCTGTGGGCGGCGTCGGAGCAGCTCACCGGCGTCACGTTCACACCGCCCGCCGATGCGGGGACGACCCGACGGGGTTGAACCCCGCGTGTCCACGGGTACCGTGCAGGTATGGGTGTGATCGGAGAACTCTTTCCTGGCCAGAAGGCGGCGGATGAGAGCGGCCAAGACAGTGACGGGCTGCCACACCGCCCACGCTTCGAACTCGATCTGGACAAAGGGGTGGCGGTGGTCCCGAAGTCGTCGAACCCGCCCGCCGAGGCGACGGGAACCGACGCGGGAAACTCCGACGGCGCGGACTAACGAACGACCACCGGTCTCATTTGGTCACGGCCGCCATGGCCGTGCCGGTGAGTTCCACCGAGCGGACGCGATCGGCGACCTCGGTGGACTGATGGGTCAGAATGAGTTCGTCGGCATCCAGTGACGCCGCGAATTCCTCGAGGTAGGAACGGGTCTCGTCGGGAGTGCCGACGGCGGTGTACTTGGTCATGGCCGTCAGCTGGCCGCCGTTCGGTGAAGACAGGAACGCGTCGATCTCCTCGTCGGTGAACGAACGCCCGGCCGGGCCTCGGGAGATCATCATGCGAGCTCGCGCGCGGTAGGCCACGGTCTTCTGCTCGACGGCCGCGTCGTGATCGTCAGCGGTGAAGACATTGACCCCCGCCATGACGTAGGGCTCGTCCAGTTGCTGCGAGGGGCGGAACCCGTCCCGGTAGGCGGCGACGGCCTGATGCAGGGCATCCGGGGCGAAGTGCGAGGCGAAGGCGTAGGGCAGGCCGAGTTGTGCCGCCAACTGCGCACCGAACAGCGAGGAGCCCAGGATGTACAGCGGCACAGGCTGTTCGGGCTCCGGCACCGCGCGCACGCCGGAGACCCTCGTGTTGCCGGTCAGGTAGCCGTCGAGTTCGAGGACGTCCTGCGGGAACGAATCGGCCGACGACGGGTTGCGCCGCAGCGCGTACATGGTCTTCTGGTCACTGCCCGGCGCGCGGCCGAGGCCGAGGTCGATGCGTCCCGGATACAGCGTGCCGAGGGTGCCGAATTGTTCGGCGATCACCAGCGGCGAGTGGTTGGGCAGCATGATGCCGCCGGAGCCGAGCCGAATGGTGTCGGTGCGTTCGGCGACGTGGCCGATGAGAACGCTGGTCGCGCTGGAAGCGATCGACCCCATGTTGTGGTGTTCGGCGTACCAGACCCGCCGGTATCCGCCGCGCTCGGCGGCGCGGGCGATCTCGACGCTGTTGGCGAACGCGTCACGTGCGGTCCGTCCCGGTGCGATCGAGGCGAGATCGAGGACGGAAATGGCGAAGGACATGGGCGCGGCCTTTCGTAAGCGGGAAACGTCGTGGTGACCGGCTCGGTCACAAGGTGCGGTGCAGGTGTTCGGTGAAGGTTCTGATGCGGGATTCGTCGCGGCGGTAGTAGGTCCATTGGCCGCGGCGAGTGGCGCACAGGAATCCGACGCGCTGCAGGATCGCCAGGTGCGCCGAGATGGTGGAGGCCGAGGTGCCCGCCTTTCGTTGGATGAGCCCGACGCAGACGCCGAACTCGGCGGTCTCCCCCGCACACTCCGGGAAGCTGGCTTCCGGGTCCTTGAGCCATTCCAGGATCCGCAGCCGGGTGTCGTTCGCCAAGGCTTTGCACTCGTCGAGCACCCGCACCTCCTTCGGTATTTCGCTAATTCACGAACATACGCCGCCACGAAGGCGGCAGCAGCATGACTCCGCTCACCGCCGCTCTCGCGGGCGACCGTAGAGAACAACCGATGGCACGCGGATTCTCATCCATCCGCGCGACACCCGCGCAGCAACAACCCTGTCTGTACACCCCCGCCAATGGTGAAGGGCCGCGACCGATGCACCGCGCTCATGCGTTCAGCCGATGCCGCCGAACGCGGTCTGTCCGACGGTGAACCGGTAACCGTGACTTCACGGAGGGGTTCGATCGTGGCGGTCCTCGAGGTAAGCGACGATATCCGCGCCGGTGCGATCGCGATTCCACACGGCTGGGGATACCAGGGCCATGGTGTCGGCTGGTGGGTGGCCGCGCAGCTGCCGGGCGCCACTGTGAACCTGCTCCACGATCCCGCACTCACCGACACCTTCTCCGGCTCCCCTTCGCCATACCGGAACCTACGCACCATCCAGAACTGGGTCGCACGCGCAGGAATCCGGCCGCCGACAGAAACGGCATCCAGACGCTGAGCCGCAAGACGGTCATGTCGCCGAGTTTCACACCGCGCAGAGGGTTTTCGGTCGGAACTCGACAGCGGTGGACGGCTCGACGTCCTTGCCACGCCGAGCCGGCACCGTCGACTCAGAACACCGTGCCGACATCCTCGGCGATGAGATTGTCGATCGCACGCTCCGCGACCGCCGCGATCGTCATCGACGGATTGCAGGCGCCGGTGTTACCCGGAATGAGCGATCCGTCCAACACATACAGCCCCGGCTTGCCGTGCACGCGTCCGTCGAGGTCGCAGATCGGCCCCATGGCCACGCCGCCGAGCGGGTGCCAGGTGCTCGGGACGACGGCGTTGGTGTCGGTGAGTTGGCTGCCCGGCCCCGCGATGGCGTCGAGACGTTGGCGGATGCGTGGTTGCAGATCGTGGTCGGCGTCGGTGGGCCAGAACAGTTTGGCGGTCTCGGCCGCGGCATCGTAGCTGACGTGCCCACGACCCGCCGTGACCCCGAAACCGACGAGCATCGTCGTGTGGATGTCGGCACCCATCGGCGGTATCGAGGCCTGGATGACGGTGTTCGCGGTATTCGGGTTGTCCCACTCCTTGCTGCCGAACACGACGGGGCCACCTTGCGCGGCACCGAAGTCCTCGCGCACGCTGGTCCAGGTGTAGATCCGGTCGCCGTTGTTTCCCCAGCCGGTGCCCAAACCGTCGGGCAGATCGGGGATCTCGCCCTTGGCGGCGGCACGCAGCAGCAACTTGTTGGTGTTCATCGTGCCCGCCGCCATGACGACGGCGTTGGCGGTGAGGATCTTCTGCTCCACCACGGCACCCGACAGGTCGGTGCGGTCGACCGAGACCTGCCAGCGCCCGTCGTCGGTCATCGCGACGTCGGTGACCTCGTGCAGGGTGTGCACCGTCGCGAGGCCGGTGGCCTCGGCGGCGGCGATATAGGTGACATCGACCGAGTTCTTTCCGCCGTTGTTCACACCCATCGCGCAATCGCCGTTGGTGTAGGACGGTTTCATCTCCCCGGTCAGTTCCCGCACCGCGTACGACCAGTCGATGGGCATCGGAATCTTCTCGACCGTGTACCCGGCGGCCTCGACATTGCGCGCGAAGATGCGCGGCGCCGAGTACGTGGGGCTGTTGACCAATTCGTCGGGTGCGGTGGCCGCGCCGAGCATCCGCGCGACGCGCGGGTAGTAGACCCTGTCCATCGTCGCGTAGTCGAGCGCCTCGGGCAGGACGGTGTTGAACACCGCCTCCGACGGTTGCAAGGTCATGCCCTGGTAGACCAGCGACCCACCGCCGACTCCCGCGGCACAGACGGCCGTCATGTTCTCGCCGATCACGGTATCCAGCAGTCCCACATACGGATCGAAGCCCACCGGCTTGCCGAAGACCTGCGGTGCCGAACGGTGCCACAGCAGGCGCTTGTCGGGACTGGAAGGGTGCGGGAACGTTTCGGCGTTCGGACCGGTGGGCCATCGGGTGCCGCGCTCTAGGACCAGCACCGGCACGCCAGCCTGGGCAAGGCGCAGTGCGGTCACGCCGCCACCGAAGCCGGATCCGATGACGATCACCCGGTGGTCTTCCCTGGTGAGCGGCACCGAGGCGCGTGCACGGCCCACCGAAGGCGTCACGGAAAGTAAGGGGGCTGCGGCCGCCCCCAGCGCGGCCGCGGTCAAGAGCCCGCGTCGTGAGATCCCCCCGCGCCCACTCGCCGAGTCGGCGGCGGCAAAGCCTTTGCTAGTCAATGCATTCCTTCCGGCTGCGATCGGCGCGCGGTACCGACCATCGCAACACCGGACAGTAGTGTCCGGTGCCGTCGTAGTGTGTGGGAATTCGTGCGAATGGTCAAGACCCCATTCGCCGAGCACCGCGCATGACCGTCGCCGGATCGCCCTCGGCTGAGACACCCCCGGCTACGACACAGGAACCTTGGACCGCGTGGCAGCCGTCGACCCACCGGGTTCGTCGAGCGGGGATTCGCCGAGCCCGAACCGTCTGTGGCCGCGCCTGAGCCAGCTCGGCGCCCACCAGCACCGATCGCCGAGCAAAGCCATCACCGCGGGCACGAGCAGCATGCGCAGGATGGTGGCGTCGATGAACAGCGCCGCGATCATGCCGTAGGCGATGTACTGCATCATCACCAGATCGGAGAACGCGAACGCACCGGTGACCACGAGCAGGATCACTGCGGCGGCGGTGACGATCCGACCCGATTGCGCGGTGCCGATCCGGACCGCGTCCTCGGTGCTCGCACCACGACCACGCGCCTCCACCATGCGGGCGAGCAGGAAGACCTCGTAGTCGGTGGAAAGGCCGTAGATGATCGCGGTGATCAGCACCAGGGTCAGCGACATGATCGGCTGCGGCGTGAAACCGAGCAGCCCCGCGCCGTGCCCGTCGATGAAGATCCAGGTCAAAATGCCAAGGGTGGCACCGAGCCCCAGCACGTTCATCAACGCCGCCTTGAGCGGGAGGACCAGCGAACCGAACATCAGCACGAGCAGCGCGCTGGTCACCGCCAGCACGAGCGACAGCATCCACGGCATCAGCCGCAACAGCGCGTCGATGCTGTCCTTCTGCACCGCGGGCGGGCCACCGACCAGCAGCGTCGTGCCCTCAGGCACATCGATCGAGCGAAGATAGTCGATGGTCGCGTCGGCGTTCTTGTTGTCGACGAGGGCGGCATCGATGCTGAACACGTCCGCGCGCAGGGGCGCTCCGCTCGGCACGTCGAACTCCCCCGCCAGTCCCGGCGCGGAATTCGCGACGGTGCGAATCGCGCCGACGGCGTCGGTGTCGTCGGAGATCATCACCAGTTGGATGGGATCGGATTTGCGCAGCGGGAACAGCTCGTCGAAGCGTTCCTGCGCCAGTCGAGTGGGGTTGTCCGGCGGCAGGTAGCGCTCGGTGATGTTGCCGAACGACAGGTTGTGCGCGGGGAACATGAGCACGATAAGTCCGAGCAGCAGCGCAATCGCCACCGCACGGGGATGTTTCATCACCCAGCCCGCGCTCCGGCCCCAGAACCCGTCTTCGATCCTCGTGTCCGCTCTGCCGGCGCGCAGCCGGGCGAACCCGAGCATGTCCACCCGACGACCGAGCACGGCCAGCAGCGCGGGCAGGATGGTGAGCGCCGACAGTGCCGCCAGCGCGACGGTGGCGATGGTGCCGAAGGCGAAGGATTTCAGAAACCCCTGCGGGAACACCAGGATCGCACCGGTCGCCGCGATGACGATGATCGCGGAGTACAGCACGGTGCGTCCCGCGGTCAGCACCGATCGCCGCACCGCCGCGGCCACGTCGTGCCCACCGTCGAGTTCCTCACGGAACCGACTGACGATGAACAGTCCGTAGTCGATGGCCAGGCCGAGACCGATCATCGAAACCACCGGGGAAACAAAGGTGTTCACCTCGGTGAAATGCGTGAGCACCCGCACGATTCCCCACGCGCCAAGCACGGTGAGCGCACCGATGAACAGCGGCAGCACCGCGGCGACCAACCCGCCGAACAGGATGAACAGCAGCACCGCGACGGCGGGAATGGCGATGAGCTCCATGCGCTGCTGGTCTTCGACCATGCTGTCACTCAGCGCCCCCGCGACCGCCTGACCTCCGGCAACCTGTGTGTCTATGCCGGGAATCGCGAAGGCGTCCTTGACCTTTCGAAAATTGCGCGCCGCGTGCGTATTGTCTTCCCCCGCGATGGCGACCGACGCGAAGGCGTGTTTCTTGTCCGTGGTGGCGAACAACGACGGTTGCGCCACGCCGGTCTCCGTCTGCCAGTACGCGCCGTTGACCTTCGCGATCTCGTCGGGATAGACGCGCGGCAGGCTGTCGAGGTGCTCGACGATCGCGCGGCCGAATTCCGGGTCGTCGACGGTCTTGCCGTCCGGCGCGTTGTAGACGACCACAACGTCGGCGGTGCGGTCACGCCCGTATGCCGCGTCTTTGATCGCCAAGGCCTGCGCGGACTCCGAGTTCGGGTCGGCCCAGCCGTCCGCGCTGAGGTGGGCGCCGAGCCCGAGTCCGTAGCTGCCCAGGCCGAGCAAACCGGCGACCAGCACCCCGATCACCGCGAACCGCCACCGCACTACCCGGTCTCCCCACCGTGCGAACTGCGCGAACAATCGTTGTTCTCCTCGTGCCTGACTGTGGGTTCGGTCCGTCGTGTGTCTGGCACGCTACTGATCATTTCGGGCCGTGCGCAGGGGGTACGCGCAACACTCGCCCATGACACAAGCGTCGGTCGCGTCAACTGTGAACCGCACCAGGGCTTCGCCGGAAACGTAGTTTCCGAGCACGTCGAAATCCGCCGACGAGGCCGTTCGAATCGCCCGACACACCCGATCCGCAGTCGCCGGACCGCCGCAGATAGCAACCGACTGGGACAGTTCACAAAGATTTCCCACCGCGCTTGTGTCGGGCTCGAAGGTTCCAATTCGACTCTGCGAGAACGGCCGATGCGTGGGTAGGGTTCGGGCACGATCCGAGCGAGGCGCGGAAGGCGCACGGGCACGTGCGATTTCGAGACCTGCCCAGCGTCGCCGCGACCGTATCGGATCATGTCAGGGCACTCTCGCCGCGGAAACCGGAGTAGGTAACCGACCGTTCCCGTACCGGAGGAATGGTTATTCGCCAGTGCCCGAGTTCGGAAGGAACGGGATGTCGGACATCGCTATCGTCGGTATTGGCTGCCGGTATTCCGGTGGCATAGATTCGCCGGACAGCTTCTGGGATTTCGTCGTCAACAAGCGAGACGCTGTTGTCGACATTCCCGCCAGCCGGTGGGACTACCGTCGATACTACGACCCCGAGCGGCGCACCCCCGGCCGCAGCTACACCAAGCGGGGCGCGTTCATGACCAACGACCCGTGGGAGTTCGACCCCGACTTCTTCGGCATCTCCCCCCGTGAGGCCGCCGGACTCGACCCGCAGCAGCGCCTGCTGCTCGAGGTGACCTGGGAGGCACTCGACGACGCCGGGATGGCGGGCCGCGCGGCGGCCGAGACCGCGGGTGTGTACGTCGGCGGGTTCGTCGTGGACCAGTCGGTGGTCGGCGTCGTCGGTCCCGCGCTCGCACACGTGGACATGCACACCGCGGCCAGTGCCTCCTACACCATGCTCTCGAACCGAATCTCGTACGCGCTCAACCTGACCGGACCCGCACTCACCATCGACACCGCGTGCTCGTCGTCACTGGTCGCGTTCCATCTCGCGTGTCAGGCGCTCGACAACGGTGACTGTACGGTCGCGCTGGCCGGCGGCGTCAATGTGATGCTGCAGCCGGAGACCTTCGTAATGATGTGCAAGGGCGGCTTCCTCGCCGAGGACGGCCGCTGCAAGTCGTTCGACGCGGCGGGCGATGGCTATGGTCGCGGCGAGGGCGGCGGCATGGTCGTGCTCAAGAAGCTCGAAGACGCACTGCGCGACGGCGACCGCGTCTACGCCGTGTCCAAGGCCACCGGCTCCAACCAGGACGGCCGCACCACCGCGATCACCGTCCCCAGCGCCGATTCGCAGGAACTACTGGCCCGCACGGTGTGCGAACGAGCGGGCATCGCCCCCGAAGACGTCACGTATGTGGAGGCGCACGGCACCGGCACCCCGGTCGGCGATCCGATCGAAATCCGTGCGCTCGGCAGCGTGTACGGCGTGGCGGATCGGCGGGACAAAACCCTCGGGGTCGGTTCGGTGAAGGCGACCATCGGGCACACCGAGGCGGCCTCCGGCATCGCGAGCGTGATCAAGTCGGCGCTGGCGCTTATCCACCGCACCATCCCGCCGCAGGGGTGGCTGAACGAGGCCAACCCCGACATCCCGTTCGACGAACTGGGCATGCACATCCAACTGGAGGCCGAACCGGTCGGCACCGAGGTCGACCGAATGACCATCGCGGTCAACGGTTTCGGCTACGGCGGCACCAACGCGCACGCCATTCTGTCGGAATTCGCCGACGCTCGCGTCGGCGCGGAAACCGCGCGCCCCACAAGGCATTACGGCGTGCTCCCGCTCTCGGCACGCAGCGCCCCCGCGGTGCGGGCCATCGCCGACCGCTACGCCGACCTGCTTGCCTCGGGGGTCGACGTCGACCGCCTGGCCGAAGCCGCATGGACGCGCTCGGCCCACCACCAGTTCCGCACCGGCATGCTGATCGACGAATCGGCGGATCTGATTCGTGAACTGCGTGCATACTCCTCGGGCGAGGGACGCGACGCGGTTCGCACCGTCGCGCGCCGCGGGGCCGAGCCGGTGTTCGTCTTCTCCGGCATGGGCCCGCAGTGGTGGGCGATGGCACGCGAATTGCTCGGTGCCGAAGGCGCTTTCGCATGGACCGCGCAGCAGATCGACGTCGAGTTCCGCGCCGTGTCCGGCTGGTCGATCATCGAAGAACTGCTGAAGTCGGAGGAAGAGTCGAGGGTCACCGCCACCGAAGTGGCCCAGCCCGCGAACTTCCTGGTGCAGGCGGCGTTGGTCAGCGAGCTCGAACAGTACGGGATCACACCGGCCGCGGTGGTCGGCCACAGCGTCGGCGAGGTGTCGGCCGCCTACGTCACGGGGATGCTCACCCTGCGCGAGGCCGTGTTGGTCGCCTACCACCGCGCTCGTTTGCAGGCGACGACCGCGGGCACCGGCGGCATGCTCGCCGTTGGGCTGAGCCTGGAGCAGGCCCGCGAGGTGGTCGGCGACGACGAATCCGTGGACATCGCCGCGATCAACAGCGGCAGCGCGCTTACCCTCTCCGGTGACGTCGACCGGCTCGATGAGATCGCCGAAACCCTCACCGAGCAAGGCGCTTTCGCGCGGAGACTACGGGTAGAGGTGCCGTATCACAGCAAGCTCATGGACCCGATCCTCGACGAGTTGCGCACCGAACTCGCCGACCTGGCCCCGAAGGCGCCGATCATCCAGCTGTACTCGACGGTCACCGGTGAGCTCGTCACCGAGGACGGATGGGACGCCGAATACTGGTGCGCGAACGTGCGCCAGCCCGTGCGCTTCGCCGACGCCGTCAAGAACCTCGTCGGCGCGGGCAGCAGGATTTTCCTGGAAGTCGGTCCACACCCGGTGCTTTCGGGCAATATCCGCGAGCTACTGCTCGACGCGGACGAGAACGGTGCGACGATCGCGACCCTCGACCGCAAGCAACCCGATTCCCACAGCATCCGCTCCACGCTCATCGGCCTCTACAGCGCCGGGGTGCTCGATCTGGATGTGCTGTTCCCCGACAACCTCCCCGCCACCCCACACGTGACCCTGCCGACCTACCCGTGGCAGCGCACCAAACTGCACAATCCGCTGCCGATCTTCGAGCAGATGAAGTCGGGGACCCCCGGCGGCTACGCCATGCTCGGCGACCCGGACATGGAGGGCAGGTCGGGCTGGCTGTTGCAGGTCGGCACCGAACTGCTGCCGTGGATCGTCGATCACGTGGTCGGCGGCGTGCGCATCCTGCCAGGTGCGGCGTACCTGGATGCCGCGCTCAGTGCCGCGGCGAGCCGCATGGGCGACAAGCGGGTGGCACTGGAGCAGGTTCGTTTCGTCGCACCGCTGATCATGGGCGCACCCGATGTCCCGATGGTCGAGTTCAGCGTCGAGGACGGCAGCGGCCGCTTCATGATTCGCTCGCGCAGCGCGACCGGGACCGTGTGGACCGTGAACGCTACCGGCCGCCTACTCACCGCCGGTTACGAGACCGAGACAGTAGAACTGCCGGATCTTTCGGCGGGCGTGGACTTCTCGCCGGAACTGTTCTACTCGGCGCTGTCGGCACGCGGTCTGCAGTACGGACCGGCGTTCCGGAGGGTCACCGCCGCGCGGGCGGGTCGCGAGGGTGTTGTCGCCACCGTCGATGCCACGATCGCCAAGGACTCCGGCCACATCGCGCACCCCGCCGTCGTCGACGCGGCCATGCAGACCGCGGCGCTGCTGTTCGCCGACGAGAGTATGGGCGAAGGCGCGATGGTGCCGGTGTCGGTCGCCGGGGTGCGCCAGTTCGCTCCCCTGCCCGAGGAGGTCACCGTGCTGGCGCGCCGCGACCGCGCACACCGGCTCAGCGCCGACGTCGACCTGCTCGACGCCGAGCACAACCTGGTGCTGCGGCTCGTCGGCGTGCAGGTGGGTCCGCTCAACCCCGGCATGAGTCCGCTGGGTCGGATGGTCGACTTCTACTATGCCGACACGATCGAGGAGCGCGAACCGATCGATCCCGCCGCGCTGCCGCCGGCCGGCACGCACGCGACGGTGATCGTCACGCTCGGCGCGGACACCGACCGCGCGACCGAGCTCGCCGCCGCGACCCCGGGGGCGCAGCTGATCACCACGACCGGTGCGGAGTGGGAAACCCCACTCGTGCAGCAGCTTCAGGCCAAAGCAGACGAGGGAACGCAGCGGCTGCACGTCGTCGCGGTGGCCGGTGTCATCGAAGACGATCTCGCCGAACTGTGGACGCTCAAGCGGATCGCGGTGCTTGTCGACGGGTTCGTCACCGCGTCGTTGACCCCTGCCGACGACGCGCTCGCCGCCGCCGAGCAGACCGCGCACGTCACCCTGATCACCGAGCGCGCCTTCACCCTCCCCGGCAGCACCGAGGCTCCCGAGCCGAAGCACGCGGCGTTGGCGGGCGCGCGGCGAGTCCTGCTCAACGAGCAGACTCGACTGCGCTGGCGGCTGATCGATGTGGAACCGGCGACCTCGATCGAGCACCTGACGACCGAGCTGACCGTGCCGGGCGCATTCTCCTACGACAACTCCGACGAGGTGCTGCTACGCGCGGACAAGCGCTGGGTTCCCGTCGTCACCACACCGCTGCAGGAGCGCATCGACGAACTCGATACCGCACAGCCACTGGAAGATCCCGAAGCCGATTTCGCGCTGGAACTGCCCAAGTCCCGGCTGCTTTCGGCACTCGCGTGGCGGCGCGCCGAGCGCAGGGCGCCCGGTGCGGGCGAGGTCGAGGTGCGGATGCAGGTCCTCGGGCTCAATTACAAGGACCCACTGAAGGTGATGGGCATCCTCGGCGAACGCGAACTCGCGGAGACGTTCTTCGGCACCTCCCCCGGCATGGAGGGCGTCGGCACCGTGGTGCGGGTCGGCGAAGGCGTCGAGAACATCGCCGTCGGCGATGTGGTCGCCGTGGCCGCCAAGGGCATGATGCGGCGCTACCACGTTGTCGGCCAGCTGCACGTGATCCCGCTGCCCGCCGGCACCGAACCCGGATTCTGCACCAGCACAACGTCGTTCGGCACCGCGGAATACGCGCTGCTGGACCTCGCACGGGTACAGCCGGGTGAGACCGTGCTGATCCACGGCGCGGCGGGCGGTGTGGGCTCGGCGGCGATCCAGGTCGCGAAGGCGGCGGGCGCGCGCATCATCGGCACCGCCAGCACCGAGGAGCGTCGTGCGCACATCAAGGCGCAGGGTGTCGATCACGCGCTGAACTCGCGTTCGCTCAACTTCGCCGACGACGTGCTGGCCCTCACCGACGGCAAGGGCGCCGATGTGGTACTCAGCTCCGCGCCCGGCGAGATTCTGCGCCAGAACTTCAAGGCGGTCGTCGAATTCGGACGGATCGTCGAGGTCGGCAAGGCCGACGTCTACACCGGCGGCCTGTTGGAGCTGTCGAATTTCGACAAGAACCTCTCCTACTTCTCCATCGACCTGGACCGGATGTGCGCGGTACGTCCGCAGCAGCTGGCCGAGCTGTTGGCACGGGTATACGAGAAGATCCAGTCCGGCGTGTACACCGCACTGCCCTACGAGCTGTACTCCACCGAAGACGTCGCGAAGGCGTTCGATGAGGTGATCCGCTCGCACAAGCTCGGCAGGATCGCCATCGACATGGACGCGGGAACACCACTGGTGCGTCCGCACCTGCCCGAGGTCGAGATCGACAGTGCCGCAACATATGTGATCACCGGCGGTTTCGGCGGATTCGGTCTGGCGACCGGACGCTGGCTCAGCACCAAGGGTGCGCGCAGGCTGGTGCTGGTCGGGCGTTCGGGCGCGAGTACCGAGGGTGCCGAGCAGCAGATCGAGGCATGGCGGGCCGGTGGCGTCGAAATCATCGAGGAGCGCGTCGACGTCGCCGATGCCGACGCGGTCGCCGCACTGGTGAACAGGGTGCACAGCGACCAACACCCGCTGCGTGGCATCTTCCACGCGGCTGGCGCGGTGGCCGACAACCGGATCGCGCTGATGACCGAGGCCGAACTCGACAAGGTTTATCGACCGAAAGTCCATGGGGCGCAGGCGCTGCACGCCGCCGTCGCCGCCGCGGGTATCCGGCTGGACATGTTCGTGCTGTATTCCTCCGGCGGTTCGATGTTCGGCATCTTCGGCCAGTACAACTACTGCGCGGCGAATGTCGCGGTGGAATCGTTGGCCGAGCAGTGGTCACGCGCCGCAGAGAACGTACTCTGCGTCGGCTGGGGGCACATGTCCGGCGCCACCGGCGGCATGGCGACCGACGACAAGGTCGCCAAGTACCTCGAGGTGGCCGGGTTCGCGCCGATCGACATGGTCGACGGCACCGTGTACCTGGAACAGACGCTGCGCCTCGGTGTCGCGCGCGCGGCGATCATCCCCACCGACTGGAACAAGCTCACCGCCGCGTTCCCGGCGATGACACGCACCGGCAGGCTCGCCGCGCTCGTCGCGGCCTCGGTGCAGGACAATTCGGCGCTGGCGCAGATCAGGGCCGAACTCGCCGCACTCGACGAGAGCAAGCGTGGACAGGCGGTCGCCAGGATGCTCGCCGAGCAGCTGGCTGTGGTGATGGGTGTCGCACCGGAGTCGATCGACTTGACGATCCCGGTTCCCGAACTGGGGCTGGACTCGCTGATGGCCGTCGAATTCGGTGCCCGCGTCGGCAAGCAGCTCGGCATCGAACTGATGTCGTTGCAAATGGGCCGATCGTTCAGCCTGGAGCAGGCGGGTCCGAAGGTGGCCGAACTGATCCTCGCCACCGACAACACCGCGCAAGCCGGGTTGCCGTCCTCACCGGAAGCCTTCGTCGCGCCACCGGCGCAGGCCCCCGAGTCGGCCGCGAGCAACGGCAACGGCGCCTCGGCTGCGGGACAGAACGGTGACCGCGCCGACGAATCCCCCGCCGCCGCACCCGAACCCGTCGGCTCGCCGCTGTGACCGAACAAGCGGATACCCGGGGCCCCTTCGATTGGATCCTGCAGGACCTCGGCGCCTGGTTGGCCTTCGGCGGATGCATGATCGCGGTATTCATGCAGATGATCGACGTGACGATCGTCAATACCGCACTGCCGAAGATCACCGAGGACCTCGCGGCGTCGCGTTCCCAACAGCTGCTCGTGGTGTCCGGGTACTCGCTGGCCTTCGCCTGCACGCTGCTGCCCGCGGCCAGGCTCGGCGAGCGGGTGGGCAGACGCACGATGTTCCTCACCTCCGTGGTCGCGTTCACCGCCGCCTCGGTGTGGTGCGGAATTTCCACCGGCGCTGTCGAACTCGTCGCAGCGCGGGTGGTGCAGGGCATCACCGGTGCTGGGATGGCCGCGCAGACCATCGCCATCCTCACCGCCAGTTTCCCCCGCGAACGCCACTCCCAGGTCTTCGCGCTCTACGGCCTCGTCGGTGGTTTCGCGGGCATGCTCGGTCCGATCGTCGGTGGCGCGCTGATCACCATCGACGCGTGGGGCTCGGGCTGGCACTCGATCTTCCTGATCAATGTGCCGATGGGTGTGCTGGCATTCGGGCTCGCCTACAAGTTCCTGCATCTCGGCAAACCCACCGAACGCCAACCGTTCGACATCGGCGGCATCTTGCTGTCGTGCGTCAGCCTGTTCGCGCTGCTGTACGCGTTCGCCGAGATCCAGCAGAACGGGTGGCAACCGATCCCCTCGCTGGTGATCGTCGCCGCACTCGCGGTGGGTGCGGTATTCCTGCTGCATCAGCGTCGCTCGGCGCGCGGGGGCGGCAGTCCCCTTGTGCGCCTCGACCTGTTCGCCGACCGAGGGTTCGCGGTCGGCTCGATCCTCGTGGCCCTGTTCTTCGGCCTGTTCACCGCGTTCGTATTCGCCATCTCGATCACCTTGCAGGACGAATTGCACTTCTCGCCGCTGCGCACCGGTATCGCGATGACGCCGTTCGCCCTCGGCGCCGGAGCGGGCGCACTGGCATCGCCATGGTTGGTACAGCGCTGGGGCGCGCGCGTTCTCGCGCTCGGCATCACCGGGTACGGCGTTTTCGTCGCCATCGGCTCGGTGTATCTGTACCTCACCGACGGACAGATCAATCTGCCCCTGGTTGTCGGGCCGATCTTCCTCGCGGGCCTCGGTGTCGGCCTGTTCGGGGTGCAATTGCAACCGATGATGCTCGCGGCACTGAGCCAACGGCAGATGGATGCCGCCTCGGGCATGCTGCCTACCATTGAACAGATCGGCAACGGCGTCGGTCTGGCGGTATTCAGCGCGGTGTTCTTCCAGGCGCACACCATCAACGGCAGCATCATGATCTTTTCGGCCATCGCGGTGACGGCAATCGCTATGGGCGCGTTGACGCTTCGACTGCCCTCGGCGCCACAGCAACAGCCCGATTCCGTCCCCGCCTCGGCGCCGACCTGACAACCCGCACGCCCCGCGGCGTGCTGTTTCGACGAATCTAGGAGTTACCCGTGGTCAGTTTCGGGCTAATCGACGAATGGGAGCCCGTCCCGGGTAATCTCGTCAGCTGGGTCGCCTCGCCGGAATCGGTGTCGCGTGCCGAAGGTGCGCCAGCGCATCCCGCCCGACCGTCGCATCAGCAGGAGCAATATCTGCGCGCGGCCGATCGCAACTCCGCCACCGAATTCCGGTTCTCCGGGCTGTGCGTGGTCACCGCGGAGATTCCCGACGTGCTCGACCGTGCGGCGATGACGCGCGCCATCAACGCGTTCCTCCTGCGCCACGACACCTTTCGCACCTGGTTCGCGATCGAACGAGACGGGACGGTGCGGCGACATCTCGTTCCCGAGCAGGATGTCGAGTTCGTCTCCGTCGAGCAGGGCGAGATCGACAACGCCGAGGCCATCCGTGAGCACGTGCAGAAGACGACCCCGGGGCCGTTCCAGTGGGACTGCTTCACCTTCGGTGCCATCGAACACCACGGATCGACGACCGTGTACCTCGCCGTCGATCACCTGCACACCGACGGTGTAGCACAGTATCTTTCGTGCTACGAGCTGGCGCACCTGTACCTGCGCGAAGGGGGCCAAGACGCGGGAGCGTTGATCACGCCGGGCAGCTATATCGAGTACTGCGAACGCGAGCGCGCCTACTCCGATCAACTCACCCTCAACTCCCCCGGCGTCCGCAAATGGCTGCAACTCGTGCGCGCCAACGACGGCGAATTGCCCTCGTTCGCACTGGATCTCGGTAAAAGCAACGAGGGATACACCCGCAGCGCGCACCGCACGATCCCGCTGTGCGACGAGGACGAGGCGCAACGCTTCGAACAGGTCTGCCGCGACAGCGGCGCGGAATTCACCGGCGGTATCTTCGCCGTCTCGGCGCTGGCCGAACGCCAACTCGTCGACAACGACTACTTCTTCACCATCACCCCCATCAGCACCCGTGGCTCGATCGCCGAGATCGCCTCGGTCGGTTGGTATGTCGCGCTGATCCCGGTCGCCTTCCCGATCGGGTCCAGCGCCTCGTTCGCCCGCATGGCCGCCAGCGCGCAGCGCGCCTACAGCAACGGACTCGAGCTCACCCAGGTGTCGTTTCACCGCGTCCTCGAGCTGGTGCCCGCCGACGACACCGGAATCAGCGTCCGACCCGGCTGGTCGAACCCGATGATCTCCTACGTCGACGCGCGTGACTTCGCGGGCAACGAGTACTTCGATGTCGCGCAGGGCGGCGTATACGCCAACCGGGCCACCACCGAGCAGGTGCTCATATGGATCAACCGACTACCGTCCGGCACCACACTGAGTGTCATCTACCCCGACACCCCCGGCGCACACGAGTCGGTCGAGCGTTACATCACCACGGTGAAGTCGGTGTTTCTCGAGGTGACGAAAACCGTCGTCGCGCGCTGACTTTCAGCGCTCGTTCACGCTCGATCGGTTGTTCGGGCCGGTGTGCGCGAGCATGTTCCGCCATTGCCGCCGATCCGCGACCGAGCCAGCGCCTACCTCAGCGAATCCGCCTGTTCCACAGGGCCTTCGGAGGCGCACCTCAGGCGCGCCGAACAGCATTCGTCAACGGCCCCACCGACCTCGCGTCGTTGGCGCGGACGAGCCGGGCCTGCCAGCAGGGGCGTTATCGGCACTCAACGCTCGAGCGCCGCACGGAACGACGGCCAAGCGTTGTGCAGATCCTGCTCCCAGTAACCCCAGGAGTGGGTGCCGCGCGCGCGAACGTCGACCGTGGCCGGAATGTTCAACTCCCGCAGCCGATCCCCCAGCTGCATCGTGCAGCGACCGGCTATCGCGTCGAGAATGCCGCCGACGGTGAGCTGGTCGATCAACTTCGCCGGGTCCTCGTCGATGCCAGGGCCGTCCAAGGTGTCCAGCGGCCCAGCCTGCCCGTTGCCGCTGGCAACGTAGATGGTGGTGCCGCGCAACTTCTCGGCGTTCAGGTACGCGTCGTTGGCCGCCCACGCCGGATCGTTCGGCGGACCCCACATATTGTCCACATTGCCGCGCTGACTGGTCACCAACGAATCCACGACGGCGCGACCCTGCAGGTCGCTGGTGCGCACGCAGCCACTGTAGGAACCGATGGCGCGGTAGAAACCGGGTGCGCCCATGGCCAATTGGAACACCGAAACCCCGGACATCGACAGGCCGGCGACGGCGTTCGCACCGGTGGTCCCGAACGCCGAATCCACCACCGCCGGTAACTCTTTGGTCAGAAACGTCGTCCACAGCTGCTTGCCGAGTACCGGGTCGTCGTGGCGCCAATCCGCGTAGTAGCTGCCACCGCCACCGATCGGCATAACCACATTCACATGCTGGTCGGCGAAAAAGCTCGCGGCATCGGTCTTGGTGAGCCAGTTGTCGCCGGTGCTCCAGTCGCCATCGCTGCTACCGCCGTCGACGCCGTTGAGCAGATACAGCGTGGGTGCCGGGACCGAATCATCCACGGCAGGAAGCACTTCGATGGTGATCGGTTTGCCCATCGCCGCGGAGAACACGGTCAACTCGACCAACCGACCCGGTCCTTGCTCGGCGGCGGTGAGGCGGGAACCATTGGCGGCTGGCTGCGCCGAGTCCAGTGCACGCGCGGGAGTGATGGGACTGGTCGGCTCCGCGATCGCCGAGCCCGTCGCGCACAAACACACCGCCGCCACCGCGAGTACAACAATCCTGGTTCCCCGGGCGGCGCGTCGACCGGCGCGTCCTACGATCTGGACGTCCACGCGCCACCTTCCCCAACTCTGCGACAAGACTTCGCCCGAGGCTAAGACCTGCGCCGACGACGGGCGAGCTATCGCGGGGAATTTGGGAAGATCGCCAATCGAAGGGTGCGCGTGCTGGGGGTCATCATAATGGCGGCTACGTTCCCTACGCCGCCCAGACCGACCTTCGCATCAAGGCCGTCGCCACCGTCAACGCGGGCGACGTCGGCACCGTCATGCGCGACGGACTCGGCGGCAACCAGACCCCGCAGGCACGACACGCCATGCTCGAGCTCGCCGCCGCCGCACGCAGCGCGGAGGCGCGTGGCGAGCCGATCCGTCTCCAGGAGTGGATCACCGACGCCGTCGACGCCGAGACCTACGAGTACTACCGCACACCGCGCGGCTACCACCCCCGCGCCGTCCAACCCTGGCCGGTGCGCAACCTCGACCAGCTCATCCAGTACGAGTCCTATTCACTGATCCATCTGATCGCGCCCCGCCCCCTCCTGATGATCATCGGATCCGACGCCGACACCGCATACATCAGCCGCGCCGCCATCGAAAAAGCCGCGGAGCCCAAGGAACTCCTCGTCATCGACGGCGCAACACACATCTCGCTCTACGACAAGGACGAGCACGTCACCCCCGCTGTCGCCGCGCTCACCACGTTCTTCGGCACGCACTTGGCAGCCACCCAGGATCACCAGACGCCGGGTACCAACCCCTTGGTGCGTGCCCGGTAGTTCTCGTACGGCGCACCCATCGTCTCGACCCGCGCACGCTCCTCCACCCGAATGCGTAGCGCGAACGCGAGTACCGGGAGCACGACCGCGAGCACGACCGCGAGCAGCACGGAGATCAGGTTGGCTTCCGCGATTCCGAAACCGACAATGATCAGGAGGGCACCCGTGTAAGACGGGTGGCGCACCCAGCGGTAGGGCCCGTTGTCCACAACGACCTGGTCCTCGTCGACTTCGACCGTGGTGCGAAAGGCCGCACCCAACACCGTGATCGCCCACAGCCGCACCACCAACCCCACAACCATGATCGCGACCCCGGCCGCCATCCACGCCGCATGCGCCCCCAGCAGAAGAAGCACACTTGAGGAAGGCAAGAACACGTCGGAGAGCTCCGCACCCGCCACCGCGATCACCACCAGCACCACAATGAGCGGTCGCGTCCCGCCGTCTCTGGCAGTAGACCCCCTGTGCCGCAGCCGATCTCGCACCCTCAGCACGACCTCGACCGCAGTCCACACCCAGATCCCGACCAACGCGATATTCACGCTCACTCCTGCGACTTCGGCACTCATTCCTTATCGAAGCTAAGCGACATGAGCGTTCGGCGACATCGGTGAAGCCCCTGATTCGCGTCGACTCCGATCACGGTGAACTTCGACGGCGCACGATTGATGCGCTGCCGGACAACACGATTGGGTTTTGTCGCGCGGCCATGGGTCATATCGCGGCGGGCGAGCGTTTCTCGGTTTGCGGGTGGTAGTCCGATGACGGCCCGTGGATGCGGGCCGCTAGAGCGCATCGCATTGAGATTGGCGCACGTCAGGGCCGCACTCGGCCGACAGGACGCGAAACCCCGGTGCGCAGTTCAATGGCACGGCAGAGGCGGCTGAACCGATCAGCCGGTGCCGGTACCTCGTCAGAGACACTGGCCGCCGATGCGACGGTCCGGCCCCTTGCGACCCTTGTCGTGTCGAGTGCGGAACGAGCCGTCCACCGATGTAGCCGTCGCGCGGGCCGAAGCACTTCGGCACCGACCGCTGTTCGGGGGCGTTCATTGTCGCCCTCTGCGTTCCCTGCCAGGTCGGAGAGCTTGGAGTGCGGGCTATCGACGCGGCAATGGTGGCAGTTCCAGGTTTTCCCGGAAGGTCTGCCCGAGGTAGTCGCTGCCGACGATGCCGCGGCGGCGCAACTCGGGAAGTAGGCCGTTGGTGAGGAAATCGCGGCTGCGCAGTTCGCCGAGTCCGCCGAGTGAGAGGACGTCGAGTACGCCCGCGTTCCAGCGCTCTTCGACGGCGTCGGCGATCTGCTCGGGGGTGCCCGCCACCGCCCAGTGGCCGGTGTCCTTCGCGGCGATGATCAATTCGCGCAGGGTCCGGCCCGTGGCGGCGAGCTCGGAGAAGATCTCGACGCGACCGCGGCGGCGGTTCACCGAAGCCACATCGGGCAGGCGCTCGGGCGGGATCGGCTTGTCCAACGGCAGATCCGAAAGATCGACACCGCCGCCGAACATATCCTCCAGTTGGATTCGGCCCGCATCCAGATCCGTCGCCTCCTCGGCCTCGCGCACCAGCCTGCGTACCTCGGCCTCGGTGGCACCGTAGGTGGTGTGCAGTGAACTCATGATGCGCGGAAGCCCCTCGGGGCGACCGAGTTCGGCGGCGCGCGTACGGATGCGCTTGGCGTAGGTGACGGCGTCCTCGAGCGTGGCCAGCGAGGTGAACACCACCTCGGCGAAGCGTGCGCCCAACTCGATCCCACCCGCCGACTGGCCAGCCTGGAACTGCACGGGACGACGTTGCGGCAGCGGCGGAATGTTCAGCGGCCCTTGCACGGTGAAGAATTCGCCGGTGTGCGCGATCGGACGCACCAGATCAGCGTCGAGCACCGTGCCGCCGCGACCGTCCGGGGTGAGCGCTCCGGGCTGCCAGCTGTCGAACAGGGCGTTGATCACTTCCAGCGATTCGGTTGCGCGCGCGTACCGCTCCTCCGGGCTGGGCAGATCCTGATCCCCGTAGTTCTCCTCGCCCACCGACGAGGTCACCACATTCCACGCCGCCCGCCCATTACTCACGTGATCGAGCGTGCCGAACAGGCGAGCCAGGTTGTACGGGTGATGGAAAGTGGAGGTCACGGTGGCGATCAGGCCGACGTGCGAGGTCACCGCACTCAGCGCCGAGAGAAAAATCAACGGCTCCTGCGCACCGATCGCCCCCTGCGCACCGAAGCTCAGCAGATCCGCCGCGAACAACGCGTCGAACCCATTGGCCTCGGCCGCCTTCGCGATCTCGACCGACGACTCGAGCGTCGAGCGCCCAGGATCAACCGCCGCCGAATAGACACTCACCGCTCCACTGACGCCGGTCACCGTCTTCAGCGTGCGCCGCCGTACGGCGCTCATCGACACACTCCCGCTACGATCGTCACTCGACCCACCCCACCACCGAGTAAGCGCGCCGACGAGAGTATGGATCACCGGAATTCTTTCCGCGCGGCCTACTTCGGTGCGGGCCCGACCTTGTGGCAGCTGGCCACCTACCCGAAGGACCGAGCCCCGTGTGGTTGTGGGCGTGCGGATTCGAGTGGCTAGCGGATGGTGTCAGAGAGTGTCGCGCAGGATTGCGCCGAGGCGTTGGTGGGCGAGGTAATTCTTGGCGAGGTGAAAGTCGAAGGTGTCGATGACCGTGTGCTCGTCGATATCGACGCCCTCGAAGGTGCGTCCGATACCGCCGAGAGAATGGGCGACCACCACGCGGGCGCCGGTGGTTTCGACGGACGGATCGGTATCCAACCCGGTGTCGGCGACATCTTGCAGCACTTCGGCCAACGCGATGCTGAATCGCCCGTCGTAGGCGTCCTCGCCCGCACCGGACGCGGCGATCACCCACGCGTTGGCAGGCGCATGAGAACCGTGCACCAGATGCGGAAGCGCCGCCGCGCGCCCGGACCGGCACAGGTCGAGCAGGAACAACGTCGGGACCCCCGACTCCTGTGCGTCGTCCACCCACTGCGCGGCGTTCGTTCCGGGACCGACCCTGGCATCCGAGGGCACCACATCCACACGATGTGGGTTCGAACCGCTCGGCTTCCCGTGGGAGGCCACGTAAACGACGCGCGCAGACCCGATCGCCCCCGCCACAGCCGCCCACAACGCCTCGCCACCGATATCCCGACGCACATCGGTGGCGTACCCCAACCGACTCAGCGCCGCAGCGACCGGCGGCACCACCTCATCCACGAACGGCAGGTCCGACCACACCGACTCACCGAGCGGAACCTCACCTCCCGATAGATCCGCATCGAACCGACCGATCCCCACCAGCAACGCACGCCCGGTGTCCACCCGCGCTCCCCACTCTCGAACTGAGCACCAGCCTGCCACGCGTCGACTGGCCGCACCCACCGAACCAGAGCTGTTGCGCCGGTCCGTGATCGGTCAGTCGCAGACCGCTCCGTAGGACGCCGACCCCACCAGCTTCGAATACTTGGCCAGCACGCCTCGGGTGTAGCGCAGCGGCAAGGGTTTCCAGTCGACGGCTCGGCGGGCTAGTTCTTCGGGGGTGACGAGGAGGTCGAGGGTGCCCGCGCCGACGTCGAGGCGGATTTGGTCGCCGTCGTGAACGTAGGCGATGGGGCCGGCGTCCATTGCTTCGGGGGCTACGTGGCCGACGCAGAGGCCGGTGGTGCCGCCGGAGAATCGGCCGTCGGTCAGTAGGAGGACGTCTTTGCCTAGGCCAGCACCCTTGATGGCCGCGGTGATGGCGAGCATCTCGCGCATGCCTGGGCCGCCTTTCGGGCCCTCGTAGCGGATCACCACCACGTCACCGGCCGCGATCGTTCCGTCGGCGAGCGCGTCCATGGCGGGGCGTTCGCGGTCGAAAACCCTTGCTGTTCCCAGGAATACGTCGGAATCGAAGCCCGCCGACTTCACCACAGCACCGCCGGGGGCCAGCGTGCCGCCGAGGATGGTGATGCCGCCGGTGGGATGGATCGGTGCGGCGAGTGCGCGCAGCACGGTGCCGTCGGGATCGGGGGGCGCGATACCCGCCAGGTTCTGGGCAACGGTTTCGCCGGTGACGGTGAGGCAATCTCCGTGCAGCAGACCAGCGTCCAGCAGCGTCTTCATCACCACGGGGACACCGCCGATGCGGTCGACGTCGGTCATCACGTGCCGGCCGAACGGTTTCACGTCGGCCAGATGCGGTACCCGCGCACCGACGCGCGCGAAATCCGCAAGCGACAGTTCGACATTCGCCTCGTGCGCGATCGCCAGCAGGTGCAGCACGGCGTTGGTGGAACCGCCGAACGCCATGACCACGGCGATGGCGTTCTCGAAGGCTTCCTTGGTCATGATGTCGGCGGTGGTGATGCCTCGCCGGATCAGTGCGACCACCGCTTCCCCACTGCGCCTGGCGTATCCGTCGCGACGACGATCGGGTGCCGGCGGTGCGGCGCTGCCCGGCAATGACATACCGAGCGCCTCCGCCGCGCTGGCCATCGTGTTCGCGGTGTACATGCCGCCGCACGCGCCTTCGCCGGGACAGATGGCCCGCTCGATGACATCGACGTCCGCACGGCTCATCAGCCCACGCGCGCACGCGCCGACGGCTTCGAACGCGTCGATGATCGTCACCTCGCGCTCACTGCCGTCGGACAACGTCGCGACACCGGGCAAGGTCGAACCCGCGTACAGGAACACGCTGGCGAGGTTCAGTCTGGCCGCGGCCATCAACATGCCGGGCAGCGATTTGTCGCAACCTGCCAGCAATACCGAGCCGTCGAGTCGTTCCGCCTGCATCACCGTCTCCACGCTGTCGGCGATCACCTCACGCGAGACCAGCGAGAAGTGCATGCCCTCGTGTCCCATCGAGATGCCGTCGGACACCGAGATCGTGCCGAATTGCAGCGGGAAACCCCCCGCGGTGGATACGCCCTGCTTGCACCCTTTGGCGAGCCGGTCGAGTGACAGGTTGCACGGGGTGATCTCGTTCCATGAGGAGGCGACACCTACCTGGGATTTTCCCCAGTCGTCGTCACCCATGCCGACCGCGCGCAGCATGCCGCGGGCCGCGGTCTTTTCGAGTCCGTCGGTGACGTCGCGACTGCGTGGTTTGATGTCGTGGCCGTTCGGATCTGTTGCCATGGTTGGCATCATCCTCGCCTTGGCGCGCTCGCACAGGCGACCGCGTGTCGATCCGGTGTTTTTCTCGCCCACTCCGCCGCCCTCGCGCACCGATTTCCCGGCGATACGGCGGCGTCTGTCCCCCTCGTTGGGCACAACAACACCGAGCGAGTTACGGTGAGGCAACCCGATGACATCGCACAGTTAGGGGTGATGGACATGACCACACACTTGCGGAATTCGGTTTTCGGCGTGGCCACGGCCGCGCTGCTGTTCGGCGGAGGAACGGCGATCGCTCTCGCGGGCACCGCGGACGGCGCACCGGAACAACAGGCACCGTCGGTCGTGCACTTGGGCGAGGACTGCACCACGGGTGCCCCGGCGGCGCACACCGACGATGGTGCGAGCGCTTACTGCGCGCAGGTGCGCGGCACGCAGACCGCCATCTGGTCGAGCACCCCCGACCCGGTCCCCAACGACCCGCGCACCCCGCCGCGCCCGGCTGACGACTGCTTCGGCATCGATGACGAGACCACGGGAGTCAACGGTGAGCCGCTGTATTGCAACCCCACCGTGAACGGTCGCGATCCGGGCAATCTGCTGTGGCAGTTGGTGCCGTAGGTCGTGGCGCCTGCCGGGGTCGGGGTTATGCGTTCTCCCGGTCGAACACTTCTCGACCGCTGATGAATGTCCTTTGTACGCAACGACTGTCGGGATCGTGCAGTGCCTGCTCGAGCGTCCGGTCGAGCAGAACCAGGTCGGCGGGGGCGCCAACGGTGACGGTGCGGGCGCGTCCGTCGAGCTCGGGGTGGGCGAAGTAGGCGCTCAGCGCGGTTTCGGCGCTCACCCGCTCCTGCGCTCCGACGACCCGACCCTTCGGGGTGGTGCGGCGTGTGGCTGCGGCGATGCTCACCCAGGGGTCGAGGGCGCCGTACGGTGCGTCGCCCGAGCAATAGACCGGGACACCCGCGGCCAGGAACGCCCCGTAGCGCCAAAGGATTTCGCGGTCGCCCGGCTCGGCCCGTTCGAGGTAGTCGTCGCCGCGCAGGGCTAGCAGCGAGGGTTGCGTGACCACCACCAGTCGCAGTTCTCGCAGGATGTCGATCGCTTCGTCCGGCGCGACGGCCGCGTGCTCGATCCGGTCGCCGGGCAGCGTGCCGACCTCCGCCAAGGCCGTCAGGGTGAGAAAGAGCGACTCGCGCGTAACACTATGCACCGCGACGGTTCCCGGGGCGTCGGTGGCGGCGCGTGCCGATCGAATGGTGGCGATCAGCTCGTCGAGCGCGGGCAGTTCATGATCGCTCACCACGATCTTGCGTGGGCCGTCCAGAACTCCTGCCGAGCGCATGGCGCGATTCGCGGCACCGAGAACCGTCAATCGTTGTGGGAGTACTCCACTTTCGTGCGCCCCGAGCAGCAGTTCGGTGCTCGACTCGGTCAGTTCAGGGGTCGCGTCGGTGACACCGGTGACCCCGTAGGACGCCAGCGCTCGACCGAGTGCGCCCAGATCCGGTGCGGCCCGCGATGGAACATGCTCACCGAGCCACCGGTCGGCCCGCCACAATCGCCCGGTCGCGTAGCCGGCGGCGTCGCGTTCGGTGCCAGGGGGGCCGGTGATGTCCAGGTCGAGCGCGGTGATCGCCGCACTGTTGAGATACCAGACGCTGCCGCCACGGTGTTGGACGCGAGTCGGGATCGCACCGGTAGATCGATCGAGCGCGGCGCGATCCAGTGCGCCCGCCACCGACTCGTCGTATCCGACACCACGTATCCACGCGGTGGCACCGACTTCGGTTGCCGCCGAGGACAGCACGTCGTGCAGATGAGCGGCGGTCCGCACCTGCGGCGGACCGCACGAGACCGAATCGGCTGCGGCCGCACAGGCAAGCAGGTGACAGTGGTGCTCGTGCAAGCCGGGCAGTAGAGCGCCGTCCCCACCTGTGATGACGCGTGCGCCCTCGACAGGAAGACCGGGGCCGATGTGCGTGACGACACCGTCGGCGACACGCACATCGCAGCGGCGGCCGCGAACCCGCACCTCCTGAAACAGCGTGTCCACCACTGTGTTCCGCCCTCGCCGGTCGCCGCTACTTGATCAGCGGGTCGCGCGGCAAACCGAGGATGCGCTCCGCGATCTGGTTCCGAGCGATTTCCGAGGTCCCACCGGCGATCGTCATCCCGCGCGCCCCGAGCAGCATCTTGCCGACCAGGCCGGCGGCGCCGGATGCCAGCGCGACCTCGTCGCCGAGCAGACGCGCCGAGATCCGTGCCCGATCGCCGATGTGCTCGGCCAACAGCAACTTCGTGACATTGCCTTCCGGTCCCGGCGCACCGCCCGCGATACTGCGCGCTGCCCTGCGCAGATTCAGCAGGCGCAGTGCCTGGTCCGTGGCGAGGAAGCGCCCGACGGTTTCCGGGGTTCCTGTCACCCGGTCCTGCGCGCTCTCAGCAAGTCCGATCAGGAGTTTCGTGGCGCCCTCGTCGCCAGCGAGCCCACCGCCGATGCTGACCCGCTCGTTGCCGAGCGTGGCGCGCGCGACCGTCCAGCCCGCGTTCGGCTCGCCCACCACATCGCTGTCGGGCACGAACACGTCGGTGAAGAACACCTCGTTGAAATCCGAACCGCCCGTGATCTGTCGCAGTGGCCGCACCTCGACGCCCGCACCGTCCATATCGATCAGCACGGTCGTGATGCCACGATGCTTCGGCGCGTCCGGATCGGTGCGTACCGTCGCCAGTCCGCGACGACATTCCTTGGCACCGCTGGTCCAGACCTTCTGGCCGTTGAGCACCCATCCCCCGTCGACCCGGGTGGCGCGGGTGCGTACCGCCGCGGCGTCGGAACCGGCGTTCGGCTCCGAAAACAGTTGGCACCACACCTCCTCGCCGCGCAGCGCGGACAGCACGAACCGATCGATCTGGTCCTGGGTCCCGTGCTGGATCAGCGTGAGGATCACCCATCCGGTGATACCGAAATCGGGTCGTTCCAGGCCCGCGCGGGCGAATTCCTGCTCGATCACCAACTGCTGCACCGCATCCGCGGCGCGACCCCATGGCTTCGGCCAGTGCGGCATCACGTAGCCGGTCGCGATCAGTCGCCTGCGGCGGGCCGCGTCATCGAGGCCGACGATCTCGGCCACGTCCTGTGCGACCTGCGCGCGCAGGGTTTCCGCGTGTTCGGGGAGGTCGAGGCTGTTCGCGCGCCGCACTCCGCCTACCGCGAGGTCGAACACCGCACGCGGGCCGTCCTGGCCGCCGAACAGGGCCGCGAGTGTCGCGGCGCGACGGAGGTGGAGGTGGGCGTCGTGCTCCCAGGTGAACCCGATTCCGCCGTGCACCTGAATGTTCAGCTCGGCATTGTGGACGTATCCCGCGAGCGCGAGTGTCGAGGCCGCCGCGGCGATCAGTCGGAACTGCTCGTCGTCCTCGGTCGCGGCCCGTGCGGCGTCCCACACGGTCGCGACACCCGTCTCGGCGTGTACGAGCATGTTCGCGCAGTGATGTTTGACGGCCTGAAATGTGCCGATGGTGCGACCGAATTGTTCGCGAACCTTCGCGTACTCCACCGCTGATTCCAGCGCGTCCTGTGCGCCACCGACCGCCTCGGCCGAGACCAGCGTTCGCGCCACCGCCACGGCGAATTCCGCGGCACCGGCGATGATTTCGCTCGACTCCAGCTCGACACCGCGCAGCCGCACCCGGCCGCTGCGCCTGGTCGGGTCGAGATTGTCCGGCACCTCCACCGCCACCCCGGGGCGTGCGGGCTCCACGATCAGTACGTCGGCGCCGACCGCGAGGACCAGCACATCGGCCAGCCCCGCACCGAGAACGACATCGGTCTCCCCCTCGGCCACACCGCCGTTCACGACGGCCGAACCGCCGCGGCCGAACCCCGCGACCTCGGACCCATCGGTCAGAACGGGGAGCAACCGCGACTTCTGCTCCCGCGAACCATATTTCGCGATAACCGCGGAGGCGATCACCGTTGGCACGAAGGGCCCCGGCGCCACCGCCGCACCGAATTCCGCCGCCACGACGACGAGCTCGGGCAACCCGAACCCCGACCCGCCGAACTCCTCGGGAATGTGTAACCCCAGCCAGCCGACCCCGCCCAGCTCGCTCCAGAACGCGGGCAACTGCTCGCTCTCGGCATCGAGCAGTTCCCGTGCCCGCCCACGAGCCCCGCGCTCGGCCAGAAACGAGCGAACCACCCGCGCCAACTCCAGATGGTCCTCGGTGACCGCGATACCCATGGCACTCCTCACGCCGGAAACGACACGTCCATTCGTACACCGCATAGCAACGCTCCGAAGCGATTCGCGCCAACTGCACGACGGGCCGATGCGGCCCCGGACTCCCGCAGCTGTCACGAAGTGCGAAGTCGGGCGCGCCGGTAGGTGCCGTGCGAGATTTTCCGGCGAACTGAAATGATCGAACACCGAACGGTCGGCCCGTGACGGTGGCGGCGCGCTGACGCCACCGAACAGCACCGTTCTGTCGAAAGGTTCTGTTGATGACGCAAGTAATCAGTCGTCGGGCGCTCAATCGCGCCACTCTCGATCGGCAGTTGCTGTTGTGCCGCTGCGAGTTGTCCGTTGTCGAAGCGGTGCGACACCTGCTCGGGTTGCAAGCCCAGACCCCGCATACCTGGTACATCGGATTGTGGTCACGGCTGGCCGGATTCGTTCCCGAGCAGGCCGCCAGCCTGCTCACCGACCGCAAGCTGGTGCGAATCGCTTTGATGCGCTCCACGATTCACCTTGTCACCCCGGGCGACGCACGCGCGCTGCGTCCGCTGATCCAACCGGTTCTGGACCGTGACCTCTACCGCAACCACACACACGGCAAGCCCGTCGAAGGTATCGACATGGCGAGACTGATCGCCGACGGTATCGAGCTGCTCGCCCCGAAACCGTTGACCAACAAGCAACTCGGCACGCTACTCGGCCAACGCTGGCCCGAGCGCGCGCCCGCCTCCCTGGTCTACGCCATCCGCAACCAGGTGCCCCTGGTGCAGGTGCCACCGCGCGGTGTCTGGGGCAGCAGCGGGTCGATCGCGCACACCACGGCCGACGCGTGGCTCGGCCAAGACCACACGAGCACCGCCACGCTCGAGCAGATGATTCCGCGCTACCTGGCCGCCTTCGGCCCCGCGAGCGTGAAGGACATACAGGTGTGGTCCGGCCTCACCGGGCTGCGCGAGGTCGTGGATCGTATCCGACCTGGCTTGCTGACCTTTCAGGATCAGCACGGTCAGGAGCTTTTCGACCTTCCGGACGCTACGCGCCCGGACCCCGACACCCCAGCACCGCCGCGGTTTCTGTACGACTTCGACAACCTCTTGCGCTCGTACGCGGACCGCACCCGCGTGATCACCGACGAACACGGCAAGCAGGGATACCGCGCCCATGGCCCCATTCCGCAGATCCTGCTGGTCGACGGATTCACCGCGGGCGACTGGACGATCAACCGAAGCGCCGGATCCGCGACAATCACCATCCGCCCGTATGAACGGTCATTCAGCACAGCGGACGCGGCCGCGGTCACCGAGGAAGCCCACGCGCTGCTGACATTCACCGACCCTGATGCCGAGACCCGCGATGTCATCCTCGACCGACCCCGCGAACGAGTGTGAACAGCGCTGATACCGCCGCGCACGGATGTCCTGTGCCGCGCGGGGATGTCCAGGTGGCAGTGAACTATGTGCCGCCGAGGACAATTTCCCGCCACCGCTCGGTGTCCCGACCGGGGTCCGCGGCCGGTCCGGTCGGTTTTTCCTCGTGGGTCGCGGTGTTCACGACGAATCGTCGCGCGTGTTCGGGTTCGTGCCAGCTGCTTGCGGTAGCCACCACGTCGCGCATGGCGATGTCGATCAGCCTGCTTCCCCCGGCGCAGTGGGCCGCCAGCGCGAGGACCGCGGCGTGCAGGCCGGTGAGCGGGTCGGCGATGGCGTCGCCCACGGGGAGGGGGGTGTTGTCGGCGTCGCGGACGGTGAGGCCCGCGCTCATCGCCACATCGTCGCCGAAACCGACGCGGTGACCAGCGTCGCGCCCGTAGGCGGTGATCGATACCCAGGTGACGGGCGAGTTCACGCATCGGGTCGCGGCGTCGATGCCGAGCGCGGCAAGGGCGCGGGGGCGGGAGGATTCGATGACGATGTCCGCGCGGTCGAGGAGCGCGCGCAGCAGGTTCACCTCTTCGGGCGCCCGCGGATCGAGCAGCACGGAGTCGTGGCCGCCGTGCAGTAGCTCGTAGAACCGAGCACTACCCCGGCGCGCGCCGTCGAGGCGGCCTGCCAGTTCCACCTTGACGACCCGTGCACCGGCGAAGCCGAGTAGGCGCGCGGCGAGCGGTCCGGCCCACAGAGCCGAAAGGTCGACTACCAGAGGCTGTTTCGCTGTGCCATCAGAGGCATATGACGTCGACGTCTCGTGCACGACGGCCGGATACCCGCCACATTCCGCACGCGCCGACCATGTTCCGGCCTCGGGCACGCCACCACACGGCATGCCGAGCAGGGCAGCCCGCTCGACCACGTCGTCGGTGCTGGTTCGTGCGGCCCACTCGTCGAGTAACTTCCACGCCGAATGCGCATCGGCCGGAATCTCGGCCGACTCGGTGAGCGCGGCGACCGCGACCACGTCGTCCGGGCGGGCCAGGCTCATCGCCACCCAGGCGTCGGCCGTCGCCACGGCCCGGCAGGTGCCGCCCGCCGACCATGGCCCGTTCCGGTGTAAACCGAGCAGTGGGACGCGTTCACCGAGTAATCCGCGCCAATCCCGCGACGCGAGATCACGATCGAGGATCTGACCGCAGAGCGCGTCGAAGGCCAGTTCGGCGCCACGCGCAGCGGTCGCGGCCGCACCGGGTGGCAGCATCGCGGGTCCGTCGCGCCGACCGGTCACGGTGAGCGCACCCGATTCCGCCCAGTCCCGCACAGCGTCGCCGGGCTCGGTCGCGCTCGCCAGCCGTACTGGCAGATCCCAGCGCTCGAGCAACGTACCGGCCCACTGCCTGCTCAGTTCGTCAATCGCCATCGGTGACCTCATCGACCAGACCCCAGCGCAGCGCGGCGTGCGCATCGATCGGCTGACCGGTCAGCGCCAGCCAGGCCGTGCGCCAACGACCGATCCGCCACGGAATGCTCACCGTCCCACCGGCCCCAGGGATCAGGCCCATCGAAACCTCGGGCAGTGCGAACCGCGCGTCCGACGCGGCGACGACCCGCCCGGCGAATGACGGCATCTCCACGCCGGCCCCGATACACGCGCCGTGCACGTGCGCGGTGATTCGTTCGCGCACGCGGTGCACGAGCCAACCGGGATGGCGTTCGAGCCGAACGAGATACGCGGCGCAATAATCGGTGGCGCTGCCGAATTCATCGAGGTCCCCGCCCGCGCAGAAGGCAGGTCCCGCACCACTCAGTACGACACGCAGCCCGTCGTCGGACACCGCGATCGTCAACGCTTCGACCAGTTCCTCACGCAACGCGTGGTCCATCGCATTACGTTTGGCCGTGCGCGACAACACGATATCGAGCACGTCACCCGTGCGTTCGACCGCGACCAGCGGCGCCTCGCGCGCCTCAGGTCTCGCACGCGCGCGACCACGATGGGTGAGCCAGTCCGCGAACTCTGCGCCGGACAACAGCATCGAATACGCTGCCGCCTCCCTTGCCAACGCAGCGCGCACGTCGGACCCCTGCCCGTCTCGCAGGACGTGACCCAAGACCAGGGCGGCGTTCGGTCGAGCTGTCACCGCCGAATCCAGTTCCGTCAGCGCTCGACTCGCATCGTCGACCGCGACGAGGCGCCGATCTCCTGCCGCGCCTGCGCCCCCGCCGACGGTGAGGTCGAACGCCTCGACCAGCGGTGCGAGGTCCGACGATATGTCGCCGTCCGTAACACCGACGACCAGGCCGACAGCGGCGCGTACCGAGTCGGTTGCCGCCCTGACGACATCGCCCGAAGCGGGAGAACCGAGGTCGACCACCGTCAGCGGTCGGCGCGCGACCCCGTTCGCGTCCAAGTCGAGACTCGGCACCCCACTCGCCACTTCGCTGATCGACATCGGTCCGTGCACGTATCGAGCGTGCCACCTCCGCCCGCTCCGCGAGAGCGCAACCGCGCGATAGCTGCCGCGAACAACGGCGCGGTGGACGTGTTTTCCTCGGCGCCCGGTCATCCCAGCCGCACGCACCCCACTCGTGAAACCGACGGCGCGTGCCACCGACATCGAGCCCCGACCACGACAAAGGCCGTGTACCGACAAAGATTTCGTCAGTACACGGCCTTTCGCACCACCAGCTAGCTGGTGGCGACTAGCCCTTCTTTTCCGCGACGGGTTCGTCCGACTTCTCGACCACGTCGGTCTCGTCGACGAGCACCTCGGGACTCGGCTCCACCGGCTCGGTAACCAGCCCGAAGTCGGCGTCGTGCAACTCGCGGCCCTGCACCACCGCGCTCTCGATCAGTGCGGCGCCGTGCTCTTCGCGCAGGATCATCGGATCGGTGCGCAGGTCCTTGAACAAGGAGACGCACAGGAATCCCATCACCAGCACGAATGGCAGCGCGACCACCGTGGTCAGCGCCTGCAATCCGTTCAGCGCGCCGCCTAGATCACTCGGATCGGCGATGATCAGCATCACCGCCGCCACGGCACCCGTCGCGGCACCCCAGAAGATCACCGTCCCCTTCGAGGGTTCGATGCTGCCCTTCTCCGACAGGGTGCCCATCACAATCGAGGCCGCGTCCGCACCGGAGACGAAGAAGATCGCCACCAGGATCATCACCAGTACCGCGCTGATCGAGGCCAGCGGATAGTGGTCGAGCAAATGGAACAACGCGAAGTTCTCGTTGACGCTGCCGTCGGCCTCGGTGAGGTCGTGGGTCTCGTTCTGCTGGGAGATCGCCGCCCCACCGAAGATCACGAACCACACCAGGCTCACCACGCTCGGGACCAGCAGCACGCCGGTGACGAACTGGCGGATGGTGCGTCCACGGCTGATCCTGGCGATGAACATGCCGACGAAGGGGGTCCAGGAGATCCACCACGCCCAGTAGAAGATCGTCCACTGCGACAGCCACGTCTTCATATCGTCGCCGCCGCTGACATTCGTCCGCGAGGCCATGCCAGGCAGCTTGCCGATGTAGTCACCCAGCGAGGTCGGCAGGAAGTTCAGCATGAACAGCGTCGGCCCCGCGACGAACACGAACAGGGCGATGACCAGAGCCAACACCATGTTGATGTTCGACAGCCACTGAATGCCCTTGTCGATACCTGAGACAGCGGACAGGATGAACGCGATCGTCAGGGCCGTGATGATCACGACGAGACCGGTTTTACCGATGGCGTCGATCCAGCCGTTGAACTCGAGTCCCGCCGCGATCTGCAGCGCGCCGAGGCCGAGCGAGGCGGCGGAACCGAACAGCGTCGCGAAGATCGCCATCATGTTGATCGCCTGGCCACCGAAGCCGTCGGCGTGGCGACCGAGGATCGGCCGGAACATCGACGAGATGAGCTGCGAGCGGCCTTTACGGAAGGTGCCGTAGGCGATGGCGAGCCCGACGACCGCGTAGATCGCCCAGGGGTGCAACGTCCAGTGGAACAGCGTCGTCGCCATGGCGGTTTCCGCGGCTTCGGTGCTGCCCGCTTCGTCGGTACCCGGCGGCGGGCTCATGAAGTGCGACAGCGGTTCGGCGACACCCCAGAACATCAGACCGATGCCCATGCCCGCGCTGAACATCATCGCGATCCACGAGGTGGTGCTGAATTCCGGCTTCTCATCGTCAGCGCCGAGGGGGATCTTGCCGTATCTGCTGGCCGCGAGCCAGATGACGTATACGACGAAGAAGGTTGCGATCAGCACGAACAACCACCCGGTGTTCGTGATCACCCACGACTGCGCGTCCGACGAGGCGGAGGCCAGGCTCGTCTGGTTGATCAGGCCCCACGCGACGAAGGCGAGTGCGGCGACCGCGGTAACACCGAATACCAGCTTGTCCAGGCCGAGTTTCGTCGGCGGCGCACCGGCGACACCCTCGGCGTCCCCATCAGGTTCCTTGATTCGGTCAGTGTCTATCGACATCAGACACGAGTCCTTTCAGATCGACATGTGCGGCCGGAGTACCAACCACACAGTTGGGCAACCGTACAACGTCGAAGGATGTGACGCAGCCGGGCCACCGGTTCACCGCGGCACGCGCCTGGTCGAATGCCCAGTTCAGGGCCTTGCGAATTGATTGTCGGATCCGGCGATCTCGGCCGGGAAAAGCGGTGCACGGCACCCGGATACGGCCGGAACCGGTTGCCTTGTTCACCACCGCCACCCCTCCACGGTGCGATCGCCGGTGTTGTCCGGTCGGCGCGGCCAGCTTCGCCGGAGCCGTCCACGTCGCCCCCGGTGGTTCGAATGGCCGCCGACGCTTCGATCTTCATGATCTTTCCGAGAAACGGAAACTCCGACAGTTCGATTCACGGCTCGGTGTGACCGCCGTCCCAACAACCGTGTTAAGCCCGTCACTGGACACCGCACAAATAGTTGATCTTGAATTTCGCCGTCGAAGCGACAGGCGCTCACGAAATACCTGCACGAATCGGTGCGCACCCCAGCACTGAGAGGCAGGTCACTGCGCCTACCTGCACATCAGCCAGCACTGGGAAGACATGGGCGCTTGATGCGTCCGACGGCGAACCATACCGTTTTTCGCATCGGTGACCGAAGCTGTCCACCGAGGAAAAACCGCCTCACACCGAGGTCGCATTTCCCCCGCGGGGGCGACGGTCGGAAATTATTCCCGATCGTGAAAAGCGGGGAAACGAAAAGCGCGACACCGTCGAAACTGGAGCAATGGTTCAACCAACCCCCTGGCAATTGATCGAATCCACCAACGGGCCGGCCGAAATGGTCGAAGTCCCAGCGCGCGGCCGACGCCGTGGCCTAGATTTTCGATCGAATCGGGGATATCTGTGTTCCGCGGTGCTGGGTGTGGTCACCTTCGCGCTGTTCTTTCAGCCGTGGCTCACCGCGTCCGGGCGCAACGGCACGATCACCACCGACGCCTTCGCCACGATGGGCGGGGTGACCAACGGCGTCGACGGATGGGGCGCCGACGGATTCGGCGACCTGTACCTCAGCGGCGTGTGGGCGGTACTGGCCTCGGCGGCGATCATCACGGCGCTGTTCGCGACCATCGTCGGCCTGCGCGCCCGCAACGCGACGTTGGCCACGGTGGTGGCCTTCGCCTACGTCGCGGCCGCGGTCTGCGTCCTGATCGCGATGCTCTACTTCAACAGCAAGGTCCCCGAATTACGCCATGTACTCGCGCACGGCAATAATTTCAGCACGAAGCTCGGCTCGCTGGTCGACGGGTTCACCGGCGACGCCCAAACCGGCGGCACCCCGGGACGCAACATCGCCTCCGCCGGGTTGAGCCGGTTCGCCGTTCTCGGTGGCATCACCGCCAGCGGTGCCGCCATCATCGCGGCGGCGCAGTGGCTGACTCCGCGCGAAGAGTACGTGCGGGAGATCGTTGTCGAAAAGGCCACTGCCGCAGAGCCACAGCAGGCGCAGAGCCCCTCGGAGCCGCCGCGCGTGGTCGTTCCCGCTGCGATGCCCGTCGCGCCGCCGCAGCCCGCAACGCCTGCCCTCGCCCAGGAGCAGGGCGAATTATTGTGGGAGGAGCTGACATTCGACGACGCGCTGTTCGAAAGCGTCAACACCCCCCGGCCACGCGCCACCATCGATCGAAGGCTGCGGCCCTATCGTCGGCCGCCCAATCGCACACCTGCCTCCACCCCCTAGGCCGGACAGGGTGTCGCGGCGACAGCGGAGCACCACGCACCGCCGCGACACCCCATTCTCAATGGTGGGGAATCTCGCGGGAAGCAATGGACAATACTCGTCTCGAAATGGCAATCCACGCCGACCAATTCGGTGGAGATCGGGCGGGTGAGGGTAACGATGTCGCGGTGCAGGTGTCCGCGCCCGCGCGGACTACGGCTGCTGGCCACCGATAGGTCACGTCGATGAGCGAAACGGCCGACGATGACTGGGAACTCATACCACCCGACGGGGCGACCGAAGGGCTGGTCGCGGTGATCGGTCTGACCAGCGAGACGCTGCGCGCCTCGGCGCGACAGGTCGCCTCGGGAGACCCGGCAAGCGCACCCGACATGCTGGCCGAGTTACGCGAGCACAAGCTGCTCGACAACTCCGACAAATCTCGGATGGCGAAAAACTACACGAAGCGCACCGGCGAGATCGATGACATCAAAAAGTCCATGCACAGCAGTGACAGTGACGTCGATACGTATTCTTCCGGCACCTACGGCACCTCCAGCACGACCTACGGCGAGCTGAAGCAGGCGAAGACCGACCTCCAACCCATCCTCTCCGCGCCAGCCCCTGCGCCGGACAAGAAATACCTCACCCCGGCAGCGGAAGCACCGTTGATCAAGGCCTCGCTCGACACCGCCGACAAGGTGCACCGCCTGATGGACAAGGCGTCGGAGGACATTCGAGAAGAAGCGCGGAAAATCTCGGCTGCCACCCAAAACCAGTATCAGGGCAATGGCGCCATGCCCGCACCCTTGGCACAGGCGCAGTCGAGCCTGTCGTCCCCGTACCTCGGACCTGCCCCGACGCAGTCCTACGCGCCGTATACCGGGTCGACCACCGTCGACCAGGCCATCGATCAGGCACTGGACGCCCTCGGCATCACCGACCCGGTGGCCCGAAATTACTGGAAACTCGGGTATCGCGTGCTCATCGAGCGTGAGTCCGGCGGCGACCCCAACTCGACCAACAATTGGGACAGCAATGCCGCCGCTGGCAACTCCAGCGTCGGACTCGCCCAGGTCATTCCGACGACGTTCGCCGCCAACCACGTAGCAGGAACCTCCGACAACCCGAAGGACCCGGTGGCCAATGTCGCGGCGAGCATGCAGTACGTGATGCGGCGATACGACGTCTCGGCCGACGGGCACGACCTCCAAGCCAAGGTGCAGCAGGCCGACCCGATGCGGTCGCCGAAGGGCTACTGACCCCGCAGCGCCGAATTCCCGCACGCCACACCGGGTCCAGCCAGCGCAACGCGCCATTTCACCACTACAGTCGCCTCCGGCGGGATCTCATCGCCGTGGATGCGGGTGAAAGGGTTGTGGTGGAGAAGACGGGCAAGGCAGTGGCGCGACCGCGCGGAATCGACGACGTGCTCGAGGCCGTCCGTATGCGGCTACACCGACTGGATCCGCACGAGGCCAGCAGCGCCGCCGACAAGGGCGCGTTGCTGGTCGACATCCGTTATGCGGCACTGCGTGATCGTGACGGCACCATTCCCGGCGCCGTGGTGGTCGAACGCAACGAACTCGAATGGCGGATGGATCCGCAGTGCGAATTCCGGAGTCCCGAGATCGGCGCGACCGATTTCGACCGCAGGATCGTCGTGTTCTGCAACGAAGGCTATGCCTCGAGCTTGGCCGCACAGTCGTTGCAGGACATCGGTTTACGCAATGCCACCGACCTCGACGGCGGATTCCAGGCGTGGCGCGCGGCGGGGCTTCCCGTCGAGCCACCGACCGAATAGTTCAGCCGAGGACCACCGGAAAGTTCGCCAGATCGTTCTGCGTGAGGACGGGCAGGTTGCGAATCTCCTCGACCGGCACCGCCAACCTCAGGTCGGGGAACCGTTCGAACAGCGCGGGTAGTCCGACGCCCGCCTCCAATCTGGCCAGTGCGGCGCCGGGGCAGATGTGCGGGCCGTGCCCGAAGGACATGTGCCGGTTGGCGGTCGAGCGGGTCATGTCGTAGGCGTCGGCGTCGGCGCCGTGCACGGCGGTGTCGCGTCCGATCGCCCGGTAGGAGATCACCACACCTTCTCCCTGCTCGATCACGGTGTCACCGACGGTGATGTCCTCGGTGGCGAAGCGCATCAGCAGGTGCGACAGCGGGCTGTCCCAGCGCAACGTTTCCTCGATCGCGGTCTTCCACTCGAATTCGCCGGATCGGATCATCGCCAATTGCGCGGGGCGCGTGAGCAATGCGCGCACGGTGTTGAGGATCAGTCCGATCGTCGTCTCGTGACCGGCGGCGATGAGTGCCTTCAGATTGCCGACCACCTCTTCCTCGGTGAGCGGCTCCTCGTCGTCCTGATCGGCGAGAATCAGCGCGCTGGTGAGGTCGTCGGTCGGGTTGGCGGTCTTCTCGCGTACCAGCGCGGTGAAGTACACGTCCAACTCGTCGATCACCCGCAATCGCTCGTCCTGCGGCGTAAGCAAGGAGAAGAACGCCTTGTACGCGTCGAGCAGCATCGGATGGTCGGCGCGGTCGACGCCCATCAATTCACTCACCACCCGCATCGGCAGTGGGTAGGCGAACACCTGCTTGAGATCGACTACGGCGCCGTCGCGTCCGGCCTCGGCGAGGTCGTCGAGCAGTTCGGCGACCATCTGCGCCAGCCTGGGACGCAGCTCGTCGAGTCGTCGCGGGGTCAACGCCTGGGTGGTCTTGATGCGCAGCCGCCGGTGTTCGGCACCGTCGACGGTGAACATCGAACGCCCGGCGTCGATCATGCCGATCAGCGGCCACTGCCTGGTCACGGCGCCGGATTGCCACAACGACCACTTGCCGATGTCCTTCACCAGCCGTGCGTCGGTGAGCAGTTGTCGCGCCACCGAATGCTTGGTCACCGTCCACGCCCGCGCACCAAGCAGATCGATCCTCGTCAAGGTCTCGCCGTCAGCGAGGGTGGCGGTCTCCCCCGCGAGGTCGCCGACCATCGGGTCGATGGTCAGGACCTCGGCATGTGGGCATTCTCGAGTCATAGCTAACCTCCGACGGCGCGCACTGGTGTGAAAGTAATCGGCAGAGACGTCATGCCACGCAGAAACGACGACGGTCGACGCGAGAGGTTGCGCGGCGGGAGCGCGAGGTCCAGATCGGGCAGTCGATCCAGCAGCACCTCGATACCGGTGCGTGCGATGATCTCCGCGATCTGCTGCGCGGGGAAGGGACAGCGGTATTCGCCGTAGCTGAACGCGAAATGCGCGCTGTTGCCGCTGTGCGCGGGGTCGACGCCTTCGCCGAGGTGCTGGCGCACATGGGGGTCGGCGTTGGCCGCGGCCAGCCCGAGCAACACCATGTCACCCGCTCGAATCACCTTGCTGCCCAGGCGGGTATCGCGCGCGGCCCAGCGACCCGCGAGGATCTGCGTCGGCGTGTCCTCCCAGAGCACCTCGTTCATCGCCTGGCCGATGCTGTGGCGGCCACCGCCCAGCGCCGAGGCGAACCGGTCATCGGTCAGCATCAACCGCACCGAGTTGCCCAACCAGTCCGCGGTCGGCAAATAACCGGCCGCCATGATCGCCATCAGGTCCAGCGCGTATTCCTGATCGGTGAACGACGCGGGGTCGGCCATCATCCGCGACACCAGGTCGTCGCCGCGGTGGGCCTTCTTCTCCGCCACCAGGTTTCGCATCTGTTCGGCGAACCGCTCGTAGGCTTGTTGCGCGTCGGGGCCGCCGTCGCACAGCGTCTTCATGGTCCACGCGAATTCTGGGCCGTCCCGCTCGGCGACGCCGAGCACCGAGCCGAGCGCGAGCACCGGCAGTGGCTCGGCGAATTCCGCGACCAGTTCGGCTTCGCCCCTGCCACAGAACGCGTCGATAAGTCGGTCGGCCAATTCCTCACAGACGCGGCGTAATCCGAAGGGATCGACCGCCTCCAGCGCCGGTTCCACCATGCGCAAATGTCTGCGGTGCTCGGCACCCGCGGTGAAGTAGATCGAGGGCATCGGCCGTCCCACCATCGGCAGCAGCGGCCAGTCCTCGGGAATGTTCGGCCACTGATTCCACCGGGCGACATCACGGGGAAACAGCTCGGGATCGCTGGTGACCTGGTGCAATTCGTTGTACCCGATCACCAGCCAGGCGGGAACGCCCCCGGCGAGTTCCACGGCGAGCACCGGTCCGTGTTCCTGACGCATCTCCCGATACAACTGCTCGGGTTCGGTGTGAAAGCGCGCACCACTCAACGGGACCGGGCCGCTCTCGCGGCCTACCGGGCAGCCGAGGGCCCGATTCGGTGTGGTGTCGGGCGCGCTCACGACGCAGTCTCCGGGACGAGCAGTGGCGGCCGTGATGTGGTTTCGCTGAGATGCTCGATGAGGGCGATCAACACCTGCTTGCTGGATTCGCGTTCGCGCGCGTCGCAGTCGAGCAGCGGAACGTGCGGATCGAGGTCGAGCGCGTCCCGGATTTCCTCGGGCCGGTAACCGGCACCGAAGTTGTTGCACGCCACGATGAACGGAGTGCGCTGATGCTCCAACCGGTCGATCGCGTACCAGGAATCCTCGATCCGGCGCTGGTCGACGAGCACGATCGCGCCGAGCGCGCCGGTGAACAGTCGATCCCAGAGGAACCAGAACCGTTGCTGGCCGGGCGCGCCGAAGAGATAGAGCACGTTCTCGGTGTCGATGGTGATGCGGCCGAAATCGAAGGCGACCGTCGTGGTCGACTTGCCCGGCACGTCGCTCGCGTCGTCGACCCCGAGACTCTCATGCGTCATGGTCGCCTCGGTGTCGAGCGGTCGAATCTCGCTCACCGAACGCACCATCGTGGTTTTGCCGACTCCGAAACCACCGACGATCACGATCTTCAATCCACGGCACGCGGTGTCGCCCAGCGGCGCGTCGGCACGTTCCGGCCTGGGTGCTGGCATTGCCGAGGAACGGTTCTCGCTCGAGTGCCGACCGGGGGACGACGCGGAGGTCACCACCATCGGCCCGGCGTCGGGTGCTTCGACACCGCCGGGTGCGACCGGTTCAGAGTTTGCGGAGTCCAACGAGCACCTTCTCCAGGGTGTCGGCGTCGAGAACGGAATTCCTCGACGCTTCGGGGGTCGACGGGTCGACGGAATCGCCGCAGGGATGGCGCACCGTGATCTTGCCCGCGTGCAACAGGTCCGAGAGCAGAATGGTGGCGATGCCGACGGGAACGCGCAACTCCGCGGCGATCTCGACGACGGCGGTCGGGGCCTGACACATGCGCAGGATGCGTACGTGCTCGGACTGCATGCTCGCAGTCGGCGCGCTTTCGCTCACCACGAGGGTGACCAGGTCGAAGTTCTCCGAGTCCGGTCTCGCCCGTCCTCCCGTCAAGGTGTATAGGCGGTCCGGGTTGTCGTCTCGCCCCGGTCTGCTCATGTTCTCGGCCCGCCGCCGTGCCACGTTCTTCGCGTCGATTCCCTACCCGAACGCGGTGCCCGCGTGCCTAGTTCGTTGGTTCGCTCCATGGCACATCCCCTCCCCCTACTCTCGGCTCCGCCGCCAAATGGTGACCGAGTTGCTCGACGAGTTCGCGCATGTTGTGCCCGACCAGGCCCGCGTCGGCGGCTTCGGTGGCGACGACCGCGATGTGCGCGGCCATCCCCGCCTCGACGACGAACAGAATGCCGCCGTAGAACTCCGTCATCGACTGTCGTACTCCGCCACGGCCGTCACCGAACTCGACCGAGGCGCCGTGCGAGAGGCTCTGGATCCCCGCCGCGATCGCGGCCAATTGATCGGCGCTGTCGACACCGAGTTCCGGTGTGTGGCAGATCTTCAGCCCGTCACCGGACAGCAGCAGCGCATGCCTCGACTGCGGGGTACGGGCGAGCAACTGCTCGAGCAGCCAGCTCAGTTGCGAGGCCGCGGATGTTGTCATCGGTCGTTCTCCTCGACGTCGGAAGGTGCGGGTGCCGCGTCGGCGGAACCGTCGGTGGGGTGGGTCGAGTCTTCGCGTTGCGCCGATACCGCGCGTTGGAACGCCCCCAGCGACGACGGCGAGGTCGGTCGAACGGCGGGGGGTTCGGATTGGATTTTCGGACCGAACAACCCTTCCGGGTGAACAGCGGCCAGCGTGCTGCCTCGGCGCCGCTTGGGTAGCCCACGGCGTGGTGCGACGTCCTCGACAGCCGGGGGTGTCGGTGCCCGTTCGCCACTCGCGGGTGGTGCGGTGAGCGCGGGCATCGGCGTCGGATCGGTGCGCACGGTGAGGTCGCGCGGCACCACGACGACCACGGCGGTGCCGCCGATGGCCGAAGGCCGGTAGTTCACGGTGAGTCCGTGTTTGCGCGCGAGGTGTCCGACCACGGCGAGGCCGAGGCGAGTGCCGGTGAGCGAGGACAGGTCGGCGCGTGTGTTCGTCGCCGCACCCGAGACAGTCTGTTCGGCGCGGCGCAGCGCGGATTCGCTCATCACGAGGCCGCTGTCCTCGATCGTGAGCACCACGCCCGCGGGCGCCTCGGTGGCGTAGACGTGTACTTCGGTGGTGGGCGGCGAGAAGTTGCACGCGTTGTCGAGCAGTTCGGCCAGCGTGTGCATCACTCCTTCGGCGGCGTGCCCCGCGATGGCGATGTCAGCGACGGCGCGCAGCCGAACCCGCTGATATCCGGAGACTCGCCCCATGGCGCCGCGCAGGATGGACTCCATGCCGATCGGCTTGGCCCATCGCCGTCCCGAGCGCGCGCCGCTCAGCACGGCGATGCTGTCGGCGAGGCGGCCAGCCTGCGCGCTGCGGTGGTCCAGGTGCAGCAGGTCGGCGAGCACGCTGGGATCGGCGTGGCGGTGTTCCATGTCGCGGAGTTCCGCGAGCATGCTCGTCGTCATGGCCTGCATTCGACCGGCCGCTCCGGCGAAGGCGGCCATCGCGGCGGCCCTGCGGTTCTCACTGGTGCGCGATTCTCGCTCGTGGCCATCGGCTTGTTCGAGCGCGGCAGCCGCGTCGACTTTCGCCCGGTGGGTCACCTCGCGTAATCGGTGCGCTTCGTCGCGATAGCGCTGGGTTTCTTCCCGGTAGTGCACGGCAAGCGTGGCCACGATGCAGAGCATCACCGCGGCGATGATCGATCCGGTGGCCAGGCGCACCCGAAAATCTTCCGGTGCGCTGAGCACGGCGAGGGCCAAGACGGCGGCGGTGATGACGATGAAGCTCATCAGTATCGCGTAGGGGGCGCGCCGAACCTTGATGTCCGCTTCGGATGCTTCGTCGTCCGCTTCGGTCGGCGGGGTGGGCGGTTCCGATGCGACTGATGACACTGACAACCCCGATGACCCCGAAAACTCCGACAAATTCTGTACTTTCGCACTCACGTTCGCGACATGGGGGACGACGTTGTTCCCCTGACCCCCTCCGGCGCGGACGACGGTCGTGATTCGCCGGTCGCCAGGCAGTGCCACAATTCGCCGCCGAGCATAACCCGGGGTTTCCAGGAACGAAAGCCGAACGCCTCCAGAGCGAGTGCGCCGCAATCGGTCTCACACCCCGGCTGGGCCGTCGATGTCGACATTCGGCCGAGAAACCGCAAGCCACAGTTCATTTCGCGGACACGTCGACGTTGCACATTCGGTAGAAATACATAGTGCGACCATTGTGCGGTATATGGTCCGGCGATTACCCGCGCTCCGCGTGCGTCGATTTCCCCACGCGCCCTTCGCTCGAAATTGCACCGAATGACACGAATTGTGTCGAACTCTCGCAATATGCACGCTTCGGATAGCTCTACTCGATTTCACATGATTCACGGTGCGGCACGGCGAACGCCGTCGAAGGTGTTTGCCGATCACGACTCGACCGCGCCCACGAGTCACGGAACAGTGACCCGCCGCCGAATACACGTCACGGTTCCGACACGCGATCGAGGACCAGGAGACGCACGAAAACCGCAGATGAATGACCCTTTACCACAGTGAGGTCGCGGAATCGTGAATCGCCGAGGCGACACGCGGTATCAATTCGAACGCTGACAGTTTGCTCGCCGCACCGCCGGGTAGCCGGACACCATGTACAACGGTTCGGCAGGTCGCGACCCGTTCCCTCACCAGCGTAGCCGCCGCAGTCGGCCCGCAGCGCCGAGCGGAGCGCCCACCCCTCCGAGGGATGGGATCACGTCGCCGATCACGCCGTCGAGCTCCGCGGTGGTGGCGTGGAGCCTGGTCTTGTCGGCCGCGATCACGCGGAGAAGAGGTGCTCATGGTTGCCGAATCGATGATCGAGCTAGCTACCCGAGGTACGCCCGAACAGGTTTGGTCGCCATGGCGACAACGTCGACCCGAACTCTCCCTCTGCGGCTGGCGGCACCTGGTCGTCGTCGCCGCACATCCTGACGACGAGATTCTCGGCGCAGGGGGGCTCATCGCGCTCGCCCGCGCCCGCGGGCTCCCGGTCACCGTGGTCGCGGTGACCGACGGCGAGGCCGCCGACCACGGTCATTCCTGCACGCCCGCCGAACTCGCCGAGCTGCGCGCCGACGAGTCATGCCGTGCCGCCTCGGAATTGGATGTCGCGCCGCCGGTACGCCTGCGGATGCGCGATGGGAAGGTGGCCGCGACCGAGACGGCGACCACCGAAGCGCTGGTCGATATCCTCGCCGACCGCGCCAAGTCCGGCGCGTGGTGCGCGACGAACTGGCGCCGCGACGGACACCCCGATCACGAGGCCGTCGGCAGGGCAACGGCTGCCGCCTGCGCGGCCACCGCCACCCGACTGCTGGAGTTCCCGGTCTGGATGTGGCACTGGGCCACACCGGATCACCCGGTGTTGCGTACCAGTCGCGCGCGCACCGTCACCCTGTCGCCGACCGCGATAGCGGCGAAACGTAAGGCACTCGGCCACTTTCGCAGCCAGACCTGCCCCATGTCGGATCGACCCGCACAGCCGCCACACGAACTCGACCGATTCTCCGGGGCCACCGAGACCTTCTTCGTGTAGGAGCGACAGAGCCCACACTCCGGAGCTACCCCGCTCACTCCGGCGGTACTCCGGAGCTATCCGCGCTCACTCTCGCAGGTGCGCCGCACTCAGGGATGCCACCCATACACCAATGGGTGATGGCACCCATTGATTGTGCCGCTATTCAGCGGTACGATCAGTCATGGCTAGATCGTTGAGATTCAAATCAGCAGTGCACCAACCCAATTGACGATCACCCGTGCGCGGTCGATTCTCGGCCGCGCCCCATTCCACGTGAGGACGTTCCCGATGCATGCCCAAAACACCCCCACCGATCGTCCGGCACGGCGTACGGTCGCCCGCATCGCCGTCGCTTCCGCGATCGCGCTGACCCCCGCGGTCGTTGCGACCGCGTTCGCTGCACCGGCTTCGGCACAACAGACGCGCACTGATTTCCAGCAGACCTCGGACCTGGGAAGTGGCTCGGACTACTCCAGCTATTCCAATTACTCCGACTACTCGAATTACACCGACAACTCCAGCTACACCGACTACTCGGGCGGCTGGGGAAACAGCGGGTCGATCATCGATCCCTACGGGACGGGCCTGTTCACGATGCCGCAGCAACCCGAGTCGACTCCCGTGGAGTCCGAGCGCTCGACCCCCGCCGCTCCCCGACCGGCGTTCCCGTTTCCTGCCACGGGAAGCGCGGGCTGAATCCGCGACGCAGCCCGCTCGGTCAGCGAACGACCCCGTCCACTCCCCTGCGTTCGGGCACCTCGGCGGCGATGATCCGTAGACAGGTCTCCTTCGGCGATTCGCCGGGATGCCCCTCGCGGCGCAGGCGCAACATCGCGTGCGCCAGGTCGATGCCCAGATTGCTCGACAGTCTCACGGCATCGACGTTGGCCATGGTGCACATCCTCCTGGGAAAGCTCAAACTATGTTCGCGCACAATGCAAGGTTCGTTACGTTGTGCTCGAAATGAATCGGTCATGTTGTACCCGACCGTGGGGTAGCTGAACCCTACGCACCGATAATCACGATTCGACATACCTCCCGGCGTCCGCAGGTCAGCCGCATCCGGCTACCGCCGAGTCGCAGGAGAGAGCGAAACAGACTGGCCGCCAAAGCAATCGACGCCGCAAGCCACCTTCGCTCCACGCGCAGGTGCGCGAACACGGAGCCGAGCGTGTGTAACCAGACCGTTGTGCCGCTCGGCGTCCGACGCCGCCGACGAGTGCGCGCGGTCGCCGCACCGAGGTCGAACGACGCGCCGGTGACCAGTACTGTTTTGCCGGAGACACTGCGCCGCAACGCCTTCGGGTCCCGGAGCCTGCCGGATTGAGCAGTTGGTCCAGCACTGCGGTGGTGAACGCGCCGATCGCGTCGGGTGTTCTCATTCGTCGTCGTGTCCCGGCGTCGCCACGAGTGTCGCGGCCAGACCACTGACCACGGTGGCCGCGGTGAACCGCACGAGCACATCCCAGTCGTAGGGCGCCACCACGTGCCGGATGCTGGTGTCGTGGTCGACGAGGCCGGTCACGCTCGACCACACCAGCGTGATGCGCGGCGCCTACTCGCCCTGTCTCCCCACCACTGTCAAGCGGGCGGGTTCGTCCGCGCCTGCGCGGCGCCGGTGATATTGCGTGCCATGCCGCCGAAGATCACCGAGTGAAATGGGGCGATCGCCTTCCAATACAGGTGCCCAGCCAAGCCGTGCGGCTCGAACAGCGCGAGTTGGCGATACCTCGCTCCTGAGCCTGCGGCCTCGTGCACCGACAGTTGCAACCATGCCCGGCCCGGCACCCGCATTTCCGCACGCAGCCGCAGGGTGCGCGGACGGTCGATCGACTCGACCCGCCACCAGTCCAACGCCTCCCCCTCATGCAACCGATGCGGGTCGCGGCGTCCACGCCGCAGGCCGACACCGCCCCAGGCCCGATCGATCCACCCACGCACCGACCACGCCAAAGGGAAGGAGTACCAACCGTTTTCCCCGCCGATGGCCTCCACCACCGCCCACAATGTCGCCGGGTCGGCCCCGGTGTGCCGTTCGCGCAGATCGCGATACAGCGACCCACCCGACCACACCGGGTCCGAGGGCAAGGGGTCCGACGGCGCGCCGAACGTATCGGCGTCCGACCACCGGGTGGGAACATCCAGATCCCGCGTCTTGGCCAGCGCCAACGCCACCGCGTGCTCGTAACCGGCCAAACCGGCGTCAGGGTCGGGAATGTGATCGGCGATGCGACGGTCTCGGCACACCACATCGTTGACCAGAGACTCCATCAACGGCACCGCGATCGACTTCGGCACCGGCGTCACCAGATTCACCCACTGTGCCGAAAGCCACGGCGTGAGTACCGGAACCGGAACAATGACCCGCCGAGGCAGCTCGGCCACGCGTGCGTAGCCGCGCATCATCTCCAGATAGCTCAACACGTCGGGGCCACCGATATCGAAGGTGCCTTCCAGCTCGAGCTCCGGATTCGCCGCGGCGACAAGGTAATACACGACGTCACGAACGGCGATCGGTTGAATCTTGTTGTGTACCCACCGTGGTGTCACCATCGCGGGCAAACGCTCGGTCAGATAGCGCAACATCTCGAAGCTGGCCGAACCCGACCCGATGATCACCGCCGCGCGCAGCACGAGCACAGGGACCGGAGGCAGCGACTGCTCCGCACCACCTTCGGCGAGGATCCTGCCAACCTCCGCCCGTGAGGCGAGGTGGCGCGACAGGCGCTGCCCACTCGGCGTGATGCCCCCGAGGTACACCACCCGCGTCAACTCGGCCCTCGCCGCTTCGCGCGCCACCGAGGTCGCCGCCGTCCGATCGACCTCCTCGAAGTCGGCCCTGGTCAGCGAATGCACCAGGTAGTAGAGCACCTCCTGCCCGGCCAACGCGGCTCGAACCTGCTCGGCGGCGGTGACGTCACCGGCCACCACCTCGACCTGATCACGCCACGCAGCGTCGTCGAGCTTGCCGGGCGAGCGCGCCATCACCCGCACGGTGTGACCCGCGCGCAACAGTTCCGGGACCAACCGTCCGCCGAGGTAACCGGTCGCACCGAACACCACACATCGCACGGCAACTCCCTTGTCGTCGGATTCGTGATCTGCTGGGGCGCACCGGAATCAGACTCCTGGAATGGGCTACGACTTCTGCTGCTCCCGCGTCGGGTCGAGATCGTCCTGAATTTCCGGCATGGCGGTCGCGTCGTCGATCTGCTCGCCGAGATACCGGACGATCACGGCCACCACGGCGGCGACCGGTACCGCGAGGAACGCGCCGACGATGCCGTAGAGCGACCCACCGCCGGTCACCGCGAGCAGCACGATCACCGCGTGCAGTTTCATGCTCCTACTCTGCAGCACCGGTTGCAGCACATTGCCCTCGATCTGCTGTACCGCGATGATGATGCCGAGCACGATCAGCGCCGTGGTGAAACCGTTGCCCACCAGGGCGACAAGCACCGCGAGCGCGCCGGCGACGAACGCGCCGACCATCGGAACGAACCCGCCGAGGAAGGTGATCACCGCGAGCACCAACGCCAGCGGGACACCGAGGATGACCAGACCCGCGCCGATGAAGATGGCGTCGATCAAACTCACCAGCGCCTGCGTACGGATGAAGCCGCCCAGCGTGGCCCAGATGCGGCCGAACACCTCCTCGACGTGTCGGCCGGTCCCGTGGCCGAGCACACTTTTGGTCCAGGGCAGGAAGCGCGGGCCGTCCTTGATGAAGAAGAAGCTCAGCACCAGCACCAGGAACAGCGTGACCAGAGCCGAGGTCGCCGCGCTCACGCCGCTGAAGACGCCGGTCGCGATCTGCTCGGCGCTGGACTGCAAGCGCGAGACGATCGCGTCGACGCCGGAGTTGAGTTGCTCGTCGCCGATGCGCAACGGCGGCCCCTGCAACCAGTCGCGTACCTGATTGACGCCCGCGGTCGACTTGTCGGCGAGGTCGGGTACTTGATCCACCACCGACGGCACGATCAACGCGATCACGCCGGACAGCACCACCAGGAACCCGAGTACCGTGACCGCTGCCGCCGCGGCGGGCCGGAAGTGGTGCTTGGTCAACCACCGCGTCGGCGGCCACAGCACCGTCGCCACCACGATCGCCAGGAGTACGGGCAGGACCACCACCCAAAGCTTGGCGACGACATAGCCGAGTACCCATACACCGGCGGCGATCGCGACGACACACAGTGCCCACTTCGCCAGCCACAGGACCCCCGCGCCGATCACGTCCCCGCGGTCGGGGATGACCGAACTCGTCGCACGGTCGCGCTTCTGATCGTCGGGCCGATCGATTGCCTCACTCACGCCGCAAGTCTGACATGCCCCACCCCGCGATTCCCTGCCTATCGTGCTCGACCCCTCGGCGCGCCTGTCCGGCTCGCGCGGCTTTCGCGGGCCGCCGATCGCGTCGCGGTGTGTTGCGGGTTCGGTGCCACAGCCGACCGGCGAACCATTATCGAAATCGCGGAACACACTTCGGCGACGACCGGAAGGGCGCGCGGGCCGTCTCGGCGCGCCTCCCGGCACCGACCACGCCGCCATGGTTAGACTCCCGACGCGCAGCCCACACGGCACCGTCCTGGGCGCGGGGGTACGGCTCGAATCCGACCGCCTGCCGCTGAATTCGTCGAAAACAAACCTCAGTCACGGTTTTATAACGTCACGCTCGGGTAACCGATCGTTATGACAGTGACGGATCACCGACCAACCCGGATCGCCGGTGTGGACGCGGGAACCGCGGCGCTGGCATTGTCCACATGCGTTGCCTTCTCGCTCGGCATCGCCGCCTTGACCCAATCGACGGTGACCGCACTGGTCTCCGGGGTGGCCATCATGGCTGGACTAGCGCTCGCTCTGATAATCCTGCCGCACAAGGCCTGACAAGATACTTCGCGACCGAACATTTCGTGGCAGCATCACACACCTACCGATATCGATCCGGAGGTGACGATGCTGTCACTGCAGGAGATCTCCGACCGCATGGAGATCCAGGACCTGATGGTCCGCTACGCGCACGCGGTGGACACCGCGCAATGGGAACTGCTCGACGAGATCTTCACCCCCGACGCGCACATCGACTACTCGGCCATGGGCGGCGCTGCCGGTGGCCTCACCGAAACCAAGCGGTTTCTCGCGGCCATGCTGCCGAACTTCCCCGCCTTCCAGCACATGATCGGTAATTCGGCGATCGCCCTCGACGGCGACACCGCGACGGCACGAACCATGTGCCACAACCCCATGGTCGTCTCGGGCGGCGAAGGGCCGCCGAGCCTCATGCTGTGTGGCCTCTGGTACCTCGACACCTTCGTCAGACTCGACGGGACGTGGCGGATCAAGACGCGCCTCGAGGAAAAGAGTTACGTCTTCGTCGCTCCGGCCGCACCCGGCACCACGTGATCGATCACGCGGTGCGACAGCGGTTTTCACCGCTCCAGCTTTCGATCAGCCCAACCGCAGTGCCTGCACCGGACAGCTGTCGATGATCAGCGCGGCCAACTCGGCATCGGAATCCACCGGATCGCTCGGCGCCTGCACGATGCCGGCGTCGTCGAGCTGAAACCACCCCGGCGCCAAGGCTTCACACATCCCGTGCCCCTCGCACCGCGCGCGATCGGCCTCGATCCTCATGACGACAGCCGCTCCAGTCGCAACGGCAGCCCGTCGGCGGGCATGGGCCCGGTTCCCGCCACCAACGGCACCTCGTAGCCCGGCGCGAGCGACCAGCGGTACCGCAACAGCATCTGATGCAGCACCGCCTTCACCGTCATACCGCCGAAATACAGGCCGATGCACTTGTGCGCCCCGCCGCCGAACGGCGCCCATGCCATCCGGTGCGACTTGTCTTCGCGGCGGTCGGGTGCGAAACGTTCCGGGTCCCACGCATCGGCGTCGTGCCAGTAACTTTCGGTGCGCATCAGCGAGTAGGGGCTCATCATGACGAGCGTGCCCTTGGGGACGTAATGGCCGAGAATGTCGGTGTCGGCGATGGTTTCGCGCATCTGCTGTGCCACCGGCGCGTACATTCGCATCGATTCCTTGAAGGCCAAGTCGAGGCTCGGCAAGTGCTCGAGATCGCCGTACTCCAGCGTCGCTTTGCCGAGCGCCTGCGATTCCGCGCGCAGGCGATCTTGCCAATCTTGGTGGCGAGCAAGCTCATAGGCCAGCATCGAGGCAGCGATGGTGCTCGTGTCGTGCGCGGCCATCATCACGAAGATCATGTGCTCGATGATCTCCTCGTCCGAGAACACCTCCCCGTCCTCGGTGCGCGCGTGGCACAGCACGCTGAACAGGTCGGTACCCTCGCCCGCGCGTTTGCCGGGCAGTTCGCGACGGAAGTAGTCGATGAGCACCTTGCGTCCGCGAATCCCCTTCGCCCATACACCGCCGGGCACGTTCGTGCGCACCAACGCGGTCGCACCGTGCACCGCGGCTTCGAAAGCCCTTTCCAACGTGGCGCTTTCGCGGCCGAGCTCGTCACCGGCGAAAACCTCGGTAGCTTGTGCGAGCAGGATCTGCTTGATCGAGTCGAACAGCGGGAAGTCCGGCGCCGCACGCCAACTCGCGACGGCGCGGGTGATTCTCGGTGTGGTCAGCTCGAGGTAGCCGACCAGCCGGGGACGGGTGAACGCCTGCTGCATGATCCGCCGGTGGAACAGGTGCTCGTCGAAGTCACGAAGCAGCAGGCCGCCGTGGAAGAACGGGCCGATCAGATACTCCCAGCCCTGTTGCGCCGAGAAGACCTTGTCGCGGTCCATCAGGACGACCTCGACGGCCTCCGGACTGCCGACCGTCACCATGCGACGACCGAGTGAACCCATCCAGCTCACCGGCCCGTAGCGCTCGTATCGTTCGCGTGCGAGTTCGATCGGCCTGGTGAGGGCGTCGAACAGGTAGCCGACGCCGGGTGCGCCCGGATCGCCGGGCAACGGCGCGAGACCACTACCCGGTGGCGGTTCGGCCAGCGCCGCGGCCTTGGACGGGTACCGTCGCGCCACCCCCGCCACGGCGAGTTGCACCCGACGGGCGAGTTGAGCGCGCTGATGCCGAGCCCGCTCGGACGGTCCGGAGACCAGTTGGGGCACAAGAAGACGCATGACGACCATCCCTTTCGCGACGCTGCGAACACTTCGTACCATATCGGAAACGAATGTTTCCGTAAACGATTGTTTCCCAATGGCAACTGTGCAAAGCTGCACGGGTGACCCGAGCCTCCAGCGGCACCTATCGCGGCACCTCGAGCGCCCAGCGCCGCGCCGAACGCCGCCGCCGACTCCTCGACGCCGCGCTCGACATCATCGGCACCCAGGGGCTGTCCGCACTCACCGTGCGTGGGGTCTGTGAACAGGGCAGGGTCGGCCCCCGCTTCTTCTACGAGGCCTTCCCCGACCTCGACACGCTCGCCGTCGAGCTCCTGCGCGAAATCCAAGAGGCCGCACTGGATTCCGCGCGCAAGGCGATCGCGAACACCGAAGGCGAACCCGGCGACCGGCTCAGGGCCGGCGTGACCGCACTGGTCACCGACCTCACCGACGACCCCCGCCGCGCCCAGCTGATCTTCGCGCAGGCGCACGGCAGCGAGACGCTCATGCGCAGCCGCTTCGAAGGCATGCGGCGCATCTCCGAAACCATCATCGAACAGACCCACCTGGTGCTGTCGGACGAACTACCCGCCGACAGCGACACCGCACTGTCGGCCACCTCGCGCCTCATCACCGGCGGCGCCGCCGAACTCGTCCTCGTCTGGCTCGACGGCGGACTGGAGGTGGATCGCGACGGACTCATCGCCCTCCTCGCCGACTTCACCATCTCGATGATCGAGCGAGTCCCCGGACTGGCGCGGCGGTTACCCGACCGCGCAGCCGCCCTGCACACCAACACCCCCGACTCTGCGGCGCGCTGACCCAGAATCTCCTCGATGACCTGCTGCGGTGCCATCGCGAACATTCCCATCGGACCGAGATCGGCGAGCGCCGAGCTGTCGAAGTCGACGACCTGCGCATCGAGCATGATCCCGGCGAAGTGACCGACGATCGGTGGTGCCGTCCTCGCGCGCGAAGATCGCCGGGTCGAGCTGGCGTCGCGGGTGCACGATCAGGAGCCGGGAACCGGAGTCCCCGTGGGTGTTTGCGCATTCGGCACGGTCGGATCGGTCGCCTCGACCGACTCGCGGCACGCCCTCGCGTCGGCGTTCGCACGACGACGGTAGTAGTACACCAACCCGGCGACGAGCAGCACACTGAACCAGACGTAGGTGTCGCCGACAACGTGTTCCCAAGGCGCCCACCGGGCTTCGAGGTCGTCACCGTGTGGCAACCAATTGTGCGGGCCGGTCACGAAGACCGCCGCCACCACGGCGATCGTCAGGTACCAGCCGATGCCGCGGCGCGGCAGTCGCAGGACCAGCCCCACCAGCGCGAAGAGACCCGGCGCGATCCACACCCAATGGTGCGACCACGAGATCGGCGACAGCAACAACGTGAATACCGCGTTGATCGACAATGCCAGCGCAGGGAACGCGGCCACCTGCCGCATCGCGGTGACCACCAGCGCTAGCACCAACGCACCGAGCAACAACCACAGCCCGGTGAACACCGGTTCGGGCACCCGCAGCCGCGACAGCACGCCCTGAATGGATTGATTGGTGTAGAACGCCGATCCGCTCAGCCCCGACACATTGCCGAGCCCGCCGAACCAGTACTTCACCGACTCCTTCGGCAGGATCGCGAAACTGAGACCGGTCGCGATGGCACCGGTGATCGCCGCGGTGATCGCGGAGCGGTAGTCCTTGCGCACCAGGAAATACAGCACGAACGCCGCGGGGGTGAGCTTGATCGCCGCCGCGATACCGATCAGCACGCCGCGCCGCCACCGTGGCTTCTCGGTGAGACAGTCCGCCGCGACCAACATCATCAGCAGGAGATTGACCTGCCCGAAACCGAGCGTGGCGTGCACCGGCTCCAGCATCAGGCCGAGCGGCGTCGCGCACAGGGTCGCCAGCAACGCCAGCTTGCGCTGCTGCTCGCCGGGCCAGATCCGCCGCGCGACCAGGTACAGCGTGATCCCGAGAGCGACGACGGAGCAGACAAAGAACGCGGGCGCCGCCACCGCGAACGGCAGCAGCGCGAACGGCCCCAACGCCAACGCGGCGAACGGTGGGTAGATGAACGGCAGCCCCGCGCCGATCGTCGTCTTGGGCAATTGCCCGTACATGTCGGCGCCGTGCCGCAGCGCGTCGACGCCCAGGCGATAGACCTGGAGGTCGATGAAAACGCCCATCGATTCCATGGGCCACAGCGGCAGCAGAATCCACACCGCGACGATCGCCGTCAATATCGCGGGTACCGACCACACCGCAGGCCTCAGTCGGCGCGACGAGGACTCCGGGGCATCCGCGGTGGTGGTCAGACTGCTCATCCGCGAAAACTATACCGACCGCATGACCGGGCTCACGCGTCGGCAGCCGATCGCCCGCGACGCGCGCGGAATTCGAAAACCGTGAGGCCGCACCCGGACTCCCCGCACGTGATAAGCAGGGGCGTATGGGTGCTGAAGACATTGATCCCGAAGTCATCGAGTTGGCCACCAAGGTGTTCGACCTCGCGCGCGAAGGCGACGCCGATCGACTCGCCGCCTACGTGGACGCCGGTGTTCCGGTCGACCTCACCAACGACGCCGGCGACACACTGCTGATGCTCGCGGCCTACCACGGTCATCGCGCGGCCGTCGCCGCCCTGCTCGGTCGTGGCGCCGACGCCAACCGCGCCAACGACAAGGGGCAGACGCCGCTGGCGGGTGTGGTCTTCAAAGGCAACACCGAGATCGTGAAACAGCTCGTCGCGGCGAAAGCCGATCCCGACCTCGGCCAGCCCTCCGCGCGCACCGCCGCGATCATGTTCGAGCGCGAGGATCTCCTCGGCTTGTTCCCGGCGCCGTGACCGCTCCTGGAATTTCGGCCCCGCGGTGACCGTTGGTCACTGTGGGGGCAACGATCCGAATCGAAGGGGATGGTCATGAGCAGCAGAATCAGTACACAGACCTTCGACAGCCAAATCATCGACGAGTTCCGCGCCAACGCGGGCAAGGTCGGCGGCGTCTTCGCCGGCGCACCCATGGTGCTGATCACGACGACCGGTGCGAAGACGGGAAACCAGATCACAATCCCGCTGGTGTACCTGCGCGACGGCGAACGCGTCGTACTCATCGCGTCGAACCACGGCTCCGACCACAATCCCGGCTGGTACCACAACCTGCGTGCGGACCCGCACCTCACCGTGGAGCTCGGCATCGAGAAGTTCCCCGCCGTGGCAAGTATCGCCACCGGCGCCGAACGTGATCGCCTCTACGGCGCCATGGCCGTCGCGCGGCCGGACTTCGCGAGGTATCAGGAGGAAACCGAGCGCGAAATCCCGGTCGTGACGGTGTATCGAGAGAACGCCTGAGCGACTCAATCGCGTTCGCGTACCGCCTTGGCCGCCTTGCGCGCCGCGACGAGTACGGGATCCCACACCGGCGAGAACGGGGGCGCGTACCCGAGGTCGAGGGTGATCATCTGTTCAACCGTCATGCGCGCGGTCAACGCCACCGCGGCCACGTCGACCCGTTTGGCCGCGCCCTCGCCACCGATGATCTGGACGCCGAGTAATCGGCCGGTCAGCCGTTCGGCCAGCATTTTCACCGTCATCGCGCCGGCGTCGGGATAGTAGCCGGCGCGCGCGGTGGATTCGATGGTCACCGCGACGTACTGCAAGCCCGCCTCCCGCGCGTCGCGCTCCCGCAAGCCCGTACGCGCTACTTCCAGCTCACACACCTTGCTCACCGCGGTCCCGACGACACCGGGGAATGTCGCGTATCCGCCGCCGACGACCGAGCCGATGATCTGACCATGCTTGTTGGCGTGCGTGCCGAGGGCGATATGCCGTTGCGTGCCCGACACCAGGTCCAGCACCTCGACGCAGTCGCCGCCCGCCCAGATGTTGTCGTAACCGCACACGCGCATCGCCATATCGGTGCGCAGCCCACCCTGGGTACCGAGCGGTAGGCCAGCGGCCCGCGCCAAGTCCGTCTGCGGCCGCACCCCGATACCGAGGACAACGACATCGGCCGGATATTCGGCGGCCGCGGTGACCACCGCCGATACCCGACCATCCGCGCCGGTGCGCAGTTCGGTCACCTCCGCGTCCCCGATCACCTCGATGCCCATCCCCGCCATCGCCGCGCGCACCGAAGCACCCATGTCCGGATCCAGCGTGGACATCGGTTCCGACCCGCGATTGACCATCGTGACCGAGTACCCGCGATTGATCAGCGCTTCCGCCATCTCGACGCCGATATAGCCCGCGCCGACCACCACGGCGCGGGTGCCTGCGGTCTGTTCCAGCGTCTCGATCAGGGCTTGGCCGTCGTCGAGAGTTTGCACGCCGTGCACGCCGGGCGCGTCGATACCGGGCAGGTCGGGCCGGATCGGGGTGGCACCGGTGGCGATGACGAGTTTGTCGTAGGCGGTCCACGACTCCTGCCCGGACGCCAAGTCGCGGGCGCGAACGCGGCGACCCGCGACGTCGATCTCGACGACCTCGACCCGCATCCGCAGATCGATGCCGCGCTCGCGATGCTCACTCGGCGTCCTGGCGATCAGCTCGTCGCGTGCGGTGACGGCACCGCCAACCCAGTACGGGATCCCGCAGGCGGAGAAGGACGTGAACCCGCCGCGCTCGAACACGACGATCTCGAGCTCGTCCACGCCGCGCAGTCTGCGGGCTTGTGAGGCCGCGGACATGCCCGTCGCGTCGGCGCCGATCACCACCAGTCGCTCAGTCATTGCCCCAACCTACGACGGATGCGGTCGATCACCGTCCGCGCCATCCTGATCGAAACCGTCGTTGTCGTGGTGGAACAGCGTGCTTGCTGGGGCTTTTCTGTGAGGGTTCACGGTGGCGAAAGATCACAACGCCAGGATTTGCGACCGGCGGGTACGGTTGGGTCCGGCCTCGCACTGTTGAACGGCGAGCGCGACGGCGAAAGGCAGAGCATGAGATGAACCAGCCGTATTCGTCGTGGGGTGCGGGAAATTCGACGCAGGACCAGTCACTGGCCGAGCGCTATCGCAGCGCGGACCCGATCACCTGGCACGGCACCTTGGTCTATCCGATGTACACCACCCGGATCGGACCGGTGCCGACGGTGGTCACCGTGAAGCTCGTGTCCGCTGCTCCCCCACCGGGATTGCGCAGCGTCGGGATCGGGCTGTCGGTCGTCGAGGGCTACGTCGATCTCAATGGACGCCGACTACCCGGTGTCGACGCGTGGAGTGACGCCTTGGTCGGCGGCGGCGCCGGCATCGAGGTGACGCCCACCGGTCCCGGCACCCTGGTCACCCTCACCCCGGTGTGGGTGGACGGCTTCGGCGTGCACAAGTCCTGGGTCGGCAATTACGGCATGGTGATCGAGAACACGCAGGACGGTCGAATCGTCCTGTGGTGCAGCATCGGTGAGGGCCCCGCCAATTTCGCGAACCTGGTCGCCGAGGTGCATACCACTCCCGCGGTGCGCGCACCGAACGTGGTGTCGTCGCTTCCCGTGTCCGGGGAGTTTCCGGCGGTCGAGGATCTGGTTCGCGTCCCGTCCCCCGCGCCGGAAGCACCGCCGAGACCGCACGGAGTCGCCCCGGAGTCGTCGCTGCCGCAGCATGTCCCAGCGCCGGTCCCGGTCGAGTCCGCCCCGAATTCGCCTGCCACACCGGTTGTCTCGTCCACTCCTGTGATCCCTTCGGCTCCCGCGCCGGTGCATTCACCAGCGCAGGTCGAGGACGACTGGGATCCCACTCCCGCTTCCGCACCGAATCCAGTTGTTCCCCTGCGGGATCCGGTGACGCAACTGATTCCGAATACGCCGCCCCCTGCGCGTGCGCGAGAATCGGGTCCGCCGACCGCGCCGACAAAGCCCGTTCCGCGTACCGAGCGCCCTGCGGACCCGCCGACCGCCCCTTGGGATCGTCGCGAAACAACCGGGCCACACACCGCGCCGCCGGTTTCGCGCACTTCCGCCGACCCTGCGGCACCCGACCGACCGTTCGCGCTGCCCGAAAGTGCGCCGCCGCCTTCCACACCGCCACCGGTATCGTCGGCACCGCACCAGCCGCAGTCGCCACCCGTGCAGTACCCCTACGAGGGCGGGCCGCAGACCCAGTTCGGGCCGGGCCCGCAGTTCGCCCCGCCGAACCACTCCGGGCAATTCGGTCCCGCGAGCCAGCACCAGCAGCCACCGCAGTCGGGACCGCAGGGCGCGTACGCGCAGGCGCCGTTCGGGATGGTCGAATACGCGCCGCAGCCGCCGTACCCCGCGCCGCCGGAATTCACCCCACCCCCGCAACCCGTGGCGCCACAGCACTTTCCGGCGCCGCAGTACGGTGGCCCCGCCGCGCCACCGACCCATCCGGTCGCCGCGGTCGGTTCGCAGCCGCCCGGCCCCGCCACGCCGACCGATACGCACGCGCCGACGGCCGAATACCTGCCGACCCCCGCTCCGTTACCGCCGCCCGCGCCGCCACCGAAACCGCCGACGCCGCTGCACTCCCGACCGCCGGAGGATCGCGGCTATCGCAGCGCGCTCTACGACCTCGGCGTCGCCATGTACGCGCGTGGTGAGGGCGACGAGGCGCTCGGGTTGTGGACACAGGCCGCCGACCGGGGGCACGCGGGGGCGGCGCACGATCTGGGCGTGGTCAGCCTCGAGCGCGGTGACATCGCCGGCGCGCAAGACTGGCTACGCCTAGCGTCCGACCGCCGCGACACCCGAGCGATGCTCATTCTCGCCGATTTGCTCGACCACCTGGGCAACGGGGACGAGGCGAACTTCTGGCGTGTGCGCGCCGACGAGCAGCAGGACTTCGACACAGCCGCTTCGTGAGGGCTGCGCACGCGACCCGTAGGTGCAGGCGATGGCACACGGCGGGGGTAACCTCGGGCCAGCCGAGGCGGTATGGCCACCGTCGTACTCACTCTGGCGAGCACGCAGCGGACAGTCGCGAGCGCGCGTTCTGGCAATTGGGGTCGCTCAACGGCGCGGTGTGGGACGAAACGGGTATGGGCGAACAAGGTCCGCGTACACCCGCGATAAAATCAGTGGCGACGAAGTGTGCCAGCCGCGTAGGTTCGCGGCATGGGTAGCCAAGCCGTCAACGGAGGATGCGCGATCGGCGCATATTACATTCGGCTGCGCGCGTGCGCCCGGGCTCTGCCCGCGCAGCGCGGCGTCCGCGCTCCCCACTGAGCGCGTCGCTGTTCACCGCTGAGTTCCGCTGAACCGGCGGTCGGCGCCGCCCCTTTCTCCACTCGAAGCCGTGCCGTCGCACGGGATCGTCATCGGTCCCGCGCGCGGCCGCTGACGCGGTGGGAATTTCGCGCACCGGCATGGGTCCGGGCGATTCGACTCGCCCTTGAATCGACTCACTCCCTGCGGAGCACACCCATGTCTCGCGACCGTTCCCCTTCGCGCGCCCACGGCGCACACCCCCGCACAATCCGCCCCAGAATGCTGCTGTCGCAGAACTTCCTCACCAATTCCGACATCGCCCGGCGGATCGTCCGCTCCTCCGGTGTCGGGCCCGACGATCTCGTCCTGGAGGTCGGCCCCGGCGACGGGATGCTCACCAGACACCTACTCGAGGTCGTCGACCGCGTCCGAGCCTACGAGAAGGACCGTGGCTACGCCGAACGTCTCCGTGCGCGGTATGCCGACGATCACCGAATCCGGTTGTTTCACCGCGACTTCCGCACGCTGCCCGCCCCCGACGAGCCGTTCGCGGTGGTCGCCAATGTGCCCTTCGCGGTCACCACCGACATCGTGCGTTGGTGCCTGTCGGCACGGAAGCTCACCTCGGCGACCCTGCTCACCCAACGTGAGTTCGCTTGCAAGCACTCCGGCGCCTACGGCAGGTGGAGCAAGCTCGCCGTCACCCACTGGCCAACGGTCGCCATAGGTTTGGGTGTTCGTATCGGCAGAGAGCACTTTCACCCGGTCCCGAAGGTCGATGCGGCACTCTTGCACCTACGCCGCCGCGACCGCCCGCTTCTGCCCGCCTCGGCCCTCGCCGACTACCGAGCGTTGGTAGAGCTCGGCTACTCCGGTGTCGGTGGTTCGTTGGCGGCGTCACTGCGACGTGAACTCCCGACCCGCCGGGTCGCGCGAGCATGCCTGATCGCCCATGTCGCCGGGGACCTCCCGGTCGGGTTCGTCAGGCCGGAGCAGTGGCTCACCCTCTACCGGGAGCTTCGTCGGTGAGCAGCACGACACCACCACACCGCCGATGCCGTGGGCTAGATTCAGGCGTCGAGGCCGAGGACAGGAGCAACGTGAGCAATTACGGCGACTACCAGAACGAGATCTATTTCCAGGGCCTCGGCGGCGTGCTGCCCGACCTGCCGATGACCTACTCCGAACTCGAGACCAAGGCGAAAGCGGCTATGGCGCCGGGGATTTGGTCATATGTCGCGGGCGGCGCCGGCGACGAGCACACCCAGCGGGTCAACGTCAGTGCCTTCGAGCGACTCGGGGTGGTTCCACGTATGTTGCGTGCGTCGGCCACTCGGGATCTGTCCATCGAGTTGTTCGGCATGCGACTGCCCTCTCCCGTGTTCCTCGCGCCCGTCGGCGTGCTCGGCCTGTGCGCACAGGACGGACACGGCGACATCGCGACCGCGCGGGCCGCCGCACGCACGGGAGTGCCGATGGTGGCCTCCACCCTCACCGTCGATCCACTGGAGGAGGTCGCCACCCATTTCGGGGAGACCCCCGGCATGTTCCAGCTCTACACGCCCACCGACCGCGATCTCGCCCAGAGTCTCGTGACACGCGCCGAGACCGCGGGCTACCGTGCCATCGTCGTCACGCTCGACACCTGGGTTCCGGGTTGGCGCCCGCGCGATCTGGCACTGTCGAACTTTCCGCAGTTGCGCGGGCACTGCCTGGCCAACTACTTCAGCGATCCGGTGTTTCGTGGTCTGCTGGCCACCCCACCGGAGCAGGACCCGAAGACCGCGGTACTGACCTGGATTTCCCAGTTCGGGAACCCGCTGACGTGGGACGATCTGCCGTGGCTTAGGTCGCTCACGAAGTTGCCGCTGATTCTCAAAGGCATGTGCCACCCCGACGACGTGCGCCGCGCGAAGGACGCCGGGGTCGACGGCATCTACTGCTCGAATCATGGTGGCCGACAAGCCAACGGCGGAATCCCCGCGATCGATCATCTGCCGGGTGTGGTCGCGGCGGCCGACGAGCTGCCGGTGCTCTTCGATTCCGGAGTCCGTACCGGCGCCGACATCGTGAAGGCGCTCGCGCTGGGCGCCACGGCGGTGGGTATCGGCCGCCCCTACCCGTACGGTCTCGCGCTCGGCGGGGTCGATGGCATCGTGCACGTGCTGCGCGCGTTGCTGGCCGAGGCGGATCTGCTGATGGCGGTGAACGGCTATCCCACGATCGCGGACCTGACGCCGGAGGCCGTGGTGGGTCGCGGGGCTCAGCTCGGCTGAATCAGCATGCGCTTGAGGATCTTTCCGGTCGCGTTGCGTGGCAGTGCTTCGAGGAAGGTCACGTCGCGCGGTACCGAGAAGCGGCTGAGCCGGTGGCGGATGTAGTTGCAGACCATGTCACGGTCGAGCCCGAAACCTTCCCTGGTCACGACGAAGGCGGCTAGCCGCTGACCGTAGTCGGGGTCGGGCACGCCCACCACCGCCACCTCGCTCACCTGTGGCAGATGCGACAGCGCCTCCTCCACCGGACGCGGGAAGACGTTCTCGCCTCCCGAGATGATCATCTCGTCGTCGCGCCCCGCCACGAACAGCAGCCCGTCGGCGTCGACGTAGCCGAGGTCGCCGGTGTCGAGCAGCCCATCCCATTCGGTGGGCGGCTTGGCGTCGGTGTAGCCGTCGAACAGCATGTGGTTCAGCACGAATATCCTGCCGGTGACCCCGATCGGCACGGGTCGTAGATTCTGGTCGAGCACAGCGAGTTTCGTGCCGTGCGGGGGCCTGCCCGCCGTCGTCGGCGCCGCGCGCAGGTCGGCGGGGTCGGCGATAGTGGCCCAGGAGACTTCCGTGGAACCGTAGACGTTGTAGAGCACGTCGCCGAAAAGGTCCATGAATCGCAGCACCGCCTGCCCACTGAGCGGCGCACCACAGCTGGCGACCACGCGCAGGCTCGAGGTGTCGTAGCGGTCGCGAATCCGGGGTGGCAGATCGAGGATGCGATTGATCATGACCGGAACCACGATCAGGGCGGTGATCCGGTGTTGCTCGATCAGGCGAAGGCAGTCCTCGGCGTCGAACCGTTCCGGCAGCACGACGGTGGCGCGGATCGGGGTGCTGATCTGCAAGGCGGCCAGTCCCCAGGTATGGAACAACGGTGCGGGGATGAGCATGGTCTCGTCCATCCGCAGCGGGATCCGGGACAACAGCGCGGCGACGGTGCCGAAGCCCTTGGGCTGCGGGCGTTGCGCGCTCTTGGGCATGCCGCTGGTGCCCGAGGTGAGCACGATCAGTCCGCCGGGTTGTGCCGGACGCGCGAAGGTCGGTGCGTCCAGACAGATCAGGTCCTCGACGGTGTAGCGCTCGAAGACGGTGTCGGGAGTGGTGGCGAAACGCGGTACCTCGGCGGGAATGTAGGTGACCTGCGCGTCGAACTCGTCGTCGACGAAGACGGCCGACAACCCGTGCCGATTCGCGACCTCTTCGATCTGTCCCGGCGAGAGGCCGGTATTGAGCAGAACGGTGTCCACGCCCAGTTTCCCAGTGGCAACCATGGTCTCGACCATGGTGATGTGGTTCCGCGACAGCAGCCCCACCTTGTCGCGCGCCCCGATTCCGAGGAAGCCGAGCGCGGAGGCCAGCCTGTGGGTGCGGCTGTGTGTCTCGCCGAAGGTGAGCGTGCCCCAGGAGTCGATCAGCGCTGGTCGGCGTGGGGAGTGCCCGGCCGCGGCCGCGTAACCACCGGCGAGGTTGAAGCCCCATTTGGCCAGTCCGCCGAGTTGTTTGGCGATCCGGTCGGGCCGGTATGTGCGCACGACACCGGTGCTGACCATTTGTTTCATGGTGGCGACCTGGAGTTTGGAGCCCGATTCCTCGCCGTTGCTCAGCACCGAAGTCTGCGCGCCGAGGACGGCCTCGGCGATCAGTGTCAATCCGGCACGCACCCAGGCGATCACGGATTCGTTGTCCTGCTCGGCGATCCACGGATGAATCCTGCCCGCGCCGAACAGGGTGATACCCACCCGCGTGTGCTGCTCGTCGCCACGCAACCGGAAAGCGACGAAGCTACCGAGTCCAGGACACTGGAGCTCGAATGTCTCTGTGTCCCTTCCGACTTGGAGCCGGAGAGCAGGCACGGCCAGTTCGATTCCCGCGTGCACCGCACGGATCAGCAGGACCGGTTGCGTGTCGGATGTCTCGGCGAGTGCGCAGTCCCCGATGCCATGGAACATCCGCGGATAGGTCTGTGGATCCAGCAGGAAATCCCACATGGTCTGTCGTGCGACCGCGAACTCCGCATCGACATTGATGACGTCCGTAACCAACGCGTACAACTTCTTCAAGGGCCGACCGATCGGGCTTTGGTCGGCATCGTGAATGTATTTGTACCCGCCAGTAACAAGTAGGTCAAGAGCCCGAAGCGTAGCCGAGTATTAGCTGAAGTCGCCCACTCGGCCAACCCGACGTTACCTTGCCGTTACCTGTCGTTCGCCAGGCGATAGCGCCGCCCAAAAAGTTCTGTCGAAATTTCTGCTGGTCAACGTGACAACCCACCGCCGAGCACCGAAGAAGAAGCCAGACATGCCGTGGGGCCGCCCAGCGATACGCTGGGCGGCCCCACCACTCGCGGTTGACAACCGCGTCTGTTGTTATCCGCGAAGGGGAGTGAAATCCCTACTCGCGACGTATTCCGGCCTCCGTGCCGGTGCCGCGTACGGCTCGACCAAGGTGTTCTCCACGCTGTTGAACACCAGGAAGATGTTCGACCTCGCGAACGGCGTGATGTTGTTCGCCGAAGCGTGCATCACATTCGAGTCGAACAACAGCGCCGCACCGGCCTCGCCGGTGAACTGGGTGATCCCGTACCTATGCGCCAAGGTCGTGATATCCCCGTTGGACGGCACACCGATTTCCTGCTCCTGCAACGACTCTCGATAATGGTCGGCAGGCGTGCTGCCGAGACACGGCACAAAGGTGCGCTGCGATCCCGGCATCACCATCAGGCTGCCATTGACGGCGAAATTATCGGTCAGCGCGATCGACAAACTCACCGCTCTCGGCGCCGGCATGCCGTCCTCGGCATGCCAGGTCTCGAAATCCGAGTGCCAATAGAAACCGGCACCCCGGAAACCGGGCATGTAGTTCACCCGGCTCTGGTGGATGTATACCTCGGAGCCGAGCACCTCCCGTGCCAGCCCGACGATGCGTTCCTCGCGAACGAGTTCGGCGATCATCGGGCTGATCTTGTGCACCTCGAAGATCGAGCGCACCCGGTTGGACGCCTTCTCGACGATGAATCGATCGTCCGCACGCAACGCGGAATCGCCTGCGAGACGGTCGATTTCACCGCTGAACTCAGAGACCTCATCGGGTCTGAGCAGCCCATCGAGGACGGAGAACCCGTCGGCCTCGAAGGTCGACAACTCCTTGCTTCGAATCTGCCCCCACGCCGTGGGATCAGCGCGATCCACATGCGGTGCGGGCCGGTCTAGGCGAGTCGGATAGCGGTCGGTCTGACCGCGTGCGGGAAGAGTGTCAGTGTGCTGCCAAACCATTACTCTCCTTACTATCCCCCGTTCGGGGAGGCGACCAACGGGTAGACGCCGTTTTCGTCGTGGACCTCCTGCCCGGTCACCGGGGGGTTGAATACGCACAACATCCGCATCTTGGTGCGGGTATCCACCCGGTGGCGCTCGTGCCCGTTGAGCAGGTACATCGAGCCGGGACCCAGCTCGTAGGTGACGTCGTTGTCCAGATCAGTAAGCGTACCCTCACCCTCGACCAACCACACGGCTTCCACATGGTTCTGATAGTGGAAGGTGTGACTCGTTCCCGGCTGAATCGTGGTCTCGTGGAACGAGAATCCGACACCGTCGCCGCCGAGGATGATGCGCTTGCTGCGCCAATCCTCCGCACCGACATCGCGACTGGTACCGGTGATCTCATCGGTGGTACGAACGATCATGCGACAACTCCGATCCCGCCGCAGACCGAGTCCACGGCGTTGGTGAGGATGTGCAGGCCCTGGTCCAGTTCCTGCTCGGTAATGGTCAACGGCGGCAACAACTTTACGACCTCATCGGTCGAGCCGGAGGTTTCCAGCAACATCCGGTGTTCGAAGGCCGCCTGGCACACCTTGCTCGCCTGCGAGGGGTCGTCGAACGCGATGCCCTGCACCAGACCACGCCCGCGCACGGAAACGCCAGTGAAGTGGCCCGCGACCTCGGACAGCGCCCGCTCGATCTTCTGCCCCTTGATCAACGTCGACTTCTGCAGCTCGTCGTCGGACCAGTAGTGGCGCAACGCGGCGGTCGCGGTGATGAACGCGGGGTTGTTGCCGCGGAAGGTGCCGTTGTGCTCGCCGGGCGACCACACATCGAGCTCCGGCTTGAGCAGCACCAGCGCCATTGGCATGCCGTAGCCGCTGATCGACTTCGACAGCGTCACGATGTCGGGCTTGATGTCGGCGATCTCGAAGGAGAAGAACGGGCCGGTACGGCCGCAGCCCATCTGCACGTCGTCGACGATCAGCAGGATCTCGCGCGCCTTGCACACCTCGGCGAGCTGGCGCAGCCATTCCACCCGCGCGACATTGACGCCACCCTCGCCCTGCACCGTCTCCACGATCACCGCGGCGGGGCGGTCGAAGCCCGACGAGGTGTCGTCGAGAACCTTCTCCATCCACTGGAAGTCGGTCGTGGTGCCGTCGAAGTACCCGTCGTAGGGCATGTGCGCGGCGTGCACCAGCGGGACACCCGCACCAGCGCGCTTCATCGAGTTACCCGTCACCGACAGTGCGCCGAGCGTCATGCCGTGGAAGGCGTTGGTGAAGCTGACGATCGTCTCGCGGCCGGTGACCTTACGGGCCAGCTTGAGCGCGGCCTCGACGGCGTTGGCGCCCGTCGGGCCGGGGAACTGCACCTTGTAGTCGAGTCCGCGCGGCTTGAACACCGTGTCGCGCAGGGTTTCCAGCAGCTCACGCTTGGCCGGGGTCGACATGTCGAGGCCGTGCGTGACGCCGTCGTTCGCGATGTACTCGAGCAGCGGCTTCTTCAGCACATCGTTGTTGTGGCCGTAGTTGAGGGCGCCCGCGCCCGCGAAGAAGTCGAGGTAGTCCTTGCCGTCCTCGTCGTGCAGCCAGCTGCCCTTCGCGGTCGCGAAGAGGGCGGGCCATGAGCGGCAGTAACCGCGAACTTCCGACTCGAGACTTTCGAAAATGGTGGGTTCCGGTGTGATCATCGGTTCTCCTCGGTGGTGCTGTCGGTCGGTGTGATTCGGTAGAGGTCCTCGGATTCGTGGCTGTCGGGAAAGACGCCCGCATCGAACAAGGCACTCTTGGTGATCCGGGCCCCTCGGCTCCGTGCCACCGCGGTGAACAACGCGATCGATCCGGCGTTGTCCGGTGAAATAGTTGTCTCCAGTACCGAGACCCCTTGGGCGGCAACGCTGTTGAGCAGCGTATGCAGCAGCTGGGCGCCGGTGCCCTTGCCGCGCTGCGCACTGTCGACCGCCACCTGCCAGACGAATACGGTGTCCGGCGCCTGCGGCCGGACGAATCCGATGACGTATCCCACGACCTCGCCGTCGACTTCGGCGACGACGGAGGTGTTGGCGAAGTCCCGACACCACAACAGGTAGGCGTAGCTCGGGTTGACGTCGAGTACGGCCGAGTCCTTCGCGATGCGCCACAGGTGCGCGCCGTCGCTGATGCGTGGCGTGCGCAGGACCGTCTCAGGACCGTTCTCGGTCGAACCGTCGGTATCGGTCCGACTCAGCGCCGCAGCGGCGTTCTCGACGCGGGTTCTTTCGAACTCCGCAGGGGACGTGATTGGCGATGACATACAACTCCCTGGTCGGGTCTGTAGTACTTATCCAGGCTTACGAAGCCACTTTGAGGTAGCCCGGTCGACTTCTTTACGGTTGTGTTACGACTGTGTGGCATCCAGTCTCGGCAAACAGATGGTGAATCGTGCGCCACCTCCTGGGCGCTGCGTACATTCGACTCGGCCACGATGCGTGGCCACGGTCTCGGCCACCAGAGCAAGGCCCAAGCCCGTCCCGGTGACCGAACGTCGTCCGGTGCGTGCTGTCGCGAAGCGCTCGAAGATGCGCGCACGGTCGGCCTCCGGCACGCCAGGCCCCGCGTCGTCGACGGTGATCGACACTTCGTCACCGACGAGTTCCGCGGTCACCGCGACGACACCGCCGCCGTACCGGTCCGCGTTCTGCAACAAGTTCGCCACGGCACGCTCCAACTCCAATTTCCGGCCGCGCACGAGTACATCGCGCGGCACGCTCAGCAGTTCCGGCGGCTGCCTCCGATCAGCCATGGTGTGGGTCAGTAGGTCGCGCACCGACAGCGGTTCGGCGTCGCCGTGGTGCATGCCCGCCTCCACTCGGGCCAGTGCGAGCAGGTCGTCGAGCAACAAGCGCAGGTGGTCCACCTCGTCGCTGACCAGGGCCACCGCCCTGCGCGACCGCTCGGGTAGGTCGTCGCGGTGCCGGTTGAGCACCTCGACGCTGGCGGTCAGCGTGGTCAGCGGCGTGCGCAACTCATGGCTCACGTCGCCGAACAATCGATGCTCGCGTTCGATGCGCCGTTGCAACGAATCGACCATTGTATTGAACGACTCGACCGTGATCGCGAGATCCAAGTCCTTGGTCGCCGACAGTCGCAAGTCCAGTTCACCGGAGGCAATCCGCGCCGCGGTGCCCGCGACCTGGTGCAACGGCGTGAGCACTCGCCTGCTGGCCCACCAGCCGATCACCGCGCCGATCACCGTGACCACCACCGCGCAACAGATCAGCACATTGCGCAACAGGGTCAGATCGGCGTTCAGATCTCCGCTGGGCGCACTGCCCGCATGCGAACGCTGTGCCTCCAGGTAGCTGCGACTGATGGTGAACACCGAGATGACCAGCACCACCGACATGAGCGCGCTGATCGCGGCGAAAGCCGCCGACACTCGGCCGCGCAGGCTCCACCGTTGCGGATCTATCGACCGCTCAGCGCTGCACATCGAGTCGGTAGCCGAGCCCGCGCACCGTCACGACGACGCGCGGATCCGACGGATCGCGTTCGATCTTGGTGCGCAGCCTGCGCATATGGACATCGACGATGCGTTCGTCCCCGAAGAAGCCTCGGTCCCACACCCGCTCGAGCAGCACCGAACGGCTCAATACCCGTCCTGGAGTCTCGGCGAGTTCGCACAGCAGGCGGAATTCGGTCAGTGTCAGCCGGATCTCCTCCTCTCCACGGCGGACGACCCCGCCTTCCTGCGCGAGCACCAGTGGGGCCTGCTCGTCGGCTTCCAGTACCACCTCCTGCGGTTCTTCCCGCTCGGTCGACAGCCGTGCCCTTCTGCGCACGGCGCGCATCCTGGCGGTGATCTCCTTGATCTCGAACGGCTTCGTCACGAAATCGTCCGCGCCAGCCTCTAGCGCGGCGACCACGTCATGAGTATCGTCACGGGCACTGACCACAATGATCGGCACATCGTGCTCGCGGCGGATTTCCCGGATGCAGTCGAAGCCATCCATGCCGCCGAGCATGAGGTCGACAATCATCACATCGGGTACGCCGTTGCTGCGCAGGTGGGTGAGCGCGTCCTCGGCCTCCTGGGCTTCGGCGACGTCGTAGCCCTCGTCCTCCATGGCCAGGCGCAGCGCGCCACGGACACGGTCGTCGTCTTCCACGATCATCAGGTTCGCGCTCAAGACCTCATCCCTTACAGATACGCGGAAACTCCACGACGCGGGCAATCACCTCCGAACTTTCGAAACGCTCCGATACTACGAACGCTCGAACCCGGACGCGATGTTCCGCTGTTGACGAGCAACCAGCCGCTTAGGTGGGTACCCGTATACCCGTACGGTAAACGCCGGACGCGCTCATGGCTAAGTCGCCGGGCCGACCGACCGACGGTCTCGACCCGACTTCGATGCGCCACGACGCCGCGCGCCTTCCGCTTGCGAAACGGTTGCTCGCCGGGTGCGGAAGCGGCGCGGCGACCGCATCGAACCGGCTGTTGGAGAGGTGCTTCGACGACCGAGCGCGGTGCGGCCGACAGCGTGCGATCCGGCGGTCGACCGAGCGCGATCACCCACGAATCAGACGCCGAGACCGCGCCCTCCGGAGACGACGCGCGCGTGACGGAGTTCACGCTCATAGCCGCCGTCGACCACCCGCGCGTGACGGCGACCACGCTGTGGTGCGCTCAGTCCTGCTCCATGCGCACGGGCTCCAATCGGTTGAAGTTGCTCGGCCTGCCGTCGGCACGGTCCTCTTGGTAGAGAAACCGCAGCTGATGCGCGTCGAAGGTGGCAAACCACTCGTCCCAGCCCACGCGGCGCAAGCCCGCGCCGCCGTAGCCGGGAAAATCGAAACGCAGCATCTCCAGTCGTCCGTTGTATTCGCTGCCCGGCATGGTCGCCGGGGCGGCGCCGCGCTTCTGCGCCCACTGTCGGATGACGTCGTGACTTGTGGTGGCCGAAATTCCCTCGGCGTGCGTCGGCACCCTGGGTTCACCCGGTCCGAACCGCGGAATCCGGGTGCCTACTGGTCGCACATCTTTCATGACGAGCTCCTCGAGCCATAGGCAGCATATGTCCGGCTTGAACTCCACGTACCCCAGCCGAAAGACGCGCAAACTGACCACCCGAATTCCGGCACCGCCCGGTTGACCTGCGGCAGTGCATCGGGGACGGTCCCGCGAACCGGCGCTCAGTCGCGCAACGCCTGCACACGGAGTGAATGCAGGGTCCGGGACAAGATTCGTGACACGTGCATCTGGGAAACGCCGAGCCGTTCGGCGATCTGTGTCTGAGTCAGTGATTCGAAGAAGCGCATGATCAAGACTTCCCGTTCCCGGTCGGGTAGCTCCTCGATCAGCGGACGGATCGCGAGATAATCCTCCACCAGGTGATAGGAGGACTCCTCGGCGCCGAGGCTTTCCGAGAGCGGAAGCGAGGTGTTGTCGGAGTCCTCGCCCGCGACCGCGTCGATGGAGGTGGACTGGTAGGCATTGCCCGCGATCAGCGCCTGGGTCACCTCGACGAGGTCGATGTCGAGTTCCGCGGCGATCTCGCGCGCCTTCGGCATCCGGTCCAGGCGCTGGGATAGGTCCTCGACGGTGGCGCCGATACTCAGCTGGATCTCCTTGACCCGTCGCGGCACCCGCACCGCCCAGGTGTTGTCGCGGAAGTGACGACGCACCTCGCCCATGATGGTCGGGACGGCGAAGGACAGGAACGACGGCCCTCTGGTCACATCGAACCGGTCGACGGCTTGCACCAGCCCCAGTCGCGCGACCTGGAGCAGATCGTCGAAGTTCTCGCCGCGTCCGGAGAACTTGCGCGCTATGTGCTCGGCCAAGGGCAAACAGCGAGCGATCAGCTCCGCACGCAGGGTCTCCCGACGTGGGTCGCCGTGCTCCAGCGGAGCGATCTTCTCGAACAGCGGCTCGATGTTGTCGTAGCTGTCGCCGCCGCGCGAGCGGCCCTCACCCGCCATCCGCGTCACCCCGAACCCAACTGAAGTCGACGACGGTCGGATATCCGTCGGCCATCGCGTCGTAGGGGTCCTGCGTGGCGGTGATCGATTCGGTCAGCGTGCGCACGATGTGCCAGCCGAAGCCCACCTGGCCCACCGCGGATTGGGTGCCCGCCACCGAGGCGACGTGCACGAACATGCGGTCGGTGTCGTAGGTGAACTGGCAGTCCAGTTCGGAACTCGGCACCGCGTCCAGAATGAGAGCGGTCGCCACCTCGTCCAAGGCCAGCCGGATATCGGTCACCTCGTCCAGCGCGAAGTCCGCGATCAGCGCGACGGTTTCGGCGAGTGCGCGCAGCATGGTCAGCTGCTCCAATTGGGCAGGCACTCGCACGCCTATCGTCGTTGTCTCGGTAGAGGATTGCGAAGCCCACTCCCCCATGCCATCACCACCTTGTTCTCGCCGCCGACGCCGGAAAGCCGTCAGGGTACCGTCTCGAATGCTGCCGATCCGTGCGAAACCCCGGAGCCGTGGTGGTCGTTCCTGACGGTTCCGGGGTGGGTTCGTCCACGCGTCGACAGCAGGGTGCCGTGCGTGCGCCGAGGCCACGCCGACAGCGTGGCCTCGCTCACTGTGGTCTCATCCGACCAGAGCGGCACTCATCGACGGGTAATGCCGGAAGAGCTGACGCACCCCGGTGAGTTCGAGTGCGCGTTCGACGGCGGGTCGACCCGAGACCAGCCGAACGTCGGGTCCGCCGACGCTGACCCGCTCCCGCAGGCCACCCAGCCACGCCGCGGCGCGGATGCTGAGAAAGCCCGCGGCGCGCAAGTCGATCACGACGGCGCGGCAAGCCGAGGACAGTGCGCGTTCGACCGCGCTGAAGAATTCACCGAAGGCGGCGGCGTCGAGTTCACCCTCGACGCGGACTACCAGGAACTCCTCGCGCCGATCGACGCGCTGGGACCACGTTCGGCTCTCGCGAGCGAAGCCGGGTTCGGCCCCGGTGGCGAGTACGCCGTCGGCGGTGACCGGTAGGACAGACATGGCAGACATCACAGAACCTCCCGTGTTGGGGATTTCCGGTCCTCGGCGACAGTGCCGGTAGAGCGCACCGCTTCGGTATCGGCGTTACGTTCGCCGACCGGCACCGCATATGTGGAAATCGTGCGTCCGTGCGTTGGAACCGGGGTGGTTGGCTCCAGCCTCAACCTTCTTCAGTGTGGCACGGCCGGACGATTTTCGACATAGGTTTTCGCAGGTCAACCGAGATGAGCGGGCCAAGGCGCCCTGGGGGCGGCCGACGTGCGAGGTGGGCGGGCGGCAGCGAGGCAAGCGTGTGAACGCCAACGCCGGAACGGGCGGGATGATCGATTCCGAAGATCTACCGAGCGAAAGCTACATGAATAATGTTGTCCTCCACAGTGTTACGACAGCGATACATCAGTAGCACCGAACCTCGTTGTACTGTAGCGACTTTCGGCTCTGCGATGGGACACGATGCCGCGCGCGTGGAACGTCACGTGATGTCGGTACCGGCTGGGCTCGATCCGCTAGCTCTCGGTTGGCGGCAAGGCGAGGATCGCCTCGACCGTCTGCTCGACGGTGAGATCCGAGGTATCGAGCCAGTGCCCGATCCTCGGGGTGGTCTCCCACAACACCGTGTCGAGGTCCGCGACGGTGAACTCGCCGTAGGCGACCTTCTCGCGACCATGCTCCCGCGCCGCGACCACCTCCTGACGCGGCGCGAGCACCACGACGTACAGCGGCCGCGCGACGATCAGCTCCGTGAGCACGGCGAGAAACTCACCGAGCACCACGTCTTGCAGGATTGTCGTGAAGCCCGCTTCGGCGTAGGCGTCGGCGACCGCGGCCGCGGCGCGATAGCGCAAGAGCAGCTGCTCCAGCGCGGCGTCCGAAGGTTGCGCGGACATCTCGGCGCGACCGTTCACGACGAACCGACGCATGGTGTCGCCGCGCACATGCGTCGACCGCGGCAGTCGGCGCGCCAATGCCTCGGCAACGGTCGACTTTCCGGCTGCCTGTATCCCGGTGATCAGGTAGATCGGCGCCTTCGTCATTGCCCCATTCGCAGCGACAGGTAGCTCGGTGCGTTCTTGTCGAGCACGATGGTCTGTCCTCGGATCGAACGCTTTCTGCTCGGCGAGAGGAAGTGACGCGGAAAGCTGCTGCGGCTCACCGCGACTCGGAGCCGGTCGCCCGCGCGCAGCAGTGCTTCGGTCGGGTTGATCTCGATATCGATGTCGAACCGCTCCCCCGGCACCACCGCCACCGCCGAGTCGGCGGTGAGCGTGTGCATCGCGAAGACCAATTCGCCGTCGGCGTACTCGCTGGCTTGTTCGTCGATCGCGCGCATGCTCGACAGTAGCGCGCCTCGGGTGATCGGCACCGACGCGCCGTCGGGTTCCACCACGCAGACGGTGACCGACCAGAAGGCGTCGGTGCCCTCGGATTCGGCGAGTAGGTGCAGATTCATCGCGCCTGAAAGGGTGGTGTCCTCGGTGAACGGCGCGCTGGTGAAGGTGAGCGCACCCGCCTCGGCCCTGCGATCGTCGCTGCCGAAACTGGGGCCGAGCAGCACACCGGCACCCATCGTGATCACGCCGGTGTTGTTCGAAGCCGGTCGAATCCCGGTGCGCGGTAGACGGAGCTCGGCTTCGGCGCCGGTGGGCTCGAGCACCAGGCTCGCGTCGCCACCGGCGTGTGCCGCGGTGCCGCTTGCGGTCGGATCGAGGTAGAAGCGCCGCACCGACGCGTTCGGGTCGGGAAAACTGCTGTGCTGTAACCATTTTCCGTCGCCCTGGCGGCGCACGGTGATCGGCCCGTAGCCGTCGATGCCGTTGTCGATGCCCTTGACCCAGCGGTCGAACCAGGCGGTCTGCAACTCGTCGATCGCCTGGGGGTTTCCCGGTGTGCCGAAGCCGGCGCCCGCGGTGAGGTGATAGCCGTCGTCGACAACTACCTGCTTTGCCCCGTCGGACAACGGGATTCGGTCGAACATCCGAAAGTTCGAGCGGTTGTACACGTCGTGCCACCCACCGTGGATCCAGGTCGGTGCGGTGATATCCGCCAGCCGAGCCACCTTGCTCGCCCACATCTCGTTCAGGTACGAGTCGGGATGTTCGTGGCCGAGTCCGATCGTGAGTGCCCGGCCGACCCAGCTCAGCGGGTCGGCGATGCGGTCGCGCAGCAGGCGTGCTCCGGTACCCGAACGCAGCACCCCTGGCAGGGCCGGGAACCACTTGTTCACATTGACGCTGAGCAGCCACAGCAGCATCATCGGCGTCGGCACACCGCCGGTGAGGCCGAGTTCGCGCATCGGATCCTCGCCCGCTTCGATCGCGAACACCGCGCGCAAGCCGTCGGGCCGGTGCCCCGCGGCGATCATCGCGGCGATCGCGCCGTAGGAGACACCGGTGACCGCGATATCGCCGTTGCACCAGGGTTGTTCGCGCACCCAGGCGAGCGTTTCCCCGTAATCCTGTTGCTCGCGCGGGGAGAAGAAGTCCCAGGAACCGGTCGAGCTGCCCGTGCCGCGCACGTCGACCATCAGCCCGACATACCCGCGCCGCACCGCGGTCCGATTGATCGCGAATGGCTCCAACAATCCACCCGCCGGGGCGGCGAGCACGTCGCGTGCGGTCATGTGCCGGCGATCGGAGGGGCGCACTCGGCTCGCGAGCTTGCGCAGGGCGTCGTTGTGCCGCATGCCGCGCCGGTTGAACATCATGTTGTAGGCGGTGAAGTTGACGATCGCCGGCAGCGGTTCGTCGGTGGGCCCCGCCGCGTCACCGGGACGCACGATGTCCGCGGCCAAGGTGGCGCCGTCCGACATCGGAACGGGAACAGTGTTCGCGCCGAACAACTTCGGGTACCGCACCGGACCGATATCGAAGTGGTGGTCATGCGCGATGGGCACCGCGGTGCTGGCCGACTCGGCCATGGGTGGTCCTCTCGGATTCAGTGCGCGGCTGTCGGAACCTGCTGATCCAGGTATCGATTCGCCGCCCAGTTCATCCCTCGCATCGCGAGATTGTATGCCGGAGGGAAGTATCGCTGCACCCAATATCCGATTCGGATATCCGAGGAGGTGTAGACCATGTACCGATCGCGCTCGACCCCGCGCACGATCGAGCGCGCGGCCTGCTCGGGGGTGACGGCACGGCGTTCGAATACCGAAACAGCCCGGCGCACCTGCGGATTGTCGCGGTCGACGCCGGCGATATCCACGGTGGCGACCAGCGGCGTCGCCATCGCGCCCGGACACACCAAACTCACGCCGATGCCGTGGCGGCGCAGGTCGAATCGCAAGACCTCCGACACGCCCCGTAATCCGAATTTGCTCGCGCTGTAGGCCGCGTGCCACGGCAGGCCGAACAACCCCGCCGCCGAGGAGACGTTCACCAGGTGCCCGCCGCGCCCCTGAGCGATCATCGGCGGCACGAACTCCTCGATCACGTGGATCGGCCCCATCAGGTCGATGTCGATCGTGCGCCGCCACTGTTCGTGCGAGAGCCGGTCGACGGTGCCCCACGTGGAGATGCCCGCGACGTTCATGACCACGTCTACGCTGGCGATCTTCTCGTGCACGCGACGAGCCAGCGCTACCACCTGGTCGTGGTCGCTGACGTCGGCGACGGCCGCGAGGATCACCTTCGCACCCCGCGCGCGGACCGCGGCCTCGGTTTCGCGCAATCCCGCTTCCGCGATGTCGGTCAAGATCAGGGCGCCGCCCTTGTCGGCGACGGCGAACGCGGTGCTGCGCCCCAGCCCGCTTGCCGCGCCGGTGATCAGGCAATTCTTGCCACCCAACTTGGTCATAGTGCGACCATACGCCATCTACGAACACTGTTGTCTATGGACTGGGTCTCGGTCGCGTATCGCGTGTGACGACCGAGACACGGCATCCTTGCGCTCTTCGAATTCGGCCGCCCCCCGATCTCCCCGGACACGGGGAGTGCGCGTGCCTCGCCGACCTTCGCACAGTCGATTCGGGGACTGGCGGCGCCTGGCGAATGCGGTGGGGACACCGAGAACCGGTGACGGTATCGGCGGCCAGTCGCGGCCTGCGACGTTCTCTTGTCCGGACACGGCAGTGGCGCCTTGCTCGAGGGCGAGGCGCCACTGTTCTCGACCATCGTCAGCCATTGCTGACAAATGGTGTCAGTTCCATTCCCGTGGGCGGAACTCGATCGAAACCGCCCGCACCACAGAACCTTTCGATCAGGATCAACTACTCAGAGGCAATACCTCGGCTGGGTGCCGAACAGTGACTGGATGAAGAACTGGATCGGATCGACCTTCCCGACGCAGGAGGGCGGGATCTGCGCCGACCCCGTCGACGCCACGGCGGTATTCGTCGCTGCACCGGACGCACCGGCCGATGCCAGCTGGATCGGCGCCAACAGTGCGGCCGCGACCGCTCCCGCAACCAGGGTTCTACGCATGGAATTCCTTCTCTCGGATCTCGCCCCCGACGAGAACGTTAGCCCGCTGACCAGGTACGGCGTAGCCATCACTTTCGGGGTGTTGCCGACCGGACCGGGCAAGCGGTCGATGACATCCCCACGGGAATACCGCGGTGCCACAACTCAGTTCACCCGAACGCGGACACCGACCGAAGGTGGCATCGGTGCGGCCCACGCTCCGCGCCGGGCTCGCTGCCATGAACTCAGCGCACCCGACACCGCACCATACGTGGCCACCCGCGCTACTAAGGCCGGAGGAACTCAGCCGGGCTCAGCGGTGATGTGCAGAGTGGTCCAGCCGCCGAGGTGGATCCGGTCGCCGCTGTGCAAGGCGAACGGCACCGCCGCCGGTAGCAAGTCGTCACCCTCGTTGAGGCTGGTGCCATTGGTGGACCCGAGGTCGGTGATGCTGAGCCCTTCCTCGGTCGCGCGCAGCGTCGCGTGTGTGCGGGAAACACCGATATCGGCGGGGGCCAGTCCGAGATCGATCTCCGGCGTGATGCCCTGGGAGACACTGCGTTTCCCGATCAAGGACGCCCCCGCACGCAGGACGATGCGACGGTGTGGATAGAAGGCGGGAAACTCGACACGGTCGGCGTCCGGGCCTTTGCGCGCACGGACTCGATCGAAGAATGCGCGGTCGGCGGTGATCGTCACGACCCACACCGGGCCCACTTCCGCTGCCGCCGTGGCGGACCCGTGCGGTCCCGACGCTTCGGCGTCGCCGAGATCGGCGCCGACACTGTTGCGGCCCAACACTTCCCCGCGCACCGACTCCTTCGAGCCTGCGGCCGCACTCGAAGTTTCCGCACGCTGTGCGGCACCGGAGGTCACCGAGACCGGGCCAACAGCCGCGTCCTTCCCGGACGCCACCGCGGCCGCCTCGCCCGGAACCGGCGGATCTTCGGCTACCCGAGCGCTGTTCGTGCCAGCGGCCGTCTCGGCCGCTTCGGCCGTCGCCGAATTCGGTATCGGCGCAGGCCGCGAACTATCGCCGGTGCCCGCCATCCTGGACGCCGCCGCACTCGTCGTGTCGAGACCGGAACCCGAATCGGGCCCGCCCGCCGCCGAGCGCGACAGCGCGGAAACCGGAGCCACCGGCCCCACCACCTCTACCGGCAACACCTCGCCATCCCCCGTCCCGGCGGTCTCGATCGGTGCCGGAAGCGCCGAATCATGGCCGCACGCTTCACAGAACCGGCCGCTGCGCTCGGCACCGCAGTAAACGCACTTCGGCGTCGGCCCGGAAGCCTCCGCAGCCGCCACCGGATCTACGGCACCGATCGGCGCACCACACACGTCGCAGTAATCGGCGGCGAGCGACGAGTGTCCGTCGGGACAGCTGACCATCAATCCTCCTGGCGCACCCTGGCCGTCTTCGTCGACCGCGCGTCCAATGCCATCTCGTCGGCCGCCGCGACACCGGAACGCAGACGAACCGTGCCGTGCTGTTCGTCCACCTCGACCACACCGCGCAGCAGCTTGGCCGTGCCGTCGTTACCGGATTCGGCGGCCAACTGCACGGCGCGGCGCAATTTCGCCGTCGCGGTCTCGATATCGCCGCTCTTACGGGCGGCCAACCCCTCCTGCACCACCTCCGCCAGCTCGGCTTGCCCCGTGTAATGCGCCACCCGCCTGCTGATTCGGGTCGAAAGCTCCGTGTCGGTGGTCCACACCGCCTTCACCAGCCCCTGGCCGAGAACCTGATCTCCCGCGAGCACGCTGACGCGCGCCGCGAGCTTCTCCCGACCCGCCGCCGCGGGTTCCACGCGCACCTCGACGTGGTAGTCGCGATCCTCGACACCCCACGCCCCCAACGGGTAATCCCCCACCTGCGCACTGGACTCCACCCTGCGCGCGGTGAGGTCCTCGATGGCGGGCGCCACCTGCTTGACGAAGCGCACCGTCGCGCCGACCGGTGTCCACACCCGCAGCGTCAGTTCCGGAATCGACCTGGCCATGGATGCGTGCAACAGGGCCGTGAAGTCGGCGGCCAGTTCCGCGGGGTCGGCGACGATGTCGACGGTGCCGTGCAGCGCCGTCGCGATCCTGCGCAATTCGTCTACCCGCCAATCGGTTCCGACACCACGGCAGTCACAGGTGAACACACCCTCGGATTTCTCGATCTCCTCGCCGAGCGCATCCGCGTGCTCGTGCTCGTTCTTGCCGTCGGTGAGCAGAATCGCGTGCGCCATCGCGCCGGGATGCTTCTGCGCCAGCTGCCGCGCCTGCCCGAGCCAGCTACCCATCGACGTACCGCCGTTGGCGCGCAGCCGGTCCACCGCACGACGGGCGGCGGCCCGCGAATCCGCGTTCGCGGGCAGCGAGGGAACATCGGTCGGGAATACCAGTCGCGCCATCGCCGTGCCTTCGACGATGGCGAATCGCGTCCCCTCCGGCATCGCGTCGATCGCGGCCGTCGTCGCCCGCAATGCGCCAGCGAACTTGTTCTTCGACTTCATCGAACCCGAGCAATCGATGATGAGAATCTCGAGTCGCTCTTGTGCAGGGGCCGCGACCATCAGGTCGTTGTCGGTCTGCACGGTGACGATCGCGTCGACGGTGTCCGCACCGTCGGAGAGAAACTCGTTCTGGTCGATGGTGACCGAAATACCTTCGGCTGCTGAGCTACTCATCATGACACTCCTGGCTGCGGCGACCACGGGATGGGAACGAGCGCCACCGTGATGTTGTCGTTTCCGCCGCAGCGCAGCGCGAATTCCACCAGCTCGCGCGCGGCCGAAGACGGTGGCGACCCCAGCGCCACCTCGGCGAGGCCGTCGGAATCGGGTAGGTAATTCCACAGGCCGTCACTGCACAGCAGCAGCGCGCCGGGACCGGTCACTTCCACGGTCCGCACGCAGGTGTCCGACCACGGCACCTCGGGGCTGTCGGCGCCGAGCCACCGCAGTAGGGTGTGCGCCTTCGGGTCGCGCATCGCCGCCTGCTCGTCCATCGCGCCCGCGTCGACCAGCGCCTGCGCCCACGAGTCGTCGGAGGTCAGTCGCTGCGAGGGTGGATTGCGCGCCCAGTCGGTGTCCGGCCGCACCGGGGCGCGCAGCCAATACGCCCTGCTGTCACCGACATTCGCCACGGTGATCCTGGTCGACTCGGGGCCGGGCTCCACGAACGCCGAGACGAACGTGCACGAGGGCGCGTGACCGTGCGTGCCGCCGATGTCGCGCACAGCCTGCGCCGCTGCCGCGAGGCCCGCCATCGCCACCTGCTGCGGAGGTAAGGAGCGCGCGAGGGCGTCCCTGGCCGCCGCCAGCCCGACACGTGTTCCCGCACCGGAGGCCGCTTGTGGATCTTCCGAGGTCGAGACACCGTCGCAGACGGTCACCAGCACCGCCAGCGGCAGATGCGGCGTCATGCCGTCGATCACCGCGGCGGCGACGGAATCCTCGTTGTGCGCGTGTGAGATCCCCCGGTCGGTGACGACGGCGACGGCACCGAGATCGGCGTCGAATCGGTCGGGAACACCGCGCAGCTGTCCGCAGTCGAGGCAGTACCTGTCCGCGTCGTAGCGCACCCCACCGCATCCCGCACACGCGGACGGCGCGGCGTCCGCGACGGTGTTCGCGGGCGGCAATGCCACACTGCGGCCACCCAATTCGCGTCCGCACGCTTCACAGAACCGGTCACCCGGTCGCGCGTCGGCGGCGCAGCCGGGGCACCGGAACGCGACGACGAGGTTCGGGGTGGTGATATCCGCGGCGTCTGCGGTCATGCCTTCGGTTCCTTCGCTCATAGGGTGGTCCTCGGTCGAACCATATTTGCCTGCCGGACCAGGTCGAACCGCTCCCACGTATCGTCGGTCTCCCTGGCCAGGTCGCGGTAGGAGTGTTCAAGCCCTGCCCGCACGCCGTCCTCGTCGAAATGCTCACCGAGCAGCGAATCCCGCTGCGCGGGCGCGTTTCCCGCGCGCAGCCAGGCCAACGCGGCCGTCAGCACCCGCAGCCGAGCCTGCGCGGCCCTGCCCTTGGTGACCAGGGTCAGGCGGCGCACTCGGTCGCCCGCGTCGCGCAGGATCGACTCGCTCAACTCGCCGGGTGCGCGGCCGTCGAGCATGACCTCGACGGCCGTGCTGGCGGCATCGATGTGGCGCGCCGAGTCGGGATCGACCTGATCGAGCACCCGCACCGCGCGCGTGCGGTCGCCCGCCTGTCTGAGGATCCGTGCGGATCCGAACGCGGCGGCGAGATAGGACCGGTCGGTGCGCCACACCGTGTCGTAGTGTCGCGCCGCCGACACCGACGGCTGATCCGCCTGCGCCGACGAGAGTTCGCGCGCGGCGGCCAGCGCGAGCTTCGGTGCGGCCTCGCCAGGCAGGGCGGCATACACGGCATCGAATTCTGTTGCGGCCGAATCGGGTTCACCGGCAAGCAGGGCCGCTTGACCGCGGTACCAGGCTAGTCGCCACTCTTCGGGATAGACTGCCGCGAAGTCGGTGAGCCGACGGCGCGCCTCACCGACATCGTCGTGCTCGAGCGCGGCGCGGATCAACCGCAGCGCCACCTCGACGGATTCGCCGTCGGCGGTGGCCACCGACCGCATCCCCGCCGCCAACGCGCGCTCCAGTTCCTCGACGCTGCCACCCACCACGGCGGCCAACAGCGGGGCGGCGCTGTCGCCGGGGTCCACCAGGGGAACAGGAAGCGCCGCGACGATATCCAGCCCACGAACCGGACTGTCGACACCGAACACGCCGCGCGGCGGACCGAAGTAGCTCGACATGCCAGGACGGGGCACCGCGTCATCGGTGCTCAGCACCTCACGCAGCACGCCGGTGAGCTGGTCGGCCAGCTCCTCCATCGAGGAGAAGCGGGCTCCGGGGTCCCCGGCCGTGGCGCGCAACAGCAGCCGGTGCAACGAATCGTATTGCGCGAACAACGGTTCGGTCCGCGCGCTCGGCAGCGCGCCGAAATGGCCGCCCTGCTGCGGCAGGTCGATCAGCAACACCGCCAACGTTCGCCCGACGGTGTAGATATCGGTGGCGACCGTGGGCCCGGTCTTGGCGATCTCGGGCGCCTGATAACCGATCGTGCCGTAGATCGGACTGTCCCGATCGTCCATGGCGATCACGGCACCCAGGTCGATGAGCTTGAGTTGCTCATCGGTTTGCATCACGTTGTCCGGCTTGAAATCGCAGTAGGCGAGACCGAGCGAATGCAGGTAACCCAGTGCGGGCAGCATCTCGAGCACGTAGGCGATGGCGCGCGCGGGGGGTAGAACGATCGCGCCGGTCTCGCGATGGGTACGCAGGATCTGCTTGAGCGAGGTGCCGCCGACGTACTCCATCACGATGTAGCCGACCGGCACGCCGTCGGCGCCGGTGTGCTCCACGAAATTGTGGATCTTCACGATGCTGGGGTGCTCGACCTCGGCGAGGAAACGCCGCTCGGCGACCGCCGACACCATCGCGTCGGCATCACCGGAATTGAGCAGGCCCTTGAGCACCACCCATCGATCGCTCACATTGCGGTCGGTCGCCAGGTAGATCCAGCCGAGCCCACCATGCGCCAGGCAGCCTTCCACCCGGTATTGACCGCCGACCAGATCGCCGGCGGCCAACTTCGGGGTGAAGGAGAACCGGGTGCCGCAGTTGGCGCAGAAACCCTCGGTCCTGCCCGGTTTGCCGTCGCGCCCCCTGCCGACCGGCTTCTCGCACTTTCCGCACACGCGGTGGCGTTCGGCGACCTGCGGGTCGGCGAGCACCGCGCGGCGGGGATTGATGCGCGCGACCCTCGGCACCTCGACCATGCCCGCGCCGAGCCGTCCTCGACGGCTGGATCTCGTCGACGCCGATCGTCCCGTGCGCACGGACCGGTCGCTGACGGTGCGCGCACTGCTCGCCGCGGCGGCGCTCGTCACCACCTCGACGCTCGCCACCTCCACGCTCGGCGGTGCGATCCCGCAGGCGTCGCAGTAACCGTCGACAATGGTTCCGGCACAGCCTGTTTCGCCGCAGTGCGCAGCCGAGGATTTCCGCGCCCTCGGTGCGGTGTCGGAGATGGTCAACGCCTCCGCCGGCGCGGTGCCGCAAACATCGCAGTAACCGTCTCGGATCGTCCCGGAACAGTCCGGCTCGCTGCAGGTCACCGTCGCCTCCCCGAGATGTCCGCGATCAGCCGCTGATACTGCGCGACCACCCGCGTCGCCGCGACCAAGTCGCATGGTCGGTGCGAAAGCACCTGCAGCGCGGCTTCATTCGCGGCACGTACCGAATCGTCCGCGCTGACACCCAGCCGCGCGGCCTTCGCCTGATAGGCCCCGAGGCGCCCACGCAATTCCGCGCGCCGATCCAGCAGCCCCCTGGCCAATTCGTGGTCGTCCTCGGCGGCCTGGATCGCGGCGTCGATGTCCGAGGCCAACTCGCGCACGGCCACAAGCGCACCCGGCGTAGCCGCCAGTGCCGCCAACCGGGCCGCCAGTGCGGTGCGCGGGTCGGGCCTGGTCGGCAACGGTCCGGTGCGAATGCTGTTTTCGGCGTGCGTTCTCGCCGTTTCGGCTCGTTCGACCGCCGTACGCAGCGTGTCGAGCCGAGCGCGCAACCGGTCGATGGCTCCGGCGCGATCCGCCGCCAGTGCGGTGAGTTCGGCGAGCGCGGCCGATTCACGCCGCAGCGCCGCGCCGAGATCGGCCAGCGTCCGATCGATCTCCCCGACGCTCAACGCCAGCGGGTCGGTGGCCGAGCGACGCAGCAACTCGGCAATTCCTTCCGCGATCGCCCGCAGCCCGGCACCGTCGGATTCCGTGCTGAGCACTCGGGCGCCGATCGCGTCCAATTCGTGCTGCAACGGCGCCGATCCGGCCAGCACCCGCGAGTTCACCGCGTCCACCGCGTCGAGGAACTCCGCGACGAAGGGGAAGCTGGCGTTCATGCGCGCCACGAGATCCGCGAGCCCGACGAACGACACCAATTCGCTCGGACCGGCCAACGATCGCTCGGCCAACGGAATCGCGGTACGCGCAGCCTCGAGGGGACGGCCACGCAGGAGGCGGGTGAGCTCGGCGCGATCGTCATCGTCGACGCGAGACCGCCTGCCGCGCAGCGTATTCGCCGACTCCAGGATGGTGCGCAGGCGACCGAGGTCCTCCCACATCACGGCAAGCGCGTCCCGCACCGACAACCACCGCGCCTCGGTCTGTCCCGACGGCGGATAACGCCGGATCAGTACGAGCCCCTGGTGCTTGTCCAGTTCCAGCATCGTGCTCGTGATGAGATCGAGTTCTCGTGCGCGCTCGGCCAATTCGTTGTCGATCTGGCCGACGGTGAGCGGTTCGGTCATGACGACGCTCATCCCACATACCGTGGCGGCGGCAACCCGGCCGACGGCCCGAGTGCGCTCAGGCGCGCGTTGTAGAGGCGTTGCCACGTCCCGTCGTCGCGAATCCGCTCCAAGACGCCGTTGACGAACCGCACCAATTCGTCCTCGCCTTTACGTATCCCGACCGCGTAGGCGTCGGTGCCGATGGACTCGCCGACGATCCGCAGGTTGCGGTCCTGCTGGGCGAGGCCGAACAGGATCGGGTCGTCGCCGCTGATCGCGTCGACGTGGTTCTGTTGCAATGCGACAAGACAGTCGGTCCAGTTGGTCACTCCGAGGACCGTCGGACGCTCGACCGCGGCGAAGACCGGCCCCGCCGCGGTGGTGCCGTTGGCGACACACACCCGCTTGCCCGCCAGCTGCGCCGCGCCGGTGATACCGGAGTCCTTCGGGGCCAGGATGCTTTGCCCCGAGCGGTAGTACACCGTCGAGAAGTCGACCTGCCGACGACGCTCGCAGGTCGCCGAGAAGGTACGCACCACCAGATCGACCTTGTCGGTCGCCAGTGCCCGCACGCGTTCGGCCGCGGTGACCGAGACGAGTTCGACCTTGCCGGGGTCACCGAATATCGCCCGCGCTATTTCCCTGGCCAGGTCGATGTCGAAGCCCTCGAGCCGGCCGGTGGTCGGGTCGCGGAACCCGAACAGGTAGGTGTTCTGGTCGACGCCGACGCGCAGCCTGCCCTGGTCGACGATCCGCGCCATGGGCGTCCCTGGCGCCATCGCGCCCGGCGGCGGCATCGCCAACGGTCGCAGGGTCGCCTCGTCGTCGCAGTCGGCATCCGGCGCGATGTTCGGGACCGGAGCCAGATCCGCGGCGCCCTCCGGTCGCGGATTCACCGCGGCGAGCGAGCTCGGCTCCGGTGCCGGTGCGCCGGAACCACATCCGGCGACAAGCACGCCGAGCGCGCACAAGGAGGCGGCCAGCGTCGTGACGCGTGAGCCGATCACAGGAACTCCTTCAGCCGTGGCCACAGACCCGTCGCCGCGGCCGCCGCGCCGAGCACGAGTAACACCAGCGTCGCCGACGGGCTGAATGTCAGTGTGGTGCGGGCGGAGTCGAGGCCGTCGCGGAGCTCGTTGCGCGCGTCGGCGAGGCTGTCGTTCAACGATCGGTCCAGCAGCGCGAACCGGGTGGCCGACGATTCCGGAGTGTTTCCGATCGCCTGTTTCACCGCGGCGGGGTAATCCGCGGAGCGGTAGGCCTCCACCTGCACGACATGCCCTTTGCCCCACTCGCCCAGCTGCGCACCCGCGTCCGAGCCAGCGGGTAGCGCCGCGTCGATCTGCGCGCGCAGCTGGGCTTCGTGCTGGGTGAACAGCTGCTCTCCCTCCTCGACATCGCCTCGGGTGACCAGTTGCAATGTCTCGTCGGCCCGCGCCTGCTGCGCCGAGATCCGCGCCTTCGCCAGGGTTTCGAACCGACTGCTCGCACCGGCGGCGCCGGTATCGACCCGCGTCGACGCGATCGCCGTCGCGGCCACCGCCCACACCAGCGCCAGGGCGGCGAATGTCGCCGCGGCGGCGACACCCACGTTCAACCGACGGTTGGTCTGACGCAACAGCAGCACCGACGCCGCGGCGCAGCCGAGCAGTACCAGCAGCAGCACAAGCACGCTCGACCACGGCGGCGTGCCGATGGTGTGCTCATCGGCACGCACGGCCGCGAACCGACTGGAGGTGAGGCCTTCAGCGGTGGGCAGCAACGAATTCCGCATCAGATCCGAAGCCTCACGCAGATAGGACGAGCCGACCGGGAAGCCCTGCCGATTATTCGCCCGCGCGGCCTCGACCAGCCCGGTGTATGCGGGCAGGTCCGCGGCGATCCTGGCGACGCTATGCCTGGTCAACGCGTCGGAGGCGCCGATCGTGGTGTCCGACAACGCGGCCGCCGCGTCCGCGAGGGACTGTTGGTATTGCGCGCGCACCTCGGGCGCCTCGATGCCACCCGAGAGAAACGCTGTCGCCGCGGTCGCGTCCGCCACCGACAGCGCCACATACAGGCGCTGCGCGGCGAAGGCCAGCGGCTCGGTGTCGGTGAGCGCGGTGTCGGCGCGCTCTATCTTGCTGCTCATTTGCTGCTGGGTGGTCAGCGCGCCAGCGAGGCACACCACAACTAGACCCAACGCGATCAGGGAAATCATCCCAGGAGTGGTCGCGATGAAACGGCGCAACCACTGTGCCGCGCTGGCGACGCGAGCTCCCACACCGTCCTCCTTCAACTCCCCGGCGGTGTCTCCCACGGCGATAGTACGGGAGGCCGCTGACGTTTACCCAGCGATCGCGCACCTGACGGAAATCAGCGTGCCCGAGCGCATTCCCCGCACCGGCGCTCGCTTATACCGCCGGTGCCGCCACCCTGGCCCGCCCCGCCAGCACGCGAGCGCGGAATTCCTGTGGCGGGCACCCCTTCCACCGTCGGAACGCGCGAATGAACGAGGCCGCCTCGGCGTATCCCAGCCGGGCCGCGACCTGCTCGGTCGTCATGCCGGTATGGGTGAGCAGCTCTTCCGACATCACCTGCCTGACCTCGTCGAGCAGCGCCCGATAGGAGGTGCCTTCTTGATTGAGCCAGCGCGACAAGGTGCGTGGACTGACGAACAGACCCGCGGCGACGGTCACCTGATCGGGCAACCGGCCGGGGTCGCGCACGATGAGGTCGCGCACCGATCCCGCGATACCGCCGCGAACCCTGCGTTGGGCCAGCATGTCTCGGCACTGCTTCTCGCACGTCGACCGCGCGCGCTCACTGGTGTGCGGCAGCGCCATGTCCAATGCGGTGGTCTCGTAGCCGACCAGATTCTCCTCGGCACCGAAAGTCGGCTGCGCACCGAAGGTCTCGCGATACCAGCCCGGCTCGCGCAACGCGTGGTGACGGAAGACCACCCGCACCACCGGCACCTCTACGCCGAACGCCTCGCGGGCGATCCGCTGCACGCCGGCCAGTATGCGTTCAACCCGCACGTACTCGTCGTCGGTCTCCGGCACCGAACAGCGAAGCCGCGCTTCGCGAGCGCCTTCCTCGAAGCTGAACCGACCGTCCGGCACCACCGATTCGAGGTAGCGCACCACCACTTCGACGATCTCGCGCACGGTCCGGCTGCTGACAACCGCAAGCCCCCAGACCCCCAGCAACGACAGGTGTGGCTCCTGCTGCGCGCACACACGTTGTCGGGCACCGTGTTCCGGGTTTGGGGCCACGGTGTGCCCACTGGTGGTGCTGCGGCGGAATTCCCCGTCGGACATCTCTCGCGTCCTCGATGAAGCGAAGTACAACTCGGTTGGCGCAACTTATCAATCGGGCTCGAGGAATGGGGCGAAACGCCGAAACACCGTCCGCACGGCGATTCGCGTACTTTCGAAGCGATCAGTCCCGCACGATGATTCCGGTGGCCAGCGCGAGCGCGGGCGCCAGTTCCATCAATTGCATAGGGCTGACGATCGCGCCCCGCATCGCCTCGATCCCCTCGGCGATATCCAGGCGCGCCGCGCCGCGGAAGTCCACGTTGTTCAGTTCCGCACCGTGCAGGCTCATCCCACCGACCTCCGACTGCGGAAAGCTCGTCCGGTGCACGCGGGCACCACCGAAATCGCAATCGCGCAAGACACATTCGGTGAAGGTGACCTCGCGCAGCCGTGCGCTCCTGAAGTTCACCGAATCGAATTTGCAGCCGACGAATCGCACCCTGCGCAGGGTCGCTCCACCCAGATCCACCCCGGACATGGCGCCGTCGACAGCCTCGGTGTCCTGCCACGATGTATCGGCCAATTCGGTGCCGATCCAGCGGACACCGCGCTGCCACACGTCGACGAACCGAGTGTGGCGCATGCTGCCGCCGTTCACCACCAGCCCGGTGAACGCGGACTCGGTGAAGCGGGCGTGCGGCAGGTGGACATCGTCGAAATCTGTGTCGCCGTCGATGTGCACGCAGTCGTAGTCACCTTCGGGTGCCAACTCCTGCGCCAGGGGCACGAGATGTCGCGCATAGGGCAGATCGGCGAGTTCCCGCGTCACATCAACCTCCGATTATCGCAATGGGCCACCGGCGATCACCTTCCCCGCATCACCTGCGCACCATCACAACACGACCGCGTTCTCGCCCGCCCGCGCGGGGACATCGGCGCGGCGACGACCCGAGCTTTCGTGTAGCACTGAAGGTTATGGAGATCGGTGGCCGCGTCGAGCGGGGATACGAATCGGTTCGTCGCGCTTTCGCGGAGAATTTCGCTGATCACGGCGATACCGGTGCGGCGGTGTGCGTATATCGCGACGGGCATCCGGTCGTAGATCTGTGGGGTGGTGTCGCCGACCCCGCCACCGGGCGCCCGTGGGAGCGCGACACACTGCAATTGGTGTATTCCGCCACCAAAGGCGTCGTCGCGACGATCGCGCACCTGCTTGTGCAACGGGGTGAGCTCGATCTCGACGCACCGGTCGCGCAGTACTGGCCGGAGTTCGCCGCGCACGGCAAAGGCGACATTCCGGTGCGCTGGTTGCTCACGCACCAGGCGGGCCTGGCCGCACTCGACACCCGGGTCCCCCTGGCCGACGCGCTGGCGTGGACGCCGATGGTGGACGCACTCGCCGCGCAGCGACCGAACTGGACACCCGGCACCGCACACGGCTATCACGGGCGCACCTACGGATGGCTGGTCGGCGAGGTGATTCGACGCGTCACCGGCCGCACACCGGGACAGTTCTTGGCCGAGGAGATCGCGGGGCCGTTCGATATCGACTTCTTCATCGGCCTACCGCCGAACGAGCGTGCCCGCGTGAGCGCCATGCAATACCCGCCGAGGCCGGACCTCTCCGCGATCCCCGACGACCAGGTGCCCGAGCTCATGCGCCCGGTACTCGCCGCGCAGCGCGACCCGGAATCATTGTCCAACAGAGCTTTCGAGATCACCGACCCGATCGATATCGACTTCAACTCCGCCGAGGTACAGGCCGAGGAGATCCCCGCGAGCAACGGGATCGGCACGGCGCGGGGACTCGCTCGCCTCTATGCCGCGCTCGTCGGCGATGTCGATGGCAAACGCCTGCTCACGGCGCCGACGGTCACGGCGGCAAGCCGCGAGCAGGTCGCTGGCATCGACCAGGTGATTATGCTGCCGACCCGTTTCGCGACCGGTTACATGCTGCCCACCGAGGGGCTGACGCTCCTCGGTGATACGGCGTTCGGACACCCCGGTCGCGGCGGCTCGCTGGCGTTCGCCGATCCGGACAGCGGCATCGCCTTCGCCTATGTCACCAACCGCATCGTCGAGGGCCAACTGGATCCGCGCGCGCCACGGCTGACCGAGGCTTTGGCCACGGCCCTGCGGTCGTAATGTCGGCGCCTTCGGCTGGCGCACAACGCGACTCGTGCCGCTCTCGCTGAAGACCGCTTAAGGAATGTGACTCAGCCACCATTGAGCATGCCGCTATATAGCGGTACGTTATTCAATGTGACGCTCAGCCCGGTATTCGACGGGACGAGCACCTGGGTTTCGACGGCGCATCGTCGACCCCGGCACGCCGCTGTCACGCGGTACCGGCCCGGAAGTGCCGTGCGACAGCGGATTTCACCAACCAGTCCGGAATCACCGGCACCACCTTGGCAGAGCGACAGCGCGAGGATCGATCATGGGCGAAAAAGAGAAAGTTCAGATCAGAAACATCACCGACCGGTTGACCAGACGCCACCCGGAGCTACCCGCCGCGACGGTAGCCGCGGCAGTCCAGCGCAGCCACGCGGACTTCGCGAACGCCTCGGTCCGCGACTTCGTCCCGATCCTGGTGGAACGACGCGCACGCAGCGTACTCACCGCACCACGCTGGGAAGTGCGCGCCCGATGAACACGCACGCCGACACCGCACAGGCCAGAGTGTTCTTCGACCTACTCGTGGCGCGCGCCGACGAGATACCCGTACTCCTGAGCGCATTGGCGACCGACCAACCCCATGGCGCGAGCGAACCGGCCGCCGAATCCGCGCACCTGCGCGGTGAGCTGTACGAGATCCTGCGCTGCCTGGCCAAACTGCGGCGCAGATTCCCCGCCCTCGACGCGGCGCCGCGACCACTTCCGATGCCGGTCGGCTGACCCTCGCGACGATAAAACCACGCTGGTTCAGACCCGTGACACGGCGGAAACAGGCGTCGAGGATCAAGGACGACCTGTCCGCAGACCGAGGAAGAGCTGCCCCACATGACCCTGTCGTTCCACTGGTTCCTGCCCACCTACGGTGACTCGCGCGGTTTGATCGCGGGCGGGCACGGCAGCTTCATGTCCGGCGACCGCCCCGCCACCCTGCGCTACCTGAACCAGATCGGCGCCGCGGCCGAGACCAACGGCTTCGAAGGGGTGCTCACACCCACCGGCGCGTGGTGCGAGGACGCCTGGCTGACCACGGCGATGATGGTCGAAACCACCGAGACCTTGAAGTTCCTCGTCGCCTTCCGGCCCGGCCTCGTCAGCCCCACCCTCGCCGCGCAGATGGCCGCCACCTTCCAGCGCCATTCGCGGGGCAGACTGCTGCTGAACGTCGTCACCGGCGGTGAGGCACACGAACAACAGGCATACGGCGACTTCCTGGACAAGGCCGAACGTTACGCGCGCACCGGGGAATTCCTGCACGTCGTGCGCGAGCTCTGGCGCTCGACCGAGCCGATCACCTTCGAAGGCAAGCACATTCAGGTGCGCGACGCGTTACTCGGTAACCGGCCCGACCCGACACCGCCGGTGTTCTTCGGCGGCTCCTCCGCGCCCGCGGGCCCGGTCGCCGCCCGGTACGCCGACACCTATCTCACCTGGGGCGAGCCGCTGCCCGCGGTGCGCGAGAAGCTGGACTGGATCAGCGGTCTCGCCGAAACCCAAGGTCGCCGCCTCGATTACGGCCTGCGCATCCACGTCATCACCCGCGACACCAGCGAGGCTGCGTGGGCCGAGGCCGATCGGCTGTTGCAGGGCATCGACCCCGCCGACATCAAGCGGGTGCAGCAGAATCTGGCGCGCAGCGAGTCCGAGGGGCAACGCAGGATGTCGCGGTTGCACGACGGGCGCACCGATCAACTGGAGATCGCGCCGAACCTGTGGGCGGGTGTCGGGCTGGTCCGTGGCGGTGCGGGCACCGCGTTGGTCGGCTCGCACACCGAGGTCGCCGAGCGCTTGGTCGAGTACGCGCGCCTCGGCATCGACCATTTCATCCTGTCCGGCTACCCGCACCTGGAGGAGGCGTACTGGTTCGGCGAGGGTGTGCTGCCGATCCTGGAACGCGAAGGGCTGTGGAAGCACCCCGCGCCCAGCTCTGCCGTCGCGAGTTCGGCTCCTTTCGTGGCATCGGCGAGCAGCTGAGCCGATACGCGCGCCACGCTGCCCGGCGACGGGTCTGATCGAGTTCTTCGCGGACGCGGCATCCAGCCGTCGTCGGGGTGCCAGACGAGGACACATGGACGGCGCACTCGGGCACGAAATCGTCGCGAAACCCGAGCCTCGGCGACGGCGGCGATGCGTTGACTCGGAGCGCGCCGACATGCCCATGTGGTGATTGAGCGCCGAGAGTCCGCACGCGCCAACCCGGCGCAGCCACGTCCTGTCGCCGGGTTTTTGTGCGGAGAACCCGCACCGCGCGCCGAAAAAGCGCGTTGATTGGCACGGGATGCACGTGCGCATCGTCTGCATTCGTCGTGTTCGCGTTGTAGTCGACGGCGAGACACCTTCCCCGCGCAGCGATCTCACCAGCACATTCGTGACGGTCGAGTCCACTGCGGCACAGCGACTTCCCCTCCACTGCGGGTTTGCATCACGTGCAACCGCAGTTCCACGTGAATCCAACTCCGACAGCGTGATTCGGCCCTCGTTCCGCGCAACGCCCTGCGCCGAAAGCGCATTCATGTCTGTTGGTGGTGGCGGCCGGTCGCGGCGCCGCCCACGGGCACGCAGGCGCCGGAGTTCAGTCGCCGACACCTTTGTCGCCACCGCGGCCAACACCTGGGTCGCCGCCAGTCACTTCTCCGAGTGAACCGTCGAGGTCACCCGGCACAGCAGCGGCCCACATATCGACCACTGCGGGAAATCGAGCCCGACAGTCGCGATCTGCCCCACCACCTGATCGGTCCTACCGCGCCTGGCCAGCTGGCCGGGATCGACCAGCTCCCACCCCCAACAGCGATAACTGCGGCATGATCGGATGATGGATCGTTCCGAGTTGGCGGCGCTCTTGCGCGACGCGCGGTCACGCGTCGCGCCACGCGACGTCGGCTTACCCTCGGGAATCCGCAGGCAGGTGCCGGGATTGCGGCGTGAGGAAGTCGCCCAGCTCGCCGGGGTGAGCGTCGACTACGTGGTGCGCCTCGAGCAAGGGCGCGGGCCGCATCCTTCGGTTTCCGTGCTCGCTGGACTCGCCCGTGCCTTGCGGCTCAACGACGAGGATCGCGATCTGATGTTCCAGTTCGCGGGCTCGGCGCCACCACAGCTCGCCCAGATCGAGCTCGTGGTTCGCCCGAGCGTTCTGCGACTACTCGACCGTATGGCCGATCTGCCCGCGATCGTGTTCTCGGCGAAAGGCGATGTGCTGGCCTGGAATTCGATGGCAGCCGCGCTGCTCGGTGATTTCTCGCGCTGGCCGCACGCCGAACGCAACATCATCTGGCAGCGCTTCCTCGGAACCGAACACGGATACGTCCAGATGACCCCGGAGCAAGCACACGCGGCCTCGGAGTTCTCGGTGACGATCCTGCGCAGCGCCCGCACGCGCTACCCCGACGACGTCGGCCTGCTCCGTCTGGTCTCCGACCTCCGCTCCCGCAGCCCGCGATTCGAACAACTGTGGAATGAGCGCCCCTCGGGCACCCGCACCACCGGAACCAAACGGATCGACCACCCCGAGCTCGGCGCGCTGGTGCTCGACTGCGACACGCTGCTGGTGCCCGACACCGACCAATCGGTCGTCGTCTACTCCGCCGCACCGGGAACCAGGGACGCCTCGGCGCTGGACCTGCTGCGGATCACCGGGACACAGCAGTTCACCGAGCGCTGATCCGCGCGACCGCAGCCGCACCCCCTCCCCCACACGCCGCCCCGGCGATACAGTCGAGGGATGGCACACTCTCGAGCGCCGCGCACCCGAAAAGTCACCGTCACGCTGCCCGAGGACGTCGTCGCCACTTTGGAGGCCTGGCGCGCCGAGGGACGTATCGAGTCGGTATCGGCATTCGTCTCCGACTCCGTGCGTTCGCGCATCGGGACCGCGGAATCCCTCGCCAAAATCGAGGAGGTGTTCGGCGGCAGGCCGCCGCTGGACCTGATCAACCGCGCGCGCGCCGCCCAGGGCTTACCGCCGCTGCCCGAGGAGGGCACCGACGGACCCCGCGCCGGCGCCGCGTGAGCCCCGCGGTTCTCGGCGGCGTCGTCTTCGACGTCGCCGCGGTGGTCGGGTGGGCCAACCGGGCCAACTACGCACAGGCCGTCGTGTGGGCGACCGCCGACGCGGGCAATACCATCGTCGTGCCCGCCACCGTGTTGGCCGTAGCCCGCGCGCACATCAGAACCGATCGGCTCGACGTACTCGCCGTACTACTCGACCTGCCGCACACCGTGATTCCGGTACTGCACCGCACCTCGGCCGAGCAGCTCGGTGGCGCCCTCACCGGCGACCGCGACGCCGAGTCGCTGCTGCCGGCAAGCCACGCCGCGCACGAGGCCGTCGGGCGGGACTGGCCGTGTCTGACCGGTCGGCCCGAACAGCTACGCCGCCTCGACTCTCGCGTCATCATCGACCCGCTGCCCTGAATCGAGCCCGCACGGCACAGCAGGTCATTCGGGTGCCGCGTGGCCGCGCGCGTGTTAGACATTTCCCATGACCGCACAACGGCCGTTCCGGTTCGGCGTCAATATGGTGGTTCCCGGTTCACGCGCCGCGTGGATCGAAAAATGCCGTAGGGCAGAGGAACTCGGCTACGACGTGGTCGGTGTCGCGGACCATCTCGGGCTACCGGCGCCGTTTCCCGCCCTGATCCTCGCGGCGGAGGCGACGCAGCGGGTGCGGTTGAACACCTTCGTATTGAACGTGCCGTTCTACAACGCGACCTTGCTGGCCCGTGAGATCGCGACAGTAGACCAATTCACCGAGGGCCGTATCGAATTGGGGTTGGGTGCGGGGTACGCGAAAGACGAGTTCGACGCGGCGGGACTGCCTTTCGAGAGTGGCGGCAAACGGGTCGACCGCGTGGAGCACACTGTCCGCACCTTGCGTCGCCTGTACGCCGACCCGGAGTACCAGCCGCGCCCTGCCCAGCAGCACGGCCCGCCGTTGCTGATCGCGGGATGGGGTGATCGCATGCTGCGCCTGGCCGCCGAACACGCCGCCGTCATCGCGTTCACCGGGGCCGCGTCGCCGCGCAAGGGTGGACCGCTCCTGGCCGCCGGACTCGCGGAAACCGAGAACCGTGTGGCCTTTGCCCGTCGATGCCTCGGGGACCGCGCCGACCAGGTCGAGTTCAACCTGCTGATCCAGGCCATCGCGAAGCCACAGGAACGTGCCGAACTGCTGGCGACCTACGGTCCGCTCCTACCGCCCGACGTGGCGGACACCCCGGAGGAACTGCCGATCTTATTGCTGGGCAGCCACGAAGAGATGGCCGCGCACCTGCGCGCCCGCCGTGAACGGTACGGCTTCAGCTACGTCACCGTGCTGGAGGACAACATGGACAAGCTCGCCCCTGTGATGGCTCTGCTGCGCTGAGCGGCCCGGCGGCGCGCTCGGTTCTGGTCCGACGCCCATCGTTCGGGGCGCGGACGGCTCGATCACCGCTGTGACAGCGGCTTCGGTGCGCTCCACGCTGCACGACACGATCTCGCCTGGTCGAGGTCGTGGAAACCGAGCACGGTCGCACACCACCCACCTCACGGTTGCCCATAGTGTGCGAAGAGCGAGCAAATCCAGGAAGAGGCCTAGCCTGACCCTCGTCTGGAAATATATCGCCGCACAGTACTGGTGGACACGGTCGCTACACCGCTGACCTAGGGTGGGAAGCCAGAGATTCGCTGTCTGCTCGATCATCGACTCGAGAGGGAGATGGATGACCGTACAACTCGATCCCGTAGTTCAGGAATTCGTCGAGGCACTCAACGCCAACGACCAGGACCGGTTCAAGGCGGTACTCACCGACGACGCGACCATGTCCGACGACGGGGTGGAACGCAACCTCACCCAGTGGACAGACAAGGAGATCTTCGGCGGCAACGGCCACCTCGAGGTCGAATCCGCCGCGGCGGGCGGCACCGAACTCGTGGCCGACTACACCAACTCGCGCTGGGGTTCCATGCGCACCACCTGGCGATTCACCGTCCGGGACGGAAAAGTGAGCCGATTCGAAACCGGGCAAGCCTGACCCGAGCGCTACCCGCCATGCCCTGATGCGTTATCGGCACGGACGCCCCGCTCCCCTAGTCTGTTACCGATCGTTGCGGGAAACCCCGCTCGGCGAAGCCTTCAGGAGGAGCACATGAACACCACGCTGTCACGGACCGGCCGCACCGGCCTCGCGATCGCGGCGGTCGCTTTGACGCTCGCGGGCTGCACCGATGTCGAGCGCGCGTTGAACAAGGGCGGCGACACCCCGTGCAGCGAGTACAACAAGCAGAATCAGGACGATAAGCGCACCACGATCACGAAGTTCGTCAAGGAGCAGACCAACAACGATCACGAGCCCGCGGGCACGGCCGTCGACGCCAGCATCGTGCAGGTCGACCTGCTGTGCGGCATCCAGGGCAACGCGGACGCCCCGATCAAGAACGCCAACGTCGGCGCCATCTTCGGCGGACAGTAGGCCCTCAGACGCTCGACCGCTCGTGGTCGCGGCACCACCACCCGCGAATCGTGCGCCAGGCGGGCGCGAAACCCGCCTGGCGACCACCCAACTCAGCGACCGGGCAGCAAGCGCAGGTTGCGCGCGATCGTCATCAGGAACGGCTGCCACTTCTCCTGCGGGAAGAACGAGGGCGCGTCGAGGTTCATGAACCTGGTGACCACCACGGTCTGCGGCTCGGTGAACTTCAACAGTCCGTCGGGACCATGCCTGCGCCCGACACCGGACACCCCCATGCCGCCCATCGGCGCGCTCGTAGTGCCCCACGCGGGCGCGTAGCCCTCGTCGACGCACACGGTGCCCGCGTGGATCTGCGCGGCGATACGCTCGCCTTCGCCCTTGCTGGATGCCCAGACACTCGCATTGAGGCCGTACTCGGTGTCATTGGCCAGGCGAATGGCCTCGGCGACGGTGTCCACCGGGTAGATGGACACCAGCGGACCGAAGGTCTCCTCGCGTCCGCACTCCATCGCGTCGGTGACCTCTGACAGCACGGTCGGCTCGAAGAACAGCGGACCGAGGTCGGGGCGCGCCTTGCCACCCGCGAGCACCTTGGCGCCCTTCGAGGTGGCGTCGGCGACGTGCTTGGTGACCGTCTCGAGTTGCGCCTCGGAGATCAGGCTGCCGATCGAGGCCGAGAAGTCGTAGGTCGCACCGAGTTTCGCCGCCTTGACCTCCGCGACGAACTTCGCGGTGAACTCCTCGGCGACCGCGCGCTCCACATACAGGCGCTCGATCGAGATACACAACTGTCCCGCGTTGGAGAAACAGGCACGCACCGCGGCCTTGGCGGCCTTGGCCAGATCGGCACCCTTGGCGACGATCATCGGGTTCTTGCCACCGAGTTCGGCGGAGAAACCGATGAGCCTGCGCCCGCACTGTTCGGCGAGGGTGCGTCCGGTCCCGGAGGAGCCGGTGAACATCAGGTAGTCGCACTTATCGACGATCGCGGTGCCGACCACCGAACCGGGACCGGTTACCACCGAGAGCAAGTCGCGGGGCAGCCCGGCGCGGTAGAGCAGTTCGGCACTGGCCAGCGAGGAAAACGGGGTTTGGCTGTCGGGCTTGACCACCACCGCGTTACCCGCGACCAGCGCGGGAATCGAGTCGCCGATCGACAGCAGCATCGGGTAGTTCCACGGCGCGATCACGCCGACGATGCCCTTCGGGGTGCTACGTACGGAGGCGCGGTTGAGCACGGGGAACGCGCCGGGAACCTTGCGCGCGCCGAGCAGGCTCGACGCGTTCTTGGCGAAGTACCTTGCCGCGAAGATCAGGCCCATGACCTCTTCCTGCGCCGCCCAGCGTGCCTTGCCGGTTTCGGCCTGGATGACGTCCATCAGGAATTCACGGTGCTCGATCACGAGCGCGCGGTAGCGATCCAGCACGGCCGCGCGTTCGGCGACCGGACGCGCGGCCCAGAGTTCCTGCGCGGTGCCTGCCTTCGCGAAGGCGGCGGTGACGTCCTCGGCGGTGCCGACGGGCACCGTACCGAGCGGTGTGCCGGTGAAGGTCTCCGCGATGGTCTTTCGCTGGCGGTCGTCGGGGGCGTCGATCGCGGCCAGCGCGCTCAGACGGTCGAAGACTTCGGCTTGCGGCGCCGACATCTTGCCTCCTACTTGTGAGTAACTTCGGGGTACAGACAATCTACGCTGCTGGGCCGCAAGATACGGAACGGTGGCGAAACTCGCGCCGACCTGGTCACGTGATCGTCACTGGGCAACCGTCGAGCAATGCCACGACCGCCACCAATCGGCAATCACCTACCGGGACCTGCCGCCCAGATGACCCGATCCGTCGATTACGTTGTGCTGATGTTCAGAGCAAGGCTCGGGGTCCGTGCACGGATTCTGGCGATCGCGCTCATTCCGAGCTTGACCCTGCTCGTGGTCGGCGTGAGCGCGGCGGGTTATTTGATGTCGGAGGCCTCCACCGCCAAGCAGTGGGCGGCGACGAACCAGACGTGGATACCGCTGGCGCGTGAGGTCCTCGAATCCGTGCAGCAGGAACGCGAACTCACCCTCGCTCGGCTCTCCGGCGACACCTCGGTCACCGCCGAACTCACCGACGCGCGCGGCCGACTCGACAGCGCTCTGCCCGCCCTCGGCGACGTCGGCCCGTCGAAGCTCGGCGATCAGTCCGAGGACTTCGCGGCCGCGCTCGGCCAGATCGCCACGATCCGCTCCGGTGTCGACGCGAAGACCACGCCGGTCGCCGACGCGTACGCCTACTACAACCGGGTGCTCGATCTGATCGCCAGCGCGAGCGCGTTGGCCGAGCGCACCGCGCCCGACGCACGCAGCGCGGCGACGATCGCCGCCTCCAACCGGCTGTTTCATGTCGCGGAGGCGATGTCGCGGGCGAACGCGCTCGGCGTCGTCTTCTCCGGCACCGGCAACGCGCCCTCGGCGCTGCCCGCCGAGGAGTACCTGCGCCAGATCGGCTACTACCACACCGAAATCCGCACGCTTACCACCGAATTCGGTGACCCGGACGATGAGCACCTGCGCGCGGTCGCCGAAAGCCCCGCCTTCCAACGCCTCACCGCGATGGAGAACGCCCTCGCCCGGCGGGCCGTGCTGTCCACGAGCGGAGTGCGCACCCCGAACCCGCCGCCGTTGCCGATGAACCCGGCCGAATGGCATGCCACCGCGCAAACCGTGTCGAACGGGCTCATCGATCTGTGGGCCGATCACAGTGGTGCCTCTCAGCGCGCGGCGCAGAGTTCGGCCGCCGACTCCACCGCGCGCTCGGCCTACGGCGGGTTCGGCGTACTCGCGGTGAGCGTGCTGGCCTTCTTGATAGCGGTGGTCCTGGCCAACCGGGTGATCCGCAGGCTGAAGCGCTTGCGCGGGCAAACCCTGCGACTGGCCGACGAACGACTCCCCGAGATGATGCGCCGCCTGCACGAGGGCGAGACCATCGACCCTGCCGCCGAATCCGCCACGCTGGACTACGGACGCGACGAGATCGGTCAGGTCGCCAAGGCGTTCCAGCACGCGCATACCGCCGCCGTCGAGGCCGCGTTGGCCGAAGCGCGCACCCGTCGAGGGGTGAACGCGGTATTCCTCAATATCGCCCATCGCAGCCAGATCGTGGTGCACCGGCAGCTCGAGATCCTGGACAAAGCCGAACAGCAGCAAGAAGATCCAGCGCTGCTCGACATCTTCTTCCGCCTCGATCACCTGGCCACCCGGGAACGGCGCAATGCCGAGAACCTGACGATCCTCGGCGGCGGGCGACCCGGCCGACAGTGGCGCAGCCCGGTCCCGCTGGTCGACGTGCTGCGCAGCGCCGTCGGCGAGACCGCGGAGTACGCGCGCGTGCGGGTGGCTCGGATGCCGGAGGTACGGGTCGCGGGCACCATCGTCGCGGACCTGGTCCACCTGCTCGCCGAACTCGTCGACAACGCCACCTCGTTCTCACCGCCGCAGGCGCGGGTCGAGGTGGGCGGCAGCGTGGTCGGCACGGGCATCGTCGCCGAGATCATCGACCAGGGTGTCGGCATGTCGGCCCTGGAACTCGAGCGCGCCAACGAGATGTTGCGTAATCCGCCGGATTTCGGTGTCGCCGCGCTGTCGGCGGATTCGCGGCTCGGCTTGTTCGTCGTCGCCAGGCTCGCCACCCGCAACGGGGTGTCGGTGCGACTGTCGGAGTCGGATTTCGGCGGTGTCCGGGCGGTGGTGCGCATCCCGTCGGCGTTGGTGGCAGACGACACCGATCAGCCACCGTCCGCGCACGCGATGCCGGATCGGAAAGCGCCGGCGGCGACAAGCCCGACGCACCGATCGAGTATCGACCGCGTCGGGGCGGCAAAGCCTTTCCCACCGGCGACCGGTGCACCGAACGGCAGGACCGAGACGCCACCGACACCGCCGACGCCACCGACATCGACACCGCCGAACGGCGAATCGCGGCCGCACCGGGAGGGCACGAAACCCGCACTCCCCCGCCGCACCAGGCAGGCCAATCATCCTGCGGGACCACAGGACTCGAATTCCACCGCGGCCGATTCCGGCGCGGCCCAGCCCACCAGGGAGCGACAGGCGCGCAGTCCCGAGCAAGCGCGCGACCTGATGGCCGCGATCGAGACCGGAACCAGACAGGGTCGCCGACCGCTGCGCGAAAACGATTCCGGCGCAGCGCCGTCGGCTAACATTCGGAGCGAAGAGGAAAGCTGAGGGTGTCAAGAGTGTCAACGGTGTCGAACGTGTCCGCTTCCGCGACAGGTGATCTCAATTGGATGCTCGACGATCTCGTCGAGCGGCTCGCCGGGGTAGAACATGCGGTGGTTCTGTCCACCGATGGACTACTGCTCGGTAACTCGTCGGCGATGAAACGCGAGGACGCCGAGCATTTCTGCGCGATGTCCTCGGCGCTACACGGGCTGGCCAGGAGCGCGGGTAGCCGTTTCGACGGGGGTGGTGTGCGCCAAGCGGTGATCGAACTCGACCGCGCCGTGCTGTTCGTGACCGCCGCCGGCGACAATGCGTGCTTGGCGTTGCAGGCGGTCGAGGACGCCAATCTCGGGATGGTGGCCTACGAGATGAACCTCACCATTCAACGCATCGGCAAGTTCCTGTCCACCACCGCGCGAGCCGATCTGGTCGGACGAGCCGAGCCGACCGAGTCGTGATCGGCACGCGCGAGTCATGGTTCGACGACGCGGCCGGTCCCCTGGTGCGCCCCTACGCGCTCACCCGGGGCCGAACCGCCGGTGCCGGTCCGACTTTGGACATGCTCACGTCGATCCTGACGGACCGTTCCGCGCCCGCTCCGCGACGCGCCGCACCCGAGTACTCCGAAATACTTCAGCGGTGCCAGGTTTCGCAAACCGTGGCGGAGGTATCCGCAGGGTTGCGCTTACCGCTCGCGGTGACCAAGATCCTCGTCGGCGACCTCATCGGCGACGGGCAACTGATTTTCCGTGCTCCCGTTCCGACGGAAGCAGGCCCCGATGACCTCAACATACTGCGATCGGTAATGGATGGAATCCGCAAACTTTGACCCGAGCGGCATGCCGCAACTGGCCACTTCGGTCAAGATCCTCGTCGCCGGTGGGTTCGGTGTCGGTAAAACCACGCTCGTTTCGGCGATCAGTGAGGTGCCGACCCTGCGCACCGAGGAGATGATCACCGAGATCAGCACCGGTATCGACGATCTGTCCGGTGTCGAACAGAAGACGACCACCACGGTCGCGCTCGACTTCGGGCGCGTCAGCATCGACGATGAGCTGGTGCTGTACCTGTTCGGCACCCCGGGACAGGACCGATTCTGGTTCCTGTGGGAGGAGCTCTCGGTCGGCGCGCTCGGCGCCGTCGTGCTCACCGATACGCGTCGGCTCGGCAATTCCTTCGCCGCCATCGATTTCTTCGAGCGCAGGGGGTTGCCATTCCTGGTGGGCGTGAACTGCTTCGATGGCGCGCCCGACTACACCGAGGACGAGGTGCGTGACGCGCTCGATCTGGAGTCGCACACTCCGGTGATGCTCTGCGACGCCAGGGACAGGGCCTCGTGTAAGGCGGTGCTACTGGCACTGGTCGAGCATCTGATCACTCGCGCGCAACGGCAACGGGTCACCACCTGAACCGGCCTCCTCGAACCGCCACGGCCGTTCCGGTGAGCGGCCTGGTGCTTCCGGGACCTGCGGTGCGGTGCACCCGCTCTGCTCGAGCCACGTGTCTGCGCACAGTCAGTGCAGCAGGCCCGCCGCCGCCAGATCATCGAACAGCAACTGGTCGACGGGAGGGACCCGCACGCGATCGTGGTAGCCGAACCACGCGATCTCCGCGATCTCGCTACTCGGGGTGAGGGTTCCGCGATAGTCGGCGGTATAGCAACTCATCCGCACGCAGACCGCACCCGGCTCGTGCACCGCCTCGTAGGTGCCGACCGGGGCGACGGACTCCGGCAGCACCGCGACGGTGAGTTCCTCCTCGATTTCCCGAGTCAAGGTCTCGAGGTCGGTCTCCGCGCCCTCCCGCTTTCCGCCGGGAACGTAGAACACGTCCTTGCCGGTGGGTCGCGCGCACAGCACCCGACCTCGCTCGATCAACACCCACGCTACCGTGTCGATGAGCGCGGTCACCGCGGGCCGTTCCGTCATACCGGCAGCCTAACCCGACCGGCGGATTCACCAGGATCAACCGGGGACTCGCCTGCGAAACCGCTGTGCGATACCAGTTTTCAGCGCAACGACTACTTGGAATCGACGCGGCCGAGTACCACCTGCGGACGGCTGTGCGACAGATAGTCCACACTCCACGACGCCGCCGCGCCCACCCGCTGCCACACCCCGGACAGCAGCGCGGCATGCACACCGAGCCAGGCGAAGAAGGCCAACGGGCCGTGCAGTTCCCTGCGTCCCGGCCCGACCTCGGCAACGGCGGCACCGCGACCGATCATCGCCATGATCCCCTTGTCGATGTACCGGAACGGTCGCCGGTATCCCCCGGTGAGGTCGGCGTGAATATTGCGGGCCGCCCATTTTCCCGATTGTTGCGCCACCGAACCCAATTGGGGCAGCGCGCGCCCCTTGCTGTCGGTGATATTGGCCGCGTCGCCCAGCACGTACACACCATCGAATTCCGGCGCGGTGAGGTCGGGATTCACGTCGATGCGTCCCCCTTTGCCCTGCGGCAAGCCTGACTCGCCGAGCAGCCTGGATGCCTTCAATCCGCCTGCCCACACCACCAAACTGCCGGGGATCTTCGACCCATCTTTGAGAGTCACACCGTCCGGACGCACCTCGGTGACACCGACCCCGAGGTGCAGCCGCACGCCCATCTTGCTCAGTTGCTCGCGCGAGTATTGTTGTGACCGCTCCGAAAACGGCGCGAGAACAGTCGGAATCATGTCCACCAGATGCACCTCGGTGGCCTGCGCGAACTCCTCGGAGAACAGACGCGGCACCGCCGAACGCAAATTGTGCGCGACCGCGCCGGCGAGTTCGACACCGGTGGCGCCGCCGCCGACCACGATCAAGCCGAGGTTGTGGTCGCGACCGGTGACGGAATCGGCGCGGTCGAGATCCGCGATCATGCGCGCGCCGAGCCCGACCGCGTCGTCGAGGGAGTACATCGGATAGGAATGTTCGGCGGCACCGGTGATGCCGAAGAAGTTCGCCTCGGCACCCACCGCGACGACCAGGATCTTCGCCGAGCACACCGTACCGTCGGCCAGGGTGACGGTCTTGGCCTTCGGATCGAGCGCGGTGACCTCGGAAACCGCCACGCGCACACTGCGGTGGCGGCGGAAGATGGCCCGCAGCGGGCGCGCGACCTCCGACACCCCGATCTGCGCCGTCGCGACCTGGTACAGCAGCGGCTGGAACTGGTGGTAGTTGTTCTTGTCGACCAGCAGCACTTCGACGCCCGCGCGGGCGAGGTGCTGTGCGGTGGCAACGCCGGCGAAGCCTCCACCGACGACAATCACGTCCTTCGAAATCGTCGCAGCCATGCTCGCCACGCTAGCCCGAATGCCACGATCCGTTCGGCTAACACGTCGACACGGGTTCGCGCGGGACTGCTGTCGCGCGACCGAAAGCTAGCGCACGTTCGGTGCTCGCTCGGTGGACAGTCGGCGCAGCGCCGCGCGCAGGCCCGCGGATTCCTCTGCACTGATCCGGTCGACGAAATAGCTGAACACGAGGTCGGATCGACCACCGGAACCCAGTGCCGCAAGCATCCGCCGCGCACTGTGTTCTTCGCGGGTGAGCGTCGGCCAATAGCGGTACGCCTTCCCCGCACGTTCGCGCGCAAGCCACCCCTTGCGGTGCAGGTTGTCCATCGTGGACATGACCGTCGTGTAGGCGATGTCGCGCTCGGTACAGAGCTGCTCGAAGACGTCCCGTACGGTCGTGTACTCGGTGTCGCGATCCCATACGCGATCCATGATCACCGCTTCCAGGTCCCCGAAATCACGCATCACGTCGGCTCCCTCATACTCAGCTCCGGCAGGCTGGTCGATCGACCATACCGCCTTCTACGGAGAGCGGCCGTAGGTTCGCCGGGTCTCGAGCCGCCCTGGCTCGTCCCACCGGAGCGCGTGCCAACCGTGTCGGTGGTCCATGCGAACATATGTTCGTGTCGGAGCCTCGAAGACCGCGAATCACCGCGCGCGATGACGCCTCGATCCTGCACGCCGATCTCGACTCGTTCTACGCGGCGGTCGAACAGCGCGACGACCCCCGATTGCGCGGCAAGCCGGTGATCGTCGGCGGTGGTGTGGTGCTCGCGGCCAGTTACGAGGCGAAAGCGCGCGGAATACGCACCCCGATGAATGGGCATCGGGCGTTGCGCCTGTGTCCGGAGGCGATCGTGGTGCCGCCGAGGATGTCGGCGTACGCCGCGGCGAGCACGGCGGTGTTCGAGGTCTTCCACGACACCACCCCGGTGGTCGAGGGCATCTCCATCGACGAGGCTTTCCTCGATGTCGGTGGTCTGCGCAGGATCGCGGGTGAGCCGGTCGACATCGCGCACCGCTTACGCGCACGGGTGGCGGCGGAGGTCGGGCTGCCCATCTCGGTAGGCATCGCGCGCACCAAGTTTCTCGCCAAAGTGGCCAGTGCCGTTGCGAAACCGGATGGACTCCGGCTGGTCGCCCCTGGCGGTGAGCTGGAATTCCTGCATCCGCTGCCGATCGAAAGACTGTGGGGCGTCGGCGAGGTCACCGCGCGCAATCTGCACGAGCACGGCATCACCAAGGTCGGCCATATCGCCGCACTCGGCGAAACGCGGTTGCGGACGATTCTCGGCCCCGCCGCCGCCCGTCATCTCTACGCACTGTCGCAGGCGCGTGATCCTCGGCGCGTCGAGACCGGAAAACGTCGGCGCTCGATCGGCGCGCAACGCGCCCTCGGACGCCAGCCTCGCCCGCTCACGGAAATCGAGGCGTTCGTACACGGGCTGATCGACCGACTCGGACGACGCCTGCGCACCGCCGAGCGCTGCTGTCGAACCGTGGTGCTGCGCTTGCGCTTCGACGATTTCACCCGCGCCACCCGCTCACACACACTCGCGCACGGGACCGATGACACCGCGGTGATCCTGGCCGCGGCACGCACCCTTTTGCACGAGGCACGGCCGATGATCCAGGAGCGCGGACTCACCTTGATCGGCCTCGCGCTCACCAACCTCGTTGACGCGGACCCGCGCCAACTGACCCTCCCGCTGACACCCCGCGCCGACAACACCCTCGACACCACCGTCGACGCACTGCGTCAGCGCTTCGGCTCGTCCGCCGTCACCCGCGCCGCGTTACTCGGTCGCGGCGAGGGGATTTCGGTGCCGCTGCTGCCGGACTGAGTGCGACCCGACCCCGAGGCGCCGCCTCCGGTACGCTCTTGCGAAGCCGGTTCGGGGGGTGCGTTGTGAACCACGGGAACGAACGGGCTAAGCATTGTTCCGTGTTCCCCGCTTTGCGGTAATCGAGGAGAATTCGATGCCTTACGCCGTCTTCGGTCTGCTCACCCTGTGCCTGTGGGTGTACTGCCTGATCGACATCATCACCTGCCCCGAAGCAGGCATCCGCCAGCTACCCAAGATGGGGTGGCTCATCGTGGTGATCCTGATCCCGACGCTCGGCGCGCTGCTGTGGCTAGTGCTCGGCCGCCCGCTCAACGAAGGCGGCCCCCGCTCCACCACCGCCTACGGCGAGTACGACCGCCCTGGACGCTACGTTCCGGCCGACGCCGAGGCGGACGAGGAATTCCTGCGCGGGCTGCGCGAGCGTGCCGAGCAGCAGCGTCGCGAATTCCGTCGCCAGGAACAAGCGCGCCGCGAGCGCGACGAGCAAGCCTAGCGCGGACGAAACCTACGGTCGCGCGGCGTTTTCGGCGGCGGTGAGAGCTTCGGCGGCTTCGCGCTGGATCTGCTCGAACTGCGCGCCCATCGCCTCCGCGAGCAGGGTCGCCGCCGAGAGCGGTCGCACCATCACGGTCAGCTCGTCGATCTTGCCGGCGTCGTCGAAGTGCAGGAAATCGCAGCCGTTGACGGTCTTGCCGCCGACCTGGGCTTCGAAGACCAGCGCGTGGTCGCGCTCGTCGGCGCTCACGATTTCGCGGATGTAGCGGAAGTCGGCGAAAACCCGTCCGACACCGCGCAGGATCGCCGCCGTGATCGCCTTACCCGGATACGGCTTGAACGCGACCGGGCTGGTGAACACGACGTCGTCGGCGAGCAGCGCCTCGATCCTCGCGAAGTCTCCGGCCTCGACGGCCTCCTGAAATGCGCGCATGCCGCCACCTCGTATATGCAACTCGTTGAATAGGGTCGCGTCCGAGCCTAACCCAACGCAGGACTCCGCACGAACACCCCGCACCGATCTCCCGATGACGCCAACGCGCGCAACGGTTCTCGCTATGCTTTCGAACAACGCACCGCGTGTGCCCGGCGAAATCGAGAGTGTCATCATGTCCGCGCATCCCTTCCTGACGGAAATCGTCGCGGCATTGCACGGGGACCTGGCCGAATGGCTCGCCACCAAGGCAGCGCCCAAGGTGTTCGATCGGTTCGCGAACGCGCTGCACCCCGAATTCACCTCGGTCACCACGCTCGGGCAGATCATCGAGCGCGACACCCTGCTCGCGGGCGTGTGGGCGGCCAAAGGCGCGCAGCCCGGCTTGAATATCGAGGTTACCGAAGTCGAGGAACTCGCATCGACCGAGACCGTCGTGACCGTCCGCTTCACCGCCGAGAACCAGCGCGACGGCGCCAGCGCCAGCCGCGTCGTCACCGCCGTGCTGCTGGTCGACGAGGAGCGCTACCTGTGGCTTTCGCTGCACGAAACCGCCTGCGCCACAATGGGTTGAGCACCGGCTCAGTAGTCGCGATTGGGTCGCTTGTCCATCAGTCGCAGGATCAACGGCGTGAAGATCAATTGCATGGCCAGCTCCATCTTTCCGCCCGGCACCACGATGCAATTGGGTCGCGACATGAACGAATCGTGCAGCATCGAGAGCAGATACGGGAAGTCGATCACCTTGGGCTCAGCGAAGCGAATGACCACGAAACTCTCGTCGGCGGTCGGAATACTGCGCGCCACGAACGGATTCGAGGTGTCAACGGTGGGGACCCGCTGAAAATTGACGTAGGTGCGGGAGAACTGCGGACAGATATAGGTGACGTAATCCGGCATCCTGCGCAGGATGGTGTCGATGACGGCCTCGCTGGAATAGCCGCGATAGGTCTTGTCCCGGATGACCTTCTGGATCCATTCGAGATTGATGATCGGCACCACACCGACCAGCAGGTCGGTGTACTGCGCGACATCCACCTTCTGCGTCACGGCCGCACCGTGCAGACCCTCGTAGAACAGCAGGTCACTTCCCGGCGCGAGCGGCTCCCACGGCGTGAAGGTGCCCGCGGGTCGACCGTACGGTTCGGCTTCGTTCTCGTCGTGCAGATAACGACGCACGTTGCCGACACCGGTTTCGCCGTACTCGCGAAACAAGCACTCCAACTCCGTGAGTAGATTGGCCTCCTCACCGAAATGCGAGAACCGCAGATCCTGATTCTCCTCGGCCGCCGCCATGGCAGCCTTCATCTCCTCGCGGTCGTAGCGGTGGAACGAATCCCCTTCGACCACAGCGGAATTGATGCCTTCTCGGCGGAATATCTCCGCGAATGTTCGTGTCACACTGGTCGTTCCCGCACCGGAGGACCCGGTGATCGCCACGACCGGATGCTTCACCGACATAGCCCCTCCTTCTCTCGCCGAACAACTACCGTTGGTGTCGCGGACTCAACGCTGAGCCGGACGAAACAGCGATCGGGTGCCGAACAACGAGGTATCGAAGTTCGGCCCCTCCTCGGGTGCACGGTGATAACGCTCGATGCGTTCGACCTCGTTGCGGGAACCGAAGATCAGCGGCACCCGCTGATGCACCCGATCGGGACGCACCTCGAGCACCCGCTGGTCGCCGGTGGTGGCGCAGCCACCGGCCTGCTCGATGATGAACGCGATCGGATTCGCCCCGTACAGCAACGCGACCCGGCCATGACAGATCGGCGACCGCGTGTCGTGCGGGTACAGGTAGACCCCGCCGCGGGTCAGGATGTGAAAGGTATCGGCCACCAGCGAAGCCACCCAGCGCATATTGAAGTCCCGACCACGCGGACCCTCGACTCCGTCGAGACATTCGTGCACGTAGCGCCGCACCGGCCGCTCCCAGAAACGTTCGTTAGCGGCATTGATCGCGAACCCGGAGGTGTCCTCGGGCACGCGCATGCGGGGGTGGGTCAGCACGAAGGCGCCGATTTCCCGGTCGAGGGTGAATCCGTCGACGCCGCTGCCCGTGGTGAGCACGAGCATGGTGGCGGGTCCGTAGAGGGTGAAGCCCGCGCATACCTGTTCGACGCCCGGCCGCAGGAAGTCTCCCGGCGCGGGCTCGCGCGCATCCTCGTGTGCGCGAAGGACACTGAAGATGGTCCCGACCGGAAGGTTGACATCGATATTCGACGACCCGTCCAGCGGATCGAACGCCAGCAGATACTTCCCACGCCGATGCGTCACCGGCACCGGATGGATCCCGCTCATCTCCTCCGAGAGCAACGCTGAAAGATAGCCGGTCCATTGGGTTTCGGTAAGCATGATGGTGTTGGTGATGGCGTCGAGTCGCCGCCGCAGCGGCGCCACGTCCTCCGGCAACCCGGCCGGGGAGCTCACCGTGTCCAGCGCACCGGCGATAGCGCCGCGAGTCACTTGGTTCGCGATCATCTTCGTGGCCGTGGCGACCACGTTCACCAGCGCGGAGAACTCACCGGACGAGCCGGGATGGCGATGTTCTTCCTCGATGGTGTAGCGGGTGAGGGTCGTCAATCTGTTCGGCATGGCGTCTCGATCTCGTCACGCGGTGGCCCGATCCTTCGGCCCGTCCTGCTGCTCGGTGTCGTCGGCGAATACGCTGCTGCCGTACACATCCGCGGCGCTCAGAGTGGTCAGGTCCGCCCGGCTCAGCGGACGCCGCGCGTCCACCAGTCGTTTGGCTTGACGCAACCGACACCGCTCAACGCCGTTGCGGACACTGCGCGCGTTCGCGAAGCGCGGTTCGCCCATTCGCCGCGCCACATACTCACCGAACGCCAGCCTGGCATCCTCGTCGAAGCGGAAATGTTCGTGCGCCACCATCACCTCGGCGATGGCGAGCAACTCTGCCTGGCTGTAGTCCTCGAAGCGCAGGTGGTGGGCGACCCGTGAGGACAGGCCGGGATTGGCGGAGAAGAATCGCTGCATCCGGTCCGGATAGCCCGCGAAGATCACCACCAGACTGCTGCGCTGGGTCTCCATCTCTTGCAGGAGGATCTCGATCACCTCCTGTCCGTAATCGCGCTCGTTCTCCGGGCGAAACAGGTAATACGCCTCGTCGACGAACAGCACCCCGCCCGCGGCTCTCGCGAGCGCCTCCCTGGTCTTCGGCGCCGTGTGCCCGATGAACTGGCCGACGAGGTCATCACGGGTCACGGTATGCACCTTGGGTTTTCGGATGTAACCCAGGGTATGCAGCAGCCCGGCCATGCGCAGCGCCACCGTCGTCTTCCCGGTGCCCGGCGGACCGGTGAAGCTCATGTGCAGGGTCGGCCGGGCGGCCTCGAGACCGAATTTCGCACGGGCACGGTCGATCAGCAGCAGTGCGGCGATCTCGCGGACCCGCAGTTTCACCGGCGCGAGTCCGATGAGTTCCGCGTCCAGCCGCGCCAGAGTGGTTTCGACGTCGACACCCGCGAGGTCGAGCGACAGGTCCACCATGGCGTCGTCGGCCAGCAGCTCGGCGTCGGCATCCGGTTCGGCGGGTCCCCTCCCCCGTGGCGGGTCGCCGCCGGGACGGTGCAGTTGGAATCCGGGCGCGCGGACCGCGCCGTTGTGGTCAGCTGCCATAGCGTCGTCCCTGACTGTCGTCGGTCGCGTAGGCGTGCAGGCCGTAATGCTGTCGGCGGTCGAGGCCCTCGGTGCGAGTGAGCTGGAATCCCGGTTCCTCGAGCGGACGCTGCACCAGAAAACTCAGCGCCGTGGTCTGTCTGCCGTAACGCGCGTCGTAGGCGAGGACGCGAACGTAGTGACGCGGGAACGCGGCTCGGCAGGCGTTGATCTCGGCGAGCACCCCGTCCGGCTCGTCCAGGTCGAACAACGGCAGTCCCCACATCTCCCAGTAGGCGTTGCGGGGATGCGGGTCGTCGGAGTATTCGATCGACACCGGCCAGTTGTTCAGCAGTGCGTACCTGACCTGCGCCGCGATCTGTGCGTCGTCGAATTCGGGTAGGTAGGAAAACGTTCCGTGCCGCAAATACATGGGTGGCTCCTCTCGCCGGTGCGGCGGTCAGTGCGTAACGGTCGCCACCGCGTCGGGTGCGTCGGTGGAGGTGTAGTCGAAGGTGACATCGCCCCAGGTCGCCAAGGCCACGTCGAGCGGACGGCAGTACGCGGCGGCCGCACGCAAGACCTCGGGGCCTTCGCGCAGCAGGTCACGGCCTTCGTTGCGGGCTTGCACCACCGCTTCGAGCGCCACTCGATTCGCCTCGGCGCCCGCCGCGATACCCAGCGGGTGGCCGATGGTTCCGCCGCCGAACTGCAACACCACGTCGTCACCGAACAGGTCGAGCAGTTGGTGCATCTGTCCCGCGTGGATCCCACCGGAGGCCACCGGCATCACCCCCGGCAGGCTGGCCCAGTCCTGGTCGAAGAAGATGCCGTTGGCCGGGTTGGTGGGAATGTGGTTGTCGCGCAGGGTGTCGTAGAACCCGCGCGTGGTCGCCGGGTCGCCCTCCAGCTTGCCGACCACGGTGCCCGCGTGCAGGTGGTCGACGCCGATCAGCCGACACCATTTGGCCAACACCCGAAAACTCACCCCGTGCGTCTTCTGGCGGGTGTAGGTGGAATGTCCCGCGCGGTGCAGATGCAGCAGCATCCCGTTGCGCCGCGCCCACTTCGACATCGACTGCATCGCGGTGTACCCGATGGTGAGGTCGATCATGATCACGATGCTGCCGAGTTCCTTGGCGAATTCGGCGCGTTCGTACATGTCCTCCATCGTCGCCGCGGTGACGTTGAAGTAATGGCCCTTGATCTCCCCGGTCTCGGCCGTCGCACGCTGGACACCCTCCATACCGAACAGGAAGCGATCGCGCCACCGCATGAACGGCTGACTGTTGATGTTCTCGTCGTCCTTGGTGAAATCGAGTCCGCCCTTGCATGCCTCATAGATCACCCGCCCGTAATTGCGCGCCGACAGACCCAGTTTCGGCTTCACCGTCGCACCCAACAGCGGTCGGCCGTACTTGTTGAGGTACTCGCGTTCCATCACGATGCCGTGCGCGGGCCCCTGGAACGTCTTCACGTACGCCACCGGAATGCGCATGTCCTCGAGGCGCAGCGCGCGCAATGGCTTGAACCCGAAGACATTCCCGATGATCGAGGAGGTCAGGTTGGCGATCGACCCTTCCTCGAACAGGTCGAGGTCATAGGCGATGTAGGCGAAGTACTCTCCCTGCCTGCCCGGCACCTCATCGATGCGGTAGCACTTGGCCTGGTAGCGCGAGTGTGCGGTGAGCCGGTCGGTCCATACGACGGTCCATGTGGCCGTGGATGATTCACCCGCCACGGCGGCCGCTGCCTCGATCGGGTCGACCCCCGGCTGCGGTGTCACCCGGAAGACGGCGAGCACGTCGGTGTCCGACGGCTGATGGTCCGGCGCGTAATACCCCATCGACGCGTAGGACTGGACGCCTGGATCCCAGCGGTCCCGTTCGGTATCTTCGGCCATCGTTCCTCCACGAGATCACGCCGGCACCCGTTTTCGTTCGGCACCGACGCGGCTGTTCGCCGGAGCGCGTCGGGCTTTCGGGTACTCGGGGCGCTGAACGTTCTGCGGACCCGTCGCCGGTTCGTCGGTCCGACGGGTGTTGTGCGCCTTGCGAATTCCAGGATGAGGCCGGGGCGTTGCACACACAATTTGATTGTTTCTCGCAACCCTCAACCATTGCGTTGAGTTTGTTACCGTTGCGGGGTGGCTTGGGTCAGCGCGGGGCGGATGGAAACCTTCCTCGCCGTCGCTCGCCACAGCAGCATCCGGCGGGCGAGCGCCCAGCTGCACATCACCGAGGCCGCGGTATCGGCGGCCGTGGCGTACATCGAGAAACAGCTCGGCGCCAAGCTCGTGGCGAAGGCGGGCCGCGGCATCGTGCTCACCGACGCCGGTCGCATCTATGCCGAATATTGCCGGGGCATAATCGGACTCATGCGCGAGGCGCAGGCGGCGGTGCTGCGCGCGGACACGGGTCGACTGCGGATCGGCGTCGTCGCCACGGCGGGCGAGTACGTGCTGCTGCGCCCGCTGGCCTCCTTCCGTGACCGCTTTCCCGACATCGAGCTCAGCCTCTCGGTGCAGCCACGTGACGTACTGTTCGCCGAATTGCACCACCACGAAACCGATCTCGTCATCGCGGGCCGCCCCCCGGACGGCACGGATCTGGTGGTGCGCGCCCGACGGCCGAGTCGGCTGACCGTGGTCGGCCCCCCACACCTCGACCCACTACACGCCACCTGGCTCCTGCGCGGACGCGGCTCCGGCACCAGGGAGGCGACCCTCACTTTGCTCGACCGGCTCGCCATCACACCGCCCACGCTCACCCTCGGCAGCCACGGCGCGGTATTGGCTGCCGCGCGAGCGGGGTTGGGCGTCACCCTGATTCACAGCGACGCGATTTCCAGCGACCTCGAATCAGGTGCGCTGCACCTACTCCACGTCGAGGGCACGCCGCTGGATCGCCCGTGGCACGCGATCACCAGTCGCACACCGACACCCACCGCGCTGCTGTTTCTCGCCCATCTTCTGGATACGGAGCTGGTCGGCGACGATGCCTTCGAAGCCGACTGATCCGGCCGGGGTACCGCGCTGCGCCAACCCATTTCCGAAGAAACCAGCACGGATCTGGACCAACCTGCCACCGACGGCGTGCATTCGGACGTACGATCCGCGTGTGGCCGACTCGAATCGTTCCACCCCGCTGCGGGTCCTCGTCTACAGCAACGACGCCGACACCCGGAGTCAGGTGATCCTGGCGCTGGGTAAACACCCGCACCCCGAGCTACCCGAATTCGACTACCTCGAGGTGGCCACCGGCCCGGTGGTCATCGAGCGGATGGACGCGGGCGGTATCGATCTCGCGATCCTCGACGGCGAATCGGCGCCCACCGGCGGTCTCGGCATCGCCAAGCAGCTCAAGGACGAGCTCGACCACTGCCCGCCGGTCCTCGTGCTCACGGGCCGTCGCGACGATGCCTGGTTGGCCAATTGGTCGCGCGCGGAGGCCTCGGTCGCGCACCCCCTCGATCCGATCGAACTCACCGCGACGGTCGTCGGGTTGTTGCGGGACCGTTCGGCGGTCTGACTCGCTCGCCTTTCGGCCTATTCAGTTATAGCGATCCAGGATTAATCACCAATAGCGTACGGTCGTCCCAAAAATTTGCGTGACCACCGACTCCCCGCCGACCAAATCGCCGCATCGCTCCGGTCATGACCGGGGCGGCGGCACGCATCGGTCCGAACGCCCAGACCAGGACATGCCATCGAGAATCACGACCACGGCCCCTGATTCCACGGGATGTTCCACTATCGAACAACGTCCTGTGACATGACGGTCGATTACCACCGTTTCGGTCATGAATCGCTGTCGCGAATTCGATCAAACCGGACAGTCAATCGCGGCGGCGACCGGGGTGATGAGTTGTAGGCTGTGCCGTAGCTCACAATGAGAGCGGGCAGCCCATAACCCGCCTCGAGCAAGGCCATGCGACGAGTCTGGCCGCGGTGGACGACTGAGACCAGCCCCTCGGAAGTCACCGCCCGCAACACCGGGCGACCCACTCGCAAGCTCGAACTCGCTTCAGCGCAGAAGGAGGGGAAGCAGTCGTGAATATCGAACTACCGGCACTCGTGCTCGGCGCCATCGCCGCGGCGTTCGCCGTGTTCTCCATCATCCTGGCGGGGGTGATCGGCCCGAAGCGCTACAACCGGGCCAAGCTCGAGCCCTATGAATGCGGCATCGAACCCACACCACACGCCATCGCGGGCGGACCGGGAAACGTGACGGGGCAACGCTTTCCGGTGAAGTACTACCTCACCGCGATGCTGTTCATCATCTTCGACATCGAGATCGTGTTCCTCTACCCGTGGGCGATCCACTTCGACGCGCTCGGCATCTTCGGGCTCGTCGCGATGGCGTTGTTCATTCTCAATGTCTCGGTGGCATACGCCTACGAGTGGCGACGCGGCGGGTTGAGCTGGGACTGATTGCCGCACAGCGCGTTTCGAACACCAGCGTAAGTCGAGCACGAAAGCGAGTGTCGTCGAAAATGGGTCTAGAGGAGAATCTGCCCAGTGGATTTCTGCTGAGCACGGTGGAAGATCTCGCCGGATATCTGCGTAAGGGGTCGTTGTGGCCCGCCACCTTCGGCCTCGCCTGCTGCGCCATCGAGATGATGGCCGTCGGCGGCGGCCGATTCGACGTCGCACGCTTCGGTATGGAGGTGTTTCGCGCCTCCCCGCGCCAGGCCGATCTGATGATCGTCGCCGGACGGGTCAGCCAGAAGATGGCGCCGGTCCTGCGCCAGGTCTACGACCAGATGCCGGAACCGAAATGGGTGCTCTCGATGGGGGTGTGCGCCTCCTCGGGCGGGATGTTCAACAACTACGCGATCGTGCAGGGTGTCGACCATGTCGTTCCGGTCGACATCTACCTGCCCGGGTGCCCGCCGCGGCCCGAGATGCTGCTCAACGCGATCATGGCGCTGCACGAGAAGATCCAGCAGATGCCACTGGGTGTCAATCGCGAGGAAGCGATCCGCGCCGCCGAACAGGCCGCGCTGGCCAGTACGCCGACCATCAGGATGGAAGGTCTGCTGCGATGACGCTCGACCCACCGGGAGAATCCGAACGCCGTGCCGCACAGGACGATACGGACGGCGCGGCCACCGCGGGCCCGGAGGCCACCCTCCCACCCGAGGAGGCCGCGGCGGCCGACAACGAGGTGATCGGCGTGCGCCGGGGCATGTTCGGTGTCACGGGCAGTGGCGACACCTCCGGATACGGCCGCTTGGTCCGACCCGTCACCCTGCCCGGCAGCAGTCCCGCACCCTACGGCGGTTACTTCGACGAGACCGTCGACACCCTGCGCACCGCACTCGCCGCCGAAGACCTCGCCTGGGAAACAGCGCTCGAACGGATCGTCGTCTTTCGCGGCGAACTGACCCTGCACGTGCACCGTGCACATCTGCCCTCGGTCGCCGCCGCGCTGCGCGACGATCCGGCGCTACGCTTCGAGTTGTGTCTCGGCGTCAGCGGAGTGCACTACCCCGACGACCATGGCCACGAATTGCACGCGGTGTATCCGCTGCTGTCGATCACGCACAACCGTCGGTTGCGCCTGGAAACCTCGGCGCCCGACGATGATCCGCACATTCCGTCGCTGCATGCGGTGTATCCGACCACCGACTGGCACGAGCGCGAGACCTACGACTTCTTCGGCATCCTGTTCGACGGTCACCCCTCGCTCACCAGGATCCTGATGCCCGACGACTGGCGCGGCCACCCACAGCGCAAGGACTACCCGCTCGGCGGGATACCGGTCGAATACAAGGGTGCGCGAATACCGCCGCCCGACGAGCGGAGGGCGTACAACTGATGAGCGACACCGACTTTCGGCCGCACGTCACCGAACAGCGGCCACCGGAGGAACCCAGGACCGTCACCGTCGCCGGGCAGGACTGGGCACAGGTCAGCGACTCGCTGGCGGGCTCGGACGAAGAACGCATCGTCGTCAATATGGGTCCGCAGCACCCGTCAACACACGGTGTGCTGCGGCTGATCCTGGAGATCGAGGCCGAGACCGTCGTCGAGGCGCGCTGCGGAATCGGCTACCTGCACACCGGAATCGAGAAGAATCTCGAGTTCCGCAACTGGACCCAGGGCGTCACCTTCGTCACTCGCATGGACTACCTGTCGCCGTTCTACAATGAGACCGCCTACTGCCTCGGCGTGGAGAAGCTGCTCGACATCACCGAGCAGGTTCCCGAGCGCGCCAGCATCATTCGGGTCCTGCTCATGGAGCTCAATCGGATCTCCTCGCACATGGTCGCGCTCGCCACCGGAGGCATGGAACTGGGTGCGCTCACCCCGATGTTGTTCGGATTCCGCGAGCGCGAACTGATCCTCGACGTGTTCGAGACCATCACCGGCCTGCGGATGAACCACGCCTACATTCGGCCCGGCGGCCTGGTGCAGGATATGCCCGAGGACGGCGTCACCAAGGTGCGCGAGCTGCTCGAGGTGCTGCCGGGCCGGTTGCGCGACATGGAGCACCTGCTCACCGCGAACCCGATCTGGAAGGCACGCACCCAGGACGTCGGCTACCTGGACCTGCGCGGCTGTATGGCGCTCGGCATGACGGGGCCGGTCCTTCGTTCCACCGGACTGCCGCACGACCTGCGCAAATCGCAGCCCTACTGCGGCTACGAGAACTACGAATTCGACATTCCCACCACCACCGGCTGCGACTGCTACGGCCGCTTCGTGATCAGGGTGGAGGAGATGAAGGAGTCGCTGAAGATCGTCGAGCAATGCCTCGACCGATTGCGGCCGGGGCCCGTGATGGTCGACGACAAGAAGATCGCCTGGCCCGCAGACCTTTCCGTCGGCCCCGACGGCATGGGCAATTCGCCGCAACACATCGGCAAGATCATGGGCAAGTCCATGGAGGGCCTGATCCACCACTTCAAACTGGTCACCGAGGGCATCAGAGTCCCGGCGGGACAGGTATACACGGCGGTCGAATCCCCGCGCGGCGAACTCGGCGTGCACATGGTCAGCGACGGCGGCACCCGCCCGTTCCGGGTGCACTACCGCGACCCGTCGTTCACGAATCTGCAAGCGGTGGCGGCGATGTGCGAAGGCGGCATGGTCGCCGACGTGATCGCCTCGGTCGCCAGCATCGACCCGGTGATGGGCGGAGTCGACCGATGACCCAGATCCTGTTGAAGCTCAGCACCCGGCCACAGCCGTACGCACCCGAGACCCGCGCGCGCCTGGAACCCGACGCCAAGGAGATCATCGGACGCTATCCGCATCCGCGTTCGGCGCTGCTGCCGTTATTGCACCTCGTGCAGGCCGAGGAAGGCTACGTCACCGGCAGTGGGATCGACTTCTGCGCCGAACTGCTCGGCTTGACCGGCGCGGAGGTCACCGCGGTCGCCACCTTCTACTCGATGTACCGGCACGCTCCCACCGGCGACTACCACGTCGGCGTATGCACCAACACGCTGTGCGCGGTGATGGGCGGCGATGCGATCCTCGCCGAACTGCAACGGCATCTCGGCATCGGCCACGGCGAGACCACCGAGGACGGCGCGATCACCCTCGAACACGTCGAATGCAACGCTGCCTGCGATTTCGCGCCCGTCATGATGATCAACTGGGAGTTCTTCGACAACCAGACACCGGAATCGGCGCGCGCGCTGCTCGATGCACTGCGTGCGGGTCAGCAGGTGGTGCCGAGCAGGGGCGCACCGCTCGGCACCTTTCGCGACACCGCGCGAATCCTCGCCGGCTTCCCCGACCAACGTCCGGGCGCCCTCGACGGCGCCGCCCCGGAGCCCACCCTCGCGGGACTGCGCGTCGCGCGCGAACAGGACATGCGTGCGCCGCAACCGGATTCGGAGGGCAGCTGACATGACGCTGACACCCGTCCTCAGTCGGCACTGGGACAATCCACGGTCCTGGACGCTGGAGACCTACACCGAGCACGACGGATACACCGCCCTGCGCAAGGCATTGCAGCTGCCACCCGACGACGTCATCCAGGCGGTCAAGGACGCGGGCCTGCGTGGTCGCGGTGGTGCCGGCTTCCCCACCGGCATGAAATGGGGTTTCATCCCGCGGGGGCCCGGCCCCGACGGTCTAGAGAAGCCGCACTACCTGGTGGTCAACGCCGACGAGTCGGAACCGGGCACCTGCAAAGACATTCCGCTCATGCTCGCGACCCCGCACACCCTGATCGAAGGCGTGATCATCGCGGCGTACGCGATCCGCGCGGCGCACGCGTTCATCTACGTGCGCGGTGAAGTGGTTCCGGTGCTGCGCAGGCTGCAAGCCGCCGTCGCCCAGGCCTACGCGGCGGGCTACCTCGGCCGCGACATCCTCGGTTCCGGATACGACCTCGAACTCATCGTGCACGCGGGTGCCGGTGCCTATATCTGCGGCGAGGAAACCGCGCTGTTGGATTCGCTGGAGGGTCGGCGCGGCCAACCGCGCTTGCGCCCGCCGTTTCCCGCCGTCGCCGGGCTTTACGCCTGCCCAACGGTCGTCAACAACGTGGAATCCATCGCCAGCGTGCCCGCGGTGATCAACCACGGCGCCACCTGGTTTCGGTCCATGGGTAGCGAGAAATCGCCAGGATTCACGCTGTACTCGCTCTCGGGTCACGTCACACGTCCCGGTCAATACGAGGCGGCGTTGGGCGTGACGCTGCGTGAGCTGCTCGGCTATGCGGGTGGGGTACGCGCAGGACACGAACTGAAATTCTGGACGCCGGGCGGCTCGTCGACGCCGCTGTTCACCGCGGAACACCTCGATGTCGCCCTGGACTACGAAGGTGTGGCCGCCGCGGGATCGATGTTGGGCACCAAGGCCTTACAGATCTTCGACGAGACCACCTGCGTGGTGCGCGCGGTGCTGCGCTGGACGGAGTTCTACGCCCACGAGTCGTGCGGAAAATGCACACCGTGCCGCGAAGGCACCTACTGGTTGGTGCAGTTGCTGCACCGCATCGAATCCGGCGCGGGCACCGAAACAGACCTGGACACGCTGCTCGACATCACCGACACCATCAACGGCAAGTCGTTCTGCGCGCTCGGTGACGGCGCCGCCAGCCCGATCGTCTCCTCGCTGAAGTACTTCCGCGCGGAATACGCCGAGCATCTGCGCGGCGGATGCCCCTTCGATCCGGCACGCACCACCGCATGGGCCGACCGACCCGCTGCCGCAGTGGAAGGACCGCGATGACCGCCACCGTCAATTCCGGCACCAGCGAAGTGACACCCGCCGAACTGGTATCGCTCACCATCGACGGCACCACCGTCAGCGTTCCCCCTGGCACGCTGCTCATTCGGGCCGCCGAACTCATCGGCATCCAGATCCCCCGCTTCTGTGATCACCCGCTGCTCGAGCCGGTCGGCGCGTGCCGCCAGTGCATCGTCGAGGTGGAAGGCCAGCGTAAACCGGTGGCCTCCTGCACGATTCCGGTCACCGAAGGTATGGTCGCGCGCACCCAGCTCACCTCGACCGTCGCCGACAAGGCGCAGGCCGGGGTGATGGAGCTGTTGCTGATCAACCATCCGCTGGACTGCCCGGTGTGTGACAAGGGCGGCGAATGCCCGTTGCAGAACCAGGCGATGTCGAGCGGTCGGCCGGAATCGCGCTTCGAGGGGGCCAAGCGCACCTACCCGAAACCGATCCCGTTGTCGTCGGCCGTCTTGCTCGATCGAGAACGTTGCGTGCTGTGCGCGCGGTGCACGCGGTTCTCGGCGCAGATCGCGGGCGACCCGTTCATCGAGATGGTGGATCGTGGTGCGCTGCAACAGGTCGGCACCGCGGAGGCCGAACCGCTCGACTCGTATTTCTCCGGAAACACCGTGCAGGTCTGCCCGGTCGGCGCGCTCACCGGCACCGGTTATCGCTTCCGCGCCCGACCCTTCGACCTGGTCTCCAGCCCGAATGTGTGCGAGCACTGCGCCTCCGGTTGCGCGCAGCGCACCGACCATCGCCGGGGCAAGGTGCTTCGTCGACTGGCGGGTGACGACCCCGAGGTCAACGAGGAATGGAATTGCGACAAGGGGCGCTGGGCCTTCGCCTACGCCACCGAACGCGACCGACTCACCACACCGCTGGTGCGCGCCGCCGACGGCCGCCTCGCGCCCGCCTCCTGGTCGCAGGCGTTGGATGTCGCCGCAGCGGGTCTGGCACGTGCGCACGGCAATGCCGGTGTACTCGTCGGCGGTCGCGTCACCGAGGAGGACGCGTACGCCTACAGCAAGTTCGCTCGAATGGCCCTGGACAGCAACGACATCGATTTCCGTGCGCGAGCGCACTCGGTGGAAGAGGCCGACTTCCTCGCCGCACGGGTCGCGGGCAGTCCGATGACGGTGGGCTACCGCGACCTGGAGACCGCGCCGGTCGTCCTACTGGTCGGGTTCGAGCCGGAAGAGGAATCCCCGATCGTCTATCTGCGGCTGCGTAAGGCCGCGCGCAAGCAGGGCCTGCCGGTGTATTCCGTCGCGGCACTGTCCTCACGTGGGCTGACCCGCATGTCGGGCACGCTGCTGCGCACGGTGCCCGGCGCGGAGCCACAACTGCTCGACGCGCTGCGCACCAAGGCAAGCACGCCGGGAACCGATGCCGAGGAACTCGCGCGAGTCGCGGATCTGCTGCGCGCACCGGGCGCGGTGATGCTGGTCGGTGAACGGATGGCGGGTATCCCCGGCGCACTGTCGGCGGCGATCCGACTGGCCGACGACACCGGCGCCGCACTCACCTGGGTGCCGCGCAGGGCCGGCGAGCGCGGAGCGTTGGAGGCGGGCGCGCTGCCAGGCTTGCTGCCCGGCGGGCGCCCCGTCGCCGACCCCGTCGCACGCAAGCAGGTGGGCGCGGTGTGGAACATGGCCGAACTGCCGGTCGGCGCGGGTCGCGATACCGAATCGATCCTTGCCTGCGCGCCCGAACTCGGTGCCCTCGTCATCGGCGGCGTCGAACTCGCCGATCTGCCGAATCCCGCGGCGGCACTGGCCGCTATCGAGACCGCGCCGTTCGTCGTCAGCCTGGAGTTGCGCCACAGCGCCGTCACCGACCGTGCGGATGTGGTGTTCCCGGTGGCGTCGGCGATGGAGAAATCGGGCACCTTCCGCACCTGGGAGGGCAGGGCCCGGCCGTTCGAGGCCGCGCTCGGCGACGACATGACACGCCGTCAGGCCGCGCCGCTGTCGGACCAGCGAGTGCTGCAAGCGATCGCCGAGGAGATGAGAGTCCCGCTGGGACTGCGCGATCGAGCGACCGCACGCGAGGAGCTCACCCGGCTCGGCGCTTGGGGCGGCACGCCGGCCGCGCCACCGGTGAATCTGCCGCAGCCACTCCCCCAGCCGATCGCTGGCACCGCCGTCCTGGCCAGCTGGCGTCTCCTGCTCGACCTGGGCCGGATGCAAGACGGTGAACCGCATCTCGCGGGTACCGCGCACCCGTCCGTCGCCTGCCTCTCGGCCGCGACGGCTGCGGAACTCGGTGCTGCGGAGGGGGATTCGGTGATCGTCGCCACCGACACCGGCCGCGTCACGCTGCCCCTGTCGATCGCCGATCTGCCCGACCGCGTGGTGTGGGTGCCGCAGCATTCACCCGGTTGCTCGATCACCGAACAGCTGGCCACCAAGCCCGGCGCGGTCGTGCGGCTGCGGCGCGCCGACACCGAGCAGGCCGAGTCACCGGCCGACCGAGGAGCGCAATCATGAGTGATCCTTCGTTGTTCGGCTACGACCCGCTGTGGCTGGTGATCGTCAAGGCCCTCGCGGTGTTCGTGTTCCTCATGTTGATCCCGCTGATCGCGGTGGTCGCGGAACGTAAGATCGTGGCGCGCATGCAGATGCGGATCGGTCCGCATCGCGTCGGTCCGTTCGGATCGTTGCAGAGCATCGCCGACGGCGTGAAGATGGCACTCAAGGAAGACATCGTTCCCGCCATCGTCGACAAGCCGATCTACATTCTCGCCCCCATCATTTCGGTGATCCCCGCCTTCATGGCGTTCGCGGTGATCCCGTTCGGCCCCGAGGTGTCGTTTTTCGGGCACAGGACCGCGCTGCAACTGACCGACATGCCGGTCGCGGTGCTCTATATTCTCGCGATCACCTCGATCGGGGTGTACGGAATCGTGCTCGCGGGCTGGTCGTCGGGCTCCACGTACCCGCTGCTCGGTGGCTTGCGCTCGACCGCGCAGGTGATCTCCTACGAGATCGCGATGGCGCTGTGTTTCGCCACGGTCTTCCTGCTCGGTGGCACCATGGCCACCTCGGGCATCGTCGCCGCACAGGAGGGCACCTGGTATGTGTTCCTGCTGCTGCCTTCGTTCCTGATCTATTGCGTCGCGATGGTCGGCGAGACCAACCGTGCGCCGTTCGACCTTCCCGAGGCGGAAGGCGAACTCGTCGGCGGGTTCCACACCGAGTACTCCTCGCTGAAGTTCGCCATGTTCATGCTCGCCGAATACGTCAACATGGGCACCGTCTCCGCATTGGCGACCACCCTGTTCCTCGGTGGTTGGCATGCGCCGTGGCCGTTGAACATGTGGGACGGCGCGAACTCCGGCTGGTGGCCGGTGCTGTGGTTCACGCTCAAGGTCTGGTCGTTCCTGTTCGTGTTCATCTGGTTGCGCGGCACGCTGCCTCGGCTGCGCTACGACCAGTTCATGGGTCTCGGCTGGAAGCTACTCATCCCCACGTCGCTGCTGTGGGTGATGATCGTCGCCACCGCACGGGTACTCGACAACGAGGGCTACCCCGTACAAACGCCCATCCTGGTCATCGGCGGAATCGTCATCACCGCCTTGATCATCGGCAGGTTCCTGCGCGCGGGCCGAGCCGCTGGGTCGGCGCCGCCGACCGAGGACCCCGACCGGCCGGACTCCACGGTGTTCCTCGGCTTCCCGACGCCACCGTTACCCGAGCGCACCGCCGACGCCCCACGTCCCGGCCTGTTCGACCCGCTGGCCGGGTTCGCGGTCACCGCCGCCACCATGTTCAAGAAGCCGAATACCGAGTTCTACCCCGAGCAGAAGGTGCCGACCGCACCCCGCTACCACGGCCGCCACCAACTCAACCGGTACGCCGACGGCCTGGAGAAATGCATCGGCTGCGAGCTGTGCGCGTGGGCGTGTCCCGCCGACGCCATCTTCGTGGAAGGCGCCGACAACACCGACGAGGAACGCTTCTCGCCCGGCGAACGCTACGGCCGCGTGTACCAGATCAACTACCTGCGCTGCATCGGCTGCGGCCTGTGCATCGAGGCCTGCCCCACCCGGGCACTGACGATGACCAACGACTACGAGATGACCGACGACAACCGCGCGGGCCTCATCTACGAGAAGGACCGGCTGCTCGCACCCATGGAGCCGGGCATGACCGCGCCACCGCACGCCATGGCGCCAGGCACCGACCAGGCCGACTACTACCTCGGCAATGTGCTCGGCGAGATCAGCCAACCCGATATCAGCTGGGAACCCCACGGCGCCAAGCAATCCGGTGCCGCCCGGAGCACGGAATCCCCACGAGAGCCCGCCACCGTCGGAACGCAGGGAGAGCCGAAATGAACGAACCCGACGGCGGCTGGGACCCGCATGACGTCAACGAGCCCGAAGGCGGCTGGGAACCACACAGCGACAAGGGATCTGGCGCCGACGACCTCCACGAGGACCCGCGATGAGTACCGCACTCATGGCCGCTGAGACGCTGACCCACACCTCCACCGGCGAAGCCGTTCAGTTCTGGATCCTCGGGCCGCTGGCCCTCATCGGTGCGCTCGGAATGGTGTTCGCCAAACGCGCGGTGCACTCCGCGATCTGCTTGGCCGCCACCATGATCACGCTCGCCGTGTTCTACATCGCCCAGGACGCGTTGTTCCTCGGGGTCGTGCAGATCGTCGTCTACACCGGCGCGGTGATGATGCTGTTCCTCTTCGTCCTCATGCTCGTCGGCGTCGACTCCGCCGAATCGCTGAAGGAAACGCTGCGCGGACAGCGCATCGCCGCCGTGGTGGTCGGCCTCGGCTTCGGGTTCCTCCTCATCGGCGGCATCGGCACCGGCCTGCGCGAATCCGGAATCGTCTTCCCCGCACACGGTTTCGGCGGGCGCGACGTGATCGCCGAACTGGCCGAACTGCTGTTCATCCGCTACGTGTGGGCCTTCGAACTCACCGGCGCCCTGCTGATCACCGCCACCATCGGCGCGATGGTGCTTGCTCACCGCGAACGCTTCGGACCACACAATGGACAACGCGAAATGTCACGACGCCGCTTCCGCGAACCCGGTCACCGCGCCACCCCTCTGCCCACCCCCGGCGTCTACGCCAGGCACAACGCGGTCGACATTCCGGCGCGACTGCCCGACGGCTCGTTCGAGGAACTGTCGGTGAGCACGATCCTGCGCCACCGTCGCTCCCGAGCGCTCACCGAGGCGGCCATCATCTCGGTCGGCAACCCCGGAAGCGTCGAGCACCCCGGTGCCCTCGATGAGCACAGCGACGAGAAAGGCCAGCGGTGAACCCCGAGAACTATCTGTATCTGTCCGCCCTGCTGTTCACCATCGGCGCGGCCGGAGTGTTGTTGCGGCGCAACGCGATCGTGGTGTTCATGTGCGTGGAGCTGATGCTCAACGCGGTGAATCTGGCCTTCGTCACCTTCGCACGCATGCACGACAATCTCGACGGGCAGGTCTTCGCGTTCTTCACCATGGTGGTCGCCGCCGCCGAGGTCGTCGTCGGCCTCGCGATCATCATGACCATCTTCCGCGCCCGTCGCTCGACCTCGGTCGACGACGCCAACCTGCTGAAGTTCTGACGTGGATACCGCAACGCTCGTCCTGCTGCCCGCGCTCCCCCTCGCGGGCGCGCTGATCCTGCTGTTGGTCGGGCGCCGCAGCAACGCGTGGGGGCACCTACTCGGCACCCTCATGGCGGTCGCGTCGTTCGTCGTCGCCGCGGTGACATTCTTCGGGATGCTCGGCCGCGACAGCGGAGCGCGAGCCATCGGTGCCGATTTGTTCAGCTGGGTGCCCGTCGCCGGACTCCAGGTGGACTTCGGGCTCCAGATCGACCAACTCTCGGTGTGTTTCGCGCTGCTGATCACCGGCGTCGGATCGTTGATCCACGTCTACTCGATCGGCTACATGAGCCACGACCCCGCACGACGCCGGTTCTTCGCCTACCTCAACCTGTTCCTGGCGGCCATGCTGCTGCTGGTCCTTGCCAACAACTACCTCGTGCTCTACCTCGGCTGGGAGGGCGTCGGCCTCGCCTCCTACCTGCTGATCGGGTTCTGGCACGAAAAGCCCAGCGCGGCAACGGCGGCCAAGAAGGCGTTCGTGGTCAACCGGGTCGGCGACATGGGCCTCATGATCGCCATGGTCGTGCTGTTCGCGACCTTCGGCTCCCTCGACTTCGACACCGTGTTCGCGAGCGCGTCGGGTGCCGGCGAGGGAACACTCACCGCGATCGGGCTGTTGCTGCTGCTCGGCGCGTGCGCGAAATCAGCACAGGTGCCGTTGCAATCCTGGCTCGGCGACGCGATGGAAGGTCCGACCCCGGTCTCCGCGCTCATCCACGCCGCCACCATGGTTACCGCGGGCGTCTACCTGATCACCCGCTCCAGTCCGGTCTTCGATCTGGCGCCGAACGCGCGGTTCGCGGTGATTCTCGTCGGCGCGATCACCTTGTTGTTCGGCGCGATCATCGGCTGCGCGAAAGACGACATCAAGAAGGCACTCGCCGCCTCGACCATGAGCCAGATCGGCTACATGGTGCTCGCCGCGGGCCTCGGACCCGCCGGATACGCGTTCGCCATCATGCACCTGCTCACCCACGGCTTCTTCAAAGCAGGATTGTTCCTCGGAGCCGGTTCGGTGATGCACGCGATGGACGACGAGACCGACATGCGCCGCTACGGCGGACTGCGAAAACTGTTGCCGCTGACCTACATCACGTTCGGCCTCGGCTACCTCGCCATCATCGGTGTGCCACCGTTCGCCGGATTCTTCTCCAAGGACAAGATCATCGAGGTCGCCTTCGATCAAGGCGGCGCCAGTGGCATCGCGCTCGGTGCGATCGCCCTGCTCGGCGCGGGACTCACCGCGTTCTACATGACCCGCGTGATGCTGATGACGTTCTTCGGCAAGCAACGCTGGAAGCCCGACACCCACCCGCACGAGTCGCCCGCCGTCATGACCGGGCCGATGATTCTGCTGGCCATCGGTTCCGTCGTCACCGGAGGACTGTTCGTCCTGGGGTCGTCGCTACAGAACTGGCTGGAGCCGGTCGTCGGGGCGCACCACGGCGAGGCGACCATTCCCGCGCCGGTGGTGACCACGCTCGCGCTGGTCGTCGTCGCGATCGGTGTCGGCGTCGCCTACCGGAACTACGCGCGGCGCGAAATTCCCGACACCGCACCGCAATCGGTCTCCGCGCTCACGGTCGCCGCACGCAAGGACCTCTACGGTGACGCCGTCAACGAGGCAGCGCTCATGCGACCGGGACGCCAACTCACGCGTGGCCTGGTATTCCTCGACAATCGCGGGGTCGACGGCATCGTCAACGGGACCGCCGCGCTGATCGGCGGGCTCTCGACGCGAATTCGCCGGGCACAGACCGGTTTCGTGCGCTCCTATGCCCTGTCCATGTTCACCGGCGCGGCGCTGGTCGCCGCCGCCCTGCTGGCGGTGAGGTTGTGGTGACAGATTTTCCCTGGATGAGCGCCCTGTGGTTGCTTCCGGTACTCGGCGCGGCCATCGTGCTGCTGTTGCCCGCCGCACAGCGCACGGTCGCGCGGTGGGTGGCCCTCGGCTCCTCGGTGCTCACCTTCACCCTTGCCGTGGTGCTCGCGGTGCGGTTCGACCCTGGCGGTGCCCAATACCAGTTCGTCGAGGATCACGAGTGGATTCCGGCATTCGGTGCCGGGTACACGGTCGGCGTCGACGGCATCGCCTTGGTGTTGGTCCTGCTCACCACCGCACTCGTGCCGCTGCTGCTGGTCGCGGGTTGGCACGACGACCGCGAGGTCGGCAGTGGACGGCGAGTGACACACACCTACGTCGCACTGACCTTGCTCGTCGAGGCGATGGTGCTGGTTTCCTTTGTCTCCCTGGACATCCTGCTGTTCTACGTGTTCTTCGAGGCGATGCTCATCCCGATGTATTTCCTCATCGGCGGCTTCGGCCCGCGCAGCGCGGACGGCCTGTTACGCAAGCAGCGATCGCGCGCCGCGGTGAAATTCCTGCTGTACAACCTCTTCGGCGGGCTGATCATGTTGGCCGCGGTAATCGGGCTGTATGTGGTCACCGCGCGGGACGGACTCGGCTCCGACGGTAGCGGTACCTTCGATTTCCGCGCCGTGGTCGAAGCGGCGAATTCCGGGCAGCTCGGTGCGGCACCCGCGGTACTCAACGCGCTGTTCCTCGGCTTCATGTTCGCCTTCGCCGTGAAGGCGCCACTGTGGCCGCTGCACACCTGGTTGCCGGACGCGGCGGTCTCGGCCACCCCCGCCAGTGCGGTGCTGATGATGGCCGTGGTCGACAAGGTCGGCACCTTCGGCATGTTGCGCTATTGCCTACAGCTGTTCCCGGACGCGGCGGGAACCTATGCGCCGCTGATCATTACACTCGCGGTGATCGGCATCGTCTACGGCGCGGTGCTGGCGATCGGACAGACCGACGTGATGCGGTTGATCGCCTACACCTCGATCTCGCACTTCGGGTTCATCATTCTCGGCATCTTCGCCATGACCAGCCAGGGCCAATCCGGCGCGACGCTCTACATGGTCAACCACGGCATCTCCACCGCCGCACTGTTCTTGATCGCGGGATTCCTGGTCTCGCGCAGAGGCACTCGGCTCATCGCCGATTTCGGTGGCGTACAGAAAGTCGCGCCGGTACTCGCCGGCACCTTCCTGGTCGCGGGCCTTGCGACACTGTCGCTGCCCGGTCTCGCACCATTCATCAGTGAATTCCTGGTACTGGTAGGCACTTTCGGCCGCTACCAGGCCGCAGCGGTGATCGCGGCGGCGGCACTGGTACTCGCCTCGTTGTATGTGCTGTGGCTGTATCAGCGCATGATGACCGGCCCGGTGCGGGAAGGTAATGAGCGGCTGCGCGACCTCGTGCCACGCGAACTCGTCGTGGTGGTGCCGTTGCTGGCGGCACTGGTGTTCTTCGGGGTCTACCCGAAGCCCGTACTGAATCTGATCAATCCCGCCGTGACACAGACACTCACCACCATCGGCCGCGACGACCCGACACCGTCGACTCCCCCGCAGCCCGAAGCGGTCGGCGCCGAACACCATGGAGAGGCACCGAGATGAGCCCCGTGACACCCGTGTTCGTCGCCGCCGAGTCGCTGCCCGCGCCGAGCATCGCCTACGGCACACTTTCGCCGATGCTCATCGTCTTCGGCGCCGCCGTGCTCGGTGTGCTCGCGGAAGCCTTCGTCGCCAAGCGTTTTCGTTATTGGACCCAACTGACGCTCGGTCTGCTGGGCTTGTCGGCCGCGCTGGTCGCCGTGATCGCGCTCGCGGGGACCGCCGAAACCGTGATGGGTGGCGCGGTGGCCGTCGACGGTATCGCGCTGTTCACCCAGGGCACCCTCCTCGTGGTGGCGATCCTCGCGCTGTTGCTGCTCGCCGAGCGCGGCGCCGAACCGCCCGTGCGGACGCACAAACCCGGTCCCGGCACCTGGAGTCTCGTCGATTCCCGTGCGGGGCGCCGGGTCGACGCGTTCACCCCGCAAGCCTCGGCCGTGCCCGGCAGCGCACACGAGCAAGCGGCGCTGCGCTCGGGAATCGCCGTCACCGAGGTCTTCCCGCTGGCTATGCTCGCCGTCGGCGGGCTGCTGCTGTTTCCCGCCTGCGACGACTTGCTCACCATGTTCGTCGCGTTGGAAGTGCTGTCGCTGCCGTTGTACCTGCTGTGCGGGCTCGCGCGCCGCAAGCGGCTGCTCTCCCAGGAAGCGGCGCTGAAATACTTTCTACTCGGGGCCTTCTCGTCGGCCTTCTTCCTGTACGGAGTCGCGCTGCTCTACGGACAGGCCGGGACGGTCCGCTTGAGCGGCATCGCGGACGCCATCACGTCGCACCACGACGACACCCTGCTGGCACTGCTCGGCACCGGGCTGCTGACCGTCGGACTGCTGTTCAAGATCGGCGCTGTGCCCTTCCAATCCTGGGTGCCCGACGTGTATCAGGGTGCGCCCACCGCGATTACCGCGTTCATGGCCGCCGCCACCAAGATCGCGGCAGTCGGTGCGTTATTGCGCGTCCTGCACGTCGCGGTGCCGAATCTGATCGACGATTGGCGCCCGATCCTCGGGGCGATCGCGGTGGCGACCATGGCGGTCGGCGCCGTCATGGCGATCACGCAGACCGACGTGAAGCGGATGCTGGCGTATTCGTCTGTCGCCCATGCCGGTTTCCTGCTCACCGCGCTGGTCGCCGCCACCGACCGCGGCATCAGCGCGGTCCTGTTCTACCTGCTGGCCTACGGCCTCGGCACGCTCGGCGCCTTCGGTGTGGTAACCCTGGTGCGTTCCCGTTCCGGCGACGAAGCGACCGACTTGTCGCAGTGGGCGGGCCTCGGCCGCCGCTCCCCCTGGCTGGCCACGGTATTCGCGTTGTTTCTGATCTCCTTCGCCGGCATCCCGCTCACCAGTGGCTTCGTCGGGAAGTTCGCCGTCTTCGAAGCCGCCGCCGCGAGCCGAGTGAGCTACCTGGTGATCGTCGGCGTGATCTGCAGCGCGATCGCCGCCTTCTTCTACATCCGCGTCATCGTCCTGATGTTCTTCACCGACCCACCCGAAGACGCCCCCCTCGTCGTCACCCCCACCCTCACCACCACCGTCATAGCCCTCACCGCAGCCGCCACCCTGGTCCTCGGCGTCTTTCCTCAACCCCTCCTCGACCTCGCCGCCGACGCGGGCACTTTCCTCCGCTGAGCAACGCGGCACCGCTGATTCAGCGGCGACCGAACGTCGCTCCCCGCGAAATCGCACGCACGGATCGGACGTTGGAGACATCGGGGTTCCGGTAGTAATCGCGCGAAAAACAACGAAGTTGCTTTGACCAGCGGTAATGGCGTGGTGCCGGTACCCGATGCAGATGGGTCTGCCCCGGAGAATCAGGGTGGATGTGACGTAATCCCCTGTCTGTCAGAGGATTAGCCAATGGTTCGGTTGGGGGAGTGACTACGCTCGGGGTATGTCTCCGCTGGTGATGCGGTGGATGGTGGACCGGCCGACGCTGTATTCCTCGGCAAGGTCGGCCAGGCTCGCGTCGTCGGCCGGGTCGTGGTAGCGGCGGTGGATTGTTTTGCGAGCTGCCAGAGGCAGTTTCGGCTGTTTGCCCTTGAGGCGTCCCTTCGCGCGGGCCTTGGCCATGCCTTCGCGGGTGCGCAGGTGGTTCAGGTTGGCCTCGAATTCGGCGACCATGGCCAAGGTTTGCAGGAAGAGCTTGCCGAACGGGTCGTGCCAGTCATAGATCGAGCTGCCGAGCCCGAACAGGACTTCACGCTTGCGCAGGTCGGTCAGGATCTCTCCGGCCTCGGCCATGTTCCGCGCGAACCGATCGAACTTCGTCGTGGTCAGCACCACCTGCCGGCCGGCCGCGGCCGCCGCTGCGGAAGTGACCGCGGTGAGCGCGTTGTCCAGGCCGGTGCGGTTCTTTCGGGTGGTGCCGGAGAATCCTTTGTCGATGAAGATCCGCTCGCGCGGCACCGCGAGGGCGAGCAGCTGCTCGGTCTGGATCTCGACGTCTTGTTCGTCGGTGGAGCAGCGCACGTATCCGACGCGGAAGGGCTCGATCACGCCGGAAATCGTTCCATAGGAGGGGGGTTCACCGGAACGGTTCGCGGAACACCTCTACGGAACACCTGCGACCAGGGCTGGATTCGCCCGGCCGCGGTGTTCCGGTGGCCGATCGTCTTACGGAACGGCTCAGGATGTCGTGGCGTTTGAGCTGGCCCCCTCCGCCGGAGTGGACCAGCAAAGCCTCCGCCATCCCGACGCGCTAGCCGCCTGCGTGTGGGGCGCGTGCTGCGGAGGATCCTTCTCGCAGGACCTCTCCGGTGAGGTTGCGGTTGGCGTCCGATCCCAGGAATACGATCAGGCGGGCGACATCGTCGGGATTGGACAGTCGCCGGGTCGGAGTCCCCGCAGCCAGCTTGGCGATCACGGCGTCGGGAAACGCCGCCCTGGTTTCGGTGAGGGTGAACCCGGGTGCGACGACGTTGACGAGGATGCCGTCCCGTCCGCCTTCCCAGGCGAGACTGCGTGACAGGCCGTACAGGCTCGATTTGGCCGTGCCGTACGGGCCGGGGCCGGGGATCCCTTCCTCGGCCACACTGGAGGAGATCAGCACGATCCGCCCCCAGTTCTTCCTGCGCATTCCCGGCAGCACCGACCGGATTACCGCCACGGTGCCGATCAGGTTGGCGTCGATCATCCTGTGCCAGTGGTCGAGCGGTACATCCTCGAACCGAACGCTGGGGTCGGGCGGGGCGTCGCCGCCCCAGTCGACCGCGTTGGCGACGAGGACGTCGATATCGCCCCAGCGTTCGGTGACCGCTCCCACCGCCGCGGTTGCGGTGGCGGCATCGGCGAGCCGCAATGGTACGACCATCGCCTCTCCGCCGGCTGCCTCGACCGACGAGGCCGCCGTCTCCGCGCCCGCGCGGTCGGTGTTATAGGTGATCGCCACCCGGGCTTGCTCGGCCCCGAATGCGCGAGCCGTGGCAGCGCCGATGCCTTTGGAGGCTCCGGTCACCAGAACCACACGCCCCTTCATTCCTGTATCCATGTTTCTCCGATTCCCGGTGCTGCGGGCTTGCGAGCGCCCGCTTGAAGGTTGTTGCAGGAGTAGTTGCTCAGCTCGACGGTTGCAGCCGTCGGCCGATCGAGGTGGCGAGTGCGGCGGCGGCTTTCAACGCGGCAGCTCGCGATGCCTGGTGAGCGTCCTTGAACTCGGCCAGGAATGGGACGTGCAGTGCGTTGGTCAGTTCCGTATGGATGAAATGCAGATCCGTGAGCCCGAGTGTCTCGAAATAGGCCCGCAGGTAGGGCTCCTGGTAGTCGTGGGCTGCACGTGGTGTTCCCGGCGCGTACGAGCCGCCCCTGGCGGTAACCACGACCGCGGTCCGCCCGGCCAGCGGCAGCCAGGGGAAGGAGATCTGGTCGATCCAAGCCTTGAGCGTCGAGGGGAGTGAGAAGTTGTACATCGGACTCGCGATCAGCAGCACATCGGCGGCGAGGAGTTCTTCGATGAGTGGCCGGCACACCGCCCAGCTTTTCTCCTGCGCCGGTGTACGCACCACGTTCGACATGCCGGTCAGCTCTCGGATTCCCGCGGCGGATGCCTGGATCGCGATCTCGGTGCGGGCCTCGTCGACCGGTGGCACGGGATCGGCGCCCAGATCCCGGTAGGTGTAGTCACCGCCGGGGTGTCCGGTGCGCCATTCGGCGGCGAACACTGCCGAGACTTCGCGGGAGAAGGAGTTTCTTCTGGGACTGGTATCGATGTGCAGCAGATGCGCCACGGTGTCTCCGCTCAATTACATAGCCGACCATATAATAGCCGACTGTACAATAGCCGACTATGGAACCACCACCTCGGTCAGGCCGCGACATCGCTCGCGACGTCGGCCCCATCGGCTACGCTCTCGCGCTCGCCGCGCGTGCACACCGGGTCGATCTGACGCAGCGGCTCGCCCGGCTCGGGCTGCATCCCGGCCAAGAGCTCATCGTGGTCGACCTCCACGAGAACCCGGAGTCGACGCAGGCCGAGCTGGTGCAACGCATGGGTATCGAGCAGCCCACGATCGCCAAGACCATCAGCCGGATGGAGCGTTCCGGCTTCGTGCAGCGCACCCACGACGAATCCGACCGGCGAGTGATCCGACTGCGCTTGTCCGCGCAAGGAGAACAGGCGGTCGAGGCGGTGCGGGTCGCGTGGCGCGACGCCGAAACCGTGGTCACCAGCGGGCTCAACGGAGCCGAACGCCGCCAACTCGTGAGTCTGCTGCGAAGGATCGGGTGAACTGTGATTGCAGGACCCGGTGGTTAGAACAAGGTGTCGCGCACCCGCAGCGGTCGGTAGCCGGTCGGGCCGAGTGCGGCGAGTTCGGCGTCGATGTCGACCTCGATCGCGCCGAAGAAGTTGATGTTCTCGCTGTGCGCCGGGGAGATATGGGCCAGCACTTCGGCGTCTATCCGGCGGCCCTGACGGCGCATCTGTTCCACTGCGAGCCCGTAATACTCTGTCGTCCAGGCGATTACCGCGTTCGTGGCCAAGGTCAAACACCATGCTTGTTCGGTCTGGGCTTCCAGGTGCCGCGCTCGGAACGCTCCTTCGTGGGCGTAGATGAGGCCGCGTTTGAGGGCGTGGATGGATTCGCCCTTGTTGAGCTGGCGCGAGATCTTGCGCCGGTAGTCCGGGTCGGTCAGGTAACGGGCGGCGTAGATGGTGCGGCGCATGGCCCCGTATTCCTTCAGCGCCGCGGCCAGCGCGTTCTGGCGACCCGAGGCCGAGAGCTTGCCGACCAGCAGGGACGCGGTGGCATGCCCGAACTTCAGCGATCCGGCCAACCGCAGCAGGTCGTCGTAGTGCTCGGCGATCAGGTCCAGGTTCAGCTTGCGGATCAGCAGCGGTCCCGCGTGCGAGAACCGCGCGTCGGCCTCGGCGCGCGGCACCGGCCGGTACAGGGTGATCTTGCCCAGGTCCCGGATGCGTGGGGACAGCTGCATCCCGAGCAAGTCGAACAGCGCGAAGTTCACCAGGGTGACCCCATGGGTGTCGGTCGCGTGCTCGGTGATCGGCAGATCTGTTGCGTTGCCCAGGATTTCATCCAGAACGTAATGGGCCTCGCGGCGGGTGGTGACGATCACCTTGGTGCCGTAGGTGGTGTGCTGATCGGTCACGTGAGTGTAGGTCGACAGGCCCTCCTCGGCGAAGAAGTGATTCACCGCGCGGGCGGTGGTCGACTTGCCACGGGTGGGGAACCGCTGCCCGTCCGAGGACGACAGGGTGCCGGTGCCGAACGCCGCTGTCAGCGGCAGTCTTTGGTGGTAGCCGATGAGCGCCAGGTTCGCCGCGCGCAGCGTCTCCTCCCGCACATACCACTCCGCGGTCCAGGACAGGATGTCGTAGGAGATCCCCGACGCCGCAGCCATATTGGTCAATCCGAGGTTCGTCGAATACGCCAGCAGCACCGCGATCAGATTGCGTTTCAACTCCGGGCTGCGGGCCTGCTTACCGCCCGCGTGGGTGAAACAGTCCAGGTAGCCGGTGCGTTTGTCCAGCTCGATCAACAGAGACACGATCGGCGCGAACGGCAGCATCTCGGTCAACTCGGCCTTCAACTCGATAGCCTCGGTCGGGATGTCCTCGGCGGTCAAAGGTGAGATCACCAGATCACCGGCCTCGTCCAGGCGCACCGGCCCGTCACCGGCGGCGAGCAGCTGCTCCAGCTCGGCGACCGCCGCGTGCCATTCGTCGGTGAGCGCGGCCAACGCGGCAGCCGGGTCGGCTGGTTTGTCGACCAGGCGACAGAATTCGCCGCGCTGCGGCTCCCACTGCTCGGGCGTAAGCAGGTAGGCGGCAGGGTCGGCGTAGCGGCGCGACCCTGGCACGAACACATCACCGGTGCGTAACCCGTCCCGTAGCCCGAGCAGCACGCACAGCTCCCAATAGTGCCGATAGGCCACGGTGTTGCCGCTCTTGCGCGCCTCCTCCAGGTAGCCGCGCCATTTGGTCGGCACGAACCCGGTCGGCGCGTCGTCGAACACCTTGCGGCGGCTGGTCGCGTTCAGCTTGCGCAGCATGTCCACCGCGATCAGCAGCTCCGTCGCCGCGGTACCGCCGGCGAACCGGACCGCCGACAACACCACCGGGGTGAACTTCCGCAGATACGAATACGACGTATCGAGGGCGGCCAGGTGCCCGTGGTCACGCGGCAGCCGTGGTTGGGCTTGGGCGATCGCGGCCCGCAACCGTTCTAACCCGATGCCCTCACCCCGGATCAATCCGCCCACGTCCTCGTCGGAGATCTGCGGGTCGATGAGGATCTTCAGCAGGTCATCCAGCAGCGCCTGCCGGTCTTCCCCGATCTTGGCGCGGTCGGCCAGTTGCTCCCGCATCCGGTTCTCGGCGGCGCTGAACTTCCCCGACAGCGCCTGGTCGAACAGAGCTACCACCTCATCGAGCACATCGGCGGCCGACTGCGCCAGCACTGTCAACAAGATCGGATACCGGCGCTGCGGGTCACGGCGTTCCAGCGCCTGCGGAGTCAGGCGGCGGCCCAGGGTGGCGAGGAATCGGCGGCGCTCCGCCGGGAGCACCGACAGATCGAGGGTGTCCGCGCCCAGGCTCCGTACGAACCCCAGCTTCTCGACCTCGTTTTTCACCGCGGCCGCGGATGCCTCCACCGGGCCGGTGGACAGCCACCGCAACCGTGACATCCGGATCGAGGAATCGGTGACCAGCAGGCCGTCCAACTCGGCGCAGCGTTGCGAAGTCAGCTCGTGCGCGAGCCGATCGTAGGTCTCGCGTTGAGCCTGATCACGAGCGTGCACCACGCGGCGAACCACGGTGTCGGGGCTGGGCCGGACCACGCGTGCCGAGATCAGATACTCACAGCCCAGCCGGAACAGCAAGGTCGGGGAATCGTGCTCCATCGCCCGCGCCAACAAGAACTCGTCCAGCTCTTTCAGCTCCATCGCACCTGCTGGCCGCCAGCTCAGATACTGAGCCACCAGGCGCAGATGCGTGGTGCGGGTCTGTGCCCGTCGGCCGTACGAACGGATCTGCGACGCATCGACTTTCAGCTGATCCGCCAAACGTGCCACCGCGACCGGCGGCGCGGCGGCGACCTTGTCAGGCACGAACCCCAGCCACGGCAACGTGCACAATGCCACCGCAAGGCCGAGCTGGTCCTCCGGGCCACGCCCGCGCCCCGGTGCAACGAATGCGATATCGGCGGGAGTCAGCGTGAAGAACCGGAACAGCTCCTCGCGGCTGATCTCCGGAAACTCCCGCAGACGCGCCAACTCCTCGGTCGCGAACACCTGCGTCGCCACGAAACCTGACCTCCAGCACACCGACCAACCTCATCGGCAGCCAAGCCAAGCACCTACCGTACCCGCCCGCAGCCCGAACCGATCACAACGCCATCACTGCTGGTCCAGCCATATGTGTTGATTTTCGCGCGGTTACTACCGGGACCCCACATCGTGAGCCACGCGATAAACCGTTGTGGCGCAAGGTGTCTTGTGTGGTGAAAACTATGCGGGGACGTCCCAGTGCGTCCGCGCGGCGGCGAAGAGGTCGACGCAGACCGCGACCAGGTCGGCGGGGTCGTCGCGGCGACCGTCCATCAGCCAGTCGACCAGCAGGTGGTTGACGCCACCCACCAGCGCGGTCGCGGCGAGCCTGGCACCGCGTGCGAGGGGGCGATTGCCGTCGGCGGTCCAGGTGGTCATGACGGTGTCCACGAAATCGCGAAGCACCCGGTGGCGACGTTGTTCCATGTCGGGTGAGACACCGACGACTTCGACGAGCACCACCCGCGCACGACGTGGATCGTCGGTCAGGTAGTGGATGAACGCCTCCAGTCCCGCCGAGGTGAGCGCGTCGAGATCAGGTTCGGCCGCGGTGAGCGCGGCCAGTGTTGCCGTGCGCATCTCCCCGGAGAGGGTGTCGTAGAGGGCTGCGAGACACACCTCGCGATTGGGAAACGACTCGTAGAAGTACCGCTCGGTGACCCCGGCGCCGCGACATATCTGCTTGATCGACGCCGTCGCGTAGCCGGAGGTGCCGAACTGTTCGAGCGCGGAGTCGAGGATCGCGGCGCGGCGCAGGCGCACCCGTTCCTCCGGTGCGACGCCCGAGTACCTGCGGCCGGACAGCTTCGGGTTGGCAGTTCCCGTGCCCGGTCGTGTCATGTGCCTTTCCCTTCTGCTGACGAGGTGCAATACTAGCCGCAGCAATTCTGACAATCACGATTGTCCAATATTGATTTGGGCGATGACAGACACCGACCAGGAGGAGGGCAGCCATGACGACAACCATGGCCGGGCGCATCGTTGCCGTGACCGGCGGCGCCCAGGGCATCGGGCGCGAGATCGCGCGCCAGCTCGCCGAGGCCGGCGCACTGGTGGCGATCGGCGACCGCGACCTCCTGGCCGCCGAGACAACCGCGCAGGCGCTGCCTGGTCGAGTACGAGCGTTCGCTCTCGATGTGACCGACACCGAGTCCTTTCGCCGGTTTCTCGCCGAAATCGACGAGCTGTGGGGTCCGCTCGATGTGCTGGTCAACAATGCCGGCGTGATGTGGGTCGGGCCCTTCGGCGACGAACCCGAGACCGCGACCGAGCGCATGCTCGCGGTGAATCTGCACGGGGTGATCCGCGGTGTGCGGCTCGTCGCACCACGGATGCGCGACCGAGGCAGCGGTCATATCGTCACTGTTGCCTCGGCCGCTGCCAAGCTGACCCCGCCAGGGGAATCCACCTACGCCGCAACCAAACACGGCGTCCTCGGTTACCTCACCGGCGTGCGCGAGGAGTTGCGCGGCAGCGGTGTGCACCTGTCGGTGATCATGCCGGGCGTGGTCGACACAGAACTCGCGGTCGGCACCGCCAGCGGCGCGACCGCCCGGCTCCAACCCGCCGATGTCGCCGCCGCCGTGCTGCGGGTCCTGCGGCGCCCGCGCTTCGAGGTCACCCTCCCCGCCACAATCGGCCTGCTCGTCCGCGGCACCGGCTTACTTCCGCAATTCCTGCGCGATCGAGTGCTGCGCCGCGCGGTGCCCGACCAGGTCGAGGCTGTGGCACGTTCCACCGCTCGCGACCACTACGAACACCGCGCCCTGTCCCACATCACCGACCCGAAGAGGACCCGATGACCACGGCCCAACCGACCACTCTGCGTCCGATCCCGGAATTCGAAGGGGTGCACGATATTTGGCCACGCGGCCAGCGCCTCGACGCCATCCGCGAGGCGGCCAGGAATTACCGGGAGCGTTTCCTGCGCCAGGGTCAGGTGCGGGCGGTCAAGAGCGTCGACATCGCTGCCGCGCCGTATCCGGCGCAGTACGCGTTCCAGAACTATTCCCTGAATGTCAATCCCTTCATCTCGATCATCAACCGCATGTTCGTGATCCAGTTCGAAGGCTTCGACGGCAAGCCCAAGACCCTGGTGTGGGAACCCACCGTCGCCGCGGGGTCGGCCGAAGCCCCGTTCTACGGGAAGTTGCAACGCTTCGCGCGTCGGGCCCGGCTGGAATCACTGTTCGTCAAGTACTACAACGACCCGGATCAGGTGCTGGGGCGCCTCGGACTGACCAACGACGACGTGGACTACCTGAGCTTCGATCACCTCCACGTGCAGGACGTACGCATGATCATGGGCAGCACCGAGCCCATCGCGGGCGAGGCCGCACCGCGCGAAGCCCTGTTCCCGCACGCGAAATTGCTCGTGCACCGCAAGGAACTGGGCACCTTCGAATCCATGCATCCCATGCAGTGGGCCTGGTACGTCGACGGCGGTATGAACGGCGTCCCCGAAGAACGGCTCGAAATCTTCGAGGGTGACGTGGAACTCGGCGTAGGGGTGAGCCTGTTGTGGACGCCGGGGCACACCGACGGTAATCACTCGCTGGTGGTCAACACACCGGACGGGGTCTGGGTCTCCTCGGAGAACGGCATGGCCGCCGACAGTTGGCAGCCCGAATTGTCGAAGATTCCCGGCGTGCGACGCACCGCCGAGTTCTACGGCCGCGAGGTCGTACTCAACGCGAACACGCTGGAGGACTCCCTCGACCAGTACGACTCCATGGTCAAGGAGAAGACCCTCGCCTCCCCATCTCCGCGGAACCCGCAGTGGCGCCAGATCATTCCGTCCTCGGAGTGCGCGGACTGGAAGCGTCAGTGGCCGGTCGTGCCCACCTTCAGCCACGGCGGCCTCGACTACGGCACGATCACCGCCCCCACCCACTGACCCGGTCTCTTGTCCCGGCTGCCGGGCTTGTGCCCCCGACCTCGGAGGACTCCGATGAACACACCCGATCCGATCGGCGTCTCGGTCGAGCACGACCCACCGCACCGGAAAACCGAGGGGCCCGCTGATCACGTACGGACGGTGCCCCGCTCATTCGCCGCACGCATGACGATCTGGGCATCGCGGATCTTCGTTCGACCCGCACTGTGGCTGCTGCCGCTGCACTCGTTGATCGGAGTGCTCGGCTATCGCTTTACCCAGGTCGTGGCTTGTCGAATGTGGTTCGCCCCGACGCTCCCCCACGTGCGAGTCGATGTCGCGGTGCCCAACGGCAGGACGGTCGGCGAATGGGTGGGCGGCGAGGCGGAGCCGCGCGGCCGGTTGATCTATTACATCCACGGCAGCGGGTACATCAGTTGCAGCCCGGCGACCCATCGTGGACTCGTCTCCGAGCTGTCGCGCCGCCTGCATCGACCCGTGTACGCCGTGCGCTATCGTCGAGCGCCGAAATACCGCTTCCCCTCCGCACACGACGACATTCTCAACGGCTACCTCTGGTTGATCGCACGGGGGCACCACGCCAGTGACATCGTCGTGATGGGCGATTCGGCCGGCGGCCACCTCGCTTTGGGACTCTGTAGCCAGCTCCGTCAACTCGGTGTCGATCAGCCCGCGGCGCTGGTCGGATTCTCCAGCCTCGTCGACCCGACATGGCAACTGGCCCAATCCCACAACGCGCTCGTCTGGGATCAGTTCGTCTCCGCCCGCACGGGTCGGCGCATCACCCAGACCTATCTGGCAGGGGTGGATTACCGTGACCCGCGCCTGGATGTGCTCGGCGCGGTCGGACCCGATCTGCCGCCGATGCTGTTGCAAACGGGCGGCAGCGAGGTACTCGCCTCGGACTCCGAACGCTACGCCGAGGTGCTGCGCTCAGCGGGCGGGCGATGCGAACTCGAGGTGTGGTCCGGCATGTTCCATGTGTTCCAGATGGGATACCCGCGCTTGCCCGAGGCCCGAAGCGCCCTCGACAGTGTCGAGCGATTCATCGCGAGCATCGAAACGAGCAACGGCGTGACCGCCTGACAGTAGGAGCGCAGGTAGAGCGGGAATTGCGCGGTCGTGCTTGGTGGTGCTGCGCCGCATCCGCCGCACCACTCACGGCCGCTCGCTCGACCGGTTCGAAACCGCCCGCTCAGCAGACCTGACCAACATGTGACCAGTTCACGGCGTGCCTGCGCGGCTGTACCGGAGTGCCGCACCCTGCTAGCACACCAGCGCTGAGCGTTCCGTCATTCGCCGACCCGACGAACACCGGTCAGCTGCGCCACCCCTCGTACGCAGCGGCCGGTTCTCGCGCTACAGGTTTCACGCGACGACCGCGCTCCTACCGACGCTTGTCGAGCAGCAGGTGCGCGGTTAATGCTCGATGGTCTGCGCCGGCAAGCCGTACGGTGTCTACTGCGGTGGCGCGACCTTCTGCGACGAGGATGTGATCGATGCCGATCAGCGGGGGGAACCACTTGTCGGTCGGGTAGGTGACCACATGTCCTGCGCCGCACTGTTCTACGGCGTCGGCAAAGCGACCGGAAGTCAACGCGCGGAACTGGTGGTGGTCGTAGGTGGCGTTGAAGTCGCCGCCGGCAATTGCCGGACGCCCCTCGGGTGCGTGCTCCAGAATCGCACGCAGACGGGACAATTCGTCGGCCCAGACTTCGGCGCCGTAAACCGGGGGCACCGGGTGGAAGGCGAAGATCGTGACCGGCCCCGCGCCGGGGATGTGCGCGGTCGCGGAGAGCTGGTTCAAGACGTACCCGTCGTATTCGACGGTGTCGGTGAGCCGATAGCGACTCCAGATGCCTGTTCCGGTGGCGGTGCGCCCCGGTGAGACATATCGGTAAGGCAGTAGCTCGGTGAGACCTGCGCGACCCAGGTCAGCCACGGCGGTCGTGGTGAGTTCGTTGACGGTGAGCACGGCGACATTTCGCGCACGAACCGCCTCGACCAATGCGGAGGGGTCGGCGCCGTCGAACAGCAGGTTGGACTGCATCACCGTCACCGCGACGCCGTCGTCATCGCCCGACTGTCCCGTATACAGCGGCGCCTGCGTCCACGCCCCGACCGCGAGCACCACGACCGCGACACCCGCACCGAAGCGTTGCCCGACTACCAGAAACGAGATTGCCCCGACAAGCGCGCCGACCATCAGATAGGGCGCTCCCGACGCGGCCAAGACCAGCAGCTGCGCCGAGAAACGGTGGAAATGCAGCGCAACCCCCGTGAGCGCCGCCGCGCAGCCGAGTACGCCGAATCCGATACCGATGACCTTCGAAATCACAGTGAAGCCAAGCACAACCCCGACGGTCGGTTCCTCGGCGGTCCGTCGACCGTCCGCTGCGTGACCCCTCGACTTGGCGAAACTAATATCTCTAGGTTATAAACGATGAGAGATAGTTTTCATCGGAGGTGAACGAGAATGGCGCGTGCCGGTCTCACCGTGCCACGGATTGTCACGGCCGCCGCAGATCTCGCCGACGAGATCGGCTTCGACAACGTCACCATGTCGGCGCTGGCCAAACAGTTCGGCGTCAAGGACGCGAGCCTCTACTCCCACGTCGCGGGTATGACCGACCTGCGCGCACGCGTCGCCGAGGCGGCGACGGCCGAGAAGAGCGAACTCATCGTGAGCGCGGTGGTCGGCAGAGCGGGACGCGACGCGTTGACCGCCTACGCGCACGCGTGGCGTGACTACGCGCTGCGTCACCCCGGCCGCTACGCCGCCACGCAACACGTCGTCCCCGGCGCCACGGGCACCCCCTCCGCGTTCCGTGCCGTCGAACTCATGCACGGCATGCTGCGCGAATACCGACTGGCCGAACCCGCGCTCACCGACGCGGTGCGCCTGCTGCGCAGCACTTTTCACGGCTACGTTGACCTCGAGGCAAGCGGAGCGTTCCAACACTCTCGCGACCCCGGCGCATCCTGGGATCGCATCATCGACACACTGCACCGCGCGCTCGAACACTGGGCCGCACCGACGCCACCCACCGACACCAAGGAACCCTGATGCACGCCGCAACCTTCGCCACCCCCGGCGCGACCCTGTACTACGAAACCCGTGGCAGCGGTCCGATCCTGCTGCTGCTCGCCGGTAGCGGTGGCGACGCCGCGATTTTCGACACCATCATCGACTCGCTCGCCGCGCATTTCACGACGGTGGCCCTGGATCCACGCGGGTACTCGCGCAGCACCCTCGCCGTCGACGAGCCGCTGGACCAGGCCATCGACGTGATCAGCGAGGACCTGCATCGCCTACTCGAATTCCTCACCCCCGCAGGCGAAGACGCGTATGTTTTCGGCGGAAGCGGCGGCGCGGTGATCGCGCTCGATCTACTCGCTCGCCATCCGGAACGCCTGCGCAAGGTGGTCGCCCACGAGCCGCCGTGTTTCCAGGTATTGCCGGATGCGCGGACACACCGCGCGTTCGTGGACGAAGTCCGCAGACTGTTCCACACCGAGGGCCTCGCGGCAGCGGGCGCGCACTTTCTGGCAGGCATCGGCGGATCGATGAAGCCGCTACCCGACCCCGCCGAACTGCCGCCGCGCCGAGCGGAAATGATCCAACGCATCCAGGCGAATACGCCCGCCATGATGGAACACGAGCTGGGCATAGTCACCTCCTACCGCCCCGACGAGACCGCGCTCGCCGCGGTCGCCGACCGCCTGGTGCTCGGCGCCGGGCGCGACGACCCTGACCGTTTGCCGTGTCGACCCGCCGCCACCCTGGCCGATCGCTTGGGGATCGATGTCGTCCGATTCCCCGGTGGTCACAGTGGATTCACCGACGCACCCGAGGAATTCACCACGCTGCTGTTGGCACTGCTGCTGGCCTGACGACGTCCGGCCGCGGTACCGCGGGATCCCGGGCCCTCGAGCGCCGCGGCGCACGATCGGTAGCGGCCGACGAGTGGTCTGGTCGCCGAACCTCGCCGTGGCGAGCCGAATAGCCGGTCACCGACAACTGCGCGGCGAAGAAACAACTACGTCAGCGAAGAGCGCAGGGTTCGCGGTGCCCGTATCGAGTGGGCCGCACCCACCCGGCTCAATCCGCGGCCACACCCCTACGGCGAGAGGTACTGGACGGCAGTATTATTCGCGGCTACGCCACGCGATCCCGTGGTGTCGAGATGATCGAACCTCAGCCGGTCGCCGACCCCCAGCGCCGGGCTTCGGAGATCAGCTACCGATAACCCGTGCGAGACAACAGCTCCCTGTCCGCGACAGCGTGGCCGGGCCCGCCGGTCACGCGGGCGCCGTGGCAGGCAGGTGGCCGCGCGCGTAAGCGATGGCTTCCTCGGTATGCGCGAACACATGGTCGGCGTGCGCGGGCAGCGCGTTCAGTGCCGTCAGGCGGCGGTGGTGGTCCTCGCGCAGCCCGGACAGCAGCACGGTGACATCGCGGTGTTCGAGTTTGGTGATGGCGTCTTTGAGCACGAGCGCGCCGGTGCTGTCGAGGGCGGTGATCCGGGACATACGCAGGATGACGACCCGGACGTCGGAAACATCGGCGAGCTCGAGCAGAAAACGGTGCGCGGCAGCGAAGAACAGTGGGCCGTCGATCCGGTAGGCGACGATATGGTCGCGCAGGAGATCTTGTTCTTCGGTGAGATGGTCGGTGTCGTCGAGCGGAACCTGGTGCAGACGCGCCTCTCGGGCGACCGACCGCAAGGCGAGCACGACCGCGATCCCCACGCCCACCGCGACGGCGGTGACGAGGTCGAACGCGACGGTGGCGACGAACGTGACCACCATGATGGCTCCGTCACCGCGTGAGGCGCGGGCGATCGCGGCCACGGATGCGGTTTCGACCATCCGCACGGTGGTGGCGAGCAGGACACCGGCGAGCGCGGCCAAGGGATGTCGGCGACCAACGGCGCGGCGAGATAGATGATCGCGGTGAGGACGGCGGCGTGTGTCAGCGCGGCCAGCCGCGTCCGAGCGCCGGAGCGAACGTTGACGGCGGTACGCGCGATCGCACCGGTGGCGGGGACACCACCGAACAGTGGCGCGGCGATATTCGCCAGGCCCTGGCCGAACAGTTCGCGGTCGGGGTTGTGGCGCGTGCCGACCGACATGGCGTCCGCCGCGGTCGCCGAAAGCAGCGACTCGAGGGCGGCCAGCGCCGCGACGGCCAACGCGGGCGCGATCAGCGACCCGAACTGGTCGAGGTGCAGAAACCCGATCGACGGCGCCGGTAGCCCTGCGGGCAGTACGCGGCATGACATGCCGCGGTCAGCGCCAAGCGAGCCGACATCGCCATGCCCACTGGTCACCCTCTACAGGATGACCAGTGGACATGCGGCGCATCGGTCTAATAGCCAAGGGCCGCACTATATTCTGCGGAACTGTCCGCGCAGCGGGTTGCCGCTTCCCTGGGCGAGGGCGCGATGGGCGTCGATGAGCGGACTAGCTGGAACCGTTCAGCGCGCGCAAATCCGGCAGGTTGCCGATGCGCTGCGAGGACGGGCGTTGCTGCGCATCCGTTTGCGGTGAACCTGTTTCACGCAGGCGGGTGCGCACTTCCTCGGGAGTCTTGCGGCCACCGGCCGCCGCGCTGATGCCCTGGTAGCTGGCGACCGCGCCGACAACGATCGGCGAAGCGCTGGAGGTTCCACTGAAAACGTCGGTGTACCAGAGGTCCTCGTCGGCACCGCCCTGCAAATCGCCGTACCCGGTGGTGGTGACTTCCAGACCCCAACCCTGGGTGTCGACGCGCGAACCGAAGTTGGAGAAATCGAGTCGCGAGCGCGCGGGCCCGTGGTCGGCGTCGTGGAAACCCGGTGGGGGTGAACCGGCGCCGACGACGATGGCGCCGGAATCGTCCGCGCCGCCGCGGAACGGATTACGCCACGTCGAGGGGAACTCGGCCGGGCGCGTGTCATAGATCGCGTCGTCGAGATCTTGGCCGCCGTTGCCACCGGCCTCGACCACGATGATCCCCTTGCCGGTCGCGTACCGAATGGCCGCGAAATCGTCCGGCCACCACTCGATCGCGATATAACCAGCCTGATCGGGCTTGTCGGTGAAATTGAATCGCGGTCCGGGACGGTGCAATTCGAGCAGGATCACATCGCCGGGACTCAGCGCGTCCGCCGCCGTCCTGATCGCCGCCGCCGAGCCCGCCTCGAACACCGACACCGCGCGAATCAACGCGTCGGGCACGATGCCGGTGATGCCGTACTCGTTCACATCGCCACTGATCACCCCGGCGACCGCCGTGCCGTGGTCGCGCCACCCCTGATCCGACGACGGGCTACCGCCGATGATGCCGCCCTGATTGGCGCGCAGGTCCTCGTGGCTGAACCGCCACGCCCCTTCGACGTCGACGATGCGCACGCCCGCACCGCGGCCACCGGGCACCGTCCACGCCCACCGCGCATCGATGCCCTGCGGTGCGGCATCCAGATATCCTTGACGCTGTTCGAAACTCGGGGTGGTCGCCGGCGCCTCGTCCGTAGCCGTCGACGCGGCGATACTCGGCGCGATCGGGAGTTCGGCGGGCGGTTTCACGTATGCCGCGTTCACCGCGTCGTCGGCACGCAAGCGCTCGGCCACCGCGGCCAGTTCATCGGTGACGCCCCGCACCGAGAAATAGTTGAGGTAGTCGGCGCCGAAACCTGCGTCGGCATGCGGAGTTTCAGCGATCCTCGAGGCCAACCGGTTGGCTGGTCCGAAGATTCGGACCAGCGAGGCGCCCGCGGGAAGCAGGTCGGTCAATCGCGATTCGGTACCGCGGTTCTCAGTCAGAGCGATCGGGGTGAGTGCCGTTTCGGTGCTGTGTGTGACGACGATGAGTTCCTCTGGCGAGCGAACGCGTCGATCCTGAGTTGCCATGCCGCCCAGTCAACCTCGTGTTCGCGACGCTCGCCACCGCAGCAAGATCTCCTCCACACCTCCCCCGCGTCCGATCAGCGATCCAACTGCGCCTCCCCCGCACGCATTCCGGCGCTCGGTACCCACTGTTGCGAACGGTCCAACTCCTGCTGGCCCGCGAGCACACTCGCCAACTCCAACGCGCTCACCACGATCACCGCCACGCCGACGATCCAGCCGAACGCAGTCAGCGACGCCATCGGCATGACAGCCAGTGCGATGCCACCGACCATCGTGCACAGGCCGAACGACTCCTGCCTGCCGCGACCGGGCAACTCATCCACCCAGACCGACACCGTCGCGTGACAGATCCCGCGCGCCACCCACGCGACGCCGACCCATACCGAAAGCAGCATCGGCGTATTTCCCCCGCTGAAGCACACCAGTGCGAGCAACGCCGACAGCGCCGCACTGAAGAAAAGGAGCGACCGCAATGCGACAGCGATCTTCGTGCCGAACGTCAGACTCAACTGCACCACCGCATTGAACAGCAGATACGCCCCGGTAAGCAGCTCGGCCGCGACGAGCGGCTTGTGTGGCCACACCGCGAGAACCACACCCACGATCATCGTGCAGACCGCCGCCACCAGTATCGATTGCTTGGCGCCTTCGGAAAGCAGGTCTGCTTTATCGCCGATCTCAGTTTCGGACATAGCCACATGATATGACCAGCCAATCCGGTAGCCGAGCGATTGCCAATTCCGGTATGTATTCGGGCCGATCGCCGGGTCGGATCAGCGGTGTGCGGTGAGGAAGACCCCGCGTGCGGCGGCGCCCGCCGCACGCCACGGTGCGGTCACCGAGCCCACACCGGTGGGTTCCTCGGCGGGCTCGAGAATTCGATTGATCCGAATCTCCGCGTCACCGACTCGGACGTCGGTGTGCGACGAGCCGTCGACGACGTGGATTCCCGCGGCGGTGAGTGTGTCGGCGGCGGGTACCGCGATCTGCGTCGCGGACACCGTCACCGTCTCGTCGATCGCATCGCTCTCGCTCTGCGCTTGCGGCTGCGCGTTCCCCGCGAGCATTGCGACGATCTGCGCGACCACGACCGGATCCCGCGCACCGTCGTAGACCCACCGCTGTCCGAGCACCCCGTGCATCATGGTGCCGATCAACCCGTCCTCGGCGCCCGCCAGCGGCGCGCCACGGTAGGCAAGCGGAACATGGCACGTCACCGGTTCCGCGCCGGAACTGTCGGTCACCACGAGGAACTCGATGCCGACCGCGCCGTGTGGGTCATCGAGCCGGAATCCGCCGACCTTGGCGAGGACCGGCTCAGGGCCGCCCTGATGCCATGGCCGCGTCGGCAACCAGGAGGTCAGCAGTTCGAGTTTCGTCGGCACCAGGGTGGTTTTGTGGATGACAGCCATGACAACTCCGTTCGCTTCGCGGCAACGCGTCGGCCAGCGTCGCAGCGGGGTTACCAGCAGTTCGAGATCCGCGACTACGCCTCGCGCTCGGATTCGGCGTCGGGACCGTCCTGCCGTTTCGCTGGCGCCGCAACGCCCGCCCGACGGTTCGCTGCCAGCAGTTCGTCCAACTGCGCCTCGGCGCGTTCGGCCCGCACCAGGGTTTGTGCGCGCGCGTCGTCCAACGCGGCGACGCGATGGGCGGCTTCGTCGCGTGTCTTCTCGATCGCGGCGGCAGCTTCGGACCGCACAGCGGCGAGGTCGGCGGTCGCGGATCGGCGAACCTCGGCCAGCTCCGCGCGGGTCGCCTCGAGTTCGGCGCGCGCGTTGCGCCATTCGGCGCGTGCCTCGTTCGCCGCCTCCACCCGCTCCGCGGCCGCCTGCTCGGCGCGCTGGGCCACCCGGTCGGCGTCGGTGGCGCGTTGCACGGCGACATCGCGTTCCGACAGCGCGGCCGAGACCTGCGCTTGCGCGGCGCGCTGTGCCTGCGCTATCTCCTTCGCCGACCGCTGTTCGGCACGCTGAACGTCCTGGGCGGCTTGCTCTTTCGCCTTCTCGACGTCGTCGTCGGCTCGGTTGCGGACCGCACGGACCTCGACTTCGGCCTCGCTGCGCACCGTGAACACCTCGTCGGCCGCCTGCTTGGTGACACGCTCGACCTCGGCGAGCGCATCCTCGCGTGCCGCCCGCGCCTGTGCTACCTCGGCCTCCGCCTGTTCGGCGGCAGCGACCGCGTCGTCGGCAGCGGCTTCGGCGCGAGTGCGTGCTTCCCGCTCGGCGCGCCGCTGCTGTTCGGCGGCCACCGCTTTCCCCTCGGCCTCGCCGATCCGCTGCGCCGCGTCCGCCTGCGCCGCTTGCACTTGCGCCTCGGCGACGCTGGGATCAGCCAACGTCGACAGTTCCGCCGTCGCGGTCTTGAGGGTGTCACCCAATTTGTCGGCGAGACCACGGAACTCGGTGAGCAGTTCGTCGGCCCGCAGCCTGGCCACCGTGACCGGGCCCTGCGCGGCTGGCGGTGCGGGATTCGGGTCCGCGGCCGATTCCTGTTGTTGCCGTTGACGTTCCCGCCATGCCCGCCATCGCGTGTGTTCGGGGTGGTCGCAGTATTCCGAGGGACGCCCCGGCCCGCCGCCCCGTGGGATCGGACGGGCACACCCCGGAAAATTGCAGACATTCGACACCGCGAAATCCTAACGCCTGCGACCGCCGCAGTTTCCGAGCGTCGTCGTCACCGCACCCCGTGATCGCATGCCGGACCGGCGCGTTCACCCCTTGCGATCGCACCGTGCGGCTCAGCCCGAGCGCGCCGGGGCCGCCGCCAAATCTACCCGCGACCCCACGGTCGCGTCCAAGACGGCCATCGCCAGTTCCATCGTCTCCTCCCGCGAAATACGTTCGTACAACACCCATTCGAGCGCCACCTCGCGCACGAACGCCACCCACCCGGCCAGCGCCGCCGCGGCGAGTTCGCGTGCGTGACCACTGGCGTCGCAGGCGTCGAGGATCCGGTCACACAGCGCCGTCATATCCTCGGCGATCGGGCCGCGCACCGCGGGATCGGTGGCGATCGTGCTGCGGTTGGCGATGAACACCAGCGCGGCGTGCGCACGGTAGAAATCGAGGTGCGCACCGAGTCCGGTGGCGACGGCCGCGCGCACCGACTCCGTCGCCACCATGCGCACCGTCCCCATCAGGCGGTCGTGCGCGCGTTTCCAGATGGCGGCGAAGAACTCGCCCTTGGTCGGGAAATAGTGATACATCAGTGCCCGCGATACGTGGGCGCGAGCGGCGATGTCTTCCATCGCGACCTCGTCGAACGGGTGCTCACCGAACAGCTGTTCACCCGTGTCCAACAATTCGTCACGCCGCTGCTGGGGTGTCAAACGACGGCGGGTACTCATCCGCACATCGTAGGCGCCGCGGGGTTGACGCGACGATGCCACGGCGCCTACCGTTATCGTTATTCAACACGCGTCCAATAGGGGTCGACATGCGACGAGTTCTCCAGGTCTGGTTGCTTGTATTCGGTGTGGTCTGCACGGGAATCGCCGTGGCGCACTTGTTCTTCGGCACCGCCAGCATCATCGGCGGTGGATCCGTCACCGCGACGATCGATTCCGATATGCGTTTCTACGCGGCCCTGTTCGCCGCCTACGGACTCGCAGTCGTCTGGTGCGCCCGCGACGTCGAGACCAAGGCAACCCCGATCAACCTGCTCGGGCTACTCTTCTTCGTCGGCGGCCTGGCACGCCTACTGGCCTGGATCATCAGCGGTCAACCGAACTGGTTCTACGTCCTCATGGTGCCGGTCGAGCTGATCATTCCGGTGATCAACTACGTTCTCGTCCGCGCGGTGTGCGAACCCACCACTCGCGCGCAAGAGACCGCCGCGCCGACGCCCGGAGCCGTCGCACACTAGCTGGTGCCCGCCCTCTTCCTCGAGAATCGGTTCACGGAAGCCCGTCTCGCTGGCCTAGAGACGCAGACCTACGTTGTGCGCAACATGCCATGCGGGGCGACGTCGATCAGCCGATCCGCCTGCTGATGACCGGCGCGTTCACGCCACGGTGATGATCACACGTCAGCACCGATCACTCCCTGCCGAACGACTTCCGCCGCGTGGGCATTCTCGGTCAAGAAGGTCTCACCGGCCACCTTCCCCGCATCTTCGTCCGGTTCCTCCCCGACGATCGGCGCGCCTCCCACGAGTGAGTGAATGAGCGCTCCGCGGTCCATGACGACGACGAGCACAGGACACGGTCCTCTGCCGGGCGCTCATCAGGTCGATAGCGCAGAAACCCTTGTCGCCGTGCTGGTTCCCGGCATGATCGGCACCCAGACGTTGCTCGATTCCGCCACACAAGCCGGGATCGAACTCCCCGAAGACGCCGTCATCGAACCGCCGACCTGGCACGGCTTGCCCTCGACGGCCTCGAAGCCGGGGAGCGCGAGATTATGGATCGGATGAGCGGCGCGGCGAAGGCGACCCGCTCCGGTCCGCCAAGCGCCTTCGCCTGGTAGCGCACGAATTACGGCGGGTGCGGGGAGGTTTCGTTACTTGCGCGGCGTGCGCAGGGTGTAGGCGTCCCGCGGTGTCGACGCTACGTAGTCGCGCCACGTTCGGGTGCCGTCGAGATGTTCGGGTGCGGTGTTTCGACCCGCACGCAGCGAGCGGGCCAGTGCGCCGGGGATCGGGACCCGAAGAGTGCGCCGCGGCCTACCCCGGACGCTGCGCCATTGGTCGACCATCTGCCCGAGCGTCAACACCTCCGGACCGCCGAAATCTGGTGCGCGCCCCTGCGGGTCGAGGTCGACGAGTTCCGCGAGCCGAGTGGCGACATCGGCGGCGGCCACGGACTGGAACCGGAAGTCCGTGGGTAGCGGCGCCACCGGTAGGCGTTCCACCCGGTGCAGCACCGTCGCGATCAATTCGTGGAACTGGGTCGCGCGCAGGATGGTGTGCGGGATCGCGCTGTCGACAATGCGTTGCTCGCACGCCAGTTTGCGGCGGTAATACGGCAACGGCACCTGGTCGACGCCGACGATCGACACATACACCAGATGGCCCACCGAACCCGCCACATCGAGCACGTGCTGGGTGTGCGCGAGATCGGGACGACCGAAGCTCCGCGAATCCGTCGCCGCGTGCACGATCACCTCGACCCCCGAGGCCGCCGCCGCGACGCCCGCCCCGGTATCGAGGTCGCCCACGTGCGTCCCCGCCCCCGCCCGCCGCGACAACACCCGAACCTCATGATCACCACCGGACAACCGTTCGACAATCAACTTGCCCAACGCACCGGTACCCCCGGTTACCAGAACTGTGCTCATAGCTAATACCTACAGCCCACCACTACCCCGCACAAGCCTCCCCGACACGGTCGTCGACAAGCGGTAACCGACACGCGAGATCGGAGACGAACACGCCCTCCGGGTCGACACCGTCACAAACCCGCTGCCATTCGTCGAGCCTCGGGGAGATCGCCCGCACCATTTCCGGAGTCGTGCGCGAATCCTTGGCGAAATACAGGCGACCACCGGCGGCAAGTACTCGCCGATCGAGATCCCCGCACAAAACTCCCCAGCCCCGCTTCATTGGAAATTCCAGGCTGAGCATGAATGCGGGATGTGGCCACGACAAGGGGGCGCAGTTGCCCGGCCCTGATGAATCCTCGCGGCCGCACTCCGCATTCGTGGCGGTGCCCACTCGCGAGCGGGTGCTCAGACTTCGCCGTTGGCGTGTGCGGCTTCCTGGGCCGCTTGACCTTCCGCGATGTCTTCGGGGGTGAAACGCATCAGCAGCACTGCCAGGCCCGCGACGACGGCGATCACGGCGCAGCTGATGAAGGCCACGCTGTATCCGCTGGCGAGGGCGTCGATCTGGTGTTCGGACATGTTCGGGCGCGGGGTGGTGATGCCGCCTTCGGACAGGGTGCGTGAGCTGGCCAGCGCGCCGACGACGACGAGTCCGGCCGCGCCGCCGAGGTTTTGAGCCACCTGAGCCAGCGCGGTGAGTGGGCCGATCTCCGATGAGCGCACCCCGGCGACCACCGACAAGGTCAGCGGGATGACCGCGAGACCGATACCGAATCCGATGGTGATCACCGGGACGCCGATACTCGGAAAGTAGGCGGGCCGATCCCCCGTGATCGTCGCCGCGTACAGGCATCCGACCAGGATGATCGCGCCGCCGATCATCACCAACCACCTCGGCTGGAAGCGCAGCGCGAGCTTGGAGGCGAGCGCCGCGGCGATCCCCAATCCGAACGCGAACGGGACAACGGCCATGCCGCTCTGCAATGGCGAGTACCGCAGCACCCCTTGCAGGTACAGCGAGATGAACACCGCGAGACACATGATGATGGCGCCCGCGAGCACGATCGCGATGAGCGCCGCGACGCGACTCGCGCTGCCGAACAACACGAACGGCAGGATCGGGTTCTCGGCGCGGCGTTGCACCACCAGGAACGCGGCGAGAATCAACACGGCGACCACCGCGGGCGCGATGACGATCCACCGTCCCCACCCGCCGGGCCCCTCGTTCACCGCGAACACCAGCAACGTGATGCCGACCGTCGCCAGCACCGCACCCAACACATCCAGTTCGGCACGCGCACCTTGCGATTCACGCAACCACACCAGCGCGCCCACCACGACGACGATCCCGATCGGAACGTTCACCAGGAACACCAGCCGCCACGACAATTCGGTGAGCACACCACCGGCGATCAGCCCGGCCACCGACCCGACCCCGGTCAACGCCGCGTACACGGCGAAGGCCTGACTGCGGGGCTTGCCCGGCGCGTAGGTGGTGGCGATCAGTGCCATCGCGGTCGGCGCGGCCACCGCCGCCGACATGCCTTGTACGGCGCGCGCGACGATCAAACTGATCGGATCCCACGCCAATCCGCACAGCAACGAACTCACCGTGAATGCCGCGACACCCGCCACGAACACCCGTTTGCGTCCGAAGGCGTCACCGAGACGACCACCCAGCAACATCAGCCCGCCGAAGGCCAGCACATACGCGGTGATGATCCAGTTGCCCGCTGCTTCGTCGAGGCCGAGGGCCTCCCGGATACGGGGCAACGCGAGGGCGACCACGGTTCCGTCCAACACCACCAGCAGCTGCAACCCACCGAGCACGAAGATCGGTGGACCGAATACACGAGTCTGAACGGCGCTGTCAGCCATTTTGGAAAATGCGGTCACGGGGACCGACGCTACCGGGACCTGCCGAGCCCCTACTACGCGCCGTCGCGGACGTCATGCGGTATCGGAGGGTATGGCGTTTCCCACGACATCGGTGGGGTCGCGGGCCATGCTCGGGAAATCGGTTGTCGCCGCAGCGCCGAGAGGTCAAGATCTGCGGGTGATCGACATGCGGGTGCTGACCACCGATGACTGGAAGCTGTGGCGCACACTGCGACTGGCGGCGCTGGCCGAGGCACCGTACGCATTCGGTTCCCGGCTGGCGGACTGGCAGGGTGCGGGAGGTCGGGAGCAGCGGTGGCAGGACCGGCTCGCCATTCCCGGATCACAGAATCTGCTCGCTTCCCTCGATGCGAGGCCGGTCGGGATGGTCAGTGGTGTGCCGACCGGCGAAGACGGTGTTGTCGAGTTGATTTCGTTGTGGGTCGAGGCGTCGGCGCGCGGGGTGGGTGTCGGCGACGCGTTGATACGCGCTGTCGAGCGATGGGCGAGATCGAACCGTGCGACGGCCCTGCGATTGGCCGTCAGGTACGGAAACGGGCATGCCGTCGCGCTGTACCGACGTCATGGGTTCGAGGTCGTGGCGGGTGCGGACGTCGTCGAGAACGGCCAGCGCGAAATGGTGATGGTGAAGCCGATCGACCCTCGGTGACGCGCCGGGTGCCTGCGCTGCCATTCTGCACACTCTGCCGAGAGGCATCGAGTGACCTGGCTCATACGGTGTCACACTCCTGGATCTCGCGGTGTCTGGATGACGACCGTTCGAGAACCAAGGAGTCATGATGAACCTCGCACTCTGGATCGCCGCGGGACTGCTCGCCGCCATCGCCCTGGTCGGCGGAGTCACCAAAGCGTTCGTGCCCAAGCAGAAGCTGGCGCGAACCCACGGCGGCGAATGGACCGAGGACGCTACCGCTGGGTTCGTCCGTACCCTCGGTGCGCTGGAAATCCTCGCCGCGATCGGGCTCGTTCTGCCCGCCGTCCTCGATATCGCTCCGATCCTGGTGCCGGTCACCGCGATCTGCTGGGTGGTGCTCATGGTCGGCGCGATGACCACCCATGTGCGCCACGGCAGCGCGCGGTTCGTGTTTCTCAATCTGATCTATCTGGCTCTCGCGGTGTTCATCGCGTGGGGACGACTCGGCCCGCACACCTTCTCCTGATCTGTGACAACCCGCTGGCGCCCCCGGGGAGGATGAACTCAACTCCCGCACGATCTCCTGGCGCGCCGACGAAGAAAGGCTCCACCGATGACCGATCGCTCCGAGGACGCGGCGACCGACACCTTCGTCGCGCACCGCAATCTGCTGTTCACCGTCGCCTACGAGCTGCTCGGCTCGGCCGCCGACGCCGAGGACGTGCTCCAGGAGACCTGGCTGCGCTGGGTCGATGTCGACCTGACAACGGTGCTTGACCAGCGCGCCTACCTGGTTCGCATCACCACACGCCAGGCGCTGAACCGGTTACGCACCATGCAGCGACGCAGGGAGGCGTATCTGGGTCCGTGGTTGCCGGAACCGATGCTCACTTCCCCGGATGTCGCCGACGATGTCGAGCTCGCCGAAAGCGTCTCGATGGCGCTGATGTTGGTGCTGGAGACGTTGACACCGACCGAGCGCGCGGTGTTCGTCCTGCGGGAAGTATTCGACGTGAGCTACGACGAGATCGCCGAAGCCCTCGACAAGACACCCGCGACCGTCCGCCAAATCGCGCACCGCGCCCGCCGACACGTGGAGGCTCGGCGCCCACGCGCGACGGCCACCCCCCACCAGGCTCGCGAGGCGCTGGCCTCGTTCCAACGCGCACTCGCCACCGGCGACCCGACCCGACTGCTCGACGTCCTCGCCCCCGACGTGGTGCTGCTCGCCGACGGCGGTGGCGTCAAGTTGGCTTCGCGGGTGCCGATCGTCGGCGCCGAGAAGGTGAGCACACTGCTGGTGCGTGGTATCGCGAAGGCCGGCGTGCAGCTCGTCGGCGAACCGACCGCCGTCAATGGCAACCCGGCCCTGCTGATGCGCATCGACGGTGAAGTCGACGGCGTGCTGGCGGTCAAGATGGAAGGCGACCGCATTACCGGCCTCTACTACGTCCGCAACCCGCACAAGCTCACCCGCATCGACGCCGAAAACCCGCTCGCCCTGCGGTAAACCGGACAACACACCGCTGAGGGCACGCCCAGCAGTTCGCACACGCACACCACGTGGCGGTTTCGAGGTCGGGACCCGGTGCCACAGCGCCACCACACGAGGGCGCAGGCAACGACGTTCGGTGCGGATGGCGCGCATTTTCGGTCCTACCCGGGTGGATGTTTTCCGTATCACGCACACGAGCTCGCCGGAACTCCTCGCCTGATTACCGCGTACCGACCGGGTGGTCATGACGGCGTGCGGAATCCCCGAAACGTAACGTGCCTGCGCGTGCGGAACCCCAGTCGCTCGTAGAGGGCGATCGCACCGGTATTCGCTTCGGCGGCATGCAGAAAAGGGCGTTCGCCTCGGGCGAGGATGCGCGCGACGAGCTCGTTGATCAGGCGGGCGGCGTAGCCGTGTCCACGGTGCTCGGGGTCCGTGCACACGGCGCTGATTTCGGTCCACCCCGGTGGGTGCAGTCGTTCGCCCGCCATCGCCACCAGTGTTCCCGCGTCGCGGATGCCGAGGTAGGTACCGAGTTCGTGGGTGCGTGGCCAGAACGGGCCCGGTCGGGTTCGTGCGACGAGGTCGAGCATCTCGGGCACGCTCTCGGCGCCCAATTCGACCGCGGGAGCGGTTTCGGTGTGGCCGACGCGCTCCGGCCCGACCATCTGGCGGCCCTCGAGCGCGAAAAGCGGCGCCCAGTCGCGTGGTGGCAGCGAGTCGCAACTGAACATGTCGGCGACCTCGCCGCGTCCGAGTTGCTGAGCCAGGTCACGCCATTCCTGGGGCCCGGGGTCGACGCCGACGGTCGCGAAAGTCGCGACGCCGGACCGATACAGTCCGGTGTTGCCGAGCGTGTGGCCCAGGTGCGCGTGCGCACCACGCAGTGAGGCACCGACGGGATCGTCGAGTACCCCGTTGTCATGGTCGAGGGTCACACCGCACTGCTCGTCATTCACCACGTTCGTGAGTATGCAGAAGCCTCGACACCACCGAACACCCGCGTCCGCGCCGTACTGTGACCGCAGCGGTTGTGCACCACGCGTCGAGCAGAACTGAACCGAGGGAGGTTTCCGCCGATGACGACGATCGATGCTCGTATCTACGTCGACGGGCACCTCACCTCGAGTCCCGACGACCTCGCGGCCGCGGTCGAAGAAATGCGGCAATCGGGCGTGGTGGCGTGGATCGGGTTACAGAGTCCCGCTCCCGCCGATCTCGAAGCGGTCGCGATGACCTTCGACCTGCACCCGCTCGCGGTCGAGGACGCACAGAAGGGCCACCAGCGCGCCAAACTCGAGTGGTACGGCGACACCATGTTCGTCGTGCTGCGCCCGACCTGGTACGACGACGCCGCCGAACGCGTCGAGTTCGGCGAGGTCCACCTGTTCGTCGGACCCGATTTCGTCGTCACGGTGCGCCGTGAACGACGCCCGGATCTGAACGCGGTTCGCGACACGCTCGAATCCGAACCACGGTTTCTCGGTATCGGGCCGAGGGCGATGCTCACCGCGTTTCTCGATGCGATCGTCGACGAGGACGTGCCCGTCGTCGCCGGGCTGGAGGAAGACATCGACGAGGTCGAAGACAGTTTGTTCGGTGGCGCCGGCGTCGACATCTCCCTGTCGGAACGGATCTACCGACTGCTCGAGCAGGTCATCGCCTTCCAGCGCGCGATAGGGCCGTTGCCCGCCATGATCCGCGAATTGCTCGACGGCGCGGACGGTTCCGGCGGTTCCGGTGATGAGGTGCACAACCGGCTGCGCAATGTCCTCGACCACACTGTCCGGGTCACCGAACGCGTCGACACCTGTCGCGCGCTGCTCGACAACGCGCTCACCGTCCATTCCACCCTGGTGTCGCTGGAACAGAACGACGCCATGCGCCGCATGTCCAGCGCCAGCTTCGAACAGGGCGAGCAGGTGAAGCGCATCTCGTCGTGGGCGGCGATCCTGTTCACCCCGACGCTCATCGCGTCGGTCTACGGCATGAACTTCGACCACATGCCCGAACTGCACTGGCTCTGGGGCTACCCCTTCGCCCTCACCCTCATGCTCGGCCTCGGCGTAGGCCTCTGGGGCATCTTCAAGTGGCGCGACTGGCTCTAGGCGCTGACCAGGACATGCTGGGGCGCTTCCCGATTCGAGCATGTGTTGATGTCCTGGCTACCAGTATTGAACGCGGGTGCCGTCGGTGTCGGTGGTGAAGAGGAGAGCGTCGGTGGTGGTCAGGGTCGCGAGGGTGACGGGGATGTGGCCGGGGACGAGCGGAGGGGTCGCGGCCGCGGTGGGCGGTAGCGCGGCTCGTAATGCCGAGGTGGGGAACAAGGTTCGGCGGTCGGTGGCTTCGGCCAATGCTCGGTGGAGGGTATCGGGTTCGCTGTGGGGGTTGGCGTCGGTGGCGACCACCACGTAACGCTCACCGAGGGTGCGGTCGATCAGCGCACCCGCGCCACACCATTGCGCCTCCTGTACGCCGACCGCCATGGTGGACTGCGCGCGTTGCAGGTGCACGTTGTGCGCGAACACCAGGCTGGGCCCGCGGCGGCGCTCGCACGCCAGGATCGCGAGCAGATTCTCGACCATCATCTCGGCGCGCACACCGAGCATGGTCGCGATGCGGTCGGTGGCGCGACTGGCGATCGCGGCGTGAAAGCGCAACAGGCCCTTGACAGTTCGCGCGTGTGCTGCGGCGAGGTCGTAGCCGGCGGGATCGGCGGGGCGAAGTATGGGGCCCGCGCGGTGCAAGGCGCTGGCGAGATCGTCGGCGACAACGCGCAGGGTGCGTGCACGTTCACCGGCACCGATGGACTCGGCCGGATCGTAGATCGCGGACGGATTCGTCCAGTCGGCGTCGTCGCCGAGCAGTGTCGCCAACTCCTCGGTCGAGCAGGGTCGTCGCGTCGCTGGCAGGAACTCGCTGACCGCGCACAGCGAGCGGCGCGGACTTGGCACGTCGGTCTGGTCCAGAGGGGCGTCGAAGCCGTAGAAATGAACGCGGTCCCCGGGTGCGCGGTCCTCGTTGTGTGCGCGCAACCATTCCACGAGTTCACGGTTGCCGGGTACGGCGCCGAAGGCGTGACTGAACCCGGTCTTCAGCACCGTGTCGATCGGCGTCGTCGACCCGCAGACGTAGTCGTCGACGATCGAGGCGGCGAAGATGTCGGTCTCCAGGATGATCGACCGGTAGCCCCGTTCGACCAGATGCGCCAGAAGTTCGTTGCGCAGCAACGGGAATGCCTCGATGCCGTGTGTCGGCTCGCCGAGCCCGAACAGCACCGGCGGCTCGGCCCTGGCGGCGATCAGGTCGTCGACGGCACGACCGAGACTCGCGGAATCGTCGAGCTGGCGAGCGATCGCGCGTAGCGATACGGCTGTGGACATGGGTGCCCCTTTCTTCCTGTGGATACTTCGACCGTATCGTTGAAGATTCCGGTGAGAGTTGCTCGATATTTCGCCATCCCACACTGCAAAACCCTCAAACGGAGGTTCCCACTGCGACCCATCGACCTCGCCAGGGAACACGGTTTGTCCGCGCAAGCGATCCGCAATTACGACGACGCGGGCGTCTTCCCACCGACCGAACGCAGCGAATCCGGCTACCGCCGCTACACCGCCCTGCACGCGCAGGCCCTTCGCGCCTTTCTCGCGTTGCGTCGCGGCCACGGCCATCAGGGGGCGTCGCGCATCATGCTCGCGATCAATCGGGGCGACAGCGAGACCGCCTACCGCCTCATCGACACCGCGCACGAAACGCTCGGCGCCGAACGTCACACCCGTGCCGACGTCGCTGCGGCGCTCGACAGCCTGTCCAGTGCGCCCCCTTCCCCGATCGTGGGCCGTCCGCTGACGGTCGGCGAACTCGCGCGCCGACTCGACCTCCACCCCGCGACACTGCGCACCTGGGAAACCGAACGCATCCTGCATCCCGACCGCGACCCGGCGACGGGATATCGCCGATACGACGCCGCCAACGTGCGCGACGCCGAGATCGCCCGGCAATTGCGCCGCGGCGGATACCCCCTGCACCGCGTCGCACAATTCGTCGAGTCACTCCACACCGCGGGCGGCGCGGACGCTCTGCACACGTTCCTCGACTCCTGGCAATCCCGACTGACCGAACGCAGCCGCCATTTCCTCACCGGTGCGGGACAACTCGACCGCTACCTCACCATGCTCGACGCTGCGTGACGGGCAGACCGCCGACTCGGCCCGCCACACGGTGCCGAAACCCTTGCACCGCATGCCAAGTCGGCTACGAGCGGTCGTCGCGTTCGAGCCGCGTCCACCCGATCCAACCGCGCGCGGCCAACAGCTCGATCAGTCGACCGGTCGGCGGGGTGTCGGCTGCCAGTGTGTCGAGCAACATGACCAGCGAGGATTCGATCTCGCCACCCACGTAGTCGGTGCCGTTCTCCTCGGCCAATCGCGTCAGGTAGGCCGCCATCTTGTCGGCGAGTTCGATCAGGAGGGGGTCGTCGCCGGGACGGTCCATGGCCAGGCTCAAGGTGCGATAGAAGTCGATCAGCTGCGGGTGGGTGAGCTGTTCGCCCTTGCGCGCCACCAACTCGCGCACGAGCTCCGGTGCGTGCGCGGCGAGCGGAATCCACCCGTCCCGTTCGGCGGCCACGATCCGCTCGTCCACACCGAGCGCACGCAGTCGCTCCAGCAACTCGACGACTTCCTGCGGCAGGGCGAGACCTTCACCGGAAACCAGCCGCGCGATGCGTCCCCGATGCACCCGACGCTGCCGGATCTCCGCCCGCAAGCGTTCATCGATCTCCACGAGCGCACTGGCGAACTCCGCCTCGTCGGCGACGAGCAGTTCCCGCACCCGTGCCAGCGGGACGCCCGCCTCGGCCAGGGTGCGGATCTTGATCAATTCGACCACGGCGCCCGCGTCGTATCGGCGGTAGCCGGAATGGTCGCGTTCGGGCTCCGGCAGCAACCCTTTCGCGTGATAGTGCCGCACCGCGCGCACGGTCACGCCGGAATAGGACGCCAGCTCCCCGATGGTCAGCATCCGGCTAGTCTCCCGGATCCGATGCGGGCGGCGAACCTGCCCCGTTCACGACCTAGACGAACAGGGCTCGGTCGATGAGCCATCCTGCGCTGCTACCGGACCATCTGTGCGGTCGGAATAGTCGCGATCGTTCTCTAGATCTGTGGCCCACGTTCAGCGCTGAACCGATCCTGAACCCCGCGCGCTCGCAACGAATCCGGCCCCGATGGTGTCCACGATCTGGCGCGCGTGGGTAACGACGAGACCGTGATCGGCATCCAACCACGTGGTGGTGATCGCCGGACGCTCCCGAACCAGGCGCTCGACGCCCGCGCGCCAGAGCCGATTGTGCCTCGGCGCTCGCGCGCTGTCACCACCCATCGAGGTCGACATGATCAGCTGAACGGGGCAGTCGATCCGGCGGTATTGCTCGAGGATTCCCGGCCCCACCACATCGATGTCGAGATCGATGCCCGAACGGATGACATCGAGCTCGAGATTGAGGTCGAGGATCTGTCGCGGCGTGAGCAAGACCTGCTTCGCGGTACCGAGGAGGCTGTCGCGCCACTGTCCCAGCGCGCCCCACATCGCTTGCAGCTCAGGAAGGTCCACCGCGGTGATGAACGGTGCGGGTAACGGGTTCGCGCCGTCGATGACGACGAGTCCGCCGATCGCGTCGGGGTGCTGGGCGGCGTAGTGCACAAGCAGGTCCGCCCCCAATGAGTGACCGACGAGCACCGGCTTCGAGGCGACTGCGCGCCGCAGAATCTCCGTCATCACGGCGGCGACATCGCCGGACAACGCCGCGAAGGAGTAGTCCTGCGCTGCCGAACTCAACCCGTGTCCGCGCAGGTCGAAGGCCACCACCTCGAACGCGCACCGCAACAGGGCGATGAGCTCGTGTAATTCGGCACGACTGGAGGTCAATCCGGGGCACAGCACCAGAACTTGCCCCGCGCCACCCCGCGACACCGAGATACTGACGCCCTCGTGCTGAACCGTGAATTCTTCAACTGGTGTGCTCATGCCGACCATGGTGCGAGGTTGACCCTGCGTCATGGTCAAGCCCGTTTCGCCACGCATGGCCTCGCCGACCGAACCGAGATCACCGAGGGAAGCTTCTTCGACCCGCTCCCCTCGGGCGCGGACGCCTACCTGCTGTCGGACATCCTGCACGACTGGGACGACGAGCACGCTCACCACATTTTCGCGCAATGCGCCGCGGCCGCAACACCTTCCGGCCGAATCCTGATACTGGAGCCCATCGGCGAGCGCCGCGCCCGCACGGACATGGACCTCTCGATGCTCGCGATCTACGGTGGCCGAGAACGCCGGATCGAAGAATTCCGCGCCCTGGCCGCCACCCACCACCTGATCCTCGACACCATCACCGACCTCACTGACCAACGCTGCCTCCTCGAATTCCGGTGCGATGGAACAGATGCATGGTGTTCGAGAGGCAGTCGGCCTCGTTCGCTTCAACCGTGACTGCCATATCGAACACGTGTCATCGAACCGCGCTGAACCCCTACTCACACACTGCCTTTGGCCAAATCGACCGGTTCGTTCTCCGCCGCTGGTGGTGTGCTGAAGCGGCGTGGCAGTAGCAAGGGTGTCGCTAGCAGGAGGACTCCGGCTAGTCCGATTGCCGTGCGCGCCGTCGTGAGTTCGGCCAGGACACCCCCCAGTACGGTGATCGCCGCGATGCTCAGGCTGGTGCCGATGGACCATGCGGACAGGACGCGGGCGCGGCGGGTGGGGTCGATGGCGTTGAGGCGGTAGGCGGCGAAGACCGGGTTGTAGATGCTCGCGCAGGTGATGAGGCCGAGTTCGATGAGCACGACGGTGATCAGACCCACCCAGCCGGGTTGGATGAATACCAGGCCGAGCGACCAGCAGACGCGCAGCGCCGAATGTGCGCAGCACCTTCTGCTCACCGCAGCGGGTGACGAGTGGTTGCGCCAATCGTGCGCCGACCAGGCCGCCGACGCAGGGCAGCGCGAACGCGAGTCCGTACTCCCACACCGAGAATCCCAGGTCGGCGAGCATCAGCACCGACACCACCGGCTGGGTGGCCAGGATCAGCCCGTTCACCACCATGGCGTTGCCGAAGAATCGACGCAACGAAGGGTGGGTGAGCAGGTAGCGCCATCCTTCGAGAAGGTCGCGGTACCGACCCTGCGGTGTGGTCGGTCGTGTCGGTACGTGTTCGGGGGCGCGAATCACCAACAGGCACAGGGCCGACAGGAGGTAGCTCACGGCGTCGAGGAGCACGGTGGTCACCGGACCCATGACGGCGATGGCGGCACCGCCGACCGGCGGGCCGACGATCGTGGCCGACCAGTTCGTGGACTCGAAACGCCCGTTGGCCACCACAAGTCGCTCGGCGGGGACGACGGTCCCGAGGTATGTGCCGCTGGCGGCACCGAACGCGATCTTCGCGACGGCGGCGACGATCGACACCACCAACAGTTGCGCGAAGGAGAACACGCCCAGCCAGTAGACGAACGGGATGGAGGCCAACGCGGCGAAGCGAACCACATCGGCGCCGATCATCACCGGCCGCTTCGCGCGCACCTCCATCCACGGCCCCAGTGGTACCGCCAGCAGCGCACCCACCGCGAGCCCGCACGACGACAGCAGCGCGACCTGGGCCGAACTCGCGTCCAATACGGTAATGGCGACCACCGCGGAGGCGCCGAACCCGAGTCCGGTGCCGTACGCGCTCACCGCGTACGCGCCCCACAACCACCCGAACGCGGAAACCGAACTCTGCCCTCGCCGCATGGATGCCCATTCCCCTCGCCGAACTCTGCTTCACCGCAAAGTGATTGAAGCTGATGAACGGGCTCCACCACCAACAACGCACCGGACGCCGTGCCACAACGCGGCGTTGTGGCGGTAGGTTCCCTGCGTGGATCTCGAAGCGGTACGAACCTTTCTCGCGGTGGTCGAGACCGGCCAATTCCAGGCAGCCGCCGACGAGGTGGGGATCACCCAGCAGGGTGCGTCGCGACGCGTGGCGAGCTTGGAGCGCGAACTCGGCGTCGCGCTGTTCACCCGCACCGCCCAGGGGGTTCGGCTCACCGTCGACGGGCAAGCGCTGCTGCCCCACGCGCGCGAACTGGTGGGTGCCGCCGAGCGTGCGGCGTCGTCGGTGCGGCCGGGACGCAGGGCGCTGCGGGTCGATGTGATCAGCCGCAGGATCGCACCGGCGAGCCGACTACACGCCTTCTACCAGCATCATCCCGATATCGAACTCGATGTGATCGCCCTACTCACCGCCGACACCGCCACGGCGCTTGCCGAGGTCACCGCTGGCACGCTCGACGCCACCTTCCGATCGCTGCGTGCCACCGCGCGTCAGGTACCGGGTGAGCTGCGCTCGGCACGTGTCATCGACGACCACCATCAGCTCCTGGTCGGCCCTCGGCACCCCTTGGCGGACGCCAACTCGGTCACACTGGCGCAGCTCACGGACCATCGAATCTGGATGCCCGGCATGTCGGACGAGGAACCGATCGGTTATTACCGCGATCTGGCGACAACGTTCGGGCTCACGATCGACACCGACGGTCCGAGTTTCGGTTTCGAGTCGGTCGCCGCCGAATTGGCGCACTCCCCTTGTCTTTCCACGTTCGTCGGCGCGGGTTCTCGGCATCTGTGGCCGGACGGCTACGAGCTGCGGCGGATCCCGGTCGTCGATCCGTGTCCGGTGTATCCGCTGTCGATTGTGTGGCGAGCGGACAACGCGCACCCCGGTTTGGCGACATTTCTGGACTATCTGCGTGCCGAATATCGCGGGGGCGACCATGGCGTGTGGGCGCCGGGGTGGGCGGCGTGACGCTTGCTCGGCGCACCTACGTCGGTTGCCGATCGCTGCGCCACGATTCGAGATCGCCCACTACCCCACCGAGTTCCGTCGCCACGCACTCGACCGTGCGAAACCTTGCGGTCGACTCAGCCGACCCCCGCGGCGCGAAGGACCCGGGGCCGGAACCCGATGACCGCGTCGGCAACCTCGTCGAGGTGGCTTTCCAACAGGAAGTGCCCTCCGTCGAGCAGGACGATCTGCGCGTCGGGGGCATCACCGCGAAACGCTTCCGCACCGGCCGCCGCGAAGATCTCGTCGTTGCGCCCCCAAATCGCCAGCACCGGAACATGACTCGATCGCACCCATTCGTGCACCGCCGGATACAGCGCGCGGTTGCCGGCGTAATCGCCGAACAAGGCGAGTTGGGCGCGGTCGATGCCGGGGCGAGCGAGCAGCGCGAGGTCGTGTTCCCACGCGTCGGGGTCGATCAGGCTGATGTCGGGAACGCCGTGGGTGTATTGCCATTCGACGGCGTCTCGCCCCAGCGCGGGCCGCATCCGCGCCTCGTTCTCCGCGCTGCGATTCGAGCCGTAGGCCCAGATGGGGGCCCAGAAGTCCGGCACGAACCCTGCCTCGTAGGCGTTGCCGTTCTGCGAGACGACGCCGAGGATCGCGTCGGGGTTCGCCAAGGCGAGTCGCCAGCCGATCGGCGCGCCGTAGTCCTGGACGTAGATCGCGTAGCGGTGCACGCCGAGGGTGGTCAAGAAGCCGCTGGGCACCTCGGTGAGCGCGTCGAAGGTGTAGTCGAAGTCCGCCACGTCGGGTGCCGACGAGCGGCCGAAACCGATGTGGTCGGGCGCGATGACCCGGTAGTGACCGGCGAGCGCGGGGATCAGGTGACGGAACATGTGTGAGCTCGTCGGGTAGCCGTGCAGGAGCAGTAGGACGGGGGCATCGGCGGGCCCGGCCTCCCGGTAGAAGACGCGCACGCCGTCGACATCCACGGTCCGGTGATGTACAGCAACCACAATAACCCCTTATTTGACTTTAACTGGTTAGACTAAGCTGATCATGCACAGCGCCGAATGGCATGTCAAGGGAGAGTTGGCCGTGGTCGAGGACGAGGAACTGCTGCTCACCGTGCTCAACAGCGCTCCGGTGATCGACGGGAATCCGACGGACGCGCTGAGCGGTGACGGCACGCGCGACTGGATACGAGCCCTCGGTGGGGGCGGTACGCGGGCCGAAGGCGACCTCCTGCGCCGCGTCCGCGACACTCTCCACGCGCTGATTCGCCGAGCGTCGACCGATATCACCCTCCTCGAAGCCGCGCTCGATCATGCGCGACTTCGGCCCGTCCCCTTCGCTGAGGGCGTCACCTGGCGTTTGGAGGCACCAGCGGACGAAGAACTCGCCGTCCGCGTCATCCTCGCCTGGTCGCGGGTCAATACCGAACTACCGCACCGGCTTCGGGCGTGCGCCAATCATGAATGCAATCTTTTCCTCATCGACCACAGTCGGCCGGGGACGGCCCGATGGTGTTCGATGGCGGCCTGCGGAAACCGTATGAAAGCGCGCACGCACGCGCGTAAGCAGCGCTTCGAGTAGTCGATATCGCCGCACCCCGCACGCCGAAGCCCACCCGGCAGAAGGGAATAGGCTGTTCGACAGTCCCAGCTCGACGTCACCGCCGATCAGATCAGCCCGGGCCGTCGCGAAGCTGATCGCGGTCGGGCCGCTGACCGGAGGCACGATACGCCGAAACATTTCGGTCGCATGTCGGTCGGTGTTTCCGCACCGTGGCAGGCTCCCCGCCGGCGGATGCGCTCGCGTGGAATCGACCGGTGCTCCGCGTTCGCGGGATGTCGAAGAGTTCGCCGCACGGTGCGCGGAGCGTGCGAGACAGGGGTGGCGGTGGTTTCGGTTGCCGCGTGGCATTACCCGGAGCGATCGTGGCGGTCGGCATCGCCACGGCAGTGCCGACCGGTGTGCAATTGCGTTGCCGCGCCGGCAATCACGGTGTCGAGCCGGTCCCTGACACCCAACATGGCGGAAATATGGTTGTCGATTCGGTCGCGTTCGACGGCCAGCCGGTCGAGCAGTTCCGGCGTAGCCGCACCCTCGACCACACAGGGCATCAGGGCGACGATCGTCTTGCTCGTCAGCCCGGCGGCGTAGAGCTCCTGCACGAGTCGCACACGTTCGACGGCGCCGCCCGAGTAATGCCGCTGACCACCGGCGCTACGCTCCGAGGTAAGCAGGTCCTGCTGCTCGTAATAGCGCAGCGCCCGGACGCTGACCCCGGTTCTGTCGGCGAGTTCACCGATCCGCATCATGCACCTCGTTGCGATCTGGGTCACAGACCCTTGCCTCTGACATCGGCGTCAGGTTCTAGCGTAGCTCGTGGGGCCGCGACCATCGCCGCCTCGCCTCCCGAAACGAGGCCCGAAGCGTAGAAGGAAGTGCTATGTCGAGCACCTCGAACCCGGTGACACCGCCGAGCGCGGACACCGCTCTCATCTCGGTCAAACCGATCGTGCTGCCCGCGCCCGCACGCGGCACGGATCTGCACATCCGAGTTTCCGCGCCCGTGACAGGAACCGACCTACCGATCGTCGTGTTCGCACACGGTTTCGGCTCCTCACTCGAGGGCTATGCACCGCTCGCCGACTATTGGGCGGCACACGGTTTCGTCGTCATCCAACCCACCCACCTCGACTCGAAAACACTCGCCCTCCCCGAGGACGACCCTCGCAGGCCGCAATTGTGGCGTTTCCGTGTCGAAGACATGCGGCTCGCCCTCGACCACCTCGACGAGCTCGAATCGGCCGTCCCCGGATTGCGTGGTCGCACGAACCGGGACCGCGTCGCCGCAGCAGGACATTCCTTCGGCGGCCAAACGGCTGGCATCCTGTCGGGTCTGCGCGTGCGCGACCCACAGACCGGACAAACCGACGACCTGTCCGACTCCCGAGTCACCGCGGGCGTGCTGTTGGCCACAGCGGGAAGAGGCGGCGACGACCTGACTCCCTTTGCCGCCGAACAGCTCCCGTGGCTGCGCCACCCCGACTTCACCTACATGACGACCCCCGCTCTCGTCGTCGCGGGCGACAAGGACATCCTCCCGCTGACTGTCCGCGGCGCGGACTGGATGACCGACCCCTACGTTCTCGCCCCCGGTAAGAAAAGTCTCCTGACGGTCTTCGGCGGCGAACACTTCCTCGGCGGCATCTCCGGCTACCAGTCCGCGGAGACCACCGACGAGAACCCCGAGCGCGTGGCGATGGTCCAGCAGGTCACCCTCGCCTACCTACGGCACGCACTCGGCGTCGACGACGCAGAATGGGCCGCCGTCCACAAGACCTTCGCCGACCCCCACCCGCTGGGCCACCTGGAATCCAAATGATCGGTAGGACACCGCACTCCGGCAGCACCGGACGTCAGGCGAATTCGCCGTTATTTCGCTTCACTCGCAGTGGCCACGATCGCTGTCGACCAGACCGGTTCGGTACGCGATGACGACGAGTTGCGCCCGGTCGCGGGCATCGAGCTTCGTCATCGCGCGCTGCACGTGGGCGCGAACGGTGAAGGGGCTGAGGAACATTCGCTCGGCGATTTCCTGGTTGGACAGGCCCGTCGCGACCAGGGCCACCATCTCGCGCTCGCGCGGGGTGAGCAGGGCGAGCTGTTCGGGGTGACGGGGCGGGTTGTCCGGGGTGGCGAGGAAACGGGTGACCAGGGATCGGGTCGCGGCGGGTGAGAGCAGAGTGTCGCCCTCCGCGATGGTGCGCACCGCGTCGAGCATGGCTTCGGCTCCGATCCCCTTGCCGATGAACCCACTCGCCCCGGCGCGCAGTGCCTGCGCCACGTACTCATCGGTCTCGTACGTGGTGAGGATGAGGATACGGGTGCCGTGCAGCTCAGGGTCCGCGCAGATCTGGGAGGTGGCGGTGAGGCCATCCACGTCGGGCATGCGGATATCCATGATCACGACATCCGGTCGCAGCTCGCGGGTGAGCCCGACGGCTTGCCGGCCGTCGGCAGCCTCGCCGACCACGGTGATGTCGTCGGCGGAGTCGAGTAGCAGACGGAACGCACCGCGCAGCAGCGCCTGATCGTCGGCGAGCAGCACCCGCAGCTTCACGACTCGACACCATCGGCTGGATCATCCATTCGCCCTTCACCTTTCGCCGTTTCGGTCCATACGGTTGCGTCGTCATTTCGCCGGGTCGTGTTCGCGTCCTTCACGGCCGGTATCGGTAGCTGGGTAGCAACGAGAAAACCACCTTCGGGACGCCTGCCCGCCGTGAGCTGTCCGCCGACGGCGGCGGCACGTTCGCGCATCCCGATCAGTCCGTAACCGGGCGGGCGCTCCGGTCCGGTGGCCGCGGGCACGGTCGCGCCCCCGTCGTCGGCGACGGTGATGTCCACGCGATCTCTGTGCCAGTCCAGCCGTACCCTGGCGCTACCGAACGCCGCGTGTTTGGTCACGTTCGTCAGCGCTTCCTGAATGATCCGGTACGCGGTCAGGTCCAGTCCCGGCGGTAACGGCCGCGCCACGCCCTGGTGGTGCATCGACACCTCGAGTCCGGCACCGCGGAAAGACTCGAGCAGTGTGGGCAGCCGCGACAACCCCGGCGCCGGTTCGGCGGGCGTGGCCATATCGCCGGTCTGGCGCAGCAGACCCACCGTGGCACGAAGTTCATCGATCGCATTGCCGGTGGTCTCGACGAGCTCGTAGAGACTTTTGCGAGTCTGTTCCGGGCGCGCGTCGAAAAGGTGTGCGGCGACCGTGGCTTGGGCGTTGGCGAGGGTGATCTGGTGTGCCACGAGGTCGTGCAGTTCCCGCGCGATGCGCACACGTTCCTCGGCGACTCGCTGACCCGCCGCACTGTCGCGGCTGCGTTCGGCTCGCTGAGCCCGCTCCTCGACAGCCGCCAGATAGGCCCGCCGATTGCGCACCGAATACCCGAGCGCACCGGCGACCAGCGGAAAGACCGCCACCGAGCCCACCCTGCTCGCGTCCTGCCACGAGAGCGCCCCGATCAGTGGTGTGGAAGCAACCAGCAGCGCCACGGAGGCGAGCAACATCGCACTCACTGCTCGTCGCTCGCTGTGTGCGGTGAGCGAGTAGGCGGTGATCACGGCCGGAGCGACGATCAGCGGGGTCAACAGCAGACCCGCGAACGGAACCAGCACACCGGCCGCGGTCGTGACCGCCATGGCGGTCAACGGCGCTCGGTACCGCAGTGGCAGCACGGCACAGGACAGCACCGCGATCAGGTACGCGGCGGCGGGTGGTGGCGACAGCGTGTTGTCGACCTGCATCACGCCACTGAGCAGGCAGAGCGCGAACGCCGCCACCGTGATCGCTGCTTCCCGCCGCCACCCGTCTGGTCGCGGACCGTCGTCCGTCGCCATCATGGCCGGCTCGGTGCTGGTCGACAGCACGGTGCGACGGAGTCATGCCTGGTCAGTGGCTCGACCTCGGTACCAGGATTCGCCAGCACACGGGTCACGATACGGGTCGACCCCGACGGTCGGCGTCCCAGCGCCGCCGAAACCGCGGGTGTGATCACGATCCGGATCGCACAGGCGCCGAAGGCGATACACACTGCTGCCGTGCCGATCACGGCGTCGAGACGGGATCAGGCAGTGTCAGCGCGGAATGGGCGGGGCGCGCCGAGGCAGAAGGCATAGTCGCGAGGTCACGCAGCATGTCGTTGCGTTGTTCGAGCGCCCGCGCCGTGGTGGGAAACAGCGTGGCCGAACCATTGCCTACCAGGGCCTGATTCATGCCGACGAACTCACGGAGGCCGCGTTCGTAAGCGTCGAACGCCGCAGCGTGGTCCTGGTTCTCGGCCAGCGCGTCGGCGAGCAGGTAGGCGCCGACCAGCGCGAGGCTCGAGCCTTGCCCGGTGAGAAACGAGGGCGCATAGGCGGCGTCGCCCACGAGCGCGACGCGACCATGCGACCAGCGCGGCATACGGATCTGACCGGCCGTGTCGAAGAACAGATCGTCTGCGTCGCGCATCGCGGCGACCATGCCCGGCACCTCCCATCCCGCCCCCGCGAAGACGTCGGCGACCAGATCCCGTTGGGCCTCGGGATTTCGGAGTGCCGCCAGCGGCGGTTGTGGTTGGTGAAAGTTCAGGAATGCGTGGAGTTCGTCGTTCGCACCGACGGCGTAGAGCGCGGCGGCTCTGCCCGGCGCGTTCCACATCGTGAGTTCACGAGAGAAGCCGAAGGTGTTCGGCATCGTGAATATGGCGAAGCAGTAGCCAAGGTAACGGTGGAACTGTTCCTCGGGGCCGAACAGGGACTCGCGAATCTGGGAGTGCATACCGTCGGCCCCGATCACCAGGTCGAACGTGCGCCGTCGACCACTGCGAAACGTCACGTCGACCCCGTGCTCCGATTGATCGAGGGTGTCGATGGAGTCGTCGAAGAGGAACTCCACGTCGTCCCGAACGATCGCGTACAGGTGGGCGGCCAGATCTCCACGGCGCACCTCCAGGTCTTGTCCCTCGACGCTGCCCGCCACGGCGCTCGGGGTGAGCGCGATCAATTCGCTGCCGTCGGCGTTGAGGAAAGTGCAACGCCGCGAATTGATATGCGCGTCCCGCAGTTGCTGCAGTATCCCCATCCGGCGAACCACCTCGATGGCGGTCCCTCGGATATCGATCGGATATCCACCGCCGCGCAATGCGCTTGCCTTCTCCACCACCGTGACAGCGAGACCGAAACGGTGCAGCCAGTACGCGAGCGCGGGCCCGGCGATGCTTGCCCCGGAAATCAGCACCTTGCGCTGTGCGGTAGTACGACTGCCCCTCGACGGGCCGGTGGCGGTCATGCCTTGATTCCCTTCTTCGTGGAACGGACGACGAGCAGAGCCGATGCGGCGACAAGACCCGAGACGGCGAACCCCAGAACGAAGGCCGATTCGGCTGGTTGATCGGTCAGTGCGTCACCACCGGCCGCAAGGATCGCGCCCCCGATCTGCGCGCCGAGAGCAACGCCGATCACGCGAGTCACCACGAGCAGGCTGGTGGCGATTCCGGTGTCTTCGGCCTCGACCGCGGTGGCGGTGCTTGCGAGCAATGCCGTAGTCGCGACGCCCGCGGCGACCGCAGTGAGCATCTTTGCCAGGACGAGTTGCCATGCGGCAGTGTGCAGTGCGGCGAGACCGAGCATCGTGGCCGCGGTGACGACGGCACCAACGATGACCACCGCGCGCGGCCCGAAGCGTCGTGCGGCGATCCCACCGACCGAATCACTGAACGCCCCGGCGAGGGCACCGGGCAACAAGAACAGTCCGATCGTGGTGGTGCTTGCCGCGAAGCCATACCCATTCGCGTCGACGGCGAACAGCTGCGGAAGCAGAAAGACCACCATTCCGGAACTGACCGTGATCACCAACGTGAGCACCCACGAATTTCGCATCACGGGCTTGGCCAGCATGCGGAGATCGACCATCGGCGAGACCGCTTTGCGCTCGACGGCGACCCATCCGGTCGCGAGGGCGGCCGCAAGCACCGCGATGGCACCGATCGCGAGCGGCGACAGACCGCCACTCGTCACGGTGACCAGCCCGATCATCAAAGCCAGCAATGCGCCGCTCAGCAAAACCGCACCGGGCCAATCGATCCCGCCCTCGGCGTCGATCGGCGGATCGTGCGGCATCAGTCGAGCCACGACCACCGTTGCCGCGATGATCACCACCGTCGGCACCACGAACATCCCGTGCCACGAGAGCGCTTCCGCGATCGGCCCGGCGATCGCCGTTCCCACCATGCCGCCGCCGGTGAACAGCGCGACAACCACCCCGATCGCCGCCTGTGACGCACCGGTCGTGAGATGTTTGCGCACCAGGATGAACGACAGTGGCAGCGCGCCCACCATGGCACCCTGCAGGATCTGGCCGAGCAACAACACCGGCAGGTTCGGCGCGAAACCCGCCAAGAGTCCACCCGCCGAGACCGCGGCCATCAGCCACATCAGTACCCGTTTTCCGCCGTAGCGGTCGCCGAGTTTGCCTGCCACGGGTGTGAGGACCGCGCCGGTGATGAGTAACGCGTTGCCGACCAACGCCCCTTCGGCAGGACTGACGCCCAGCTCGCGTTGCAGCAGCGGCAGCGCGGGCTCGACCACTGTTTGCAAGGCGCCGAGGGCAAGCGCCAAAACGCCGAGCGCGCCGAGCGACGACCGCCCGATACGGGCCGGAGATACCACGGTGTGGGACATAAGCGTCCTTTTCTCATCGGTGACGAGCAAGGACGTGCCGTGCTCGAGCTGTGCGCCACGCACTCGTTGCGCGCACCTCCGAGAATTCCCTCCAGACCCCCGTCCCGGCATCGCCCCCTGCCACCGTCTTCCGCTGGTGCCACCAGACCAGTTCCATACGGCTCCTAGTGCAAACGCACCAGATCTCGACGCGGACCGTCGATGGCCGCCCGGAAACTTCCGGAGCGCACCCCGGCGCGGCCGTCGCGCTCCGCCTCCATCGCGCAACGCCGAGATCAGTCGAGGCGCGATCCATCCTTGAACTGCCGCAATGGATCCCACCCGCCAGCGGCTCGCCGATCCGCCACCTTTTCGCAGCGACTTGTCACGCGGACACCGCGGGAAAGAGCCGGCCATAATTCAGTGGCAAGTTCCCAACCCAGGTGTTAGCGTCATTCGTCCGAGTTCGACCGGTACATGTTCGACCGGTACACGAGAGAAGGAGGTGGGTTGATGTTTGCGGTGAAGACCGCTGCGCTACGCAGCGCCTGGATCATCCTCACGTCCTGGGCTCCGGTCTGATCGATTCTTCTCGCCAATAGGGGCGCGAGCCGTGTCGGCTTGTCGCCGCGATGGTTTCGGTGTTCGAGCGGGGCCCCTTGCCAAGGGTCTCACCTTGTTTTCTTCTCCGTCCTCGTTCGATTTGTCCGCTCTCGGTTGGGACGATTCGTTTGCGACACAATTCATCCCGTACGCGACCGCGAGAGCGAGTGGGCAGCGGCCCGAGGCGACGCCCGCGACGCGAGCAAACGCAAAACCCAGAAGGCGATCACGCGAGATCTGCGCGACCTATCGATTCCGCGATCGCCAGCGCTGAAGGGCAACACACATCCCGAGGCATCCCGGCCGCACGCGTCCGCGTACCGACCCATCTCGGCACCAAGACCTGCCGACGCCCGCACCGAGCAACCCAGCACCACGAAACGGAGACCACCGTTGTGAGCACTCGCACCAACTGGATCACTCGCGCCGAGACCGACGCCGACATCCCCGCGATCCGCGAGATCAACCTCGCCGCATTCGACACCGCGGAGGAAGCCGACCTCGTCGATGCCCTACGCGACGACCCGGCTTGGCTCGACGACCTCTCGATTCTCAGCGCGGCGCCGGACGGCAAGCCCGTCGGTTACGCCCTGCTGACTCGCTGTCACGTCGATGACACTCCGGCGTTGTGTCTGGGGCCGTGCGCGGTCCCGCCCGAATACCAAAGAACCGGAGCCGGTTCCGCGGCGATCCGTGCCGCGCTCGGGGCCGCCGAACAGGCGGGTGAGCATCTCGTCATCGTCCTCGGTCACCCGACCTACTATCCGCGGTTCGGGTTCACTCGAGCATCGGACTACGGTATTCGGCTGAGCATCGAGGTCCCCGACGAGGCATTGATGGCACTGAGCCTGGATTCCGAACCGCTGCCCGGCGGAACCGTCCGCTACGCAGCACCTTTCGGCATCTGACCGACACCACCTGTCTCGCCGTCCTCGGCTCGCCTACCGCACGTAGGCGAGCTGAGGACACGCCTTCTCCAGCGTTTCCGCAGACATCCCTCCCGCTGATCCCATGAACGCCGCATTCTTCGCCCCGGCAAGGTCCGGACCCCGGCGACTGCCCGCCCGCCTGCTCCCGTCTGCCTACGGCCACTTCCGCTCGCACATACGCGACGTGGGCCGCGGACCGGGACGCACCCCGACATATCGCAACGGGCGAACTCGGCACCGGCCGAGGGGTCCTGGTCGGGGTTGGTGACGATACATCCCGCACCACCCGGTGCGCGGCGCGAAACCCGCACCGCCGACACGGAATACGCCACGTATTGTGCCCCCGATCGGCACCCGGGGAATCGCGCGAAACATCGTCGCGTCAGCGCGCAACGCGACGACGTACACGCGCGCGATCACCGTTCTCCCAGTGCGGGTAGGAAGGCACACGATCGGTGTCAGTATGGTTGCCGAATCGTGGACGCAGCGCAGATGATCGATATTCCGGCGGGGCCGGTGGAACTGTCGGACCGGCGAACCCAGCGCACATGGGTGGTCGAACTCCCTCCCTACAGGTTCGGTGCGTTTCCGGTCGACCAGGAGCAATACGCACGAGTTACCGGGTTGCGTCCGAGCACGATCGTCGGGGACCAACTCCCGGTATCGGAAGTCTCCTGGTGGGATGCGATCACGTTTTGCAACGCGCTGTCCGAGCACGAGGGCCTCGCACCGGTCTATTCCCTTCCCGACGACGGCGAAAGCATCAACTGGGATACCTCCGCCGACGGATACCGACTGCCCACCGAAGCCGAGTGGGAGCGTGCCTGCCGCGCAGGCACCACCGGGCCGCGCTACGGCTCACTCGACGAGATCGCCTGGTATAGAGGCAATTCCGAGGAACGTCCACACGATGTCGGCGGCAAGCAACCCAACCCGTTCGGTCTCTACGACACGCTCGGCAATGTGTGGGAATGGTGCTGGGACTTCTACGACCCCGAGGTCTACGGCACGTACCGAGTATTGCGCGGTGGCGGCTGGTTCGATGAGCACTGGAGCTGCCGTGCCGGTGTTCGCCGCCGCAGTCACCCCACCTTCCGCGTCGATGACGTCGGGTTCCGCGTCGCGCGTTCGCTCATCCCCTGACCTGCGGTACCCGAGCCCGACCTGTCGGGTATCGCGCACTGAAGTCACCATCGAACAACTTCCAGTAGAAGGCGTTCATTTCGGCGGCAGCCGGTGCGTGCCGAGCCAGAATCGTCGCCACCACCGACGGCACGTCCTGCGGGATGCGACCGGCCGCGCACCGAGACACGAAGTCGTTGCGGGCGGCGAACTCGGCCTTGGTCGTCGTCGGCATCCCACAAACACCGGTGACCAGCCAGTTGACCAGTCGCATGGCGGCGTAGTCGGCGTCATGGGTGACGTGGCGCTCGACGAAATCACGCTCGACCGAGGACAACTCGAAATGCGGCGAGGTCGCCAGACCGAAGTCGCTGAGATAGATCCGTTCCCCGTCGCTTCGAATATTGCCGAAGTGTCCGTCCATGTGCAGCAGCTCCTGATTACTCAGGAACGTCACGATGTCGGCGAACTGCCGCTCGACCGTCGCTGCCTTGCCGACCGGGTTCTCGCGCAACCAGTCCGGCAGCGGGTACGGGATGTACTCGCAGAACAACACGAGACTGCACGGCGCGGCGACCAGCGCTTCGAGTCGGGCACGCACGGCCGGGCTATCCCCTTGCTCCGCGACCACCGTATCGATGTCTTCGTGTTCGGCGGCGACCGGCGACCGGCCAGGCAGAACCCGCCAGTGATAAAGCATCGGAAACAAGTGCGTCCGACCGGCCAGAACACCGTCGGTAACAATGACATTCGCGGCCAGTTCCCGCCACGCGTTGATACTCGGGCCACCGATGCCGTACTGACAGAACACCGGCAGGTCGAACAGGTTCGCAGTGGAATGCGAGTGAGCGAGTTCTCGCTCGGTCAACGGAATGCGCTTGACGAACACCGACACGCCCTCCACGTCGAGAACCGCCGTGCCACCGCCCACCCCCACGGTATTCGGCCGACCCGTGGCCGTGAGTTCGGCGAGCTCGCCGTCGCTGCGCGCGGCCAGAAGGGTCGAGACCCTTTGGTAGCGATCACTTCTGACAGCCGTCATCGCACTATTCTGCCATCGCACGGGGTGATCGACCTCGGCGACGAGCGTGCTCAGCGGCCCTGGCGAACCGGCGGGTCGATGACGGCTTCGACTCCCTGAATCGCTGCGGCGAAGGTGCGCGGTGCGCGGCCGAGGGCGCGTTGCACCCCGTCGGACACGTGCGCATCTTTCCGCAGCCGCAGCGACTCGGCCACGTTGGCGAAAGCTTCGACGTCCTTACCCGATACCCCCTGTCGCACGAGCTCGGCGACGTACTCCGGCCTCGAAAGCGGCACATAACGGATGGCGCGTCCGGTGATCTCGGAGAGGGTGGCGGCCACTTCGGTGAGCGTCACCGCGCGCGGGCCCGACAGCTCGTAGGTCCGACCTACGTGGTCGTCCCCGGTCAGTGCGGCGACCACCACCGCGGCGACGTCGTCGGCGTCCAGGAAACTGGCGGCGCCGTCACCGGCGGGTAGGCGTAGCTCACCAGCGCGGACGGCGTCGGCATAGATGCCTTCGGTGAAGGTCTGCGCGAACCAGCCCGGGCGACTGATCGTCCATTCCAAGCCGCTGTCGCGTACGGCGGCCTCGCTGTCGAGCGCCGCGTTTCGGATGTCGCCGTTGCCGCGGATGTAGTCGGGATCATCGAGGCCACGGCCAGAGGCCAGGACGATGCGTCGGACCCCGTGGCGCAGCGCGTTGTCGACAAAGGGTCGGACGAGGCGACTTCCGTTGAGCTGCACCAGGTAGAGCGCGTGCACGCCGTCGAGTGCGGCATCCCAGGTGCCGGGGTCGGTCCAATCGAAGGGGTGCTCGCCGGTGCGCGACGCCGCGCGCACAGGTATCCCGCCGGCACGCAGCCGGGCGACGACGCGACGCCCGGATTTCCCCGTTGCGCCGGTGACAAGGATCGGTGATCGGTTCATGTCCCGAGTCAACCGGGACCAGACGCGATCATCCATGCTCAGGACGATCCGAGTGATATCACGGCGTCTACACTCGCGGCGGTGGATGCCGTCTCCGAACTGCTGGCGGGAGTGTGGGGCCGTGGGGCGGTGTTTCGGCCGACGGTTCTGCGACCGCCTTGGGCACTGCGGATGTCCACCGGTGCCCCGCTCATGGTGGCCACCATGCTGCGCGGCCACGCATGGGTGGTGGCCGACGGGCAAGATCCCGTGCGCATCGCCGAGGGCGATATCGCGGTGGTGCGTGGCGGTGCGCCCTACGTCGTGGGCGACACTCCGTCGTCAGCTCTGTCGTCGAGCCCGACGTGGACGGTCACCGCTGCGGACTATTGCCCCGGCGGCACCGGGCCCACACGCTCCTGCGGCAGCGGCGACAACGACCGCGAGGAGGGTCCCCTGCTGCTCAGTGGTGCCTTCGTAGGCCGAGACGGACTCAGCGAGCACCTATTGCGCGCCCTGCCCGCCATCCTCGTCGTGCCGACTACCGGGACCGCGATCCCGGCACCGCAGGTGATGGCCGAGGAAGTGACCCGCGCTCGATCCGGTCAAACGCTGGTATCGGAACGCTTACTGGACCTGATTTTGGTGGCGGCACTGCGCGGCTGGCTCGACGATGCCCCGCGCTGGTGGCGCGCCCTGGACGACCCCCGGACCGGCATCGCACTGCGGCTGATGCACGACAGCCCGGCACATCCGTGGACGGTGGCCGACCTCGCCGCATCGACAGGATTGTCGCGAGCGGCGTTCGCCCGAAGCTTCACGTCGCTGGTCGGCGACCCCCCGATGACCTACCTGACCAACTGGCGGCTCTCCCTTGCCGTCGAACTGCTCCGCACCACCGACCTGACCGTCGACGCCATCGCCAGGCGGGTCGGCTACTCCGGAGCATTCGCGTTGAGCGCGGCGTTCAAACGGGTACGCGGCTCACGCCCCAGCGACCACCGCCGGATCTCGCAAACCTAGGCACTGCGCAACACATCGCGGACGGGACGGCCGAACGGCGAGATTGGTTGCATCGGGCCAGGTCCGACGGGATCGAGTTCCTGTTCTGGCTCAGTTGATCTGATGTCATGCTGTTCGTGTTGACCTGGGACGAATCAGATTGGCTGAGTCTGTTGGACGGCAATGTGGCTCAGTATTTCTGAGGCGCGTAGAAGTCGCGTGGTGGTCGTTCGTTGTTCCAGTTTGTGCCGGCGCGGGATAGGCCGTCCATCCAGGTGGCGATGGGGTCGCTGTTGCGTCGTGGCCAGTAGGGTCTGAGTTGTCCGGTCATGCGTCTGCCGAGTTCGGTGAGGAACTGCTTGCGTGTGCTGCGTCTGGCAGACAGCGCGGGCGGCGTCCGGACTGAGCAGGCCCTCGTGTGGACGCCGCTGCCAGTGCAGCACCCACTCGTCGAACAACTCTTGCAACTGCGCCAGCGACCACACCGCTTCGGCCTCTGCGTCTTGGCTGCGGCGGGTGACATCGCGGCCGACATGGCCGGAAACATATTGGCAGAAAAGGGTATTCATCGCCGAGAATGTTGCCTCGACGATGCTGTTGTCGGTCGGGGTGCGCGGATACGACGGCAGCACGGAGATCCCCAGCCGTTCACACGACCGGACAAAGGTCTCCGACAGAAACACCTTGCCGCGGTCGCAGCCGCTCGCCTCCGGCACGATCACCGGCTTGGCCGCCGCATCGGCCATGCGGGCGTCGATGTCGGCCAGGCTGCGGTGCGGCAACCGCGACACCGACATCCGCAGCGAATCCGCCCAGCCGGGCCGCATCGGTTCGGGCACCAGCATCCGCGCCAGCAACAGAGACGCATCAACGGCTTTCGTGCCGACCGGACGCAGCAGCCCAGCGCCGATGGTGCGGGTCGCGACGTCGACCGCGGCGGTGAGCTCGACGCGGCGGGCGACACCGTCGTCGAAGACGGCCAACACATCCAGCGGGGTGGTGTCGATTTGAACATGCTGGCCCGGCCGCGACGCCCAGGTGACGGTGAACGCGCCCGGTGGCCGGTTGGCTGCCGAGCGGCGCGTCTTGGCCGATCCGAAGGTGTGCCGGCCGGTGGTCATCGACGTGACCAGCCGGTTGAACGTCGCTTTCGACGGCAGTGATGGAGCGTCGTCGCCGTAGCTGTCGGCCAGGGCCATCTGGACCCGGTGTCGCAGCCGGTCCCGGGTGCCGGTCGAGGTGTTCGTCTCGGCCGCGATCGCGGCGCGGATGGCCTCGACCACCCGGGGATCGGTGCGGCCGTGGGGGGTCATCGGCCGGGTGAGCCGACCGTCCACCAAGGCCCGCAACCCGCCGGAACGGTAGCGGTGCCGCATCCGCTGGACCGTGATCGCGCTGGTGGCGACGCCAGCCGCGGTGAGTTCGGCAGCCTTGGCCGCTTCGCGTTGCCTCACCGTCGTGGTCGCCGGATCGTATTGTGGACGGGGCAGTGCATCCGGTGCGGCGCTGGGCGGTCGCCCGGTCTCGACCTCGATCACATGCCGTTCCCACTCCCGAGCACGCGCTGCGGCCTCGGCGGGAACGTCCTCGAGACTCTGCCCCACCAAACCTCTACGACGACACCGAACACGTGGTGGCGGCGTTGTCGGGGGTGCGGGTGCGGCTGTCGGCGCCGGACGGGACGGCCACCGCAGTCCTGGTCTCGCACTTGGTGGGATCGTCCGGGTTCGCCATCGTCGGCGAAGCCGAGACAGTCACGGGTCCGGGTGGTCACCCGATCGCCGACCTTCAGCAACGCTGTCATCGCCGCACCACCGTCGAGATCGCCTCCAATCGCTGCCCGAAATCCGTCGTCAACTCCCTGCACCGCAACAGGTGAAACAGCATCGGCAACACCGCGCGATCGGATCACCGACCTCCCGCGCTCCCTCTATCAATGCCAGCGGTGTCGCGAACACCGACATCAGTTCCGCCGCAACCGGTTCGACCAGATAGCGGGGATGCCGGTAGCCAGCCAGCCCACGTTCGCCAACCACATCAGATCGTGCCCGCTCACCCGCCGGTAGCTCCAGCCGACCTCAGCGCACGCACGTTCGGTTGCGGTGAACGCGGCCTCGTCCCGGGGCCGCACCCGGTCTGCGGGCCGGCAGTCGATCACGATCCCGGTGCCGTCGGCGCGGCGGGCGAAGAAATCCGGGGCGTGCGAGCGGACCCGGCCGGCATCGGGCCAGAACAACCAGAATGGTTGCGCGGCAAACCCTGTCACCTCGGCATCGAAATCCAGCGCCATCGCCTCGTCACGTTCCAGCCATGACTCGAACTCCACATGCGCGGCCATTGTTGCCGCCCAGTAGAAACCGGGATTGTTGCGCTGGCCCTGATACGAGGGGATCGAGCGAACTGGCGCGACATGCTCGAAACCGATCCCGGCCGCTTCCGGCAGCGAACACCGTGCCTCGCTGCCGTCGCTGTCGATGAAGACCAGCTCATATCCCGTCAGCTGGGCCGTTCGCGCACCTGCGACGACACGCAACCCAGACGACATCCCCGCTCCCGATCTCTCACCGACACCCTGTCGAGCAGTGATCACGACACACCCGCATCAGATTCGGCCAGCCGCGCCCCTTCGGATGGCATTTGGTGATGGCATCAGCGTGCGGGGACCAACTCGTCGTCCACCAGCCGAAGCCGGCGAGCCAGGTCCGAGACGAACACGCGCTCCGGGTCCGCCGCGTCACGAATCTTGCGCCACTCCTCGAGCCGCGGATACATCGCTCGAATCATTTCCGGCGTGGTGCGCGACTCCTTCGCAAAGTAGAGGCGGCCACCAGCACCCAGCACCCGCCGATCGAGATCAGCGCAGAACTCGTTCACTCCCAACTTGAGCGGGAAGTCCAGGCTCAGCATGTATCCCGGATGCGGCCACGACAGCGGCGCCCGGCTGCTCGGGCCCATGCGCTTGAACACGTTCAGAAACGACCGGTGTCCCGAGTGAGCGATGGCCCGCACCGCATCGGCCAACTGGTCCTCAGCGCCGAACGGCATCGAAAACTGATACTGGAGAAAGCCGCGGCGACCATAGGCACGATTCCACTCCCCGAGCACATCCAGCGGATGCAGGAACTGGGTGATGTTTTGGATCATTCCCCGCCCCTGCTTGCCGAAGACCCGGTAAGTGACCTCGCCTGCGATCCGATTGGTCAGGTTGTTCACCATCCCGCTCGGGAAAACGTCGGGCACTGTAAGCAGTTGCGGCGCAGTGAAATGCAGCGGATTCCTGCGCAGCTTGGCTGGCAGCTGATCGAGTTTGGCAAGGTTTCCGCGGCTGAACCCCGCACGTCCCAGTTTCGTGCCGGTGCTGATCGTGTCCGGCACCGCGACCGAGTACTCGTATCCTTCGTCGGATCCGCCGGTCAGCAGCTCCATCGTCTCGTCGAGGTTGCGGGTGCGGTCGCAGTCGACAATGAAGTACGCGGTCTCTGTGTGCTTCATCCGGATCCGGGCCCGCACAACGATTCCGGTCAGACCCATACCGCCGATCGTGGCCCAGAACAGCTCCGCATCGGCGCCATCCGGACCGATCGTCCGGACCGTGCCATCCGCGGTCAACAGATCCATCGACAGCACGTGGTTGCCGAAGCTGCCCGCGGAGTGATGATTCTTGCCGTGGATGTCCGACGCGATCGCGCCACCCACGGTGACCTGCCGAGTGCCCGGCAACACCGGCACCCACAGGCCATGCGGCAGAACCGCCCGCATCAACGTGTCGAGGCTGACACCAGCATCGACATCGACGACACCACTGTCCGGGTCGATCGTATGGATGCGATCGAACACGGTCATATCGACGACTAAGCCGCCACCGTTCTGGGCAGGGTCGCCGTAGCTGCGTCCAAGCCCTCGCGCGATGACACCGCGTGGCCCTGCCTCGCCTACGGCCTTCGCCACCGTTTCGATGTCGGGACTGCACAGCACCTGCGCGACAGTCGGTGCGGTGCGGCTCCAGCCGGCCAGTGGACGTCGATCGATCACCGATCCCCCATTCGTGAAATGCACTCCGCCACCGTAGCGGCTGCACCCATCGTGACGATACCGCCGGGGCCCATGCCGGCGAGACTCTGAGCAAGGCCGCCGGAGGCGGTCTCGACGTCCAGGACTCCCGCCGACCCGAGATCCATCAAGACGGAACAACCATGGCGACATCACTTCTATTGGGCCAGCATCAGGTAAGTCCGGTAGAACATCAGATTCAATGATTCAGAATCACATTGATCGAGCGAGGACAGTTCCTGTATCGACCGCCGCCGAGCGCATTCCCTCTGACCACCGATAAGTGAACATTATCGGCGGTCAGAATCCCAATTGTGTTTCGTTTCGTTTGGTTATTGCATACGAAACGTAACTGCTACGCAATGGTTCAAAAACTGGGTACCCCTCGAATCCGACGACGCAGACGGAATCTTGACGGCCGTGCACGCAGGGTCGCGTTCGCGGACCGGGTTGGCGATGAGGCGACAGCGGGCCGTAGCGGAGCAAGGTGGTCAGGTGACGATCAGGAGTGGTTCACGAATCACGGGGCTTGCTGCGGGCGCTGATCGAGCATCCGGCTACCGAAGACGCTGAGCGGGCGGGCGCGCAGCGGATGCCGACGGGATCCTGCGGAAGGGCGAGAGCCTACCGGTGGGTGATCGACTTATGGCGCGCCATGATCGGGTCGAACGGCATTGGGGTATGGCGAGCGTCGTCGAGCCGATTCGTGAAGAGCTCGCATTCGAGCGGGTCCGACCTCCGGCGAAGGCGCGGTTGAACCGGGCGGGCGGCGTCACGCTCCCGCGATGCGCGCGGAGACGGTCATGTTCGGATGAGAACTCACAGCGGCGCTTTGCCTCCGCACCAGCGCAGGAACAGCCGCCAAAAAGCGCTGGCAACGTTGCTCAGCAACGTGATTCGGCGTAACGGGAGCACACCTACGTTCCGTCACGTTACGAGAAGAGTCGCAATAACCATTATGTGAGCGGCCGTTAGGTGATCGAGGAATCCAACTCGGCGCGTTTTGTGAATTCGTCATGGGCACTTAGCATTTCGACCGACTACGACCAGACACGAGCCCCCATCGCCAGGCGGACCGGCTGCCTACGACCTCGGACGAAGACCAGATCACCACGGCATCAGCTGGGCTCCGGACGCCGTGGTGATCTTGATCCAAGCGTTCAGGGCGCGGTGGCGCCTTCCGGGTGGACCGGGTGCTTGCCTTCGGCGAATTCTTCGACGATTTTCGCGCAGAAGGCAGGGAGGTCGTCGGGGTTGCGGCTCGAGACCAGGCCCTTGTCTGTAACGACCTCTTCGTCGACGACATTGCCGCCCGCATTGCGGATGTCGGTGCGGATGCTCGGGTAGGAGGTGAGGGTTCTCCCCCGGACGACATCGGCCTCAACGAGGGTCCACGGTCCGTGGCAGATCACACCTACCGGCTTGCCGGTGGCGAAGAAGTCCCGCACGAACTGGACCGCACCGGAGTCCAGGCGCAGTTTGTCGGGGTTGGTGGTGCCACCAGGGAGGATGAGGGCATCGAAATCAGCGGGGCTGACGTCGGAGACGACGCTGTCGACCGGGAACGTGTCGCCCTTCTCCACGTCCTGATTCATGGCCTGGATCTCGCCGGTACGCAGCGACAGCAACTTCGTTTCGGCACCGGCATCCCGGACGGCGTCGCGCGGGTCGACGAGTTCGACCTGCTCCACCCCGTCGGCAGCCAGAATCGCGACGCGCTTTCCTTGCAGGTTCTGCGGCATGTGCGCTCCTTTCGTCGGCGAACGGATCGGATTGGACCACCGGTCCGCTGCATGCTTTGAGCGGTGGCCTGCGAGAACGACGGCGCCGTTCGAGGCCACGGGGTGCGAGTGCCCGACGACGACGTCTCGAAACACCGATGAACCGATCGCCCGCACACCCACAGCACTGAACCGTCGCGCGGGAGCTACCGTCGCCCGCCTACCGGGCAGCCGAGTCATCGACCTACATGCGTGACAGCCGTGCGTCGACTTCAGCCCCCGACGGCGGCGCGGTGCCTGCGGGCGCGTTTCCCCCGCGAGCACCGCGCCCGTTCGTCAGACAAACAACCAGCGCAAGGCATCCAGGAACCAGCCATACACATCCGGAATCATCTCGGTACCTCCTTCTACGGCACGGTCACTGATAACCGTTTGGTTGCCATCGAACATCGAGCGGAATCACTCACCGCCAGCTATCGCGACAGGAGAGCCTGATGTTCTGATGCATATTCCACATAACTCATGCTACTCACCCGTAGAAGCAAGATCACCCACCAACTTTTAGGGGCATTCTCGCTCCGGATCATGCGAAACCGGCTATTTGCCTACAACCACTCACCCCACTATTCCAATCTGACGCGCACACCGCTCCCGCACATCCGACGCCCCAACACATAGGCTTGGCGGGATAAGTCGTTCGACGACAACCACATCCGCGAAAGGAGCACCGTGGCTGAGCTGGATGCTGTTGTGGCGGTGCCTGATTCGGTGCGCACGCAATTGCGGCATGGAGTGCGCAGTGTGTTGGTCGATACTGCGGCGTTGCGGCTGGTTCGGGAGCGATTCGACGGTACGCAGGCGGCGGCTCTGCGGCGTTATCTGGAGGCTTCGCAGTCGGCGAATACGCTGCGCGCTTATCGGACGGACTGGGTGGCGTGGGCGGGGTGGTGTGCGACCGAGGGGCGGCAGGCGTTGCCCGCCGACGCGTTGGATGTGGCGGTGTACCTCGCGGCCGCCGCCGACGCGCGCCGCCCGAATGGTGAATGGGCCTTCAGTCCAGCGACTTTGGAGCGGAAGTCGGCCGCGATCGCCGCCGTGCACGCGGCCAACGGTCTGCCCTCGCCCACTCGTTCGGATGTGGTGCGGTTGACGCTGCGCGGAATGCGTCGCACCCGCCGCACTCCCCCGACGCGCAAACGTCCGGTACTGCTGCACACCCTGGACCAACTGCTGGCGGGGCTGCCGGATCCGGGGTGGCCGACCGAACCGGCCCGCCGCCGTGACGCTTTGGCGCTGCTCATGGGTTTCGCGGGCGCGTTGCGGCGCAGCGAATTGGCGGGGCTACGGGTGGCCGATGTTCGGGTGAGCATCGATCATGGGACCGGCGAACCGATTCTGCTGGTTCATCTGCCGAGCACGAAGACCGACCCGACCGGTGTCGCGGAGCAGCGGGTCGCGTTGCCGCGCGGGCGCCGCCCACAGACCTGCCCGGTGTGCGCGTTCGCCGATTGGGTGCGACTGCTCGAAATCCAGGTCTCCGAGGAAACTCTCGGCGTGCGCGCGTGGCTCGACGAGAACTCGCAGGATCCCGAGATCCACCGTTGCCACGGCTTCACCGGCACTCCCCTCGCCCACCATCCCGACCTGCCGTTGTTCCCGACGATCAATAGGCACGGCACGATCGGTGCCACCGCGATGTCCGGGCGCGCCGTCGCGGAACTCGTCAAACGCTATGCTGCCCGCGCGGGCCTCGACCCCGACCTGTTTTCCGGACATTCCCTGCGCGCGGGCTTCGCCACCCAGGCGGCGCTCGGTGGCGCGAGCGACCGCGAGATCATGCGTCAGGGCCGCTGGTCCAACCCGCGCACCGTCCACGGCTACATCCGCACGGCGAATCCGTTGGAGGACAACGCGGTCACGAAACTCGGTCTCTGAGGCAATACCGCTACGTCACCAGTCGCCGTGTCGCATCAATAGTGAAGGGAGGCGAGCAGTGAGTGCGTTGACGCAGGAAACATGGCACGCACGCAGGGCGAGGCTGACACCTGGACAGGACGAAGTGAATCGCCGTGCAGCCGAGAAGCTGTTGGGCCGCGAACTTCCCCCGCGCCTCACTTCGACCACAGCCGCCAAACGCGACCAGTAGTCGCAAGGGTCACCCCCGTCCCGCCGAACCCGCCGAGCGGCTCAGCCCTTTGCGCTGGGCGATCTGGGTGAGGGTCCCGCACGGTCTCGGTTCTCATGACGGTGGCGGTATCTGCGGGTTACGAGCCATGAACGGCCGCGATCGATCGGGCGGCCGCTGGTGGCCAGGACTCACGCGTCGACGTAGTCGGCAAGATGTTCGCCGGTGAGCGTGGAGCGCTTGGCGACGAGCTCGGCGGGAGTGCCCTCGAAGACGATGCTTCCGCCGTCGTGACCGGCACCGGGTCCGAGATCGATGATCCAATCGGCATGTGCCATGACCGCTTGGTGGTGTTCGACGACGATCACCGACTTGCCCGAGTCGACCAACCGATCGAGCAGCCCCAGCAACTGCTCGACATCGGCGAGATGCAGGCCGTTAGTGGGCTCGTCGAGAACGTAGATTCCACCCTTTTCGGCCATGTGCGTGGCCAGCTTGAGCCGCTGACGCTCACCACCGGACAGGGTGGTGAGGGGTTGTCCTAGTCGCAGGTAGCCGAGACCGACATCGGCGAGCCGTTCGAGAATCTTGTGCGCGGCGGGCGTGCGGGCGGGACCCTCGCCGAAGAATTCCGCCGCCTCGGCCACCGACATCGCGAGCACCTCACTGATGTCGCGGCCGCCGAAATGGTATTCCAGCACCGCGGGTTGGAAGCGTTTGCCCTCGCAGTCCTCACAGGTGGTGGCCACCCCCGCCATCATCGCGAGGTCGGTGTAGATCACCCCGGCGCCGTTGCAGGTCGGGCACGCGCCCTCGGAATTGGCGCTGAACAGTGCGGGTTTCACCGCGTTGGCCTTGGCGAACGCCTTGCGGATCGACTCCAGCAAGCCCGTGTAGGTGGCGGGGTTGCTGCGCCGCGACCCGCGAATCGCGCCCTGGTCGACCGAAACCACCTCCGCGCCCGCGGGAATCGACCCGTGCACCAGCGAACTCTTGCCCGACCCCGCGACACCCGTGATTACCGTCAACACACCGAGTGGAATATCGACATCGACGTCGCGCAGGTTGTGCGTGGACGCGCCCCGGATTTCGAGTGCGCCCGTCGGTTCACGCACCGAATCCTTCACCTCGGCCCTGTCGTCGAAATGCTTTCCGGTGATGGTGTTTCCGGCCCGCAGCCCCTTGACTGTGCCTTCGAAACAGATGGTGCCGCCCTCGGACCCGGCCCCGGGGCCGAGGTCGACGATGTGGTCGGCGATCGCGATGGTCTCCGGTTTGTGTTCCACCACGAGCACCGTGTTGCCCTTGTCGCGCAGCCGAAGCAGCAGGGCGTTCATCCGCTGGATGTCGTGCGGGTGCAGGCCGGCGGTGGGCTCGTCGAAGACGTAGGTGACATCGGTGAGCGCGGAACCCAGGTGACGAATCATCTTCACCCGCTGCGCCTCACCGCCCGACAGGGTCCCCGATGCCCGATCCGAACTCAGGTAGCCGAGTCCGACCTCGACGAACGAGTCGAGGGTCTGGCGCAAAGTTTCCAGCAACGGCCCCACCGAGGGCTCGTCGAGTTCGCGCACCCACTCGGCCAGGTCGCTGAGCTGCATGGCGCACGCGTCGGCGATGCTGATTCCCTTGATCTTCGAGGAGCGTGCGTGCGCACTGAGCCGCGTGCCGTCGCAGTCGGGACACACGGTGAAGGTGACCGCCCGCTCCACGAAGGCACGGATGTGCGGTTGCATCGCGTCGACGTCCTTCACCAGGAACGATTTCTGGATGCGCGGGATCAGCCCCTCATAGGTCAGGTTGACGCCATCGACCTTGATCTTGGTCGGCTCCTTGTACAGCAGGTCATGGGTCTGCTTCTTGGTGAACGAACGGATCGGCTTGTCCGGGTCGAAGAATCCGCAACCACTGAAGATGCGGCCGTACCAACCGTCGACGCTGTAACCGGGGATGGTGAGCGCGCCCTCGTTGAGCGACTTGGCGTCGTCGTAGAGCTGGGTGAGGTCGAAGTCGGTGACCGACCCTCGTCCCTCGCACCGCGTGCACATTCCACCGGTGCGGGAGAAGTCCGCCCGCACCGCTTTCGACTTGCCCACCCCGCGGTCGACCTTGATCGCACCGCTGGCCTGCACCGAGGCCACATTGAAGGCGAACGCGCCGGGCGGACCGATATGCGGGGTACCCAGGCGGCTGAACAGGATCCGCAACATGGCATTGGTGTCGGTGGCGGTGCCGACCGTGGAGCGCGGGTCGGCGCCCATCCGTTGTTGGTCGACAATGATCGCGGTGGTCAAGCCCTCGAGCACGTCGACGTCGGGCCGCGCCAACGACGGCATGAATCCCTGGACGAAAGCGCTGTAGGTTTCGTTGATCATCCGCTGTGATTCCGCGGCGATCGTCCCGAATACCAGCGAGGTCTTGCCGGAACCGGACACACCGGTAAACACCGTGAGCCGCCGTTTCGGCAGCTCCACGCTCACGTCGAGGAGATTGTTCACCCGCGCGCCATGCACCCGAATTATCTCGTGGCTGTCCGCGACCGCCTTCGTGGCCATTGTTCTCCCATCACCGTCAACCAGCAGAAATGCTGTTTGTTCACACGCTAGCGACACATCGACAGCGCGCGCTTCTCCATTACTGATCAACACCGCGATCGCACACTACGGCCGGTGGCGACGAACCGGGAGCGCTGTGTCGATCGTCAGCGCCGCGACTGCCCTGCTCAACACTATCGTTGAACCTTCGCTGGAGACTTCTGCGAACTTCTCGCAGCACATGGTGGGAGAACCTTCAACTGTTGTGGATGGGAACCCACGGGCAGGCGATAGCACTCGCTTCGGGAGCGGACATCATCTCTCGACACCGGATGCTGCCCCGAGCAACTCCGCCAGCACGGCGGCGGCACTGATTCCGGGATCCTTGGTGGCGGTGAGCAGGGTGAGCCCGCGCTCGACCGCGGTGTCGCGAAGACGATCGAGCGCTTGCGCGTGCTCGGTATCGGCCAGTTCACGGTGGTAACGCGCGGTGAACTCGGCGAAGCGGTCAGGATCGTGGCCGTACCACTGGCGCAGCTGGGTGGACGGCGCGATCTGTCGACACCATTCGTCCAGCTTCGCGGCCGCCTTGCTGACCCCTCGTGGCCAGATCCGGTCCACGAGTACGCGGGCCCCGTCATCGGCGGCCGGTTCCTCGTAGATTCTGCGCACGCGCACCGCAGGTCGAGCGGTCATTGCTACCTCCTGGTCTCCCCGACCTCGGTGCGTGGTTTTCGAGCTCGCGCGGATCTCACGTTAGTCCGACCCCGCTCGATTCGCTGGTGGCGCGATCGGTTCCAGCAGCAGCGACTGACGACGTTGGTGCACGGTCAGATAGCGCAGACCGTGCGGGCCCGCGGTGAACGCGCGTTGCGACCGACGCGGCAGCCACACCAGCGCACCGGGGCTCAGCGCGATCTCGCCCAGTTCGGTCGTGCACGTCCCCGCGCCGTCGAGAACATGCACGAGCACGTCGAGATCGGGACCCGTGTGTGTGGCGATGCGCGATTCCGGCGCGAGGCCGATGATGTTGGAATCCAGGTCGCGTCGACGCAGCGGCAGCTTCCAGACGACCCCGGCGGCGTCGGCGCCGGACGACTCGATGCCGGTCTCGGTGAGCACGCGCGGCAAGGGTGTGGAGGCCAGTTTGCCGATCCGCACCCGCCACAGCGGCGGGCCGTCCTCCACACGTTCCCAGACGAAGCCACCGGCGTGTTCGATCTCGAATTCGTCGAGCAGATGTTTCGGGTAGTGGTTGTTCACCAGCACGAACGACTCTCCTACCCGCAGCTCGTCGTATCTGGCGAAAATCGCGGGGTGTTTGTCCGGCTTGGGCAACGTGCGGACATCGAGCTCGGGTGTGGTCATGACAGCCCTCCTGGTCAGTAATTTATACAATCATAGATTGTGTAAACTCCGAAGCATGGCCTACGTCATCGGTGAACCGTGTGTCGACGTCATGGACCGCGCCTGCGTCGAGGAATGTCCCGTCGACTGCATCTACGAGGGCGGACGCAGCCTCTACATTCAGCCCGACGAGTGCGTGGACTGCGGAGCGTGCGTCCCCGCGTGCCCCGTCGACGCGATCTATTTCGAAGACGACCTCCCGGCGCAGATGGGCGAACACCTCGCCGACAATGCCGCGTTCTTCGCCGATCCACTGCCGGGGCAGGAGGCCGCGCTGGGGTCACCGGGCGGCGCGGCCACGCTCGGACCCCTCGGAGTGGACACCCCCCTGGTGGCGCGGCTACCGCGTCGGGTTGGGTAAACCTCATGACTCGAAAACCGTCGCCACCGACCCCCCGCCGCGGTGGCCGACGCGCGGCGGTGCTCGCGACACTGCGGGAAGCTCAGCGATCGCTGAGCATCGTCGAGATCGCCGAGCGACTTCGATTGCACCCCAACACGGTTCGGTTCCACCTCGACGCGCTACTGCGGACCGGACAGGCCCGACGAGCCGCGGATTCGACCGAAGGCCCCGGTCGCCCCGCCCAGATGTTCGAGGCTCATCCGGGCATGGACCCCGCCGCACCGCGCAATTACCTCCTGTTGGCCGACATCCTCGCGGGCGAACTCGCCGACACCGACGACCCCACCGATCGCGCCACTCGCGCGGGGTTCAGCTTCGGTGAGCACGTCACCGCAGCAAGTTCGCAACCATCGACCGAGCGATACGCGGTCGACCAACTCGTGCACCTGCTCGACGAGATGGGTTTCGCTCCTCGGTCGAGCACCGAAACCAGCACTCCGCGCGTGGAACTGCATCAATGCCCGTTCCTCGATCTGGCGCATTCGCACGCCGAGGTCGTGTGCTCCATCCACCTCGGACTGATGCGCGGCGCATTGCGGACCCTCGACGCGCCGGTCACCGTGGAGCGCCTCGAACCCTTCGCCGAACCCGACGTCTGCATCGCTCACCTGACCCGCACCGACTGATACTCGACATCCCCCAGCCCAGCGTAGTAAGGAAACACCCGTGAATACCGGAGCCGCTGTCATGTCCGCACTGATCTTCGTCTGGCTGGGGATGGTGCTGGCGATCTCATTCCTGGAGACACCGCTGAAATTTCGCGCGCCCGACGTGACGCTGCGCATCGGACTCGGGATCGGCCGGCTGATATTCCGCGCGCTCAATATCGCGGAAGTCGTTCTGGCGCTTGCCATTTTGATCACCGCCGTGGTCGACACGCCAGACGCGCCCGGGGTGATCGCCACAGCGGTCGCGGTCGTAGTGCTCCTGGTCCAACTCGTCGCGGTGCGCCCGGGGCTCACCAAGCGCAGCGACGCGGTACTCGCCGGACTCGACGCACCACGCTCGAACGGGCATTGGGTCTATGTCGGACTGGAGGTTGTGAAGGTGGTCGCACTACTCGTCGCGGGAATCGTCTTGCTGGCGTCCTGAACTCGACCACTCGCGGTCGCGACCACGAACGCAGCGCCGGACGGTTATTCGGCCCCGAAGCTCGCCAACACCATCGCGGTCAGCGCGTCGACGTCCGTTTCCACCATCGGTGCCCCGGTCATCCCCATGCGGTGCAGCAAGGTGCCGACGACGACGTCGATCAGGAACAGCACGCGGCTTTCCGGTTCGCCGAGCGCTTCCTGGAGCGCGCGGCGATAGGGGTCCTGCAATCGGGTCGACAGCACCACGCGCAGTTCGGGATCGCTGACGGCGTCGCTGAACACTCCCGCGAACGCGTCCCCCACGCCCGGCTCGGCGATCTTCGCCGCGATCCAACCCACCAGGGCAGTCAGCTGCTCGGCTCGCCGCGGTGACGCCACCGGCGCGGGCCCGAACGCGTCGAGCAGGCAGTCCACGACCAGCGCGCCCTTCGAGGGCCAGCGACGGTAGATCGTCGTCTTCGCGATCCCCGCCGAGGCGGCGATACGCTCGACCGTGGCGCGTGCGTAACCGAGTTCGTCGACCGTGCGCAGTGTCGCCGCGAAGACCTCGACGCTGACACCGGCGCGCGGTCGTCCGCGCGGCCGAACGGAATCGGACTCAGTCGTCATCCCCCCAGCTTACCGATTTCCGCTACTCTTGGTTTCGATACTTAAGGTAGCGAATATCGGATTCGCTCGCGGCAATCCAAGGGAGCGTGAAACACGGTGAATCGCAGGGACTTTCTTCATTTCACCGCTGCGGCGTCCGCGTTGACCGGCCTCGCCGCCACCGGGTGCGGCGCCAGCGACCCGGCCGAAACGATCGTCACGACTCGCGCCGGACGCGTACGCGGCGCGGTGGCCGACGGCATCCACGTCTTCAAAGGCGTCCCCTACGCCGCACCCCCACAGGGCGCGCGCCGCTACCTGCCACCCCAGCCCGCCGAGGCATGGAGCGGGGTGCGCGACGCACTCGATTTCGGCCCCACCTCACCGCAGCCACCCACCCCACCACCACTGGAAGCGTTCGCACCGCCGATTCCCGGCGCGGACTACCTGAACCTGAATATCTGGACACCCGAACCGGGTTCGACGCGACTGCCGGTGCTGGTGTGGATCTTCGGTGGCGGCTTCGACACCGGCGCCACCCCGTTCTACGACGGCAGCGCCTTCGCTCGTGACGGCGTTCTGCTGGTATCGATCAATTACCGGCTGGGTGCCGAAGGATTCCTTTTCCTCGACGACGGCGTCGCGAATGTCGCCCTCCTGGACCAGATCATGACGCTCGAGTGGGTGCGCGACAATATCGCCGCGTTCGGCGGCGACCCGGCGAACGTCACCATTTTCGGTCAGTCCGCCGGCGCGATGGCCGTCGGCACGCTGCTGACCATGCCGCGTGCCAACGGCCTGTTCCGGCGGGCCATTCTCGAAAGCGGCGCGGGCAACCTGTGTTACTCCACTGACACGGCGCGCGAGCTGGGTCGGCGACTGATCGCGAAACTCGACGTCGCCCCGACCCGCGAGGCGGTGGCCGCGGCGGGCGTGGACCGCGTGCTCGCCGCGCAAGCCGCGGTAATGGGAGACCTTGCTCGCCAACCGAATCCACAACAGTGGGGCGGGGAGCCGGGCTGCCGCATCAATATGTGGCGACCCACCCTCGACGGCGAGACGCTCCCGTCGAAACCCATCGACGCCGCCCTCGTCGGCGCCAGCGCCGACATCGACCTGTTGATCGGACACAACTCCGAAGAAGGCCGCCTGTCGATCGTGCCGTTCCGGAGCCTGGATTCGGTCACCGAAGCCGAACTCGGCACCGCGATGCGGCTCTACCGGCTCCCCGCCGAGCAGGCGCTGCCTGCCTATCGCGCCGCCTACCCCGGCGCGAACCCCGGCGCACTACTGTCGATTCTGCAAGCAGACTGGTTCTACACCATCCCCGGCATCCGGCTCGCCGAAGCACGCGCCACCGCACCGGCGGCCACCTACATGTACGAGTTCGCCTGGCGTTCCCCACAATTCGACGGTGAACTCGGTGCGTGTCACTTCCTCGAAGTGCCGTTCGTCTTCGACCAACTCCACGACGAGCAGATGCGGTGGATTACCGGCCCGAACCCGCCACAACAACTCGCCGATTCCGTGCACGGCGCCTGGGTGCGCTTCGCCGAATCCGGCCGACTCGACTGGCTACAGTACGAGTCGACCCACCGATCGAGCATGCGCTTCGACCTCGAGCCCACCGTGGTGGACGATTCCTGCCGGGTCCGCGAGCTCTGGGAAGGTGTCGACCTGTACTGACGCACCGATCACCGGCGACCGCGCGCCGGAACCGAATTCCGCCGAATGGGCCCTCGCCGCGTCCGGCCTGCTCGCCGCGTGCTGGTGCCGATCAATACTCGGTTCACCGACGCCGAGGCGGGCGCGATCATCGTGCGCGGCACAGCTGAGGCCTGGCGCAAGGGTTTCTCGACCGCACGTCGCACAACCTGATCGCCGTAGGATGTTGCGGCACTTTCTCTTCCGTCTCAGCCACCACCCCGGCAATGCGATTCGAGCGGGCGAGCGCGGGCGAGCACGGCGTCAGCCGTGGTGGGCCCGGTGATCGCGGATGGCCATGAGATTGTCGACCAGGCGTGGGGCGTCGGTTACCGGGTCCATGGGGGTGAACAGCAGGGCGCGAATGTAGGCGGGCGACAGGATGACCTCCAGCACATCCTGGCTGTCCAGCACACTGGTACCGCTCGCAGCCAAGCTCGCCTGGATCTGCCTGGCGCGGGGTGCCACGAACTGCGCGACGTCGATCAACCCGTTCGCACCACTCCCGCCCGCCCGCGCCAGCGCGCGAAAGAACGCGAGGTGGCCCGGTTGAGTGAGACCGGTGAGCAGACGAGTCGCCCAGGTGAGCATGTCGGCGCGTAGGTCGCCGGTCGCGGGTACGGGCGAACTGGCGCCGAGCTCGTCCACGACCGCGTCGATGATCAAGGCTTCGACGGTGCGCCACCGTCGATAGATCGTGGCCGCGTGCACACCGGAACGTGCTGCCACCGCGGCGATGTCGACGGTGCCGTCCTCGGATTCGGCCAGCAGCTCACGCGTGGCCGTGTGCACCGCTTCCCTGGTCCGCGCGGTGCGTCCGCCTGGGCGAGTGACGCCCGATGCTTGTGTCACACCGCCAGGCTATCGCGAAACTATTGCGTTAGCGAGCGCGACGACCTACCGTTAACGCGAATACTTTCGCGTCAACTGCTCGGTTGGCGCTCGGAGCAGGGAGAAGCACATGGCACACGCACTGATCGTCGGTGGCGGCATCGCGGGAGACACCCTCGCGCTGCTACTGGAACGCGACGGCTGGGAGGTCACCGTCGCCGAGATCGCGCCCGCTCCGCGCACCGGCGGTCAGACCGTCGACCTGCGCGGCGACTCCCGCACCGTGCTCGAGGAAGCGGGACTGCTCGAACAAGCATTGCGCTGCCTGATCCCGCAACGCGGCGCGGCATGGATCAAGGCCGATGAACGGCGGCGCGCGACCATGCCGGTGGAGGCGTTCGGCGGGCAAGGTCTGGTGTCCGACGAAGAGTTGCTGCGCACCGACCTCGCCAGGATCATTCACGAGGCGGCAGGCGCGGGCGTGACCCACCGCTTCGACGAGACGGTGGAAGAGCTGGACGATGTGGAAGACGGCGTTGCGGTGCGGTTCCGCAGCGGAACACGGCAGAAATTCGACCTCGTCGTCGGCGCCGACGGCACCCACTCACGCGTACGCGCCCTACGATTCGGCCCCGAAGCGAACTTCCGCACCTCACTCGGCCTGGCCCACGCGTTGTTCACGCTGACCGAAACACCTGGTACACCACCCCTCGACGGCTGGTTCCTGATCCACAATGCCCCGGGTCGCCGCGCGATCACGGCCAGGCCAGGCCACCCCGGCGAACAAGAAATCGGGTTCACCTTCGCCGCCGACACACTTCCGCACCGCCACGACCGCGAAGCCCAATTCGCCTTGCTCGCCAGCACTTTCGCCGGAGTCGGCTGGCGCGCGGCAGAATTCCTGGCCGCGGCCAAGGAGAGCAACGACTTCGCCATGGACACCTACGACCAGGTGCGGGTGCCCGCGTGGCGCGACGGACGAGTGGTCCTGCTCGGCGACAGCGCGTGGTGCGCCAGTCCGCTCAGCGGCCTCGGCACAGCCTTGGCGTTGCGTGGCGCCGCCGACGCGGCGGCCGCGTTCCGCTCCGCCCGCGTGCTCGACGACCTCGACCGACTGCCCGCCGCATGGGACACTTTCGAAACCGCGATGCGAACCAAAACCGATTCCGCACAGCAGCTTCCGCCCGGCCGGGTCGCATCGATGGCCCCGAGTTCGGCACTCGGGATCCGGGTCAACGCGTGGGCGATGCGCGCAATCCAATCGAGGGTGATGCGACCGATCGTCGCGCGCGCCCTCGCGTCCAGTGAGCACCGTCGTGAGCCGGCGGACTCCCCTGCGGCCAAGGTTGATTCGACGCGATGACGGGCGACGAGCGCGCCCTACATCGCGGGTCCCCGACTCCGCCTTCGAGAGCGAGTGACCCGTGGGCGAATCCGCGGCGATCGCGCGCTCACTGCCACACTCCCACGGAACATGTTGCGGCAGAGCCACAATCGATACCCCGAGGACATGGGCCGCCACTGGCTTCGCTGCCTGCCGCCTCGATCCCGCGTCCGGACACCGGCCTGCTGGCGCGAACGACGGCTCGACGGCCGCGTGCGGAAACTCTGCTGTACGGACCCGTATTCTGCTAGCGCGGCGAGTCTCGTTGGCGGGGAGCGAAACCCACCTTCGAGTACCGCACCGGCACGGAGCCAACGTCGAAGGAGCTCAGCCATGTCCCGCTTCACCCTGCCGCCCGAAGACATCCTGCGCGCGCGAGAGAAGGTGGTGCTCGACCATTTCCACGATGAGGTGAGTCAGGACTGGGACGCGACCCTGTCGACGTTTCCGCATCCGCATTACGAGCTCATCGCCCAGATGGCCGTGCACGACGGCGCTGCCGAAGTCCGCCAGTACTACCAAGACACTCGGGTTGCGTTTCCTGATCAGAACCACGAGATCATCGCCTTCCGACACAGCACCGGTGCCGTGATCGTCGAGTTCTGGTTGACCGGCACCCACCTCGGCCCCTTGGGAAAGATCCCGCCGACCGGATCCAAGCACCGCACCCGAATGACCGCGTATTTCCTCTTCGACGCCGACGAAAACCTGATCGTCGAGCGCATCTACTTCGACCAACTCACCATCCTCGGGCAATTGGTCGGCGGCCTCGACAAGAAAAACCCCGCCGACCTGCTCACCCTCGCCCGCGCTCTGGTGGGAGCACTCGGGATGGCGGGCACGGAGCCGGACCCTCGATTGACCCACACCGTCACGCCCGATCTCGATACCTGACGCCCTTCGCAAGGTACTGGAACCTCCGGTGACCTTCCACACCGCCCGCGGTTGACTCGGGACTGCCAATTCACCTACGACCTCGACCGCATGTGGCTCGCACAACCCGGCGTGGGATCCTGCGGCCGCGTGGGTGTTGCGGCCCTCGGGCACGGCGGGACGGTTCTTCGAGGTGTACGCGCGGACAGACGAGGCCACGATCCGACGAGCCCGCGGGCTGGCCGCGATGCAGAGCCTGTTCTTGATGCTCATGGGGCAGAACAGGGACCGAGGGCCACCCGTCGGCAAACCGCACTGGAGGTCGGCGGGCAGGGCGGCACTCGAACGTGTTCTCCAGGGCGTCCTCGATCTCGGTCCGGCTGCCCGCGTGTGGGGACTCGTGCCACCGACAGCTGCGCCGCCCAGCGCTCCAGGAGCTGCGGCGCACCGATGCGCCGGAGCCTTTCGCGGGCCGGAGGACAGGAACTCCGCGATCAGCGAGTCCTGCACGGCGGCGGCCGCCTGCTCCTCGCTATTCCGAGCGGCGACGCCGGCCGCGCTGATCATGAGTGAGTATTCGGAGGCTGGCAAAAGGCACTTCGAAGTGCGGGGCCAGCTCTCGGCGCCATAGCTCGACCGCGCGTTGCCGGGTTGTCGTCGAGGGGAGCAACGGTCGCGTATGGGGGAATCGCTGTCGGCGCGGTGAGCACCACTTCCGAACATCGAGCCCAGCAATCGTTCGCTGAAAGTATGCTGAACCGATGCTTTCAGCGCCGACTCCGATGCTGGCCACCCCGGGACAGCCCCCGAGGGAGGTAGCGGGGTGGGCGCTGGAGATGAAGTGGGACGGTATCCGCGCGGTCGGCCGCCACAGGGCAGGATCGCTGCGGCTGCACAGCAGGAATCAGCGCGATATCAGCGGGTCGTTTCCCGATATCACCAGCGCTTTTGCCGAAGTCTTCCCGGACACGGACGTGACCGTCGACGGCGAGATCGTCGCACCGGATCCCGCCACCGGTGCGCCGTCCTTTGCGCTCCTGCAACGCAGGATGCATGTCGTCCGGCCCACCGCCACACTGCTGAGAGAAATACCCGTCCAATACCTTGTTTTCGATTTGCTAGAGGTAAACGGAGAATCGATCATGGGTCTGCCCTACGTTGAACGTCGCCGCCATTTGGACGCATTGGACCTCCAAACGGCGACGATCCGCACGCCGCCCTACTACACCGATGTGACCCCCGCCACGCTCCTCGACATCGCGCGCGAACACGACCTCGAAGGCATTCTCGCCAAACGGCTCGACTCCACCTACCAACCCGGCCGCCGCTGCCCCACATGGATCAAGACACCGCTGCGCAGGACGACGGAAGTGGTGGTGGCCGGATGGGTGCCGGGAAACGGCCGCTTCTCTACCACCTTCGGCTCAATCGCCATGGGCGCCTACGATTCCGAGGGAAAGCTCGTGTACTTGGGCAACGTCGGAACAGGGTGGACACTGCGCGACCGCAAGGTCCTCCAAACCCGCTTGAACGAACTCCATTCCGACACAAACCCTTTCACCACCCCACCGCCGCGCTCGGTCACCGCCGTCGCCCATTGGGTCCGCCCCGAACTGGTCGCCGACGTCGAATACCGCGAAGCCACCCCCGACGGCCTCCGCCACCCCAGCTGGCGCGGCCTCCGCACCGACAAATCCGCCCACGAGGCCAAGTGGGAATCCGACTGACAAAAAAAGCTGGAAACGCGCGCGCCTCATGCCGTGGCGGACAAGGCGGAATTAGCACCCAGGAAACCTCGGTATCGGAGCATGGCCGACATCCATTTTTTCGACTGACGAAATACGCCCACTGGGCCAAATACCGTTTCCGCATGTCGATATATCTCGAAGGAAACTGTTGGAATGATAAATTCCCCTCGGTAATTTCTCGCCCATCACGCTTTCCGCCGAATATTTGCTGTACGTCGAATTATCGATGATCGCGATACGAACATCCTGCGGCGAACCCCACACCCCCACGAATTCGGCGCATTGAACGGGCACCATGCACGCCTGCGGGGGATCGATGACCCGAGGGCGACCGCGCCACCCACCACAGACTCGGACACGCACGCGACGCGCTCGGCACGGCAGCGGCTCACACGACGACTTGCCGTGCCAATTGTCCGAAATCCACTGTTCACGACGGGGTTACACGAGAAGCCAGCGCACTACTCCGCTGCGGGTCGACCGCGGGTCGTCGACGAACCGACTCGAAGCCCCACACCCGTAGACGGTGCACTCGAGCCGACCGACGATCCCACCGGCCCGCAGCACGAACGCCCACCACCGACCCGTCCACTGCTCAGCACAGGGGCGATTGCGACAGGGTGACCCCAGCCCTGGGGGCACCTACTTGAATTATTCGGAAAACAGGTTGCACGCCTTCGGAGTTCGAGTTAATCTCGAATCCACAGCAAGTCGCTGACTGCCCTCCGCGGAGGAGGAGAGCAGACGGTTCGGGTCTGGGTTCCAGAGAACTATTCCGAGCAATCGCAGGTGTGCGCCCTCGCACCTGCCAATTTGTCGACCGATGATGTCGGCGCACCATTTATCGGACCAGGAGGTATCTCCGTGCCGTTTTCCGGTACCATTGACGACTTCGCCACCGACCCGTACTCGATTTATCGAGCGATGAACGCGCAGGCGCCCCTGACCGCCATCGGCCCCACCGATTTCATCGTGACCGACCCCGCCCTGGTGCTCGAAATCTTCGCCGACCACGAGAAATTCACGAGTGTCCACAACCTCGAAGGTCAGGTCCCGATCTACGAAGGGGCACAGGAGATCCTCCGCGACACCCTCTTCTACCGGGGAGCACTCTTCAACGAAGCCCCACCAGCACATTCGGCGTTCCGCAAGACCTTCATACGACCCTTCACGCCCACCGCCGTGGAGAAACTGGTCCCGAAGATCCGTGAGCTGGCCGAGGGCATGTGCGGCGATCTCGGTGCGCGCACGAGCTTCGACGTCATGCGGGAGCTCGCCTACCCCCTGCCCGTCACAATCATCTCCGACATGCTCGGTATCCCGGAAGACGACCGCACGCAGGTCAAACAGTGGAACGATCTGTGGCTCGCGCTCCAGGCGGCACCGCTTCCGCCGGAGGCCCAGGTGCAGGCCGCCGAAGCCACGCGCGCCTACGAGGACTACGTGCGCGACCTGATCGCCGAGATCAGAGCCCAGCGTCGGCCCAGCCTCATCCTGGAGATGGCCGACGCCATCGACACGCCGGGCGCGGTGCACGAGGTGGACGACATCATCGTCGCCATCCGGGTCATGATCGCCGCGGGACACGAGACCACCTCCGGCCTCATCGGCAACGCGGTGTCCCGTCTCATCGAGACCAACCGTTGGTCACACCTTGCCGAAACGCCCGCTGCTATACCGGAATTCGTCGAAGAGACACTGGCCGCCGACCCCTCGGTACAGAGCGCGCCGCGATCGGTGGATCAGGAGATCGACCTCCACGGCATCACGATCCCCTCCGGTGCGCGGTTGTACCTGGCGATCGGCGCGTACGGCGCGCTGTCGGGCCGCCGCGCCCCCGGCCCCGACCCAAATGCCCAGAGCCACCCGCATATCGGCTTCGGGCACGGCATACATCGCTGCGTCGGTTCGCACCTCGGCCGCATCGAGGCACGCGTCGCACTCGAGGTCCTGCTCGCGGCCGTTCCCGCGATGCCACGTCTGGATCACGCCCGCCCGCCAGAGCGCACGCCGGGCGGCTTCGTCTTCCGCAGTTTCAGTTCACTACCCATTTGTTGGTGAGGGAGTTCTCCGTCATGGTTGCCAAGCCACCGCTCGTTCCGAACACCAAGCCACTTATCGGCCACGCACTCGACATCTGGCAGGACCCGCTGAAATTCTTCAGCTCCGCGGCCAGCGTCGCACCCCTGTCTCGTATCAAGATCGGCTGGAAAGATGCCTGCCTGATCGCCAACCACGAACTGCTGTACCAAATCCTGGTCCCCGACGCGAAGAAATACGACAAGGGCATCCAGTTCGAGCGGGCACGCGCCATGCTCGGTGACGGAGTCCTCTTGGCGGAGGGCGACCTGCACATGCGGCAACGCCGCCTGATGCAGCCCATGTTCAACAAGCCCTCGATCAGCGACTACGTCGACACCATGCACACCTACAGCGCGGCGATGGTGGAGTCGTGGCGCGACAAACAGGTCGTCGAGGTCTACCCGGAATTCTTCCGGCTGGCCACCCGCGTCGTCATCGACACACTGTTCTCCACCGTCATGACCGACGACGATGTCGAACTGGTGCGCGCCAAGATGCCCCTCGTCATCTCGGGTATCGAGAAGCGAGGGGCGCTGCCACCTCGACTGTTCGACACCATCCCCACCTCGGAGAACCGCGCCTTCTACGCGGCCATCGCCGACCTGCGCGCGCTCGGCAACCGACTCGTCGACCAGCGGCTGCGCACGAACCGAGACGCCGAGGCACATGCCGACCTCATGGCTGTCCTCACCGACACCGACGACGAGATCGCCCGCCGCGACAACGACCGCGCCCAGATCCTGAACGAGTTCCTCACCTTCCTCACCGCGGGTTCGGAGACCACGCCGAGCGCGATCGCATGGTCGTGCTACCTGCTGGCCGAACACCCAGAGATTCAGGAACAGGTACGCGCCGAGGTGGGCGGCTTCGATCTCGGCGTGCACAACACGGTCGGCGATATTCAAGGACTGACACTGCTGCAAGCCGTGATCAAGGAGTCGCTGCGTCTGTATCCCCCGGTCTGGGCGCTCGGACGGCGCACGGTGCAGGAGGCGTCCCTCGGTGGATTCGATCTCGCACCGGGCACCCAGGTCTTCTACTCGGTCTACGCCATCCATCGCGACGAATCGGTGTACGAGGACCCGGACACGTTCAAGCCGCGCCGGTGGATCGACACCCCCAAAAAGTACCCGCGCACAGCGTTTCTGCCGTTCGGTGCAGGTGCGCGCAACTGCATCGGCGAGCATTTCGCGTGGGTCGAGATCGCCATCGCCCTCGTGAACATCCTGCAACGCTACGAGATTTCGTTACAGCCGGGCCAACAAGTACCCGCCGCCGCCATGGGCGCTCTGGTCCCCGGCGCGCTGCCGATGCGGATCAAAAGCGTGGTATCGCGATGAGTGGCAGCACACCGGCGGCCACCCGACTCGTGGAGCTGGTGCGCACCGATGTCACCGAGCTACTCGCCGACTTCGCCCACCTCACCGCCGATTCGAAGACCGCCGATTCGACCATCGGTGTCCCCGAATTCACGCAACGCCTGCGCGACTACGTCCTCCGCCTCGGCAGCATGCGCCGCACCCGAGTGGCGGCACACACGCTCGACAATTTCCGCCGCACCGACGAGGCGACCGTCCTCGCGCTCGCACACACTTGTGCCGCGCTGGAACTCTTTCACGCCGCCGCGTTGATCCACGACGACATCATCGACGAAAGCCCCACCCGCAGAGGCAACCCCGCGTTCCACACCGGCTGGGGCGACACCGCCGACCGGTCCCCTACGTCGGTGTCGCTCGGTGTTACCGCAGGACTGCTCGGCGGTGACGCGGTACTGGTGCTGTGTGCCCGCGCGATCGACCGCATCGCCAGCCCCGTTCGCGAACGAGTGTCGGGGTTCTTTCAAGAGATCCAACTCCGCACCCTGGTCGGCGAACTCCAGGACTCCATGCTCGAGCACCGACGAATCCGCCACGACCGGGCCACCATCACCCAGATGTCGGTGAACAAGACCGCGTGGTACACCGTCACCGCACCGATGGTGCTGGCCGCCAGGTGCGCGAACATCGAGCAGCAACGCACCGGTGCGTTGATCGGCGCCGGGTCGGCGTACGGCGAAGCGTTCCAACTCCTCGACGACGTCAACGAGGTACTCACCGACGCCGCACTGACCGGCAAGAACCCACTCGATGATCTGAACTCGGGCAAGGCAACCCTGCTGCACCACATCGTGGCGACCCACGCCACACCGGCGGAACGTGCCGTACTGGACCGTATCTACGGCCGAGGCAACGGCAGCGCACGCGACCTGGAACGGTATCGACTCCTGGTCACCGCGCACGGCCAGCACATCTGTGCCGAACTCGAAGCACTGATGAACCGGGCCCGTTCCCACCTGCGCAGCGTCGGTTTCCGCGACGACACCGTCGGTCGGATCGAAGACGAACTGAATCCGCACAACCCGTTTCCGGTAACTCTCTACGAGAGCGCTTGACATCATGGCCGAGAATTTCACCCACACGCTCGCCGGCCTGCACGTGCTGCTGCCGAGCTTCGAACACTGTGTCCCGACCCTCGAACGACCCGACGCCGAGCAGCTGGTACTCGACAGTCAGAACTGGTGTCGAGAAGGCCTCGCCGATCTGCTCTCGCCCGCCGCGCTCACCACATTGCTCGCCGAGCGCGCATCCTTGTGGACCATCCTGGTCCTACCCACCGCACCCTACGAATTCCTCGTCGCCGCAGCGCGATACACCGAGTACCTCTCCATCCTGGACAACGCGCTGGTGGACAAGGACCGGCTGGGCAGCGACCCCGGCTACGCCGCGGAGATGAAGGCCGCCATCGATGTACTGTTCGACGGCGAGAATATCGACGAGCCGGCCAACGAAGAGCTGGCGATCTGGTTCAAGCCGCTGCACAACTGTTTGACCACACTGCGCGGCTACCTCACCGAACCGGTGTGGGCACGCTTCCACCACGAGGTGGAGCGCTTCTTCATCGGCTGTGTCGAAGAGGTCTTCTACCGCAACTCCGAGACCATCTACGACTTCGACGCCTACCTGCGGATGCGCCGCAACAGCGTGGGCATGGGCATGTACTTCGCCCTCGGTACGGCCCTCGCACCACCGTTCATCGACGAGTCGGCGCGAGCGACGCGGTTGCGCGACCAACTGCTCGACCACGCGCTCGACCACATCGCGCTCGCGAACGACCTGTTTTCCTTCCGCGCCGAAGCCGACGCCAACGACACCGTGAACGCGGTGGCCACCTTGATGCTCAGCGAGAACCTCGCGGTACAAGACGCGTTCGACCGCGTGGGCCTCGAAGTGCAACGCAACGAAAACACCTTCCGCCAGACACTGCACCAGGCCGTCGCCGCACTCGGCCCCGACCACACGGTGAGCCGCTACGGCACGCTGCTGTGGCACATGATGTGCGGCAATGTCGACTGGTCCTATCGCACCTCGCGATACAACGGAGAAAGGCATGTGTGGGATGGCCGGTATCCTCGGGTTGTTCAATTCCAAAAGGGAAGCACGCTGTTCACCGGCAAGTCCTACCGCGACCTCGTCGCCGACGGACTGGCATGAGCGCACCGCCGGATACACCACCCGGGTGCACTCCGGTGTCGGGCTCCTGCGAACCCTGCTCGGGCTCCCGCGCGATCCACTGGCCTGGGTCGCCGAACTCAACACCACCGCTGACATCCACGTCTTCCGCGCGCTCGGCAAGGACCTCGTCTTTCTCACCGATCCGTTACTGGTCAACGACATGCTGGTGGACCGAAAGGCCAGCTTCGACAAGGGCATCTTCTACGACCGCGTGCGCCGACTCGCGGGCAACGGGGTAGTGCTGGCCAACGGCGAAGAACACCGCAGACAACGCGGCTACCTCGACCAGTTCTTCAAACGCGAACACGTGGTCGGTCTCTCCGAACTCATGCTCGATGTGGTGCGCGAGGAACTGGCACAGTGGGAAGACACCCTCGATATCGATGCCGCCCTACACCGGATGACCTTCAAGATCCTGGCCGCCACCATGTTCGGTACGGAGATCGACCACGAAGGATTCGACCGCATCCACGAATGGCTCGGCACCGTCCTCGAGGCCATCATGTTCCGAACCGTGGCACCCAACTGGTATCTGCGGATACCGACCGCACGAAATCGGCGGCACAGCAACGCGATGGACCAGCTTCGCGCGGCGATCACGGCAGCCATGGACGCACCGCGAGTGGTCGATTCCGAGCGCCTCGACCTCATCTCGGTGATGCGTTCGGTCCGTGGCCCGTCCGGCGCGCCACTGACCGCCGACGAGATGGCCGATCAGATCGTGGCCATCACCATGGCCGGTGCGGAGACCGCCGCCACGGCACTGTCGTGGCTGACGGTGGAACTCGCCGCCGACCCCGTCCTCCAGAACACCCTGCGCCAGGAGCTCACCCTGGCACGCGACCACGGCGTCGAGTACGGCCCCGACTTGACGCAGACGCCGGTGCTCGAGCGAGTGCTCTCCGAGCTACTGCGCTGCCGCCAGCCGATTCTGGTCATTTCTCGGCGCACCAACCGGGATATCGATCTGCGCGGTGTCGCGCTGCCCGGTGGCACCGAGGTCATGTACAGCCCGTGGGCCATGCATCGGGACCGTGCCTACTTCGCCGCGGGGGCCGGCTTCGAGCCCAAGACCTTCGCCCAGGGTGCCTGCCCGGTCACGAAAGGCTCCTACACACCGTTCGGGCTCGGTCCTCGGCACTGCGTGGGCGAACAGTACGCCTGGCAGATGATGTGGATCGCCGTCGCGGAAATGTTGACGACGGTCCGTGTCGAATCCGCGGCAGCGCAGCACCCGAAGGGCCGTCCGCTCGCCACCATCATTCCCGGTTCCGTCGACGCCACGGTACGACGACTGTCCGCGACCGGAGATGAAACGACGTGACCCGGCTCCTGGCGCCCAGCGAGGTATTCCACGCGTTCCTCGACTGGCACACCGGTTTCGAGGTGGAGATCCCTACCGCGGTAGGGCTCGACGCGGCCGCCGAGGGGCTGAGCCGTCTGCATGCCGAGTTCCCTCGACTCGGCGGCCGCATCGTCCGGACACCGGACGGCTTCGCCTTCCACGCCCCCGATTCCGACCCGACGGTCGCGACGTCCGCACACGGCGCGCACGTGGCGGCGGCGCTCTCGGCATTCGAGATCGACACCGCCCGCGACGGCGAAACGCGAATCACCGGACGCTTGCATCACGCTCTATGCGATGTGACCGGCGCTCTCTCCGTCATCGATCACCTACTCGGGCTGATCGGCATTGCGCCCGAAGCCGATTCGATAGCCACTGTGGCGGCGCGCGACTGGCCCCACACCGCCGAGGAAATACTCGGCGGTGTCCAACCCGATGCGACGATCCGCACGACCCGACAGTTCTTCAGCCAAGCGCCGAGCACACCGCTGAAACCCGCACAACCGATACACCTTTCGCTCGACCGTGCGCTCGTACGAGCCATCGACGACGCGTGTGCCGCCACCTCCACCGCACTGACAGGCGTGATCGCCACCGCGCTGGCACCCCTCATCGGTACCGGCGACGACGTGGTCGTCGGTACACCGGTTGACTGCCGAGTGTTCGCCGATCCGCAACGGACACAGACCATTCCGACTCGAGCAATCGGTAATTGCAGCCACGGAGCCTTGGTGACGGTCCCGCGTTCGGCCCGCACCGGGGCCGCGTTCATCGAGACGGCGCAAGCTGTCGACACCGAACTCATGGATCAATTGGAGTCGGAGGTCCCCGCGGCACCGTTCCGGGACGGTCGGCTCTACCTACCCGAACACAATGCGCCCGCACAGCTGGTCGTATCGAACGCGCGTGGCGCGGCTCGGCGATTCACCCGGCTCGCCGAGGCAGGCACAGTTCTCGTCCTGCCCGAGTCCTCGATTCCGGCCTTGCCCATGATCGCGGTGAACGAACGACCGGCCTCCGGCATCATCGACATCTCGCTGATCGCCGACCCCGCCGACTACACACCCACCGAGGCGCGCCACATCGTCGACACCCTCGCGCACACACTCACTCAGTTCGGGGAGCAACAGTGACGGAAACACCCACCGGCGCAGCCGGTCGCACCCACACACTGCCGACCATTCCACGCGGACGAACCGGTGTCTTCGCGCTGCCGACCGGCCTCGTGGCCATGGCCGAGGCCGGACCGATCCACCGCCTGCGCTACGCGGGAGGGCATGTCGGCTGGATCGTCACCGATTACGAGCTGTGCCGCAGGGTCCTCACCATGCCGGAGTTCAGTTCCCGCCCCGACCTAAGACATTCGGCCATTCACGAGGCGATCGGTGACGGACAGCCCCCGGAAGACCGGCCGGGGATGTTCGTCGGCATGGACCCGCCCGAACACACCCATTATCGTCGCATCGTCGCCGCCGCGTTGCGGCTCGGCGAGATGCGAAAACTACAGGCAAGCATTACCGATCGCGCGAACGCGCTGTGGGACGCCTGCCGCGGCGACACGATCGATCTGGTCTCGGGTATCGCCTCACCGCTACCGGCTTTGGTGATCACCCAACTGCTCGGCGTCGAAGAGACGACGAGCCACACCCTGACCCGTTGCCTGGAACGCATGCTCTCACTCGAGTCCTCCGCAGACGAAGTGCGCGGGATGTTCGGCACCATCTTCGACGAGCTGGGTCGAGTGGTGCTGCGCCGGGAAGGCGACCACGCACCGGGGTTCATCACCAACATGATCGACGACGGACAGCTGAGCCACGCGGAAATGACCAGCGTCGCGTTCCAGCTGTACACGGCGGGACATGAGACCACCACCAACATGATCGCACTGAGCTGGCTGCACCTGCTGGCCAATCCCGCAACGGCCGAGGCGATCCGAGGCGACGACACCGCGATCGGACATGCCATGGAAGAGTTCCTCCGGTTCTTCTCCATCATTCAGTACGGGATATCCCGCGCCGCCGTGGCGGAGGTGTCGCTGGGCGGGGTTGTCATCCAGCCCGGTGAGACGATCACGGTGTCCCTGCCCGCCGCCAATTTCGACGCCACGCGCTTTCCCGACCCGCACGTCCTCGACGTGGCCCGCAAGGACCGCGGCCACCTCGCCTTCGGATTCGGTGTCCACCAGTGCGTGGCACAACAACTCGCCAGGGTGGAACTCACGGTCGCACTACGCGTCTTTCTCGAGCGCTACGACGAATTCGCCCTCGACTCCTACGCGATGAAGGACGACACCATCGTGCACGGCCTGACCCGGTTGACCGTGCGACCGAAGCGCTCACCGTGATTCGCGCGGACCGGTCGCGCTGCTGCGGCGCCGGAATGTGTGTCCTCATCGACCCGAACATTTTCACACAGGACCAGGGAGGGTTGGTCGTCATCGACCAGGCCGAGGCACACACCGCCGATCCCGCGCTGCTCCAGCACGCAGTCGGCTGTTGCCCTGGACAGGCCCTGCGCATCGACGATCCCGTGTCGAAAACCTGTTCCGCGACTCAACGAGAGTGACTGCCATGGATCGACGGATCGCCATCGTCGGCATCGGCGTGCGGCTACCGGGCGGGCGCGGGCCCGACGGCCTGTGGCGCGCGCTGCACCGTCGCGACACCGCCATCGGGACGGCGCCCGACAGCCGCGCACCTTATCTCGCCGACCACGACATCCCCGACCCAGGATTCGCCACCGTCTGCCGCACCGGCGGATTCGTCGACGGCTGGGACGAATTCGACCATCCCGCCTTCGGCGTCTCCGCCCGCGAGGCCGAGGTGATGGATCCGCAACAACGCATTCTGCTGGAAACCGCGTTCGAGGCGATCGGCGACGCCGGGTTCACCCTGGAGTATCTGCAACGCCACGTCACCGCCGTGGTGAGCGGATACATCACCCGCGACTATTGGCACAGTGCCCGACACCACACCAGTCTGGACGCGATGAGCAATGTCGGGAACACCGGCAGTGGCCTGTCGGGTCGGCTCGCGCACGTTTTCGGTCTCACCGGCCCCGCCATCACGATCGACACCGCGTGCTCCTCCGGATTGTCGGCGGTGGCCGCCGCCGCGGACAACATCCTGCTCGGCAACTGCTCGATCGCGCTGGCGGCGGCGACCAACCTCATCCTCGACCCGTACGAAACCCTTTCGTTCTACCGATCCGGCATGCTCGCCGAGGACGGCCTCTGCAAATTCGGCACCACCCGAGCGGACGGGTTCGTCCGCAGTGACGGGTTCGCGGTGCTCGCGCTGCGGCCATTACAGGACGCGCTGGAGGATCAGGACCGCATCTACGCCGTCCTCGACGCCGTGGCTACCGGCAACGACGGCGGCCGCAGCGGTTCGCTGGCCACGCCGTCCGTGGCGGGTCAGGTCGAGGTCATCCGACGCGCCATGACGATGGCGGGCCGTGAACCGGCCGACTTCTCCTACGTTGAGGCGCACGGCACCGGAACGACAGTCGGCGACCGGGTCGAACTCGACGCACTCGCCACGGTTTTCGCCGATCGCACGCACCCGTTGCCGATCGGATCGGTGAAAACGCGAATCGGGCACTGCGAGGCCGCCTCCGGCATGGCGGGGCTCGTCGTGGCCGCCTTGAGCCTGCACCACGCGTCGGTGCCACCGATGCTGGTGCACGGCGAGCTGCACACGGATCTGTCCACGGCGGCGCGCGGGCTGCTCGCCCACATCGAAGACAACCTCGCACTGCCGAACAATGCCGCGATAGGCGTCAGCTCCTTCGGCATCACCGGAAGCAATGCGCACGCGGTACTGTCCGCACCGCCCACCTCGCCAGAGACCGCATCGCCCTCGTTTCCCGCACTGCCGCACCTGACTTCCAGCGGAGCCCGCCCGCCAGCCGACCACGCCGTCGACGACGACGAACCACTCGCACCCGCACTCGCCTACCGGGTCAATCACAGCGTCGACCAGCGACAGGCCGACGGGCAAACAGACCCGACTGCGAGCCGACCCGAGACGAGCAGCACCGGCAGCGGGCTCCTCGCCGGTCTCTGGCGCGAGGTGCCGAAGGTGGTGTTCGCGTTCGGCGGTTTCGGCGCGGACTGGCTGGACCCGACGGCGGTGCGCGACCCGATCCTGCGAAACCACTTGGACGCCGCCTACTCCGCCGTGCGCGACCATGCCGCCCACCAGGACCGGCCCGTGCTCGACGGACGTCCCGACACTCCCGCCGCCCTCCAGCCCTACGCCACGTGGGCCTCGCAACTGGCCATCGCGTTCGCCCTGCGCGATTACGGTGTCGTCCCCGACGCGGTGCTGGGACACAGTTTCGGCGACATCGCGGCGGCCTGTGTCGCGGGCGCGCTCGACCTACAGGAGTCGGCACGACTGCTCGTCGCACGGACCGAATCGGTGCGCATGCATTCGGACAACACCCGAATGATCGTGATCACCGGCGCCGAGGTGGCACACGAACGCGACTGGATCCCGGCATCGGCGGATGTGGCGGTGGTCAACAGCCCCCACTGCGTGGTCCTCGCCTGTACCGCCGACACCCTCGACACCGTGGCCGAGCTCGCGATGGATCAGGGACACGAGGCACGCGCCCTCGAGGTCGTGTTCGGATCGCACAGCCGGTTCGTCGAACCAGCGCTGCCCGCGTTCGAGCCCGCCACCGCTCTCGGCGAACGTGCTGTCGACGTGCCGTTCTACACCTCGACCGGCCCCGCCGGCGGCGCACCGAAAACTGCGCTGCCCCCGCAACATTGGCTCGACAACCTCCGTGCGCCGGTCGAACTTCCACCGGTCGCGCAGCGTCTGAGCGAGGACGGGTACGGCATCATCGTCGACATCGGCCCGCGTGCGGTCTTGGCAGGACACCTGCGCGCCTTGGTTCCAGGCACCGTACTGGCCACCGACGCCCTCGGTGGCGACAATTTCCTGCGCACGGTCCTCGGTGCGCTCTTCGCGGCGAACTGCCCCCTGCGTCCGGAACGGTTGCCGCCGTGGACATCCGAGCTTGCCGCCACGCTGAGCTGGCAGCATTCACCGCGCCACGTCACTTCACTGCCTCCCGCCGCGCGAACGACGTCCCGACCCACCGCACCCGAAGGCGAAGCGAGCGAGTCGGTGACCTACCGGTTCACCGGCCCACAGGTGCGGGCCCTGGCCGGGCACCGAGTTCGCGGCGAAACGGTCGCGCCGGGCACGCTGACACTCAGCTGCCTCGCGCGCGCCCTCCAGCACGCGGATCGGCCGTTGACCGTCGACACCGTCCGGTTCGTGGAGGCGATCGTCATCGACGACAACGCCGAACAACTCGCACTGACGGTGTCGCGCACCGACAATCGCGTCGAGGTCCACTTCACCACCGACACCAGCACCGGACCGACCTTGTGTTGCACGGCGACCGTGCTGCCCTGCGCCCCCACGGAACCGACGCCATCGATCACCCTGCCACTGAATCTCGCACCGCTGTCGGTCACCGACTTCTACGCAGGGTTCGCCGCGGCCGGAAACCACTGGGATGGGCCGTTCCGTGCTATCTCCGAGCTCTGGGCATCCGCCTCGCATGCCTGTGTCACCGCCCGCCTCGACGACGCGTCCCCACTCGGCGGCCCTATCGATCCCGCATTGTTCGACGCGGCGCTGCACGGCCTCGCGGCGGTGCACTATCAGCTCGTCGACGGCGGAGAAATCCACAGCCCCTTCTATTTCGAGGGCGCCGACCGCATCACCGTCCATCGTTCGCTACTGCGGGGCAGCTCGCGCTCCCTCATCGCCCCCAGCACGAGCGGGGCCGGTTTCGACATCGCCATCCTCGACGCGCACGACCGTCTCGCCATCCGATGCGAAGGCGTGCGAATTCGACCGCTGCGCAACCGATCTCGCATCCCCGCCCTTCGTCCGGTATGGCGGCCACTGACCACCGCCACCGCTCCGGCCGAACAGCGCACCGTCGACATGTTCGACTCGTCGCTGGGCCGCGCGGTGGACGCCGCGGCACAGACCATCACACCCGATACCGCACCCGCCACGCGCGAGCTGATCGACACCACCTGCGCAGCAGTACTCTCGACGGTCGAGGACGGCCATGAACTGCTCGTCGACGCGCGTCGACCCACCCTCGGCAAGGCCAAGACACTCATCGATTATCTCGCCGGGTTGGGCCAAGTGCTGACCAGCCTTGCCCGAACCGCGGCCGAGTATCACACACCGCTCGGTATCGTCGTGAACGACACCGAGCGCGCACGCGTGACCGAATTCGACGGCGCCGTCAGCAGATTCGTCTTCTCACTGACGGGCGCACTCCCCTACGAACTCCCGACCCTCATGACCGCGGTCGTCTGCGCCGAAGCACACCAGCCGCTCGGCGAACTCCCCTCGATCCGGGCACTCGCGGCCAGAGGCGAGTACCGAATTCGCCGAGATCACGCCGGATCACTCTGGGCAGCACGACTTTCCCATCACATCAATGCCTCGATCCCGCGGTGTTCGCACCCGTCGGGCAGCCACCTCGACAGCTGGTCACTCGAAGTCCGGCCACACTCGGCGAAGTCCTGCGACGTCGACATCGTCTGGTCCGACCCCCGACACGGGCCGCGCGTTGTCGCCACACGCGACCTGCTCGAGACCTATCGACGGGCACAGCGGTGGCCGGACGCGCTGTGGGCAGCACAGGCCGCACAGCAGGTCGAGTCGATCGCCCGGCTCGTGCCCGAGGATGATGTCGTGGTCGTCGGCACGGATCGACGTGCCACACTGTTGCGGGCCGCCCTCGACACCAGGATCCCCCACGCGACGCCTGGCCTCGCGCACGACCGCCGCGTCTCGATCACCGTCGACGGAAACGACATTCACGCCGGTTTGGCAGCCGACAATTCACCCGATCGAACAGCACTCGTCGTCCCCGGTCTAGCACCCACCGGCGACTGGCCACGATCGGTCACCTATCGAACAACCTCGACAGAACTCGAGGAAACCCTGCTCGGCCTGCCCGAAACCTCAGGCGAACAACGCGAACCCGATCCGACGCCTACCCGGCACAAACGAGCCGCCATGATCGTCGGCGGCAACGGCGGACTCGGATCATCGCTCGCGGCCGACCTCACCGCACGGGGATTCGACCAGATCATTCTGGTCGGAACCCGCGACATCGACAGCAGCGAAACACCTTTCGAGTATCTGCGGTGCGACATCGGCAACCCGTCAGCGGTGGAACTCCTGCACGATCGGCTCGAACAGGTCGACGCGCACAAGCTGTTCGTCTTCCATCTGGCCGGACGACTGTCCACCGGCCCGATCACTGACCTCGACCGTTCGGATTGGCTTCGGGTGCTGATCCCGAAAGTCGACGGCACCCGACACCTCGTCGAGGTCGCCCGACGTGCGGGCGCGCATATGCTCGTCGCGTATTCGTCCGCGTCGTCGGTTCTTCCCTCACCCCAGTTCGCTCACTACGCCGCAGCCAATGCCGCGATGGAGGGGATCCTCGCGGCGGCCGAGGGATTGCGAGTACGGGGTGTTCGGTGGGGCTTCTGGGCCGGCGCGGGCATGCTGCACGATCTGGATCCGAACCGAGCCTTCACCCCGGTCGGGGTCGGCGAAATCGACGCGGACGAAGGCCATACCTTTCTCCAGGAGGTGTTGTCCGCGACGGACACCGAATTCCCGGTCTGCTATCCGGCGGACTGGGAGGCGGTCGGCCAGCGCTATCAACGGCTACAGCGCGACGCGTTACTGCACGAACTGGATCTCGGCAATCAGCAGGAGCGCACGGACTCGGACTCGGACTCCGCTGCCGCTGGAGTCGTTACCACGGCTGGACCGGCGGAACGAGCCACCGTCGTGGAGTCGCTGATCATGGAGACCCTGAAGATCTCCGAGGTATCGACCGTCCGCACGGCAAGCAGGTTGCGCGGTATCGGCTTGGACTCGCTACTGGCCGTGGAACTGCGCACGAAGATCAAATCGAGCTTCGGCAGGACCGTGCCGATCCGAACCCTGCTCGGCCCGATCACCTCTTCGCAGCTCCACGACCTCATCACCGACAAAAGCATCCCTCCCAGGTAGGCACCGCATCACGAAAAGGTCTGATGTCAGGCCGGTCTCGGGGCGTACATGATGACCGCGACGCCGATCAGGCAAATGGTCGTGCCGCTCACGTCCCAGCGGTCGGGGACGGAACCCGTCCAGCGCCATGGCCCATAACGGGGAGCCTGCGACGAAGACTCCGCCGTAGGCAGCGAGGATGCGGCCGAAGTCGGCGTCGGGCTGGAGGGTGGCGACGAACGGATCCTCGGTTCCGTCATAACCGTGTAACGGGCGCAACGTAACGGCCGAATACCACTGCGTCGCTGCTGGTTACGGGACCGGGGCGATCGGATGTCGTCATCGGACGATCGCCGTGGACAAGCCCGTGGCTGTAGCTGGACCACCAGAAGGGTGGATGCTGTGACGTCTTCGGAGATTCGGGCTTTCCCCACATTGGCCAAAGGCCAGAACATGGCGCTGCCCGACGGTGTGGTCCGCGTCGACGTGGTAATCGGGTGGACAGACTCACAGACCGAGCTCGACGCCTCAGCGCTCCTGCTCGGCGACGACGGGAAGGTCGGCGGCGACGCCGATTTCGTCTTCTACAACCAACCCCAGTCACCGAACGAATCCGTGCGCTTCCTCGGCACCAGTGCCACCGAGGACGGCACTCAGGCGCGGATCGCGATTGATCTCTCCGCTGTACCAAACAACGTCCACACCATCGTCGTGGCAGGCAGCGTCGGCGCCGAAACATTCGGCAAACTGGGCAAACTGTCATTTCTGGTCGTTGACGAAGCGGGCAGTACACTCGCTGAATTTCTCACCGCGGACGCGACAACCGAGTCGGCGCTCGTTTTCGGCGAGGTCTATCGTCGCGACGAGACATGGAAGATCAGGGCCGTGGGCCAGGGATGGGCATCCGGACTGGCTGGCATGGCGACAGATTTCGGCGTCACCATCGATGACGCCGACACCGAACCGGACGAACCCCCCTCAGACGCTGCCCCTGTCGACAAGCAGCCGGCGCAATCGCCTGCCGACACCGCGCCGCCCCCTCGACCCGCGGTCAGGAAACAAGGAGTGCGCACCGCCAAACGCGCAGTACGCAAGGCTAAACCGGTCGAACTCACCCTCGCCGAGTCGGACAGCTGGACACCGGCCCGTTTGTTCTCGGTCATCGGCGTCGGCAACGGAGAAGAACAGGAACGCCGGGCGACGTCGGCACTCCTGGCCACCATGCAGACCGTGCGCCCCTTCGCCCGAGCGGTATGTGCGCGGATCGGCGCGCCCGTCGGTGTTTTCGAAGGGTATGTGGAAGTTCCGTTCGAACGGGGCGAATCGAAAGTCATCCCGGACGCGGTACTCAAGGTCGCACGAGGCAGCCGTATCTGGACGGGGTTACTGGAGGTCAAGACCGGTAACGCGAAGCTACGGCGCGACCAACTCGAGAGCTATCTGGACGTGGCACGACGGAAGAAATACGACGTAGTCGTCAGTCTGTCGAATGACATCCCGGCCGGTCCCGGCGAACTCCCCGTCGAAGTCGATCGGCGCAAACTCACCAAAGTCGCGCTCCGTCACCTGTCCTGGGCTGAAATCGCACACGAGGCACGCATGCTCCTCTCGCACGGGGGAATCGACAACGAACTACACACGTGGATACTGAGCGAATTCCTGCGCTACCTCGACCATCCGAAATCCGGTGCGACAGAGTTCGCCGACATGGGCAAGCACTGGGTGGCGGTCCGCGATTCGGTGACGGCAGGCATCCTCCGGGCCGGAGACCAGAAAGCATTGTCCGTTGCCGATACATGGACATCACTGTCGCGCCACCTCGCATTGCGGCTCACCGCCGAACTGGGTGCCACGGTGAAACATGTCCTTCCGCGGCGACACCGCAGCGACCCCGCCGCCCGCACCATCGCCGTCGCGGAGCGACTCGCCAATGAAGGGGTCTTCGAGGCTGTCCTCCAGATACCCGGCGCTCCAGCCGATCTCGTTGTCACCGCCGACGTGCGAACCAACAAAGTGTCCTGCAGGACCACACTGGACGCGCCCACCGAAGGCACCTCGACACGTCGCTTATCGTGGCTGTTGAAGCAGCTCGACGCCGCACCTGGTGACCTCCAAGTCGAGGCCACCTATACCGAACAGGGCATCGAGGTCTGCGAACATCTCGCCACGGTGCGCGACAACCCCAAGCTTCTGACCGGGACCCGCTCGGCGGTCATCATCTCCTTCACACTCACTCAAACCTTCCCGATGGGCAATCGACGAGCTGGGACGGCGGCAAGCTTCATCGCCAGCGTCACTTCGGCGACAGACACGTTTCACTCCGCTGTCGTCCGCCACCTTCGAGAATGGACGCCTCCGACGAACCCACAACCGGACGCCGAGACCGTAGGGCAGCTGTAGCGCACATCGCGTGCTGGACCCGAACGCCCGGCGTCGCGCCCGAAATGCCATTCCACGGCTACGCGATCACTCGCATCCGCGCCGTCGCGAGACCCTCGGCCAATGCGTCCAGCGCTTCGGAGCAACCCTCGTTCACTGTGAGGGTGGCCAGGTTGTCGGCTCGGGTGCGGCCGCGGTTCAGGATCGCTACCGGCCGTGGGTCGACCCCAGCTGGCGCGGCCTACGCACCGACAAATCCGCCCACGAGGCCCGGTGGGAATCCGACTGATCAGCCCTCCCCAGCACACGCGCGAAAGACGAAAAGATCTGCCGTCAAGCAGGTCTCGGGGCGTACATGATGATCGCGACGCCGAGCAGACAAATGGTCGCACCGGTCACGTCCCAGCGGTCTGGGTGGAATCCGTCCATCGCCATGGCCCACAGGAGGGAGCCCGCGACGAAGACTCCACCGTAGGCGGCCAGGATGCGACCGAAGTTGGCGTCGGGCTGGAGGGTTGCGACGAAACCGTAGACGCCGAGTGCGACGACTCCGGCGCCCACCCAGATCCAGCCCTTGTGTTCGCGCACGCCCTGCCACACCAGCCAGGCGCCGCCGATCTCGGTGAGGGCGGCCAGAACGAACAGCAGAATCGATCGCACCACGGTCATCCACAAAGCGTAAGTGTCAGGGCTCCTGCGGCCCCGCAGCGGAATACGCGGTGCGGAGTCAGTCCGCACCGCCTCCGTTGTCGCCGATTTCCGGACCGAGCACCCGGTCGAGTATATGCTCAGCCAGTTCCACCGCACGCCCTGGATCGGCATACCCAGACAACACGCCCTGCGCGAGACCGCCGAGGGCCGCCACCATCAGCTGGGCGTCGAGTTCGACACTCGTCGCGTTCGCTCGTTTCAACTGCTCGCCGATGAGCATCAACAGCGCGCGCGGCGCCGCGAGCGTCTCCTCCGAGCTGATGCCCTGCCCCGCGATCGCCGCGGTATTGAACGCGCCGAGCACAATCTCTTCTTCCCGACGTTGCTCGTCCAGCGGCAGTAATTCCTCGAACAGCGCGCGCAGCGCCGCGCGAGGTGCTGCCTGCTCCCCCAATTCTGCCCAGCGCCGGGCGAAACGGGCACCGGCATCCGCCATCACCGAGCGATGCGTCGCCAACAGGAACTCACGCTTGGTACCGAAGTAGTACTGCACCAGCCGCACCGAGAACCCCGCCTCGGCGGCGACCGATTGGAAAGTCACGGCGTCGAGCCCACCCCCGACGATGACGCGCCGCGCCGCATCGGTGATCTGCCTGCGCCGCACCTCATGATCCACCAACCGTGGCACGAGCCCCGCCACCTCCCGCATCCCATCGAAAGCCGAGGGCTTGATAATACGCACGTACCGCATAGATGATGTGAACTCGCTCGCGCGCCCGAAACCCCTTCCCTCGGCAACGGTCGCGCAGCGGCGACGCGCACACAAGCCCGTGGCTAAGCGCTCAACCGCACCGGCACCGTCGCGAACCCATCGGCCACTGCGTCCAAGGTTTCGGAGCAGCCCTCGTGCACCGTCAAGGTGGCCAGGTCGTCGCCTCGGGTGTGGCCGCGGTTCAGTATTGCTATCGGCCGTGCGGTTTTCGCGGCGTAGCGGGCGAAGCGTAGGCCCGACATCACGGTGAGTGACGAACCTGCGACCAGGAGGGCATCGGAGTGTTCCACCAGGTCGAAGGCGGCCGCCACTCGATTTTTCGGGACGTTCTCGCCGAAGTACACGATGTCGGGTTTCAGCATGCCGCCGCACTGCGCGCAATCGACCATCTGAAAACTGGCGGTGTCGTCGAGGACCGCGTCTGCGTCCGGCGCTACCTCCACGCCGTCGGTCAGTACGTCCTCGGCGAAACCGGGATTCATGGCCTCCAGCTGATCGGCCAATGCCATACGCGAGATCACCGCGTCACAGCCGAGGCACCGCACCCGTGCGTAGGTCCCGTGCAGATCGATCACCGCGCGGTGGCCTGCCTTGGTATGCAGCATGTCGACGTTCTGCGTGATCACGCCGGAGACAACCCCCATACGTTCCAACCGTGCCAGCGCGCGATGGCCGCGGTTCGGAACCGAAGCGTCCATCCGCCGCCAACCGATGTGGTTACGCGCCCAGTACCGCTGCCGGAACACCGGGTCGCCCACGAACTGCTGGTAGGTCATCGGATTGCGCGGCGGCGAGGACGGCCCACGGTAATCGGGGATGCCACTGTCGGTGGACAAACCCGCACCCGTCAACACCGCGACCCTGCGGCCAGCCAGCAACTCGAGCAGTTGCTCGACGTCGCCGCCGACACGCGATCGCGAGGTGTCCGACATGATTCTCAGAGTACGTGGGTCAGCATCGCAGCAGTTCGCCGCCGGTTCGCACGCGCATGCGCCGACACGCAGGATCGGGTCGCTATGACCTCGTCGTCGGCGGACGGCCGAGGCCGAGGTGCGCGAGCAGGCTGTACTCGGTCACCAGGTGCTGCGCGAGGCTGCGCACCGGGTGCGGTGCGGCGTACGGAAGCGACGATCTCGCCGTCGATCACGCAGCACTCGCTGACGAGCGGGGAGCAGCAGAGCGAAAGACAAAAGCGCTCCTGGCGAGACGGTGGCAGTCGCGGCGGCGAGGACCGCGCGCCAATTAGACCCGCCGCATCACCGAAACCACCTTGCCGAGCACGACCGCCTGGTCGCCGTCGATCACCTCGTAGGCCGGATTGCGCGGTTCGAGATACACGTGCCCGTTGCGTCGCCGATACACCTTCACCGTGGCCTCGTCCTCGATCATCGCGGCCACGATGTCACCGGAGTGCGCCTCGTGCTGCTGACGCACCACCACGATGTCGCCATCGCAGATCGCCGCGTCGACCATCGAATCACCACGCACCCGCAAACCGAACACCGTTCCACTGCCGACCAGTTGACGCGACAAGATCAGCATGTCGTCGGTGTGCTCCTCCGCGAGGATCGGCGTGCCCGCGGCGATATCGCCGACCACCGGCACCGTCACCGAATTCTCCTCGGACACAGCGGGACCGGCATGCCGCAGGAACATGCGCACATCGACCGGGCGCGCCACCGCGTCCCCGCGACGCAGAAAACCCCTGTCCTCCAGGCTCTTCAGATGCTTCGACACCGACGACGAAGACCGCAGACCCACCGCGTCACCGATCTGCCGGGTACTCGGCGCGTAACCGTGGCGCTGCACCCACTCCTGGATCGTCAGCAGAATCCGTTGCTGACGCTGCGGCAGCGTAGAGGTATCGAGCCCGTCGAGGTAGTCGTCGTATCCGGTCACCCAGGCAATCGTAGTGCCGTCCACCATGATCGATGACCGCCGGTTCCCCGAACCCTGCCGGTTACGCCTCCGAACGCACCAACTCGGGTGGGCCGTCGACGGTGAGTTCCGGCGCCACACCGTCGAACCGCTCGATCTGCACCAACGCCAACTGTCCCGCGCATCCCTGACTCAAGGTCGAAGACGGACGGTCCGTGGTGAGCACATTCGGGTTGCCGTGCCGACAGAACGACGAATCCGCGGGGTCCGGGTCGTACCACGCACCCGTGGACAGCTGCGCGATACCGACACCGACCGCCTCGTCGACCACCAACCCGGCCAGGCAACTGCCCCGCTCGTTGAACAACCGCACCAGATCACCGTCGCGCAGCGCGCGGGCCGCCGCGTCCTCGGGATGCAACCGCACCGGCTCGCGACCCGCCACCTTCGTGGAGCGGCTGTGCGAACCCACGTCGAGCTGACTGTGCAGCTTCGACTTCGGCTGGTTGGCGATCAGCTGCAAAGGGAAACGTGCGGCCGCCGCCCCACCCAACCATTCCTCCGGCTCCAGCCACACCGGGTGCCCTGGACAATCCGCGTAACCGAACCCGTCGATGGTGTCGGAGAAGATCTCGATCTTGCCGCTCGGCGTGATCAACGGAAATCGGCGCGGATCGGCGCGGAAGTCGACACCGAGCACCTGCGCACGATCCGGCACGGGCAGATTCAGATGCTCACTCGCCCAAAAGGTATCGAAATCGGGCAACTCGACCTCGTCGAGATGCCAGCCGCGCCAGCGATCATAGAGGTGGCGCAGCCATTCGTCGGCCGTGCGACCCTCGGTGAATTCCTTACCGACACCGAGCAATTCGGCGAGCTCGCCAAGGATCGAGTAGTCGTCGCGCGCCGCGGCATGCGGCTGCGTGAGCGCCCGCATCGGGAACATGATCTCGTCGTTCTGCCCGGCACCGAAGTCATCGCGCTCGATCGACATCGTCGACGGCAACACGATGTCCGCGTGCCGAGTGGTGGACGACCAGAACGGGTCGTGCACCACCACGGTCTCCGGACGGGCGAACGCGCGCCGCAGCCGAGCCAGATCTTGATGATGATGAAACGGATTGCCGCCACACCAGTACACCAACCGAATGTCGGGGTAGGTCAGACGCAGACCGTTGTATTCATAGGACGCACCGGGATTCAGCAGCATATCCGCGATCCGCGCCACCGGAATGAAGGTCTCGACACCGTTGCTGCCTTGCGGCAGCGCGGGCGGCGAGAACCGCCGCGCGGACTCGCCGACACCGTGCGCCGACCCGTAGCCGTGGCCGAATCCACCACCGGGCAAGCCGATCTGACCCAGCATCGCCGCGAGCACAATGCCCAACCACAGCGGCTGCTCGCCGTATTGCGCGCGCTGCAACGACCAACTCACCGTCACGAACGTGCGCGAACCCGCCATTTCCCGCGCCAGCGCGCGGATGCGGTCGGCCGGGACACCGGTGATCGCCGAGGCCCACTCGGGATCTTTGACGACGCCGTCGGCCGCACCGCGCACGTAGCGCACGAACCTGTCGTAACCCACGGTGTACTTGGCGAGAAAAGCCTTGTCCGCCAGCCCTTCCGCATCCAACACCTGCGCCAACGCCAACATCAGCGCCGCGTCGGTCCCCGGCCGCCCGGCCAACCATTCGGCCTGCGCCGCACCGGGAATATCGTCCCGCAACGGTGCGACCGACACGAACCGACACCCCCGCGACCGTGCGTCGGCGATCCACCCGCGCGTGTTGTGCCGCGACACTCCACCGGGCGACACCACGGAGTTCTTCGGCGAAAGACCACCGAACGCGACGACCAGTTCAGTGTGTTCGGCGATCACCGACTTCGCGGTCGCCTGATCCGACACCCAGCCGATGCTGCCGATGACGTGCGGCAACAGGACGGTCGACGTGCCGAGGCTGTAGCTGTTGACGTGCCGCACGTACCCGCCGAGACAATTCAGGAACCGGTGCAACTGACTTTGCGCGTGGTGAAACCGCCCCGCACTGGCCCACCCGTACGAACCGCCGAACACCGACTCCGCACCGTGCTCCCGATACACCCGCCCCAACTCACCCGAAAGCAAATTCAGCGCGGTCTCCCAGGACACCGGCACGAACGGCTCGTCACCACGCCCCTCGGCGCCGGGCCCGCGCTCGAGCCAGCCGCGCCGCACGTAGGGCTGATCGATACGCGTCGGATGATGCTGAGCCGACGCGACATTCTCGATCAACGGCGTCGGTTCCGGGTCGCCGGCCCACGGCCGCACCGACGTCAGGCGCCGCCCATCACTGGTGGCCTCGAAGGCACCCCAATGCGTCAGATGCGTGGTCATAGCCTCCACCGTAAAGGCAGCCACCGACACGTCCCCCACCCCGGCACCGCGGCCGTACCGTCGCGCTACCTCACCGCGATCGCCCAGGCTTGGCAACAAACCACCGCACCACGTGCGGCTATTACGGTCCCCGACGCCGCAGCGGTACTGCCGCGCCACCTCAATGCGATCACCCACGGCCGACAACGAACCACCGCATGCGGCCCTACCGTTCCCTGCGTACCGAGCGCTACTTCCGCACGAGCTCGAACACCCGGAAGCGCCGACCGCCCGACAGTTCCGCCTCCATCCGGTAGCCGGGCCAGAAGTCCACGGCGGCCTGCCACGCGCGTGCGCGCTCGTCGTCGGCGAGTTCGGTCACCGTCACCTCGAACTCTTCGCCGGCACGCCACACCGTTGCCGAGGGGGCGGCACGCAGGTTCGCCGACCACACGGGGTGCTGCCGGCTACCCCAATTCGAACCGACGACCAGGATGTTGCCCCGGTACGGCACATACAACAGCGAAGTGGTCCTCGGGATGCCTGTCTTGCGTCCGGCGACCGTAATCCGCACCGAGGGCAACCCGGCCAGATCCAGAATCCCCTTGCGCCCACCGCTGATTCGACGCAGGAACCGTTCCAGCGGATACACCATCGGCGCCGTGCGCATCGCCCACCGCTGCCGACCGAACCACCGAGCGAACATGGTCAAGGGTTTCGTCGCCACCCCCGAATATTGGCACGCGTATCTTTCGGATGCGCAGCGCCCAGCCGTAAGCGGGGCGCATCTCACATTTTTATCGCCGCGACCGTTGCACAGCAGAACTCACGTTGCTGGTTACGCACCGGTAGCTTATCTTCGCCGTACCCGCGATCGCGTTCGAATCGTCGGTACCTTGGATGAGGCGCAGCCCGCGTACCCCCTGAAAGGAAGCAGCCCTTGCTGATCGGCGCCCGACGACAACGGCCGGCACCACCGACAGGCCGCCACCCCTCGGCACCACGCCTGCTTCGAACCCCCGGAGCCGCGTAATGTTCACGCGCTGGGGAAATTTCGTGGTCCGCCGCCGATTCGCCGTCATCGGACTCGTCGTCGCCGCGCTACTCGCGCTCGGCGGCTACGGCCTCGGGCTCAACGACCGCCTCGGTTCGAGCGGGTTCGACGACCCCACCTCCGAATCCGCCGAAGCCGCACGCCTGTCGGATGCCGCGTTCAGCCGCGACCACAGTGTCGACGTGCTGCTGCTCTACACCGCGCCCACCGGAAAGACCGTCGACGACCCCGAATTCGCTCGTGCCGTCGTCGACAACCTCAACAGCCTGCCGCGCGAACACCCCGACGAGATCGACAAGATCAACGGCGCCTACTGGCCCACCGAATCCGGAATCGCTCAGCCCGCCCTCTTCGGTCGACCCGACAAAGACAAGGCGTTCGCCGCGCTCGCGATCAAGGGCGACAACGACACCGAGACGATGAAGAACTACCGGAAGGTCAAGGAGTCCGACGCCTTCAGCATTCCGGGAATCACCGTGCAGGTCGCCGGGCTACAACCGGTCGCGGGGACACTCAGCGAAACGCTCGAAGTCGATGTTCGCCGCATGGAAGTCATCGCCATTCCCGCCGTCGCGGTGCTGCTGTTCTTCATCTTCGGTGGCGTTGTCGCCGCGGCCTTGCCGCTGATCGTCGGCGGTCTCACCATCATCGGTGCCAACGGCATCGTCCGATTCATCACCGAATTCACCGAAGTGAATTCTTTTGTCTCCAGTGTCGTTTCGATGGTGGGCCTCGGCCTCGCCATCGATTACGGACTCTTTATCGTCAGCCGATTCCGCGAAGAACTCGCCGCAGGGTACGACACACCTACCGCGGTGCGAAGATCGGTACAGACGGCGGGCCGAACCGTCGTGTTCTCCGCGACGATGATCATCGTCAGCCTCGGCGGCATGCTGCTGTTCCCGCAAGGCTTCCTCCGATCACTCGCCTACGGCGCGATCGCGACCGTTTCCCTGGCCGCACTCACCGCGCTGACGATTCTGCCCGCGGTCCTCGCCATCCTCGGGCCGAACGTGGATCGGTTCGGCCTCAAATGGTTCCGCCGCACCAAGACCGCAGAGGAGGTCGAGGCCGGATTCTGGGGCAAGACCACGCGCTGGGTGATGCGCCATCCGCTGAAGGTGGCAGTGCCGATCTTCCTCGGCCTTGTTCTGCTCATCATCCCGATGAAGAACATCGCCTTCGGCGGATTCAGCGAAACCTACCTGCCGCCAGACAACGAGACGCGCACCGCGCAGCAGGACTTCGATCAGGCGTTCCCGTTACGGAAAACCGATCCGATCCAACTCGTCTTCGTCACCGACGACACCACCGCCGTCGGTTCACTCCTCGAAGACGCCGACAAGGCCCCCGGCCTCACCGGCAACTTCCCGGTGCCGAGCAGCTCACCCACCCGAGACGACGTCTATCGCACCGAAACACACCTCGAGGACACGGCCGATCCGAACAAGACGATCGACTACCTGCGCTCGCTGCCCCAGCCCGAGGGCGTCACGATGCTGGTGGGCGGCCAACCGGCCATTCAAAAGGACGGTATCGACGGACTACTCGGGCGCATCCCCTTCATGGTCGTGGTGGTGCTTGCGCTCACCACCCTGCTCATGTTCTTGACGTTCGGTTCGTTGATTCTGCCGATCAAGGCGGCGCTCATGAGCGCGCTCGGCCTCGGTTCCACGCTCGGCATCCTCACCCTGATCTTCGTCGACGGATACGGCTCCGGGTTCCTCAATTTCACGCCGCAGCCCATCCAATCGGCGGTGTTGATCTTGATCATCGCGATCATCTACGGCCTGTCCACCGACTACGAAGTCTTCCTCCTGTCACGCATGGTCGAAGCGCGAGCGAAGGGCGCGACAACCACCGAGGCCATCGGCATCGGCACCGCCAACACCGGCCGCATCATCACCGCGGCCGCGCTCATCCTGCTCGTGGTCACCGGTGCGTTCGCGTTCTCCGATCTGGTGATGATGCAGTACATCGCCTACGGCATGATCGCGGCGCTGTTCATCGATGCCACCATCCTGCGCATGCTGCTGGTTCCCGCCGTCATGAAGCTGCTCGGCGACGATTGTTGGTGGGCACCGGCATGGATGCGTCGCCTGCACGCCAAGATCGGGCTCGCCGAACCGGTCCTCGAGGACGAACACCCCGACGCCGGTCCCCAAGAACCCGCGCGGGCGGCGCACTGAACCCGGCCTGCGACAAGCGCACTCGTCGTAGGCCAGCGGATGCTCGATCTCCTGGCGCACCGTAGCTCCGCACATGCGGTGCGCCAGGGACGAGACCAGGACCGCTCCCGGCCGTACGGCAGACCAGCCGACTCCGCTCCCACGAAGCGCTTCCACCCTTCCCTGTCCAGGCTTTTTTGGAACTTGTTTGTGATGGTGACAGTGCCGACCGTTGATTCGGAGACACATGTTTAGATGCGCATATTTCAGTAGACGCATGTTATATACCGCCTATAGCCTGAGTAACCGACGCGTCTCGGCCATCCGTAAAACCCCGATTTCGTTCCTCGACAATCGCTTTCGCACAGATACCCCGAACGTGACCAGCATCGAGCCGGGTGCGCCACTCCCCCGGCTCGAGCAAGCCGGAACCCGACGCGATCAGCGAGAACGCCGTCGCCCGCTCCCCCGACGCATAACATCCACGGCGGGAGGTACATCGGGAACTGTCGTGCACAACCATCGCGCCTATCAGGAGGAATTTGTGGACATCACCCAGCTGATCCTCGATGACCATCAAGAGCAGCGGCGGCTGTTCTCGATCCTCGAGGAGATCGACCGCTCGCAGACCGACGTACTGTCCCTGATCTGGGATCGGCTGGCCAGCTTCCTGGAACTGCACGCCCAGGCCGAGGAGGAGATCTTCTACCCGGAACTCCTGCGCGTCGGCGTCGCGGCCCGGCGCAAGGACGGAGTCGAGGACGAGACGCTCGACGCGATCGAGGATCACAACGAGATCAGGGACGCGGTCGCCGAAGTCGCGCGTTACGCCGTCGGCACCGACGATTGGTTCGCGGCGGTCGCCGCGTCGAACCTGGCCAACAGCGATCACATGGCCGAGGAAGAACGCGAGGGGCTCACCGATTTTCGCCGTTTGACGGGGGTGTCGCAACGGCACCAACTCGCTGTCGCCTTCGCCGCGTACGAGGCCAGGAACTTCGCGGGTGTGCGCTCCGTCGACAAGGACCCGTCCGGGTATGTGCGCCGAGTCGAGCAAGGTGTGCCCGCGGGGGCGAGCGGATCGCTCAGCATCGGCGCGTTGAAACGGACCTGACCCGGACCTGGTCACGCTCGGCACGCCCGACCCCGACGTATCGGACACCCCACTGCGCACCGCCCAGTAGGGTTGGGGCCGATCCGATGCCAGACAGGGGAGCTCGATGTTGGAAGCCGCGCACCTGGTGCGCCGATTCGACGACAAAGTCGCCGTCGATGATGTGTCGTTCACGGTGCCGCCCGGGGTGCTGACCGGGTTCGTCGGTGGAAACGGTGCGGGCAAGACGACGACCATGCGAATGATCATGGGAGTACTTGCCGTTCACGACGGCGCGGTGCGCTGGAACGGACAGCCGGTGACGGCGGCGGATCGTCGTTCGTTCGGGTACATGCCCGAAGAGCGCGGACTCTATCCGAAGCAACCGGTGCTCGATCAGCTCGTCTATCTGGCACGGCTGCGCGGCAGCTCCGCGAGCTCGGCCAGGCAACGGGCCGCGCAATTGCTGGAGCGGTTTCACCTCGGTGACCGAGCTAAGGACAAGCTGGAGTCGCTCTCGCTCGGCAATCAGCAGCGGGTACAGATCGCCGCCGCCGTCATCGCCGAGCCTGCCGCGCTGATTCTCGACGAACCGTTTTCCGGGCTCGACCCGGTGGCGGTGGACTCGATGGTCGAGCTGTTACAGGAGTACGCCGCACAGGATGTGCCGGTGCTGTTCTCCTCCCATCAGCTGGATCTCGTGGAGCGGTTGTGCGACCAACTGGTGATTCTCGCGAATGGCCGGGTGGTCGCCCAGGGCTCGGTGCCGGATCTGCGCGGCAGTGCTCGCGTCAAATATCGACTCGTTGTCGATGGCGACAGCGGGTGGGTCGCCGCCTTCCCCGGCGTGCGCGTACTCGAAACCGAGGGGGCCACGGTGCTTTTAGAACTCGAGGGCACCTCGACGCGCGAGCTGCTCACCGAGGCGCTTGCTCGCGGCTCGGTGCGTGAACTGGCCGAAGTTCGCCCGTCGGTATCGGAGATCTATCGCGAGGTGACCGCATGACCACCTCGACCGAGCGGCGTTCGGCACCGAGGGATGTGTGGCGACTGGTCGCCACCCGCGAGATCACGGTGAAGCTACGTGACCGCGGATTTCTGCTCTCGACGGTCTTCACCATCGTGGCGATCATCGCGTCGCTGGCCATCAGCGGGTTCGTCTCGGCTCGCACCGAGACCGTGGATATCGCGATCACCGGCGACTCCGCCGACCAGGTCGTCGCCACCGCCAACCGGCTCGCCGAGGCCGCGGACAAGAACGTCACCTTCAACACCCACCCCGCGCGCGACGAGGCGGCCGTGCGACAGCAGGTGAACGCGGAATCGGCCGACGTCGGGTTGGTCCCCACGCAGCCGGGCGGATGGCGACTGGTCGGCAAGTCGGAACGCGACGACGACGCCGCGACCTACTTGACCGCCGCCGCGCAGGCGATCGCGTTCGAGCAGAACGCTCGCGCGGCAGGCACCTCGACCGAGGAACTCGGCAGGGGCGGATCGGTCGCCTACGACCTGCTCGACCCGGCCGCGATCGATCCCGGCCTGGCCAAGGTCGTCGCGTTCGTTTTCGCGTTCCTGTTCTATCTGGGATCGTTGCTGTTCGGCATGTCCATAGCGCAGAGCGTGGTCGAGGAGAAACAGAACCGCATCGTCGAGATTCTGGCCAGCGCGATACCTTTGCGGCAGTTGCTGATCGGCAAGGTGGTCGGCAATACCGTGATGGCCTTCGTCCAGCTCGTCCTGTTCGCCGGGGCGGGACTGATCGGATTGGCGGCTACGGGCAGAGGTGATCAGGTCGCCCAGATCGGCGGCGCCGCAGGCTGGTTCGTTGTCTTCTTCGTGGTGGGTTTCCTCGCACAGGCCAGCCTGTGGGCGGTTGCGGGATCGCTCGCGACGCGCAACGAGGACCTGCAGTCGACCGCTACTCCACTGTCGATGCTGATCATGATCGTGCTGTTCGCCGGAATCTTCCTCAGCGGCACCGCCCGCGTGGTCGCGTCCTATATTCCCGTCGTCTCCATCGTCGCCATGCCCAGTCGCATGGCCGAGGGCACCGCCGCGTGGTGGGAGCCGATCCTGTCGTTGATCGTCATGGCGGTGGCGACCTACGGGATCGTGATCGTCGCCGAGAAGATCTACCGCCGATCGCTGATGCAGACCCAGGCGCGGCTGTCGATGCGACAAGCACTCGCGCTGCGCGACTGATCGAGCGGCCGTGCCGGGTGCCAGCACTCGGCACGGCTCAGGCGGCGCTGTCCCGCGCGGTGATCCGGTCGATCTCGGCGAGGTCGGCCAGGGTCGGTTGCCATTGTCCCGCGCGCACATTGGCCGCGACCTGCTCCGGCGTTGTCGCGCCAGCGATGACCGAACTGACCGCGGGCTGTGCGGCCAGACCGCCGATCGCCACATCGAGCAGGGTGACCGAACGCTCCTCGGCGAACGCCTCCAGTTGCTCCAGTACATCGAAAGTCGCGTCGGTGAGCACGGATTCGCGATTCCACGCCTGGATTCGGCTACCCTCCGGTGCGGCGGCGCCGCGGCGGTACTTGCCGGTGAGCAGGCCACTGGCCAAGGGGAAGAACGGAAGCAGCCCGATGCCGTAGTGCTCGAGCGCCGGCACGAGGTCGGCCTCGATCCCCCGCTCGAGCAGGCTGTATTTGTTCTGCGCGCTGATGAAACGCTCCAGGTGACGCGTGCGCGCGACCCACTCGGCGTCGGCGGTCTGCCAGCCGCTGAAGTTCGAATGCCCCAGGTAGCGCACCTTGCCCTCGCGCACGAGATCGTCCAGCGCGGAAAGGGTTTCCTCGATCGGGGTCGCGGGATCGGGCCGGTGCAGCTGGAGCAGATCGATCCAGTCGGTGCGCAGCCGACGCAGCGAGTTCTCCACCGCGCGACGGATATAGCGACGCGAGCCGCGCGCTTCCCAATCGAGACCGTTGTCCTGACCGAGGCGCCGGACATCGTTGCCGAACTTGGTGGCGATCACGACATCGTCGCGGTGGCCTTGCAGGATCTCGCCGAGCCGATGTTCGGAGTCACCGTAGGAATCGGCCGTGTCGAACAGCGTGATGCCGTGATCGAGCGCGGCGTGCACCACGGCCTTGCTGTGCTCGAAGTCGAGTTTCATGCCGAAGTTGTTGGTGCCGAGCCCGACAACCGACACCGCGAGACCGGAATTACCGAGACGACGAAGCGACGAAGTTTCAGTCACATTGTTCTCCCTCTACGGATGGCGTGGCCCACCCGATGGTAACCACCGTGTTCGAACGCCGAGTGGTCGCGCCCGAGCCATTGCCGCACCGAGGTAAAGGGTTAGGTGGGCAACGGCACAGCGAATCCCAATCGGGGGCCGCGACGACACCGTTTTCTCACAACCGCGAATTCCACGGAAACGGACAACCGACCAGTAGTCTGTGTTCGTGGCACCACCGGCGACCCGGCGTACGTGCAGGGGGTCCACGAACACGTCGGTCCGTTCGGAAAACAGGAGTTCGATGCGATCACACAGTCGTCGTCGCGCATTCGCCACCTTCGCCGCAGCCACCGCGGCATTCGCGATCGGCGCAACCACCACGGCCACTGCGCGCCCGGAGCCGCCCGAACAGATCGAGCCGCTCGGCCCTGACTTTCTCTGGGGTGTCGCGGCATCCGGATATCAATCCGAAGGGCATGCGCCCGACAGCAATTGGTCGCGGTATGTCGCCGCGGGCGGCACCGAGGACCCCTATCTGAATTCCATCGATTTCTTCACGCGCTACCGGTCCGATATCGCACTCGCGGCCCGACTCGGCGTGAAGGTGTACCGCATCGGTATCGAATGGGCGAGAGTGCAGCCCAAACCCGGCGAGTGGGACAAAAATGGGTTGGCGTTCTACGACGACGTGATCGCGGCGATCAGCACGGCCGGTATGCGCCCGATGCTGACCCTCGATCACTGGGTCTACCCCGGCTGGGAAGTCGATCGAGGCGGCTGGAACAACGCGGGGATCGTCGGGGACTGGCTGGCCTACGCGACACGCATCGTCGACCGCTACGCCGACTACGACCCGCTCTGGGTCACCTTCAACGAACCCGCGTTCTACATCGTGAACGAACTGCGCCACGGCGGGATCTCGCCGTGGGCGGTGCCCATGATGCAGGACCGAATCGCGCAGGCGCACAACAGCATCTACGACCACATTCACGAGGTGCAGCCGGATGCCATGGTGACGAGTAATGTCGCCTACATTCCGGGTGGCGACGACGTGGTGAACAAGCCGATGATCGATCAGATCAGCGCCCGGCTGGACTTCATCGGCATCGACTACTACTACGGCCTCTCCCCCGATTCGCTCACCCAGTTCTCGCTGTCGGAACTCTGGCGCAATCCCTTGCAGCCGGAGGGGATCTACTATGCGCTGCAACACTATTCGCGACAATTCCCCGGCGTCCCGCTCTACATCGTCGAGAACGGAATGCCGACACGCGATGGCGCGACCCGCGCCGACGGCTACACCAGGGCGGACTCATTGCGCGACACCGTCTACTGGCTGCAACGCGCCAGGGCCGACGGCATCGACGTGATCGGCTACAACTATTGGAGTTTGACCGACAATTACGAATGGGGTTCCTACACACCACGTTTCGGCCTCTACACCGTCGACGTGCTGACCGACCCCACGCTGACCCGCAAACCCACCGACGCGGTAGCCGCCTATACCGCGATCACCAAAGCCGGTGGCGTGCCGAGGAACTACCGACCCACCCGACTGCCGGCGGCCTGCTCGTTCACCGACGCGACGGCAAGTTGCGACGACCCCGTCACCGTCCCCGGCTGAGCGATGACCGAGGAAGATCCGCGATTCGACGACTCCGCCGACGTGGCGGCGCTGCGGCGCTGGGAGCAGTCGGGCGCGCTGTGGCGCGTGCTCGCACACACGGGCGATTCGGTGGTCGTCGGACTCTATGACTGCGCTGGCGGTACGGAGATGGAGCGAATCGCATCGCGCGACCCGCTCCTATTGCGCTTTCTCGGCGAACGGACCAGCAGCGAGGACTGAGCGGGTCAGGGTGTCGCGCAGAGGCTTTCGATCACCTCGGCGACCGACCGAACCGCGGTGATCGCGCCGACGCCGGTACCGGCGTCGATCGGCACCGCCGCGGGATCCTCGGCGGAGGTAGCGGCGGCGAGGTCCGCTCGCGCGTGCGCGTCCCGCGCCAACACGTCCTCACGACCGGTCCACCGCTCGGCGAACGGATTGCGCAACACCCTACTGGGAAACCTTGTCGGCCACGGCAATTCCATGCCGACATCGAACGCACGGGTCACGATCGTGTCGTCACCGCGAGCGGCCACCAGCGCCCGCCGACCCGACGGTGCGAGTAGCGACTCCGTGCATGCCGCCAGGCAGGTGCCCACCCATGCTCCGCTGGCACCCTCGGCGAGCACGGCGGCGAGATCGGCGTGCGTCGTGATCGCGCCCGCGGCGAGCACGGGCGTCGCCACGACCTCGAGTACCGACGCGAGCAGCGGACGCAGCGGCTGTTCGACCGCGCCGTGCCCTCCCCCTTCACTGCCGCGCGCGACGAGGACCTGGACGCCGGATTCCGCCGCGCGCTTGGCCTCCTCGGCGCTGTACACCTGTGTGGCCGTACTGATTCCGGCGGCGCGGACGCGCTCCACCCATCTCATGTCGGTCCCGAAGCTCACCGAGATCATCGCCGGGCGCGCCGCGATCGCGACGTCGAGCAGGTCCGGGTGCGCCGCGACCACCCAGTCGACCAAGCCGATGCCGAACCGTCCCTCGGTCTCGCGCACGTGGACCAGTTCGCGGTGCAGCGCCGGCACCGATCCCGCACTGCCCATGCCGATCATGCCGAGCCCACCGGCCGCGGTCACGGCCGCCGCGAGTGCGCCACCGGCGACGCCACCCATCGGCGCGTTGACCAGCGGAACCCGCAGGCCGAGACGCCGCGACCACGCGGTCGAGGCGACGGCGTCCGCATGGCGTTCGGGTCCGGGCGGCGACGAGTTCATGCCGTCCATCGCAGCACACCGGTCACCGGGGCTCGGCCCCGACCGTTTCCAGCATGTCGTCGAGCAGATGCTCGAACAGCTCACCGCGGTCGGTGAAGGTATCCACCCCGTACATGTCGAACACGTCCGCGCTCACCGCGCCGATCATCGAGACCAGGAACGTCATGGCGCCCACCAGCACCCGATCGGAGGCCTCGGCGCCGGATTCCTCGCGGATGCGCGCGATGTCGGCGGCGAGGGTGGCCGAGAGGGCTCGCGCTCGTCGCGGCGCGGCCAGCTTCCCCGCCTGCTCGCCGCGCGCGAACAGCGTGAGCAGGGTGCCGATCACCCTGGTTCCTGGTCCTCCGGTGCGCTCGGCGGGCGCGGCGTAACCGGGAACCGGTGTGCCGTAGAGCAATCCGAAGCGCGCGGGTTCGGCCAAGGCCCACCGACGAAAGGCGTGAGCGAGTGCGCGTATCTGGGCGATCGGGTCGTCGTCGGCGGCTTCAGCGGCCCGCAACGCCTCGTCGACCGCGTCGCCCAGCGCGGTGTAGCCGTCGACGACCAACAAGGTGAGCAGTTCGTCGCGACTGCTCACGTACCGATACACCGCGGAGGACACGACGCCGAGATCACGGGCGACCGCACGCAGGGACAGCGCGGCGGCACCGTGGGTGGCCAGGTGATCGCGGCCGATCCGCACGATGTCGTTCATGGTTTGCGCCCTGGCACGGTCGCGTGGAGTGGTCGCCATGCGGACACCTTCGTCCGCGAAAGTGAGCGCTGTCAACTGTCGAGAGCAGCGCTCTGTGCGCTGGGCTACGCGAATTGGAAAACACAACCTACTCGGGAGTAGTGTAAGCCGAGTCACAAGGTTGGCACGACCCAAGGAGTTCCCCATGGACCAGCGGACGACGGATTACGACGTCCTCATCGTCGGCTCTGGTTTCGGCGGTAGCGTCACCGCGTTGCGGCTGGTCGAGAAGGGCTACAAGGTCGGCATCCTCGAAGCGGGCCAACGCTACGCCGACGACGAATTGCCCAGGAACAGTTGGGAACTCAAGAAGTTCCTCTGGGCCCCCAAGCTCGGCTGCTACGGCATCCAGCGCGTACACCTGCTGCGCAGCGTGCTCATCCTCGCGGGCGCGGGCGTCGGCGGCGGATCGCTCAACTACGCCAACACCCTCTACGTGCCACCGGAGCCGTTCTTCCGTGATGCGCAGTGGCGCGACATCACCGACTGGAAAGACGAGCTCACGCCCTACTACGAGCGCGCGCAGCGCATGCTCGGCGTGGTCCAGAACCCGCATATGACTCCGGCCGACGAGGTGTTCAAGAAAGTCGCCGACGACCTGGGCGTCGGCCACACCTTCGTGCAGACCCCCGTTGGCGTCTACTTCGGCGAGCCGGGCAAGACCGTGTCCGACCCGTACTTCGGTGGCGTCGGCCCCGACCGCACCGGCTGCATCGAATGCGGCGACTGCATGGTCGGCTGCAAGTACGGCTCGAAGAACACCCTCGTGAAGAACTACCTGTATCTCGCGGAACAGGGTGGCGCCGAGGTGATTCCGATGACGACGGTCACCGGCGTGCGCCCCCACCCCGACGGCACGTGGGACATTTCGACCGCGCGCACCGGCGCCTGGTTGCGCAAGAGCCCGAAGACCTACACCGCGACCCAGGTCGTGCTCGCCGCGGGCACCCGAGGCACCCAGCAGCTACTGTTCGCCATGCGCGACAAGGGCGCGCTGCCCGACCTCTCACCGCGTCTCGGCGTGCTCACCAGGACCAACTCCGAGTCGATCGTCGGCGCCGCCACCAAGAAGCTGCAACCCGGCGTCGACTTCACCAAGGGCGTCGCGATCACCTCGTCCATCCACCCGACCGAGGACACCCACATCGAACCGGTGCGCTACGGCAAGGGTTCGAACGCGATGGGGCTGCTGCAAACCCTGATGGTCGACGGTGGCGGTCGGATTCCGCGCTGGCTGCGCTTCCTCGGCCTGCTCGTGCGCAATCCCTTCGACCTGATCAGCTTCCTCAGCACGAAGAACTGGAGCGAGCGCACCATCATCTCGCTGGTGATGCAGCACCTGGACAATTCCATCACCACCTACACCAAGCGCGGCCTGTTCGGCCGCAAGCTGACTTCCAAACAGGGGCATGGTGAGCCGAATCCGACCTGGATCCCCGCGGGCAACGACGTCACCCGGCGGGTGGCCGAGAAGATCGGCGGGATCGCGGGCGGCAGCTGGGGTGAGATCTTCAATATCCCACTCACCGCGCACTTCCTCGGCGGCGCGGCGATCGGTGCCGACCCCGAGCACGGCGTGATCGATGGCTACCACCGCGTGTACGGCTACCCCAGCCTCAGCGTCGTCGACGGGGCGGCGGTCTCGGCCAACCTCGGCGTGAATCCCTCGCTGACGATCACCGCGCAGGCCGAGCGCGCCGCCGCCTACTGGCCCAACAAGGGCGAGGCCGACACCCGTCCCCCGGTGGGCACCGGCTACCAGCGGATCGCGCCGGTCGCACCCGCGCGTCCCGCCGTTCCCGCGAGCTCGCCTGCGGCACTGGTGCTTCCGATCGTCGAGGTGAAGAACTCGTCGGCGGCGAGCTGATCGCAGGCCGCCGCCGACGACAGCGTCGCGATGCTCGCGGATTTATCCGTTGGCGGCGGTAGTTTCTCGGTGACCTGGGTACTCGCCACGGACCCGGATGCGGCTTCCTCGGCCACCTCATCGACATTGTCGCGAACCACCCGGTCAGCGAAACCGCCTGCGTCACTGCGCATTCGGGACCGTTTGCGCAAATCCGGCGCGGTGGCTTCTCGACAGGACGCGGATGTCCGTTGGCTCGGCCGCCGAGGTTCGCGGCGTTGCCTCGACGGCCCCGCCGCGGGGTTCGATAGCTCGGCTTTCGTCGGCGCGCAGCTGTTCGAGGCCCCGTCAGCGACAACCATGACATGTTCGGATCGGCTCGAAGTCACTCGGTCGGTTCACCACCGGCACCGCTTGCCGAAGGCCGGCGGTGCCGCACGCGAGGAAAGCCGACGGGTGCTGTTGCCGGGCCCGAACTCGCCTGTCGCACATAATGATCAGCACCACCTTTCCGTGCCGGGGGGCCGGTAAGCTCGAAGCCATGCGCGTCGTCGTAGTCGGGTCGGGTATCTCGGGGCTCTCCACTGCCGCCGAACTGCTACGCGACGGCCATCAGGTGACCATCATCAGTGCCGAAGCCGTGTCCGCGACCACCTCGTTCCTCGCGGCCGCGGTGTGGTTTCCGACCGCGGCCGGACCCGAGGACCTGGTCCGCGAGTGGGGCCGAGCGACCTTCGCTCACCTCGAGGGGCTCGCGGTGGCGAGCACACCCGGTGTGCGCATGTGTGAATCGCTGGCGCTCTACCGCGAGCCGCCAGCGATCCCGGAGTGGGCGCCGACGGTGCGCGACTTTCGGCCCGCCGAGCCCGCCTGCCTACCCGACGGGTACACCCACGGCTTCCGCTTCGTCGTCCCACTGGTGGAGATGCCGATTTACCTGCCGTACCTGCACGACCAGGTCGCCGCCTCGGGTGCGCGCTGGCTGTATCGGTATGTGAACCGCCTGGACGATGTGGCCGATCTTCGACCGGACGTCATCGTGAATTGTGCTGGCCTGCGGGCGGGCGCGCTGGTGGACGACCCCGCGATGCATCCGATTCGCGGCCAGATCGTGCGGGTGCGTAACCCCGGACTATCGATGTCGATCCGCGATGAGCAACACCCCCTCGGCCGCGCCTATGTGCATCCGCGCGCACGGGATTGCGTTCTCGGCGGTTCGCTCGACGTGGACGCCTGGGACCGCACACCGAACCCCGAACTGACACAGTCGATCCTGGAACGGTGCCGCGACCTGGCACCGGAACTGGCCGACTGTGAGGTGCTGGAGACGCTCGTCGGTTTACGACCGGGCAGAGCCACCGTCCGGTTGGAGATCGACCACGACACCGTCGACGGTATCCCGGTGGTGCACAACTACGGCCACGGCGGTTCCGGCGTCACCATCGGCCACGGATGCGCACGCGCGGCGGCGGCGCTGGCGCACGCACTCTGACGCGACTACGTCTGGCGAGAGGCCGCTTCGGCCAACTGCTGCACCACCTCGGTGATGTCGTGACCGACGCGGCGATCCATCGAACGCCCGAAATGTTCGTCGGCCAGCACACGGGCCACCGGCCGCAGCTCACCCATCGAGTGCATGAGCTTCTCCACGTTCTCCGGTGACGCGTCGGCCAACGTGGGCGTCACCAGGTGCGTGCGGAAGGCGTGCACGAACATGAAGGCCATTCGGTCGAAGGCAGCGCCCAGCTCCCAGCCCATCGCGAGGACCGCGCGCAGCGGGATACCCAAGCGCACCAATTCCCTGGTGGCGTCGAGCAATCGCGGGCTGCTCACCAGCAACCGGTCGCCGTCGCGTTCGAGGTAGCCGAGCTGGACGGCCTCGGCCACCACCTCGTCGTCGACCTGATCGCCGAACTGCTCGCGCAACGCTTCGAACGAGGTCTGTACCGGCGCGGCGGGCGCCCATGGCACGGTCGCGGCGGATTCGAACCCGATCAGGTCCGACAGCGCGCGCCCCTCACTGGCCGCGTTGATCAGTTCCTCGATGCCGTCGAGGCGATACCCGCGCGCGAGCAGGTCGGTGATCAGCCGCAGGCGTTCGAGGTGGATGTCGTTGTACCAGCCGTTGCGGCCCTCTTTGCGCGGCGGTGGTAGCAGCCCGCGTTCTTGGTAGTAGCGCAGCGTGCGGACCGGGACTCCGGCCTCTTCGGCGAGCTCGGTGCTGCGGTACTCGCGGCGCTCATCCATCGGTACCCCTCGCGGCTCGTCGGTCGTCGGTCGAAATCGGTGCGATCCTGCCATAGCGGCGCTCAGGTCGCGCGCCACCCTGCATCGATCGGGTTTCGACCAGAGTATGCCACTGCAAGCTGGCAGCTTGCACACCTGCTTGCAGTACAGCAAGCAGCAATACCCACAAACAAGTTGGCCTCAAACACTTACCAAGTCAGCATTGATCGCTTAGTCTTCTGACTGTGCCAGTTAGAACTGGCTGCATTAATTGCAGATTGAACCACCGACGACGGCCACAGCCCTCGAAGACATCAGCGCGACCCCACGCGCGATGGGCTTCGATCGGCCGCGACGGAGCGAAAGCCGCAATGGGACATCGCCGCAGCGCACCGTGCGGAATTCCACGCGGGATCGATGATCAGGAGCCGGGATGACCGAGAACAACACCCTCACCACCCCCTATATCGTCTCCGGCCGCCCGGCCGCGACCCACCTGCGTGACGTCCGCAATGTCGCGCGCCAACTCGTCAGCCACTTCGTCGACAATGTGGTGCCGTGCCGCACCCTGCCCGGCGACGCGCTCCAGGGCGAGGTCACCACCGTGACCCGCATCTGCCTGGAGTTGGCGATGAACATGCTCGACGGCAACGACGTCCCCGCGAAAACCGAGCGGGTGCAGGCCGCGGCCGCGGAATGGGCGCGCGAAGGCATCCCCATCGACGCGATCCAGCACGCCGTCCACGAGGGATTCCGCGTCGGCTTCGACCTGATCTTCGCCCACGCCACCGCGCCGGACTACCCCACACTCGTCGACGTCGCGCGCCGCTTCATGGAGATCCTCGACCAGATCAGCTGCACGGTGACCCGCGCGTATGTGAAGGAACTGCGCGCGGTGACCGGGGAACACCACACCGCGGTGCACACGCTCACCTCCGCCCTGCTCGGCGGTCACAGCAACTCGACCATGGCCAGGGAGAGCGGCATCGCGATCGCCGACTCGTACTTCGTTGTCGCGCTGTCGATCCCGCCGCATCGCGACGAGTTCAACGTGGCACTCAACGCGCAGGTCGTCGCGCGGCGCAAGCTGCGCAGGGTGCAGGCCGAACTGGCCACCCGTGGCGCCTCGCACGCGTTGTCGCTGCTGAGCATCGACGGCGGCACGATCCTGCTGCCGACCGACCGCTTCGTCGACGGTTCGCTCGACGAGCTCATCACCCAGCTCTCCCAAGCCGCGCAGGTACCGATCATCGGCACCGTCCTACGTGGCGCCCCCGCCGACATCCCCGCGCTCACCGAACAGGCGCACGAATTGCTCGACATCGTGCAGCGCCTGCGGTGGCCGAGCCGCCTGCACCGATTCGACGAGCTCGTCCTCGAGTACCAGCTCACCCGGCCGGGACCGGCTCGTCAGCAATTGGCGACCCTGGTCGACCTGCTGGCCGAATATCCCGACCTGCTGGAGACATTGACGACCTACATCCGCAACGAACTCAACCGGCAACGCACCGCACGCGCGCTGCACGTGCACGCCAACACCGTCGACCACCGTTTCAAGCGGATCGAACAGATCACCGGCTACGACCCGGGACACGCGCACGGGCTGTGGTATCTGCGTTCCGCGCTCATCGCTCGCGTTTTCGAGTCGGGTGACAAAGACACCACGGTCGCGCCGAAAGCCGTGCCGCGCATCGCGACTCGGGCACCACGCGCCGCGGTCTGACGCCGCGCCCTCGGTCAGAAGAAGGTGCCGCTGAAGGGCTGTTCGTCGGTGACGAACAGCTCGTCCGCGGACCGAGCGACACCCGGACGCGATTCTTGCGCGCGACCCGACACCACCAGCTGGCGCCAGGAACTGGCGCCGAGGTAGACCGCGGCCAGCGCGGCGACGTCGGTGCGTAGATCCGCGGTGGCATCCACCCTGGTGACGCCGTCGGCGGCGATCCGGTAGACACCGGTATTCGCGCCTAGCACGTCATCGCGCACCTCGACCAGCACCGCAGCGGCATTCTCGCGGTAAGTACGCGCGTTCAGCGCGGCGGGGACGTCGACCAAACGCAGCCAGGTCTCGTCGCGAACCGCGACCGTCTCCACCGCGCGTGGGTCGGTGAACAGATGCGGTAGCGGATTGTCCGGCGCGGCGAAGGCGATCGTGATGGTGTGTACCAGGTCCACCGACAACAGGTACCGCACGAGTCCGAGCAGCGCCGCCGGTGTGGTCGCCACCAGATCGTCGACGACGATGGTGCGGTCGGCACCGGTGAACCACTGCGCGGTATCGATCGGGTGGTAGCGCAGGAACCCGTCCTCCGCGCCGACCGGGCCGTGCACCGCGACGTAGGCGGGATCTCCGGTCATCAATTCCTGTTGGCGCCACCAGTATTCGGGGCGATCGATAGCGCCGGTCCAGCGAATGTCGGCGGCCGTGTAGATCTGCGGCAGCACCTTCCATGCCTGCGCCCGGTCCAGCAGTCGCACCTCCCCCGAGGGCGGCACCGAGTCGCGCAACCGCGCGCGAGCACGCCGGATATTCAGCCGAACGAACGAACTCGCGACGCCGTAGCCGAAACGCTCGTAGATCAGCCCCTCCGAGGCGCGCAACGACGCCACCACCTCGCCGCGCGCGGCGATATCGTCGAGTTGGCGACGCAGCAGTGCGGTGAGCACACCTCGACGCGTATGCGTCGGCAACACACCCACCCTGGTGACCGCGGCATGCGGCACCCGCGCCCCACCGGGCACGGCCAGCCAACTGGTGAACGAGGTCGCCGCGCCGACCAACTGACCGTCCAGCCGCGCGCCGAGCGTGCGTCCCGGTTCCGACAGTGGCCGGTCGGGCTCGGTCATCGGCGGCAATCCGACCATGGCCGTACGGAATACGTCGGTGGCGGCACGGACATCGGCATCGTTGGTCAAGGTGCGGACTTCCACGGTCATCCCACCACTGTGCCCGATGGCGGGAGGACCGCGCGCGGTGGCTGCCTGGTCAGCTCAATGTGACGTTCGCGATGATCGGAGTGGTTGGCTGCGGCGACCCCTGCTCCGGTTCCATCGTCACCGCCAGGGTGTCTTGCGCGGTGATCTGCGAGACCGGCGCCGACGTGGACGGCATGCGCGCGAGAACGCCCGCCGAACGCGGGGTGCCATCCGCGCCGACCAACCACAGCTGATACGACGAGCCCGAGGGCGGCGGCGCGACCGCGTCGAAGCGGACCGCCGCGAGACCGAGTTCCATGGACGAATCCACGACGAGCCGCCCGCCACCGGTCATGGGCGCGGTGCTGGTGTGACTGTCGGGCTGTTCCAGTACCTGCGCGGCGACTTGGTCGCGGGTCGGTTGGTCTTGTGTGCGGTCGGCGATGATCGCGCCACCGGCGACACCGACCACGATCACGGCGGCGGCCGCGGCCAGCCAACCGGTCCGTGGAACCCTGCGCACCGAACGGAGGCCACCTCGGTGTGGCGTCCTCGTGGCTTCCTGCGGCGATGCTTGCCGCTTGGCGGGCATTCGGTCGAGCGCGGCCATGAGTTCGGCCTCCACCCGCGCCGGTGGCGCGAGCCGATCGAGCGCCGACAGATCGGCCATCGCCTCGCGCACCCGACTCACCGTGGAATCGAACTCGGCACCGGTCTCCGCATCCGCTGTACGCACACGATCTTCGATCCTGCGACGTTCCAGTTCGGTGACCGCGTCGAGCGCGTACGGATAGGCAAGGTCGAGTAAACCCCCGTCCTTCGACTCGATGTCGGTCATCGCTTGTCACTTCCCGTCAGGCAGTTCTCCAGCCTCCGTAACCCGTCACGGATGCGGCTTTTGATCGTCGGCAGCGGAACGTCGAGGTGCTCGGAGACCTCGACGTAGGTTCTTCCGCCGTAATAGGCCAACGCCACCGCTTCGCGCTGGATCTCGGTCAACCGGTCCAGACACCCGATGACCGCCTGCTCGTCGAGACGCTGGGTGACGTCCTCGGCGACGACATCGTGATCGCGACCCAAATGGGCGTGCCCGTACACGATGTCGCGTGCGGCGGCGGACTCTTCCCGACGCACCCTGTCGACGGCGCGGCGATGGGTCAGCATCATCAACCAGCCGATCGGGCTGGACAGCTTGCGGTCGTAGCGGTCGGCCAACGACCATGCCTGCAGGTACACCTCTTGGGTGATGTCCTCCGCGGCGGAATGGCTACGTAGTACACGCACGGCCAGCCCGAACACGCGGTGACTCGTCGCGCGATAGAAGTCGGTGAAGGCGTCGCGGTCGCCGTCGGCGACGCGACCGAGCAGGTCGGCCAGCTGCGCGCTCTCGGCGGCGGCAGCCGCCGCGCCGGGTCGGACGGAGCACTGTGCGGTGCTCGAATCGTCGTGTTCCGCGGAACGCAGACGGACCGGAGATGCCTCCGGTTCGAAGCTCATACTCTGTCCCATACGTGCATGGCTAGGGTTTCGGTGCGCAAACGTCGTCGGATGGGTGTGATGTACCCACAATGACACAACGTCGGCACCCGTGGCCAGCGGGCTCATGGATCCGTTCCTCTCTCGCGGTCAGCGAGTGAACGAAAACGGGCTGCGGTCGGGTGCCGAACGTTGTGTCGATGTCATGGTCTTGTCCGTTCCTCGCGCGACCTATCCGGCCGTCATGGCGTCGAATGTAACGAATTCGCCCTGTCGCGACACCCGGATGGGTGTGGGAACGGAACTCGCTACGAATCCAGGAGTTCGCGCGATTCGAGATCGCTGACGTACTTCGCGATGAGCGCCCGCGACAGGTGCGGAATGTCGCCGTCCCCACCGATATTCGCCGCCTGCACTGCCGCCTGGAACTGCTTGGCGGGCAGCATCGACCCCCGCACAGCGGGTTCGGGACGCGCGAACGCGTGCAGCAGCGGCAACACCGAGGCCTGCCGTTGCTTGTCCGGCAACGCGCGCAGCGCGGTTTCGAAGCGTTCCAGCCAGTCCGCGTAATCGGGCAGGCGACGCAGCGGCCGGCCCGATTCGATGAGCCAGTCCACGAATTCGTCGAGCGAGATGCCGTCGTCGTGCGGATTGAGCACGTCGTAGGTGTGGAATCCCTCCGTCGCCTCGGCGCCGAGAACGGTAATCGCCTCGGCGGTGAAATCGGCGGGCAAGCCGTCGTAGTGCGCGCGCCGACGCGCGCCGTCGGCCTCGGTCTCGTAGAACGACGGCGGCGCGATGCCGGTGAGCAACAGGCTCAGTACCAACCGGGTGAACATGTCCGGCAGGTTCAGCTGACCGCGGTAGCTGCTGTGGGCGAGGATCATGTCCGAGCGGAACACCGCGACCGGCAGTCCGCACAGGTCGTTGACCTCGCGCAGCAGCACCTCGCCCGCCCACTTGCTGTTCCCGTAGCCGTTGGCGTAGGCGTCGTCGACCGCGCGCACCGCGCCGATCTCCCTGATATCGCCGTCCTCGGAGAAGGTGTCGGGATCGATCTGCGCGGCGACCGCCACGGTGGACAGGTAGGTGATCGGCTTGCGCCGAGTGGTGATCGCCAAGCGGATGATCTCGGCGGTGCCGACCACGTTCGGGCCGAACAACTGTCGGTAGGGCAGCACGTGGTTGACCAACGCCGCGGGGTGCACGATCGCGTCTACGCGCTCGGCGAGCTCGCGCCACTTTTCTTCGCCGACACCGAGATCGGGCTCGCCGATATCGGCGGCGATCACCTCGAGATGCTCGGCGGCCAGCGTGCGCACGTGCGCGAGCAGCTGCGGGTCGCCGGTGTCGAACACCGCCTCGAGGCGGGCCCGCGCCGCACCGTCGTCGGTCGCGCGCACGGGGCAGATGACCGTCCCGCCGTGCTCGGCGACCCGTTCGAGCCAGGCCAGGCAGAGGAACCGGCCGAGGTAGCCGGTGGCACCGGTGAGCAGGACGGTACGCGGCGCCTCGACCACCGGTGGGAGTGTGCTTGCGGCGGCGAGGGTTTCGGCGTCGATGAACTTGTCGAGGGTCAGTTCGTCGGCGCGCACCTCGGAGCCGCTGTGCACGGCGTCGTAGCCGGTGACTCCGTTACCCGCGCCGCGCTGGGTCTCGATGTAGTCGGCCAATTGGCGCAAACCGTTGGCGGGGCTGACGATCACACCTACCGGCACGTCTACCGCGAAAATCTCGCCGAGCAACGTCGAGAACGACAGTGCCGACAGGGAATCGCCGCCGAGGTCGGTGAAGTGCGCGTCGGGACGCAGGTCCGAATCCGCGCAGCCGAGTAACGCCACCGCCGCACGGCTCACGGTGTCGAGCACCGGACGATCGGCGCCCTCGCGGCGCAGCTGCGCCAATTCGTCGGCCTGACCGTCGGCCAGCTCGGCGTACAGCTGTTCGAGGCGCTCGCCGTAGTGCGCTTTCAGCTTGGGGCGCAACAGTTTCGCCACGCCCGACAGCAGGCCGTTGGCCTCGGTGAACGGCTCGGCCTCTAGCAGAAAATCGCGGGGGATCTCATAGGACTGCAAGTCCGCGTGCTTGGCGGATTCCCGCAGCGAATCGGCCAGTGCCGCTTTGAGTGCGCCGTCGTCGGCGTACTCACGGCGCGCCTGCGGGGTGGGAACGATCACCGCGAGGACATAGGCGCGTTGGCTGTTTCCGTAGACGAAAATCTGCTTGATCAGCGGACTTCCGGCGTACACCGCCTCGAGATGCGAGACGGCCACGAACTCGCCCTGCGACAGTTTCAAGACATTGCTGCGCCGGTCGACGTAGGTGATGCGGTCGGGCCCGAGTTCGGCGACGATGTCGCCGGTCTTGTAGAAGCCGTCCTCGTCGAAGATCGCCGCGGTGACCTCGGGGCGCTTGTAGTAGCCGGGGATCATCGTGGCGGTCTTCACCAACAGCTCGCCGCGCGGGTGCGGCCGATCGGTGCCGAAGTAGCCGAGTTCGGGAACGTCGACGAGCTTGTAATCGATGACCGGCGGCCGCATGACCTCGTTGTCGAATACCACCACACCGCCGGTCTCGGTGGAGCCGTAACCGTCGTGCAGGTCCAGGTCGAGCACCGACTCTATGAAGGTCTTCATCTCCCCCGACAGCGGGGCGGTGCCGGTGAGCGCCATCAGCAGGCGACCGCCCAGAAAGTGTTCGCGCAGTTCGTCTTTCACCTCACGCACCGACTGCTCCCCCTGATCGGCACGCCGAGCCAACTCGCTCTGAAACTTCTGGAAGACCATGTCGCACACCCGGGGAACGAAGAAGAATTCCGTGGGACGCACCCGGGCGATGTCGTCGAACAAGGTCGACATGTCGCTGCTCGCCGCGAAGTAGGCGGTGCCGCCACGCGCGAGCGTCCAGATCAGGGTCGCGCGGCCCGCGACGTGGCTCATCGGCATGTAGTTGAGGTTGATCCCGGCCAGCGGAATCTCGGGGAACCACTGGGTGGCGACCATGCGCTCGGTGTACATCGCCCCCTTGGGCGCGCCCGTGCTTCCCGAGGTGTAGATGAGCAGCGACAGCGGGTCCTCGTCGGGAGCGGGCACGAACAGCGGCGCCCTCGGCAGGTCGCGGCCGCGAGCGATCAGCGCGTCGAGGGTGTCCAGACGCGTGCGGACACCCGCCTCGGCCAGGCGCACCTTCGCCGATTCGAGCGCCTCCCGTTCATCATCGACCTCGGGATGGAAGTCGAACACCGTCACGACCTCGGGTGCGGTACCGGCGAGCACGCACTCGACGACGGTGTCCAGCAGTTCGGGCGTCGCCGCGAGCACGCGCGGCTCGGTTTCGGCGAGGATCGAGGCCAGCTGCGTCGCCGTCGCGCCGGCCTGCAACGGCACCGAAACCAGGCCCGATTGGAGGCAGGCCAACTCGAGGGTGGCGTAATCGACGCTCGTGAATCCGATGCTGGCGACGAAATCGCCTGCTCGAAGCGGGGTTTCGGGATCGGAATGCCACGCGGACGCGATCGCGTCGACGCGGGTGCGTAGCTCGGCGTAGGTGAGGGTGTCGAACCGATCGAGAGTACGCAGCGCGGTGCGGCCGGTCGCGGGATCGGTCACCGGCTCCGAGGCACGCCGCCCCAGCGCGGGCCGATTCGCATAGCTCGTGGTCACCACGTCCATAACCTGCGCGACCCGCAGGCCTGGCACATCGATCGCGGTCCGCACGTCGGGGGAAGGATGCGCGGCACGGATCTGCGGATGCTCGGCGTACACCTCGGCGATGCGCTGCTCTAGTCGCTGGTTCTGGAGATCGAACTCCACGGCGTGCCTCCCTGAGTCGAAATTGGACAACCTTCGGTCATGCTCTGGGCGCACGTGATCAACCGGGGAGAAGACGGTGAGCGCTCCGGCGACACTGTCGGAGCTTCGCGAATCGGGGACGGACACCCGGCAACACGTTAGCTAGTCTAAGTATCATTTGCCGATCGATGAGATGTCAACCGAGCGGTGGTGCGTGCCACAGGCGAGGTGGACATAACGGGCATCAGTAAACATGTTGGGGCGCAACATATTAGGAATGCGGGGGGCGCAGGCGGGGGGCGATAGGCGCACGACAGGCTCGGGTGTCACGACGCAGGACACAGCGGGGTACGCGGGAGCTGTGGCGGGGTCGCCTACGGGCGCGCAGGGCGTGGGCGGCTCGCGCGCGCTACCGGGCCGTGGTTGCCGTCTGTTCTCCTGGACAGCACAAAACCAGGGTCGCCGACGATGCGCGTCGGCGACCCTGGGTGGTTCACATGGGGTGGCGGGGAGGGCTCAGAGGGCCGCTTCGATTCCCGCGACCAGGTCGGGGGCGTCCGGGGTGACGGTGGGGCGGAATCGGGCTGCTACCGCGCCATCGCGGGCGATCAGGAACTTCTCGAAGTTCCATTGGATGTCGCCCGTCTTGCCTTCGGCGTCGGGGACCTCGACCAGCGTCCGGTACAGCTCGTGGCGCTCGTCGCCGTTCACGTCGGTCTTCGCCAGCAACGGGAAGTCGACACCGTATGTGGTGGAACAGAATTCCTGGATCTCCTCGGCGGAGCCAGGTTCTTGACCCATGAACTGGTTACACGGAACGCCGACCACGCTGAATCCACGCTCGCCGAACTGCTTCTGCAACTCGACCAGCCCCGAATACTGCGGAGTCAGACCGCATTTCGACGCCACGTTCACCAGTAGCACCACGCGGTCGCCGACCAGGTCGGACAGCGTCGACTCGGCACCGGCCAGGGTGCGTACGGGTACGTCTCGAATGCTCATTGTGTTCGGACCTGCCACTTCTCGATTCGGTTGATAACCCGTTCGCCACCGTACCGGATCGCGGTGTCCGCATCCGTGGACGCGCGACAGCGCCGCTACTGCGCGGAACTCTCGGGTGTACCGAGCACTTCGGCCAGCGGCCGCAGCGGCGCCTCGGGCTGTACTTCGACCAGCACCAGGTGCGACCCACGTGGCGTACCGACCACGGCCGTCACGGCGGCGGCCATATCGCTGGGTCGCAGCATGTACGGATGACGGGCGAAACCCCACTTCTGCCAGTCCTCCAGCACCGGCCCCACCATCTCCGGCGTCGAGTTCATTCCCATGCCGGTGAGCGTCGGGCCCGGCCGCACAGCCGAAGCGCGAACACCGGTGCCCTCCAACTCCATCCGCAGCTGCTCGACCATCGCCTCCAGGCCCGCCTTGGCAGCGCTGTACGCCCCGGTGCGGGGTCGCACGATCGCCGCGCAGTCGGAGGTGATCAGGACGATGTCGCCCCTACGCCTGCGCAACATGCCTGGCAGCACCCGGTGCACCAGCCGCTGCGCACCGACCAGATGCACCTGTACCTGCGCGAGAAAACGCTCGGGGTCCATCTCCCCCGCCAACCCGAACTCGATGTCGCCAGCGCTGGATACGAGAATCTCGGCGGGACCGAGATCGGATTCGGCCCCGGCGACGAACGCGTCCACCGAGGCGGGGTCGGTGACGTCGAGCCGGTAGCCGACGGCGGTACCGCCGTTCGCGGTGATCTTTTCCGCCAACTCGGCGCACTGTTCGACCCGGCGGGCACCGAGCGCGACGGGATGCCCGAGCTCGGCGAGCGCCTCGGCAGTGGCGGCTCCGATGCCCGAAGACGCACCCGCTACCAGCGCGGGTCGACGGACGGGATGCGGTTCGAAACGGGGCACGGGATCTCCTCCACCACGGGCCGATGCCGCGCACACCGTTTGCCGGTCACTTCGATAACACGTTCTCGAAACGGATCGAGGTGCACGGCCGCATCAGAGACACGCAGCTGGACAAGTGTCTGGACAATAGCAGCACCACACCCTGGCGACAATGGATATCAGGGCAATCCGCCGCCGTCGACCCGAAAAACCCCGAACGAGCCGAGTTTCGACACCCCGGGCGGAGCCCCCGCGCCGATACCCCTGATATTAGAACGCGTTCTTGTGTACATTCGGTTTCAGATTTTCCGTACACGTGTCCAGACAGCATCGGAGCGACAATGAACAGTCAGCGCACGGAGCCGACCGACCGCGTCGGGTTCATCGGCCTCGGCAATATGGGCGCTCCGATGGCCACCAAGCTCGCGAGCTGGTCGGGTGGACTCACCGTGTGCGACGCACGCGCCGACGTCGCACTCCCCTACCTCGAGCAGGGCGCCGATTTCGCACCCACCGGTGCCGCCGTCGCCGAGCGCACGACGGTCATCTCGATCGCCGTCGTGAACGACGCGCAGGTCCGCGACGTGGTGACCGGCCAGGACGGAGTGCTCAGCACCGCGAAACCCGGCACCGTCGTCGCCGTCCACTCCACCATCAGCGACCGCACCGCCGAAGAACTCGCCACCGAATGCGCAAGCCGCGACGTCGAATTCGTCGACGCGCCGATCACAGGCGGTGCCGGCGGTGCCGAACACGGCCGACTCGCCGTGATGGTCGGCGGCAGCGACATCGCGTACGAGCGCGTGCGCGCACCCTTCGGCTGCTTCGCCGACCTGATCGTGCACGCCGGCGGTGTCGGCGCGGGAACGGCCATGAAATTGGCGCGCAACCTGCTGCATTTCGTGGCGTTCACCGCGGCCACCGAGGCGCAACGCCTCGCCGAGAGCGCGGGGCTCGACATCACCGAACTCGGCAAGGTCGTCCGGCATTCCGACGCCGTCACCGGCGGCGCGGGCGCGATCATGTTGCGCGAGAACACCTCCCCGATCGCCGAGGGCGACTTCTGGCTGCCGATCCTGAGTCATGTCCGCGACCTCGGCGAGAAAGACCTTTCCCTCGCCCTCGACCTCGGTGCCCGACTCGATGTCGACCTCCCGCTGGCCGAACTCGCGCTCGCTCGGCTCGGGCCCGGCCTCGGCGTCGGCGTGTCGAACGTGCCCGAAAGCGCCTGAGAAACCCGCAACCTCGTCAGTGAAGGAACCAACGATGTCCGAAAGCACCACGATTCGCCCGCTGCGCGCCGCCGAGGTCAGCACATGGGACCAGCAGGCCGATGTGGTCATCGCCGGATACGGCATCGCCGGGGTCTGCGCGGCGATCGAGGCCGCGCGCGCAGGCGCCGACGTCCTGATCCTCGAACGCACGGGCGGCTGGGGCGGTGCCGCCTCGATGGCCGGCGGGTTCATCTACCTCGGCGGCGGCACGCCACTGCAACAGGCGCTCGGCTTCGAGGACACTCCCGAGAACATGGAGACCTTCATGCTGGCCGCGTTCGGGCCCGGCGTGGACAAGGCGAAAATCGCCGATTACAGCCGCGGCAGCGTCGAACACTACAACTGGCTGGTCGACTGCGGCGTGCCGTTCCGCGAAGCGTTCTGGGGCGAACCCGGCTGGGAGCCGCCACACGACGAGGGCCTGATGTACTCCGGTGGCGAGAATTCCGCACCGTTCAACACCCTCGCCGTGCCGGCACCCCGCGGACATGTACCGCAGATGGCGAACAAGCGCACCGGCGCCAAGGGCGGCGGGTACATGTTGATGAAACCGCTCGTCGAGACCGCCGAATCACTGGGCGTGCGTGTCGAATACGACATCAGGATCGGACGACTCGTCGTCGACGACGACCGCGTCGTCGGGCTGACCGCACGCAGGTACGGGAAGGAGATCGCGATCCGCGCCGACCGCGGCGTGGTACTCGCCACCGGAAGTTTCGCCTATCAGAAGGAGATGATCGAGGGGTACGCGCCGCGACTGATCGGCCGACCGGCGGCCGCGATCGAGGAGCACGACGGCATCGGCATCCGCCTCGCGCACGCTCTCGGCGCGCAACTGGCGCACATGGACGCCACCGAGGTCGCGTTCATGGCCGATCCGCAGCTGATGGCGCGCGGCATCGTGGTCAACGGCCGAGGACAGCGCTACATCACCGAGGACACCTACCCCGGCCGGATCGGCCAGGCCACCTTGATCCAGCAGGACAACCAGTCCTATCTGGTGATCGACGAGCAATCCTATGAAAAGGCGCTGACCACCGAGACCGCGACACCGTTCTTCCGACAGCCGCCGACCTGGGTCGCGGAGACCTCCGCCGAACTCGAGGCGGAAATGGGATTGCCCACCCGCGCACTGCAATCCACCATCGAGGTCTACAACCTGCACGCGGAGCAGGGCCGGGACCCGTTGCTCGGCAAGAAGCCCGAATGGCTTCGGCCGCTGCGTGGTCCGCTGGCGGCCTTCGACATGCGCGGGTTCACCGCGGGATTCACCCTCGGCGGACTGCGCACCGATCTCGACTCCAGGGTGCTGCACGTCTCGGGTGAACCGATCGCGGGGCTCTACGCGGCGGGGCGGTGCACCTCGGGGTTGTGCGCCGGCGGTTACGCCAGCGGAGCGTCGTTGGGGGACGGCAGTTTCTACGGACGTCGCGCGGGCCTCGCCGTGGCCGCTTCGTCGCCATCCGCTGATCGTAGTAGTATCCAGACACATGTCCGAAACTGAATCCGGCACCGTCGAAGCGACCCGCCGACGCCTGTCCGGCAAGCAGGCCGACACTGTGGACAAACTGACCAAGGCCGCGGTCGAAGTCCTTGCGCGCGAAGGATTCGCGGGAATGACCATCCGCATGGTCGCCTCGGCGGCCGGTGTCGGCACCGCGACCGCCTATACCTACTTCTCCTCCAAGGAACATCTGGTCGCCGAGATCTTCTGGCGACGCCTCAACGCCGCGTCGACACCGGCCAGCGAGGACGGCGACCCCACCGTCCGCGTCGTCGCCGAACTGCGCGGCATCGCGATGCTCGTCGCCGAGGAGAAAGAGCTGTCCGGCGCGGTGACCAGCGCGCTACTCGGGCGCGACCCCGACGTGGAACACCTGCGTGCGCGCATCGGCGCCGAGATCCGCAAACGTCTCATCCGCGCGCTGCGCACCGGCGACGGTGAGCCCGATCCCGACATCATCGAATCACTCGAACTGCTGTACGCGGGCGCGCTGGTCCGGGCGGGCATGGGGTACGCCTCCTACGCCGATATCGCCGATCGCCTGGAGAAATCGGCATTGCTGATCTTGCGGTGAACACCGTTGAACGCCAGCAGGACACGACGCGCCCCACGTACACTCCGGTCTGACCGAGCCGTTGTTTCCGAGCCGAGCGAGAGCGCGCAGCACGTTCTCGGCCCCTCTCGCGTTCGACGCCGAGGCCGCCGGCTGACACCGGTGGGCAGCGTCGTGCCAGGGCGGCCGAGGCCGCAGGGAACCGCGACACCCACCGCCGACCCCAGCGGAGTGCGCCAGTGCCAGCAGATCAAGACCTCACCGCGGACTACGTGATCGTCGGCTCCGGCTCGGCGGGCTCGGTGCTGGCCAACCGGCTCAGCGCCGACCCCACCACCTCGGTGGTGTTGCTGGAGGCCGGTCTGCCCGACAAGAACAAGTTCGCGCACATCCCCGCGGCGTTCGCGAAACTTTTTCGCACCGAGGCGGATTGGGACTACCTCACCGAGCCGCAACCACAGCTGGACAACCGGCAGATCTACTGGCCACGCGGCAAACTCTTCGGCGGATCGTCCTCGATGAACGCCATGATGTGGGTGCGCGGCTTCCGCGCGGACTACGACGAGTGGGCCGAACTCGCCGGCGACGAATGGGGATTCGACGCGGCGGTGGCACAGTTCCGCCGCATCGAGCGTGTCGAGGACGCGCAATTCCCGGACCAGGGACGCGAAGGCCCGCTGCACGTTTCCCGGCAACGCAGCCCACGCGCCCTGACCGCGGCCTATCTCGAGGCGGTGCGGCAGGCGGGGTACGTCGTCGAGCCCGCGAATCGCCCGGAGCCGGTCGGCTTCAGCGAAACCATGGTCACCCAGCGCGACGGTCGCCGGTGGAGCGCCGCCGACGCGTATCTTCGTCCGGCACTGCGGCGATCGAACCTGATCGTGCGCGCCGGGGCGCTCGCCACCCGCGTGCTGTTCGACGGCACGCGCGCGACCGGCGTCGAGTACCGCGTCGGCGACCGGACCCAACGCGTCACCGCGCGTCGCGAGGTGGTGCTGTGCGGCGGGGCGATCAACAGTCCGCAACTGCTGATGCTTTCGGGCATCGGCGATCGAGACCAGCTCACGCGCCACGGCATCGACGTCGTACACCACGCGCCGCAGGTGGGCGAGAATCTTCAGGATCACCTCGTCACCGGCATCGGCTACGGCGTGGCCGCGGACTCGTTGTTCGACGCGGAGAAGCCGCGCCAGCTCCTCGACTACCTGATCCGCCATCGCGGCATGCTCACCTCCAATGTCGGCGAGGCGTATGGATTCGTGCGCAGCACCGCCGAATTGGCGCTGCCCGACCTCGAACTCGTCTTCGCGCCCGCGCCGTTCTATTACGAGGCGCTCAGCGAGCCCACCGAGCACGGCGTCATTCTGGCGACCGTGCTCCTTCGCCCGCACAGTCGCGGCCGGATCGCTCTCGCCTCCCCCGACCCCACCGACAAGCCGCTGATCGATCCGCGCTACCTGTCCGACGAGGCGGGTATCGACCGTGCCGCGCTCATGGCGGGGTTACGCACCTGTGCGGCGATCGCGCAGGAACCGGCCATGCGCGCGGTACTCGGCCCGCTCATCTACCCACCCGAAGCGCCGAACGATGTGGAGCGCACGCTCGAACGGACCCTCAACGGGTTCGCGCACACCCTCTACCACCCCGCGGGTACCTGCCGAATGGGTTCCGATGCGGCGAGCGTCGTGACACCGAGGCTCGAAGTGCGTGGTGTGCGGGGTCTTCGGGTGGCCGACGCCTCGGTCCTTCCGGTTTTGGTGCGTGGGCACACGCACGCGCCGACGGTGTTCGTCGGCGAGCAGGCGGCGAAGTTCCTCCTCGACTGATCGCCGGTTGTCTTTTCTGGTCGATCGTGCGGTGCACGCACCTGAAGGACGAACCCTCGGCGCCGAACGCGAAGAACGGATGGGGCACCGGCTGCTCGGTGTCGCGCGCGGCGCGGTCGGTGTTGTTCGGCACCTTCGTTTCCCGGACGAACGAGGCAGCCAAAAGTAGCGCTGTCGCAAAACATGCGGCCTCGAATGAATCGAGCAATATGCGGCAGTGCGGAGATTCCGACATTTCTTTTTGGTCAAACGCCCACTTCGTATATGGTCAAGTGACCATGTCGACATTTCGCTCGACACGCGGATCCACACCGACACACCGAAGTGAATCGGTCGCCGAGAACATGGATAATCGGACAGCGACGGCTCGGCAAAAGGCACATCTCGCCGTAGCCTGACACAAAGACTTGTGACTCGTCACAGCCGTGCAGCCGCCGGCTGCACGGGTCGCACAGAACCCACCGAATCGGTCCGCGCAGCATTCACACCAATTAGTGTGAATTCGCCGCACAGCTGGATCGGGGGCGGAAGGAGTCGCCAATGTCCGTCGACAGTTCGACCAGGCCGAGTCTCACGATGTCGGGAAAACCCATGTCGTCCCCATTAAAGGACGTCCGTGCGTTATCCCGGCAGATGGTCGGCCACTTCGTCGAGAACGTCATACCGTGCGGGACACTGCCCGGTGATGCGATCTCCGGCGATGTCACCACCATCACCAGGGTCTGTCTCGAGCTGGCCGTCAGCATGCTCGACGGACGCGACATCCCGGAGAAGCTCCAGCGCCTCCAGGATGCCGCCGCGGGCTGGGCACGCGAAGGCGTGCCGATCGACACCATCCACCACGCGGTGCACGAAGGCTTCAAGATGGGCCTGGACCTCGTGGTCTCCGATGCGACGATCAAGGACTACGGCAATCTCGTCGACGGCGCCAAGATGGTGGTCGAGCTGCTGGACATGATCACCTCCGCGATCTCCGTGGCCTACGTGCGCGAACTGCGCGGCGTGGTCAGCGAGCACCACACCGCGGTGCACACGCTCACCTCCGCGCTACTGGGCGGCCACAGCACCTCCACCATGGCTCGCGAATGCGGCATCGCCATCTCCACGTCGTATGTCGTTCTCGCCGTGGCGATTCCGCCACACCGCGACGAACACAACCCGATGCTCGACGGCCAGGTGGTCGCACGGCGCAAGCTGCGTCGCGTGCAGGCCGAACTCGCCACCCGCTGCGGCGCGAGCGCGCTGTCGCTGCTCAGCGTGGACGGCGGCACGATCCTCATCCCGTCCGACACGTTCGACGAGACCGGGGTCGACCCGCTGGTCACCCAGCTGTCGCAGGCGGCGCAGGTCGGCATCACCGCGACCATGGTCGAGGCCACACCGGAACAGATCCCGAACGCCGCCGACCAGTCGCACGAACTGCTCGACATGGTGCAGCGCCTCGAGTCGGTGCCCGGGCTCTACCGCTTCGACGAATTGGCGCTCGAATACCAGCTGACCAGGCCCGGCCCCGGCCGCGAATACCTGGGGTCGTTGCTCGACCCGCTCGACGAGCACCCGGAACTGCTGGAGACGCTGCAACGCCACATCGGCAACAACCTCAATCGCCAGCGCACCGCCAGGGTGCTGCACGTGCACACCAACACCGTCGACTACCGACTCAAGCGGATCGGCCAACTCACCGGCTTCGACCCGTCACAGCCCTCGGGCCTCTGGTACCTACGCTCGGCATTGGTCGCCCGCAGCTACCGAACGAACTAGCGAAAACCATTGGCGGGCGACGGACTTCGCCGTCGCCCACAGTGTTCGACCCGATGCCGATCGGCGTGGCCGAGAAAGCAGCGCGCGACTATTCCGGTGCCGACTCGTCGAGGAAACCGGTGCCGCGACCGGCGGCCAGAGTGGCCGACAACGCCGGACGATCCAGCTTTCCCCGAGGAGTACGCGGCAGACTCGCCATCGTCGCGACTCGCACCGGCATGCTCGGGCTCGGCAGCGCCGCCCGAAGCCGACGCCATACCTCGGTACCACCGGGCGGATTCTCATCGAGCACCACCGCCGCCGCGGGCGCCTCCCCCATCCGCGCATCGGGGATCGCCACGCACGCGGCCTCGATGATGCCGGGTATCGCCAGCAACGCGGCCTCGATCTCGGCGGGTACGACATTCAATCCGGCGCGGATCAGCAGCTCGCTGTCGCGCCCGAACAACCGCAACCGGCCAGCACGCACCTCGCCGCGATCGCCCACCGACATCCATCCTTCGACCGGACCGTCCCGCAATCCCGCCTCGGTGAGATAGCCGTCGAACAGCATGTCGCTGCGGATGTGGACGAGACCGTCCGCGATCCGTGCCTCGACGCCGTCGAACAGTTCGCCCGCCGACTTCTCGTCTGCTTCGCCGATACCGCGATCGAAGGATACGAAGCTCAGCTCCGACGCGCCGTAGAAATGCACCAGCGACGCGTTCGGCAGCACCGACCGCAGCGCCACGCGCCCGGTTCGCGGCCAGCGCGCCGCCGAGGACAACACCTCGCGCACCTGATCGAGTGGACCGATTCCCGACCGCACGACGTCCCAGGCGATCGTCGGTACCGAATAGAGGTGGGTGGCGCCTTCGGTCAGCGCATGGGTCACCGAACGCAGGTCCACCGTCGCACCGCGGGTCAAGCCATGCAGGGCGCCGTAGAGGAAATGCGTGTGATCAAGGACGCCGGGCACCGAGACCCGGTCGGAGTGACCGATGTCGAAGACCATATCGGAGCGGTCCAGCGTTCTGGCCCAGGACATTTGGCCACGCACGAACAGTTTCGGCTCGCCGGTCGTCCCCGAGGTGATACCGACCAGCAGTTCGGCGTCCTCCCCCGCGCTCGTGCGCGGCGTCGCGTCGGATTCGAGATCGGTGGCGGTGTGGATGACACCGGTGAATCCGAGTCCGCGCAACCGTCGATGTTGGCGAGCAGCCGCGACGACGGCGCCCGGCTGCGCCAGGTCCAGCACCCGAGTCAATTGGTGCGCCAACAGATGCCGGTGCAGCAAGATCACGCCGACACCCGCGTGCATCGCGGCGGTCACCGCGACCAGCGAGTCGATATCCGAGGTGGGAAGCACCGCGATCCTGCGCATGTCGCCGAGCCCGGCAGCCACCCGAATCACCCTGTGCCAGAACGTCGCATAGTCCACATCGTCCGTGCCCGCCAGGATCGCCGGTGTCCTCGGATGTTCGGCGACCCGGCGCGCGATCCGGTCGGTCAGCAGCGCACTCGCCGGGTCACTCATCGTCGACCCCCCGCGCGGCCAGCGCGTCACCCATCGCGTCCGCCGTGCGCAGAGCGCGTACCAGCACGGGTGTCGCCAGCGCCGTCATCGACCACTGCAATCCTCGTGCCCTGCGCGCCTGGGCGACGTCGTGCACGATCGTCGCCAGCAACGGCACACACCGAATGGCCAGTGCCAGCAGCAATCCGATCCGTTCGGGATCGACACCCACCCGTCGCAGCGGACCCAATGCGCGCGTCACCGCGTCGAGCATGTCGGTGACCCGCGTCGTCAGCGTCACCAACGCGGCCATGGCCACCGAAACCAGCAACACCCCGCAGACCACCACCGCGCGCTCGACCGAGGTGATCAGCACCTGGAATACCGCGATTACCGTCAACGTCAGTAAGACCGGACGCAACTGAGCCACCGCGACCCGCAACGGAATACCGGCGACCGCGAACAGTCCCGCGGCCAGCAATGCGGCGATCACAGTCGTCGACGGAGTGCGCACGAAAACCGTCGCCGCCACGATCGCCAGGATCAGCAGCAGCAGTTTCACCCCGGCGGGTAGCCGATGTATCGGCGAATCGCCCGGCCGATAGACCCCGATCATTCGACCGACGCCCGGTACGCGGGCACCGCGTCGGCGGGCGCCCCATCGAAGGCGACGGCGCCCTCGGCGATGACGATGACCCGCTCGAAACTGTCCAACAGGGACAACTGGTGGGTCACGACGATCACCTGCTGATCCACCGAATCGAGCGCATCGGCCACCACCCGCGCATTACGCAGATCGAGCAGGGTGGTCGGCTCGTCGGCGACGATCACCTCGGGTCGACGGATCAGCACGGCGCCGAGCGCGAGCAGCTGTTTCTGTCCGCCCGAGAGCAGGTGCGAAGGATGTTCGGCGTGCTCGTGCAGGCCGAATCGCGCCAGGATCTCCTCGACCCGCTGCGCGATCTCCTGTTTACCTGCGCCAGAACGCCGCAGGGAGAACGCCAGATCCTCGGACACGGTGGGCATGACGATCTGGGTGTCGGGGTCGGTGAACACGAACCCGACCTTGCGGCGCACCCGCGCGCCCTTCTTGGCCGCGTCGATTCCGTCGACGGTCACCGTGCCCGAGGTGGGGCGCAGCAGACCGTTGATCATCCGCGCCATCGTCGACTTGCCGGAGCCATTGGATCCGATGATGCCCACGCGGCGTTCGGTAATCCGAATATCGATGTCGCGCAGCACTTTTCGATCACCGTACGCATGATTCACCGAGGTGAAGACGATCTCGCTCACCGCACCCGCTCCACCAGCATCGCAATCCCCTGTCCCCCGCCGATCGCACAGGCCGCCACGCCGAGCGCGGGGCCGTCCGGCGCGCACATCTGCGCCGCGAGCCGCACCAGCAATATCGCTCCCGAAGCACCCCAGGGGTGACCCATCGCGATGGCGCCGCCCTGCGGGCAGATTGTCGACTCGTCCAACCCCAGTTCGTCGGACACCGCGAGCACGACCGACGCGAAAGCCTCGGTGATCTCCACGATCTCGAGGTCGGCCACCGTGACACCCTGGCGCCGCAACAGTTTTCGAATCGCAGGCACCGGACCGAGGCCGGGCAGCGCGGGATCCGAACCGGCGACCGCCGCGCCAAGCACACGCACCGCGGGCAGTCCCGCCGCCATCGACGCGTCGGTGACGGCCATGGCGGCGGCACCGTCGGAGATCCCGCAGGAGTTCCCGGCGGTCGCGGTGCCGTCGGCACCGAAGCTCGGACGCAACCGGGCCAGCCTGGCTTCGGTCATTCCGGCGCGAATCCGTTCATCCCGGCCGACGGCGCCGATCGGCACGATCTCCGCCGCGAACATCGAGTCGGCCGCGGCGGCGGCCGCTCGAGCATGCGAGCGCGCGGCGTAGGCATCTTGGCGCTCGCGATCGATTCCGCGAAGACGAGCGAGATCGTCGGCGGCCGAACCCATCTCGGGGTCGGGGAAGCCGGACGGCGCGAACGGCGCGCGGGTGTAGCGCACCGGCTCCCGGTCGGCTGCCGGTGGCCAGAAGCGCCACGGCGCGGTACTCGCGGACTCGACACCGCCAGCGACGATCAACTCGTCGACACCGCCACGCACCCGCGAGACCGCCTGCAACACCGCCTCCAGGCCGGAACCGCATTGCCGGTCGACGGTGACGCCTGGCACACGCACGCCGAACCCCGCCCGCAGTGCCGCGATCCTCGCCGGGTCGCCGCCCGGCCCCAGACAGTTACCGAGGATCACGTCGTCGATCTCGGCGTCCACACCCGCCTCCCGCAGTGTGGTCGACACCGACGCCAGGACGGGCGCGGCGAGGTCGGTGGTGGTCAGCGTGGCGAATCCGTGCCCCGCATTGCCGATCGGCGTGCGGCGCGGCGCGACCAGGACGGGGTTCATGCGAGCAAGTCTTTCAGCTCACCCCTGGCGACCTTGCCGGTGGCGGTGCGCGGCAAGGTCGACAACACCACCCAGCGTCGTGGCATGGACTCCTTGGCCAGCAGCGCGCGTGCTCGTCGCCGCACCTGTTCGATCGATACTCCGTCGAGTTCCACCGCCGCGGTGACAGTTTCGCCGAGAACGGCATGCGGTGAGCCGAGTACACCCACCGAGGTGACTCCGTCGATGGTCCTCAGCACGCGTTCGACGTCTTCGGCGAGCACCGTCGTCCCACCGACATTGATCGCACAGTCGCCGCGACCGCGAATGGTCAGTTCGCCGTCTTCGGTCAGTTCGGCGAGGTCGCCGACGCCGAACCATTCCGGGGCGTCGAGCACCGTGTAGGGCGAGCGCACGTACAGCAGTCCGGCACGCACCCGCGCCCGCACACCGTCGAGCAGCCGCAGCGGCTCGGGTACGCGTCGGGCCGCGACCAGCGAAACTTCCGCGGAACCGTAGTACTCGATCACCTCCAATTCCGCGGCGGCGGCCCGCGCGCCGTCGTCGAGGGCGATCCCCGCCACGACCGCGACGCGCAACTTCGGGGCACGCTCGACAACACCGCGCAGTACCGAGGGCACGGCGTGCACGACCGTCGCGAGCTCGGGATCATCGGTAACGCACGCGCCCAGCCACAATGCGTGCAAGGCGCCGAACAGGTGCATCGTGGCGTGCGGCGGCCCGGTGATCAGCACGGTGTCGACGGGCTCGATCCCGGTGATCGTCGTGAACACCGGGAAGCTGTCGTACCAGGACGCCGCCGTCCGCGCGAGCGGACGCGGTCGACCGGTCGACCCCGAGGTCGCCACCAGCAAAAACGCCGAGGGCGGGAAGTCGGTGCGCTCCGGGCGCGCCCGTGGGTCCTCCACCACGACCCCGACGCCGCTGCGCTGCGCCGCGCAGACGCAGATCAGCGCGTCCGCGAGCGACAGCTCGGAGGCGTCGTAACGGGTGTTCGGGGGGTGATCACGAACGCGGGCCTCGATCGCGGCGTCTAGTTCGCCGTAGGTGTAGGTGCGCCCGGCCAGGGCGAGGGCGGGTTGCGAACCTGCGCCGCCGAGCGCGCGACTACCCACCGGCAAGACCGGGGTAGGCGCGATGCACACCCTTCGCGACGACCGTCGCGACAACCACCTTCACCAGGTCACCGGGGATGAACGCGCCATTGGTACCGATGGCGGCCCACACCCCGATGTCGGTGCGCAGCAACAGGCCGAGGGTGCCGACGAGGTAGATCACGAACAATCCGCCGATCGCATTGATCAGCAGGCCGAGCGCGGTGGGGTATTTCGGCAGGATGCGGGTGGTGAGCAGGCCGATGAACAGGGTGGCGGGGATCCAGCCGACGAGATATCCGGCGCTGGGTCCGGCCAAGGCGGTGAGCCCGGTGCGACCGCCCGAAAGCAACGGCAAGCCGATCATGGTGAGCGCGAGGAAGACCAGCACCGCGGCGGTACCTTTCCGCGCGCCGAGGACGGCACCGGCCAGAATCACTCCGAGCGTCTGCACGGTGATCGGCACGCCGCTGAATCCGACGGTGATCGCACCGGGCAATCCCATGGCGGCGATCAACGCCGCGAACACCGCGATCTGCGCCATATCCCGCGCGGAGAAGCGGACCGGGGATTTCCTCGGGCTTCGGGGGGTCTCGATATCTTCCACGGCGACATTCCTCGCTACCAGCTTGAACGATGTTCAAGGTAGCAGGCGAACGCCACGGCCCCACCGGCAGTGCACTCGCCAGCCGTGCCCGCCAGCCGCTGGCGGCGAGCACGCCGGACCGGATCAGGCGGGCACCCCGAGGCCGTCGGCCAGTACCGGCCACGAATCCTTCAGTGCCTGTTCCCAATACCCCCACGAATGCGTTCCGGTCGGCTGGAAGTCGTAGGTCGCCGGAATACCGAGACCGTCCAGCCTGGTGCGCATGTTCTCGGTGCAGTGGTTCACCGCCGCCTCGATCACGCCGCCGATCACCAACTGATTCAGATATCCGCGCGGCCCCGACTGCATGTAGGGACCGTTGTAGACGTCGTACATGCCGGGCACGCCGGTACCGGTCGACAGGAACAGTTTCAGCCCACGCAGCTGGTCGGCGTGCACATACGGGTCGTTGTCGGCCCACATCGGGTCGCCGGGTGGCCCGTACATGTTGGCGGTGTCGCCGCCACCCCAGTCCTCGACCGACAGCTTCACGAATTGCTGGCCGAGTGGGTCGCTGATCTGCGCGCACCCGCTGTAGGCGGCGACGGCGCGATAGAGTCCCGGCTTCGCGATCGGCAATTGCAACACCGACGTTCCCGAGGTGGACAGTCCGGCGATCGCGTTGACGCCGTTGGTGTTCAGCTCGGCATCGATCAATGGCGGCAGCTCCTCGGTGAGGAACGTCTTCCACTTGTACAACCCGAGTTTCGGATCGGCGGCGCGCCAATCGGTGTAGTAGCTCCACCGACCACCCACCGGCTGCACCACATTGACGTCCTTGCTGCCGAGGAAATCGAGCACGTCGGTGTTCGCCTGCCACGTCGCGCTGTCCTGACCGCCACCGCCGCCGTTGAGCAGATACAGCGTCGGGCGCGCGGCAGCGCGGTCCACCGGGCGCAGGACGTTCACCATGATGTTCTGGTGCATCGCGGCCGAATACACCCGCAGCTGCACCGTGCGGTCGTCCTTGTCCCACTGGCCGGTGATCGCCGCGACCTCGTCGTCGGCCCGCGCCTGCGCCGGAGTCAGTACGCTCAGCGCGGCGACCGCGGCAAACAGTCCCGCGGCCATGGCAAGGGCTCGCGCCCGTGCCTTGGCAAGGGCTCGCGCCCGGGCGCCACACCGTCTTTCGCTACTCATCAAGCCAATCCTCTTTCGCGACAACTCCGTCGAACGATGACCCCGCCACGACGGCGGGGACGCGCCAACCCACCGAGCGGACGGTGCGACGTACCGCTCGGCGGGCTGTGTGCCCGTCATGTGTTCGGGGCGTGGGGCGGAACAGGGGGTCGGGGGAAAGGGCTCCTGTTCGGGCGCACGCGGTCACATGACGGTCTGTGCACCGGCTCAGCGGGGTTTCGAGGGAGTCAGGGTTCGTCCCCCACCGAAGGGTGCACGCCTTTTCGGCGCTACAGCTTTCCGCTGCCGCCGATCAACCAGGGGTTGAAAGTGCATTGCAGATTCGGGTGCCCGACGGGATCCAACGCTTGCAGCGCGAGCGAGAGCGCGCGCGGCGAATACATCATCGTCAGATGGTCGGAGACGTCCTGCTCACAGCCGTCCTGCAACGTCACATTGCGCACCGTGGCGCCGGGGCCCGGCTGGAGGAACGTCAGGTTGTACGGCGTGGTGATCTCGTCGTACTTGGTCCCGATCACTGTGTAGTCCACTCCCGAGGCGGTGTCGCCGCCTTCGTTGAGCTTGTTGACGAAGTCCGAGCCCACCGTCTGCTGGATACCGGCGTGGCCGACGAACATCTCGATGAATCCCAGGATGTCGATGCCGAGGTTGTTGACCGCGCGCCCGAGCGCGCCGATGCCGACCAGCGTCGTCCCGTGGTTGGTCGCGCCGAGGGTCACCAACTTCCCGACCTTGTCCGCGCCGCCCTCGAACTTCGTGTACCAGTTCGACATCGGGCCGCCCTGCGAGTGCGCGACCATATCCACTTCCGGCGCACCGGTGGCGACCAGTACCCGATCCACGAAGGCACTCAACTGCTTCGCCGAATCCTGGATGTATCCGGTCCCGTTCACCCCGGGCAGTACCGAACCGAGACCACCGCCCTCGATCAGATTCGACCGACCGTAGTTGAACGTGAATGTGCAGAACCCGGCGTCCTTGATCGGCTGACCCATGTAGGCGAACGCGTTGTAGGCGTTGCTCCAGGTCCCGTGCACCAACACCACCGGGTTCGGGTGCTCGGCGCTGGGCTTGCACTGCCAATCGTTGGATCCCGGCGGCGCCGCGTCGGGGGCGGTGAGGCCGAAGGCGAACGCACCGAGGAACGAGGTCTGTGGCGGGCCGAAACCCACCGTGTCGCTGGAGAATCCCCCCGCGGAGCCGGAGCTGCTTCCCGAACCGCCGTAGCAATCGCCCGAGCCGTTCCCCGAACCGGCACCACTGCCGGACGTGCACGCCGAACCGCTGCCCGCGACCGGCGCCGCGTGCAGACCCGAGGCGATGTAGTCCGCCAGTTGTCGGTCGGTCGCCGGTTGCGCGGGCGCTGCCTCGGCACTCCCCACGAAGCCCATCGCGAGCACCGTGACGCTCATCAGGACCGCGACGACAGTGGATCTGCCGAGGGTAGTTCGCTTCATGAGGGGCCTTTCTACAGAACCGCGATGTTCGAGGTCGGCACCGAAGGACGCGAGTTGTCGACACCGAAACTGCGCCAACGCTAAGTCGACTCCGCCGCGTCGAAGACAGCTCCCAACGGCTTCTGGAGAGCTCACCAATACCCCTGCCGCGCATAGGGATACAACACAAATCCGACATTGCGGAAATTGTGGGAGCAGCTTTCACAGCCGGGGCGATCCCCCGATGTCCCCACTCACAAACGGCACGTGGGCATACACCAAACAATGGTGCCCGTTCGGTGATTTCTCCAATTATCCAGCGAGTCGACGCGGTAATTACCCGCCGGTATCGGATTATGTGTTCACCCCTCCCGAACCGCCGATGGCGAATCGGCGGCAAACCTTATGGAGATCCCATGAACGCTCCCATGGTTTCGACTGTCCTGGGTTTCCCCCGCGCCGCACGGATGACCGCGCGCGCCCTGCTCGGCGCGGTCGCCGTCGCCGCCGCGCTCACCCAATTCCCACCGGCCGTAGCCCATGCCGATCTCACCGACACGATCGACGCGCTGATTCCCGCCGCGGCCGGACCACTGCCCGGCATCCATGGACCGCAGACCGCGATCGTCGTCCTCGGCTACGGCCTGCTCGACGACGGCAGCATGCGTCCGGAATTGATCGACCGGCTGCGCACCGGCTACCTACAGGCCGCACTCTCGCCGATGTCGCCGATCATCGTGACCGGAGGCAATCCGCACAATGGCATCACCGAGGCGGCGACGATGGCGGGATGGCTGATCGGCCACGGTATTCCCGCGCAACGTATCCACCTAGAGCCGGCCGCGAACTCCACCGAGCAGAACGCCGATTTCTCCGCCGCGCTCATGCGCGATATCGGCGTTCGCGACGCCGTCGTGGTGACCTCGGCCAACCACATCGACCGTGCGGTCGGCCTGTTCCGGTCCGCGGGGGTCCCGGTGGTCGGGACGCTCACGCCCGCACAGGTTCCGCCGATCGCCCTGCAGGTCGGCCCCGCGGCTTAGCGGCACGCCGCACGAAATATCCGTCGCCCCGCAGTATCTGCACCAACGCAGCATCTGCAACAACGCAACGTCTGTAGCAACGCAACGTCTGTAGCAACACAGCAGCAATGACGATCGAGGTCGCCGGAAATCGCGCCGATCAGGTTGATTCGCCGATCAAAACCGGTAGCGCGGAAGCCGAAGGTTATTGCGCCTTAGGGATTTCCAAGGCACGGGACAGCACATTCCACGATTTGGGCAGCTGCGCCTGGAAATCCGACCACGCGTGCACACCGTGCGGCTCGTATTCCACCGTCGCGGGAATCCGCAGTTCGTTCAACCTGTTCGCCATCTGCTCGGTACAGGAACGGGAACCCGATTCCAGTGCCGCGCCGCCGCCCGCCTCCGCCAACGCGTCGGGCACCGACGGTGCCCGCGCTACCGCGAGCAGATCGGCGGACGTCGGAATGCCGGTGGCCGCCGAAAGATAGATCGCGGTGCCCCGCAATGCTTCCGCGCCGAGCAGGCTGTCGTGGTCGACCCATTCCTGTGAGCCGGGCGGACCCCACAGATTGGTGGGATCGCCGCCACGCGAGGCCACCGTGATCGCGGTGACGGCGTGGCCGAGCGGGTCGGAGGTCGAATAGCAGCCGCTCATCCCCGCGACCGCGCGATACATGCCGCGATGACGTTGCGCCAGCATCATCGCCGCCTGTGCGCCCATCGAGACCCCGGCGATCGCGCGCACACCGTCCGAGCGCAACAGGGATTCGACGATCGGCGGCAACTCGGCCGTGAGAAAGGTCTCCCACCGGTTCAGGCCCAGCGCGGAGTCGTGGCGGTCCCAGTCGCTGTACATGCTGCCGGTGCCACCGCCGGGCAATACCACGTCGACCGGCTTGTCCGCGAAGAATTCGGCCGCCTTGCCCTTCGTCAACCAGGCCGAGGTGGGATCGCCGTCCACGCCGTCGAGCAGATACAGCGTCGGGCGTGGCCCACTCCCCGAACCGTGCAGCACTTCGACGGTGATCACCCTGCGCATCGACGCCGAGGCGATCGACAATCGTTCCCGCTGGTCATCGAGGCGAACCCGATCCACGAGACCGGTTCTGGTCATCGCGGGATCGACCGTCGGCGCGGTGGGCGGCGGCGAGGGGACCTGCGGCGCCGCAGCGATCGGAGCGGCCAACGCGATCGAGAGCACAGCGGCAGCCGCCGCCGTCATCGGTAAGCGGCCCCTGGTCACACCCAACTCCTTCACCCGCCGCGGAGGTTACGGCACGGTCGTGATCTCCTCCGGACACCCTCGACCATAACGCCGTAAAGTCAGGCGGTGCGACCTATCCGGTGATCGTTGGGTGAGGTGACGACGGCCATCTTGGGGTGCTGGGGGACCTCACAACCGATCGCTTCACCCTGCTCGGAGACCTCATAGAGGCCGGGAGGGCGATTCTTCGCGCGCACACGATCCAGCAGATCGTGCACCTGGCCGGCGAGTTCGGGGATGCGTAAGGTGCGTCCCGCGGTCACCGTCGCCGTCACCGGCACCTCGGCGGCCTCGCTGACCACGGCGAGAACTTCGGGCGTCATCGTGAGCGATCCCGCGATCGACGGTGTGCCCTCGATCGGCACCAGCACCGTGCCACCGGCCGCGGTCAGCACCGAAAGCGCTCGCGAGCCGAGCGGCGTCGCCAGCGCGGACTGCACCCGCCGCAGTTTGCGCCTGGCCGCGAGCGCACCGGATCCCGGTCGTCGCTCGTCCGGATGCGCCGGAATACCCAGCGCCACCACCTGATAGGACGAGGCGATCCGAATTCCGGTCTGCCTGGCCAGTTCTCCGATGCCGTGGCCGCCGAGCAGCGCGGAGACCAAGGTCTGCGCGGCCGTTTGGTGTTCGCGCGCGACTTCACGGTGCTCGTCGACATACGCGGTCGAGGCCGCGACGGTCACCATTTCCAACACCCGCACCACGTACTGCGCCGCGACGAACTGATCGGCGGCCTCGTTCTCGGAGTGTTCGGCGAGAAACTCCAGGCCGGAACGGATTTCCTCATGGTAGGCGGCAAGCACCGTCTCCAGCGCTACGCCTTCACGCGCCCACCGGGTCGCCGAACCCGCCACCTCCGGCGGTTGCACCGGCTGCTCGTCCACACGACGGGCGTTGAGTTTCAGCGCCGCCGCCAGACAGTGCCTGGTGGTGACCGCGACATCGCCGTTGAGTCCGATACTGGCGCCCGCGCCGAACGCACTGTGCGGTCCGGAACCACGGTTCGCGTCGTCGGCGTCGCCGTGCCGCGCCAAGTGTTCGACGAGCTTCAAGGCCAAACGTTCGGTCCCAGACCTCGACTGCATACCCATCATGACTCCCGAAGGTTAGCGGCGGCCGATGATCAGATCGGGATGCGTGCACCGGATTGGGCAGGTCATCGGTCGCGTCGCTGCGAGTTGGGTGAAATCACCAGCGTGGGAGCGACGTCGCGAGGTTCGGTCGATGAACACCGCGAGGGATCGTTGATGCCGTGACGCCGATGTTCCGACGTCGACGGTCGATCCCACACCGAGATTATGTGACGCAGCGCCGACCGCGCATTCCGGCGCTGCGTCACGGCCACCCTAAGGCCGTGACAGCCATGGCGAAAAGACATCGGCGCAGTCCTCGGGAACCTTCATCGGCACCGGGCGCCGCGACTGGGAACTAACACAACCGCAGCCGAGTTTTCCCTCCCCAGCACACGGGCGGATGCGCCGTCGAGTGTGTGCCCGAACACCGACCGATACGCGACCCCGACCGCCGCCCCACCCTCGTTCACCCGCACGAAACACGGACTTGTGCTGTGTCACAACATGATCGAGAAACAGTGGTGTAATCTCCGGCGATCCGGTTCGGGACGAGCGCGACCGTGCGCGCATGCCATAACGTCGGGATGTGTCGGGCCTTCGTTCGCCGCGTCGCGCCCGGCACGCGGCGTGCTCGTCGGCCAGTACCCTACCCTCGCCCGACGAGCACGCCGCAATAAACGCGGCGGCCCACCTCGACGTGACGGCGCTCAGCCGTGACTGCCCCACAGGAGATCGGCCGCCACCCACTCGTTTTCCCATTGCCGCAGGCGACGCCGATCGAGCTCGAAGCGAAGCAGCGCGTAGCAGCAGAGCAACGCCAGTAGCGTGAGGCACACCGCACCCGCCGTCAGCAGCACCGCTTTGCTCAACGCCTGGGTCGAGGACGGCGGCTCGACGATCCGCTGCGTGTCATCGAGCCAAATCGTCACCTGGGCACCCGGTTCGAGCACCACCGTCGACTGGTAGTCGCCGTCGCGCTCGGTCCCGTCGGCCGCACGCCAGCGCACGTGCACCGGCATGATCGGCGCGTACAACGGCGCCTTGCCGGTCTCGACCACCGTCGCCTCCACCTCGTGCATGCGCGCGCGCTCGGCCTGCACGGCCGCCGACTGCTCGCGGTAGACCGAGCCGCCGATCAAGACGGCGAGCAGCGGCACGACGACCAGGAACAGCATCGCCAGGCACGCCGCGCAACCGGTTTGCACGCGGTCTTCTCTGCGCCGCATCGGATTTCGATCCAGTCCGACGCGACGGCACGTCCTGCGGTACATGTTCGCCGACCCTGTGGTCATGACGGTGGCTCCTCGTTGCGGAATTCGACGATGAGTTCGACGAGGGTGTCGAAGTATTGATCGATCACGGCGGGCAACCCGGTCGGGTCGTCGCCGACTGCCCAGGCCTGGAGTGCGGCGAGCAGTAGCCCGGAACCGGCGGCGACCGCCGCCGAGGGGCGCGGGTCGCGCGCGGGGTCGACACCGAGGCGGGTGGCGATGATGCGCACCGATTCCTGCTGCCCCGCCGTCCTGATGCGCTGGTAGCTGTCGAACAGGTCCGGCTCGTCGGGAAAGCAACGGAACAGTCGCCAGCGCATGGCCAACTGAGCTGCCCTGCCGCCCCCGAATTCTGCTGCGCACCAGTCATCTACGGCGTTTCGGTACGACAGCAGCGGCGACTCGTCGGCCGGCCTGGCCGCGAGTGCCCGATTGAAGCGATGCACGTCTTGATCGAGTTCGCCGAGCACGGCCTCTTCGATCGAAGAGAAGTGGCGACTGAAGGTTCGACGGGTCACCCCGGCACGAAAAGCGATATCCTCCACCGCGATCGCGTCCAGCCCACCCTCGGTGAGCAGATCGAACGCGGCGCGCGACATCGCCTCCCGACTTCGTCGGGTGCGCAGTCGTCTGCCGTCGAGGCCGACCACGTCGTCGCCGCTCATACCCCGAGTGTATGACTATTGTCCCGGCGGGACAATAGTGAGTCACGAACCTCGTGTCATCCGCCAAAGCCAACTCGGTCGCGACTGTGAGCTGTCCAATCGAGTCGGTTTCCGATCGTCGCCACACCGGTCGCCCGACTACGTTCTGCCCCATAGACTGCCGAAAGGGGCACATCGCGCATGACCAGCACGCAACAGAAGCTCGAGCACCTGCACGAGATCCTGGATGTCGCCGCGGAACCGGCCGGTGCCGCCGGTATCGCCAAACGGGCGAGCAAGGGAATTCCGAGTGCGCGTGAGCGCGTGCGGACGCTCCTCGATCCCGGCAGCTTCATGGAGATCGGCGCGCTGGTACGCCAACCAGGCAAGGACGACGCGATGTACGGCGACGGCGTCGTCACCGGACACGGCAGGATCGACGGTCGTCCGGTGGTGGTGGTCGCGCACGATCAGACCGTCTTCGGTGGTTCGGTGGGCGAGATGTTCGGCCGCAAGGTGGCCAACGCGCTGAGCTTCGCCTACGAGAAGGCGTGCCCGGTGGTGGCGATCAACGATTCCGGTGGTGCCCGCATCCAGGACGCCGTCACCTCTCTGGCCTGGTACGCGGTGATGAGCCGCAAGCAGGAACGACTCTCGGGCTTCGTGCCACAGGTCTCGATCATGCTCGGCAAGTGCGCGGCGGGATCGGTGTACGGACCCGTGAACACCGATGTGCTGATCGCGACCGACAAGTCCTACATGTTCGTCACCGGCCCCGAGGTGATCAAAGAGGTCACCGGCGAGGAGGTGACGATGGAGGAGCTCGGCGGCGCGCACAATCAGGCGCGCAACGGCACCATCCACCACGTCACCGGGGGCGAGGAGGAGGCCTACGACTGGGCCCGCGCCTACCTGAGCTACCTACCCAGCAGCTGCCTCGAGCAGCCCCCGACGGTCAATCCCGGACTCGAGCCGGAGCTCACCGCCACGGATCTGGAACTGAACGCGATCATCCCGGACTCCGACCGCGCCGGTTACGACATGTACGACATCATCATGCGCATCTTCGACGACGGCGAGTTCCACGAGATCAACGCCGGTTCCGCGCAGAATCTCATCACCGGATTCACCAGGGTGGACGGCCGCAGTGTCGGTGTCGTCGCCAACCAGCCGATGGTGCTCGGCGGCGCACTCGACGCCCAATGTTCGGATAAGGCAACACATTTCATCCGGTTGTGCAATGCGTTCGGACTGCCGCTGATCTTCCTCGTCGATACCCCGGGCGTCATGCCCGGTATCGAGGAGGAGCGCAACGGCGTGATCAAGCGCGGCGGACGATTCTTCCGCGCCGTCATCGAGGCGACCGTCCCCATCGTCACCATCGTCACCCGCAAGGCCTACGGCGGCGGGTACGCGGTGATGGGCTGTAAGCAGCTCGGTGCCGACGTGAGCCTGGCGTGGCCCACCGCCCGCATCGCCGTGATGGGCGCCGAGAGCGCAGTGGGCATCGTCGGTAAGCGTCGTCTCCAGCAGGTCCCGGCCGAACACCGCAGCGCCGCACGCGAATTCATGATCGATCAGTACAACCAAACCGTCGCGACCCCGTGGATCGCGGCCGAACGCGGCTACGTCGACGCCGTCATCGAACCCGCCTCGACGCGTCTGGAGATCCGCCACGCCCTGCGTCTGCTGCGCGAGAAGGAAGCCTCCGCGGAACCGAATCCGCGCAAGCACAATCTGTACCCCATGTGATCGATCGCGGCGGCCGCGACGCACACCGTCTCGGCCGCCGCGCGCGCCAGGACGGTGTGCGCCACAACGTCATCGGCGCTCGTCGGGCTCGGGCTAGTCCTCGCGCAAGGGCCGATCCAGGATCGGCTTGTGCCGCTCACGCAGCGCCTCGAGCAGCCCGGTGGTGTATTCCGGTGGTGCGGCCAAGACCGACAGCCGATTGGCGACCGCGCGGTAGGCGCCGAGATCGGAACCCTTGTCCAGATAGAGCGCGCTGGTGAGCTGCTGGAGGTAGACGATGTCGGGCAGGTCGGGTTCGGCGAAACGCAGCATGGTGAACGCGCCGTCGGCCACCGCGGGTCCGCCGACGTGATCGGCGAGCACCTGGACGGTGATATTCGAACGCGCGGCGACGCGCAGCAGGTGATCGAGCTGGTCGTGCCAGACCGCCGAGCCGCCGATCGGACGACGCAGCGCGGCCTCGTCCACGATCAACCACGCGTGCGGCGGATCGGCGCGGTCGAAGATCTGCTGGCGGTCCATGCGTAGCGCCACCCTGCGCTCGATGGACTCCCCGGACTCGTCGGGATGCGCGAGGCTCAGCAGTGCGCTGGCGTAATCGTGGGTCTGGAGCAGCTCGGGCACGGCCCTCGGCTCGTACACCCGGATCAGACGAGCGGCTTGCTCGAGCCCGAGATAGGTGTCGAACCACTTCGGTAGCCAGTCACTGTCGCGATGCCACCAACCGGAGGCGTTCGCCTGCCTGGCCAGTTCCCGGAATTCCTCGCGCTCGGTGGGATCGGTGACGCCGTACGCGGTGAGCAGATCGAACAGGTCGCGCTCACGAAAGCCGGTCCGGCCCAGTTCCAATCGGCTGATCTTGGAATCCGACCCACGGATCGACGCTCCCGCCTCCTCCCTGGAAAGCCCGGACGCCTCACGTAACCGACGCAGCCTTCCGCCCAGCATCATCCGCAGCACCGTCGGACCGCTGGCGGGATGCGTTCTCCCCTCCGGGGACTCGTCAGGAAATCTCATTTCCGATGCACGCATCCGCTGAGTCTGCCACGTGGACCACTGTGTTCGCACATCGAAATCGCCTCGGTGTCAATAGTATTCGTGCAAATGTAAGTACATCGGTACGTACCTCCTCGACGCCGCAAACCCGTAGCGGCGGTAAATCCGCTGGCCTGCACCCCTTTCCACCCTTCGAACCGCCCACATCACGCCGCCGTCGATCTCGTTTCGGCCGACGAGGCAGCGCGGGCAGACTCAGAGTGTATCGATTTGTGATCTTTCCACGCGCCACCGACACCTGCTTGGAGATCCCACAGAGACCACCTCACGGGGTCGAGCCGACACCGCGGCGCCGATACGCTCACACCGGCCGAGGCACCCCACAGCGAAGGCAGGCGGACATGCGAAGAAACACCCGAATCGAACCGCGCCCCTCCCCGATGCGCCACGCCGCCACGGCAATCCGCCTCGCCGCCGCCGCGCTCGCTGTCGCCGCCCTGGCCGGATGCTCCGAATCCACCCGGGACACCGCGCCGGCGGTCGCACAGCCGCCGGCGCCGTCCTGGGACCCCTGCGTGGGCATCCCCGACGATCTCGTGCGCACGGCCGGGCTGGATCCCGCCACCAAGCGCAAGGACATCGCGGCGGCACCGGAACCGGGGTGGGCCAGCTGCGGCTGGAGCAACAAGGACGCGGCATTGCGCGTCTACTTCTCCGAATCGGCTACCGCACAACAGATTCGCGAGGCGCAAGCGAACCACGATTTCGCCGACGTCACCCTCGGTGACCGGACCGCCTTGCAGTACCGCCAGGACACCGGCGCGGACTGCACGCTCGCCTTCGACACCGCCGACGGTGGCCAGGTACGCCTGCGCGTCGATTCGAGGCCGCTACCGGCCGACTCGCCACGCTCGGCGTGCGAGCTGCTGCGCGACACCGCGACACCCTTGGTGCCAGTACTGCCGAAGTAGTCGCGCCACGGCCGATGCCGACCCGACGACGCGCTCGAGCGGCCCAGCGGCCGTGCCCGTGCCCGTGCCCGTGCCCACCGTGTGCGAAACCCGGCCGTGGCGCCGACTCTCAGCGCACCAGGCCGCGTCGACACGAATTCCGTGGTGGCACAAGGGTGGAGCAGCCGCGCGTCACCCCGCGGCTGCTCCGATCACCGATCTGCCGGTGGCACGACCCCCGATGCGACGGTCGAGGTTTTCGACCACGATGGCGGCGCGGCCGACCTCAGCGCAGCTGCACAACGGCGGTGGCGCGACCGAACAGCTTCCTGCCCGCGCAGGTACCCGTCAACGCGATGGTCGCGCTGCGTTGCTCGGCGTCGAGGGATTTCACCCGCCCACGAAACTCGACACCGCTGTGCGCCGCGGCGGGAACGGGCGCGAAGCCCGCGAACCGCACACCATATTCGGTGATCGCCGCGGGGTCGCCGAGCCATCGCGACAGATACGATGCGCCGAGTCCCATCGTCAGCAGACCGTGCGCGACCACATCCGGCAGGCCCACCGCCGCGGCCACCTTGTCGCTGAAGTGGATCGGGTTCGAATCTCCCGATACCCCTGCGTAATTCACCAGGTCACCGCGCGAAACCCTGGCCTCACTCACCGGCAATTCCATACCGACGGTCAGTTCCTCGAACGCCGGGATGGTGCGCGGCGTGCGCGACTGCGTCTCGTCGACGACATTGTCCGGAATCACCTCGTCGAAGCACTCGACAATCGACGGTTCGTCGCGGCAACTCTCGGCCTGCGAGCGAGCGGCCAGCGACTGGCCGCTCATGATCACACCGTCCACCGCTTCCTCGACCGCGTCGGCGACCTCGGCTCCCGTCTGCGCCACCACCGTCGTGTGCGCGGTCTGCAGCAGCTCCTTGTGCTGATTGCTCAGCACGTTCTTCACCACCATGAAGTCCTTGTCGCCGAACTGGCGAAAGGATTCGACCACCGAATCGCATTGGATCCGGTCACCGGCGGTGATCGGGCGATGCAGCTTGATCGACTGCTCGGTCTGCAAGATCTGACTGATGTCGTAGCCGGTGAGCACCGACTCGAACATGTTGTGCTGCACCAGAACCCATAGGATCGATGCGAAAGTCGTCGGCGCGATCAAGGCGTCGTACCCGAGGTCCTGCGCGGCGGACTCGGTGCGATGCGCAGGATGACCGTCCTGGACCGCCCTGGCGAATTCGCGAATCTTCTCCCGGCCGACCTCGTAATGGTCGGTGGCGCGATAGTGGCGCCCCACCAGTGCCTGTGCTTGTTCGGATGCGGTGGTAGTCATGCTGTTCATGTGCCTCTTTCGCGAATATAGTGAGCCCCTCCCCCGCGGGACGCGACTCACCGTATCCACGACCGACATCCGACACGGTGCCCGCCGCCGAAGTCTGGGCTGCGCAACAACCGACGCCGACGATCTAGGTCAATCCTCATAGTCGAGGAGATTGCCCGCCCGACTCAGCATTCGTTCGGCGCGGGCACCCCCTGCAATCGCTGGTCCAACCACGTCATCGCCTCCGGATAGCCGAGCCCACCGGCGATCAGGTGCTCGCCGGGCACACTGCGATACACCGAAGGCACACCGAGCTCACACTGTTCGTGATACAGGCCGCGCGCTCCGGCCGCGGGGATCCAGAACTCCTGCTCACCGTTGTAGATGTAGAGCGGAGTCGCCGACTTCATGCCCGCCATTTTCGTCACGTGATAAATATCCTCGGCGACCGGGGAATTCAGTGGATCCGGCGCGTTGGCGGCCACATCGATGGGCAACATCAGCACCCCGGCCAAACCGAAGGTGTTGCCGCACAGGTTACGTGCGGGCGAGGTGGCGATCCACTGCGCCAGATTGTTCATCTGACCGAGAATCTCCGGGCGCTCCCTGCCGATGCCGAATGTCGCCGCCATGAACACCGCCGAGGCGAGGTTGGCATTCATGCTGTGGGTCAACAATTCGAAGTCGGCGGGGACGCCGCCGACCGCGGCACCGACGATCAACGGCGCCAATTCCGGTGCGTAACTACCGATCAGCTTCACCGCGCCGTTGGTCGCGATCGCACCACCGGAGTACCCGGTCATGCCGTAGCTGCTCGCGCCGAATTCCTCCGGCAGCAAGCCACGCACCGCGCGAATCGAATCCAACACCGCGTGTCCCGCCACATACGGCTCGGCGTAGGCCATCCTCGGGCCCTCGTGATCGGGGATCAACACCGCGTATCCGCGCAACAGTCCCAACTGCGTCGTCGGCGGAATGTAGTCGGTGAGACTGGAATCCGGGTTGTAGCCGTGCGCGAAGGTATATCCCGGCGTGCAGGTACGCCCGAGCGCATCGATCGGCAGGTTGTTCACCACCACGGGTCGTGCGCCCGGTCCCGACCACGACGCGGCGGGGACGATCAGTGTCGCGGTCGCGAACGAGGCGCCGTCGTGCGCGTCGGTGGTTCGATACTTCAGTTGCAGTGCCTGCCTGATGGGTTGGAGCATCAGCGGCGCGGTGGTGGCAGTGACATCCCTGGTCTCGATGACGGCGCCGTCGGCGTAGTTCGCCAGGCCCGACGGCCACGCGTCGAACATCGGGTCACCGACGTCGAGGGGGCGCACCGCCTCTTGCAGGGCCGCCAGCGACGGCGGCGTGGTGACCGGCACGGGGATCGAAGTCCCCTGCGCCACAGGGGGAATGGGCGGTGGTGGAATCACCCGATCGATCAGGTCCTGTAACTGCGGCAGCGGGCCCTCCGGCACGGGAGCGGGATCAGCATCCTGCGGTGGCGGTGGCGGTGGGAGCAGGTCGGAAAGCGCTGGCAGCGGCGGAAGTTGTGGGAAACCGGGCAGAATCGGTGGCGGCGGAAGTGGCGGCTGGGCGGCCGCACGACCGACCGTACAGCCCAGCACCAACAGCAACGCGACAGCAAGGGCACGTAAGCATCTCATAGCACACGCCTTCGGGTGCGACGACAGATTCGCCTGGCCCCCGGAGATGCAGTCAAGCCCCCGACGGCCCCTGTGACACCGGGGCCAGAAAACTAGATTACGTGCGAATTGCGCGCGAAAACCGCGTCGACGTCGAGTCGTACGTGACACGTGGCCGGATCGCAACAACCGAGCCGAATCCCGCTCGCGGGGAATATCATTCGGCTCGGTTGTCGCTCATTCTTCAGTTATCATGCATTGCTGGACAGTTGCTCGGCGCTGGATCGCCCCGGAACCGCGCGTCCAACCAGTCCAGCGCCATCGGAATTCCGAGCACCGCCGCGGTGAGATGGTCGGGAACCGGGATCTCCTCGCTCTGCACCACGGCACCCGCCTCGCACCACCGCCGGTCGGTATTCACCACCGCGTCGATCGGAATGAGACCATCGATGGGCGAATGCCATTCGAACACCGGCATGGTCGGCACACCGTCATAGAGTTCGAGGCTGTTCTCCTCCACCACGGCCCGTGCGTCCGGGTCCTGGATCATCGAGGTCGTCTTGGCGAAGTCCAGCGCGCCGTGACCGGCGCCCGCGGCGATGATGTCGTTGGTGCAACTGTTGGACATCTGATCCCGCGCGGCAACACCCTGCTCATTGAGCTGCTCGCTGAGCGGAAAGCGGTCGGGGTACTCGCGTTCGAGGCCGACCCCCGCCGCTAGCGCGAGCCCGAACACCGGATGCGAGTTCAGACCCAGCGTCTCCAGCATCTTCACCAGGTTCATCGGAACACCGCCCATCGCGGCACCCGCGATCTTCAACTCCGGCGCGTAGCTCGGCTGCTCGGCCGCCGCCCACGCGGTGGCCATGCCGCCACCGGAGTAACCGACCATCGCCACCGGGCTCGCACGCACCCGCAGCTCGTCGACCTGCTTGACCGCACGGATGCCGTCGAGCACGACCTGACCACCCAGCTTCGCCGCACCGTAGGCGAACGTCGGCCCGAGGTGATCGGGCAGCGCTACCGACCACCCGCGCGCCAACAGGACATTCCAGCCCGGCGCCTCACGCACGATCAGGTTCGGGTCCCCCGTGTAGAGCACCCGCGAGACGGAGCACTCGGCGCCGAGACCGTTGATGATGTGCTGGAACGACAGCAACGGGCCGTCGGGACGATGCGCGTCGGGGGTCAGCACAGTGGTGGTCGCCGCGATCGGCTTGCCGGTGGAGTTGGTCGAACGGAACAACACCTCGGTCACGGTGGTCGCGGGGAAGATCGCCAGCGGCGGCATCGCCCGCGTCGCCAGCACGTCACCCGGTTGCTTCGACGCCAGATCGGCGGGGGCGGCATAGAACGGGTCGGGGTCGGGTTTCGGGTAGATCGGCGCGCTGTTGCCGGCACCGGCCATAGTCGTGATCAACACCAATCCCGCAGTGACCGCGCCGACCGCGCGGATCATTCGTCTGGTGTGCACTCCCCTGCCCGTCCAACGGTGGGCCCTACTCATGACAACAAGTGCCTCTCGCATGCTGTGTTGCTGTGAAACATCCTCGACAGTCGTGGCCCCCGACGGCAATCCCTCCAGCGAAGCTGTTGGCAATTCACAAGTTTCGGATGTGCGGAATGTGACCGTAGCGCATTTCGCCTCGTGACACTCCCCCACCCTCGTCGAGCAGCACATGTGAATTCTCCAAGGGATCCCACGCAGCATGTTCACACCGATGGTGTGCACATAGCGTTACAGGTATTCGGCGCAACGAAGCACCGAGCTTTGGAAGGAGACGGTGGCATGGAAAGCACTGCGCAACTGATCGCCGGTCGCTACGACACCCCCGCACCGACACGGCGGATCACGGTCTACTTCGACGGCTCGACCCCCGGCGACACGCTCGTCCTCGAATACGCCGCCACCGACGCGGAAGCCTGGGAATTCACCTCCGCGGCCGTCCAGGCGGGACTCACGGTCACCGTCGACGGCAAGATCCGCCCCGAACTGCGGCGACTACCCTGCCGCTCGCTCTGGGCCTGAACCCGACCGGCCCTACGGGCCCATCACCCGACGCAAAAACACCAGGACATCGGCGAACGAGTCCCGCGCCGTCGCCAGATGGTCCCCCTGATAGACCTCGACCTGCACATCCGTGCCCGACAACCGCAGCTGCGCCGCCAATGCGGCGGTGAGCGGAGCCGGCACATCCTGATCGGTGGCGCCCTGACCGATCAACACGGGCACCGAGTACCCGTCGGTCGGTACGTGCAACATCCGGTGCGTCTCGGCCAAGAGCGCGGGATCGTTCAGCGGACGGCTGAGCATCGAACCGATCGACACCTCGCCCAACTGCTCGTCGGCCTCGGTCATACACGTCGTCGCCGCGAGCTCGACCGACCGGCGACCCAGCGGTGTCAGATAGCCATCGATGTTCAGCTCAGGCGCGTTGTCCCGCAACCCGGCCAGCAACATGGCGAAATAGGTGGTCGTATTGCGCAGCGGTAGTCGCGGTATCCACGGCCCGGCCAACGGAACGAGCAGTTCCAGATTCGAGGCGGGTCCGGTCGCCGCGACACCGCGCAACCGCAGTTCCTTCGCGTCGCCGGGCCCGAGGTTTCCGGTGAACAACGCGCTCTGCCCACCTTGGGACTGACCCACCACCGCCCAATCCACCCCCAGCGTCGGCGTCAGCGCACGCGCCGCGCGGACACCGTCGACCACGCTGCGCGCCTGCGCAGGCCCGTCCAGATACGGATGGGTGCCCTCCGTGCCCAGCCCGACATAGTCCGAGACCACCACCGCGTATCCGGCACGCAACAGGTCCGGATAGACCGAATCGAGGTAGTAATCGCGCGCCTGCATGGTGAAAACGCACTGATCGGCGAGACCGACCGTGCCGTGCGCGTAGGCGACGATCGGCCAGCCACCGGCCGGGGCGTCGCCTTCCGGAACGTAGACCACACCGGTACTGCGCATCGGGCCACGCGGCCCCCGCGACCAGTAGGTCAACCGCGTCGCGCTCGCGGCCCCCGCGACATGCAGTCGCCCTTCGATCGCACTCGAGTCCGTCACCACTCCCGGCTGCTGCGCATGCGCCGCCGCGGTCGTCGGCAACAGACTCGCCGACACCACCACCAGCAGCCCCGCGACGATCCGTGCGCACATCATCGACCGATGATCGTCAGCCGACTCCTCCGCCGCAAGCCACCACAAACGAGGGGTCTGGGCGGCGAGCGCATGCTCGCCCACACCCGCCTCGGTCGCTAGGCTCGGGCCAGCAGGGGCCGGACCTTCCGCCGCACCGACCAACCCAGGAGGATCATCCGTGGCACAGCGGTACCCGGACCGTCTCGCTTCTTCGTACCGTGCGAAGTGGCCGAGGATTATCGGAGCGGTCCTCGCCGTCGCTGCCTGCGCGACGGGGTGCGCCACTGAAGCGGCCGACACCGCCGAACCAGCGTCGGCCACCGTCCCCGCGCACGAAACCCCTTCCCGCACCACACCTTCCACGACAGCCGCCCGAACAACGGCACCCGAGCTCGGGACGCAGACACCGCCGGTCGCGCCCGCGCCGCCCGCGGTCGACCCGTTCGAAGGCATGGCGTTGATCGACCACACCGCATGGACCGACGCCGTGGACGGGCCGCGCCTGCTGGTCTTCCCCACCCAGGCGGGACGCGACACCACCTTTCCCGACTCCGTCCACCGTGCGTGGCAGGAGGTCGTCGACGACTCCACGACCGTCGATGCCGACACCCCCGGCATGTACGACCAGTTCCTGTGCCACTGGCAATGGGCGCGTGTGGTGAAACCGAACAAGCCGAGCTGGAACCTGGAACCGTGGAGACCAGCCGTCGGATATCAGGAGACCGTCAACGCGTTGTGCAATCCCGGCGGTCCCGAGCGCTGAGCGCGCCGAGCGGTCGCGACACCGGGTAGACATGCAGGGAGACCTCCGCACATTTCGGCGACCGAAAGGAAGACCTTCATGCGCATCGTCCTGGCAGGTGGACACGGAAAGATCGCCCTATTGGCGGCCGAGCTACTCGTCCGCGACGGCCACCAGGCCGTCGCGCTCATCCGCAACCCCGACCACGCGCCCGAACTCACCGCGCTCGGCGCCGAACCCCTCGTCCTCGACCTGGAGCACGCCGCCGACGGCGACCTCACCGACGCCGTGAAAGGTAGCGACGCCATCGTTTTCGCGGCGGGCGCGGGTCCTGGCAGTAGCGCGGAACGCAAGTACACCGTCGACCTGGGCGGCTCGGTCCGTTTAGCCGACGCCGCCGAGCGCGCGAGCGTTTCTCGTTTCGTGCAGATCTCCGCCATGGGTGCGGGGCAGGACCCGGCACCGGGCACCGACGAGGTGTGGGCAGCCTATATAGACGCCAAGACCAAGGCCGAGACCGACTTGCGCACAAGGGATTTGGATTGGACGATCCTGCGCCCCGGCCGACTCGTCGACACCGAGCCCACCGGCCTGGTCACCCTCGGCGCACCTCCTGTCGGGCGCGCGGAGGTGTCGAGGGCCGACGTCGCGGCCGTAGTCGTCGCACTGCTGTCGCCGACAACTGTCTCGGACACCGGCGCCGGATCTCGGCCCAAGTCGACCACCGCGAGCCTGACCCTCGAACTCATCGAGGGCACAACGCCGATCGCCGAAGCGGTCGAGCGCGTGGGCGGCCCGTCGCACACCGACTGACCGACGCGGACACACCCCACCGGGTTCGGCGGCGGCGATGGCGCCCGCGCATCCCGGACCCGGATCTCTCGCGCGGGTGGTGGCGTAGCGCCACCACCCGCTGGGCGGCACCCCCGCACTGCCGACGGCTGCCGCTACACCCAACTCGCCATATTGCGATTGACCGTGCAGATGTACTTGCAACCGTGTGGGACGGCGGCATAAACTCAGTCGCGCAACGCTTTACAGGGGAAACCAAGGGGAGGCCGTGCGAGCGGGCCGAGGGCTGCCATAGCCGTGGGTTCGCTGTCGTCATATTTCGGGGTTGCGGTTGCACACGCAGGCCCGAGATCGACCGGCTGAGCAGCCGGGTCCGCACCGGCCGACCAGTCAGCGAACGGTAAATATATGAACTCACCGTCGGCCTCAATCGGCCATCCGAATACCGCGTCCTCGCGCGAGACCGCGGTCGCGTTCGTTGTCGACGCCGTCGAATCCACCGGCGCCGCAACGCGACACGACTTCGATATTGATCAGATCGTCACCATCGCGCACTCGATGGCCGAGGACTGGGACATTTCCGCCTTGCAGCCCGTGGCGTTCTGGCGGATCGCCTCAACCTTCATCAGGTAGCGATTCACCAGGTCAACGACCATCCGCGCGGCCAATAGTCGAACTCGTCGGCGCCGCGGTAATCGACCGTGCCGCAAAGACTTCGTTATCGGCCGTCCAAGTCGGAAGGCCGGACACGCACGCGTCCCGCCGGTGCCGCGATTGCCGTACGCCCGATCGTCGTGATCATTTCGAGACATTCGACCACCGCCCATCGCGCGCAGCGCATCGCCGCTCGGTCGGACAACGGAACTTCTCGTCACCGGCACATCCACGGCACGCCGCGACCGACATGTTCGCGTCCGATCAGGGGAATGTGCCGTCGTCCGTGGTCAGTCCGCCGTTTCCTCGGCGTACTTCTTGAAGATCTCCATCGACCGGTCCGGCCGCTCGGCCTGCACACTCAGTCGGTCCATCACGGAGAGATACAGCGCGAGGTCTTGCCTGCGGTCCAGGTAGAGCGCGCTGGTGAGGTGTTCGAGGTACACGATGTCGGGTAGCTCCCGCTCCGCGAAACGCAGGATGCTGAAAGAACTTCCCGCCGCGGCGTGCTCGCCCGCGGAATACGGCAGCACCTGCAGGGTCACATTCGGTAGCTGCGCGAGTTCGACCAGGTGCTCCATCTGCTCGCGGTGCACCCTCGGCCCGCCGACCGGGCGGTGCAGCGCCGCCTCGTCGATCACCGCCCACACCACGGGGGCTTCGGTCCGGTGCAGAATCTCTTGGCGGCGTTGACGAACCGCCACCCGACGGTCCATATCGGCGTCTTCGTAGCCGAGAGCCATGACGGCCCTCGCATATTCGGGGGTCTGGAGCAAGCCGGGCACAAGATGCGCCTCATAGGTGCGAATCTTGCTCGCGGCCTGCTCCAGTCCTAGGTATGTGCCGAACCACGAGGGTAGGAGGTCGCTGTAACGATGCCACCAGCCCGGCTCATTCGCCCTTCTGGCCAGATCCAGGAACGTCTCACGTTCTTCGGCGTCCAAGACGCCGTACATGGTCAGCAGGTCGCGGATGTCGCGTTCTTTGAAACCGGTGCGCCCCAACTCCAGGCGGCTGATCTTGGCGTGCGAGCCACGAATGGCCTCGCCCGCTTCCTCACGCGTAATCCGCCTGGCTTCACGGAGTTTCCGTAGCTGGCCGCCGAGCGCGATTCGTAGCACTGTCGGACCACGTTCCGCGATAACGGATTGCGTCCGGCCATCGTCATCGGCTTCAGCGATCATGGAGTTCCGTCTCCGATACTCGGGGTTACCCGCAGCGCGTCGCGACCACCTGTCACGAAGCGCACCGCACCGATCGCCAATGCTACCTGTCAGCTAGTCAAATAGTCGAACTCTCCGGCCTTCGCGCCGCGGACGAATGCATCGATCTCGGGACGGGTGTAGAACAACGTGCCACTCTCGGGGGCCCGCGAGTTACGCACGGCCACCTGGTTGTTCGACGCTTCGGCGAACTCGACGCAGTTGCCGCTCGGATTGCTGAAAGAGCTCTTGCGCCAAGCCCCGATGACCTTGTTCGCGGTGGTATCCGACATCGTGCCCACTCCTCGTATCTCAAGTTCGGGTCTGTCAGTGGATGGAAGTTCGTGCAGATGCACGCTCAAACGTTCTTGCATCTGCACCGACAGATTGGACGATAGCACGTCGTTCGTCCTAGCACTGCTATCAATTCGAACCTTCGAACCGGTCCAGACAGGTCGCGGATCTCCCGGTACGACCATCAGGTTTTCCGCCCGTTCGCACCCGCCGCGCGGCGCCGGCTTGTACCGTCGACGAACAGCTCGAACGCGCCGGATCGGCCGCGGATCTTCGTGGCACACCAGACAGTTCGGCGCAGCACGCTCGCCCACCACACCGGTTCGCTTGCCGCCGAGGAGTTCCGCCTATGTCGACGACCTGGCCCCCACGCACGACCAGGCCGAGCCACCCGAGCCTCCCGACCACCCCCGACGCTCGGCATGATCCCCACTCGCCGAACCGTTCCGGCCGCCCACGACATTCGACGACGTCGTTGTCATCCCGTGCGCGCGTACGTACGCGCGCACGGGATGACAACGACCGGACCCGCCTATCACCGGCACGCACCTCGGTGGTCACGGCGACCCCGCTGCGCACCAACAACATTCGCGAACACTCGACCTTCACGATCGCCGTGGCGGCCACACCGCGACGGCGACGATAGCTCCACCCCGGCGCCGCGTTCGTCGCGCGTGATCGCGACGTCGCGATCACGCGCGATCGACCCGCGCGATCGACCCGTGCGATCGCACGAGCGGCAAGGCCATGCACTGGCTACCGTCATGCCGAAATCACAAGCAGCACAGTCCTGATCGCCAGTTCGTTGCCGAGGATTCTCGATGCAATATTTCGTCTGCGAGCTTGCAAATGTACTTGCATCTGTAAGCGACAGCGGCTTAGACTCGACCTCAGAATCGGGGAGGCCGCACCGGAGTTCGTTCCGGCGGCACCGACACACCACCCTCCCCACCACGCCATAGCGAGGGGCGGTCGAATGAGTGAGCCATTCCGAACTCCACACCGAGTCGCCGTGATCGACGGGCCCGGTGCCGGAACACCGCAGCCGCGCGCCACGCCGGAGCTTCCGATGTCCGAATGTGGCTTCGAGCCACGCGGACTCACCTACCGGCAGGCGCGAGACATCCTGTACGCCCACGAGGTCCACGGCCCCCGGTGTCGACAGTGGCTGGCCGCCGCCGCCTATCTCTCCGCCGGTCTCGACGACGAGTAGTCACCAAAAGAACCTGACGCAGTGGGCCGTTCGCCTCGTGCGCGCTCGCAGGCGAAGGTAACTCGCACGACGCGGTAGCGCAGTGTGCTTGTGCCTGTTCACGACCGCGCACCTCGGCAATGTGGAACCCTCCCAATACCTCTCGAAGATCGCCTCGCCGAACGGACTCCGCTTCGTATAGTGAGCCAACGATTCGAGTGCAGTCGCATCGCGCTCGACGTGGTGATGGAGCGATCCGAATGACCTTCTCCGCACTGGACCTGTCCGGTGGCGCGCCCGATACGGCGCTCGAGATCGGCGGGCAACCCGCCTCGACACCGCTGGCGAACACCGATGACGTGGCCGCACGCATGGTCGGCTACTTCGCCACCTGCCTCGCCCCCTGCCGCACCCTGCCCGGCGAGCAATTGCGCGGGGACGTCACGAAACTCACCCGCAGCTGCCTGGCGTTGGCCGCCCAAATGTTCGACCGCCGCGCGGTGCCCGATGACACCCAGCTCGACGAGGTTCGCGAAGCGGCGACCCAGTGGTCGCGAGAAGGCGTGCCGCTCAGCACAATCCTGCGCGCCTATCACGAAGGTCTGCGTATCGCTTTCGGTTTGGTGACCGGACATGCCGGGAGCACCGACGTCGATGAGCTGCTGGTTGCCGCCGACCTGATGATGGAACTCGTCGAGGTGATCACCGCGACGGTCGCGGATTCCTATGTGGAAGAACAACATCTGGTGGCGAAAGAGCATCAGACCGCGGCGCAGACCCTGGCCTCGGCGCTGCTGAGCGGACGAGGCAGTTCGGCCCTGGCCCGGCAGGCGGGCATGCCGATCGCCGAGTCCTACCAGGTGGTGGCACTGGCGATTCCGGAGCATCCCGACGAGCGCGATCCCAAGGTGGACGGCAATGTCGCGGCCCGGCGCAAGCTGCGCAGGCTGCAATCCGAACTGGCGACCGTGTTCGCCACCCGCGCCCTCGCGCTGCTGAGCACCAAGGGCGGCACCCTCCTCATCCCGCTCGGCGCCGACCCCGCCGCGACGGCGATGACCCAGGCCACCCTCGATCTGCTCGCCAAGGCCGCCGAGGTGCCACTCACCGCGACGATGGTGCCGAGCGGGATCGACGAGGTTCCGGACGCGGCCGATCAGGCACACGAACTACTCAACCTCGTCCGGGTCGGCGACCGCGCGCCCGGCCTGTACCAGATGACAGATCTGGCCGTGGAATACCAGCTCACCCGGGGCGGCCCGGCAACGCGCAGAATCGCGACCATCCTCGATCCGCTGGAGGCGCACGCCGAGCTGTTCGAGACGATGCGCGCCTATCTCGGCACCGATATGAACCGCAGGCTCACCGCGCGACAACTGTTCGTCCACCCCAATACCGTCGACTACCGGCTGCGGCGCATCAGCCAACTCACCGCGATCGACCTCACCACCTCGGCGGGAATCTCGCAGGCCGCGATCGCGCTGCTGGCCCACGACTTGAACCGCAACGCCGCACGACCGCTGTGAGTGTTCCCGCCGTGACCTGAACGCGGTGCAATCGCGCGGCAGGCGTGACGCGTCCGTGCTTGTCGTCTCGGGTACGAACTTGCGACCCTGGTAATGCCACGACGTTCTCGGGACGGTGCCACATGCGAATTGCGGAGATTTTGCGGAGTAAGGGTGCCACGGTGACCACGGTCGCGCCGGGCACCACGGTCGCCAGCCTGCTCGGGGTGCTCGCCGAGCACAATATCGGCGCGGTGGTGGTGTCACCGGACGGGATCCGGCTCGCCGGGATCGTGACCGAACGCGACGTGGTGCGCCATCTGCACAGCCGCGGCGCCGAACTGTTGCACACCCCGGTCTCGGCGATCATGACCGCCGATGTCCGCACCTGCGCGCTCGACGATCAGGTGGACGGCCTGCGCAACATCATGACCGAACACCGGGTCCGCCACCTGCCCGTCGTCGTCGGCGATCGGCTCGTCGGCCTTGTCAGCATCGGCGACGTCGTCAAGAGCGCGATCTCCGAGCTCACCACCGAGCACCAACACCTGGTCGAGTACGTGCAGGGCCGCTACTGACCGACCCCGCGACACACCGACACCGCATCGCCATTACCCATATCTCAAACATGTTGCCCGCGTGGCCGCTTCGGGATGCGTATCGTGGGAATGGGTCCAGCGTCGCCGAAGTGGTGATGCGTGGCGAAGGGAGACGAGGACGGTGCGGTCTCCCCGAGAGCGCTCCCGTGTGCGCACGGCGAGCACCGACGCCATCCCGACCCCGCGTTTCGACCGGGAGCTCGAGCCCGCACCGGCAACAGCCACGGACCTGCGCGCCGGGTCGGCGCCGCAGACCGGACCCGCCTCAGGCCGTACCGCGAATGCTGTGCCGCCGCGCGACTCTCCGTCCGAGACAGCGACACTCGGCGATCTTCGCGGCATGTTCCCCGCCGTCCTCGCCGCCGCGCGCACCGAGACCATCTACCTCGACAGCGCGGCGACCACCCAGAAGCCGCTGCCGGTGATCGAAGCGATCGACCGATACCACAGTGCGCGCACCGCCAATTCGGGCCGAGGAACCTACCCGTGGGCCACCGGGCTCACCGAGGCGATCGCCCGAGTACGGGAACGCACCGCGCGGTTCATCGGCGCCGAGCACACCGACGAGGTGGTCTTCACCGGCGGCGCCACCGCCGCGCTCAACGCGATCGCGATGTCGTGGGCGGTGGCCGAACTGCGCGCCGGCGACGAGATTCTCTACAGTCCGAACGATCACGCCGCCAATGTCTTTCCGTGGCATCAGGTGCGCGGATTGCTCGGCCGCTTCGGGCAGGAGATCACCCTGGTCCCCTACCGGACCACAGTCACCGGCGAAGCCGACACCGCCGACATCCTCGCGAAACTCACCCCGCGCACCCGGCTACTCACCGTCAGCCATCTGCACCACGTCTTCGGCGCGTTGAATACGTTGACGCAGCTGCGCGGTCGGATCGATCCCTCGGTGCGGCTGTGCTTCGACGCCAGCCAGAGCGGCGGTCACGTGCCCGTCGACGTGACCGCGCTCGGCGCCGACTTCGCCGTTTTCGCCGCGCACAAGATGCTCGGTGCCCCCGGGCTCGGTATCTTGTACTGCCGCCGACGCGTGCACGCCGAGCTGCTGCCTTTCCTGCCGGGCGGCAACTCGGCGGTCCGGATCGATACCACCGGGCTGGTCCCCGGCGCGATGCCCGAACTCCTGGAGGGCGGCACCCCCAACATTCCCGCCGTTCTCGGACTCGAACGTGCGTTGGACGTGTTGCAGTCGATCGGCATGCCGAAGGTCGCCGCGCACAATCGCGCGCTCACAGTGCGTCTCGTGGACGGCCTGCGCCCGGTGCGTCGGCTGCGATTCCTGCCCGGACCCGCGCACGCGGCATGCGGGGTCGGCTACGGCATCGTCTCCTTCACTCTCGACGGGATCTCCGCGGCGGATCTCGGGTTCGTGCTCAGCGAATTCGGGTTCATGGTCCGCACCGGCGGCCACTGCGTGCCCGCGAGCGGGAACGCCACGGCGCCCAGCGACCCGGCGCAGGCGGAATCCGTGCGTGTCAGCACACATGTCTACAACACCGTCGACGACATCGACCGATTCGTCCTGCGGGTGCGCGCCATCGCCGACGAGCTCGGATGATCGGACCCCGAATCGTCTGAGGTGACCAGCACGAAGGAGAGCTCCGCCATGACCGAGTACCTACCCCTGTCACCACACGGCAACGCCGCACCGCACGAACCCACCTCGGGCGCAGACGATTACGACCGGAACGCCGCGGCGACAATCGTGGCCGCGCTCGCGTACCCCGATCTCTTCCCTACACCGTCACTCACGTTCACACCTCGACGCTTCGACTACACCAGCACCGAGATCCGGCCCGAGCCCGGCGGGCAGCTCACGCTCTCGCAGCGGCTCTACCTCGAACGCTTCATGCGCCCGTGCACGCCCGAGCAGGTCACCACCGCCAGCCATCGGCTCACCTGGAACGACAGCGCCGGTGTACCCAATACCGGGCACTACCGGGTGGGCGGCCTCGGCCCCGCCGTACCGATCGTCGCGCGCGAGGCCGCACGCGTACTCTGGGCCACGATCGACACCGATCCCGGTTTCGCGCACCGCGTTTCGGCGCTGCCGGCGGCGGACCGCAGGATCCTCGACGCCACCACCACCGACGGTGAGCCGGTCGACATCTTCCGCGTCGGTATCGAGGCCACCGCGCGCACTCTCGTGCAACACGCCCTGCTCGCCGATCGGACCCCCTACCGGACGGCCACCGAATTCGCGCACGGCCTCAGGGATTCCGGGATCTTCACCGCCGCCGCGACCAGGTGGTACTGGGAGCTGCAAGCCTCGACCTATCGACGCGGCATGATCCCGGTCGACCTGGTTGCGCGTCCCGACGGCACCGTCGCCTACAGCCAGGACACGCTCACGACATTGCGTGCCATGAAGGACGCCACCATCGCCGACGCACACGCCGTGATGCACCGGGCAACCACCGAAGAAGGACTCGATGTCGACGCCGCGATCGCGAAGTACCACGACGACCTCGACCTGATTTCACGCCAGTACGCGCTGTTGCCCACCGGTGCGCAGCCAGCATGCCTTGCCGCGCAGGCACATCGGCGCGGCGGCCAGCATCACAACCTGCTGTCGCTGGTGGTCGACCGCTTCGTCGCGGTGTTCGCCGAGCTCGCGCCGCGCTGCGCGATCGTCGAGGTGCGCGCGGACCACGACGCGCACGCCGAACGCCCCGCCACCGCGCAGGATCAGATCTTCGCCGTCCCGGACATGAACTGCCGCCACTGTGTTCGCACGATCGGCGGGGTACTGGAATCGATGGGTATCGAGGTGCTGGAGATCGACCTGCTCAGCAAGCGTGTGGTGGCCGAGTTCCGCAGTCCCCGCAATCGTGCGCGCGCGTTCGAGGCATTGCGCGACAGCGGGTACAACCCGTCGGATGCGCCCGTCGACCCGCAGGACACGTCGCCGCCGAATGCCGGCGTACCTGCCGACACCGCCGCGCGCTCGAGCGGAGCATCCGCGAACAACAGTGCTTCCCCGAACAACCCCGCATCCTCGATCAACCCCGCACCGTAGAGCGAGCTGCCCGCATGCCGACGTCCCCCGCCCTCCCCGCGAAGCTCGCACCGGTGGTTCGCGCATTCCTGGATCGACGCGACCTCCTGGACCACGCTCTGCGTACCAACGGCTCACCGCTGCACCTGCTGTTCCCCCAGGTCGTCGCGGATAATCTCGCCGCATTACGCGCGGTCCTCGACGCACACCCGTTGCGATATCGGCTCTGCTACGCGCACAAGGTGAATCACTCGCGTGCCTTCGTCCGCACCGTCGAGCACGCCGGCATCGATATCGATGTCGCTTCCCCGCAGGAGCTGGCAGCCGCGCACACCGCGGGGTTCTCCTGCGACCGCATCGAAGTGACCGGACCGAAGGGTGCGGCACTGCTGCGCGCCGCGCTTGCCGCCTCGGCGACGGTCAATGTCGACAATGCGTGGGAATTGTCGCGTATCGCGGAACTGGCCGACACCGGAAATCCCGTCCGAGTGTTGCTGCGCGTCAACGGCTTCGATCCTCCCGGCGCGAACGCATCGATCAGCCGCTTCGGCTTCGCTCCGCACCAGCTCGACGGTGCGTTCGAGCTGCTGGCCGCGCAGCGGAACCGAATCCGCTTCCTCGGGTTCGCTTTTCATCTCGATTCCGGCGCGATCGCCGATCGAGTACGTGCCATCGACGGGTGCCTGACGCTCGTGGAACGGGCCGCCGCCTACGGGCTCACGGCCGCTGTGCTCGACATCGGTGGTGGCTTTCGCCAGGTCTTCACCGCTGACGTCGACCGGTTCGACCGCTACACGAAAGCGCTCCGAGCCGCGCTTGTCGGTCACGCGACGCCGATGAGTTGGGGCAACAACACCTTCGGCTACCGCATCGACGCGCAAGCCGTGCACGGAATACCGATCTTCCACAAGTACGCCAATACCGTCGAGAGCACCGCCATGCTCGCCGAGCTGCTCGCCACCCCCCTCCCACGCCACGGCGCACGCACCATCGCCGAAGTGCTCGCCGACAACCTGCTCGAGGTGTGGGCCGAACCGGGGAAGTCCTTGGTCGATCACGCGGGCGTGACCCTCGCGACGGTGGAGTTCGTCAAGGAGGCCGCGGACGGCAGCCTGCTCGTGCATCTCGACCTCAGCCGTGATCGGGTCACCCCCGCCGACCAGGAGGTCATGGTCGACCCGATCCTGCTGCCGGACCACACGGACGACACGGACGACACGGATCACGAAACCGAAACCGACAGCGTCGGGGTGTATTTCGCCGGACAGCTGTGTTTGGAGCGCGACATGATCACCACCCACAAGGTGTGGTTGCCGCGCCGCCCCCGCACCGGCGACCTGGTGGTCTTTCCCAATACGGCCGCATACAACATGGATCTGTCCTCGGCCTCGGCGTCGATGCGCCCGCCGCCGCCCAAGCTCGCCGTCACCCGCAACGGCGACGACTTCCGGGTGGTGCCCGACGCGGACTATCGCCCGTCCGGCGACGTCGATACCCACGGGAGGTGCTGATGCGTTATCACCACATCACCGAACTCATCGGTAACACTCCCCTGCTGCTGCTCGACCCGACCGTGCACGGCCTGGACGGCGTGCGGCTGTACGCGAAACTGGAGTCGCACAACCCTTTCGGCTCGGTGAAGGACCGGGTCGCGTGGGCCATGATTCGCGAAAAACTCCCCGATATCGTCGCGGGTCGACAGACGATGATCGAGGCCTCCAGCGGCAATACCGCCAAGGCGCTGCGCGTGCTCGGCGCGCTACACGGGGTCGGCCTGCGCGCGGTGACCAACCGGATCAAGGTCGACGAAGTCCGGTCGCTGCTGCGCCTGTTGGGGACCGACATCGTGGAGCTGCCAGGGCTTTCGGAGTGTCCCGATCCCACAACACCCAATGACGTCTCCTCGGTGATCGCGGCGGCCATGGCCAGTGAGCCCGGCGCCTACCATCACCCGTCGCAGTACACCAACGAGGACAACATCACCGCCCACCACGACGGCACGGGCCGGGAGATCCACGATGACCTCGTCGCGGACGGAATCGAGGCGGTCGACTACCTGATCGGCGGGCTCGGCACCACGGGATCTACCAGGGGCACGGCCACCTATCTGCGTCGGCACAATCCCGAATTGCGCACCGTAGCCGTGGTTTCCGCGCGCGGCGACTTCATTCCCGGCATCCGTTCGGAGAACGAGATGTGGGATGTCGGGCTGTTCCAGCCGGAGTTCTACCATCGCATTCTTCCGGTCGAAGCGGGTGCGGCGATCGACGCCACCCTGCGCATGGCTACCGGATACGGCATCCTCGCCGGACCGACCAGCGGCGCGAGCTACGCGGCCGCGATCCGCACGCTCGCCGATACACCGCGTCCGGACGGCCGTCCCCTTGTCGCGGTGCTCATCGTCTGCGACCGGCTGGAGCCCTATCTCTCCTACATCGAAAAACGCCGTCCCGAACTGTTCGGTGGTCGCGAGCGCGCCGCACCACCCGACGCCGCCGAACTCGCCGCCACCCGCACGCTGACCCCGCATGAGCTGGCCGAACTCGATCGCACCGAGCGACCGGTGATCATCGACACCCGGGGCGCGATGGCCTACCGCATCGCGCACGTGCCGGGGGCGATCAACATTCGCGACGATCGACTCGACGACATGTTCGCCGAGGGCATCCCGTTTCCCCGCTCACGCCCGCTGGTGTTCGTCTGCCCCGTCGGCGAGCTGGCACTGGGTCTCGCCGCCCGCGCGGCACGCGACGGGTACCGCGCCGCCGCGTTGGCGGGAGGTGTCATCGCCTGGCGCGATGCCGGTCTCGCCATGGAAAACAGCCGCTGAACGGCGCGACGCGGCGTGTGCGTCGCCCCATGGACCGAGCCGATAGTGTGGTGCGGTGCAGAAAGGCCAGCATCCAGACCATGGCGACGGGCCCCGAATCTGGGGTGGAACCACGCTCACCGAGCGCAAGCAGGCGCGCCGAACGGCATTGATGGAGGCGGCGCTGGAACTGATCGGCGAGGCGGGGGCGCCGGGTGTGACGATGCGTGCCGTCTGCCGCGGCGCCGGGCTCACCGACCGATACTTCTACGAAAGTTTCGCCAGCCGTGACGAATTGCTCGACGTGCTCTACCGCGAGGTGGCCGATGAATTCCTCGCCCCGATGACCGGATTCGCCACCACCAACGATCCCGCACGCGACCACGAGATGTCGGAGATCCTGGTCGACAAGATCCTCGACGACCCACGCAAATCCCGATTATTGCTGGTGGAGCCCTATTCCAGTACCGGGCTCGGGCAGACCACCCTCTCGGTGATGCCGGTGTTCACCCGGTTGATGCAGGATCATCTGTTCGCCCACATCGAGGATCCGGTCAAGCGCAGGCTGGCCGCGGTGACGATGGCCAGCGGCAACGCGGGCATGTTCTCCGCGTGGTTGAACGGCTCGCTGCGCGCCACCCGCGAGCAGATCGTCGAGCACACCGTGGAGATGATCGGCGCGTATCGGTCGCTGTATCGCCGCTGACACCGGTCGCCGAGCGCGTTTTCGATTCGAACACAACGCTATCGGCGCCCAGCGCCCGCGCACCGCGGTCGGTGGTCGCACGTACGCTGAGGGTTCGGCGGCAAATTCGAGGAGATCACCGCGATGACCGATCCTGTACGAGGTCGCACGGGTAAACTGACCTCGCCGATCCGAGACACCGGGATGCTTGGCGAGGTCCTGGTTTCGATTCGAGGGGGAACCGAGTTGTACATCGCGCGCGCGGCCGAGCCGATCGACGCGGGGACAACGGTGCTGATCATCGAAGCCCATCCGGGTCGGATCGTGGATGTCGTTCCGTGGATTCCTTTGTCGACGGATTCGACCGAGCAAGGCTGAAAAGCACGACATATCTGAACAATTGAGGAGCACAAGTGCTGGGGTACCACGTACCGGATCCGGACGAGGCAATGCTGGTCAGCGGCGCCAAAGTCAGGGACGATGCACCATTCAGGGTGGTTATCGGGCGGGGAAGCTGGGTTATTCCGTTCTTCCGTAAGGTCAGTTATCTGTCCTTGGCGATGTTCGAGGCCGAGATCAAGGAACGCTGCGTCACCAAACAGGCGATCCAGTTGGAAGTGCGCGCGGTGATCGCGTTCAAGGTCGCCAACGATACGCAGTCGATCGTCAATGCGGCACAACGATTCCTGTCCGAACAGGAACAGGAGATGTCGGTACTGACCGGTCGAATTTTCTCCGGTCACCTGCGTTCGATCGTCGGTTCGATGACGGTCGAGGAGATCATCAGGGAACGCCAGAAACTGGCCGACGAAGTTCTCGTCGCCTCCAAAGTGGAGATGGGAAACATCGGCCTCTGGGTCGATTCGTTCCAGATCCAGTCGATCGACGACGGAAACCTCGGATACATCACGGCATTGGCCGCACCGCACAACGCGGCCATTCAACGTGATGCGCAGATCGCGCATTCCCAGGCCGCGCAGCTCTCGGCACAGGCCGAGCAGGAATCGTTGCGCAAGCAGGCCGAATACCAACGCGAGACCGATATCCTGCGCGCGCAGTACCAGCGTGATATCGACAAGGCGAATGCCGAAGCGGCACAGGCTGGTCCGCTCGCCGAGGCCAAGGCCCTGCAGGAGGTGCTGATCGCGCAGGCGGTGCAGGCGAGCAAGGAAGCCGAGCTGCGTCAGCAGCAGTTGCAGGCCGAGGTGGTCAAGCCGGCGCAGGCGGAGGCCGAGCGCGTGCGCATCCTGGCCGAGGCCGAAGCCGACCGCACCAAGATCCAGGCCGCCGCCGCGGCGTCGAACAACCGCATCGCACTCGATCAGATGCTGATCGAACAGTTGCCGGAAATTGTCCGACAGGCGGCGAGCGGATTGTCGGGCGCCAATCTCACCGTGTTGAACGGACCCGAGGGCGTCGGCGAAATGATCAATGGAATGGTCGGGCAAGGACTCACCGTTTTCAATTCCCTGCAAAAGGCGCTTTCGTCCGACGAACACGATAAAGCGGGCTAGGGTGGCCGGATAGATTACGGCGGGAACGAGGAGCGGGTGTTGGTGTCCATCGGGAAATTGGTGTCGTTCGACGGCTCTCGGGGATTCGGGTTCATTCGGCCGGAGGACGGCGGGCCGGACGTGTTCGTTCACGTCAACGACATCGGGCTCGACGAGAACGAACTCCGGCAGGGCAGGGTCTTCGAATTCGAGGTGACCGAAGGAGATCGTGGACCCAAGGCGGTGAACCTCACCGCGGTCGGCGGGCAGCAAGCTGCGTTACCCCCGCCGCGACCTCGGCCCGACCGTCCTGCTGACGGTCGGCTCGCGGTCGAGGAACACCGGCGACTGGTCACCGAACTCCTGCTCGACGCGAGTCCCGCGCTCACCGCGGGCGAGATCGTGATCATCCGCGATCGCCTCACCGAGTTCGCCGACGAGCACGGCTGGCTCGACGACTGATCGGTCGTCCCGCTCACTCCCCTGACCCGGATTCGTGGTGGTGGCACCACCGCGAATCCGGGTTTCTTGTCGGTCCCCGCGCCTAGGATCGAGCGCGAGTCCGCACACCAGGCGATTAGTTCGGGGTCGCCGCGACGTCGATACCGGTACCAGGATCGACACCCGAGGAGGATCGCGTGGATCTACCGGTGCAACCACCCGTTCGGCCCATGTTGGCCAAATCGACCCGCTCGGTGCCGCGTGACCCCGGCCTGAGTTATGAACCCAAGTGGGACGGTTTCCGCTGCATCGTCTTTCGGGACGGCGACGAGGTGGAGCTCGGCTCGCGCAACGACCGCCCACTCACCAGATACTTCCCCGAGGTCGCCGCATTGTTGCGCGATGCGCTGCCGCCGCGCTGCGTGATCGACGGCGAGATCGTCGTGGTGACCGAGCGCGGCCTCGATTTCGACACACTGCAAAACCGCCTGCACCCGGCCGCGTCCAGGGTGAACAAGCTCGCGCAGGAGACACCGGCCAGTTTCGTGGCCTTCGACCTGCTCGCACTCGGCGATCGCGATCTCACCGGTGAACCCTTCACCGAGCGCCGACGCCTACTGGAGACCATCCTCGATACCGAACTGTCGCGGGTGCACCTCACCCCGCTCACCCACGATCCCGACGTCGCCGAGGACTGGTTCACCCGCTTCGAAGGCGCCGGTTTCGACGGGGTGATGGTGAAGGCCGACGAACTGGCCTACCTCCAGGACAAGCGGGTGATGCTGAAGGTGAAGCATGAACGCACCGCCGACTGCGTGGTCGCCGGTTTCCGCTGGCACAAGGACGGCGCGGGCGTCGGCTCACTGCTACTCGGGCTCTACGACGACGCGGGCACGCTGCATCATGTCGGGGTCGCGAGCAGCTTCACCGCGGCCCGACGCAAGGAACTGGTCGACGAGCTGGCGCCCTTGCGCGAGAACGCCTTGGCGCGGCATCCGTGGCGGGATTGGGCCGACGCGGTGGCACGGGCCAAGGAGGACGGCAAGATGCCGGGCGGGGTGAGTCGCTGGACCGGCGGCAAGGATCTTTCCTGGGAACCCTTGCGGACCGAACTCGTCGCCGAGGTGCGTTACGAACACGTGCAGTCGGGTCGGTTGCGCCACGGCGGCAGGCTGGTGCGTTTCCGCTCCGATCGCACTCCCGAGTCGTGTACCTACGGTCAACTCGACGAGGTCGCGCCCGCCGAATTGAGCGCGATCTTCCCGCGGCCCGAGCGGATCGAGCAGCCGCGATGAGCGAATCGGTCGAGATCGATGTGGACGGCACCCTCGTCACGATCAGCAACCCCGGCAAGGTGTATTTCAGCAAGCGCGGCGAGACGAAGCTCGATCTGGTGCATTACTACCAGGCGGTGGCCGAGCCGCTGCTGCGGGTGATCGGCGGCCGACCCGTGCTGTTGGAGCGGTATCCGGATGGCGCGTCCGGCAAGTCGTGGTTTCAGAAGCGGGTGCCGAAATCGGCGCCGGACTGGCTACACACCGTCGAAGTCTCCACCCCCAACGGCACCACGAGCGACGCACTGGTCGCCCACGATCTGGCCCACCTGCTGTGGGCGGTCAACCAGGGCTGCCTGGGATTTCACGTGTGGCCCAACCGCGCCGACAACCTCGAGGTCGCCGACGAACTGCGCATCGATCTCGACCCCTCCCCCGGCATCACCTTCGAGGACCTGAAGCGGGCCGCGCGGCGCACCCGCGACTTCTTCGAGGAGCTCGGTATCGATTCCCGCGTGAAGACCTCCGGTTCGCGGGGCCTGCACCTGTATGTGGCGCTGGAGCCGAAATGGGACGGCTACCAGGTGCGCGCGGCCTCGGTGGCCTTGGCGCGCGAATTGGCACGCAGGCATCCCGAGGAGATCACCGCGCACTGGTGGAAAGAGGAACGCGGTCAACGCGTTTTTGTCGATTACAACCAAAATGCCCCGCACAAAACGGTTTTCGGAGCATGGAGTGTGCGACCCAAGGTGGGTGCGCAGGTCTCGACGCCGATCGACTGGTCGGCATTGGACGACGTGGTCCCCGACGAACTCACCCTCGCGACGGTGCCCGACCGGCTGGCCGAGCTCGGCGACCCGTGGGCCGACCGGCCGCCGCAATCCATCGCCGCCCTGCTGGAGATGTCCGAGCGCGACATGGCCGACGGGTTGCTGGACGCGCCGTGGCCGCCGCAGTATCCGAAAATGCCCAACGAACCGCCGAGGGTGCAGCCGAGTCGCGCGCGCAAAGCCGAGTAACGCCGCGCGAGTTATTCCGTCCAGAGCACCCAGGTGCGCGCCGCGGATTCGCAGACAAGAGCGCGCCCGTCCGCCGTCCGCGCCGTCTTCGCCGCTCCCCCTTCACATGTGGTGCCGGGTTCGGCGAGCGTCGACGACACCGTGTACGGCCCACCCCACCGGTGTGCTCCGCCGGAGGTGGCCAGGCAGATCAGGTCGCCACCCTCGGCGGCAACACCGATCTGGCCCGCGTCGGTGCACGCGGACCCCTTGCGAACGACAGCTGGTTCAGGCGTGGGAGCCGAGCCCGTCCCCGCGTTCGGCGCCGGCGGATCGGGCGGCACGGTCGGCTGGGTCGGGCTCGCCTGCGCGGTCGTCGCCGCGCTGGTGCTGGTGCTCGACGCCAGGAAATCCGGCCGAGGGACCTCGGGCAGGAAGTTCCCGACGATCAGCACCGCACCGGCGGCCACCACCAGTTCGGCGAACCCGATCAGCAACCCGAACAGCGCCATCACCCGCCCGCGCGGATGGCTGTAGGAGATGAACCCGAACACGATCGCCACCGGAAACAGCCCGACCAGCGCCGCGGCCAAGGAGACCATCGCGTACGGGTTGACGATCGGCGGCACCTCCAACCGGAGCCGACCCTGTCGGCGGCGACTCGGCGCCGGTTCCTGCCACCCCGCGTCGGGGTCGTCCTCCTCGGCCCAGCGACCGTCGGATTCCTCGGCGGCCCACCGATCCTCGGTCTCGGCCGCAGGCCAGCGCTGCGACTGACGGCGTTGCGTCGTCCGTGCCATCTCAGGTCCCTCTCCACCCATCGCGCAGGAACCTCGACCGCTCGGACCCGCCCCGATATCGACACACAATAAGGGCAGAACGCTCCGCAGACGATCCGAAATGTCCGATGGGTCGGCCGAAGCGTCAGCGAGGACACACCGAATACCGACACGACGGCGCACGCGTCCGGGCCGCGCCGGGTCAGTGCGAGCGATGCAGCCGGGGCAGCGACTCGCCCACCAAGGTGGCCAGCAGATCGACGAGCAATGCGTGCACCTGTTCGCGCGACACCGTCGCACGGGTGATCCATTCGCGCCCAGCGACTTTCACCAGTCCGCCGTAGGCGCGGACGAACGCGCGCATCGCGGCGTCGTGGTCGGAGTCGGCCATGCCCACCATGGCGAGCAGGCGTTCGGCGGCGGCATCGTCGGCGCGGTCGAGGATCTGCTGCACCTCTGGGTCGTCGCCGACGCCCTCGTGGCTGGTCACCTTCACCCAGGTATTGCCGTGCTCGGCGATCACATCCAGCAGCCAGCGCACACTGGCCTCGACCCGTTCGCGTTCGGTGCCGGTGGGCACGATCATGTCGTCGCCCCTCGGCAGCGTCACCATCCTGCGCACCACCGCGAGGTAGAGCTCGCGCTTGTTGCCGAAGTAATGGTTGATCAGCCCGCGCGCCACCCCGGCCCGCTGCGCCAGTTCCGCGGTGGACACCGCCGCGTACGGCCGCTCACCGAACATGTCGATCGCGCAGGCGAGGATCTGCGCGCGGCGCTCGTCGGGGCCGAGCCGCCGACGCCGCGGCGAGCCGTCGCCGTGGTTTCCGAGCGCACCCGAGGCGTCCGTGATCTCGACGCCGGAGGTCTCGGCACTGGGTTCCTCAGAGTGATCTGGCAATGAGATCCTTCATCACTTCGTTGCTGCCCGCGAGGATCCGCAGGACCCGCGCGCCGGTGTATAGCTGGGAAATCGGATACTCCGTCATGTAGCCGTAGCCGCCGAACAGTTGCAGGCAGCGGTCAACCACGATACCGAGCTGATCGGTGAGCCAGTATTTCGCCATTGCGGCGGTGGGAATATCGAGTTCGCCGCGCAGATGCTCGACCACGCAATTGTCGAGGAAAGTGCGGCCGACCTTCGCGAGGGTCGCGCATTCGGCGAGCTCGAACTTGGTGTTCTGCATGGCGAACAGCGGTTTACCGAACGCCTCGCGCCCCTTGGTGTAATCGACGGTCAGCCGCACCGCCTCTTCGGCCATTGTCACCGCGATCACCGCGGTCACCAATCGCTCCTGCGCGAGCAGCTGCATCATCTGATAGAAGCCCTGGCCTTCGGCCTCGCCGAGCAGATTGCTCGCGGGGACGCGCAAACCGTCGAAGAAGAGCTCGGCGGTGTCCTGCGCCTTGCCACCGATCTTGTTCAGGATGCGGCCGCGTTGGAAACCAGGGGTGTCGTCGCCGACTTCGGCGTAGATCAGCGAGACACCCGCCGCACCCTTGGTGGGGTCGGTCTTGGCGGCGATGATGATGCCATCGCAGAGCCAGCCGTTGGTGATGAAGATCTTCGAGCCGGTGATCACGTACTCGTCGCCTTCGCGCACCGCGCGAGTCTTGATGTTTTGCAGGTCGGACCCGGTGCTGGGCTCGGTCATGCCGATCGAAAGCACGACCTCACCGCTGGCCGCCTTGGGCAGCACCTCGCGCTTGAGCTCCTCGGAGCCGAACTTCGCCAGATAGGGCGCGACGATGGAGCTGTGCACGGGGATGCCCATCGAACCGTCGCCCGCGCGCGCCTGTTCCTCGATGATCGCCGCCTCGTGCGCGAAAGTGCCACCACCACCGCCGTATTCGGCGTCGATGGCGGTGCACAACAGGCCGAGCTCACCCGCACGGTTGTAGAGCGCGCGATCGGGATGCCCCTGGGCGACGAACCTTTCGGTGTGCGGGACGACCTCTTTGTCGAAGAAGGTCTTGGCGAGGTCGCGAACCGCCTCGACCTCGTCGTCACTCCATGCGGCGCGTGCCATCGATCGATCCTTTGCTCGCTGTTTCCCGACTCGACGCGGGCCATCCGACGACCAGATTTCCGCACTATTGGCATAATGTCAACAAACCGCCGACGCGTCGGCTCCGCACGATCCGCGCATCCGAGCGGTCGGCCGATACGCCACGCGCGCCCTCCGTGTCGACGGCATATCCGGATCGGCCCGGATATCGCGCCGAGGAAGAAAACGGCCCCGAAACCCCTTGCCGGTAGCCGACTTCGCGCGCGCCGCGCACGAAACCATAACGTGAGCTACGCCATATTCCTCGGCTTCACACCCCCATCGGACCGCGATCCTTCGTACTGTCGGCAACGGTAGAAACGTATTGTCGGTACGCGCAGCGGCGAAGTGCCACCGACCCGGTAGCTCGCGGTGCGCGAGCCACGCGTGAACGAGGCAGCGACATGACCGAACCCGCCGATCAGCCCGATCTCCCCACCGCATCCGATCACACAGGGACGCTCCCGCCCGACCGACGATGGACGGTCACCGGCGGCGCCGACATCGCAGTCTTCGAGTGGGGTGATCCGAACGCCGAGCCACTCGTCCTGGTCCACGGCCTCACCGACACCCACGACATCTGGGCTCGGGTCGCCACCCTGCTCGCCGACGGCTTCCGGGTGATCACCTACGACGTGCGCGGCCACGGCCACTCCGAGGTGCCCGCGGGGCGCTGCGACTATCGACTCGATCGGCTGGCCGAGGACTTCTTCGCCATCGTCGACGCCGCCAGTCCCGGCACACCCGTGCACGCGTGCGGACATGGGTGGGGTGCGGTGCAACTGTGGGAAGCCGCGTGCGACCCCCGCGCCAACACCAGGGTCGCCTCGTTCACCGCGATCTCCGGACCCAACCTCGACCATCTCGGCCTCTGGCTGCGCGCCGCCCTGCCGATCGCACGCCGTCGCGCGATCGACCCCGCCTGGTGGGTGCGCGGCGCGAGCACGCTGGCACCGGCGACGATCGCACGCAGACTCGCCACCCCGAGGGCACGCGCTCTGCTGGTGCGACAGCTCGGCGGAGCCGTGGCAGTCCCGGCACGGGTCGCGACGACGTGGCGTTCGGACCTGCTCGCCGGTGCCAGGATCGCCGACGCCAATGTCGCGCACCACCTACGCAAGCCCCGGCTGCGGCGCACCGCGGTGCCGGTGCAACTACTCGTCGACACCACAGATCCCTTCGTGCCGCTGTCGGTGTACGGCGCCTCCGGGCGCTGGGTGGACCGGCTGTGGCGGTGCGCGGTACCCGCCGACCATTGGCTGCCGATCACCGAACCGCTACTGGTCGCCGAGGCGATCGCCAACTTCGTCGACGATCTGCGCGCCGATCACGCCGCGAGCACCCCGCGCAGCGGCTGACCTGCCCTCGGGGAACGGGGCAACGCGTGTTTGCGACAATGGACGCGCGATTGCCCAGCTCACCCGAAGGACTCCCGAAGCACCGATGGCCGACACCACGATCGATCCCGACGACCTGGCGACCTGTCTTCGGGTGCTCGACATGGCAGCGCAGCTCGACAGCGACCACCCCGATTCGTTGACGGTGCAGCGCGCGGTCGGGCACATGTTCAAGAAGCTCAAGCAACGCCGCAGGTCCGCGGCGCGCGAGGCGCTCGCCGCCGCCGACCGCGCGGTGATCGCCGCGACCGCGACGGGGTCACCGAACCGGATCGACGATGAGACCGCGGGCATCCCGATCAGTTCGCAGGCCACCGGAGCCAGCGCCGGGACGCTGTTGCGGGCGCGACCCTGCTACATCTGCAAGCAGGAGTACACCCGCGTCGATGCCTTCTACCATCAGTTGTGCCCCGAGTGCGCCGTGGCGAGCCACGAAAAGCGCGATGCCCGTACCGATCTCACCGGCCGCCGCGCTCTGCTGACCGGTGGTCGCGCCAAGATCGGCATGTACATCGCGCTGCGCCTGCTGCGCGACGGCGCGCACACCACCATCACCACTCGCTTCCCCAACGACGCCATCCGGCGCTTCGCCGCGATGGATGACAGCGCCGACTGGTTGCACCGACTGCGCGTGGTCGGCATCGATCTGCGTGACCCCGCACAGGTCGTCGCCCTCGCCGACGACGTCGCCGCCCACGGCCCGCTCGACATCCTGATCAACAATGCCGCGCAAACCGTGCGCCGTTCCCCCGGCTCCTACAGCGCGCTGGTCACCGCGGAGTCCGACGCCCTGCCGCTGGGAACGCTGCCCGACGTCATCACCTTCGGCAAGACGATGCAGGCCCATCCCACGGCGCTCACCTCCTCGCTCACACCCAGCCTGTCTTCGGCCGAGGTCGCGGAGTTGGCGTTGGTCGCGGGATCGGCTACGCCCGAACGCATTTCGCGGGGAATCGCGATCGATGCCGGCGGGTTGGTGCCTGACCTCGCGCATACCAACAGCTGGGTGCAGACCGTCGCCGAGGTAGATGCCACAGAGTTGCTCGAGGTGCAACTGTGCAACTCGGTCGCACCGTTCATCCTGGTCTCGCGCCTACGCCCGGCCATGGCCTCGGCGCCCGCGCGCCGCAAGTACGTGGTGAACGTCTCCGCCATGGAGGGCCAGTTCTCCCGCGCGTACAAGGGCGCCGGTCATCCGCATACCAATATGGCGAAGGCGGCGTTGAACATGTTGACCCGCACCAGCGCTCGCGAAATGCTCGAGGCCGACGGCATTCTGATGACGGCGGTGGACACCGGGTGGATCACCGATGAACGTCCGCACTACACCAAGGTTCGGCTCGCCGACGAAGGCTTCCACGCGCCCCTGGATCTGGTGGACGGTGCCGCGCGGGTCTACGACCCGATCGTGCAGGGCGAGAACGGAACCGACCTTTTCGGCTGCTTCTTGAAGGACTACCGCCCCGCGCCCTGGTGAGCACGCGCGAACCACGCTCACCCCGCGCGCCGACGGCTATCCTTGAAGGGTGTTCTTCCAGGCACTGGCCGACCTAGTCGCGGCCGTCCACTTCGCCTTCATCGGGTATGTGGTGGTCGGCGGGTTCTTGGCGTGGCACTGGACCCGCACCATCTGGCCGCACGTGATCGCGGTCGCGTGGGGTTTCGGCACGGTGCTGTACCCGGTGGGTTGTCCGCTCACGTTTCTGGAGAACTGGGCGCGCGATAGCGCGGGCACCGAGGGTCTGCCGCCGGGCGGCTTCATCGACAACTACATCACCGGCGTGTTCTACCCGGACAGCGCACTGGGTCTGGTCCGCGCGCTGGTGATCGTCGGCGTCGCGGTGTCGTGGGTCGGATACGTGCGGTTGCAGCGTCATCGCGCGGCCGGTCCGGTCAGCGGCTCCGCACTTCCACACTGAGACATCCCGTCCGGGCACGACCGATTGTGACAGTATGGGCAGTCGTGAGTCGTGTACCCGCCGAAGATCGAATATCACCGCACACCGCGGTGCCGAACCGGTTGGTGCAGGACTACGAAGCCGGAATCGGTATCACTCCAACGTCACTCGTCCCGACCGCCGATCCCGCCGGTGCGCTCGCCGCGACGCTGCCCGCGTGGTCACTGGCCGCGGGTTCGGTCACCGCGTTCGCCACCGCGGCCAATCGCATTCGCGCCGTGCGCGGCCACGATCGGGTGGACCATCGGATCGACCCGCGCCGCATCACCGCTTCGTTCGCCAGCGATCGCGTGTTCCGTGTCGACGGCGCGAGCGCGTCGCCGTTCGCCGAACTGTCGGGGTTCTTCCCCACCTTCGACGGCTGGGTGCGCACCCACGCCAATTACCCGCACCACCATGCCCGCCTGCTGACGGCGTTGCGGCTGGCCGAGAACGCGCCCACCGAAGCGGTGATCGCGCAGATCGCGATGAGTCGCGCCGTGGAGATCGAACGAAGGGCCGCCGCCGCCGGTGCGATCGCGGTGCAGGTGCGTACCGAACACGAGTGGGCCGACAGTCCGCAGGGCCGCGCCGCGGCGGCGGGCCCGCTGGTGGCGGTCGATCCGCGCGCCGATCGCGCCGCACCGGGCCTGCCCACCGGAGCAACCAGCGCCTACCCTCTGCACGGCGTGCGCGTGCTCGACCTCACCCGCGTCATCGCGGGGCCGGTGGCGACCAGGGCTTTGGCTCTGCTCGGCGCCGAGGTGATTCGAGTCGATCCCCCACAGCTGCCCGAAATCCCTTGGCAGTACGCCGATACCTGCCAGGGCAAGCGGTCCACGCAGCTCAATCTGCGCACCCAGCTTCCGGTGTTCAACGACCTCCTCGCCGCCGCCGACGTCTTGATCACCGGGTATCGCCCCGGCGCCCTGGAACGCGCCGGGCTTTCGGTCGCGCCGCGTCCCGGGCTGATCCACGGCAGCGTCAGCGCGTGGGGTGACACCGGCCCGTGGCGTGAGCGCCGCGGTTTCGACAGCATCGTGCAGGCCGCGTCCGGGATCGCGATCATCGAGGGCGCCCCCGCGGTGCCCGGCGCGCTGCCCGCCCAGGTACTCGACCACGCCTCCGGATATCTGCTCGCGGCCGGTGTCGTCGACGCGCTCGGCGCCCGATCGATCGACGGAGTGGGGCGTGATGTGCGGGTTTCGCTGGCGCGCACCGCTTCCTGGTTGCTCGCGTCCCGCGACCGCACCCCTGGCCATCCGCCCGCCACCGAGCCCGCCGCCGAGGAAACAGCCGACGACGGCAAGGTAGTCACCGCGCTGCCCGCTCTCGCGGAGTATGCCGGATACCCTTGGCCCGCACCGGCTTACGGGATCGACCGCCCGGCATGGCGGCTGCACGCCTAGCCCGAGCTCGCGCGCGAGGCTCAGTCGAGTTTCGGCGCACCCGCGGTGATCGTCAGCAGGGCGGCGGCCAGCTGGTCTCCGTCGGGTAGTTCACCTTCGGGCGCGATCGCCCACAGCACGCCCAGGCCCTGCACGAGAACGAAATACAGCTGGGCCACCACCCTGGCCTGCCACTCGTCGAGTTCGGGATGCGCCGCGCGCAGCGCCACGGCCATCTCGTCGTAGATCGCGGGAAGTCCCTGCTCCAGGTAGTTGTTCGAGTCCGGCTCGCGCGCCACCCTGACCAGGTTCTCCATGCTCGCCACCATGCTGTCCCGGTTGTTCGCGAACACCGAAGGCATCGTGGTCCACAGTTCACTGAAGCCCTCGAACAGGGAACTACCACGCTGCGCGCGGATGAGCTCTTCCATGTTGTCACCGATCGCCGTGCCGAGCTCGGCCGAGAGCGCCTCGGAGATCAGCTGTTCCTTGGAACCGAAGTGGTAGCCGATCGCCGCGAGGCTCACCCCGGCGGCGGTGGCGATATCGCGCGCGGTGGTCTTGGCGACGCCGCGCTCGATGATCACCTTGCGCGCACCGGCCAGCAGGTCTTCGCGATTGCCCATTCGGTCAGGCTACAAGGCGATGAGACATTTGTGCCAGACAGCCGTATCAGCCCCCCACGGTCGGTGCGTACTTGCCGGGCGTGCAACGACGCACAGCCCGCAACCACCTCACCAGCCCGCGTGCACCTCTCCCACCAACCGGGCTGCACCACTCCCACCAACCCGACCACAACACTCCCACCAACCCGACCACAACACTCCCACCAACCCGCCCGCTACCAGCCGGAGCGGCGCGCTTAGTCTCGACGCGTGCGCCAGAAGATCCTCATCGACGTCGACACCGGGATCGACGACTCCCTCGCGCTGCTGTATCTGCTCGCCTCCCCCGAAGCACACCTGATCGGTATCGCGGCCACCGCGGGCAACGTGCCCGCAGCCCAGGTGGCCGCGAACAATCTCGCCTGGCTCGACGTGTGCCGCGCACCCGAGATCGAGGTCGCGCTCGGCGCCGCGCAGCCGCTGGCCATCCCCTTGCGCACCACCGAGGACACCCACGGACCGTGCGGCATCGGATACGCCGAATTGCCCGCGAGCACACGGGAACTGTCCGCTCGTTCGGCCGCGCGCCTGTGGGTCGAGCAGGCGCGCGCGCAGCCCGGCGAGATCGTCGGGCTGTGCACCGGACCGCTGACGAACCTGGCGCTCGCCCTGCGCGAGGAACCGCGACTGCCGACCCTCCTGCGCCGCCTGGTGATCATGGGCGGAGCCTTCCACCACCCCGGCAACACCACACCCACCAACGAATGGAACGTGCACGTCGACCCGGAGGCCGCCAAGGCGGTCTTCGACGCCTTCTCCGCCGCGCCGCCGCAGCGTCGTCCGATCGTGTGCGCCCTCGATATCACCGAGACCATCGAGATGCGGCCACACCATCTGCTGCGACTGGCCGAGCGCGCGCAGAGCCTCCCGCTGGAACACCTTTCGGAGTCCACCCCGCCGGGTAGGTCCGCGACGAGCAACCCGGTGATCGCCCACCTCACCGACGCGGTGCGCTTCTACTTCGAGTTCCACCAGCAGCACGACCAGGGATACCTGGCACACATGCACGACCCGTTCGCCGCCGCGGTCGCCCTCGACTCGACGCTCGCGCGAACCAGGCCCGCGACGGTCGATGTCGAACTGTCCGGCACGCTCACCCGTGCGACGACGGTCGCCGACTGGTCGGGCATGTGGGGCCGAGAGCCCAACGCCGACATCGTGATCGACACCGACCCCGCGCGATTCTTCGACAGCATGATCGCCAAGATCGGCGACTTCGCCCGCAACCGCTATCCACCGCACGAACTGGCCACCACACCGACGCGCGACATCTCGACAGCGCACGAACAGGGGCGATAACGATGACCGACGCCGATGACATCACCTACCTCACGCGATTGCGCGAGCGTCTCGACCTGCCGGGAATCATCGACATCCACACCCATTTCATGCCCGATCAGGTGTTACGCAAGGTCTGGGCGTATTTCGACTCGGCGGGCCCGCTGGTTGGTCGCGAGTGGCCGATCACCTACCGCACCGATGAGATGGTACGCCTGAAAACTTTGCGCGACTTCGGCGTTCGCGGCTTCACCTCGCTGGTATACCCACACAAGCCGGATATGGCCGCCTGGCTCAACGAATGGACCGCGGAGTTCGCCGCGCACACACCCGAATGCCTGCACACCGCGACGTTCTACCCCGAACACCACGCGGGCAGTTATGTCGAGGCCGCGATCGCCGCCGGTGCGCGAGTTTTCAAGGCGCACATACAGGTAGGGCACTACCACCCCGGCGACCCGCTCTTGAACCCGGTGTGGGAACAATTGCAGGACAGCGGAATTCCTACGGTCATCCACTGCGGCTCCGGCCCGGCACCCGGCGACTTCACCGGACCAGGCCCGATCGCCGAGGTACTGCGTCGCTTCCCCCGGCTGCGGTTGATCATCGCGCACATGGGCATGCCGGAATACTCCGAATTCCTCGATCTCGCCCAGGATTATCCCGGCGTCGGCTTCGACACCACCATGGTGTGGACCGACTTCTCCGAGGCCGACTGCCCATTCCCCGACACCGAACGCGGCCGCTTACGCTATTTCAGCGACCGCATCCTGTTCGGCAGCGACTTCCCGAATATCCCGTACTCCTACGGACATTCGCTCTACGCCCTGGAACGCCTCGAGCTCGGCGACGACTGGTTACGCCAGGTCTGCTACGAGAACGCGGCCCGCATGTTCGACCTGAGCTGAACCGGCGCCCCCACCCTCGAGCGCTCGCCCAGGCCCTCCTTGTTTCGCCACTCCCGTGGACCGTGACCGCCGCATCGGCCACGCGAATCCCCGAACCGTGGCGACCACGCGCCGGAGCCGGCCGTCTCGCCCAATGACGCGAGCTCAGGACTCGGCAAGTCAGACCGAAATCGTTGAGCCCGTCGGCATTCCGCACGTCAAGAGGGACAGCATGCCGTGCGCGATCGATCATCGCCACTGCGGCGGCACTGGCGCAGCGCAGCTCATCCTCGGCGGCACCCGACCTCCTGCGGGAACCAATGTCCTAGATGGTGGCGATCCGCGCGCGATCGGTCCGCTCCGCATCCGGGTCGGCGTCGATCGCACCCAATCCACCGACGCCGCGCGCAGCCGGTGACCAGACAGCGGCGATCGTCCCCGAACCGGACAGACAGCCGATCCGTAGCGTGGATTCGAGCGGGACCGACCGCCCCACCGAGTCGAGCTCGGCGCCGGAAGACACCGGAATATCACAGGGACCCGGCGCCACCCGAAAACGGATGGACGACAGACAGATCGGCCGTGGCCGCTCAGCCGCCGTCGAAAGCGCGCAAGAGATCTTCGGCGGCCAAGGCCGCGGTGCGGGAACCATCACGCACCTGTTGTTCCACCTCGGCCCGAATCGCTCGGACCTTCGGATTGTCGGCCAGCCGACGCAACAGCTGGTCGTGCACCATCGTCCAGGTCCAGTCGACCTGTTGGCGGCGCCGCTTCTCCGCGAACTCCCCCGCCTCCGTGAGCACCCTGCGATGGTCGAGCACGGTGTCCCAGAACTTCTCCAGACCCAGACCCTCCAGACCGCTCATCGTGAGCACCGGGGGGCGCCACAACGCGTCGTGCGGGTGGATCAGCCGCAACGCGCTCGACAGTTCCCGCGCCGCGGACTTCGCCTCGATCTCGTGCTTGCCGTCGGCCTTGTTCACCGCGACCAGGTCGGCGAGTTCGAGCACACCCTTCTTGATGCCCTGCAACTGATCTCCGGTGCGGGCGAGGGTGAGGAAACAGAACACGTCGACCATATTGGCCACCGTGACCTCCGACTGCCCGACACCGACGGTCTCCACCAGGATCACGTCGTAACCCGCGGCCTCGAGCAGCGCGATGGTCTCGCGCGTCGCCTTCGCCACCCCGCCGAGGGTGCCCGCGGTCGGTGACGGCCGGATATAGGCGTTCGGCTCCACCGACAACCGCGCCATCCTGGTCTTGTCACCCAGAATCGAACCACCGGTGCGAGTGGACGACGGGTCGACGGCCAACACCGCGACCCGATGCCCCTGCCCGATCAACGACATGCCGAGCGCGTCGATGAACGTCGACTTCCCGACGCCGGGAACGCCGGTGATGCCGACCCGATTCGACAGCGCCGCACCCGGTTCCGGCGTCAGCCGCAACAACAGCCGCTGCGCCGCGTCACGATGATCGGACCTGGTGGATTCCACCAGCGTGATCGCGCGCGCCAACCCGGCACGCTCGCCGCCGAGCACCGCCTCGGCGAGTGCGTCGACATCGATCGGGCGACGCCCGTGCCGTCGCACCGCGCCCGCCGCACTCATTCGGCGGCGGCGGATTCCTCGGCGCCGCTACCGGTTTCGTGACCGAGTTCGACCGCGAGCTTGTTCAACAGATCGATCGCCGACTCCGCGATCACCGTGCCGGGCGGGAAGATCGCCGCGGCACCGGCTTCGTAGAGGGCGTCGAAATCGCCGGGTGGGATCACACCGCCGACGATCACCATGATGTCGGGTCGTCCGGCCTCGGCCAGTGCCTGCCGCAGGGCGGGCACCAGCGTGAGGTGGCCCGCGGCGAGTGAGGAGACACCGACGACGTGCACGTCGTTGTCGGCCGCCTGCTGCGCCACCTCTTCCGGAGTCTGGAACAGCGGGCCCACGTCGACGTCGAAGCCGATGTCCGCGAACGCCGTCGCGATCACCTTCTGTCCCCGGTCGTGGCCGTCCTGTCCCATCTTGGCGACCAGGATGCGGGGACGCCGACCCTCGGCCTCGGCGAACTGCTCGACCAGCGTGATCGCGGTGCCGATATTGCTCGCCTTGCCTGCCTCGTCGCGGTACACGCCCGACAGCGTACGGATCTCGGCCTGGTGGCGGCCGTACACCTGTTCCAGCGCGTCGCTGATCTCGCCGACGGTCGCCTTGGCACGAGCCGCGTCGACGGCGAGGGCAAGCAGGTTGTTACCCATGCCGCCCTCGGAAGAGCCTGCGGCCCTTGTCAGTTCGTCCAAGGCCCGACGCACCTGATCGGGGTCGCGGTCGGCCCGCAGCCGCTCCAACTTCTCCAGCTGTTCGGCGCGCACCCGCGAGTTCTCCACCTTGAGGACCTCGACCTGCTGGTCCTCTTCCACCTGGTATTTGTTGATGCCGATCACCGGTTGCTGTCCGGTGTCGATGCGCGCCTGGGTACGCGCGGCGGCCTCCTCGATCCGCAGCTTCGGGATGCCCTCACCGATCGCCTGCGCCATGCCGCCGTGCGCCTCGACCTCCGCGATGTGCGCACGCGCCCGGTCGGCCAGCTGATGGGTCAGCCACTCGACGTAATACGAACCGCCCCAGGGGTCGATCGGCCGCGTGGTGTTGGACTCCTGCTGGATCAGCAACTGGGTGTTGCGGGCGATGCGGGCGGAGAAGTCCGTCGGCAGAGCCAGTGCCTCGTCGAGTGCGTTGGTGTGCAGCGACTGGGTGTGTCCCTGGGTCGCGGCCATCGCCTCGATACAGGTGCGCGCCACATTGTTGTAGGCGTCCTGCGCGGTCAGCGACCACCCCGAGGTCTGCGAATGGGTGCGCAGCGACAGCGATTTCGCGTTCTTCGGCGCGAACTTCGCGACCAGCTCGCTCCACAGCAGTCGACCGGCCCGCAGCTTGGCGACCTCCATGAAGAAGTTCATCCCGATCGCCCAGAAGAACGACAGGCGTGGCGCGAACTTGTCGACCTCCATGCCCGCCTCGATCCCGGCCCTGATGTACTCCACTCCGTCGGCGAGGGTGTAGGCCAGCTCCAGATCGGCGGTCGCCCCCGCCTCCTGAATGTGGTAGCCGGAGATGGAGATCGAGTTGAACTTCGGCATCTTCGTGCTGGTGTAGGCGAAGATGTCGGAGATGATCCGCATCGAGGGCTTCGGCGGATAGATGTAGGTGTTGCGGACCATGAACTCTTTCAGAATGTCGTTCTGAATCGTTCCTGCCAGCTGTTCCGGTGCGACGCCCTGCTCCTCGGCGGCCACCACATACAGCGCGAGAATCGGCAGCACCGCGCCGTTCATCGTCATCGAGACACTGACCTGGTCCAGCGGAATCTGGTCGAAGAGCTGGCGCATGTCGAGGATCGAATCGATCGCGACACCGGCCATGCCGACATCACCCTGCACGCGCGGATGGTCGGAGTCGTAGCCGCGGTGGGTGGCCAGGTCGAAGGCGACCGAGAGACCCTTCTGCCCGGCCTGCAGGTTGCGGCGGTAGAAAGCGTTCGAGTCGGCGGCGGTGGAGAAACCCGCGTACTGCCGAATCGTCCACGGCTGGTTGACATACATCGTCGGGTACGGGCCGCGCACGAACGGCGCGGTGCCGGGCACGCTGTCGAGCGGGTAGCCCGCCGCGGCGACCGCGTCCCGGTCGGCCTTGGTGAACACCGGTGGGACGTCGATGCCTTCGGGCGTCGACCAGACCAATTGCTCCGGCGAGTAGTTGTTCGCCTCGGCGGCCGTCCTGGTGAAGCTCTCGACCTGCGCGGCATCGACCGCGGCGGGTTCGGGCGCGTTTTCGCGCAGCGGAACCTCGGCGAAGTTGCCGATCACGTGTTGGACGTCGGTCATCAGGCTCCCACCTTCTCCAGCAGCTGCGACAGCGCCGAGACCGCGTCGATCCCGGCCGCGAGGTAACCATCAGGGCGCTGCGCGTCCGCCAAGTCGGCGACCGCCTTGTCTTTGCCTGCCAACAGCACCGTCGACACCCCCGCGGCGCGCAGATTCCGCACCGCCGCACCGGCTTCGGTGCCATATCGCTTATCGGTGCCACACAACACCGCGATCGACACGGCGGCTTCCTCGGCCGCCGCCTCGATCGCGTCGAGGTCGAGCGGGCCGGGGTTGATCGATTCGATGCCGCCCGAGGCCAGCAGATTCGCGATGAAGCTGGTGCGCACATTGTGTTCGGCGACCGAACCCAACGGCACCAGCAGCGCTCTCGGCCGCACACCGTTGGCGGCGAGATAAGCATCCGAACGGTCGCGCAATGCCTCGAACGCGCCACCGTAGCGCGCGACCCTGCCGGGCTTTCTTGCCTGCTCCGACAGTGGTTTCTCGGCCAGGTTCGGGAATTCGTTCACGCCGGTGACGGCCGACTTGCGGTGGGCGACATCGCTGTCGCGCGCGTCCCTGGTGGCGGCGATCCGCGTGGCGAGGCACCCGGACTCCAGCGCGGCGAGATAGCCGCCCTCGGTTTCGAGCTCTTGCATGAACTCCCACGCCTTCGCGGCGAGCGTCGCGGTCACATCCTCCACGTACCAGGAGCCCGCGCCGGGATCGCGGACGTGGCCGAGGTGGGATTCCTCCAACAGCAGCAGTTGGGTATTGCGGGCCATCCGCTCGGCGAAGACACGCGAGATACCGAGTTCGTCCTGCGGGAGCGCCGCGTCGAACGGCAACACCGTCACCGAGTCCGCGCCGCCGACGCCGGCACCGAAGCTGGCCAGCGTGCTGCGCAGCAGATTCACCCACGGATCACGCTGGGTGAGCATGGCCGAGGACGTCACGGCGTGCTGTGGCGCGGCGCCGAATTCCGCGGCACCGCACACGTGCGCGACCCTGGCCCACAGTTGGCGTGCGGCACGGAATTTGGCGATCGTGGCGAACTGATCGTCGGTGGCGGCGAACCGGAATTCCAGCTGCGCCAGCGCCTGCGCGATGCCCACCCCTTCGGAGGTGAGCGCGCGCAAATACGCCAGACCCGCGGCCACCGCCGCGCCGAGCTCCTGCGCGTCCGAGGCACCCGCCTCGTGAAAGACGGTGGCATCCACGGTGATCGCGCGTACCGTCTCGGTCCGCTCGCTCGCCGCGGCGGCCAGCGCGACGGTCTCGGCAAGCCCCAGATCGGCGATCTCGGCGAAGCGACTGGTCAGTGGCGCGGCGCCGAGGGCGATCTCGATCTTCGATCGATCCCGCGCGCCGTAGCCTTCGATCACGGCGAAGATCTCCCGCGCCGCCTCGGCGGCCTCGGCGCCCGCGTCGAAACTCAACGGCGCCAAGTCGAACAGCAGACCCGACAAGGCCGTCGACAGGTCGGCGACCGGGACGCCGCGCTCCCCTACGCCGAGCCAGACCGCGCCGAGCCCGTTCTCCAACCCGGCCAGAATCGCGCGATTGGCCGCGGCCGCGTCCCGGTCGGCGATGTATCCGCTGACGAACCAACCCCGGTGCACGTCACGGGTGGCGTCGCGTCCTCGCACGAACGGAAACTGTCCTGGCAGCGGCAGTTCCGGCAGTTCGTCCCTGCTGGTGTAGAGCGGGGCGATGGTCAATCCGTCGTCGGTGAGCTCGGCCAGCAGCCGTTCGGGATCGTCGGGCAGCTGCTCGGCGTCGACTCTGCGCGCTTTGGCGAGCACCCCGGCAACGCCTTTACGCCATGTCGCGTAGTCGGGCCCGCCGTTATTGGGCCCGCTGTTATTGGACCCGCTGTTATTGGACGCGGCATCTTTTCCGACGTCTGAAGCAATCGGCATGCTTGCTGTCCCTCTTCCACTCGATGACGGCCACGCCCCTCTGCGCAACCGATACCGTCGCATTCGCCCAGTTCAGCGCCTACGTTGGTTAACGAGGATTCGTCCCGCTTCCTCTGATGCTAGCGCCAGTGTTACCCGCACCCGTCCCTGGCCGCCGCTACCAACCGGTAACCTCGCCGGAGTGACCAGGCTGATTCGCGCGTCGCGCGTCGTCGCTCTACTCGTCGCTGTCGCCGCTGTTTTCGTGGCCGCGCTGCTGGTTCCCTTACCGACCCCGCAGCAGATCCAGGACTGGGCGAGTTCGGTGGGTCCGTTGTTCCCGCTGCTGTTTTTCGTCGTCTACGCGGTCGTCACCGTCGCGCCGATTCCACGCACGGTGCTCACCGTGAGCTGCGGGGTCTTGTTCGGTCCCGTCCTCGGCATCACCGTCGCACTGGCGGCGACCACCGTCGCCGCGGCACTGGCCTTCTTACTGGTACGCGCACTCGATCACGAGCAGGTCGCCGCGCGGCTCACCCATCCCGCGGTACGCGCGATCGATGAGCGACTGGAACGACGAGGATGGCTCGCCGTCGGCTCGTTGCGACTGATCGCGCTCGCACCGTTCTCGGTGGTCAACTACTGCTGTGGATTGTCGTCGATGCACTTCTGGCCGTACCTTGTCGCCACATTCCTCGGATCGTTGCCCGGCACTGTCGGCACGGTGATCCTCGCCGACGCGCTCACCGGCGGCACCCATCCCGCGATGATCGTGGTCTCGGCGACGTGTCTCGCGATCGGCGTGATCGGCTTGGTGGTGGATACGAAATGGAAGACGACCGCCCCCACCGAAGAACCCGCCCCCGTGTCCGTGTCGGAATAACCTGCGCCCACACCGTCGAGAACCGGCGATTGTGCGCTTCGGGTTGAGCACTACTCGGCGGTGCCCCTCGTCGAGCAGGCGACGTCCGGCGCCTGCTGGCGCGCGAACCCGACCTACCGGTGCGTGGTCTCGGTGTCGACGTCGTCGAAGAACTGCGTTTCGGTCATCCCCAGCCGCGTGGTCACCAGTTCGAGCGCTAGTCGAAGCACTTCCTTCTCACTCGGCGCGACCACCTGCGACTGTTCGAACCGGACATCCCCACGCTCGACCCGAACGCCACAGCGCCAGCCCGCCCCGGTCGGGTGCGGTTCCGGCCTGCCGATGACGACCCAGACCGGGACACCGTCCTCCACATACTCTTTCGTCGCCAACACATCGTCGCGCACCGCGTTCGACATGATCATGCGATCACCCCCGCCGCCCCGGCGCTCCCCCGCTTCGCGCAGATATCGAGTAACACGGTAGCTATGAGCAGATTCCGCATCGGATCTCCCGTAATACTCGACAAATGGCGCGGCAAGTGCGCCACCAACTCCTCGACCGTAACCCCAATTACCGTCTATTCGCAACCGATCAGCAAACATTTAATCGCCGAATCGTTACCCCACGGGCAGCCACGACCAGCCGAGACGGCCGAATACCCGACTTCAGGCAACCGGCCGTTATCGTTGCTCAACGCGCGCATTACGCCGTCGGTACCCGATCCAGGAAGCCGAGCACACCGCTGATTCGCCCGTCCTCAGCCAGGGTGAGAACGTCCGACCCCGCCACCGGAGCGCTCCCGTCGGCCACCGAGACCAACTCCCAGGAGAACCGCGCCGTGTCGTGATGCCCGTCGACCTCGCCGTGCACCCGGAATTGGAATCCCGGAAACTGTTGGCGCACACCCTCGATCGCGGACCGCAGCTGGTCGTGCCCCACGGCGTCGACCAACGGATCGGTGTAGTAGCCGTCCTCGACCCAGGCCGCCGCGACGGCCGCGACCAACACCTCGTCGCTGCCGGCATTCCAGGCGGCAAAATAGCGATCGACAGCGTCCGCGTAACGTGACATGGTGGAATCTCCTGTGCTGGAAGGGTTTTCGTCGTCCGATCCGGCCGTCCGAATCGGATGTACCAACCATGCCCGTCACCGCGCACGGAGTCGATTACCCGCGAAGTAAGAGTTTCACGACCTCGAGGGTCATAGTCGGCGCCTCTGGCACGCCGCACCGTCTGCCGATTCCCGAACTCTGACGGTTACGCCTCCGAACGCACCACCTCGGGTGGACCGTCGACAGCGAGTTCCGACGCCCCACCGTCGACCCGCACCCACGCCAACCGTTCAGCGCGCCATGCTCCGCTTCGCGTAGCCGAGCGGAGCCACCGTCACCAGCGCGATCAACACGACGGTGCACACCGCGGCCAACTCCCAGCCGAGCTCCGACAACCACAGCAGATGGATACCCCAGCCACCCAGGAGCAAGACGGGGGCCGCCACCAGCGCCATACTCGTCGCGTACGCCCGCGTGGTTCGATTCTCCTGCGCGACAAGCCAACTCATTACCGACTGCTGAGCGAAGACGGCCCTGTCGTGCTCGACGGCGGCTCGCCGCCCCTCCGCTTCGATATCGGCCGCCAATTCGGCGACCCTGCCTTCGAACCCGTTTCGGAGCGAGAGCCTTTCGGTGTCTTGCACCGCCGACATCAACCGACGGGTCGCACGGGCCGACTCCAGGTGCGTCCGACGCAGCCACGCGACGCTCTCCTCGGCCCCGGCCAAGTCGGTCATGATCGCGCGGAGCTCGCCGGTATCGATTCTCATGGCCGCGCCCGACCCGGCCCCGCTCGCCGCCTCGATTCGCCCGCGCACCGCGTCCAATGCCCCACAGGCGTGTTCGAGAACCTCCTGCGACGCCTCGTTCAGCGCCCCCAACAGCGCGTACATCACGCCCGGCGCGGAGTCGGTCAGTGCGGGGTCACGTCGCATCTCGGCGACAGCGGCGTCGAAGGGGCGGAAGTGTTCCTCCGGCTGCCAGGTCACCAGGAAGTCGGTGCCCAGCGCGAAGACGATCGTGGCGCGTCGCAGGGTCCCGCCGCGCCGATAGGTGGCCACGACCGGGAGATACAGGAAGTGATCGGTCTCCAGCACGCGGTGGCGAGCACCGGTGAAGGCATCGAACTCGACACCGAGTCGTTCCCGCAGCACCGCCGCGGTATCGGCGTCGGCGTAGGCCAGCGGGATCCAATGTTGTTGCAGGATCTCGGTATCGAATCGGTCGGCTGCCACGGATTCCATGATGGCGGTCACCGGTGCCGGACCGATCCGACGGTGCGCCACCGCTCATCCGAGCACCGTTCGCGCCCGAGACACACACCCATCCGCCGCCGCACGCGGATAGCCTGGTTCCGGTGCGCGGCAAGGTCTTCCGACCTTGGTGAACCGGTCGCCATGCCGAGACCTCCCTTTCTCGTCGTCCTCGTCTCGCACTATTCGAGCACTCTCGTCGGCCACCCCGCATGGGCGGGAATACCGGCACACGCCACCGTCCGACCGGACACCCGGTCGAATCCGGTCGAGCAATCGCCTGGTCGAACAACCCTCGATTCGGCGTGCGCCGCGAAACCGCCGGGCCTAGCGCGCGTACGAATGAATCAACGGCGAACCGGCACCACCGGTTCCATCATGCGGCGCCGGGAACCGACAGTGCGGCATGCGCGGTGGCTACAGTCACCCGGCATCCGCCACTCACCCCGATTCCTCGTTCGCTCCGCATGGTCACGACGCGTGAATCGCGCCGTCGTCCATTACAAGTCGCGCGCACACCACCCGTCAATCGACTGGCCCGAGTGTTCGCTTTCCTGCCACACTCCCGACAGCTCCGCGACGGGAAGCAAGGACCATTCGCCACCGTGGATTCCCCGGCGCGACACCGTTTCTCGATCCACGACCATGAGGCCACTAGGCCACTAGGCCACTACCGACCGCACCGCCAGAACCGCCTCGCGGGGTTCTCCAACCCCACATAACCCCGCACGACGCCGTTTCTCGTTCCAGGGCGACAGGGCAACTACGCCACTACCGACCGACTACGCCACCACCGATCGGCCGCACCGTCAGGACCGCTTCGCGAGATTCTGCAACCGCACCTGGCCCCGCGCGACCGGCCGCTGCTGCTCATCGGTGACCACCACCTGCCACAACTGCTGCGACCGTCCCTGATGCACGGCCGTGGCCGTCGCCGTCAGCACACCCTCGCGCACGGCGCGCAGAAAGTCGGTGTTGTTGTTGACACCGACGACTGTGCCTCGGTCGCCGTACCACACGGAACCGCCGATACTGGCGAGCGTCTCGATGACGGTGCAATAGACGCCGCCGTTCTGGATTCCGGCGGGTTGGTACAGGTGCGGCTCGACGCCCCACTCGCCGCGAACCAGCGTCGGGCCGAGTTCGAGGTAGCGCAGGCCGATCAGGTCGGTGAAGGTTCCCTCGCTCGCCTTCGTCATCTGCTCGGGGGTGATCCCCGCGAGCGATTCGACCTTCTCGGTTTCCTGCTGCGTCATGCGACCCACTGTGACACACCAGCCGATGCACTCCCCTGGGCACACCTCGGAAACAAAGCGGCGGGCCCCACCGTGTGGGACCCGCCGCGGCAAGGGATCGGGGGTCACCGCAGCCCTCGGGACTCTCTCGCGATCCGTACGCCGTGCACCACTATAGGTCAGGCTTACCTAACTAAGCAAGCCGGGCGGCTCGACTCGCCCGAAAAGCCCAGGTATGACAAACCACACACCAGTTATTCCCTGGTTACGACACCCCGTAGTACGCATCGGTGTCGTTGGGAACGTAAAATCGGTGGAATGGCAGGACTTGGTGAACTCGAGAAGGCGGTAATGGACCAACTGTGGTCCAGCGATGAACCACAGACGGTCCGGCAGGTGCACGAGGCATTGGCCGCACGCCGTGAGCTCGCGTACACCACCGTGATGACCGTGCTACAGCGTTTGGCGAAGAAGAATCTCGTCGTGCAGAAGCGCGACGACCGCGCGCATCGGTACGCCCCCGTGCACACCCGCGACGAGCTGGTCGCGGGCCTGATGGTGGACGCGTTGCAACAGGCAGACGCCGCGGGCAGCCGCGCCGCCGCGCTCGTGCACTTCGTCGAACAGGTCGGCAAGGACGAGGCCGACGCACTACGCGAAGCACTCGCTAAGCTCGAGGCAACCGAGGACTCGACGCCACCAGCGGAGTAAGTTCCTCGGGCAATGGTTTCCCACCGATCGCCCCACAACGCAGTGAGCTGACTCGATGAACGCGACCGCACCGGTATTCGCCGGACTCGCCTTGCTTCTGGCGGGACCCGCGCCTGCCCTGCTCAGCCGGGCGACCTGGACTTACCGGACACCCCGCGCAGCGCTCGTGCTCTGGCAGGCGATCGCGCTCGCGGCCGTGCTCAGCGCCTTCGGCTCCGGCCTCGCCATCGCCGCGGAGCTGCTGGTGCCCGGCTCCGACGGCCGCCCGACCACCGCACCCACCCGCGAGATCGACGCGCTCGGCCTGCCGCTCTGGGCCGCTTACGTTTTCGTCTTCGCGCTCACCCTGCTGGTCGGCGCCAGGCTCTGCTACGCGGCACTGCGCGTCGGGGTGCACACCCGCCGCAGACGCGCACGCCACCGCATGCTCGTCGACCTGCTCGACCAGAGCGGCCCGCAGCGCCGCGGCACCGACATCAGGGTGCTCGCCGCGACCGAACCGATCGCCTACTGCCTGCCCGGCCTGCGCCAACGCGTAGTGATCAGCGAAGGCACGCTGAGCAACCTGAAAGACACCGAGGTCACCGCGATCGTCAGCCACGAGCGCTCGCACCTTCGGGCCAGGCACGACCTGGTGCTCGAGGCGTTCACCGCGGTGCACGAGGCCTTTCCACGCGTCGTGCGCAGCAAGGCCGCGCTCGGCTCGGTCAAACTGCTCATCGAGCTGCTCGCCGACGACTCCGCGGTCAAAGTCACCGGCCCCAAGCCGCTGGCCCGCGCACTGGTCACCTGCGCCAAATCCACCGCGCCGCAAGGCGCGCTCGCGGCGGGCGGACCCACCACCCTCATCCGAATCCAGCGCCTGAGCGAACGCATCGGCGACACCAGGGTCGCCACCGCCGCCTACCTCGGCTCGGCCGCCATCCTCGTGGTCCCCACCCTCGCGGTCGCCGTGCCTTGGCTGGAGGAACTGAGCAGGCTTTTCCGGAGCTGAGGACGGCCGAAAGCCCCGCCGAACCCACCCGACCGCAGCCCGAGGTCCACATGGATGGCCGAGGGCACGTACTCTGGACCCTTGGGCCGTCTTCCAGTCGGTCACATCAACTTTTTTCGCGCTGCGCCGAATGATCGTGCCGCGGCGCCCGCGTCGAACCGGACTTCGTTCGCCGCGATCGACCCACCAACAGTGCGTTCGCTACTAGAACGCGCCGTGCAACGAAAGGCACACACCTCGTGACCCCCTCGACCACCGTCGCCGCGGCGCCCACCGTGACCTTCGCGGACCTGGGCCTGCCCGCCGTGCTCGTGCAAGCACTGCGGCGCGACGGCATCGAGGCACCGTTCCCGATCCAATCCGCGACGGTGCCCGACGCACTCGCCGGTAAAGACGTCCTCGGCCGCGGCCCGACCGGCTCGGGCAAAACCCTCGCCTTCGGTCTCCCGATGCTCACGCGTCTCGCAGGCGCGAGCGCCAAGCCGGGTCGCCCTCGCGGCCTCGTGCTCGTCCCGACCAGGGAGCTCGCCGCACAGATCGAACGCTCGCTCGACGAAGCCGCGCTCGCGCTCGGCCTGCGCATCGCCTCCGTGGTCGGCGGCGCGCCGATCAAGCGTCAGGCCGACAAGCTCGCGCGCGGCGTCGACCTGCTCATCGCCACCCCTGGCCGGCTCAGCGACCTCATCGCGCAGCGCTGTGCCGACCTGTCCGACGTCACCATCACCGCGCTCGACGAGGCCGACCACATGGCCGACATGGGCTTCCTCCCGCAGGTGACCAAGCTGCTCGACCGCACGCCGAAAGATGGTCAGCGCCTGCTGTTCTCGGCCACCCTCGACGGCGATGTCGACAAGCTCGTCAAGCGTTACCTACGCTCGCCGGTCACCCACTCCACCGCGCCGCCCTCGGCCTCGGTCGCCACGATGTCGCACCACCTGCTGTACGTGCGCGACAAGATCGCCAAGCGCAATGTCGCCACGGAGATCGCCGCACGCGACGGGTTGACCATCATGTTCGTGCGCACCAAGCACGGCGCCGACCGACTCGCCAAGCAACTGCGCGGCGCCGGTATCCCGTCCGGCGCGCTCCACGGCGGCAAGGCACAAAACAACCGGATCCGCACGCTCGCCGCGTTCGCCGACGGCTCGATCCCCGTGCTTGTGACCACCGACGTGGCCGCGCGTGGCATCCACGTCGACAACATCTCCCTCGTCGTGCACGTCGATCCGCCCACCGAGTCCAAGGCGTACCTGCACCGGGCCGGGCGCACCGCCCGCGCGGGTGAGGACGGCGTGGTCGTCACGCTGGTGATGGACGAGCAACGACGCGAAGTCGAGACCATGGCACGCAAGGCCGGCGTCGAGGTCGACGGCGTCGAAGTCCGGCCGGGCGATCAGCGCCTACGCGAAATCACCGGCGCCCGAAAGCCTTCCGGCGTTCCGATCGCGGCGCCTACGCCACCGCAACCGGCGGCGAGCGAGGGCGGCAAGTCCGGCGGCCGTGGCCGTCGCGGCAAGTCCGGTCGTGCGGGCGCAGCGTCCACTCGCGAGGCCGAAGCTGGATCGCAGAGGGCGGGCGCACGGTCGAGCGCGGGTCGTGGACGCGCGTCCGCACCGGGCGGTCGCGGCGCGAGCGCCGCCGAACCCCGCCGCAACGGCGCGAGCAAGGGTGCGCCCGCACGGGGCGGGTCACTGTCGGGCAAGCCGCACACGGGATCCGGTCGGCCCGCGAGCGCCGGAAATTCCGGGCACCAGGGAGGGTCGAGGACCGGATTCGCCGGCCATTCCTCGGCCTCCGCACAAGGATCTTCGGGACGTTCCGCAAGCTCCGCGCAAGCAACCTCGGGACGCTCCGCAGGCTCCGCGTCCATACCTTCGGGACGCTCCGCAGGCTCCGCGTCCGCACCTTCGGGACGCTCCGCGGGCTCCGCGTCCGGCGACACGCCGAGGCAGGGGCGGCGACGCGCCGTCCGTCCGCAGCGGCCTACGGGACAGCGCAACCGCGGGGCAAACTGATCGGATGGTGAACCACCCGATCGGCGCGACCATTTGCGCGCTGATCGCAGCGGTTCTCTTCGCGGTGGCGGCCGTCGCACAGCAAAACGCGGCGGCGGCCGTGCCCGAACGCGAAGCACTGGTACGCGCGCTCGTCCGTAATCCACGGTGGTGGGCGGGCATCGTCGGTGACGCGGGCGGATACACGATGCAGGTCGCCGCGCTCGCGCTCGGCGCCGTACTGTTGGTCCAGCCGATCCTGGTGAGCGCCTTGATCTTCGCGCTCCCCCTCTCGGCCCGCCTCAACGGCATCCGCGTCACCGCACGCACCACCGCGACCGCGCTCGCACTCACCGCGGCACTGGTCTGCTTCCTCGTCGTCGGCAACCCGACCGAAGGCAACTCCGGTGCGCCACTGCGGCATTGGCTTGTTCCGCTGATCGTTCTCCTGGCTTTCGTCACGGTCGCGGTGGTGCTCGGCAGCGTCGCTGGCGCTTCGGCGACGCGCGCACTACTGCTCGGCACCGCCAGCGGCTCGCTCTACGGTCTCGCCGCCGCGCTCACCGCCGACGTCACGCACCTGTTCGACGACGGCATCGCCCACGTGCTCGGCAGTTGGCAGACCTGGGCGCTGATCGTGGCGGGGCTACTCGGCGTCTACTGGCAGCAGCGGGCGTTTCACGCGGGATCGCTGGCGGCCTCGCTGCCAGCGGTGACCATCGCCGAGCCACTGGCCGCGGCCTTCATCGGTCTCACCGTCCTCGGCGAACACTTCCGTACCGGCACCCTCGGACTGATCGTCGTCGCCCTGACCGTGCTGGTCATGTGTGTCACCACCGTCGCGTTGTCCCGCACCCAGGCTGCGGCCGAAGCGTCGCGGGCGTGAACCCGCGCACCGGATCGTCGGACGCCGCGTACAACAACACCCCATCGCCGTTATCATCGGTACAGTGCAGTTTCTTCCTGGCCACGCGCCGCCGTATGACCTGACCTACGACGACCTCTTCCTGGTCCCCAACCAGACCGATGTCGCATCCCGGTTCGACGTCGACCTCACGACGGTCGACGGGTCCGGCACCACGATCCCGATCGTCGTGGCCAATATGACCGCGGTAGCCGGTCGTCGAATGGCCGAGACCGTCGCCCGCCGAGGCGGCATCGTCGTGCTCCCGCAGGACCTCCCCAACAGTGCCGCCGCCGAGACCATCGCGTTCGTGAAGAGTCGTTCGCTCACCGCCGACACTCCCGTGAGCCTCGGCCCGGAGCGGTCGGTTTCCGAGGCCGTCGCCCTGATGCACAAGCGCGCGCACGGCGCGGTCGTCGTCATCGACGAAGGGCGGCCCGTCGGCGTGGTCACCGAGGCCGCCTGCGCGGATGTCGATCGGTTCGCACGCCTGCGCGAGGTCGCCGCCACCGACTTCGTGCAGGCGCCCGCCAGCACCGCGCCCAAGGAGATCTTCGCGCTGCTCGAGGCCGCGCGCGCCACGGTCGCGGTCCTCACCGCCGAGGACGGAACCCTCGCCGGGGTGATGACCCGCACCGGTTCGGTCCGCGCGGGCATCTACACCCCGGCGGTCGACGCCAAGGATCAACTGCGCGTCGCCGCCGCCGTGGGGATCAACGGCGATGTCGCCGCCAAGGCCAAGGCCTTGGTCGACGCGGGCGCCGACCTGTTGGTCATCGACACCGCACACGGCCACCAGGCCAAGATGCTCGAAACCCTGTCCGCCATCAGCGCTCTCGCCCTCGGTGTGCCGTTGGTCGCGGGCAATGTGGTCTCCGCGGCGGGTACCCGCGACCTCGCTGCGGCAGGCGCAGACATCATCAAGGTCGGTGTCGGCCCCGGCGCGATGTGCACCACCAGGATGATGACGGGCGTCGGTCGCCCCCAGTTCTCCGCCGTCGCCGAATGTGCCGGCGCCGCAAAGGAACTCGGCGTGCATGTCTGGGCCGACGGCGGCGTCCGACACCCGCGCGACGTCGCGCTCGCGGTGGCCGCCGGTGCGTCCAACGTGATGATCGGCTCGTGGTTCGCCGGTACCTACGAATCCCCCGGCGACCTGCGTGTCGACCGCGACGGCAATGCCTACAAGGAAAGCTTCGGCATGGCCTCCAAGCGCGCGGTCGCCGCGCGCACCTCCGCCGACAGCGGTTTCGACCGCGCGCGCAAAGCACTGTTCGAGGAGGGCATTTCCACGTCGAGGATGCGCCTGGACCCCGAGCGCCCCGGCGTCGAGGACCTGATCGACCACATTTGCTCCGGTGTGCGCAGCGCATGCACCTATGCGGGCGCACGCACCCTCACCGAGCTGCATGACAAGGCGGTGCTCGGCGTGCAATCGGCCGCCGGTTTCGCCGAGGGACGGCCGCTGCCCGGCGGTTGGTGAACAACACGCGAAGACACCACCGGCCCACGCTGCCCGGCGCGTGGGCCGGTATCATGGTGGTCGCCGGTCTCCGGCACCATCCACCCCGGTTTGCGAAAGGATCCAGTTGTCACCCGCGTCCGAGGGCGCAGCACAGGAGGGCTCCTCTACCGAGCCGGGTGACAAACCCGGCGCCCTCCGTACCGCTCCCCAGTTCCGCTTCCCTTCCCTTCCCACCACCATGTTCGGTGGGTGCTGACGATGTCGGTCGCACTCACGGTGCTCAGCCTGCTCGGATTCATCGCGCTCACCGCCGGCACCGCGCTGTTCGTCGCCGCGGAATTCTCCCTGACGGCCCTGGAGCGCAGCACCGTCGAAGCACACGCCCGTGACGGCGATGTGCGTGCCAGGATGGTGCGTCGTGCACATCGCACGCTCTCGTTCCAACTCTCCGGCGCGCAGCTCGGTATCACGATCACCACCTTGATCACCGGTTACATCGCCGAGCCTGTTCTGGCTCGACTACTGAATCCCCTGTTCAACGGGATCGGTCTGAGCGCGGGCGCCGCGAGCGGACTCTCACTCGCGTTCGCACTGGTCTTGGCCACCTCCCTGTCGATGGTCTACGGCGAACTCGTGCCCAAGAACATCGCCATCGCCGCCGCGATGAGCACCGCACGGGTGACCGCCGGCCCGATGGTGGGTTTCTCGGTGGTCTTCAAGTGGATGATTCATTTCCTCAACGGCACCGCCAACTGGGCGGTCCGCAGGCTCGGTGTCGAACCGGCCGAAGAGCTGCGTTCGGCACGTTCGCCGCAGGAATTGGGTTCGCTGGTGCGCACGTCCGCGCTGCGCGGCGCGCTCGATCAGCGCACCGCACAGGTGATGGACCGCTCACTCCAGTTCGGTGAGCGCAGCGCCGAGGAACTGATGACGCCGAGGGTGAAGATCGAGTCGCTGGACAAGGACGACACCATCGCCGATCTGATCGCGGCCGCGAGTCGCACCGGCTACTCGCGTTTCCCCGTCACCGACGGCGACCTGGACAACACACTCGGGGTGGTGCACGTGAAGCACGCGTTCACCTCCCCCGCACACGTGCGGCGCAGCACCCCGCTGCACCAGCTGGTGCAGACGGTGCCGATCGTGCCCGCCAGCCTGGACGGCGATTCGGTGCTGGAACGCATTCGCTCCGACGGCATGCAGGTCGCGCTGGTCGTCGACGAATACGGCGGCACCGCGGGCATCGTCACGATGGAGGATGTCATCGAGGAGATCCTCGGTGACGTGCGCGACGAGCACGACGAGGAAGAGCGCGACGTGCGCAGAGTGTCCGATGGTTGGGACTGCTCCGGGTTGATGCGCATCGACGAGGTGTCCCGGGCGACCGGATACGAGGCGCCCGACGGTGAATACGAGACGCTCGGCGGCTTGGTGCTGACCCGGCTCGGCCGGATCCCGGTGGCGGGCGACGAGATCGTCTTGCCCAACCACCGTTCGCAGCAGTGGTCGGGCGGCGAGCAGCGCAAAACCGGCGGCTGGATCGCCAAGGTGGAACGCATGGACGAGCGCCGCATCGACCGGGTGCGGCTGATCCCGGTCACCGCCGAGGTACTCGCGGAACGCGAACACCGGTCCGAGCAGGAGCACAGCCATGGGTGACCTTTTCGGAGTGCTGCTCACGGTGGTGCTGCTCGCGGGCAACGCCTTCTTCGTCGCGGCCGAATTCGCGCTCATCTCCGCGCGCCGCGACCGTCTCGAAGCCCTTGTCGCCCAGGGCAAACGCAATGCCGACACGGTGATCAAGGCGGGTGAGAACCTGTCGATGATGTTGGCGGCCGCGCAGTTGGGCATCACGATCTGTTCGATTCTGCTGGGCCGGGTCGGTGAACCCGCGATCGCGCATTTGCTGGAGGTCCCCTTCGAGCTCGTCGGCCTGCCCGAGCAGTTCCTGCATCCGGTGGCGTTCGCGGTCGCGTTGGCGTTGGTGGTGGTCCTGCACATCCTGTTGGGCGAGATGATCCCGAAGAACATCGCGCTGGCGGGTCCGGAACGCAGTGCGCTGCTGCTGGTTCCGATCCACCTGATGTGGCTGCGTCTGGCTCGCCCGCTCATCGCGTTGTACAACCTCGCGGCCAATGGTTCGCTGCGACTGCTGCGCATCGAGCCCAAGGACGAACTCGATGCCACGGTGTCGTCGGTGGAGTTGGCCGAGATGATCGGCGAGTCCAGGTCGGAAGGCTTGCTCGACGAGGAGGAGCACCGACGCCTCACCCAGGCGCTCGGCACCAGCGATCGCGTGGTCGGCGATGTCCTCGTCCCGCTCGCTACCGCCAGGTCGGTGCCGTTGCGCGGCAACGGGACCACCCTCGGCGATATCGAGGCCGCGGTCGCCGAGACGGGCTTCTCCCGCTATCCGGTCCGCGCTTCCGACGGATCATTGGTCGGCTATCTGCACGTGAAAGACGTGCTCGACAAGGTCGCCGACGAGAACGCGGGACCCACGACGCCGATCCCGCGCACCGACATCCGACCACTACCGACGGTGAACGTGAACACCACCCTCTACGAGGCGCTGGCCCGCCTGCGCCGCACCAGCAGTCACCTGGGCCGGGTGGTCGACCTGCGCGGCAACACCACCGGAATCGTGGCGTTGGAGGATCTGGTCGAGGAGTTCGTCGGCACCGTCCGCGACAACACACACCGGGTGATCGAATGACGCACCGGGACCGCGACCTGCCGCGGTGAGCGTATGAGTACCGACGACACCACGGTCGACCCCGATGTCGCGCCACCGCGTTTCACCGGGCAGGTGCTCGATGAAACGCGGTGGCGCGCACGGGCCAGCGCACACCGGGCACAGGTGGACGAGCTGGTCGGCCCGTATGTGCGCCGTCGCGCGCAGGGCCGTGCACACCCGGTGATCGATTTCCTGTTCACCTATTACGGGCACAAGCCCGCGCAGCTGCGGCGCTGGCATCCCGGTTTCGGCGTGGCGTTGCGCGGGGCAGGCGAGTACGACGGTGCGCGCGGCTACCACGCCGTCCAGGTAGCCGGCGAGCCCCGTTCCTGGCCAACGACGTTCACCGCGGACCCGGCATTCCTGGCCCGTCGCGGCGATACCGTCGGCTATATCGCGAAGTTGTTGCGCGCCACCGCCACTCGTCCCACGCATCTGTCCTGCTTCGGGTTGCACGAATGGGCGATGGTGTATCGCACCGACGACATCCGCCACCAGCAGGTACCGTTGCGGCTCGGTGGTGCGGGCACCGACGCGGTGGTGGAATCGTTGTCGTTACGCTGCACGCACTTCGACGCCTATCGCTTCTTCACCCCGGATGCTGTGGGCCGCAATACCGAGGCACTGACCCGTGACGGACAGATCGCCAGGGAACAACCCGGTTGTCTGCACGCGAACATGGACATCTACAAGTGGGGCTTCAAGCTCGCGCCGCTCATCCCCTCGGATTTCCTGCTGGAATGCTTCGAACTCGCCTGCGACGCACGCGAGCTGGATATGCGCGCCAGCCCCTACGAGCTGTCGGAGTACGGGTACGCGCCGGTGCGGATCGAGACACCGTCGGGGCGTGCCGAATACGTCCGGGAGCAGTCGGCGCTCGCCGAGCGCGCCGCGCCGCTGCGCGCTCGCTTGCTCGCGTACTGCGAGGAACTCCTCGACCGGTAATCTGCGGGCCCCTGACCTCACTCGACGCGATCCGGCCGCGATACATTCGGCGAAAAGGCCCACAACACAATCCAACTAACCTACTATTCGGTCAGTTTGACAGCTGTCCCAGCCAGCGGGTCGGCTCCGATCGAGGTAGGGATCGCAATGCCGCGACCATTCGCCGACCTGCGCCGCGCACGGCCGTTGGTCCTGCTCGCCGTAGGCTTGGCCGCCACCATGATGCTGCCCGGCAGCGCCTCGGCCGACCTGCAATCCGACCTTCAACAGTCGGTGCACGAGTTCCTCGATGTGGGAAGGACTTCGGTCCCCCGCGCCGACTGCGGGCCAGGGTCGAGGCCGGAGAACGGGTTGCAGGGCGACGTCACCGCCGCCGACCGCGACAGCGGACGCAGCACCCAGGGATACGACTGCAATATGTCGTTCATCGGGGGCTATTCCGGTCGCGGCGCCGGCATCACCTCCACCAGCTTCGAACACTGCGCGTACATGGGTTCGTTCTTTCCCGGCGACCTGGTCAGCGAAGGTCGTGGCGTACAGGTGCTCGACGTCTCCGACCCCGCGAATCCGCGACCGACAACCACGCTGACCGAACCCGCGATGCTGGCGGGCACGTGGGAGAGCCTGAAGGTCAACACCGAACGCAAGCTGCTCGTCGGCACCGGTGTTCCGTTCCTCACCGGCGCGGGTTTTCTCTCGGTCTACGACATCTCCGACTGCGCGCACCCCCGTTTGCTCAACCCCGGTCCCGGCACGAATCTCACGATGCCGTTGCCGATTACCACCCACGAAGGCGGCTTCTCCCCCGACGGCAACACCTACTGGGCGTCGGGCCTGGCACCCGGTTTCGTCAGCGCCGTCGACCTCACCGACCCGGCCAACCCGCACGTCGTGTGGCAGGGCTTGACCGGAATCGAGTCGCACGGTTTCGGCATCAGCGCCGACGGCAACCGCATGTACATCTCCGCGCTCGGCGGATTCACCGTCCTCGATGTCAGCGCCGTCCAACGCCGCGACCCGAATCCTCAGGTCAACCACCTAGGCAGGACGTTCTGGACCGACGGGTGGGCGACCCAACACAGCATTCCGGTGACCTATGACGGCAAGCCCTACCTCTACACCGTGGACGAAGGGGGTTCCGGCGGTGTGAAACTCGTCGACGTCTCCGATGACACCGCACCCAAGGTGGCGAACAAGATCAAGTTGGAGATCAATCTGCCGCAGCACATCGACAGCAATGTCGGCTCGTCCATGGGTGGTTCGGTGTTCGCCTACGAATCGCACTACTGCGCCGCCGACCGACCCGACAACCCCACCGCGCTGGCCTGCGGGTGGATCTCCTCGGGCATCAGGGTTTTCGATGTGCGCGACCCGGCGAATATCCACGAGATCGCCTACTACAACCCGCCCGCCCGCACCGGACAGAACCTCGAGCTGTGGAACTCGCCGCACGCACTGGCCTCCATCATCGGAGTCCCGATCATCAGTGGCCCCTCGGCCGTGCGCGCCGTGCTGGAGGGTCAGTTCAATCCGCTCGACGCCACCACCCCGCGCACCGGGCGCCTCGCCTTCGGCGACGTCTCCACCGACTGGTGCTTCTCGCCGCCGGAGTGGCGCGGCGACCAACTGTATGTCTCGTGCGCCGACAACGGTTTCATGGTCCTGCAACTCGACAACGAGGTGTACACACCGCCGAGCGATCAACGATCGACCGTCGGGTCATGACGTCGCCGCGGTGGTCACGCCTGGCGGCGTATGCCTCGGTCGCGCTGTTGCTGCTGGTGCTCGGAGCGGCACTGCGGCCGTTGGTCGTCGCCGAGAACCCGGTGGCCGCACCGATTCTCGATGCCGTCGAGATCGGTTTCGCCCAGGACATGACCGCCCACCACGAGCAGGCGTTGATCATGGCGCAGCGCCTCGATCGCGGCGTCGATCCTTCGGTGTCGCGCCTGGCCGACCAACTCGACGCCACCCAGCGGATCGAACTCGGCACCATGCTGGGGTGGCTACGGCTGGCGAACGCGACACCCACCTCTGCCCGGCCGATGGCCTGGATGGGTACGGAAACCGCAGCGTCCCATCAGCATTCGGCGACGCCGCCGGCGGAAAACGCCCCCGTCGTCGCCATGCCCGGCCTCGCCACCATGGCCGAACTGGACGCGCTCGGCGCCGCACGCGGTCGTGACGCCGAAGTGCTCTTCCTACAACTGATGTTCCGCCACCATCAAGGCGGCATGGCCATGGCCGCGGCCGCCGACGAACTCCTGCCGTCGGGGCCGGTCAAGGAACTCGCCCGTTCGATGGTGCAGCAACAGGGCCAAGAAGCGGGCCTGATGGGAATGCTACTCACCCAACGCCACGCGGCACCGCTGCCGTGAATTACCTCAGGACTGTTCGGTGAACCGATACCAGTGCGGTTCGTAGGGCTCGTAGCGAATGCCGGGTGTCGGTGCGGCGCCGACCGTAGGTGGCGGCCCGTCGGGAAAATAGCCGAAGCCGTGCGGATCCGACTCACCACCGCGCACCCAGAAAAGACAGCCACCGTCCTGCCTGACGACCGCGGTGATCGAGTACACGCCGAGCCGGGTGGGACCGCCGGGATCGGCACACTCGACGGATTGGTCCGCCAAGATCCCGCGCGAGAGTTGCCAGCCCACCGATTCCGGGATCTGGAACTGCACCAGCGCGCAAAGAATCACGATAATCACCGGGGAGGCGAGGCTGAGCAGCACGGCCCGCCGTCGAGCCAGACCCGTCAGGCCGAGGGGCAGCGCGAACGCGCCGAGCACGGCGAGGATCACCCAGAGGATGATTCGGGTGCCAAAGGCGCCGTCGACCGCGATCTGCCATACCAACGCGCCACAGCAGACAACGACAAGTCCCGTCAGCAGACTCATCAGGAGAACGAACCAACGCGGGGCGCCCGCTCGGGCACGGTCGACCTCGGGTCCAGCGGAACTCACAGGATCAAGATACGGGGCTGTGCGCGCGCTCGGCGGCGAAACCCGCCGGCCCGGTGACACTTTCGCGCCACCGGACCAGAACGTCGTGTCGTCACAGGGGCGGGAACCCGGCGGAACCGGTGTAGGCCCAGTTCCAGAAGTCTCCTACGCGCTGCAGGATCAGATTGGCCACGTCGAGGGCGGTGCTTCCCATTCGAACTTCCTCACATCGAGATCACTTGCCCGAGCCACACTAGTCCCCCGACTACCACACGAACTCATCCCGGCGATAGAATTTCGGTTCGGTTGCGAGAGTGATCACTCTCCACGACCGACCGGTTTCCAGCGACGCCCGCCGGGGAATCCTTTCCTAGATCCGAACACGTCCCGGACGTGTCTTCGGCGACAACGGCGTCGCAAAGCGAAATCCCCTGGCCTCTTACCGGCCAGGGGATTTCGTCGTCGACGCGGCGTGTGCCTTCCGATGCGTCCACAAGCTCCGGGAGGCTGCTGAACTGCGCGCTCACGACCCGAGCGTTACGGAGGTCGTGGCGTACTCCGCGCGGTCGGCGAACGCTCGGATCGAATCGCTTGCCGCGCAACAGACCCTCTGGTATGAACAGACGGATCATTGGGGGCAGCCAATCAAGATATCTCCGTCCGACCTGTAGCGGAAGACGCTAGAAAGAGGGGGGCTCGGCAAATGAGCCAGAATCCGGCACATCGTGCACACACGAACGCTGGACGAGGGTCACCACCCGATATCCCGACCCTGGGCAGCACCTGCCTCGACATACGCAGGGAGTTGGGACTCTCGAGAGGACTCGCCTACCAGCATCACGGGATCAGTACCAGCTACCTGTTCAAAATCGAAGCGGGCCTCACCACACCGAAACCCGAGACTCTCGACAAGATCATTAACGGGTACGGCCTCGATCCCATGCGCGGACGGCACCTACACGAGCTGTCCAATCCGACCGAACCTATCCCTACCGCAGACCGCCTCCGCCGATGCGCACACGGCACCGTCGGCCGGAGCTACCTGCGTGACCTGGAAGGACGGGACATCTGCGCAGCCTATGTCGATCCGCTGTGGAACGTGCTCGACTCCACCGACGGGTTCCGATCACTGCTCGCCGGTGTCGATGAAACCGGAAACATGCGCGCATGGATGTTCGGGCCGCGCGCCCACACAGTCCTGACCGACTGGCCCTATGAAGCGACCCGCACCGTCGCTGTCGTCCGGGCAGCACTGGGGCGATATCGCACCTCCGAACAGGCCCGCGACCTGATCCGACAACTGCGCCCCAACAACGACTTCCGCCGCCTGTGGAGCGAAAGCACCCGGGTAGCCTACGGCCGCCACATCACCGACCTACTGCACCGCCGCGACCCCGAGACAAAAGAACTGACCTCCTGGCGCATCAGCGTCGCCGACCTGACCCAGAACAGCCACATCCAGCTGGTTACCGCCATCCGCCAGCACTACTCCGGACCCGACCCCGCCAACACTTGAAAGAAATTCCGGCACTCCGGTGCGACACACCGAATCCTCTGTGTTGCACCGCCGAGCACAGCACACATCCGAATGCCGTACAGCCGCCCAATTATCCGCTAGCACTGACATCGGAGCTGACGAAACCCCCGCCCGGTATTCGCAATCACTCCGACCAACAACCACCTAAAAAGCGCTCGCAGCCGCTCTGCCTCATCGGCGACTCCGCCACCGGCGAATTTCATCTAGTCATCGGATCGGGCACCGCCGCTGATGAGAAAGCAGAAGACCGTCACTGACCAGCCCCACATAACGACAGTCCTTGGGGGCCGGCGCCGAAATCGAGATCACCGGCCCGCATACGCTCCGCCCGGTTTAGCCGCAGAGGGTCCTCCCCTGACGTTCCAGGAACGGGCCCTCATTTCGAAAAGAGCTGTCAGGAGCTACTTTTCAAGCACTGGACAGCACTCACTTGCCGCGGCCTCGGCTTCCTCGTCCACATGATGCCGACCTCGAGCGTGTTGCGCGGCACATGGGCCAGGGGATTTCGTCGTCAGCTAGGCGGTCGCTCTCCGCGTGCGAGTCCATGGGCAGGGCGCGAACCGCCCGTGTTCCCTGCTCAGGGCGGAGCCCAGGTGGTGGTGAGCGCGCCCCAGACCAGCGGCGAGTATTCGAGGGATCCCGTGCGCGCCCAGCGCTCGGACTGTCCTCGCTGCCAGGCGCCGAGTGCCGCGACCGGGTCGGGCGCCTCATGACTTGCGTCGACGGCGTCAACGGCGGCGCTGAAAGCGGGAGCCTCGCCGCCGGCGGCGACGGCGAAACCGGCGTCGGTCGGGAGGGTCCATCTGGCGGCGGTCACGTGCTCGGCGCCGCCGCGCACCATCACAGAGACGAGCGCTGTCGGCTCGGCGAACCGCGTATCGCTTCCCGAATCGCAGGCGATGAGCGCGACCCGCGACGGGATGTGCCACGGCCCCTCCGCCTCCCATCCGAACGCGATGTCGGCGGCGGTCAAGGGACGGTGCGGTCCGATCGGCCCGGCACGACCAAGGACGTCGGCGCCGTCAGAGAGGTGCATTCGCACGTCGAGGCCGTACTGGGCGCTCGACACGTGACCCACGTACAGCAACCGCGACGCGCCCGTGAGCAATGTACGCAAGGTGGCGCGGTCGATCTCGCCGCCGACCGCGGGCTCGGTTCCGCGTCGACGGGATCCGAGCCGCCGCAGTACCTCGGCGACGGGGGTGTCCGCCCACCCCGAACCGAGTACGGGCGCGAGCACGCGACCGGGCACGACCGGATCGATCACCGTGACGACCGCGCCCTCCTGACCGTACGGCGAGACCTTGCGGCCAGGAGCCTTCCACACCCCGGCGGGCTGGAGCACCGACACCTCGGCCTCGTGCACCATCCGTCGGTTCTCGTCGACAAGCAGCGCCTCCCACGGCACCCGGCCGAGCGACGCGGACGGCTGGATGCGAACGTGCGGGCGGATACCGCGCCCGAGCACCTCGTTGAGCTCTGCCGCGAGGGGGAACGGGATGAGCGAGCCCGCTAGACGTGCGGCCAACTCCGCCTCACGATCCGGCGCGCCGAACGGGCCGGTGAAAGCGCGGTGCAGCGCCGCGCGCACATTTTCGCCGGGCAACGGCGAAGGCACCGCCTGTTCGAGCTCGTCGAGCACCGGCTGCACGAGGTCGCGAGGGATGACGTAGGCCCTTGGTTGCTCGGGGGCGTGTTCCCAGCGCCAGGTGAGGTACAGCTCGCCCGCATCGACGAACTTGACCTGCACGCGCGGTTGCCCGCTGAGGAGCCCCAGCACCACCCTGGTGTCTGTGGGCGGTCGTCGGTCGCGTCTGGTCATGACCGCATCACCACGCGTTGATCAGGTCGGAGGAACGGATCGCGAGGCGGTAGCGTCGCTCGGCCTCGGAAATCCACACCAGGAACTCGTCGCCGGCGTCCGGCACAGCGCGTACGCGCGGCGCCAGCGCGGGTGCTCCTGGCGCCGAACCCCCGAGCATCGCAATATCCACCGCTGTGCCGCCCGCAGCCGTCGCGACCTGCGTGTATTCCGTGTCGAAGGGAGAATCGGTCTGCGCGAGCACGGGCAGGTTCGCCATGTCGGCCGTCACGGCACCCGCATCGACCGAGGCCGAGGAGCAGACGAACTCCAAGAGTTCGACCGCGAGTCTGGTGTGCTGCAACGACGTGATCACCTGCAACGCGATCGAGAGCGCGACCGAGGCGACCCCGGTGACCCAACGCTCGCGAATGGGCCCGGGGGCGAACCGCTGGCGCATCGCATCCGTCGCGAGTGCGGCGGGAAGGGCAAGGTTCAGCGCACCCTCGAGGCACCGCTGCTTCTCGGATCGGCGGATCGCCACTCCGGCCGCGCCGTGGGCGACCGCGGCGCGACGAACGTCGATGCGGGCGACCTCATGCATTGTTCCCTGCGCCTCGCAGACTTCGCGGGCTCGTAAGTAGCAGCCGTCGGCGTCGGCGAAGCGCATCGCACTCGCGTTGATATCGCCGAGCAACAGATGAGTGGAGACCTGGGCGATCAGGTCGCCCTGGTCGGTGAAACCCGCGAGCGCCCGCTTCGCGGTCTTGCGTGCGGGCAGCAATTTGCCTCGGGCCAGCAACACCGCGGCGCGTCCGTAGCTGCACCCCGCTGCCCCGCGCGGATCTCCGCCCTGCACGTATCCCCGCTCGGCGGCGGCGAAGTGGGCCTCGGCACCGTCCACATCGCCCTGCTCCAGCAGCATGCGGGCGAGATTCTCATCGGCTCGCGCCGCCGACGCCGCATCGGTGGCCTGCAACTCGCGCGCGAGGCTCATCTGCTCATGGGCGAGTCGGCGGTCGCCTGTGCGGTGCGCGACGGAGGCCAGCCCGGAATAGGCGTACGAGGCGAGCCGGGGCTCATGATTCAGGGCGACGTCTCGCGCGATCATGAACTCGGCCGCAGCCTGCTCATACTGTTCGATGGAGAGGTAGGCGTTGCCGAGCGTGTTGTGCAAGTTGCATATCAGGAGTGGCGGAGTATTTTCATCGAATTCCGCCCCGGCCGCTGAAAGGTCGGCGATGCCCTCGGTGTCGCGCCCGACAAGCGCATAGGTCTGTGCACGGTTGATGATGGTGCCGATGCGCACGTCACCGGTCCGGCGCACCGAGCCGAGCTGGGCCTCGACCGCGAGGCACAGCTCTACGACCTCGTTCGCGAGCGAGATCGCCTCGTCGAGATCGCCCTTCGTCTCCGCGATCGCGGCGAGGTTCGAGAGGGCACGGGCGCGGATATCGAGACCGAACGCGTCCACGTCGTCGACCAGGGTCTCCTCGTAGATGCGTCGGGCGGCGGGTTCCGAGGCCGTCGGACCGCCCGCAGCCTGCGCGCGCGTCATCTCGACGAACATGGGCTCGACATGCTTCCAGCGGGTAGTGAGGCCGCCGGGGCCACGCAGACCGATCGGCTCGTCATCGATCATGGGCGCAGCGCCGCCGCTCGCTCGGCGAGCAGGATCGCGCATTCATGCCACGCGGTGTCACGTGCCTGGCCGAGCAGGATTTGCGCGGCGTCGATGAGCGCCGCGGCATCGACACGCCCGCCGCCGCCATACCCGCGCGAAGCGACCGTGAGCGTGCGCTTCTCGGGTCGCGTCAGGAGGATCGTCGCGGCCACCGGCGTGCGGCCCGCGAAACGCGAGGGCTCCGGCTCGAGGAGCAGGCCGACCTCGGCGAAACGCGCTTCGAGCGGGGCTGGATTACCGCGCTCGGCGGGGTGCACGGGCGCGCGAGCGACCGAGACCTCGAGCACGGTGTCGGCTCCCTCGCGGACCACGCTCCAGTGGCCTCGCGCCGCCGCGTCGACCGTGCCAGGCGCGAATGCCGAGAGATCGAGTGGCACAGCTCCCGAAGCGAGCGCATCCAGAGATCCGGCACCTGCTGTCGAGGCGTTCACAGTCGAGAGCGTTCCGGCGGCCAGCGCGTAATCCGGTTGGCTCGGCGCCGGGTCCGCTTCGGCAGCGCGGACACCATGATCCTCGGCCGCGGCTTCGACCCGTTCGACAAGCTCATCGAGAGACGATCGAATTTCCGTCGGAAGACTCGCGTCCACCCGCAGTCGACCTGCCGCGCGCAGCCCCTCCGCCAAGCTCGCGGCAGCGGCATTGTCGTCATCGAGCAGATGCTCGACATCGGCGAGTGCACACGCACGCTCGAGCGCGATGAGCCGCGGATCCAATGGCGGGATCGAGGCACGCACGGAAGCGGGCCACCATGCCCGCGCCCACCCGGCCCTTGCCGCGAGGCGGGCGGGCCCGGCCGCGGGACCCGGCGCCGGGAAGAACGCTTCGGTCTCGCCGGTGAGGGCCGGGGTGACCTCGGGACCGTAGATCTGCCATGCCCAGTCGAGGGCCAGGCCCGGATCCCAGACGAACGCCGCGGGGAGACCGTCGACGGCGCAGTCCCACACCAGCATTGCCCCTGCGGCCTCGAGCAGCGCCGTGCGTTCCTGGCGCTCGGGCGGGTTGCCGAGCACCAGCCCGTCCGCGGTGCGCGTCACTGTCGAAGTCATGGCGTACCTCCAACGGCCTTGCGCCAGATGGCCGCCTTCACCCTGTCTCGGCGGTCGAGAATCACCGAGCGCAGAGCGCCGTCGAGCAGCCCCCATGCCTCGGCGGCCGTCACGGGCTCGCCGCGCAATTCCCGCCCGTGCAAACGGACCCAGAGCCGCCGCATCACGGCTTCTCGCACATGCTGGGTCTCGGGGTTCGCATCGGCGAGGCGCAGAGCCCGATGGACGAAGGGCTCACGCAACCAGCGCGCGAGCATGCGCTTCGCCGCGTCGGTCGAGGCGGCGGACCTCCTGTTGTCGGCGCCCTCGCGTTCGACGGCTTCGTCGCCGGCGAAGGGAACAGTCGCGCGGGTCGCGGCGAGCAACAGCACGCGGCTCGCCTCCTCTGCGAGCTGCCAGCCTCCGGCCGAGCGGGCAATTTCCGCGCGCACCACAGCGGCTATCTCCTCGCCGCTGTCGGACACCGCGGCGAACGAGGCAAAAAGGCGCTCGAACACGGAGCGGTCGAACGGCGGGGGTAGCGTCGCCTTCGAGGCGTTCATGCCTGGCTCGGGTGGTGTCGGCCGGTCTCGGTCGGTGAGGCCGAGCCGGTGCGCGGCCCCGGCTGCCTCGAGTTCGGATGTGCTCGCCGACCCGCTGCGCTTCGCTACGAGCGCATCGAATTCCTCGACGGCGCCGTTCTCGGCGCAGGCATCGAGAAAGCGGACGAGGATGTCGTGCGGCACATCTCCCCCACCACGGTCAGCAGCCGGCCAGGCGAGATCGATGGCACGCCGCAGCTCGTCGGCGACCCACGGATCGGTGACGTAGTCGCGCAGTTCGGCGAGCGTCGGGCGGGAGCCATCGTGGACTTCCGCGAGCACCCCCGCGGCCACGGCCTTCGCGTCGGCGCCCGGTGTGCCGCGCAGGTGGGCGAGTTCGTAGGCGACTTGGAAGTACAGGTCCTGCGGGTTGCCCGCGGTGATGCCTGCTTGTCTGCGCGCCCGTTTGATCAGCGTGAACCAGGCTGCCGCGTCGGCGATTCGGTCCCCTGCTGCGACAAGGAGCCCGCGCAGCTCGGCCGCAGCCTCGACCGAAAGCAGCGCGCCGGACAAATGCGGGTTGAGCGCCGGCCTGATGACGAGCGGATCGAGGATCAGCTTGACCGTACGGGCGAGTGGCATCCCACAACGCCCCGTAAACGGTTCGACACCCGAGAGTTCCGACCAGATATCCGCGATCACGCGACTCCGGGGCACGTCCCGCTCGGTGACTCGGGGGGACGGTGCGGTGCTGCTCACCTCTCGGAGTTTAGCCTGGGCCAGGAGACATCTTCCCGCCCACAAGACCCGGTCTCGTCCCGCAAGGAGCGCCGCGAACCCGGGTGGTGCACCACTCTGGAGACGATGTCGGCAGTCAGGCCCAACCTGACGTCTGCATAGGCTTTGCCAGCCTGATCCTCGTCACGATCAACGCGCTTTCTGGCGACTGCGACGTCAGGGCGTCATGGACCAGCCCCAAAGCGGCCGACCATGCCGCCGGGGCTCAGCCGAGCTTCGTCGTCGCGACGTCACCGAGCGCCGTGAAGTAGGCGTCGAGCAGGGGGCGCAGCTTCGAGTCGGGCGTGCGGGCCCACTCCTGCCAGGCGAGGTCGGCGGCGGCAACGCCAGCGGCGGCGAGGGCGCGGGCAGCGCGGTCGTCGCCGAGACGCTCGCGCAGCACGTCGGCGACGGCCGACTGCTCGCCGCGCCGTTGGGAGGCCAGGTGTCCCTTGAGCGCGGGCACGTCGGTGATCATGCGGATGCGCGCCCGCAGCGGGTCTCCGCGCGTCTCGGCTGTGTCGATCATCGGCTCGGCGGCCGTGCGCATGATCGCCCATACGGTCGTGCCGGGCTCGGCCGCGTCGGCGGTCTCGGCGACGCGCTGCGCGAAGGTGCCGTCGCGTGCGGCGGAGCTGCGTGCGGCGGAGACCACCGCATCCTCTTTCGAGGCGAAATAACGGAAGAAGGTCGCGCGCGAGACGCCGATGCCATGTGCGATCTCGTCTGCGGTGACCTGGTCGAAGCCGTGCTCGGCGCAGAAGGTGGCCGCGGCATCCGCGAACTCGGCGCGCAGAACCTCGCGGCTGCGAGCACGCACCTCGTTGGACATGACTCGAGTCTATGCAATGATACTCTGTCTACACAATGAGACTCAGTCTCATAACCGAGCCGATCACGACCAGAAGAGACGGATGAACGACCGATGACCCAGACCCAGGGCACCCTGGCCTCCACTGAAGGCGGCGGATCGAACGGATCCGAAAGTGCGAGCACGAGCCAACCCGGCGCGGGGACGATCATTGCCGTGCTCGCCTTCGCGGGCCTCGGGGCGTCGTTCATGCAGACGATCCTCATTCCGATCCAGGGCGAGCTGCCGCAGCTGCTGAACACCACCAGCGACAACACCGCGTGGGTGATCACCGCGACCCTGGTGGCTGCCGCGATCTGCACGCCCGTCGCAGGAAGGCTCGGCGATATGTTCGGCAAGCGCCGGATCGCCATGGCGCTGCTGCTGCTGCAGGCGGTCGGCACGATCCTCGCCGCGCTCTCGGATGATGTGGTGACCATGATCATCGCGCGGGTATTGCAGGGAATGGTTGCCGGCGTCATCCCGTTGGGCATCTCGATCCTGCGCGACGTGCTGCCGCCGCAGCGACTCGGTTCGGGCATCGCTCTCGTCAGTGCGACGCTCGGCATCGGCGGCGCGCTCGGTCTGCCGCTCAGCGCGGTCGTGGCCGAGAACTTCGACTGGCACGCGCTGTTCTGGGTGGCGGCCGGGATCGCTGTACTCGCCTTCATCGCCTACGCGGTCTTCGTACCTTCGAGCACGCAACGCTCACCCGGACGCATCGACATCGTCGGCATCATCGGGCTCGCGCTCGGGCTCGTCGGCGTGCTGGTCGCCGTGTCGCGCGGCGGCGAGTGGGGATGGCGGGATGCGCGGACCCTGACACTTCTGCTCGGCGGCGTGGTCGTGCTGTTGATCTGGGGCGTGATCGAGTTGCGCGTGCAGGATCCGCTCATCAACCTGCGGGTCAGTGCGCGTGGACCGGTCCTGCTCACCAACCTCGCTTCGGTCGCAATGGGCTTCGCGCTCTTCGCGTCGACCGTGGTGCTTCCGCAGTTGCTCGTGCTACCGCGGGCGACTGGCATCGGGCTGGGGCTGACGCTCACGGTCGCGGCGTTCATCCTCGCGCCCTCGGGCCTGGCGATGATGGCCTTGTCGCCCGTCGCCGGCAAGGTCGCGCGGCGCTGGGGCGCGAAGCCGCTGCTCATCATCGGCGCCGTGGTGCTCGCCCTCGCCTACGGGCTCGCATTGATTTTCCACGCCGAGGCGTGGCAGATTCTCGTCGTCAATGTCGTGCTCGGCGCGGGAGTCGGTCTTGGCTACGCGGCGATGCCCGCGCTCATCATGCAGGCCGTGCCGGCGAACGAGACCGGGGCGGCCAACGGGCTCAACGCGCTCATGCGCTCGCTCGGCACGAGCATCGCCGCGGCCGCTACCGGCGCGATCCTCGCTCAGTCCATCACGACGGTCGGCGGCGTGACCGGACCGAGCGAGGGCGGCTTCCTGCTCACACTCATGCTCGGGCTCGGTGCGGCCATAGTCTGCGTGATCGTCGCGGCGTTCATCCCGCGTCCACGTGCGGATCAAGAGGGCGCGATCGAGCTCCCGTGATCTGGCAGCACTGAGCTGACAGGCTGGGCTGACCGCTCGGGACCCGAGCGGTCAGCCCACCGATCCGAAGGCCAAGTCGTGCTCGACAACTCGGCAAGCGGGTCGGGCAGGCCAGCAATGGTCTGGTCTTGTTGCATGTACTGCTCCAGTATCGAGAGCTGTCGGACCCCGGAACCAGGCAGCACCCAATCACGAAGATGGCCAGAGATAGCTGTCACGAAAATTCGTCAGCTCGACGGCGCGACGGCACGCCGGAAGCACATAATCGGTGAGTTGCGCGGCAGTGCCGGTCGCGGAAGTGGTTGACGCTCGGACCTCATTCCGGCGGTGGACCACTGACGCGGTGGCCGATCCACGGTATCTGAGCGACGCACCATCGGCCGCCCACCAAAATCTCACACCTTCGCATACTCATCAAGGGTTGCGGCAGCCATCGGCGCTGGTAGAGCATCGCTTTCTGACACCGACTACCTTCCGCGTGTGACCGTTGTGAGCGTGACGGGCCGGGATCCACCTGATCTCCGGTGAATACAGAGGCCCCTCACCTGGTGGTCCAGGCGAGGGGCCTCATTTCGAAAAGAGCTGTCCGAAGCTACTTTTCAATCACTGAACAGCACTACTTCTGCGCGGCCTTCGCCTCGCGGCGACGGCGGTGCAGGATCGGCTCGGTGTAGCCGTTGGGCTGCTTGGCGCCCTCGAGGATCAGCTCCTTGGCCGCCTGGAAGGCGATGTTGTCGGCGAAGTTCGGTGCCAGCGGACGGTAGTTCGCGTCACCGGCGTTCTGCCGGTCCACCACGGGTGCCATCCGCTCCAGGCTCGCCACGATCTCGTCGGCGCCGACGATGCCGTGGCGCAGCCAGTTCGCCATCAGCTGGCTCGAGATCCGCAGCGTCGCACGATCTTCCATCAGCGCCACGTCCTTGATGTCGGGCACCTTGGAGCAGCCGACACCGTGGTCGATCCAGCGGACCACGTAGCCGAGGATGGACTGCGAGTTGTTGTCCAACTCCTGCTTCTTGTCCTCCTCCGACCAGTTCGTGTCCGCGGCCAGCGGGATTTCCAGCACCTGGTCGACGCTCGCGCGCGCGCCACCCTTGGCGATCTCCTGCTGCCGCTCGAACACATCCACCTGGTGGTAGTGCGTGACGTGCAGCGTCGCCGCGGTCGGCGAGGGCACCCACGCGGTGGTGGCGCCCGCGCGCGGGTGGCCGATCTTCTGCTCGAGCATGTCGTGCATCAGATCGGGCATCGCCCACATGCCCTTACCGATCTGCGCCTTGCCGGGCAAGCCGGTGGCGATACCGGTGTCGACATTGAGGTCCTCGTAGGACTTGATCCACTGCTGCGCCTTCATCTCGGCCTTGCGGATCATCGGTCCGGCCACCATGGAGGTGTGGATCTCGTCGCCGGTGCGGTCGAGGAAGCCGGTGTTGATGAACACCACGCGCTCGGCGGCGGCGGCGATACAGGCGGCGAGGTTGACGGTGGTGCGTCGCTCCTCGTCCATGATGCCGACCTTGAGCGTGTTGCGCGGCACGCCGATCACGTCTTCGACGCGTGCGAACAGCTCGTCGGTGAACGCGACCTCGTCGGGGCCGTGCATCTTCGGCTTCACGATGTACACCGAGCCGGTGCGGCTGTTGCTCAACTTGTTGTCGCCGTTGACGCTGTGCTTGGCGACCAGCGAGGTGATCAGGCCGTCGAGGATGCCCTCGGGAACCTCGTTGCCCTGTGCGTCGAGGATCGCGTCGGAGGTCATCAGGTGACCGACGTTGCGCACGAACAGCAGCGAACGGCCGTGCAGCACGAGTTCACCGCCGTCGGGGGTGGTGTAGGTGCGGTCGGGGCGCATGGTGCGGGTGAAGGTCTTCTCCCCCTTGCGCACTTCCTCCGCGAGATCGCCCTTCATCAGGCCGAGCCAGTTGTGGTACCCGAGCACCTTGTCCTCGGCGTCCACCGCGGCGACGGAGTCCTCGAAGTCGATGATCGTGGTGACCGCGGCCTCCAGCACGACGTCTTTGACGCCCGCGGTGTCGGTGCTGCCGATCGGCGATTCGGGATCGATCTGGATCTCGATGTGCAAACCGTTGTTGCGCAACAGGACCGACGTCGGCGACGCGGGGTCACCGATGTAACCGACGAGCGCGGACGGATCGGCGAGGCCGATCTCGGTGCCGTCCTCCAGGCCGACCTCCAGCTCGCCGTCGACGATCTTGTAGGAGGTCGAGCCGATGTGCGAGCCGGTGATCAGCGTCGCGGCGTCGTCGAGGAAGTTGCGCGCCCACTCGATGACCTTGTCGCCGCGCACCCGGTTGTACCCGGTGCCCTTCTCGGCGCCATTGTCCTCGGAGATCGCGTCGGTGCCATAGAGGGCGTCGTAGAGCGAGCCCCAGCGTGCGTTCGCGGCGTTGATCGCGAAGCGGGCGTTGCTCACCGGGACGACGAGCTGCGGACCGGCCGTCTCGCTGATCTCGGTGTCGACGTTCGCGGTGGTGATCTGGAAATCGGCGGGCGCGGGGCGCAGGTAGCCGACTTCGGTGAGGAACTTCTTGTAGGCGGCCTTGTCGTAGTCGACGCCGGGATGTTCGGCGTGCCACGCGTCGACCTTGCCCTGGATCTCGTCGCGTTCGGCCAGCAGGGCACGGTTGCGCGGCGCGAGGTCGTTGATGATCCCCTCGGCTCCTGCCCAGAACGCGGCGGAATCCACGCCGGTCCCCGGCAACGCCTGGTTCTCGACGAACTCGTGGAGAACGCTGGCCACCTGGAGCCCGCCGACCTGAATCCGCTCTGTCATCTACTGCCTCAATTCATGAGAAAGCCGGGTGAAAAGACGCGTCCATGTTACCCATCGGTAGCGGAGTAACCGCTCGTCGGGTCGACACGCCGTTTCGTCGATTGCCTTGCACGGCGCGACGATCGTGAACTGGTCGATCAGTCGGCGCGTCGTTCGTTGTCGGCGGTCGGCCGGACATCGTCCTTGATTGTATCGACAGGAGGAATTAATGTACTGATCGGAACATTATCGACCGACGCCCACCGGCTCGTGTGCCGGACCGGAAGGCAGCCTGTGCGCGCACTGACCTACGACGGACCGAAGCGGATCGGGTATTCCGAGGTTCCCGATCCGGTGCTCACCGGACCCGAAGGCGCGATCGTCCGCGTCACCGCCACCGGTATCTGCGGCAGCGACCTACATATCTACGGTGGCCACGGCTTCTCCGAGCGGCTCGGCTACAGCGTCGGCCACGAGGCGGTCGGCGAAATCGTCGAACTCGGTAGCGCCGTCGAAGATTTCACTGTGGGCCAGCGCGTTCTCGTGCCCGCCTCCGTGGGATGCGGGCACTGCACACCGTGCGGCACGGGCCTGGTCGCGGCCTGCGTGCGCGCACCCAAGCCGATCGACGCCTGTTACGGCCTCGGCGGATCGCTCCCCGGCGCGCAAGCCCAGCTACTCGCCGTCACGAACGTCGCGGGGAACCTGATCCCACTGCCCGACAGCGTGAGCGACGAAGCCGCCGTGATCCTCACCGACAACGCCCCCACCGCCTGGTACGGCGCCCGCCGCGCCAGAATCGCACCCGGGGAGACGGTCGCGGTGATCGGCCTCGGCCCGGTCGGCCTGATGGCAGTGCAGGCCGCCTTCCTCATGGGGGCCGCGCGCGTGTTCGCCGTCGACCTCGTACCCGAACGCCGTGCCATCGCCACCGCGTTGGGCGCGGAAGCCATCGACTCCGACGACCCGAAATCCGTGCTGCGCGAACTGCCAGGCGGCGGCGCCGATGTGGCGATCGAGGCCGTCGGCGCCGACGCCACCGTCAAACTGGCGATCAGCGCCGTCGGCCACCGAGGACGGGTCACTGTCGTTGGCGTCAATCAGAATCGCGCCTACCCGTTCCCTATGCCCGTCGCCCAGGTAAAGGAGCTCGAATTCCACATCGGGCTCTGCTCGATCCAATACGAGCTGCCCGCACTGCTCGCACTCACCGCCGCGGGCCGCCTGCGACCCGAAGTCATTGTCTCGCACCGGCTCCCGATGTCCGAAGGCGCACGCGCCTACCAACTGTTCGCCGAGCGCGGCGACGGCGTCAGCAAGATCGTGCTCGACCCCACCCGATGACCGGCACCGCACCAGCCCGCCGCCGCGGCCGCCCACCCGCCGCCGAGGCGCCGCCGGGCGACACCCGCGACCGAATCCTGCGCGCCGCGATCGACCTGTTCGCCGAACAGGGATTCCACGGCACCGGGGTGGCGGAGATCGGGGCGCGCGCCGACGTGCAACGGGGCGCGTTGTATTACCACATCGGCTCAAAAGAGGAGCTGCTGTGGTTGATCCTGCGCGACTACACCGCGCTCATGCTCACCGCGGCCGAACACATCGTCGAGACCGACGACCCGCCGGTCGCCAAGCTGCGCAGGCTGATTCGCAGCCACGTGCGTTTGATCATCGACCATCAACGAGAGGTCGCCATCCAGCTGCGTGATGTCGGCGCGCTCGCCGGTGCGCGCGGTGCCGAATTGCAGACACTGCGTGATCGCATCCAACACTGCTGGCAACGCGTCATCGATGACGGCCAGCGCTCGGGTGCGCTGCGCAGCGCCGACCACGTGGTGACCAACGGAATCCTCGGCATGCTCAACACCGTCGCGTTCTGGTACCGACCACACGGCGACCGCTCCCCCGCGCAGATCGCCGACCTGCTCGCCACCACCCTCCTCGACGGCATCAGCACCACCACCGACCCGCATACGAAAGGCTGACCATGGCGTGGGATTTCGAGACCGACCCGGAGTACCAGAAGAAATTGGACTGGGCAGCGGAGTTCGTCCGCACCGAGGTGGAGCCGCTGGATCTGCTCTACCCCAACCCCTACGACCGCGCCGACGCGGACGCAATGGCCCTGATGGGCCCGCTGAAGCAGCAGGTGAAGGACAAGGGGCTCTGGGCCTGCCACCTCGGCCCCGAACTCGGCGGACCCGGCTTCGGCCAGATGAAGCTCGCGCTGCTCAACGAGGTACTCGGTACATCCGTCTGGGCGCCATCGGTATTCGGTTGCCAGGCACCGGATTCCGGAAACGCCGAGATCCTCGCCCACTACGGCACCGAGGAGCAGAAACAGCGCTACCTCGCGCCGCTGCTCGCCGGTGACATCGGCTCCTGCTATGTGATGACCGAACCCACCGGCGGCTCCGACCCGACGCAGTTCCGGAGCCTCGCGGTGCGCGACGGCGACGACTGGGTGATCAACGGCGAGAAGTGGTTCAACTCCAACGCCAAGCACGCCAGCTTCCACATCGTGATGGTGGTGACCAACCCCGATGTCAGCCCCTACCAGGGCATGTCGATGTTCATCGTGCCCGCCGACGCGCCCGGCCTCGAACTGGTGAAGAACTTCCACGTTCCCGGTTTCAGCGAGAACGAAGGCCACCTACGCTTCACCGACGTCCGGGTGCCCGCCGACCATCTACTCGGCGCCGAAGGCCAGGGTTTCGTCGTGGCCCAGACCCGACTCGGTGGCGGTCGCGTCCACCACGCCATGCGCACGGTCGCCTTGGTACGCAAGGCCTTCGACCTGATGGCCGAGCGCGCCGTCTCCCGCCCCACCCGCAAGGGCACCCTGGCGAATTTCCAGATGACCCAGGAACGCATCGCCGACAGCTGGATCGAAATGGAACAGTTCCGCCTGTTGGTGCTGCGCACCGCGTGGCGCATCGACAAGGAACAGGACTACCGCAAGGTCCGCAAGGACATCGCCGCCATCAAGGTCGCCATGCCCAAGGTGATGCACGACATCGCCCAACGCGCCCTCCACCTGCACGGCGCCATCGGTGTCAGCTCGGATCTGCCCTTCGTCGACATGCTCAACTACGCCGAGGTCATGGGCCTGGCCGACGGGCCAACCGAGGTACACAAGATCACCCTGGCCAAGGAGGTCCTCGAGGACTACACGCCAGGCGACCCCGTGTATCCGAGCGCTTACCGGCCCGCTCTCCGCGAGCAAGCCCGAGACCTGGTAGCCCAACGCCTCGAACACATAGTCGGCAACCTCTGACCCACTTCCGGCGGTCATTGAACACCCACGACCCCAACATGATCCACCCCGTCTTGTGGACAGTCGGCCTGTGACCGGACAGTATCCCGAGCGAGCGGCTGCGGTCAGCCACCACCGCAGCCACCACCGCAGCCACCACCGCAGCCACTTCCACTACTGCAGCCGCCGCTACCTCCGCCTCGCCCACCGGCGCTCCAATTGCGCCGTCGCTGCGCTTTTCGCTGCTCGCGGAGGAAATATCGGCGTTGGACCTGTTGATAGCGCCGCTGTCGCTCAACGGGAGTGTGGCGCTCGCCCTGCCTGATCGCCAGCACGAGCAGTGCCACAGCGATGACGAACCAGAACGCGCTCACTCCCCCTGGCGTGACCACACCGAATACCGCGCTCAAAACTGCGCCGGTAACCAGGATTTTCTGCGTGCCGGACATGCTCGATCCCCCCGTGTCGGCCTCATTTAAAGTGTAGCCCGCGTACTGGCGCCCATAGGGGCTGCGCGTCATTTCGGCTGGGTATCGAAAGTCGTGCTTACAGCGCTCGCTTCGCACCCGCAGCGGGCCCCGCTCGGTCGAGACCACGTCGCTCATCACTCCGTACGCGCGCATCCAACCATTACCTCAGCAACCCCCACACCCACACCGTCCAGACCTCCCGACCCACCCAGCAATGCCCTGGCAAAAAACCACCAGACAACCCAACTCCCGCCGTGCCACCATGTTCTCACCAGGCCGCACCGCCGTCGCGGCCGTCGAGCACCGGAGAGGAGGGTGGCTGTGATCTGGACCGACTACACGAAAGTGTTTACGGCGCAACGGGAATCGACCGTTGCCGAGAAGCCTCGACCGACGTCGAGCATGTCGCTACGACAGATCCGCCGCCTCCAGCTCGACCACTGATCGGCCCACCACGGCCGCTCGTCCCCTTTCCTGCTCCGTTCTTCACGAAACATGGTGATTCCCATGACGTTCCGCCATGCCGCCGATCCGGTGGCCGTCACTGCCGACAACTGGATACACACCTCGGTGCTCGTGCTCAATGCCTCCTACGAGGCCTTGGACGAGATCGCGGCCGATCGTGCGGTGGTGCTGATCATCGGCGGTGCGGCCGAGGCGATCGCCGATCGGGAGTCGTATTTCGCCATACGGTCGACTCGAGTAGAAGTCCCCCTGCCCCAAACGATTCGGTTGCGCCGCTACGTCTACATCGAGCATGTGCCGCACGGCGGCGACCAATCGAGGGCGACGCTCGCGGGGGTGTTACGTCGCGACCGGCACCGGTGCGGCTACTGCGCGGGCTGGGCACGGACTGTCGACCACATCCGCCCTCGTAGTCGTGGCGGGCCGAATACCTGGGACAACCTCGTGGCCTGTTGCGTGGCATGCAATACCGCCAAGGCCGACCACACGCCGGAGGAGGTCGGCATGCGGTTGCTGTGGCAACCGAAAGCACCCACCCACCGCGCCAAGCAGCAACGCAAGATCTGGCGACAACTCGCCGCCGGTCACGCATGAACACCGATCCGAGAAAGGAGAAACGTCATGTCTGTTCACGCACTGCCCCTGCGCACCGGGAGCACCGCGACCGAGGACCACACGCTGGCCGAGTTGCTCCCGCTCTCGGACTCCCCGGTCTGGCACCGGGCAGCCTGTCGAGGTGACGCCGATCACGAAGCCTGGTTTCCCTACCCCTCACAGGACTTCGCGTACGCGCGCGAAATCTGCTCCGGCTGCCCGATCCGCGCGCAGTGCGGCGAATTCGCCGCTCGCACCGGGCAATCCGGCGTGTGGGGTGGGCGGGAGTTCGATCGCGGGCGCATGATCCGGCGCTGAACCGATCGTCGTCGTGCGTGGTCACGACGACGATCGCCGCGCATTGTGTCCCCACCCGGGGTGCCCGACTCGCCCGATCACCGCCGCGGCACTGACCATAGACTGTGCGCCGTGGGCACACATCGCAGCGGACAGAGTTCCCGTGGCGTCAGCAAAGGACCGGTTATCACAATAGCCGTCGTCGTCTTGCTGATCGCGGGAGTTGTCGCCTGGTTCCAACTTCGCTCCCAGTCGGCCGATCAGGATTCCGCGGCGGCCGCCGAGTGTGTTTCCGGACCGGCGACGCTCGCGGTGACCGTCGACCCGAGTATCGCCGACCAGGTCAGCACCCTCGCCGAACGCTACAACGCGACCAAACCACGCGTCCGCGACTACTGCGCGCAAGTCGCGGTCACCGCGCAGCCGTCCAGTGCGATCGTCGCCGCCTTCGTCAGCGGAAAGCCCTGGGACGACGCGGCACTCGGGCCACAACCCGCACTGTGGATTCCGGATTCGACGCGCTCGGTGGAGTCGATGCGGGTCCCCGGCCTGATCGAGGGGGCGCCGACACCGATCGCCACCAGCCCGATCATGCTCGGTGTCCCCGAGGATCTGCGTGCCGCACTCGACACCGCGAAGATCGGCTGGTCGGATCTGCCGCAGCTGCAACAGGGCACACTCGACGAGCTCGGCCTTTCCGGCTGGGGCGGCCTGCGCATGACGTTGCCCGACGGTGACGGCTCGTTGACCGCGGCCACTCAGGTGGGTTCGGCCGTCTCCGGTGCCGAACCGCTGGACGCCAAGGCCGCGCAATCCGGTCAGGTGATCGCCGCGATCTCCGGACTGGCCGCCGAGGCACCGGAGTCCGAGAACACCGATGCCGCCTTGGACACCATCGCCAATGCCAGGCAGCCACAGGGCGCCCCGATACACGCGGTGGCCGCCACCGAGCAGCAGATCGTGAGCCATCCCGGCGTCGCGATGTTCACCCCCGCCGGTCCGCAGGTGCTGGCCGATCACCCCGCCGCCCTGATGTCGGGACCGTGGGTGGATCGCACGCAGAACCTGATGGCCGGAATGTTCGCCGACTATCTGCGCGCGCCCGAGCAGACCGAGGAGTTCACCGACGCCGGGTTCGCCGCGCCCCCCGCCACCGCACCGGCGACACCGCCGAGGCAGGCGCTGGACAAGGTGCGCGCGACGCTCGCGAATCCGGTGCTCGGCGTGCGCTCGACCGTGCTCGTAGATGTCTCGTCGTCGATGGCGACCGCCGACGGGGCGACCACGCGCCTGACGAACACCGTGGCGGCGCTCGGCTCGACGCTGAGCGTCATGCCCCCGGATTTCGGGCTCGGCCTGTGGACGTTCGGCAAGAACCTCGACGGCAACACGCCGTATCAGGTGCAGGCGGCGACCGCGCCGCTCACCGACACCCAACGCAGCAAGATCACCACGGCACTGGGTTCGGTACACGCGGGCGAACTCCAGGCCGACCAGGTGTATCCCAGCCTGCTCGCGGCCGTGCGGGACGCGAGCAAGAACTACACGCCCGGTCTCACCAATTCGATCCTGGTGATCACCGACGGTCCCGAGGACGATTCCGCGCTCACCGGAGCGCAGCTCACCGATCAGGTCGCCGCGGCCATCACGCCCGAACATCCGATCCGGATCGACGTCGTCGTCATCGGCGCGGGCGGCGGTGCCCAAACATTGAAGGGCATCGCCGACCGCACCGCGGGCAGCTACACGGTGGTCCCCAGCACCGACGACATCGCGTTCGGTTCCGCGGTCGTCAAGGCGATGACGACACCGTAGCGACGCTCGTGGAATCGACGCTGACCTGCCAGTCGATCACCCCGGCAGCATCGGCCATGACCTGCAGCGATGTCACGATCGCGGCCCACGACCCGGCCCGCTGCCACCGCCGGAACAACCCATACACCGCTTGCCACGACCCGTATTCGGCGGGAACGTCACGCCACGGCGACCCGACCCGGCACCGCCACCGGATCCCGTCGATGAGCTGCCGTTTCGTCCACTTCGACGGGCGTCCCGCCTTCTTCCCGCAGGGCAGCAACGGTTCCAGCCGAGCCCATTGGGCATCGGTCAGGTCCGCTCGCCCCGCCACCGCTACGCTCGCCACGAGGTCTCCGGTGCTATTCAGATTCGCTTGGTCGCTAATCCGAAACCGGAGACCTCGCCTATATGCCAACGCGGGCAACAGCTTCGGCCGAACATACTCACGGGGTGGCACCGCTGCGCGGTGCCACCCCATCACTCACTTCGAGACAGAACCTAGTCGCGGGCACCCCCTGAACAGATCGCGGACGCCGTCGAGGAGCGCGGGAACGCTGGTCCCGTACTCACTCGACGACGCTCACCCGGAACGGGGAAACCGCGCCAAATCGCACCCTCGGGCCCGCTCGATACCGACCCCCATGACGCGGTACCGGTGACGGTGGGTGCGATGGGGACCAAGAGCGGTCAACGTACCGACGCCGACGGTCGTGTGCCGCATGTCGACGGGACGGTGTTGCCGGGGCTGTTCGCGGTAGGCCACGCGATGGTGGGTGTGGCCGGGCCGCGCCTACCGGCACACCGCTCACTCGGCGTAGGCCGACAACGGCGGGCACGAGCACACCAGATTGCGATCACCGTAGGCGCCGTCGATCCGCCGCACGCTCGGCCACACCTTCGCGCGTGCGTGACCGAGCCCGCGCGGATACACCGCGAGCTCGCGACTGTAGGGGTGCTCCCATTCCCGGACCAGGCTGGCCGCGGTGTGCGGCGCGCCGCGCAACGGGTTGTCGGTCACCGGCCACACGCCCGAGGCGACCTGATCGATCTCCTTGCGGATGGCGATCATCGCCGCGCAGAACTCGTCCAGTTCGGCGAGGTTCTCGCTCTCGGTCGGCTCCACCATCAGCGTGCCCGCGACCGGGAAACTCATCGTCGGCGCGTGGAATCCGTAGTCGGCCAATCGTTTCGCGACATCGTCGATGGTGACACCGGTCTGCTTGGTGATCCCACGCAGATCCAGGATGCACTCGTGGGCGACCATTCCGTGCTCACCGGTGTAGAGCACCGGGTAGTACTCGTCGAGCTTGCGCGCGATGTAGTTCGCCGACGCGATCGCCGTGAGCGTCGCCGCGCGCAGGCCCTCGGCGCCCATCATCCGGATGTAGGCCCAGGTGATCGGCAAGATCGAGGCGGAACCGTACTGCGCGGCCGAGACGGCGTGCGAGCCGGGTTCCAGCGGATCACCCGGCAGGTAGGCCGCGAGGTGTTCGCGCACCGCGACCGGACCGACGCCAGGACCGCCACCACCGTGCGGGATGCAGAAGGTCTTGTGCAGATTCAGGTGGCTGACATCGCCGCCGAAGCGCCCAGGTCGCGCCAGTCCCACCAGCGCGTTCAGGTTGGCGCCGTCCACGTACACCTGACCACCCGCATCATGCACCAGCGCGCACAGTTGCGCGATCTCGTGCTCGAACACACCGTGCGTGGAGGGGTAGGTGATCATGATGCAGGCCAGCCGGTCGGCGTGATCGGCGATCTTGGCGCGCAGGTCGTCGAGGTCGACGTCGCCGTTGTCTCGGCACTTGACCACCTCGACGCGCAATCCGGCCATGGCCGCCGAGGCCGCGTTGGTGCCGTGCGCGCTCGACGGGATCAGGCAGGTGTCCCTGCTCGTGTCGCCACGGTCCAGGTGGTAGCGGCGGATCGCGAGCAGACCGGCGTATTCGCCTTGGCTACCAGCATTGGGTTGCAGGCTCACGGAGTCGTAGCCGGTGATGGCGGTCAGCCAGCGCTCCAGGTCACCGATCAGCGCGAGTGTTCCCGGCGCGTCCTCGACCGGCGCGTACGGGTGTACGCGGGAGAAACCCGGCCAGGTGATCGCCGCCATCTCGGCGGTGGAGTTGAGTTTCATCGTGCAGGAACCGAGCGGAATCATGCTGCGGTCCAACGCGATGTCCTTGTCCGACAACGCACGCAGATAGCGCAGCATGGCGGTTTCGGTGTGGTAGCTGGTGAACGCGGGATGGGTGAGGAATTCCGATGCCCTGGTCTCGATCGTCGGCAGGGGCGCGGCTGAGGGCGCGGAAGGCTGTGCGGTACCGAAGGATTCGAGCACGCCCGCGACATGGGTCGACGTCGTCGCCTCATCGCACGCGATCCCGACATGGTCGGGGTCCACCTGACGCAGGTTGATGCCGCGCGACTTCGCCTTGGCCACCACGGCTTCCGCGTTGCCAGGCACCCGCACGAGCACCGTGTCGAAGAAGTTCTCGTGCACCACGGCCTCGCCGAGACCCGCGGCGAGCGCCGCGGCGTGTTCGTGTACCCGTCGCGCGATCGCACGCAATCCGTCGGCGCCGTGATAGCTGGCGTACATGGCGGCAAGGACGGCGAGCAATACCTGCGCGGTGCAGATATTCGAGGTCGCCTTCTCGCGCCGGATGTGCTGCTCGCGGGTCTGCAATGCGAGCCGGTAGGCCAGGTCGCCGTCGGCGTCCACGGAGACACCGACCAGTCGTCCCGGCAACTGGCGTGCGTGGGCGGTGCGCACCGCGAGGTAACCGGCGTGCGGACCGCCGAAACCCAGGGGCACGCCGAAGCGCTGCGTGGTGCCGAAACACACGTCGGCGCCCTGCTCCCCCGGCGGCGTGATCAGCGTGGCGGCCAACAGATCCAGGCCGGCCGCCACCAACGCGCCACGGTCGTGCGCGGCCGCGATCACCGGCGCCCAGTCCACAATGCGCCCCGAAGCGCCCGGCACCTGCACGATGACTCCGAAGAACTCCCCTCCGGGCAACCCGTCGGCGGCGAGGTCGGCCTCGACCAACTCGATGCCCAACGGCTCGGCCCTGGTCCGCAACACGGTTTTGGTTTGCGGAAACAGATCGACGTCCAGCACGAGCCTCGGCGACTTCGCCCGTCCCGCCCTGCGCATCAGGGTCATCGCCTCGGCGGCGGCGGTCGCCTCGTCGAGCATCGAAGCATTGGACACGTCGAGTCCGGTGAGGTCCGACACCATCGTCTGGAAGTTCAACAGCGCCTCCAACCGGCCCTGACTGATCTCCGGTTGGTACGGCGTATACGCGGTGTACCAGGCCGGGTTCTCCACCAGATTGCGCACCAGTACGGGCGGGGTGAGGGTGTCATAGTAGCCGAGACCGATCATCGAGGTCGCGACGGTGTTGGATTGCGCGAGTGCGGCGAGTTCGTCGAGCACTTCGTGTTCGGTTGCCGCCGACGGTAATTCGGCCGCGCCGGAGGTAGCGGGATCATCGAGGATGCCCGAGGGAAGTGCGCTGGTGGCCAGCTCGTCGAGCGAGGCGACGCCGACGACATCGAGGATGCGGGCGAGTTCGCCTCGGTCCGGTCCGATGTGTCGGTCGGCGAATGAGCGGGTCACGTCAACTCCAAGGGTAGGGCGGATCGACTGCGACGGGCTTCGTCGGTCGACGGGTACCTGCCCTCCCCCTCTGTCGTGGCGCCTGAGAGATTTCGGAAAACCCGGCCGTGGTCGAGTTCCCTTTCCCCATGGGCGGGCAGCCCGAAGCCACCGCTTTCCAGAGGCGCCGAAGCCCGCACGGTCCTTGGTGCCTGAGAGGTTGACGGGGAGGTGCTGCTCCTTCGGCGCCCGAACCCCTTCCGAGGCCCGGAACTCTCCCGCACGGCGGCGACGCAGCAGCTATTTTACCGTCACCCCACCACACCCGCCCAACCAGCGCGCGCATCCTGCCAACCCCACCCCGACCAGCGAATACGCCAGCCCCTCCCAGCTCCCCGGACCAGGAAATACCCCAAAGCCCCTAGCCCCGCCGGAGCCCTACCCCCCGGCCACTTCCCGACCGCAACCCCGACCAGGCAATACAGCAAAGCCGCCAGCCCACCCAGACGCAGCCCGAGCCCCAACAGGTAACACGCCACAGGCGCCAGCCCGGCCAGCCACTCCCCGACCCTCTAACCCAGGCCAGGCAGTACACCAAAGGCACTGGCCAGGCCAGCCCCAGCCCGCACCCGTAACATCCCAAAGGCGCCAGCCCACCGGAGCCACTTTCCGACGTCTAATCCGGACCAGGCAATACACCAACCCAGCGAGTCACCTCTCGAACCCCAACCCCGACCAGGCAATACGCCGAAGGCGTTGGCCAAACCAGGCAATACGCCGAAGGCGTTGGCCTAACCCGTTTTGCGGTTCATCCGCGCCTTGCGCCGGTAGGACAGTTCGTCCTCGGGGCGCTCGGAGATCGCCGCGGCACGCTCGGCGGGGAAGTTGGCGATGGCACCGGTGAGTTCGCGCATGGCGCCACTGACCGCGATGCCGAAGACGCCCTGTCCACCCTGCAGTAAATCGACGACTTCCTCGGCCGAGGTGCACTCGTAGACCGATGTGCCGTCGGAGAACAGGGTGATTCCCGCCAGATCCTGCACACCGCGACTGCGTAGATGGTCGACGGCGATACGAATGTTCTGCAGCGAGATACCCGCGTCGAGCAGCCGCTTCACGATCTTCAGGACCAGGATGTCCTTGAACGAGTACAGGCGCTGGCTCCCCGAGCCCGCCGCACTGCGAATGGACGGCACCACCAGCCCCGTCCTGGCCCAATAGTCCAGCTGCCGATAGGTGATCCCAGCCACCTGGCAGGCGCTCGGCACCCGGTAACCGACCAAATCGTCAGGTACCGAGTCGTCCGGGAACAGGCCGGGCTGTACCACATTCTGCGATTGCTCTGCCACTGACCACTCCCTTGCCTCGCCGACGCATTCTCAGCCTCATCAATGACCCGGCTCCGAACCGACCGACTTGCTGCTGATCCGGCCGAAACGGACGCGATCCGACTGTCGAGATTACTCCCCTTGATTGTCGCGGTCATGGCATCGTCGAGCCAAACGCGACGCGCGGTAAAACCCTCGACCTCTAGTTCAGGGCGGTACGGCCGGTCAGCTGTCGGTGGCCTTGAAATCGTCGGGTGAGACCGATTCGAGAAATTCCTTGAACTTCTCCACCTCGTCCTCGCGCTCGTCCGGCATCACGAGGCCCGCCTCTTCCAGCACCGGCTCCTCGGCATAGATCGGGCAGCCGACGCGCAAGGCGATCGCCACCGAATCCGAGGGTCGCGCGGAAATGCGCACGTCGTTGTCGAACACCAGGTCCGCGTAGAAGGTGCCCTCTTGAAGATCGACGATCCTGACCTCTTTGAGCGTGTGCCCGAGGTCGGTGATCATGATCTTGATGAGGTCGTGGGTCAACGGCCGAATCGGCGTGACCCCTTCCTGTACGAACGCGATCGCTGTCGCCTCGGATTGGCCGATCCAGATCGGCAGATACCGATCCCCCGACGCCTCGCAGAGCAGCAGCACGGGCTGGTTCTGTGGTTGTTCGACACGGATGCCGATCACACGCATTTCGCTCATCGCACTGCCTCCCATATTCGCCGACGGCTCGAACCGACTACCGCAGAGCACGCCGTAACACGAGTCTAGGCGAACGTCGCCGCTACTCGCGATGCACAGCCACCGCCGAAATCGGCGTGTTGGATCAACAAGTCAGCCACCGAGCGACGAACGCACCGACGACTTCACCAAACAGGTATGCAAGGTCAACGACAGCGCCGCCAATTCGCGCACGGTCTCGTCGGCGCGTGCACGCGCACCGGCGTCCCTGCTCTTGGCGATCGGGGCCGCGATCTGCGCGATCAGTGCGGCCTCCCGGTCCGCCGCGAGCTTGAACGCGCGCAGATGCCGTGCCTCCAAGCCGAATTCGGCCATGGCACTGGCGGTTTTGGCGAGCGTCACATCCTCGGCGTCGAAGAATCCCGCGGCGCCGGGTGTGATCAGATTGGCACGGATCAGATCGACGAGGAACTTCTCATCGATCCCGGCCTGGGTGAGTAGATCGGCACGGGTCAGCCGAATCTCGTGGTCGAACCGCAGATCATCCGGTGAGATCTCGGTGGGCACGACGCCGAGCCTACGGGGCGCATTCACTTGCCGCGCGCCGGAATCCGCGGAGGACTGCCCCGGGCCGTCGGCCTTCGCGCGGGCCTCACGCACGCCGAGGGTCGCCGCACCGCTGTCGATCGCTTCGAGTTGTTCCTTGATCACCTTCAGCGGCAGGTACTGATCGCGTTGCGCGGTCAGCACGAATCGCAGACGTTCACAGTCGGCGATCGAGAACCTGCGATACCCCGATGGGGTGCGCTCGGGGCGGATCAACCCCTCGGCTTCGAGAAACCGGATCTTCGAGATGGTGACATCGGGAAAATCCGGGCGCAGCAGATCGAGCACGGAGCCGATCGACATGCCTCCCCGCGCCCACTGCGCTGCGCCTGTCACAGCGCCGAGCCGATCACGAAACACAATCCTTCACACTACCGAGTCCTTCACGAACACCGGACTCCCCATGAGCCACAGCACAATTCGGCCACCGAGCCCCTCGCGACACTCCGCGAACGGGCTCGGCGCCGACCTGCTCACAGGCTTCCGGCACCCGAGGACGAATCCGACGCCTCGGCACGAGGACCGGTGAGGAACACCAGACGGAACTTGCCGATCTGCACCTCGTCGCCGTTCTGCAGCTCGGAGGAATCCACGGGCTCCCGGTTCACGTAGGTGCCGTTCAGGCTGCCCACATCGACGACCTGGAACGCGTCGTCGTCCTGCCGGAATTCGGCGTGCCGACGGCTGACGGTGACATCGTCGAGAAAGATATCGCTGTCCGGGTGACGACCCGCAGTCGTCGTCTGCTGATCCAGCAGAAACCGCGAGCCCGCATTCGGCCCACGCTTCACAACCAGGAGAGCCGCACCCACGGGCAGGCCCTCGACCCCTTGGACCGGCTGCTCGCCGGCCGGCTCTGCGGAGCGCGACGCGTCGACCTCGTTGAGGAAATCCGCGCGGAAGACCGACGTCGTCTCGGCCGCGGTCTCCCCGTAACCCGGGTCTTTGTTCTCGCTCACCGTTTCTCTCCTCCTCGAACCTGATTATTCCTACAAGCAGGTGAGGTGCTCGTGGCACCACGACCCTGCCGTCGAGTCCAAAAGATTCCCGGCACAACCCACCGGGGCATCTGTTGGCATTGACCGTACCCTGCCAGGGCGTGCCCGTGCAGGTAGAACTGGGAAGGCTGAATCAGCCCTCGATAACTCCTTGGTAACCTGCCGCATCCAGCAGTTCGGCGAGGGTCGCGTCGAGCGCCGCGGCGTCCTCGACCGCCAACTCGAACAGCCAGCCTTCGCCGTAGGGATCGGCGTTCAGCGTCTCCGGCTCGCTCACCAATTTCTCGTTGACCGCAATGATTTTCGCGGTCAACGGAACGTAGATGTCGGAAACGCTCTTGGTCGATTCGACCTCGGCGACGGACTCGCCGGACTCGACGCTTCGGTCGACCTCCGGGAGGCTGACGTAGACAACGTCACCGAGTTGAGACTGCGCGTAATCGGTGATGCCGACCCGCACACTGGTAGGCCCGATGCGGCGCACCCACTCGTGCTCAACGGTGTAGCGCAGATCGTCGGGAAGCTGGGTCACGCGCCATCCTTTCTTCGTCTCTGTTCGACAGTGCCGCAACTCTATGCGAGCGACCGTGGCCACTCCGACCCCAGCCTGGAAAATCAGAGTTGACTACCCGGCTCACTGGGGCACCGGCGGTATCGCCCGCGCGACCGCGATGGCCTTACCCACGTAGAGCAAGCCGGTCCACAGATAGGCGACCGTGCCCCAAACCAGTAATGCCCCGCCGAACGCACGTCCGAAACCTGCTGCGGCCCAATCTATCTCACCGGCCAACAACCACGGCAACGCGGACATCAACGCGAAGGTCGCCGCTTTACCCAGGTAGATGACCTCCGGCGGAGGTAGGTCACGGCGGCGATACACCGAAAGGGTGAGCATCAACACCAGATCACGAGCGACCAAGATCACTGCGACCCACCACGGAATCAGCCCGCGGATGACGAAGGTGACCAACGTCGTCACCAGATACAACCGGTCGACGAACGGATCGAGCAGCGCGCCCAGGCGCGAGGACTGATCCAACAACCTGGCCAACTTGCCGTCCAGGAAGTCGGTGAACCCGCTCAGAATGAGCAGCACGAACGCCCACGCGTCGGCGTGCACGACGAGCAGCAACCAGATGAACAGCGGCACACCCAGCAGGCGAAGCACACTGAGCACGTTCGGAACCGTCAACACACGGTCGTCGAAGACACCACCCGCGTCCGCGCGGGCGGCTTTTTCCTCCGGCGGCGGCGCGCCCGATTCGGTTGTCACAACCCGTGCTTACCGCACACCCCCACCTCGTCGCCAGCCGCCCCGGCGATTCGCGCTCCCCCGGTCGCGGCGCAGCGACCAGGGGTCGAGCGCGCGAACGTTCGGGGGCCGAATGCGAACATCTGCCGAACCTGACCTATCGCCACGTCGAACATATTGTCCGACTGCACCTTTCGACGCACTCGCCGTACAGCACGGATCCTTCGCTCCTGCACCGAGTTTCGTGTGCGAGATCACCCGGGAGCCCTGGACCGCACGCCAAAACCCCTGCCATGACCACCAACACGCCCATTTTCACCGTGGCGGCAGCGAACTCGGCCTCGAACCTCGTATCCTGTGCTCTGTCGAATGTCGACATGAAGGGCGGGTCGCGGAATGCTCGTGCGAGTGCAAAACGCCGCAGGCACCGATGCCGAGCGTGCGCTGATCGAGTGGTTGCGCACCTGGACGGAGCCGGGCAGCCCCCACGGGGTGGCAACCATCAACTGCGGGCTGTTCCACGAGAACAAGCCGCACCAGTTCGACGCCGTGGTCTGGACGCCGACCAGCTGCGTCATCATCGAGAGCGAAACGCTCAGCGCCGCGAAGGACGGGGTGCTCGAGATCCCGCTCAACGGCCCGTGGATGCTAGAGGGCGATCCGGCGCCGATCGTGAGCAAGGACCAGCGCACGCCGCTGGACAAATCACGCGATCACACCTTCGCGTTGCAGAGCTGGCTGGCCGCACGCGGACTGGGACAGCGCGCGGTGCACGGCCTCGCCGTGGTGGTACCCCCCAACGGCACCAGCCTGAAGATCGATCAGGCGTGGAGCGATCCCAGTTTCGACGTGGTCCTCGGCGACGACCCCGGCAGGCTCGAACACTACTTCCAGGTGCTGGCCAGCCAGGAGAAGCAGCTCTGGACGGTCAACGACGTGGCCATCGCCTTCCGTGGTCTCGGCCTACTGGCATTCCTGCCGTCGCCACAGGAACTGTTGGACGAAGGTTTCATCGGGCCCGTCGACGTGACGCTCTGGCACGGCGGCCCCACGCAGGCGCAGGCCGAGCAGTACGACGAGGAGCTCAAACAGGCCGAACTCGCACGCCACCGGCCGTATCACGCGGTCACCTCGCCGTGGTACAGCCCGTGGAGGCTGTATCCGCGCGAGTCGGGCAATATCGACTTCGGGCGCGCTTTCATGCGGATCAGCCTCGCGGTCGGCATGGTGATCGCCGTCGTCTGGATCCTCTGGTTCGTGGTCACCGCGATCGTCACCTACGGACCGGGCTGATCGCGGCGGTTGCCGGGGCTGATCCGGTGATCACGCCAACGGATCGATACCATCGGGCGGTGTTGGGATCCCGGGGCGCCACCGCGTCCGCCGCGACGGCCGCGATCGCCGTCGGCGCGATGTCGGCCTACATACTGCCGACGACCTTCCCCGACGAGGGCGGCCCTACCGGACTCGATCGCGTCATCGCCGAACCGATCCACTCGACGTTGGACGCGCACCGCGGCATCGCTGAGGTGCTGGTAGTGGTGAGCAACGCCTATGTTCTGCTTCCGCTGTTGGTACTGGGCTGTGTCTGGTTCGCGGCGCGGCGCGAGTTCGTTCGCGCCGCGCTCATGCTGGTGGCGCCGGAACTGGTCGTCGCGATCAATACCTGGCTGCTGAAGCCGCTCTGGGACAGGCGGTTACACGACTATCTCGCCTATCCCAGTGGCCACACCGTGCATCTTGTCGCGATCGTGACGGCGTTCGTGGTGCTCGCCCGGACACCGGGCGCGCGATGGTCGGTGCTGGTCATGGGGATCATCTGCTTCCTCGCGGCCGCGATCGGGATGATCGCCCTCGACTACCACTTTCCGACCGATATTCTCGGCGGCGCGGCGGCGGCGATCGCCCTGACCACGGCTTTGTGCGTCGGTGCCGAAAAGCTCCATACCGAAAAGACACGGAAGGTCGGCCGACAGCATCGCCGACCGACCGCCACCGGGTAACTCCGTCAGTCGACCGAGGCCTTCTCCGGCTCCGCTTGCGCGACACCGGCTTCCCGATCGAACACGCTCGCGTCGTCGAGCAACGCCGCGCGCAGCATCGACTCCGGCACGCCGAGCCCTTCCACCAGGGTCAGCGCGTCCGGCCGCAACCGATCGACGAGTTCGTTGACCCCGCGGCGCACCGCCTTGGCACGCTCCACCGACATGAACCGATGCATGATGTACCAGTCGAGGTTCTCCTCCAGCGTCGAGTAGACGAAGAGGTCGCACACGGTTTCGGCGAGGTCACGCGCCTCGGGGTCCTGGATGAGCGCGATGTCCTCGATGAACGCTTCCAGCACCAGCCGATCGATGTGCGCGGAGCCCGCGGTCAGGATGTGGTCCTGCGCGTTGTTGAACGCCTCGAACGGGCTGGTGTCGGAGGCGCGCGCACGCAACCGGTGTCCCGCGGTGCGCACCAGGTAGTCCTCGCGGTCGGCGAACAGCCCCAGCTGGGTCGAGCGTCGGGCGAGGTCGCCGTCGTCGACCGTGTCGTCGGAGCGGTCCTTGAGCGTCTGGATCAGCTGACGCACGCCGGAACGCTTGCGCACCACGTCACCGGCCATGGTCGCCGCGAAGCGCACCCAGCCGAGGGCGTCCAGGTCGCGCACCTCGTCGGAGTAGGAGGTGAGCAGTTCCTTCGCCACCAACTGGGTGAGCACGACATTGTCGCCCTCGAATGTGGTGAACACGTCGGTGTCGGCCTTGAGGGTCACCAACCGGTTCTCGGTGAGATAGCCCGCGCCGCCGCAGGCTTCGCGACATTCCTGGATCGCGCGGGTCGCGTGTTTGGTCTGGGCCACCTTCAGCCCGGCGGCACGCTTCTCCAGCGCGCGCTGGGCGCCGGGGTCGAGATCCTGGCCGGTCTGCACCAGGTGCATGCGGCGCACCAGATCGTTCTGCGCGAACGCCAGCGCGTAGGACTTCGCCACCAACGGCAGCAGCCGACGCTGATGGCTGCGGTAGTCGAGCAGCACCGTCTCGCGTCCGGTGTCGGGGTCGTCGAATTGCCTGCGCTTCAACGCGTAACGCACGGCGATACTCAGCGCGACGCGCGCACCCGCCGCCGCCGCGCCGCCCACGCTGACCCTGCCGCGCACCAGGGTGCCGAGGGTGGTGAAGAAGCGCCTGCTCGGATTCTCGATCTCCGAGGTGTATGTGCCGTCGGGGTCGACGTCGGCGTAGCGGTTGAGCAGGTTCTCCCGTGGAATGCGGACGTGATCGAAGACGATGCGGCCGTTGTCGACGCCGGGCAGGCCACCTTTGCGACCGTCGTCGGAGGTAGTGACGCCGGGCAGGTCGGCACCGTTTTCGTCCCGGATCGGGACCAGCAGGCAGTGCACGCCGTGGCCCGCACCGTCGCCGGTGATCAGTTGCGCGAAAACGGCTGCCATGCGGGCGTGTTCGGCCGCGCCGCCGATGTAGTCCTTGCGCGCCGACGGGGTCGGCGAGTGGATGACGAACTCCTGGGTGCTCGCGTCGTAGGTCGCGGTGGTTTCCAGGTGGGCGACGTCACTGCCGTGGCCGGACTCGGTCATCGCGAAGCAGCCGAGCAGCTCCAGCGAGATCAGCTGCTTGATGAACTCGCGGTGGCGTTCGGTGCCGAGGTTCTCGACCGCGCCGCCGAACAGGCCCCATTGCACGCCTGCCTTGACCCACAGGGACAGGTCGGCGTAGGCGAGCATCTCCAGACCCACCACCGCGGCACCCGGTTCGCCGGTTCCCCCGTGTTCACGACGAAATCCCATCTCGGGTAAGCCGAGGCTGGTGATCGCACGCATCTGGTCGAGTACGCGAGCGCGGGCCGCACCGAGGTCGAGTGCGGGATCGCCGCTGAACTCGTCACCAGCCAGCTGGACTCGTGCTTGTTCGCGCACCGCGCCCCACGGCCCGTCCAGCGCCGCGCGTAGGTGATCTGCCGTCGATTCCGTGCCGGTAGTCATAACCCGACGATAGCCGGACGCCGCCGCGTCGGCGGTCGGGAACTCGCGAGAGCTCGCTCTCTTCGACACGCGACCCGCTCTTGCCAACGATTGAACATGCGTTTAATATACTGAACATGTGTTTAACAACCAGTCCGATAAGCAAGGGTCCGCCACGGACCTGAATACCGCCGCCCGCATCCGCGACGCCGCGATCGAGCTCTTCGCCGCAGCGGGATTCCGCGTCGGCGTCCGCGCGATCGCCGCAGCCGCCGGAGTCTCCCCCGGCTTGGTCAATCATCACTTCGGTTCCAAGGACGGCCTGCGCATCGCCTGCGACGAACGGGTATTGCAACTGATCCGCGACGAACGGACCAAGGCGGCCACCGCAACCGATGCGACCTCGGGCCTGCTCGCCGCCATGGCCGACGTCGAGGAATACGGCCCCCTGATCGGCTACATGGTGCGCAGCCTGATCACAGGGGGGCAGCTGGCGGAATCCCTTCTCGAACACATGATTTCCGACGCCACCGACTACCTCGAGCAGGGCGTCGCACTCGGCACCATCAAACCCAGCCGTGACCCCGCGGCACGCGCACGACACCTGACCCTGCTCAACGTCGGCGCGAGCATGCTCTACCTGCAACTACGCCTCCAACGCGGCGAGGACGTCGACTATCGCGCGGCCATTCGCGATCTCACCGAAACCCTCGCCTTCCCCGCCGTCGAACTGTATTCCCAAGGCTTGTTCACCGATCCCACCGTTGTGGACACCTTCCAAAAGGAGAGATGATGTCCAACGTTTCGCGCATTATCGAGATCCACGGTCTGCGAAAGACTTTCGGCCACACCACGGCCCTCGACGGACTCGACCTCGCCGTCGACGACGGTGAGATCCACGGCTTCCTCGGCCCGAACGGCGCGGGCAAGTCCACCACCATTCGTGTGCTGCTCGGTATTCTGCGGGCCAGCGCGGGACGCGCGGAACTGTTCGGCAGCGATCCGTGGGCCGACGCGGTCGCACTGCATCGCCAACTCGCTTATGTCCCAGGCGATGTCACGCTGTGGCCGTCGCTGTCCGGTGGCGAGACCATCGACCTGTTGGCCAGGATGCGCGGCAGCATCGACACCACCCGCCGCGCGGAATTGATCGAACGTTTCGACCTCGACCCCACCAAGAAGGCACGTACCTACTCCAAGGGCAATCGGCAGAAAGTCGCCCTGGTCTCCGCGCTCGCCTCCGACGTGCGCCTCTTACTCCTCGATGAACCGACGTCCGGCCTGGACCCCTTGATGGAACAGGTTTTTCGGGAATGCGTGGCCGAGGCCAAACAGCGAGGGACCACGGTGCTGCTGTCGAGCCACATCCTGTCGGAGGTGGAAGCACTCTGCGACCGCGTCACGATCATCCGCGCGGGACGCACCGTGGAAACCGGCACCCTCGCGCAGCTTCGACACCTCTCGCACACCTCGATCACCGCCGAATTGTTGGGCGACCCCGGCGATCTCGGTCGCATTCCCGGCGTCGAGGACATCCGAAGGGACGGCGCGACGCTGCACTGCCGGGTCGACCAAGAGCATCTCGGCGAACTGATTCGCGTGCTCGGCGACATCGGCGTGCGCAGCCTCACCAGTGCGCCACCGACCCTGGAAGAGCTGTTCCTGCGCCATTACCACGTCGACGGCACCGAATCGTCCGACACCGCGACCACTGCCGAGAAGGTGCGGGCATGACCACGGCCACCTACGAGAGCCCGCTTCCCGCAAGCATTCTCGGTCGCGGCGAATTCTCCGGCACCCGCGGCATGCTGCGGCTCGCGCTGCGCCGCGACCGCGTGGTGCTGCCGCTGTGGGTACTGCTGATCGGGTTGATGCCCGCGATCCAGATCGTCAGCATCAAAGACCTCTATGCCAGCCAGTCACAGCTCGACGGCCTGGCCGCGTCGACGGCGGGCAGCCCGGCCCTGCTCGCGATGTACGGCCCGGTCTTCAGCGCGGCGCTCGGCTCGATCGGCACCTGGAAAGCCGGTGCGATGTACACGGTCATCGCCATCGCGGCGGTCCTCACCGTGATCAGACACACCAGGGTCGAGGAGGAGACCGGCCGCGCCGAACTGATCGGCGCCACCAGCGTCGGCCGTTATGCCGGACTCACCGCGGCACTGCTGATGACCTTCGGCGGCTGCGCGGTCGCGGGCGTGCTCTGCGCGGTCTCCCTGCGCGCCGCCGACCTTCCCGGCGCTGGATCGATCGCGTTCGGCGCCGCGCTGGCCGCCGCGGGCCTCGTCTTCGGTGCCCTCGCCGCCGTGGCGGCACAGGTGAGCAGCGGAGCACGCGTGGCGCGCACGGTCGCGTTCGGCGCGCTCGGCGCGATGTTCGCGCTCCGCGCGGCCGGTGACGCGGGAAACGGTGTGCTGTCGTGGTTCTCGCCGCTCGGCTGGTGTTTGCAACTGCGCCCTTACGCCGACGAACGGTGGTGGGTGCTGCTGCCACTCGGCGCGCTGACGGTGCTCGCGACCGGCGCCGCGTACGAATTGCTTCGCCAGCGCGACACCGGAGCCGGGCTGCTGGCCGAACGTCAGGGACCGGCACACGCGGCCGACTCCTTGGCCGGACCGGTGGGACTCGCGTGGCGGTTGCAGCGCGGCACATTCCTCGCCTGGACGATCGGCTTCGCGCTCTACGGCCTGCTGATCGGCGGCGCGGTCGACAGCGTCGGCGACCTGCTCGACGGCAGCGCGACGATGCGCGACGCCGTCGCCACCATGGGTGGCTCCCAAGATCTCCGCCAGTCGTTTATCACCTACGCGCTCACCATGCTCGCCGCGGCCGCGGCGGCCTACTCGATCTCCGCGACGCTGCGGCTGCACGAGGAGGAGACCAGCTCGCGAGTGGAAGCCACGCTCGCGGGTGCGGTCGCACGCACCCGGTACGCGTTGAGCCACCTCGGTTTCGCGCTGCTGGGCCCCGCCGTCGCCATGTTGGTCGCCGGCGCGGCCATCGGGGTGCTCTACGGGGCCTCGACCGGCGACCTCGCCACGGGGATCGCCGACTCGATCGCGGCGGCCGCGGTGCAAATCCCGGCGATCTGGGTGGTCACCGGTATCACGGTCGCGCTCTACGGCCTGACACCTCGGTGGACGCCGGTGGCGTGGGGAGTGCTCAGCGCCATGGTGGTGATCTTCTTCGTCGGGTCGCTCGACGCTCTCCCGCATCTGGTGGTCGACCTGGTCCCGTTCGTGCACGCGCCGAAGGTGCCCGGCGGACCGTTCGAGGCGACGCCGCTGTTGTGGTTGCTCGCGATCGCGGCAGGCACGCTGGCGGTAGGTGTCGTCGGATTCCGCAGGCGCGACCTGCGCTGAGGCACCCGGCGAACCAGCCCCTCGGGCAGGCTCAGCCCGCGATGCCGAGCTTGCCCGCGAGGTGGTCGAGGTAGCCACGCACCTCGTCGGTGCTGCGATCGGGCAGACCGAAGACGACCTCGGTGACACCCAGATCGGCCCACTGCGCCAACTGTTCGGCATTGTGTCGACCGGCGAGGGCCACGATCTCCGGCGCCCCGTCGCGGCCCTGCTCCTGCCACGCCTCGCGCAGTGACTCGATCTTGTCCGCCAGTCCCGTTTCGGTGGGCGTGGTGATCCAGCCGTCGGCGTGCTCGGCCAACCAGGTGAACGACTTCGGCCCACCCGCGGCACCGAGCAGGACCGGGATCGGCGCGCTGATCGGCTTCGGCCACGACCAACTCGGGCCGAAGCGGACGAACTCGCCGTCGAAGCTCGCCTCCTCCTCGGTCCACAGCGCGCGCATCGCGTCCAGGTGCTCACGCAGCACCGTCCGACGCTTGCCCGCGGGCACCCCGTGATGGGCGAGTTCGTCGGTGTTCCAACCGAACCCGACGCCGAGGCGGACCCGCCCGCCGGAGAGATGGTCGAGCGAGGCGATCGTCTTGGCCAGCGTGATCGGATGATGTTCGGCGGGCAACGCGACCGCGGTCGACAGCCCGATTCGTTCGGTGACCGCGGCGACGGCGCTCAGCGCGACCCACGGATCGAGGGTGCGCAGATATCGGTCGTCGGGCAGGCTCGCGTCGCCGGTGGTGGGGTGAGCCGCGGCACGTACCACCGGGATGTGTGTGTGCTCGGGCACAAAGAACGTGTCGAAACCGGCACGCTCGGCGGCCAGTGCCGCATCGGAGGGCGTAATGCCCCTGTCGCTGGTAAACAACACAATTCCGTACCGCACAGCTACTACTCCCAACGCCAAAATTAGAACAAGTTCTACCATTTTTCCGGCGAGCTTCCAAGGGGCGAACCCCGGCCAGCCGGTTGGGAGCAACACCTGGTAGTGGACTACCTTCGCGTGCATGGGAAGTGGCGAGGCTCCGGAAGGAGAAAGCACGGGCGCTGGCGCCGAACAACTGGGCCGACGGCGGTCCCGCTTGACCAAGCGATTGCGTGTTCCGGTCGGCAAAGCCATCGGCGCCCTCGTCGCCGATCGACAAGCTAGCGCCGACACCATCGTCGCCGCTCCCGCACCGTGGCAGCCGATCAACCTCGCCGACGACGCGCAGGTCGCCGAGGTGCTCGACATCGCGGTGCGCGTCGGTGAGGTCGTGCTCGCCTCCGGCACCGGCGTCGCCGACACCACCACCCAGATCCAGTTCATCGCCGCCACCTACGGTCTGGCGCGCTGCGACGTGGACGTCACCTACGACTCGATCAGGATCTGGGCCGACCGCGGCCCCGCACTTCCGCCCGCGAGCACCATGCGGGTCGTGCGCTATCGCGCCATGGACTTCACCCGGCTCGCTGCCGTCGATCGACTAGCCCGCCGACTGCGCGCGCAATTCGTCACCCCCGAGGAAGCGCGCGCCGCGCTCGACGCCATCGTCAAGGCACCACACCCCTACCCCCGCTGGGGTGCGACCTTCGCGTGGTCGCTCATGGCCGCGGCGATCGCGTCCCTGCTCGGCGGCGGCCCACTGGTCGGCGCCATCAGCTTCGTGACGACGGCGGTGATCGACCGGGTCGGCCGTGTACTCAACCGCTACAGCCTGCCGTTCTTCTTCCAACACATGGTCGGTGGCGCGGTCGCCTCCGCACCCGCGATCGCCCTGTCCGCCTTGGCGGTCCCACTCGGCATCGATGTGAACCCCACCCTCGTCGTCGCGGCCGGAATCACCGTGCTGCTCAGTGGTTTGTCGCTGGTCGGCTCGGTACAGGACGCGATAACCGGCGCGCCGATCACCGCGGCCGCCCGCATGCTCGAAGTGATCATGATGACCGGCGGCATCATCGCGGGTATCGCGCTGGCGATGCGGGTCGGCGAAATGTTCGACGTCACCGTCGCCCCGATCGACATGACGTTAGCTCGCACGATCACCGACTTGCCCGTCAAGATCATCGCGGGTGCCATCGCGGCATTCGGCTTCGCCTTCGCCTGCTACGCGGAGCGTCGCGCCCTGGCCGCCGCCGCGGGCAGCGGCGCCGCGGGCACCATCTGCTTTCTGCTGTTCCAGCATGCCGACTTCGGCGTGGTGATCTCCTCCGGTTTCGCCGCCACCGTCGTCGGCCTCGCCGGTGGTCTGATGGCCCGCCGTGCGCTCACCCCGCCGCTGGTCGTCGCCGTCGCGGGGATCACCCCGCTGCTGCCCGGCCTGAGCGTCTACCGCGGGCTGTACGCGATGCTCAACAACAACCTGCCGCTCGGCGCGAATCAACTGCTGTCCGCGTTCGGCGTCGGGTGCGCGCTCGCCGCGGGGGTCACCCTCGGTGAGTGGATCGACCGCACCATCCGCAAACCGCGTATTCTGCGCCGCTTCGGACAACTACGCAGGCCGATCGTGCGCCGCCGCCCCGCGCGGCGTCCGCGCATCGACCTGGTGCGGCGGCCACGGATCGACCTGGTGCGCCGACCCCGCATCGACCTCGTCCGACGACCACGTCCCGAGCAACTACGCCGACCCACCCGCGCCGCCGATCGCATCAACACCCCACCGCGCACAGTCACCCCACCACGAAGCAACATGCCACCGCGCAGCAACCCGCCGCGGACCAACCGCCCGCGCTAACCGCGAGCCAACAGGATCCGACCGCCCGTCGTCTTCGAGAAGAACATTCGTCGGCGGTCGGCGAGATCGCCTGTGCCTTCCCAAATCCGGGGCTGCGCGCGCACCGCGCGCATGGGAAAGTTGCCGCATGAGGCCCCATCGGTTCGCCGTCGTGCTCGCGGCGGCGGCATTGCTCGCAGGCTGCGCGAACAACGACGGTCCCACCCCACCGTCCGCACCCGACGCGATCCCCCTGGTCGCCACCGACGACCTCCCCGCGGCCGAGGGCGACGAGGTCCACCTGTTCGCGTTCAACGATCTCCACGGCAACCTCCAGCCACCCGGCGGATCCACCGGAAAGATCGCGGGGCACGACGCGGGCGGGGCGGCCTTCCTCGCCACCCACCTCGCGCGGCTTCGCGCCGCGTACCCCGCCGGGGCCGTTGTCTCGGTCGGTGACAATGTCGGGGCGAGCCCGCTGGTCTCGGCCCTGTTCCACGACGAGCCGACGATCGACTTCCTCAACAACATCGGCGTCACCGCATCCGCGGTAGGCAACCACGAGTTCGATGACGGCGTCGTGGAACTGGCGCGAATCCAGCGTGGTGGCTGCGCGCCCGACGGCTGCTCCCCCGGTGCGCCGTTCACCGGCGCCGCGTTCCCCTACCTCGCGGCCAACGTCACCGACGCCGAGGGCGCACTGCCACCGCAGCTGCGACCGTGGACGATGCTCGATGTCGGCGGACACAAGATCGGCGTCGTCGGCACGGTCACCCAGGAGACCGCGAGCATCGTGCTGCCCGAAGGTATTCGGGGATATTCCTTCGGTGACGAAGTGGACGCGATCAATCACTACGTGCCGCAGATGCGGGCCGCCGGCGCGGAAACAGTGGTCGCCCTGCTGCACAACGGCGGCGGCCAACGAGGCGACGCCGACGCGCTCGACTACAACGGGTGCGCGAACATCTCCCCCGACGTCGCCACGGTCGCGCGCCGCGCCGATCCTGCGGTGTCGGCGATTCTGTCCGGGCACAGCCATCAGTCGTATGTCTGCACCATCGACGGCAAGGTGATCACCCAGGGCGCCTCCTACGGCCGGTTGATCACCGACCTCACGCTGCGCTTCGGATCCGATGGTGTGCACGCCGCCGCGGTCAATCGGGTCGTCACCCGCGACGTCGAACCCGATCGGCCTACCGAAGACCTGGTGGCCTTCTACGACGAGCAATCGCGCCCGCGCGCCCAGCGGGTGGTCGGCACCGCGACGAACCCGCTGCCGCGCGCCGCGGGCGCGGCCCCGACCTCGCCACTCGGTGACGTCATCGCCGACTCGATGCTCAGCGCGACCGCGGGCGACCACCCGGTCGCGGCATTCATGAATCCGGGTGGCGTGCGCGCGGATCTGCCCGCGGGACCGGTCACCTATGGTGACATTTTCACCGCCCAGCCGTTCGGCAACCAGGTGGTGACCTCGACGCTGACCGGAGCACAGATCCTGCGGTTGCTCGAACAGCAGTGGGCCGACCCCGCCGAGCCGACCGTGCTGTCCACCTCGGGGCTCACCTACGCCTACTCGGCGTCCGCCGCACCGGGCGCCAAGGTGATCGCCGACAGCGTGCGCATCGCAGGACAACCCCTCAATCCCGTTGCCGCCTACCGCATCGCCACCAACAGCTTCCTCGCCTCCGGCGGCGACGGCTTCAGTGTGTTCGCCGAGGGACGCGACAATGTGCCCGGCCCCTCCGATCTCGACGCCTTCGAGGCGTTCTTGAACCGCAACCCCACGATCGCCGCACCGGCGGCGCGCGTCGAACAGAAGTAGACGGGCACTGTTCCGACGCCGACCGGCCGGATCCGGTCACCGGGGCGGCGCGAATCCACGCACCATCGACGTCAACCTGCTGGGCTGTCGTCCTGACGCGGGCGAGGTGAACATTCACCGAACGCCGCGGGCGCGCAAGAGCCGGTCCGCGTCACTGATCCCAACGTCGCGTGCTGCGCTCGCCCCGCGCTGACGCGTGCGCGCAGCACTGCCCCGACGTGCGGTGACAGCACTTCGGCGTTACGGCACGAGCACCGCCGTCCCGGTGAACCGACCGCCTGCGAGGTCGGCGAGCGCGCGGTCGGCGGTGTCGAGCGGGTAGTCCGTTGCCGTCACCCGTATTCGGTGTGCGGCGGCGAAGGCGAGGAATTCGGTGGCGTCGGCGCGGGTATTGGCGGTAACCGACCGGATCTCGCGTTCCTGGAAGAGATGGCGCTGATAGTCGAGTTCCGGGATGGCGCTGAGCTGGATACCCGCGATGGCAAGCACGCCGCCGCGGCCGAGAGCCGCGAGCGCGGTGGGCACCAGTGTGCCCACGGGTGCGAAGAGGATGGCCGAATCCAATTGCGCGGGTGGTGGTTGTGTCGATTCCTGGACCGAGGCCGCACCCAGTTCGGTGGCCAACTCGCGGGCGGCGGGATCACGGGTCATCACATGCACTTCCGCGCCTCGTGCGGCCGCGACCTGCGCCGCGATATGGCCACTGCCGCCGAATCCGTAGATACCGAGACGACCGCCTTTCGGCAGCGCGGCACGTTCGAGCGCTCGGTAGCCGATAATGCCCGCGCACAGCAGCGGCGCGGTCTCCGAAACGCTATAGTTGTCCGGCAGGTGCAGCGCGTAATCGGCCGGGACGGTGGCGAATTCGGCGTATCCGCCGTCGGCGTCCCACCCGGTGTACACCGAGCGCGGACACAGGTTCTCCGCCCCGCGAAGACAGTAGGTGCATTCGCCGCAGGTGCGGCGCAACCAGGCGATGCCCACCCGATCGCCCACCGCGAACGCCGCGCGGTGCCTGCGCTCATCGACCTGCGTCCCGAGTGCCACCACCTCACCCACCACCTCGTGGCCCGGCACAACCCCCGCGCGGTGCACGGCGAGGTCGCCCTCGGCGACGTGCAGGTCGGTCCGGCATACCCCGCAGGCGAGCACGCGGACGAGCAGCTCGTCGGCGCCGGGGCCTGGAATCACCTCGCGCACCAGATCCAGTGGCTTCGTCTCGATCGGCCCTGGTCGCCGTACTCGCCAGCCGACCATGGAGGTGGTCGCACCCGAACTCCGAACGTCGTTCATCGCTCACTCCTCGCGGACTGCGCGGACTCGGTCGAGGTGTCGACGTCAGTTTACCCACCGCGTCGGGCAATCGCTTCCGATGCTTTTCTGTATTCGATACACTTCTGTATCCGTTGCCACTCGGCTGGCAGAACGCTCTGGTCGGACACATCTTCGACCGACCAACACCGAAAGGCGCGACCGTGGCATCGACGACCTCGAACGCGCACCCAGCACCTCGAGTCACCCGCCGCCGCGCGCAGACCAGAGACCGCCTGCTCACCGCCGCGTATCGGGCGTTCGCCGAGGAAGGCTTCGGCCGCGCGAGCGTCGAACGCGTCTGTGAGCGGGCCGGGTACACCAGAGGCGCCTTCTACTCCAATTTCGGGTCACTCGACGAGCTGTTCCTCGCCATGTGGGAGCAGCGCTCGCAGGCGATGCTCGCCGACGTCCGTGCCGTACTCGCCGCGACCGCCGAGCTTCGACTCGAAGCCGCCGACGGCATCGACACCGCGATCACGCGACTGGAGAGCGCCGTGCCCGTCGACGAGGACTGGTATCGCATCACCGCCGAGTTCACCGCGCACGCGCTGCGCAAGCCCGCGCTGCGCCGGGTGATGGCCGTGCGCGAAGACTCCATCGTCGAGGCCCTCATGCCCCCGATCGTCAGCGCGCTGCACGGAATCGGCAGAACCGTGCCCGACCCCGTCGCGCTCGGACAGGCGCTCGTCGCCATCCACGACGGCACCAGCGTCCAGGTCTTGCTCGAACCGGACAACCAGGTGGTGCGGCGACGTCGCGCCACCCTGTTGCGCCACGTCGTGCTGGCCTACAGTGCCGAGACCGACATCACCCGCGATTCCCCCGACGCCACCGGGAACACCGAACCCACGAACACTGAACCCCAAGGATGAGCATGTCCGACAATCCCGAAGCCGCCGACGCCCGATCCACCGACGCGACAGCGGATTTCGATGTCCTCGTGGTCGGCGCGGGCCTTGCCGGTCTGGTCACCGCCTATGAGCTCGTGCGGGCGGGTCACCGGGTACGAATTCTCGATCAGGAGAACCGCGACAACCTCGGCGGACAAGCGTTCTGGTCGCTGGGCGGGCTGTTCTTCGTCGATTCCCCGGAGCAGCGTCGCCTCGGCATCCATGACTCCTACGATCTCGCCCTGCAGGACTGGCTCGGCTCCGCCGGCTTCGACCGTGCTGCCGAAGATCACTGGGGCCGCAAATGGGCGGAAGCCTATGTGCGGTTCGCGGCTACCGAAAAGCGCGATTACCTGCACGAACTCGGTTTACGAGTGACGCCGATGGTCGGGTGGGCCGAGCGCGGCGGTGGCTTCGCCGACGGCCACGGCAATTCGGTGCCGCGCTTCCACATCACCTGGGGCACCGGCCCGGAAGTGGTGCGGGTTTTCGCGGAGCCGGTGCTCGACGGCGAGCGACGCGGCCTCGTCGATTTCCAGTTCCGCCACCGCGTCGATGCGCTGATCGTCGAGGACGGCGCCGTCGTCGGCGTGCGCGGCAAAGTACTGGAACCCAGCGACCTCGAACGCGGTCGGGCCTCCTCGCGAACCACCGTGGCGGAGTTCGAGTTCCGTGCCCGAGCCGTCGTGGTCACCTCCGGTGGCATCGGCCACAATCACGAACTGATCCGCCGCAACTGGCCCAGCGAGCGACTCGGCCCGTGCCCGGAAACGCTCATCTCCGGGGTTCCGGCGCACGTCGACGGACGCATGCTCGCCATCACCGAGTCCGCGGGTGGCGCACTGGTGAATCGGGACCGCATGTGGCACTACACCGAGGGCATCGTGAATTGGGATCCGGTGTGGCCCGACCACGCGATCCGTATCATTCCCGGCCCCTCGTCACTGTGGTTCGACGCGAACGGAAAGCGTTTGCCAGCACCGTGTTTCCCCGGCTTCGACACCATGGCCACGATGCGCGAGATCCTCGCCAGCGGCCACGACTACTCCTGGTTCGTACTCACCCAGGCGATCATCGAGAAGGAGTTCGCGCTCTCAGGCTCCGAACAGAATCCCGACATCACCGGCAAGGACCTCAAGCTCACCCTGAAAAGCCGTGTCGCCCAAGGCGCTCCCGGCCCGGTGGAGGCGTTCAAACAGCACGGCGTCGACTTCGTGGTCGCCGACACGCTGCACGAGCTCGTCGACGGTATGAACAAGATCGCGCGCGGCCCGCAGCTGGATTACGAAGCACTGGAACGGCAGATCGTCGCGCGTGATCGCGAACTGGACAACAAGTTCAGCAAAGACAGTCAACTCGCGGCGATCACCAACGCGCGCAAGTACTTCGGCGACAAGGCCGGTCGCGTGGCCGCACCGCACCGCATTCTCGATCCCACCAAGGGCCCGCTCATCGCCGTCCGGTTGAACATCCTGACCCGCAAAACCCTTGGCGGCTTGCAAACAAATCTCGACTCGCAGGTCATGCGGCCCGACGGCAGCCCGTTCCCCGGCCTGTACGCGGCGGGTGAAGTCGCAGGATTCGGTGGTGGCGGCGTGCACGGCTACAACGCGTTGGAAGGAACCTTCCTCGGCGGCTGTATCTTCTCCGGCCGCGCGGCGGGACGAGCGCTGGCCGCGAAGCGCGCCTGAAGCAGCTCCGGCTGATACCGGCCGCGAAGTCTACGTCTGTCGGTAGTAGACTGCGGGAATGTCGCGCGCGCGCACCATCCGTATCGCCACCCGCTCCAGCCCGATGGCCGTGGCGCAAGCCGAGCAGGTTTCGGCTTCGCTCACCGCATTAGGCGTGGACAACGAGCTTGTGAAGGTCACCACCGCCGGCGACCGGTGGATGGGCGACCTCGCCAAGCTCGGCGGCAAGGGTGCGTTCGTCAAGGAGATCGACCACGCGCTGCTCACCGACCAGGCCGATCTGGCGGTGCACTGCCTCAAGGACATTCCCGGCGACGTGCCGGTGCCCGAGGGCATCGCCTTCGCCGGTTACCTGGCGCGCGACGACGTCCACGACGCCATCATCACCGGCACCGGCGCGCCGTTGGCCGAACTGCCGGAAGGCTCCGTCGTCGGCACCAGCTCGGTGCGCCGCAGCGCGCAGCTGCGGCTGCACTATCCGCACCTGCGGGTTAAGCCATTGCGCGGCAACGTGAACACCCGCTTGGAGCGCCTCGCCGAGGGGCATGTGGATGTGCTGATCGCCGCGGTCTCCGGCCTGTACCGGGTGGGACAGCAGCACCGCATCACCGAGACGCTCGATCTCGAGACGATGTGCCCGCCGATCGGCGCGGGAATCATCCTGCTCGCATGCCGCGATACCGACACCCAGCTGCGTGAACTGGGCGCGCAACTCGACGACGCCGAAACCCACCGGCACGCCGACGCGGAACGCGCCATGTTGCACGCCCTGCAGGGGCACTGCAACTCGCCCATCGCGGGTGTGGCCACCACCGAACGCACCGGCCGACTCACCTTGCGTGGCAAGGTCTTCAATGCCGACGGCACGCGGTGGCTGGACGCGCACCACTGGGGTGTGCCCGAAGACCCCCAGGCGCTCGGCTTCTTCGTCGGCGCCGACCTGCTTCGCCAGGGCGCACGCGCGATCATCGAGTCCACCGCGCACTGATTCGTCCCGCGCACGGGAAATCCCCGCGATTGCGGACACCCGGCCCACGTTCACATGCCACGCTGTGCTGATGGATCACTCCGCCATCGAAGCCGTCCGTCAGGTGAAGTACCGCTATTTCCGCACACTCGACCTGAAACGCTGGGACGAATTCGCCGACACGCTCATCGCTGATGCGGTGGGCCACTACGGCACCCACGCACTGGGAGCACCGCTTCGCCTGGACGGCAGGGACACGATCACCGATTTCATGCGGGAGAACATCGGACCCGCGATCGTCACGGTGCACATCGCCAACCACCCGGAAATCACCGTGACCGGCGACACCGCCACCGGGTCATGGGCTTTCGAGGACACCGTCATCGCGACCGAGCCGGGCATCCTGATTCGCGGCGCCGGGTACTACACCGACACCTACCGTCGCGACGACGACGGCAACTGGCGGATCAGCGCCACCGAATACGAACGCATCTACGAATCCATGCAGGCTCTCGCGGACACGCCCAGCCACCGGCTGCTGACCAATATGTGGGCGGCGCCGCAACAGTAGGGCCACTTTCGCGGCGGTGGTGCTGGACGACGGCTCGGCCACGGCGGAGGCTTTCAGGATGTCCGCCTTGGCTCCCGCCGAATTCAGTCCCGAGACCACCTATCTCGACACCGCCTCGCACGGCCTGCCCTCGGCACGCGCGGTCGCGGCCGTGCACACTGTCACCACGCGGTGGGCTGCGGGCTTGGAGACGCCGAGGGGCCACGACCCCCTCGTCCCCGAATTACGGGAGTCCTTCGCGCACTTGCTCGACGGCGCCAGCGCCGACGACATCGCGATCGGCCCCAGTGTCGCGAGCCTCATCGGCCCGGTTGCCGCGGCGCTGCCCAGCGGGGCCGAAGTGCTGGTCGTCGAAGGTGAATTCGCTTCCGTCCCCCTGCCTTTCCTTACCCGCGGCGACCTGGCCGTGCGCACGGTGGCGCTGGAGGATCTTGCCGAGCAGGTGCGTCCGCGGACCGCGCTGGTCGCGGTGAGTTCGGTGCAGTCCGCGGACGGACGCACCGTCGACCTACCTGCCTTGCGTGCCGCCACCCTCGCGAACGACGCACGACTGCTGGTGGACGTCACCCAGTCGGCAGGTTGGCTGCCGATGCGTTTCACCGACGCCGACTACTGGGTGTGCGCGTCGTTCAAATGGCTGGTCGGCACGCGCAGCATCGCGTTCTTCGCGGCGGGGTCGCACGCGGCGGGATCGATTCGGCCGCTCGCCCCCGGTTGGTACTCCGCGAATGATCGCGCCGCCGACATGTACGACCCGAAGCAGTTGGCGCCCACCGCCCGTCGATTCGACGCGACACCCGACTGGTTGGGCGTGATCGCCGCGCACGCGGGGTTGGCCCTGTTGCGGGAGCTGACCGTCGAACGCATCCACGCACACGACCTCGCCCTGGCCGACCGCTTCCGCGCCGGGCTCGCCACCCTCGGCCTGGACCACGTCCCGAGCCCCGCACCGATCGTCTCCGTCACCGGCACTCCCGACGACGCGGCCCGACTGCGCGCGGCGGGCATCGTGCTCTCCGCCCGCGAACACAGGCTGCGGTTCTCGTTCCACCTCTACAACGACGACACCGACGTCGACCACGCGCTGGACGTCCTCGGCGCGAACTGATCACCGGAACCTTCTCGGCGTCAACCGCTTCCGGACTCGACCGAAGCATCCGCGCTGCGGTATACCGCGACGCCCACGCCTGAGCCCTCGGCGGCGGTGCGGTGTCGAGGAACAGGTGCGTGCGACGACATCCCGAGGCGATCCCATCGAAGTGTCGGACAAACGAGCGGAGTGCACCGGCGGCTGTTACCTGGTTGTTCGCATTACTTGTCGCCGTGCGGCAAGCAGGCGCGAGAACCGTCGATGTCTCCGGACGCAGAACAGGCGTATACCGACCTACGGTCCTTGCAGAAGGTCCGTCGAGACCGCCCAGAGGCGCTGCGCGGCAGCGGGATCGAGCGCCCATTCCTTCACACCGTGCGGGTGCCGAGCGAGTTCGGCGTCGTTCGGCACGGTGTATGCCTCCTGCGCGTCATCGAGATAGTGCCCACCGGTGTGCGCGAATTGTTCGGCGACGGCCGCGACGACGCTGGTCGCGGCCCCTTGTCCGACAGACTTGTACGTGAAAACCCCGGCGGCCTCGGCCGCATCGAGCGACTCCTTCTGCTGCGTCGTGAAGTTGCGTTGCAACCCGGTCGCGACACCGCCGGGGTTCACCGCGTTGGCGACGATACCGTCGGACGCCCAGAGCCGGGTCGCTTCCACGGCGAACAGAGAGTTCGCGGTCTTCGATTGGGCGTAGGCAGTCTGGGGATCGTAGCTTCGGCGCTCGAAGTGGAGGTCGTCGAAATCGATGCCGGAGCGCATGTGCGCCGTCGAGCTGACCGAGACGATCCGCGCCCCGGCGCGTTCCTCGGCTCCTCGCGCCAAGGCATCCCGCAGTCCCATGGCAAGCCCGAAGTGGCCGAGGTGGTTCGTCGCGAACTGGAGCTCCCAACCCTCGGCGGTGCGCTCGACGCCGCTAGTGACAACCCCCGCGTTATTGACCAGAAGGTGCAGCGGGCCGCGCCATGCGTCGACGAACGCGCTGACGGTGCCGCGGTTCGCGAGATCGAGCAGAACTACGCGCGGTCGGCTCGCTCCGGTCGACCGCGCGATCTCGTCCGCGGCGGCATTTCCCGCCGCACGATTACGGACCGCCAGTGCCACCTCGGCACCCGCTGCGGCCAGCACGCGGGCCGTCTCGGCACCGAGTCCGGAGGAGGCGCCCGTGACGACCGCGCGTAGGCCGCCGAGGTCGATGCCGTCGAGTACCTCTTCGGCGGTGGTGGCGGCGCTGAAAGAGGTGGTGATGAGAGCCGAGGAGGTCATATCGCAACTATACTGAGTAGGCCATTTCTGTACAGTTGGACTACTCGCCATAGAATCAGTCCATGAGCACTCGGGAATCGCCCAGCGAGACCACCGCGACCGACGGTGCGGATCGTCGTGTGTCCGTTTTGGATTCGGCGCTCGTCACCTTTGCGCGATTCGGCTACCGCAAGACATCGATGGAAGACGTTGCCAAGGCGGCACGCATCTCGCGCCCCGGTCTCTATTTTCTGTTCGCGTCCAAGGCGGAACTCTTCCGCGCCGCCGTAGTCCAGGCGCTGGAGCAAGACCTCGCTGACGTCACGCGGATTCTGGGGCAGCCCGAACGGTCGCTTCGTGACCGACTGCTGGATTCGTTCGACCGCTGGGCCGGTCGCTACATCGGTCCGATGACCCGCGATGTCGCGACCGTGATCGAGAACGATCCCGACCTCCTCGGCACCATCATCGAGACCAAGCCACGACAATTCGAAGAATTGATCACGGACGCGGTCGCCGCCGAGCTGGGTGCGGCGGCGGCCGCAAAGATAGCGCCGACGATGATCAGCGCGTCGATCGGTATCAAACACCAAGTTTCGTCACGGGAGCTCTACCTCGAACGCTTCGCGGTCGCCGTAGATCTCCTGGTGCCCTGAGCGCCGCGCTGCCTGGTCGAGCATGCCGAGAAGCCGGAGCGTACTCATAGCGAAGGAACCGACGGCGCCGCCAGACCGCTCGCCAGATCACCAGATCACCAGACCACCAGACCACCAGACCACCAGACCACCAGACCACCAGACCACCAGGATGATGCTATGACCGTGCGGGGCGGACTCGATCATCCGAACCCCGTCCGCATCAGCGCTTTCCGACCTCTCAGCGCTTTCCGACCTCGTGCACCGCGGGCGCGGTGATCAGCGGCAGATCGAGCGCCGTGACGATACCTGGCGGGGCCTGCACGACTGCGGGGATCGCGTTCACGATCCGCATGCCGGTGGCCACCAGCGTCGCGTAGTTGTGGTCACCGTTGCGGCTCGAGGTCACCAGGTCCATGCCGTAGCTCGGTTCACCGGTGATTTCCACCCGGTAAGAACCCTCCCGCTGCGCGGGCTGCGGCCACTCCGGACACAGGTCGGGGTGTAGTCGGGTGATGTGTTCGAGCACCGTCACCATCCGATCGCCGACCATGCCTCTGACCTCGAAACGCAATGCCGCCGCGGTTCCTTCGGCGATGTGCCCGGAGGCGATGTCGAAATCCATTGGTGCGGGCACCCGTTCATAGGTCTGGGTCACCTCGTCGAGGGTGACGCCGATGCCCGCGGCGAGTTGGCGCACCGTGCCACCCCAGGCCAGCGCGAGCACACCCGGTTGCAGCAGCATCGGGATCTCATCCATGGGTTTGCCGAAACCCATGATGTCGAACATCACCTCGCGGTTGTCGTAGCTGGCGTAATCGACGATCTCGACACAACGCAATTGATCGACCCGCAGGCAGGTGCCCGCGAGCGCGAGTGGGAGCAGGTCATTGGCGAAGCCGGGATCGATCCCGTTCACGAACAGCGATGCATTACCCTCTGCCGCGGCCTCCTGCACGGGTTTCAGCAGTTCGTCCGGCAGTGTGCCGTAGGGATATTGGAAGAACACCGGCGCGCAGGCGACGACATTGATGCCTGCTCGCAGGATGCGGGTGAGTTCATCCACCGCTTCGAGCAGCCGGTTGTCGGTCATCGAGCAGTAGACGACGCAGTCCGGACGCGAAGCCAGAATCGCCGCCGTGTCGGTGGTCGCGGTGATGCCGACGGTCTCGTCGAGTCCGGCGAGCACCGCGGCGTCCGTCCCGTCCTTCGCGGGCCCGGAGACCCACACACCGGACAGCGCCAACTCGGGGTGGGCGATCACCCCCGCCAGTGCGTGCTTACCGACATTGCCTGTCCCCCATTGCACTACGCGATATGTCATGTCACAGGTCCTGAATCGGGAGGTCGAGGTTCGGTGCGATCAAGCCACCATCGGGTTCGAGCACCTTGCCGGTGAGATACTTGCCTGCGGGCGAGACGAGATAGAGCGCCGCCGCCGCGATATCGGCGGGCTCGCCGAGACCACCCAGCGGGGTCTTCGATTCGAGCTCGGTCCGCATCGCGTCGTTGCCCGCGACGATCTCCAGCGCCGAGGTGAGGATCGAACCGGGCGCGATGGCGTTCACCCGGATGCGCGGATTCAAATCCAGGGCGGCCAGTTTCGTGTAGTGCGCCAGCGCGGCCTTCGCGGTGCCGTAGGCGGCGAAGGCACGGCCCGGCAATCGACCCATGGTCGAGGTGATATTCACGATCGAGCCGCCACCCGCGGTGTCGAGGATGCGCGGCACCGCGGCAAGCACGAGGGAATGCGCTGTGGTCACATTGAACTCGAAGGCACTGGTCAATGCCTCCGGGGTGGTGTCGAGCAGCGGACTCGGCAAGGAACCGCCTACGTTGTTCACCACGATGTCCAGTCGTCCGAAGCGTTGCACCGCCGCCTCGGCCAGCGCGGCGGTCGCCTCGATGTCACTCAGGTCGGCGACGACCACGTGCGCTTGTTGCCCGGTAGCCGCGACCTGTTCGGCCACCGCCTCGAGTTGGCTCTCGGTCCGCGCGGCGATCACCACATTCGCACCGGCTTCGGCGAAGGCCACCGCGATCGCGGCGCCGAGCCCGCGTCCGGCTCCGGTCACTACCGCGACCTTCCCGTCGATACGGAACCGATCCAGAATCATCCGTGCTCCCACCCCGACGGTCGGGCAACTTGCCTCGACCGTCGAATATTCGTCGTCTATCGGACTAATATTCGACATCGTAGGTTGTCCGCTCGACCCCAGACCGAGGAATGGCCGATGTCCCTCCGATCCGCTTCGCCGCCCACCCGCCGCGTCACCGAGATCGTCACCTTGCTCGCCGGTGCCCAAGAACCGATCGGTGTCGCGGCCATCGCCGGTCGCCTCGGGATCGCCCGCGCGACCGCCGCCGCCATCCTCGATGAGCTCACGACGGTGTCGTGGGTGGTACGCATGCCGGACCGTGGCTACACGGTCGGGCCAGCGCTCGCCGGTATAGCAACGCTCACCCTCCCCCACGGAGTGGGCGAACTCCTGACCCGACTGGCCGAACGCACCGGCCACGGCGCCACATTCAGTCGCATCGAACCCCGGCACCTGACCGTCCTGGATGTGCGCAACGGCCCGGACAGGAACATCCCCGGACTCCCTGTCGGACAGCGCATTCCGCTCCAGTTCCCGGCGGGCGCGAGTGTGATGCCATGGCGCAAGGCCCACGAGCAGAACGCCTGGCTGAGAACTGCTTCGGCCGAGGACAAGCGGAGCGCGGGCGCCTTGCTCACGCTGGTGCGTGAGCGCGGCGTCGCTGTTTTTCGCCCCCGGGTCGACGACGCGGGAACCGTGGAGTTGCTCGCCGATTTACTCGGCGCGGTGGGTACCCAGTTACTGCAACCCAATCTGCGCGCACGCGCGTTACGGCAGTTGGCCACACTCACCGCGCGTCCGTTCACTATCGCCGAGTTGGACGCCGAGGACCTACTCCCGTTGAGCTATCTCGCGGCGCCGGTCCTCGACGCGTCCGGAATCGCGAATTACGAAGTGCAGCTTGGACCGCTGCGCGCGGAGACGACGAAATCCGAGCGCGACGAATACATCTCGGCGACTTCGAGCACGGCCCGCGAGGTAAGCGCAGTATTGTCCGCGGCAATGCGGTCCTAGGTAATCTCGGGAAACGACGAATGCCCCCCGACCGAAGTCGGGGGGCATTCGTGAAAATTGTTCCGGCGGTGTCCTACTCTCCCACACCCTGTCGAGTGCAGTACCATCGGCGCTGGCAGGCTTAGCTTCCGGGTTCGGAATGGGACCGGGCGTTTCCCCACCGCTATAACCACCG